>NZ_QORW01000012.1 GCF_003574735.1 Dongia deserti
CCCAACAGCACAGATCGCTCCACACCGCCGCAACCAACAACAACCAAACCCAAGATCCACGAAAACAGCAAAAGCTCCGGATACCACCCAAAAGCCCGCCGCCCGCGAATCCCTTCTCTCAATATCAACTCTGTCAAATAGCTGGGCGTCGCACGCGCGACGCTCTGGCCTGATTCGGCCGGAGACAATCGCGCAATATAGCGATGCCGGGTGGGTGATTCAAGCGCCCCTCGGGGCATCACCCGCAGAACTAACAGCGATTTTCTGCTGCTGTTTCCGGAGCCGACCTAGAACCAGCGGCTCCGTTCGACGGCGCGGTTTCTAGTCGAGTCCGCGCGGGGTGTAAAGAGGAAAACGCAACAATCTTATCCACAACCCCGCTCTGCCAAGATGGGGTCGACCACGCGGCATCGCAAGCCCAGAATTCGTGCGTCGGGATATCGCAGACTCCCGGCTTTCCCAAGACGCCTGGCATCCAAGCCTTGCTCAACGTAATTGCGCACCAGGCGCAAAGGAGAGCATTGCCGGGCTTCTTCAACCGAGACTCTCCCGTCGATTCCGACGCCGAAGTCGTTCGAATTTTGGGATCAGCGCGCCCGCTAGTGACCGACGTTCGGCGTGATGCCGCCTCCACGGCATCGTCGTATATGGTCCGCGGCACACTCGATCGCACGCCCGAACGTCAATTCTGCGGCGGCCAATTATGCGTCTCGCCCTGCAGGCTTTTGCACCACGCGTACAGAGCGTCATACATCACCATGCCGTGGCGGAGCATCTCATGGTCATCGCCGAAGATGGCAGATAGACCCAGGGAGATCGCGAACAGACCAGCCGACTGCGGCGTCAGGTCAAGGCGGGACGTATCCGCGCCACGCACGATCAGGGCCAGCCGATCCAGAGCAGGATCGTGCAGATCGTAGCGCTCCAGGAATGCATCGAAGCTGCACTTATCGGCGACATGGCTGAACTCAACGCCTGGGATATCGTAAGGCGTGGCTCCAGTCTGCTTCGCCACCTCCAGGACCTTGTCGCTCGGCACGTAGAGAAACTCGGGCTGCTGATCGATGAAGCGACTGATCAGCCACGGGCAAGCGATGCGGTCGATCTTCGGGCGCTCTCTCGTAATCCACCTCACGGCTCGGCACCTCCTCTAGCTCTTCGGCATTGTCGGTCCGCCGATGGCATGCCAGGCGGCGATACCACCGGTCAGATTGCGCGCGTTGAATCCCCGCTGCCTGAGCGCCGCGGCCGCGTCCCCACTCACCTGGAAGCCATAAACGCAGTAGACGATCACCAATCGATCCTTCGGCAAGTCCTTGGCCCATTGCTCGAGCCGAGCAGGGTCCCGGTATTGGGCACTAAGCAGGATGTCCGTGCCGTTGGCGAGATCGTCGGCCAAGCGGACATCGAGCACGACCACATCGCCATTTCGGGCGAGCATATCGCGCAGTTCTTCGACGGTGATCGCTTCCCCCTCGCGTGAGGTTTCCGAGGACAAGTGCGGTGCTTCCATCGCGCGGCCATGCCGTTCCGCGACGCGCCCCCAGTGGATATTCGCCATGAAGGCATCGACATAGGCAGCGGCTTTGGCGCCGAAGTCCACGTGATAGGCGTGCTCGTACATGTCGAGCGCGAGGATCGGCTGTCCACCACTGAGGCAATGCGCGTGATCGGAGGACCACTGATTCACGAGGCGGCCCAGCCTTGCTGACCAAGTCAGGAGAACCCAGCCAGAGCCGCCGGCTAATGCCCTCCCCATCGCGATGAACTCGCGCTTCCAAGCCTCGACGCTGCCAAAGTCGCGTTCCAGGTGCTCGGCGAGAGAACCGGACGGATCACTGCCGTCGCCGCCCAATCCATCAAAGTAGACCTCGTGCAGGATGACCGAGTTCGCGGCGATCAGCTGCTCACGTTTCAGGCCATTGATCTCGAACACCGCAGCCTTATCCCAGTCCACGCCGGACAGCTTCGCCTCGATGGCATTCAGCCTCCGCAGAGCGCCACCGTAGTTATTCTCGTAATGGCTGGCCATCATTCGCTCTGACAATCCGTGGAGCCGAGAAGGCTTGAATAACAGTGGCTTAACTGAATATGGCATGGCTTTCTCCGTTCTCATTTCTTTTTATGATACAGGCATATTATGCATGATACAACTGTTGCAAAGTCGACCGGACGGTGATATCAATGGCTCATGATGGACGCGCAAGATGGAGCCGAGCGATGGCTGCTCCTGATCCACCAATTGCCCGCGAAGCCAGCTTATTTCCGGGTGAAGGTCTGGCGGCGCTTGCAGGGGATCGGCGCTATTGGCGTGAAGAACTCCGTCTATGTTCTCCCCTCGAACGAGCAGACTCAGGAGGATTTCGAGTGGATACGGCGAGAGATCGCTGACGGCGGTGGCGAGGCTATGGTCTGCGAGGCGCGGATGATTGAAGGCCTTGATGACCACGAGATCCGCCAGATGTTCCGAGCCGAGCGCGACGCTGACTACGAAGCTGTGGCAAAGGAAGCCAGGGAGCTGGCCATGGTCTTTGCGAACGCGCCTTCGAATGGACCGCAAGCGGACACTAGGGCCCAGCTCGCGCGGCTGCGCACCCGGCTAACGCAGATCGCCGCCATTGATTTTTTCGGCGCCAACAGCCGAGAGACGGCAGAAGGCATCGTCTCCGCGCTGGAAGCGAGGGTCAGAAAGGAAGGCGTCATGGCCAGTGACGGAATCGAGCACCGACTGCCCGGCGAGTTGGAGGGAAGAACCTGGGTCACCCGCCGTGGCGTGCAAGTCGATCGCATTGCCTCTGCTTGGCTGATCCACCGATTCATCGACCCCGAGGGCAAATTCAAGTTCGTCGATAGCAAAGGGTACAAGCCCGAGGCCGGCGACCTGCGGTTCGACATGTTCGAGGCTGAGTACACCCACGAAGGCGACCGCTGCACGTTCGAGGTGCTCCTGCAACGGGCGGGACTCCGTCATGCCGCGCTGAAAGACATCGCCGCGATCGTGCACGACATCGATCTCAAGGACGCCAAGTTCGGCCGCGACGAAGCGGCTGGCATCAAGACACTGATTGACAGCATCTGCGTCGCCACCGCCGACGACAACGAAAGGATCGCGCGGGGCAAGGCTATCCTCGACGATCTCTATTTGTATTTTCAGAAGAAGCCGGGAAATCCACGATGAATGAGCGATCGCCGACCAGCATGGCAGCTCCGGCCGGAGCTGACACCCCGCTGAGTCACAGGATCACGTTCTCGGATGCCGTGCGAGTCTGGGCGCGCGTGGCGGCGCTCTCGTTTGGCGGACCTGCCGGACAGATCGCCGTAATGCACCGCATTCTTGTCGAGGAAAAGCGCTGGATCGGAGAGAACAGGTTTCTGCATGCGCTGAACTATTGCATGCTGCTGCCTGGTCCCGAGGCACAGCAGCTCGCCGTCTACATTGGCTGGCTGCTGCACAAGACCAAGGGCGGGCTCCTGGCAGGCACGTTGTTCGTCCTGCCGGGCGTGGTTTGCATCATGGCTTTGAGCGTGATCTACGCCGTTCTCGGAGATGTTGGCCTGGTGCGGGGTATCTTCTTCGGCCTCAAGGCCGCGGTGCTGGCGATCGTGCTGGAAGCCGTCGTGCGCATCGGTAAGCGCGCGCTCAAGAACAATGTCATGCTGGCCATTGCTGCCGTTGCATTCGTCGCGATCTTCTTCGTTCATGTGCCTTTCCCGATGATTGTGCTGGGCGCAGCAGTGATCGGCTTCGTGGGCGGGCGCGCTGGGTTGCAGCCCTTCCTGGTCGCAGGCGGACACGGAGGCAGTCACGGCAAGGCTGTTCCAGATGCGGAAACCGCTCTTGGAACCGGGGTGCCTGCGCACGCTCGGCCGCCGCTCGCCTGGTCGCTGAGGGTATCGGCTATTTTCCTGCTGCTATGGCTTGGACCAACCCTAGCGCTCTTCCTGTTCCTGGGTGGCGAGAATGTATTCACCGACATTGCAGTCTTTTTCAGCAAGATGGCGGTCGTCACCTTCGGCGGCGCGTATGCAGTCCTCGCTTATGTCGCGCAGCAGGCAGTGGAAACCTATCACTGGCTGCAGCCAGGCGAGATGCTGGACGGCCTTGGAATGGCGGAGACGACCCCAGGACCGCTGATCATGGTGACGCAGTTTGTCGGCTTCATGGGCGCCTTCAGGGCGCCTGGGGCTCTCGACCCGCTTGTTGCTGGCATCCTTGGCGGACTGCTGACCACCTGGGTAACCTTTGTGCCGTGCTTTCTTTGGATCTTCCTCGGTGCTCCCTTCATCGAGGGGCTGCGCGGCAACAAGGCGCTGTCGGCCGCGCTCGCCACGATCACGGCCGCCGTGGTCGGCGTTGTGCTCAATCTGGCGGTGTGGTTCGCGCTCCACGTCCTGTTCAGGGAAGTCCGCGAGGTCTCGATCTTTGGCATCCCACAGGACGTGCCAATGCTCGACAGCGTGAACGTCCTCTCATCGCTGCTGACGCTCGCTGCGCTTGTGGCGGTATTCCGCTTCAAGGTCGGGATGATCCCGGTGCTGGCCGTTTGCTCGGCAGCGGGACTCGCCTTGTACCTGACCGTGGGTGTTTTCTGATCCGATGCGCAACGAAACCTTTTTTGTATCGCGGTAAAACGAATGGAGGTGGACGATGCAATGGGTCACGAGACAGCGCCCGAAGATCGACCGCATCGCTTGCCCATGGCTGATCACCCGCTTCATCGACAGCGATCCGACATTTCTGTTCGTGCACGTTGACGAAGTGATAGGCGTCGCCAGCGCGACGGGCGCCATCCCGTTCGACGTTCCCGGCGTGGATCTTTGGCACGGCGGTCGGGGATGCAGCTTCGACATGCTTCTTGCGAAGTACAAGCTCAATGACCCGGCGTTGAAGCGGATCGCCGCCATCGTGCGTGAGGCGGACAACGACAATGCGCCCACGATACCAGAAGCTGCGGGACTGCGCGCGATCTCGCTTGGCCTGGCTCGCGGCATCCGTGATGACCAAGCGCGGGTTTCTCAGGGTCTTATGTTGTACGACGCACTCTATCGATGGGCGCAGAACCTGGAGCCAGTTGGCCGCCCTGAGCGCGGTATCGTCCTGTGGCTCTCCCAATGGCGCGAACGCCGGGCGCTGGCCGAACTCGATCCATATTTGCTCGGCGATATCGGGCTTTCGCCCCACCAAGTCGCCGACGAATGCAGGAAGCCGTTCTGGCGCAGCTGACACCGAAGCGGCGGACCATGAAATTCCCCGTGCCACGGTCTCCCTGTGGAGTGGGCGGCGTCTGCCAAGACGACGCGGGCGCAGAGACAAACTAGAACAGGCCCAGCGTCCGAAGTTCGGCTAGCATATCCGCCGGCATATCGCCTTCTGCCGCAGCATTGGCGAGCGCCTGCCGCTGATTGGGCAGATCGGGCGGCGCGTCCTCCGCCTCCAGATAGCGCCAGCCCTGGAACGCGCGACGCGGCCGCGGCTCCACCAGGGTCACCTTCGGGTCGTAGATGATCGAGCAGTATTCCTGCCCGTCTGCATCCGTCACGTCATCCAAGCGTAGAATCCGATGCCGGACACGGATCACGCCGCGGATGACCCAGTAGAGCGAGCCGCCGTCGAGCACCTCGTCGGCGCGCTTTGGGCGCATGCGCGTCCAATGATGATCCTCGACCGGCTTCTTGCGCTTGAGCGCTTGCTTCGTCAGTCGCTCATGCTCCTGGATGAGTTGATTGACGTCGCTGACGCCTACACAAAGTTTGATAAGGTGAACGGTCATGTCTCGAAAACGTGATGCCTAGCTGGCGGGTTGATGGTCGTCAAATGACTTTGAACAGATTCCCCGAGGAGACAGCGATGTCCAGACTTCTTGTGATCCTCCTGGTCGGTGCGCTGGCCACCGGCTGCACGCCCGGGAGGATTGATCGCATTCGTGTGGAATCGGGCTACGACCCGCAGCAGTACCAATTCGTCCCTTATACGCGGGCGCTCAAGGCCGATGTGTCCGGCAACCCCTTCGGCATGGATCAGCAGGCGTTCAACGATCTGGTATCCGAGACTATTCAGCCGCCGGGGATTGTTCCGACCGATGCGAGTCCGTACCGCATCCGTCTCGCCTTCAATGGCTCCAGGAGCGTGAATAAGGATCTGGCGTGCCAGGCGTCCGGCGGCGGACCGACAAGCGGCGATCTGACGCTGGTGGCGGCCTTATGCCCCGGCTACGGGTCTGCCCTCACCTTCCTGACGGGATCGGTCTCCGACATTTCCGGGCCGGACGATCCGCGGTTCCGGAAGTTCGTGCGTTTCTCGGTCGTGAAGCTGTTCCCCGGACCCAGCCCGGACGATCGCAATGATCGCGATATCTGCTTCGTTCCGGGCTGCTGATCGACGCCGGCGGCTGGGACGCGCCGCGGTGAATAAGCACCGACCCTCACCATTTGACTTATGAAGTCTGAGTTAAGTGCAAACTATGCGCCAAGCGGTTGAATTGACAAAGCTTGCCCTATCCCTATAGTGCGCGCGACCTTATCGGCAGCGGGATCGGGCTCCCCCTGCCCACTTTCGCCCTTCGGCGATCCCAGTAAATGCCCGCATCTTGAGATAATGACGTTCGAAGAACTGGGGCTCAGCCCCTCTATCCTGCAAGCGATCGCCGACGTCGGCTATCAGCAGCCCACCCCCATCCAAGCCCAAGCAATTCCAGTGGTTCTCATGGGCCGGGACGTGCTGGGATGCGCCCAAACCGGCACCGGAAAGACCGCCGGTTTCACCCTGCCCATGATTGAGATCCTGAGCAGCGGCCGGGCCAAGGCCCGGATGCCGCGCTCCCTCATCCTGGAGCCGACTCGGGAGCTGGCGGCCCAAGTGGCGGACAGCTTCGAGAAATACGGCAAGAACGCCAATCTGAGCTATGCGCTCCTGATCGGCGGCGAAAGCTTCACCGATCAGGAAAAGAAACTGGACCGCGGCGTTGACGTGCTGATCGCCACACCCGGCCGCCTCATCGACCTGTTCGAGCGCGGCAAGATCCTGATGAACGATGTCAAGATCCTCGTGATCGACGAGGCCGATCGGATGCTCGACATGGGCTTCATTCCGGACGTCGAGCGGATCGTCGGGCTGCTGCCCAAGCTGCGGCAGACCCTGTTCTTCTCCGCCACCATGGCGCCGGAGATCCGCAAGCTGGCGGATGCGTTCCTGATGAATCCGAAGGAGGTCAGCGTTGCTCCGCCAGCGACGGCGGCCGCGACTGTCGTTCAGGCCATGGTGGTAGTGGAGGCCGAGCAGAAGCGCGAAGCCTTGCGCCGGCTGATCCGTAGCGAGAACGTCACCAATGCGCTCATCTTCTGCAATCGCAAACGCGATGTGGAGATCCTGTTCAAGTCGCTTACCAAGCATGGCTTCGATGCGGTGCGCCTCCATGGCGACATGTCGCAGCCGGCGCGCACGGAGACGCTGGACAAGTTCAAGCGCGGCGAAGTGCGGCTGATGGTGTGCAGCGACGTGGCTGCCCGCGGGCTCGACATTAAGGGCCTCAGCCACGTCTTCAATTTCGACGTTCCGATGCATGCCGAGGATTACGTGCACCGGATCGGACGCACCGGGCGCGCCGGGCGCGAAGGCCACGCTTTCACCTTGGCCGCGCCGAGCGATGGCAAATATGTTGCTGCGATCGAGAAACTGGTGGGCACGACGATCCCGCGCATCACCATCGAAGGCCTGGAAGGCGTCGCTCTGGCCAGCGGGCGGGAGCATCGCGGCCGGGGCAGCCGCCACGACCGCGGCCGTCAGCAGAAAGAGAAGCGCCAGCGCAAGGTCGAGGAAGTGATCGACGCGGTGGTGCCGCATCCGGAGCGCGAGATCGGCCGGCACGCCATGCTGGAAGCCAGCGTCGCTTTGCCCCTGCCGGCCGACAAGGAGCCGCACTTCAACCGCCACCAGCGCCGTTCAGGCGGCCGGGATCACCAGGAAACGGAGCAGCATCCGCCCCGTCCGCAGCGCCGGGATGGACGTGTTCATCACACGGATGGCGGCTTGCCGGGCCTCGCCTTCGGCGATCACACGCCGGCCTTTCTGTTGCGCCGCGGCCGCAGCGAAGCGCGCTGATCCCAAAAAAGGAAGCGCGGGAGTTTCCTCCCGCGCCAAGCTTGCTGCAGTCTTCCAGCCTTAGTTGGTGACGGTTTCGTCACCGGTATCGCTGGTGTCACCAGTGTCCCCAGCATCAGCCGTGTCATCACCGGTGTCATCTCCAGCGTCATCGCCGTCGATGTCGTCATTGGGGGCGCCATTGGCCGCGGCGGCGATAGCATCGGCCGTTCCTTGGTCGAGCGCAGGACCCGTTTCCTCCGCGGTCTCGTCCGTCGTTTCGCCCGTCGGCGCCTCATCGGTGGTCGGGATGCCAAGCTTGTTGGCAACGGCCTGGACCTGATCGCCCGTGACCGTCTTGTTGGTCATTCCGGCCACCATTCCACCGAGCTCATCGACGGTCGTTTCATCGGCGACCTCGTCACCCTCTTCGGTCGTGCCCTCGTCCGCCGTCTCCTCGTCGTCCATGCCGAGGAAGCCTCTCAAAGCTTCACCGAATTCGCGCGCCATACCGAGCGGCGAGTTGGCACTGGCATTCGCGATGGCGGTGTCGGAAGCGTGCAGGACGCCATTCAGCTTCCCGAGTTCGCTGGGATGCAACCCCTCGCCGTCCTCGGCATCGACCTTTGCTGCCTTGGCTTCGCTCTTCGCGGCGTCGCTATTGCCGCCGTGGTTTCCGTTGTTGCCATTGCCGCCGCCGTTGCCGCCACCATTGCCGCCGCCGTTGCCGCCACCATTACCACCGCCGTTACCCCCACCGTTCCCGCCGCCGTTCTTCGCGTAGGCCGGCTGCTCGAGATCGAGCGCTGCCAGGCCCATCGGGGCGACCGCGGCGATCAGAAGCGAGGTCAGAAGAGTACGAATGGTTGGCCTCATTGTTGACTTCCTCGTGTTGTTCGAGTTGGTGCCGGGAAGCTACCAATGAACGCCTGAATGGGGCATGAACCGAAACGAGTGAAAGTCAATGTAATTCATTCATTTAGCGGTGTTTTTTCAGAGATGTTGAATGACATTCTAAGGATGATGGGACGCTTGACAGTCAGGAGTGTTTAGAACAAAAAGAGAACACAGAATGCGGCTGCAGGCGATGAACACTCGGATCGACTTGGCTCACTTAAAACAGCGAATTGCCGGCATTCCCGCCTTGCGGTCGGAGTCACGTGCACCGGCAGCTGTGCTTTCCACCGGAATGGCTTCCGTCGATGCCTATCTGCAGGAAGCCGGTGTTCCACTCGGCGCTGTCCATGAAATTGCCGGCCATGCCGGCGATGAGGAACAAGGCGCGGCAGGTGCCGGCTTTCTTGCGCGCTCACTGAAGTCCAATGCGGCGACGGGATGGATCGCCTGGATCACACAGGATACCGATCTCTATGCGCCTGGTCTTGCCGCCTTCGGGCTTGATCTGCGGCGGTTGATCCTCGTTTCCGCCCGGCGCGATGCGGAAGTGTGCTGGGCGCTCGAGGAAGCCTTGCGCAGCCGATCCTTGAGCGCGGTCGTGGGAGAGACAGGCGTTCTGACGCTCAATGCCACGCGCCGTCTGCAATTGGCGGCAGAACAAGTCGGCATTCCCTGCTTCTTATTACGGCGTTGGCGGACGCAGGAAGCAGCGCAACAACAGCGCGCACAGCCGATCGCAGCGGTCACACGCTGGCGTATTACGCCCCAGCCTCACGCGCGCATGCCGGATCAAAAGCTGACAACACTGCCGGAGCTGGGGCCGGCGCATTGGCGTCTCGATCTTTGGCGCTGCCGCAATGCGACGGCAGCTTCCTGGATCATGGAGTTCGATCATGCTGATCAACAGCGGGGCGCGGCGTTTCCTGTCCCTGTGGCTCCCGCACTGGCCGACCGATCAATATCGGCGGCGCCAGCGACGGAACCTGAAGCAGGGCGGGCAACGGCCACCCTCCTTCGCTTCGGCTGAGCGCGCGCCAGCAGAGCCGCCGCTAGTCATGGCTGCGCAAGCGGGCAACCGCCTGGAAATCCAGGCGGTGAACCCTGCTGCCCGGGCGCTCGGCTTGAAGCCCGGCATGGCAGTGGCCGATGCGCGCGCCTGGGTACCGCAGGTCGTGGTGCTTCCGCTCGATCCCGAAGCGGATGCAGCGGACCTCAAGCGCCTCGCCGATTGGACGACACGCTTCTCGCCCTTGGTTGCAATCGACGGCACCGATGGTTTGATGCTGGATATCGCCGGTTGCGCGCATCTGTGGGGCAGCGAAACGCGGATGCTCGCCGATCTCGACCGGCACATGCGCACCTTCGGCTTGCATTATCGCGTCGCCGTCGCAGATACGATCGGTGCGGCATGGGGCGCCGCGCGCTTCGGCGCGGGTACGAACCCGATCGTGCCGCATGGTCAGCAGAGAGCCGCTTTGGCCGATTTGCCGCCGCAAGCGCTGCGCTTGCCGGGGGAGTTATGCGCGCAATTGCAGCGGCTGGGGCTGAAGCGCATTGCCGATCTCTGCACCCTGCCGCGCGCGGCCCTGGCGCGGCGGTTCGGCACCGGGCTCATGGACCGGCTGGACCAGGCGCTGGACCGGCAGGACGAGATCCTGTCGCCCCTTCTGCCGCCGCCGCAATGCTATGTGCGGATGGACTTCGCCGAGCCGATCACGCAACGCGCCGATATCGACCGCGCGCTCACACTGCTGCTGAAGCGGCTGACGGAAGCGCTGCGGCCGCATGAAAGCGGGCCGCGCAAGCTGGACCTCTCCTGCTATCGCCTGGATGGCGAGACGCAGCGCCTCACCATCGGGACCGCGCGTGCCAGCCTAAATGCCGCGCATCTCTTCCGCCTGTTCGAGGAAAAGCTCAATCAGCTCCACCCTGATGACGGGTTCGAAGCGATGCGCCTGTCGGGGCGCGAGATGGAGCGGTTGACGACACAGCAGCACGATTTCGAAGCGGGCAGCGCCATCCGCCACGATCTGGCGCCGCTCATCGATCGCTTGAGCAACCGGCTGGGCGAGAGCGCCGTCCATCGCGTCGAGACCTGCGAGAGCCACATTCCGGAGCGTGCCGTGCGTCGCCTGCCGCCGCTCGCTGAAAGCCCGCGCCTGCATTGGCCGAAGGCATCGCAGCGCCCGATCCGCTTGCTGCCGCATCCGGAACCGATAGAGGCCGTGGCGCCGATCCCGGACGATCCGCCGGTGCAATTCCGCTGGCGCCACGTGTTGCACAAGGTGCGCGCGGCCGAAGGGCCGGAGCGCATCGCCCCGGAATGGTGGCTGCCCGGCGGCGAGGATGCCGAGATCCGCGACTATTATCGCGTAGAGGATTCCGAGGGCCGCCGCTTCTGGCTCTATCGCGCTGGGCTCTATCAAACGACACCAACTCCGCGCTGGTTCATGCATGGGATGTTCGGATGACAAGGTGACAGCATTATGCTAGCATTTTGCTGTCACCAAAGGGAGAACAAAGATGGCAACCGTTACCATTCGCGATCTTGACGACAAGGTCGTCGCAAAACTGAAGGCGAGAGCAAAATCAAATCACCGATCTCTGGAAGCGGAATTGCGCGAACTTCTCTCAGGCATCGTCAGAGAGCAAGAGCGGAGACAGCGTTTCCTTGCAAAGGCTGATCGCATCGCCGCGATGACTCCTAACGTTCGTCAGACTGACAGCGCTGAGCTTCTGCGTGAGGATCGTCGGCGATGAGCCTGGTTATAGATGCCAGTGTCGCGATCAAGTGGTTCATCGATGAACCACTGCATGAGCACGCCCGGTATCTTTTGAAAGGCGAAGAACGCCTGTATGCCCCCGACCTGCTCTTAGCAGAAGTCGGCAACATTGCATGGAAAAAAGTTATCCGAGGTGAAATCGAAGAAGAGCAAGCCCAAAAGATTGCTCTATCTCTCCGTGACCTCCCGATTACGCTGTCACCAGTTAGTGAACTTATCGACCGCGCACTGCAGATAGCTCTGTCGATCAAGCATCCGGTATATGACTGCCTCTATCTAGCTTGCGCAGAGTCTCTCGATAGCTCCCTTGTTACTGCCGACGACAGATTAAGAAGAGGTTTGGCAGGAACACCGTTGGCTCTCATCTGCCAAAGGTTGGACGACCGTTACAATATTTCACTTTCGGAGGAGATGATCAAAGATTTCATACGTCAATTCGAACACATTGAAAAGACCTGGAAGAGCCTTGATACAAATGACATCAAACTTAATCTCGATACTCCTGTGTTTCGAAGCATCAGGCACGACATTCAAGCTCTCTCAGATACCCAGAAGATCGACCTTATTGCTCTAGGCTGGCTTGGACAGGGCCACTTCGGCAGTAATTGGACTCAACTGCAGGAGAATGTCAGGAAATCGCTGTCGTTAAGCAGTGACAACGATCTCATCTCTCTCGTTCGTTTATCTGAACACATTAGGATCGGCTGGCAGAAATTTAAGGTAGCCGGCACTGAAATGAAAAAATGATATTCCGCCCCGTCGAACTCCAGGTCACCACCAACTTCTCCTTCCTGCAGGGTGGGTCGCGGCCGCAGGAGCTGGCGTTGCAGGCTGCTGCGCTGGGGTATGAGGCGATCGGCATCACGGATCGCAATACGGTGGCGGGAATTGTGCGGGCCTATGATGCTTGCAATCAGATCAAGGAGCGCCTCAAGCCGATCCGCCTCATCGTCGGCTGCCGGCTCGATCTCCAGGATGCGCCGAGCCTGCTTTGTTACCCGGAGGATCGCGCGGCCTACGGCAGGCTGTGCACGCTGCTCACCCTCGGCAAGCGACGCACGGAAAAAGGCAAGTGCGAATTGACCTATGCGGATGTGCTGGATCATCGCCTCGGTCAGCAATTGGTGGCGCTGGCGCCGGAAGAGATTGACGAACGCTTTGCTGAATTCTTGAGACGTTTCCGCAATGATATCGACAGGAACGCACATCTGGCGGCCAGCCATCTCTATCGCGGCGATGATGCGCGGCGCATCCGCAGGCTTGCCCAGTTGGGAGCAGAGCATCGCCTGCCCCTCATTGCCACTAACGATGTGCTTTATCACGTGCCGGAGCGGCGGCCGCTGCAGGACGTGATGACCTGCATCCGCGAACACGTGACCATCGAGGAAGCCGGTTTCCGCCTGCTTGCCAATGCCGAGCGTCACCTGAAATCACCGGATGAGATGCAGCGCCTGTTCCGGCATTGGCCGGAAACCTTGGAGAACGCCGCACGCCTGGCCGATTCCTGCCGTTTCTCGCTTGACGAGCTGCGCTATGAGTATCCCAGCGAGCCGGTGCCCGAGGGCCTCACGCCGCAGCAGCACCTGGAGCAGCTGACCTGGGAAGGCGCCGCGAAACGCTATCCGAATGGCATACCGGAAAAGGTTCGAAGCACGCTCGCACAGGAGCTGGCGCTCATCGCCAAGTTGAACTACGCGCCCTATTTCCTGACGGTGCACGACATCGTCAGGTTCGCAGAGAGCAAAGGCATCCTGTGCCAGGGCCGCGGCTCGGCAGCGAATTCGGTCGTCTGCTATTGCCTGCGCATCACCGCTGTCGATCCGATCAAGGTCGACCTGCTGTTCGAACGGTTCGTCTCCGCCGAGCGCAACGAGCCGCCGGACATCGACGTCGATTTCGAGCACGAGCGGCGCGAAGAGGTCATTCAATACATCTACGAGAAATACGGTCGGCATCGCGCCGGCATCGCCGCGACCGTCATTTCCTACCGCCCGAAGAGCGCCATGCGCGACGTGGGCAAGGTGTTCGGCCTCAGCGAGGACGTGCTCAATCGCTTGTCCAAGACGGTCTGGGGCTGGGGCGATGACAACATCGTTCAGCAGCATATCCGCCAGGCTGGCCTTGATCTCAAAGAGCCTCGCCTTGGCCAGGTTATCGCCCTGGCGGGCGAGTTGATCGGCTTTCCGCGCCATCTGTCGCAGCATGTCGGCGGCTTCGTCATCACACGCGGCGACCTCCATGAATATGTGCCGATCGAGAATGCGGCGATGGAGGACCGCACGGTTATCGAATGGGACAAGGACGATCTCGATACGCTGCGCATGCTGAAGATCGACGTTCTGGCACTTGGCATGCTGACCTGCATCCGCAAGGGATTCGAGCTGATCGAGCAGCATTGCGGCGGAGAGAAGCTGACACTTGCCACCATTCCGCCGGAAGAGCCCGAAGTCTACGACATGCTGTGCAAGGCGGATTCAGTGGGTGTGTTCCAGGTGGAAAGTCGCGCGCAGATGAGCATGCTGCCGCGCCTCAAGCCGCGCAGTTTCTATGATCTGGTGGTAGAAGTCGCGATCGTCCGGCCAGGACCGATTCAGGGCGACATGGTGCACCCGTATCTGCGCCGGCGAGATGGGCTGGAAAAAGCGGACATCCCGCGTGCGGAGTTGCATGAGGTCCTCAAGAAGACCTATGGCGTGCCCCTGTTCCAGGAACAGGCCATGCGCATCGCCATTGTTGCGGCCGGTTTCACACCTGCGGAATCTGATCAGCTGCGGCGGGCCATGGCGACGTTCCGGCGGAACGGGACGATCGGCACCCTCAAGGAGAAATTCATCGAAGGCATGGTTGCGAAAGAGTATAGCCGCGACTTTGCCGAGCGCTGCTTCAAGCAGATCGAAGGATTCGGCGACTACGGATTCCCGGAAAGCCATGCTGCCAGCTTCGCCCTGCTGGTCTATGTCTCGGCCTGGATCAAGTGCCGGCATCCAGCCGTTTTCGCCTGTGCCATTCTGAATTCGCAGCCGATGGGGTTCTACGCGCCGGCGCAGCTGGTGCGCGACGCGCGCGAACACGACGTCGAAGTGCGGCCGGTCGATGTCAATGTCAGTGAATGGGACAACACGCTCGAGCGCACGCATGACGGCAAGCTGGCACTCCGTCTCGGCTTCCGCGAGATCAATGGCTGCCGCAAGCAGGATGCCGACGCGCTGATCAAGGTGCGCGGCGCCGGCTATCGCACGCTGCACGATCTGTGGCGCCGAAGCGAGCTGGGTCCGGCCGCGCTGGAAACCCTGGCCAAGGCCGATGCCTATGGCTCGCTGTTCATCGACCGCCGCCGGGCCTTGTGGCAGATCCATGCTCTGGATGAAGGGCAATTGCCCTTGTTCGATGCGGATGACGACACATCAGCCGATCGCGGTTGGCCGTCTCACATTCCGGCGGAGGATCTGTCGGCACCGCTGCCGGAGATGAGCCTGGGCGAGCAGGTGCTGGAGGATTATCACACGATCGGCTTCTCGCTGCGCGCCCATCCGGTTTCGCTGCTGCGGGATCGGCTGAACAGGTTTGGCATCACACCCAACAAGACTCTTGCGACCGCCAGGAACGGCGAGCGGATCAAGGTGGCTGGCCTTGTCCTGGTGCGCCAGCGACCCGGCACCGCCAGCGGCGTCATTTTCATGACCCTCGAGGACGAAGGCGGAATCGCCAATATCGTGGTCTGGCCCAAAGTGTTCGAAGCCTATCGCCGCATCGTGCTCGGCAGCCGGATGGTCGCAATCGAGGGGAAGCTGCAGCGCGAGGGCCTGGTGATTCATGTGGTCGCGGATCGGGTGACGGATTTGAGCCCGCTGCTGCGCACGCTGAATGAGGAGCAGCATGACACGGACCGGGTGATCGCGCGTGGCGACCAGGTGAAATACGCCACCAGCGGCGATCAGCGCCTGCGCGTCCGCAGCCGGGATTTCCACTGACCTCGTCCTTGACTATGCTCCGGGAAACATAGCTTCCAGGGGGATGCACATCATGGATCAATCGCAGACCGAGCAGGCCGCCGCCCTGCTGTGGCAAGCACGCATTGAGCAGCGCCGCATCGATACTCTGCCCGATCATCTGCGTCCGCACACGCTGGAAGAGGGCCATGCGATCCAGGATGCGATGGTCGCCATGGCGGCTCAGCCCGTGCTGGGTTGGAAGATCGCTGCGACCAGCAAAGCCGGGCAGGAGCATATCGGCGTTACCGAACCGCTCGCCGGCCGACTCTTCAAGAACTTCGTGCTGAAGGATGGTGCACGCCTGCCGGCGGCACCGCTGCATATGAAAGTGATGGAAGCGGAGTTCACCTTCCGAATAGGACGCGCCCTCCCGCCAAGAGACGCGGCCTATGAGCAGCGGGAAGTGTGTGATGCCGTTGCCGTGCTTCACCTCGCGATCGAAGTGCCGGACGCGCGCTTTGATCGCTTTGCCGAGATCGGAGCGGCACAGATCGTTGCCGACGATGCGTTCGCATCCTGGTTTCTGCTTGGCCCCGAGGTGCACGGCTGGCGGCAGCTCGATCTCTCAACTCAGCGGGTCCGCGCGCTCAAGAGTGACACCGTGATCGCCGAAGGAACTGGAGCGAATGTGCTGGGCGATCCGCGCATTGCTTTGACCTGGCTTGCCAATCATCTGGCGCAGCGCGGCATCGGCCTCAAGGAAGGCGATATCATCACCACCGGCACTTGCTTCACGCCGCCGGCAGTCGCGGCGGGCGACCAGGTAACGGCGGAGTTCATCGGCCTCGGCCAGGTGACCGTCGCCTTCATTTAGCCTTAATCCATTCGGATTAATGGAAAGTTGGCGCTGGACAAGCAGTCCTTGCTGGCTAGTCTAGCCGCCGATTTAAAGGCTGCGGGGCGGCCGTTTTCCATATTTTGCACGGTCTTGAAGGACTCATGCGGCGATTCCTGGCGGCTTTCCTCGGCATCCTCTTTGCAGCAATCGGATGGCACGCGGCGGCTCAGGACTCGCCCGCGACGAAGCTGGCGAACTGGGAGTCCACGCTCACGCGAATCGAGCGGGCTCTGGCGGCGGAGTCCGAACTGCCTCCAGAGCGCCATACGGAGATCCTCCGCACGCTGAAACTCCTCGGGGCTGAAGCACGGGCATTGCGTTCGCAGGAGCAAGGGCAGACGGACCCGCTGCGTGATCAACTCGCCCGCTTGGGAGCACCGCCGACCGAAGGCCAGCCGCCAGAAGATCCCGGAATCACAGCCAATCGCACCAGGTTGTCGGAAGAGCTGACGCGCTCCCAGGGCAGGGTCACGCGGGCAGAGCTGGTCATCGCCCGGGTCCAGGCAATCCAGGATGAGATGGGTCGGCGTGAGCAGGAGATGACCCAGCGCAAGCTCGCGGTCCAAGGCCCCCTGCCGTTGTCCTTGGGCACTTGGCAGGACGCGCTGTCTGACACCGACGTCATCTACCAGAAGATCCAGCCGTCGGCGATGCAATGGTGGCGCAATCTCGAGATCGCGGAGATGGGGTGGCTTGCCATCGCGATCGGCATCGGCATTCTCATCCTTGCGGGATTCCTGGCGTTTCCCGTCCGTCGCTGGGTGCTCGCAAAGTGGGGCCCGGTCGCCGAGATGGAGACGCCAAGCTACACCCACCGGATGATTGCGGCGGTGGCGGGCACCATCGCACGCATCCTGCTGCCGTCCCTGGCGATCGTGGCCCTCTATATCGTTTTCGTCGTCACCCTTCCCCAGGAGTATGATCCCGCGTTCCCCATCTTCGTGCTGGCGAGCGGCGGCGGCCTCGTCCTGTTCTTCGTGGTCTCGGGCCTGACGATCGCCTGCCTGTCGCCAGATCTGCCCGCCTGGCGCATCATACCCGTGCCGGAGAGAGCCGCGGCGATGCTCGGCGGACGTGTCGTTACGGGCGCCGGCCTGCTGTTCTTGCTGAGCATTGCCAACAATGCTGTCTCGAGCCCGACCAAGCTGCATCCGTCCGACAGCTTCGCCTCGATCATCGCGCTTTTTGCCAGCATCATCGCCGTCGTCGTGCTCCTGCCCTGCCTGCGCGCGAAATACTGGGTCACCGACACGCATTTCAAGTCGCGCCTGTCCTGGCTGGTGCGGACGATCGCAAGCCTGGTCATCATTGCCGCGCTAGTCGCCGCGCTGGGTGGCTATGCGTCGTTGGCGACCGATCTTCTTGCCGCTCTGTCGCAATCCACCCTGCTGATCGGCGGTGCACTGCTGCTGCGCGAAGTTATCGGCGAAGGCATCGGCGCCTTCATGACACCCGGTCGGCGCTTCTACGACAGACTATCGCGCACGACAGGACTCTCACCGGAATCGGGCCGCCGCCTCACCTTCTGGATCCGCCTTGCGGCGGACCTGATCTTGTGGCCGCCGGTCATCTATGGGGTTCTGCTCGCCTGCAAGATCTCGCCCACACTGCTCAATGCCTGGCTGGTGCGGTTCTTCACCCAGATTCGCCTTGGCGACATCAATCTGTCGTTGATCGATGTGGGGACCGCGATCCTCATTGCCACCATCGGCCTCCTGGTCGTCGGTGGGATGAAGCGCTGGGTGCGCGAGCGGGTGATGCCGAACACTCAACTCGATCTCGGCATGCAGAACTCGATCTCCACGGGCGTCGGCTATATCGGTGGCCTGATCGTCATCATGATCGCGATCATGGTGCTGGGCATCGACTTCTCGTCGATTGCCCTCGTGGCCGGTGCACTCTCCGTCGGTATCGGTTTCGGGCTGCGCACCGTGGTGGAGAACTTCGTCGCCGGCCTGCTGCTGTTGATCGAGCGGCCGGTCAAAGCAGGCGACTGGATCGTCGTCGGCGCCACCGAAGGCATCGTAAAAAGCATTTCAGTGCGGTCGACCGAGATCGAGACCTTCGATCGTGCCTCGGTTATCGTGCCGAACTCCGCCTTGGTCGCGAGCCCCGTCACCAACTGGACTCACAAGAACCGCATAGCCCGCGTGATCGTGAAGCTGAGTGTCCCGCTTGGCGCGGATCCGCGCCGGATCGAAAGCATGCTCCTTGCCTGCGCCCGTGAGGGTGAGCACGTGATGAAGCATCCGGCTCCCAGTGTCATTCTCCGCGCGATTGGCGAGGAGAAGCTGGATTTCGAGCTGCGCTGCTTCGTCACCGACACCGACTACTACCTGCCCACACTCAGCGCGCTGAACTTCGCGATCGACGCGGCCATGCGACGCGAACGCGTTCGACCGGTCGGTACGGCAGAGATCAGCATACAGCCGGCGCTTGAGGAGCTCGGGCGCCGGGTGGTCGAACCTGCCTGAGCACCTATTTTCAATTGATTCTTAACCCTTTGTGGTCTCGGATAGCGGCGTCCTCACGAACGGAGCGCGCTGATGACCAGAAAGACGGGGCGGATTCTCATCGTCGATGACGAGCCCCAGGACGTCGCGACCATCGAGCGCGCCGGCACGGCCCTTTCTCTGGAGGTCGCGACCCTCGATCACACCAAGGCGTTTGAGCGCCTGGTCACCGATTGGAAGCCAGACATCGTCGTGCTCGATATCGGCATACCCGACCGCGATGGATACGCTTTGCTCGGCGTGCTTGGTACGCTCAAATTCAAGGGTGACGTCATCGTCATCAGCGGCGTTTCCCAGCCGGACCTCGACAGCGCCGCTCAGGCCGGCAGGATGCGCGGGCTCAACATCATCGGGACGGCGCGCAAACCGGTCGACTACGACGCCATCCATGGCGTGATCGCGAAGGCCGAAGCGGCGGAGTAGGCGCCAGGCGGCTCTGAGTGCCGCACCAAAGGTCCTGATCGGGCAAATCTGACCCCTAAATCCGCTCTTTCGGCGTGGCCCGGACGCGCTATGATGGCGTGGCTGGGATGCCGCGATATTTTACGCTGAGCGCATCTCCCAGAGGGCTTTCATGGCCGACGACAGGATTGCCTCCGTAGCGAATGCCTTGCTGCGCATCCAGGGTGCGCGCTCGCTGGAGGAGGCTGTCAACATCGCGACGGAGGAAATGCGCGCCCTGTTCCAGGCGGCCGCCACGCCGACGCGCGAGACCACGCGGCAGACCGAAACCGAAGGAAGGCTGCGGGAGATCTTTCTGTCGCTGATCCAGAACGCACCCTTCGTGACCTACATCAAGGACATCGAAGGACACTACCTGTTCTACAATCGCGAGTCCCAACGCGTCTTCCGCATGGGCGAGAAGCACTATTTCGGCAAGACCATCCGCGACATCTATGACCCGACCTATGCCGCCGCCATCGATGCGATGGACCAGAAAGTCGTCGCAACCGGTGAGCCGATCCTCCAGGAAGTCCGCATGCCGCCCGACGTGGAGTACGAGTGGGCGCTGCTGGTGAAGTTTCCGATCCGGGACGAGGCCGGAAAGGTCATCGCGATCGGTGGCTTCGATATCGACAGAACCAAGCAAAAGCGCGCGGAGCTTGCGCTCGCCACAAGCGAGGCTCAACGGCAGGCGTCGGAGCAGCGATTCCGCCACATCTTTGATCTGGTGCAGGAGGGGATCTGGATCCATGTGGACGGCAGGGTACAGTTCGCCAATCCGGCGGCTGCACGACTGTTCGGCGCGAACGGCCCGGATGAGCTGATCGGCATGCCGATCTTCAATATCATCCATCCCGACGACCGCGAGCGCGCGATGGAACGGACCCGGCGATTGAAGGAGAGACTCCAACCGTTGCCCCTCGCGGAGATGAGGATTCTCGGCCTTGACGGCAAGACGCGGGTCGGGGAGCTGCAGGCCGTTCCCTTCATGCAGGATGGCGTGCTGCACGTCATCTCCTCAGGGCGCGATGTCACCGCGCAACGCGATGCGGAATCGCGACTCCATCAGATCCAGAAGATGGATGCGGTCGGCCAATTGACCGGCGGTGTGGCACACGATTTCAATAACTTGCTGACGGTCATCATCGGTGCGCTCGATTTCGATCCGCAACGCATTCCGGGCGAGATGCGTCCGCCGATCGAACAGGCGTTGCGTGCCGCGGAGCGCGGCGCCGCCCTCACCCACCGACTTTTGGCCTTTTCCCGTCAGCAGACACTGGTGGCGCGAGAGGTCGACTTCAACAGGCTGATCGGCGACATGGACGAGTTGTTGCGCCGTACTCTGGGCGAGCATGTGGAGATCGAGCTGAAGCTTGCCCAGGATTTGTGGCCGGCCCTGGCGGATAGCGGTCAGGTCGAGAACTCGCTGCTCAATCTCGCCATCAATGCGCGCGACGCGATGCCGGAGGGCGGCAAGCTCACGATCGAGACCGGCAATGTCCACCTTGATGAGGATTATGCCAGCAGCAAAGCGGAGGTCGCGCCTGGGGATTATGTCATGATGGCCGTGACGGACACCGGAACCGGCATGTCCCCCGATATCCTGGCCCACGTTTTCGAGCCGTTCTACACAACGAAGGAAGTCGGCAAGGGCACTGGCCTCGGCCTCAGCATGATCTACGGCTTCGCGAAACAATCCGCCGGGCACGCGAAGATCTATAGCGAGGTCGGCCACGGAACGACCGTGCGGCTCTATTTGCCGCGCCTTTCCAATGCATCGGCGACCGCCGACTCCGCGCCGGCCGCCACGCCGCACAAGGGCGGTGGCGAGGTCATTCTGGTGGTGGAGGACAATCCTGATGTGCGCCGCTTGGTGCTGCACCAGCTGCGTGGTCTCGGCTACCAGGTGATCGAAGCGGCCAATGGCCCCCAGGCGCTGAGGATTCTGGAAGATGGCGCTTCGGTCGACCTCTTGTTCACGGATGTCGTCATGCCCGGCGGCATGACCGGCCGCCAACTCGCGGAAGCCGCCAAGAGCCGGCACCCTAATCTCAAGACGTTGTTCACCTCGGGCTATACGGAAGATTCGATCCTGCGCCTCGGCAAGCTCGACCCGGGCGTGCGCGTGCTATCGAAGCCCTATCGCAAGCACGAGCTGGCGGCATGCATCAGGGAAACGCTAGACGGCTGAGAATCTTTCCCTCACAAAAAAATTTGGCGACGAAGCCTCCGGGACTGAGGCTTCGTCGCCACTGACCAACGAAAGTGGGGACGGATCGTCGGTCCAGTTAGGGATGCTGATGGCAAGTTACTGGGTACTCGGCAGTCGCAAACCTCAACTCACGCAAACACGATCAGCAGCAGGGCAGCAGCAGCCAGGATGATCAAGGCGCTGCCGATGACATGGCGATTACCGGCGTGCTCGCTCAAAAAATCTCCGTACGAGTGTATCTGCCACACGATGTCATCTCCCCGCTCAACGTCTCCCGCCAAGCACTGCCCGAAACCGTTCGATCTCAAGCTGCTCGACGGCAACATGCGAGACAGGACCATCGCCACGATCAAGGTCGCTATCAGGCAGCGCTGGCCTTTGGTCCCGTCTGGTCGATCGAACGGGCCTCGCCCTCTCCAGCGCCGCCTGACGCGCCACGTTGTCGGCCATCCGAGCCACCCCAAGCCGTGGATCGGTAGCCGCTCGCAACGAACCTTCCTGTGGTCGCCCGTGGGCCATGTCGTCTCCCCCACCCGCGTGATCGAGACGTATTCTGTGGGAATCGGGTGATTCCTCATCCCCCAATTGGGGGAAAGCGTTGTGAAATCGGGGAATTTGCACTGTCCGACAATCCGGTGTGTGGACAGGTGCGTGATGACGCAACTATCGGAAACTTATAGCAATTTGCGCCTAGTCCAGGCGTGAATACGCGTTTCACGCTTCCTTCCGGGATGATTTTCCATCATGCGAAACGTGAACCGCGCAAGACGGCGGGGAATCCATCGTCTATCTTAGAAGGATTAATGGATTGTCTCGGGACATATCGCTTTCAAGCCAGGAGGTCGGCTTGGGCCAAGGGATTACACGGCCGAAGCTTGAGGAGATCATCGACAAGATCTACGCGGCTGTCGACGAACGCAGCCTGTGGAGCGACGTCGCCGGCGATATCGCGCAAGCGGCGGGCGCCGTCTCGTGCTCGCTCCAGGTGCGCAGCGGTGCGGCTGCCAAGGTAATTGGCGCGGCCGGTTACAGGGAATTCGACGCAACGGTCTATGAGCAGCAATATGCCCGGCAGGACCTTCGCGCCCAGGTGCTGATGAGCCTCCCGTCGGACGAGGTCCACCTGCTCCATCACTACATGCCGCAAGACCGTTTCATCCGCTCCAGCTACTACAATGAATTCTTTCGCCGCATCACGGACGGATACTGGAGTGCCGCCAGCTGGATCACGCTGGACCGCGGCGCCGGCGTGGGATTGGGCATCGGCATCCACCGGTCGCGCAACGCCGATCCGGAGGATACCGCGCAAGTCGAGATCCTCGGCTCGCTCAGCGCGCACCTGCGGCGCGCCGGGCGCCTGCATATGAAGCTGAATGACGTGAAGTTGCGCGTGAGTCAGCTATCCGACGCCCTCGACCACATCCGACAACCGGCCATCCTCGCCACGCTTGAAGGCCGCCTGGTGCTTGCGAACGAGGCGGCCTGCAGGCTGTTCGATCCATCGGGCGTGCTCGCCATCGATCCCAACGGCAGGATCGTGACGTGCTCGGCGAAGGCAACCAAGCGATTATGGGAGGCTATCGAAGCGGCGGCGCGCCCCGCGCACCAAGTGGACGCGCATCAACCATCCGATATCATCGTGAATAGCGATGAGCAGACGCCGCTGATCTCGCTCAACGTCCTGCCCCTGCAGCGCAGGGACACGAGCGCGCGCCCAGACCTCGAGGGCGGATCGATCATGATCCTGGCGCAGGAGTTCGAACCGGCGCTGGTTTCGGTCGAAACGCTCCGCAGCGCTTTCGGTTTGTCGCCCGCGGAAGCAAGGCTGGTCAGGCTGCTCGCGACCGGGGCGAGCCTCAGGCAGGCATCGCAGATCATCGGCGTCTCCTATTCGACGGTGATGTCGCAGATCAAATCCTGCTTCCAGAAGACCGGCACCCACCGCCAGGCCGAACTGGTCGCGCTGGCCATCCGGCTTGGATCGGGCCGGGCCTAGCTAGGCGCGGCTGGAACTTGCGCCGCCGCGGAACCGGGTCAGTAGCAGCCACAACGCGACACTCATATTGAGCAGGTTCCAAGCGATGCCGTTGAGGAAGGCCGCCTGATAGGAGCCGGTCCAGTCGAAGATCTCGCCCGACATCCAGCCGCCCAGAGCCATGCCGATGACCGTTGCCATCAGCACTAGGCCGATGCGCCCGCCCGCCTCGCCGGCCGGAAAGTACTGCCGCACGATCAGCGCGTAGCTCGGCACGATGCCGCCCTGCGATAGGCCGAACAATCCGGCGATGACGTAGAGCGAGGCCAGCCCGTCGAACGGCAGATAGAGCAGCAGCGCCAGGCATTGCAGGGTTGAGCCCAGGATCAGCGTGCCCACGCCGCCGATCCTGTCGGCGATCAGGCCGGACGCAAGTCGGCTGACGACACCCAGGCCAAGCATGATGGAGAGCATCTCCGCGCCGCGCGCCGGTCCGTAACCCAGGTCGCCGCAATAGGCGATCATATGCACCTGCGGCATCGACATTGCGACGCAGCAGGCCACGCCCGCCAGCATCAGCAGACCCTGCAGGACCAGGGGCGGTGCCGGCATCGTCGTGATCGTAGCATGCGCGCCGTTCGTCGATGGAGTGCCGTGATCCGCCGGCGCCTTTCGCCGCAGCAGCAGGGCGATGGGCAGCATCGTCGCCATGCAGAACACGCCGAGCCCCATGAAGGCGTAGCGCCAGCCGATCGTCTCGATGGCATGCTGCAGGATCGGCGGCCAGATCGTGCCGGCGAGATAGTTGCCGCTGGCGACGATGGCGATGGCGATGCCGCGCCGCTGCAGGAACCAGTGCGAGATGTCGGCGACCAGCGGGCCGAAGGTCGAGGAGCTGCCCAGCCCGCCGATGAGCACGGCGTGGGCGACAACGAAGCTCCAGTAGGAGCCGGCGCTGGCCGCGACGACATAGCCGATGCCCAGCATGATAGAGCCGAGGATAAGCGGCATCATAATGCCGAAACGATCCGCCAACCGCCCCATCATCGCGCCGCCGAAGGCGAAGGCGACCATGGTCGCGGTATAGGGAATGGAAGCGCCGCCGCGATCGACGCCGAACTCCGCCTCGATGGTTGGCAAGACGACGACGCTGGACCACAGACCCACGCCACCGATCGTGGCGAGCGCCAGCGCCGCGGCGAGCCGCCGCCAAGCGGCGCTGCTATCCAGTTCCGCGATCGTGGTGGTGGCGTTCATCTCGGGAATACGGATCAGCTGAAGACCAGCTCTCAGCTACCCGACGGCTTGTGTTATCGCAATGACTGGATTGTCTCGATACTTGAATGGCGGCGGGTTCTGTAGGGCTATTGCTGATCTCGCCTCTCCAGTAGGCGATCCTTGATCAACCGAACCGCGCCCCTACTCCACGAATAATCGGAGCCCATGCGAAGCCCGCTGTCCTCATCGCTCAGGACAGCACCCGTCCGCGCGTCGCGGATCTGGAATCGCACCGTGTACTCCGTCCGAGTAATCCGCTTGACGACACCGACAAACGACTGCTCCGCACCCAACTGGTGCGCGATGCCGGCATCGCAGCCGTTGCACTTGCGCAGCGTGCGCGCTTTCGCGGGGCCGCGTCTCCGCCAGCGATGTCAATCAGACTGTAGCGACCCGACCGCGCGAACAGCTCTCGAACCGCGCTCGTAACGTCCGTCAGGTGGCCGGTGTCCGATGAAGCCAAGCCAGTGGAGGACGCGCCCGCGCTCATATCTTCAAACTCGAAATCAAAGAGTGCGAGCTTGATGGGTACCGGCGTGGATGCATCTGCCGAATAGGCGATAAGCACCCCCGCGTATAGAAACAAAGCCGTCAGAACGCTGGGGCAAGCGAGACGCTGAGTCATGGACGCCTCCCCCATCTACGAACGAGAGGTGTTTCCAGCCGGCTGCGAGAGGCGGGGCGCCTACCTACCGAACAGGAGAAAGGCACATCGACGCGGCGCGCCAGTAAGTGCGGGAGAGCTTAGCTGCGTTTGCCCGAACAGGAAATGGTGCCCAGGGGCGGAATCGAACCACCGACACTGTGATTTTCAGTCACATGCTCTACCAACTGAGCTACCTGGGCCCCGCGATGGCCGGCGGGCGCCGGCCGTAAGGCAGGCGGTCTTTTAGAGAGATTCCCGCCCCCTGTCCAGTCCGGAAATTGCCCCGCTCCGGCCGCTAATCCTCAGATTCAGATTGATTTTTGTCCTCCACGTCGCTGCCGGGGCGCTCGCTGCCTGGGATGCGATAGGTCCCGCTGAGCCAGCGGTTGAGGTCCACCTGCCGACAGCGTTGCGAGCAGAAGGGCTTGAATTTGGGATCGGTCGGCTTGCTGCAGACCGGGCAGCCGCTTTTAGTGCTCGCCATTGCACTCCTCCCCGCCCCACATCTCCGCCAAAGTCGCGCCGCGCCGTCGGCGCAGGATTTCAACAAGCCCCAGCCGCGACATGTTGCCGACCCACTCGATCGCCGGATCGATCGCCGCAGCCTCGCGCAATCTCTGCAGCACCTGTTCCCGCTTGTTGCGGTTTTCAAGGTCGATGAAGTCGACAACCACGATCCCGCCCAGGTTGCGCAGTGCCAGTTGCCGCGGCACCTCCCGCGCCGCGTCGAGGTTCACGGTCAAGGCCGTGAGCTCGATGCCGGCCTTGCGCGTCGCAGCGGCGGAGTTGACGTCGATCGCCGTCAGCGTGCGCACCGGCTCGATTAGGAGATTGCCGCCGCAAGGCAGCGCGACGGTGTCCTCCAGAGCCGCTGCGACCTCCTCCTCCGCTTCGCCGCGTTTCGGTTGCCAGTCCCGCAACGGCACGTGCCGCACACGCTCGGAGAGTTCCAGGGCATGAACGGCGCACCAGCGCTGGACTGCACCGACATCGACCCGTCGATCGCAGATCACCTCCTCGACCTCGGCCGGATCGAGCGCTGCGAGGCAGCTTTGCCAGGCATTGGGCGGTGGGACCAGACACGCCGGAATCCGCCCCTGCGCCCGCGCGTGCGCCAATTGCTGCTCGTAGGCGGTCTCGGTATGGACGGTGGCAGAGAGCCGCACCGCCTTGCCTTCGCGCTCGTCACGCCGCACCTGTACCAGGATGATCGAGCCTTCCGTCGGATGCTGCCCCTGCTTTTTCAGCGGCAGCAGTCCGGGCCGTCCCAGGCCGATCTCAACGAAGGCAGCATTGAGGCTGGGCTCGATCCGTTCCACGCGGCCCAGATAGACGGCGCCGATCTGGGAGCGTGCCTGCGGGGTTTCACGGATCGCCTGGGCGAGACGGTCGTCCGACCAGCGGAAGACCTCGAGCGTCTCGTCGCCACCGGCAATGAAGATGCGATGCTGCATGTCAGACGCGCCAACCAAGGCCGCCGAGCATGGCAACCGCATCGCTGATCGACAATCCTACGACATTGCCGTAGGAGCCGTTGATCCACGGAATGAAGGCAGCGGCATGCCCCTGGATCGCATAGCCGCCTGCCTTGCCGTGCCAGTCCCCGGTCGCGATGTAGGCGTCGATCTCGCGCGCCGTCAGCCGCTTGAAGGCGACGGTCGTCGTCACCACGCGTTCGGCAATGCGACCATCCGGCGCCGCGACGGCGATCCCGCCCAGCACGCTGTGACGGCGACCACTGAGCAGGTCCAGACACGCACGCGCTTGGGCTTCGGTCTCGGCCTTGGGCAGGATGCGCCGCCCGCAGGCCACGACGGTATCGGCCGCAAGGACCCAGGATCCGCGATGCTGCGGCGCGATCACCGCCAGCTTCTCGTGCGCCATCCGTCTGGCATAGGCCAGCGGAAGCTCGCGCGGGCCGTGATGCTCGTCGATGTGAGGCGGATCGATGATCGAAGGCTCTAGGCCGATCTGCCGGAGAAGGTCGCGCCGCCGCGCCGAACCTGAAGCCAATACAAGCTGCTGGCGCCCGGTTTCAGCCACCGGCATGAAGAAAACTGCGAGCTTTATTTGAAACGGAACGTGATGCGGCCCTTGGTCAGGTCGTAGGGCGTCATTTCCACGTTCACGCGGTCGCCAGCAAGGACGCGAATCCGGTTCTTTCGCATCTTGCCGGAAGTGTGTGCCAGCACTTCGTGGTCATTGTCCAATTTGACCCGGAACATTGCATTGGGGAGCAGTTCGGTAACTGTCCCGGAAAACTCAATAAGATCTTCTTTCGCCATGTAGCTTCCTTGTTTGGCGAAGCCGCCCGGCATGCGGGCAGGCCCCGAATTGGGCGCGGATATAAACCTTTTTCCCGGATTCCTCAATTCCTTCCCCGGCCGCCGCCTTTTCCGGGGCTGTTTGAGATGAGATCCGATGCCTTTTCCGACTAACTGGCTGCAGCTAAAGGACTAGAGACTACCGCTGGCCTAATATTCCTAAGTATGCTTAGCTGAGTTCAGCAATACTGACAAAGGGGCAATCCAAAAGTGGCATTGGCGTATCCGGGCGTGCCCGGTGTCGGGGGGTGACGTGAGCGGACGCACGGTCAAGAGAGCCGCGCTGATTTTTCTTCCGCTGGCCCTGGCGGCGGTTGTCATCCCATATCTGCTCTATTCCAACCAAGTGAACGCGATCCGCCTAGTCGCGGAGTCGACTGAGCAGCGTATTGTGGATATCGCACGCCAGCGCGTGGCGCTGCCAGTCGCATCAACGATTGCGGACGTATCCTATCTCTCCGAGCAGGATGCCTTGCGCGGCCTTCTCGCCAAGGGTGACGAAGAATCGCTGCGCCGCCTTGAATCGGAGTATCTCGTCTTTGCGAAAAGCCGGCGTTTCTTCGAGCAACTTCGGTTCATCGACACGCGCGGACAGGAGATCGTGCGCATCAACCGAACGCCAACAGGTGTTGAATTGGTGCCGCCTGATCAGCTCCAGAACAAGGCCGATCGATATTACACGACTGAGACTCTAAAGCTCGACCATGGGCAGGTGTTTATCTCCCAGCTCGATCTCAGCGTCGAGGGCGCCGTGATCGAGCAGCCGCCGAAACCGACCCTCCGTGTTGGAGCTCCAGTCTTTGATGAAGTGGGCACGAAGCGTGGCATCGTTGTCATCAACTATCTCGCAGAGCGCATACTGGACAGGGTCCTCGACCTGAGTGATGCCGTTGCGGAGATCTGGATGCTGAACTCAGAGGGCTACTGGCTGCTGGGACCGAAGGACAGCGCCTTCGCTTTCATGTATCCGGACCGCATGGGCAGAACCTTTGCGGCTGCCTATCCCGATATCTGGCAGCAGATGCAGGCCGCACCCACCGGCCAAGTCGCCAATGAGCTTGGACGCTTCACCTACACACGTGCTGAAGCCGCCGTCGACCAATCGGGTGTTGCTGCGCCGACTGCCTCCAGCTGGTTCATAGTGGTCCACACGCCGCGCGCGTATTCAACCGCGCAGACGAGCGATCTGCGCCGGGACTTCATCGGTGCCTCAGCGGTTCTCCTGCTTCTGGTGGCCGCCGTCTCGCTCGGCTTTGCGCGCTATCAGATCCATCGTCGCGATGCGGAGCAGCGTATTCGCCTCAACGAAGCCAAGTTTCGGGCGGTCACGGAAACGGCCAGCGATGCCATCATCTCGGCGGACCGCCACGGACTCATTCGGTACTACAATCCGGGCGCCGAGCGCGCCTTTGGCTATTCCGAGCAGGAGATGATAGGCGAACCGCTGACCCGGTTGATGCCGGAACGGTTCCGCCAGGCACATGCTGAAGGGCTGCAGCGGTATCTCAACACTCGCGAAGAAAAGGTCATCGGCAAGACCGTGGAGCTGGTGGGCCTGCATAAGGACGGACGGGAGTTTCCCGTCGACCTCGCACTGGCAAGCTCCGAGGTCGATCACGATCTATTCTTCACCGCGATCGTGCGCGATATCACGGTGCGGGCGGAAGCACAGCGCAAGTTGCGCGCCAGCGAGGCACGCTTTCGAGACCTTCTCGAATCGGCACCCGATGCCGTGCTCATCACCGACGACCAGGGCGGGATCCAGCTCGCGAACGCGCAGGCGGAGCAGCTATTCGGCTATCGCCGTGAGGAACTGATCGGCCAGCCGATCGAGACGCTGGTGCCGGAGCGCTACCGCGGCGTACATGTCGGCCACCGAAAGGGCTACGTCGGCGCGGCGCGGACCCGGCCGATGGGCGCCGGGCTCGAGCTCTATGGGTTGCGTAAGGATGGGTCGGAGTTCCCGGTCGCGATCAGCCTCAGCCCGACCCAAACGGTCGAAGGCATGGCCGTATTCTGCAGCGTGCGCGACATCACCGAACAGCGTGCCAGCGAGGCCAAGATTCGGGACCTCAACCGGCGGCTTCAACTCGACAATGCCGAACTCACCGCGGTGAACAAGGAGCTCGAAGCCTTCAGCTACTCGGTTTCTCACGATTTGCGCGCGCCGCTGCGGGCCATCGACGGCTTCAGCCAGGCGCTCGTCGAGGACGCCGGACCGCTGTTGAACACCGAGCATCATACTTATCTGAATCGCGTGCGTCAGGCCGCCCAGCGCATGGGGCTGCTGATCGACGATCTGATCAAGCTGGCGCGCGTGACCCGAACCGACATCAGGATCGACGATGTCGATCTCAGTGAGATCGCGCAGCAGATCATGGGCGGCCTTCAGGACTCCGCGCCAGAGCGTCGGGCCGAGTTCGTCATTGCGCCGCAGCTTCGCGCCAAGGGCGACCCGCGGCTTCTGCAGGTGGCGTTGGACAACCTGCTCAATAACTCCTGGAAGTTCACCGCGCCACGCTCGCCGGCCCGGATTGAGCTCGGCAAGGCAAAGGTCGATGGCAAGTCTGCTTTTTTCGTCCGCGACAACGGGGTCGGTTTCGATATGACCTATGCCGGCAAGATGTTTGGCGCCTTCCAGCGCTTCCACGATGCGCGGGAGTTTGCCGGCACTGGTATCGGCCTCGCGACTGTGCAACGTATAATCCATAAGCATGGCGGCCGGATCTGGGCGGAATCCCAACCGGGCAGCGGCGCCACGTTCTTCTTTACCTTGTAGACACCAGAGGTCGGAATGGCGGGGAAATACATTCTTCTTGTCGAGGACAATCCGGACGACGAGGCCTTGACGCTGCGTGCTCTCAACAAGAACAATCTCGCGAACGGCGTGGTGGTCGCGCGCGACGGGGCGGAGGCGGTCGACTTCCTGTTCGGAACGGGCGCTTATGCCGGCCGCGACGCCAGCGATCTCCCGGAGATCGTGCTGTTGGACCTCCAGCTGCCCAAGCTGGACGGCTTCGAGGTGTTGCGCCGGATTCGTGCGGACCCGCGAACCAAGACGTTGCCGGTGGTGATCCTGACCTCCTCCAAGGAGGAGCGCGACATCGCCCAGAGCTATCGGGACGGCTGCAACAGCTACGTTCGCAAGCCGGTCAATTTCGACGAGTTCGTCGAGGCTGCACGCCAACTCGGCATGTACTGGCTGTTGCTCAACGAAGGCCCGCCGCGTTGAACAGATGACCACATCGTTGCGAACACTGATTATCGATGATTCCGCCGACGATACGGATCTGCTGATCCGCGAGCTTCGGCGCGATGGCTACGACATCAGCGCGGAACGTACCGACACGGAAGCAGGGCTCAAGGCCGCACTGGACGATCAGAGTTGGGACATCGTTCTGTGCGATTTCAACATGCCGCACTTCTCCGGCCTCGACGCGTTGAAGGTGGTGCGCGAGCGCAATCTGGACGTTCCTTTCATCTTCGTGTCCGGCGCCATCGGTGAGGACGTGGCCGTGGCCGCGATGAAGGCCGGCGCCCAGGACTACGTGATGAAGGGCAATCTTAAGCGACTCGCCCCGGCGATCGAGCGGGAACTGCGCGATTCTGCCGTGCGCCGCGACAGGACCGCTGCGGAAGGCCGGCGGCGAATGATGGAGGCGCGCTACCGGCAGATTCTCTCGATCGCGCCTGATGCCATCGTCGCCATGGACCAAGGCCTGCACATCGCGGTCTTTAACCAGGCCGCCGAGCGCCTGTTCGGGTGCAGCGCCGAGGAGGCAATCGGGCACAGCGTCGAGATGCTGCTGCCGGCGCGATTCGTGGCGCCGGTGCGCGAGCAGATCCAGCGATTCGGAGCATCATCCGACGTCGAGATGCAGATCCGCGTGCCTGATAAGCTGTTCGCGCGGCGAAAGAACGGGCAGGAGTTTCCGGCGGAGGCCTACATTTCGAAGATGGTTGAGGACGACCGCACGATCTTCACCGCCATCATCCGCGACATCACGGATCGCGAGACGATGATGGCGACGCTTCGCCAGGCCAACCAGACGCTGGATGCCGTCGTTCAATCCTCGCCGATCGCCATTCTCGGCCTCGATGGCGCCCGTCGCGTGATTGTCTGGAACCGCAATGCCGAACGGATCTTCGGCTTGTCGGCGACGGACGTGGTCGGGCGTCCCTTCCCGCCTTTGGTCGAGGTGGCCGGCACCGAACTGGGTGACATGGTGCGGCGGCTGCTCGAGGGCGAAGTGCTGACGGATGTCGAGATCCGCCATCAGCCATCCACGGGGACACCGCTCGAGCTCAGGGTATTTGGTGCTCCGCTGTATGATGGAGAGCAGCACGTGCGCGGTGCCGTCTGCATTGTGGAGGATGTCACGGAAAGCAAGGCGACGCGGCGTCAGCTCGAGCACGCGCACCGGATGGAGGCGGTGGGACAGCTGACCGGCGGACTGGCGCACGATTTCAACAATCTGCTCGCGGTCGTGATCGGGAATCTGGATCTGCTCCAGGATCAGCCGGAACTGCAGGCTACCGCCAGGGAATCTGTCGATCTCGCCCTGAAGGCGGCGCTTGGCGGAGCGACCCTGATCCGCCAACTGCTGGCCTTCTCTCGACGCCAGGCGCTGTCGCCGAAGCCGTTTGACCTGGGTGCTCTGGTTGCCTCCACGCGTGCGCTTCTCTCGCGAACGCTTGGCGAGCATATCGAGGTGGAGATGCGGCTGGCACCGGACCTTTGGGCGGCAATGGCCGATGCCGCCCAGGTCGAATCAGCCATCGCGAATCTGGCAATCAACGCGCGCGATGCGATGGCGAACGGCGGGCGGCTGACCCTGGAGACCGCCAACCAGCATCTTGATGAAGAGTACGCCGCGTCCAATCCAGACGCCCAGCCAGGAGACTATGTCATGCTCGCCGTCTCCGATACCGGCACGGGGATATCATCGGAGATACTGAATCGCGTGTTCGAGCCTTTTTTCACGACCAAGGAGCACGGCAAGGGCAGCGGTCTGGGGCTCAGCATGGTCTATGGATTCGCACGGCAGTCGCGCGGACATGTGAAGATCTATAGCGAGGTCGGGCACGGCACGACCGTGCGGCTCTATCTGCCGCGCGCCGGTCAAGATACTGCGGTTGCCGCGCCTCCCGCGCCCGCGCAGACGGATCCGGACAAGATCGATGCGGCCGTGCTCGTGGTCGAAGACAACATTGATGTGCGCAAGATCGTGTGCAGGCTGTTGCGCGATTTCGGTTGTACCGTCATCGAGGCCAACAGCGGCGCGGCCGCCCTTGAGATCCTGCAGTCGGACCAGAAGATCGATCTGATGTTCAGCGATGTCGTGATGCCCGGCGGCATGTCGGGCACCGAGCTGGTCCAGGCTGCCCGCCGCCTGCGTCCAGAGGTCAGGACGCTGCTCACCACCGGCTTTGCAGAAGGATCCCTGCGCAACCAGGCGCAATTCGCCAATGCCGGGGAAATCATCACCAAGCCCTATCGCCGTCACGACTTGGCGCGCAAGTTGCGAAGCGTGCTGGGCCTCAATCCCTGATCGTTGTCAGATCTGCGGCGCGCCGGCCGGTGGGAAGCGCTCCCGGATGCGCGCCAACAGCGTATCGCGCACCTGCCGGTAGGCCTCCAGCCGTTCCTCGCGATTTCCTTCGATCACGCTGGGATCCATGGTCGGCCAGTACTCGACGTCGCAGGCCATGGTGCGAGTCATTTCGACGGCGCTGTGCTGGGCCTCCGGCGACAGCGAGATGATGAGATCGAATGACGTGTCCTCCAGGTCATCGAACGTCTTCGAGCGGTGCTTGGTCATATCAATGCCGATCTCGTCCATAACGGCGACGGCGAAGCCGTCGACTTCGCTGGCGCGTACGCCGACCGAATCCACATAGATCCGCTTGCCATGAAGGTATTTGAGCAGCGCCTCCGCCATCGGCGAGCGGATCGAGTTGAGGCTGCAGCAGAACAGCACGCTGCCAGGCAGGCCCGCCATGCCGCCCTCACGTCTTCATGTGCAGGGCGCAGATCAGCGTGAACAGCCGTCGCGCCGTTCCGAAGTCCATCTCCACTTTGCCCGCCAAACGGTCGCGCAGGATCTCCGATCCTTCGTTGTGCAGGCCCCGTCGCCCCATGTCGATCGCCTCGATCTGCGACAGGCTCGAGGTCTTGATAGCGGCGTAATAGCTTTCGCAGACGTCGAAGTATTCCTTGATGATGCGCCGAAAGGGCGTGAGGGAGAGGATGAACCTGTAGAGCTCCTGGTCGCTGGTGTCGCGAATATCGAACACCAGCTTCTTGTCCTGTACCGCCAGGACCAGATGATATGGGCCGGGGTGATCGACCGACGGAGCGAACTCGTTCTCCTCGATCAGGTCGAAAATCGCTACCGCCCTCTCCTGCTCCGCTTCGGCCGACTGGCGCAGGGAGGCTGCGTCTGCCAGGTGAATGCTGACGATGCGCCTGGTGGCCCCGGCTTCGGCCATGCGCTCAGATCGCGCCGGCCGCGGCGCGCAGCCGCTCGATCCAGCCGCCGATCTCCTCCGGATAGGTCTTCCAGGCCGTGCGGTTGACCACCAGCCGCGACGTCACGTCCGCAATGTGCTCGACTTCGACCAGGTTGTTGGCTTTCAGCGTCGCGCCGGTCGAGACCAGGTCGACGATGCGCCGGCTGAGCCCCAGAGTCGGCGCCAACTCCATCGCACCGGACAGCTTGATGCATTCGGCCTGGACGCCGCGCGCCGCGAAATGCGCCCGCGTGACGTTGGGGTACTTGGTCGCGACGCGAATGTGGGACCAGCGGTTCGGGTCGTCCTCCCCAACCATCTCCGCCGGCTCCGCCACCGCCAGGCGGCACTTGCCGATGCCAAGATCGATCGGCGCATAGATTTCGGGGTAGTCGAATTCCAGTAGCACGTCATTGCCGGCGACGCCCAGTTGGGCAGCACCGAACGCGACGAACGTCGCGACATCGAAGCTGCGCACGCGGATGATTTCGAGCTTTGGATCGCTGGTCGCGAAGCGCAGCTTGCGCGAATTCTCGTCATGGAAATCCGGTTCCGGCCCCAACCCCGCCTGCGTGAGAAGCGGCGTCAACTCACGCAGGATCCGCCCCTTCGGCAATGCCAGCACAAACGTGGGCGCGCCGGTTCCGACCGTCATCGGCCCGTTGCCTTGTCGGTCGAGTTCACCGCGTGGTCGGGCTGCCACTGGGTTGGCCAGGCCTTGCCCAGATCGCTGAGATACAGCGCCAAGCCCTCGACCTCCACCTGGATGGTTCCGCCGCCAGCGAACAGGAACGACACCTTATTGCCGTCCAGTTGGACCGACAACAAAGACAGGAAATCATTGGGCTTCGAGCGGTCGATGCCGCGGCTACGGACCGCAAGGACGCGGTCGATGCAGATGCCGGCATTGGTGCGCTGCAATGCGCCAAAATCGTCGTCGCCCTCGAACGAGGCGTCCTTGCTTAGCGCCGGTTCCTGCTTGTCCTGCGCCGCACGTTCCCAGCGGAACCGGTTCGCTACCATGATGAAGCGCCGTTCCTGCGGCAGGTAGCGCATCTCGTTGAGCGGAATCAGCGCATCCTGCAAACAGGCCGATACGATTGCCAGGTCTTCGGTATCGCACGCGATGATCTTGAGCGGTGGGGTCATTCCGCCGCTCCCTCCGACAGGCGCTCGATCTCCGCGCCGCAGGCTGCCAGCTTATGCGTGAGCCATTCATAACCGCGGTCCAGGTGATAGACGCGGTTGAGGATTGTGTCGCCATTGGCCACCAGCCCTGCCAGAACGAGCGAGACGCTGGCGCGCAGGTCGGTGGCCATCACGGGCGCGCCGGTCAACCGCTTCACACCGCGCACCATGGCCGATGCGCCATGCACATTGATGCTGGCGCCCATGCGGGTCAGCTCCGGCACGTGCATGAAGCGGTTCTCGAAGATCGTCTCGGTGATCATGGAAGCGCCCTGGGCGGTGGTCATCAGCGCCATCATCTGCGCCTGCAGATCGGTCGGGAAGCCGGGGAACGGCTCCGTCATCACGTCGACGCCAAGAAGGTCGCCATTCGTTCGCTTCACGCGGAGGCCGCGCGGCGTTTCGGTGAACTGGACGCCGGCTTGGGTCATGGTCGCGATCACCGACGCGATCAGATCATGATGCGCGCCGACGAGCTCGACGTCGCCGTTGGTGATCGCAACCGCCATGGCATAGGTGCCGGCTTCGATGCGATCCGCCACGACGGGATGGATCGTGCCGTGCAGGCTTTCGACGCCCTGGATCCGCAAGTGATCGGTTCCAAGACCCTCGATCTTGGCGCCCATGCCGATCAGGCACTTGGCGAGGTCGGTGATCTCCGGCTCGCGCGCGGCGTTGATCAGGTTCGTTTCGCCTTTGGCCAAGGTGGCCGCCATCAGCAGGTTCTCGGTTGCGCCGACCGACACCTTCGGGAAATTGACTTCGGCGCCGGTCAGCCCCTTCGGGGCGCGGGCGACGATGTAGCCTTCCTTCAGGTCGATCTCGGCACCCAGCTGTTGCAGGCCCTTGATATGCAGATCGACCGGGCGCGTGCCGATGGCGCAGCCGCCCGGCAGCGAAACCCGCGCCTGGCCGTGCCGCGCCACCAGAGGGCCCAGCACCAGGACGGAGGCGCGCATCTTGCGCACCAGGTCGTATGGCGCGGTGGTATCCGTGATGTTGCTGCCGCAGACCGTGATTGACCGTTCCTTGCCGGACAGCCTGGTGGTCACTTCCACGCCGTGCTGCGCCAGCAGGTTGGTCATGGTCGTGATGTCGGCCAAATCCGGCACGCCGTTGAGGCGCACTTCGGCATCGGTGAGCAAGGCCGTTGCCATCAGCGGCAGCGCCGCGTTCTTGGCGCCGCTGATGCGGATCTCGCCCTTCAGGGGGTTGCCGCCGCGAATGCGAATGCGATCCATGATCGAGCGATCCTTTACAGGCGCGGCAAAGTGACGCCCGTCTGCTTCATGTATTTGCCGGCGCGGTCGCGATACGAGGTCTCACACGCGCCTTCGCCCTTCAGGAACAGGAACTGGCAGGCGCCCTCATTGGCATAGACCTTCGCGGGCAGCGGCGTGGTGTTGGAGAATTCCAGCGTGACATGGCCCTCCCACTCCGGTTCCAGCGGCGTCACGTTCACGATGATGCCGCAGCGTGCGTAGGTTGACTTGCCGAGGCAGATCACCAGCACGTCGCGCGGCACCCGGAAATACTCCACCGTGCGCGCCAGGGCGAAGGAGTTGGGCGGAATAATGCAGACGTCGGTCTCGCGATCGACGAAGCTTTCCTTGGCGAAGGACTTCGGGTCCACGGTCGCGCTGTTGACGTTGGTGAAAATCTTGAATTCGCGGGAGACACGGGCGTCGTAGCCATACGAGGAGACGCCATAGGAGATCACCCCCTCGCGCTTCTGCGATTCGACGAATGGCTCGATCATGCCGTGTTTCAGCGACATCTCTCGGATCCAGGTGTCCGGCATGATGCCCATAGTTTTCAATCCTTTAGGGTGATCATTTAAGGTTTCGGCGCAGCCTTCGGGTGCGCCGGCTAACGCTTTGTACTTGAAGGCTTTGGGGGGCTCAAGGTCGGCGTGGCTCAGCCCTGACGCTGGCCGGAGCCCGGCTCCCGACGGGCCCGTGTCTGGGCTTTTCGGCGCTTCAGATTATCCCGCAAGGCGGCTGCCAAGCGCTCGGACTGCTCGGTCGTGCCAGGCGGTTTGGCGGTGGATTTCGGTGATTTCGGCTTGCTGGACGACATCGGGACCCTCTCGCGGCGCTCTCAGCGGAGTTATCCGACGCCGCTTCCGAGGTCAATTGCCGTCCAACTGCTTTGTTCAGTGGCTGGCTCGGCGTGCCTCCCGCGCGTCCATCAGGCGCTGGAAGGCCTGGATATCCTTGCGGTGGCGCCGCCGGTTCTGGAACTGCTGCCACCAACCCCGCATCGCGACGATCATGACCACTCTCCCCACTCGAATCGAAGACCGTTGCTCCCAGTCTCCTGGCGCGCTGGTTACCGGCCCGCCATGATGGAACGATGGCTGAACCGTGGAAAATTGATGAAAGCGGCGGAAAAATCTGGGTATTTCCGGGCCTTGCCTTGGCTGGCCCAAAGTGGCATTGTCCGCGCCGTTTTCCGGGCGGGCACGTCCTTACCAAGGACGGGGTTCCGGATCAGGCGCTGCCGTAGCTCAGTGGTAGAGCACGTCCTTGGTAAGGACGGGGTCGGAAGTTCAATCCTTCTCGGCAGCACCATCCCTTCTTATCGCCGACAGCAAAAGAACCCGCCGCACGCGATAGCGGGGCTTGCAGCTCACATGCGCGTCCCGGCGCGCTGCAACGGAGCGACTGCTTCCTTGTTTAGAGTGCGGCCTCGTTTAATAGCAGTGTATTTCTAACTTGAGGCCAGGGCGACGGCGACTCTCGCTGGTGTAGCCCCCTCCTGCGCCACGAAGCCGCCGCCGCTCGTTGTGGTTCTGAGTTTCTAGTGATTCTTGACAGCCGCTCTTGGGCGGCGCACGGGGTGCTCACTGGATACGTGCCTGGCTTCGGTGGACCTCAATACGCGCAAATTGATCATCGCGCGCGGCCTCGATCTCGCTGATGGCCTTGTCGCGGCGTCTCATCGAGCGCTCAACGAAAGCGGCGCGGCGAAAGATGTTCCGTCGAGATTCCCTCGCGCGCCAGATCGGCCGGCATGTCTCGGCGCGCGATCAGGGCCGCCGCCAGCTTTGACAAGGCGGGCGATGTCTGGATGCCGTAGCCGCCCTGTCCGGCCAGCCAGAAGAAGCCGTCTACGGCCGGATCAAATCCGACCACCGGCAGACCATCGGGCGCAAAGGTGCGCAAGCCACCCCATGTGCGCTCCAAGCGATGAACCTGCATGTCCACCAGACGTTCGAGGCCGGCAGCGGCTTCGGCCAGCCGAAGATCGTCAGCCCACGTATCGTGCGGCTCTACTGGCTCCTCCTCCGCCGGCGAGAGCATCAGCTTGCCACCCATCGGCTTGCAATAGAAGCTGATGTCGATGGGCAGGACTTCCGGCCAGTCACTCACCGATACGCCTGCCGGACCCGCAATGATGGCCGCGCTCCGCCGCTTCGGCTGCAAGCCAACCGGCGCGACACCGCAGGACTGCGCCACCTGGTCGCTCCAGGCTCCGGCCGCATCAACAATGGTCGGCGCCTCGTAGGTCCCGCCGCCTGCTTCCAGCCGCCAGACTCCGCCGGCGCGCTGGCCGCGCCGGACTGGCGCATCGTTTACGATCTCGCCCTTGGCCCGCCGCAGCGCGCGCAGGCGGCCGGCATGCAGCGCGTCGACATCGATATCCTGCGCGCTGCCGTCCCACAGGATAGAAGAGGCGTCATCCAGCTTCGCTAGCGGCAGCTTGGCGCGCGCGAAGGCGGCATCCACTTCGACATAGCCGTTACGTTTCGCTTCCTCGGTCAGCCGCTCGTTACCCCCAAAGGCCAGCATCAGCACGCCGCGCGGCGAAAGCAGCGGCACCTCCACAAATCCTTCGGGCGGCTGCGAGAGGAAGGAATAGCTGGCACGGGTCAAAGCGCGGACGATCGGCGCGCCCTCCGATGGCTCGTACATCGCAGCAGATCGGCCAGTGGCGTGATAGCCGGGCTGGCTCTCCATCTCCAGCAGCAGAACGCGCGCGCCGTCAGCCGCGATCTCGGCAGCGGCGGAGGCGCCGGCGATGCCGCCGCCAATCACGATCACGTCGGCCGTTTTCATCATCGCTCCTGAAATGTCCCTAATGCCGCGCTCTTCTATATCCGCGGGGATCTCTCCTGTCACAATCGATATGTGACAGTGGCTGCGGCAGGCGGTCGCCAGCGACCAGATCGAGACTCTGGTCGCGACCTTCTATGCGCGCATCCGCACGGACGCGGAGCTGGGTCCGTTTTTTTTAGCCGCCATCGGCCAGGATTGGACCGCGCACCTCAAGACCATGTGCGATTTCTGGTCTTCCGTAATGAACACGACTGGCCACTACAAGGGAAAGCCGATCCCCCGCGCACGTGAAGCTGCCCTGCATCGAGCCCAGGTACTTCGAGCGCTGGCTCGCGCTCTTCTCGGAAACGGCCCATGGCCTGTTCGATCTTGAGCTTGCCGCGATGTTCATAGAGCGTGCCCAGCGCATTGCCGAGAGCCTGAAACTTGGCTTCGCCTTTCACGCCGAACGGCCGGAGATCTGGGGCGGCTTGCCGCGCGTCACGCGGCCGGCTGCGTCGTCTCCAGGAACTGACGCACCGTCTCGCTGACCACGCGACGCGGTGCCGGACGCCGCTTCTTGCACTCCGGATGCCGCTCCACGAAATGGCGAAGCACCAGCTTCAGCGTCAATGCATGGCGAACGTCGCCCGCCCGGTTCGCAGCCGTCACGTCATCGAGGATGATGCGCTTCACGCGCAACGCACCATCCGGACCATGGATGAGATAGTTGCCAAGTTCTGCGGCGACGATCATCGGCAGATGCTCATGCTCCGCGATGGCCGCGATCTCCTCTTCCGTCAGATCGCACAGCGCAACGCAATCGTCGAAGGTCAGCATGACGTCCCTCCCAGCGTCGGCTCCGTGCAGACCGGAGCTCTTTCAGGACATCATAGGAGCAATCAGAGCGTTAACGCCACACTTTCCCGACGCCGCCGGTGCGCGAGAAACGTTGCGCCCATCGCCAGGATCGATCCAAAGCCGGCCAGAGCCATATCCTTCTGCGCATCCCACACGTCGCCCTGGTGCCAAGATAGGCTGCGCCCAGTTCACCGCCTACAACCTCCGCCGCCGCCCACTCGAGAAGCTCGTACAAGGCGGAGAGAGCCAAGGTGATTGCGATCGGGACGGTATAGGTCAACCGACCTGTCAGCATCTGGGCGTGAATATATCCCTCGCGCATGGGATAGGAGAGCAGCAAGCCATAGAAGAAATGCTCGAGGCGATCGAAATGATTGCGCGTGAAGCCGAAGAGTTCGCTGATCGTCGTGCCGATCAGCGCCTGCGCCCATCTGTCGTACGGCACCTCCGAGTAGGTATAGTGGGCGCCGATCTCGTGCACGCATAGGAAGATGAAGATCAGTGTGCTCGACAGCTTCGAGAGGCGAAGGTCGTTGCGCCACCACAGGAAAGCGATCGCAACGGCGACGACCAGCAGGTTCTCCAGCATCCAGTCGTGCCGGTAGAGCGGCGCAATCGCAAGCAACGCCCAGATGACGGCGAACAGGATGGCGAGCAGATCCGTGTAGGCCCGGCCCGACAGGCGCCCCATGATCCGGCTAGAGGAACGTGCGCGCGACGGTTTCGCGCCAGTTGCGGCTAGCCACGCGCTTGCCGTTCTCATAGGCATCCAGGCGGCCGGTCAGGATCAACTCGCTGTTGGTGGAGGCCATGATAGTCTCGGTCTCCACGTGGATGTCCCAGCCGTCGCGCTTGAGATCCTGGCTCTGCGTGATCCGGTAATGCGCGCTGAGCGGATCGTCGGGATGGATCACGAGCTCGCGCCGTAGCGCGTGGTTCACGGTCACATCGATCTCATCGAACCGGAGGATACCCTCGCCGAATACACCTCCCTCTCCGTCGGTGACGTAGGTCACGACGCCGGTGAGAAGATCGTGGTGGATCTCGCGCTTGATGCGTCCTTCCGCGACTTTGCTGACCGGCGTCAACGGCGCGGACTCAGGCGGCGCAAAGGGGTTCGCGCCGTCGTATTTCTGCGGTGCCCGTACCGGCAGTTCCAGCCGTGTGTTCGCCGTGTGCACGGTCAGCATAATGCGTTCCGGTGTCGGCCAGATCAGCGGCCAGTAGGCGGTGGAGATCGCGAGCCGCAGACGGTGCCCAGCCGCGAACCGATGTCCGAGCACATTCAGCTTGATGCGCGCGCGATAACGCTTGCCCGGCTCGAGGCGCTGCGGCTTGTCGTGACCAGCCAGGTGATTGAGGTTGAACACCGCATAGCTGGCGCGCAGCGCGGCACCGTCCGGAAACAGATCGCTGAGCCGCACGCCAACCTGCGCAACCGCGCGATCGACCGAGAATTCCAGATCAAGCACCGGAAAGCCCAGCAGGTCGAGATCCTGGGTCAGCGTCGCGGAATCGAACACCAATGATCCCGCGTCATCGATGCGCTGATCGAGCGGCATCTCGCCCGGACAGCCGGCGCCCATCCATTCACCGCAGCCGATGCCGACCGTCTGCGGTGAGCAAATGGCGAGATCGGCCGCCGCTTGCGCAGACTGCGACAGCACGCCGGCACCGAGGGACCAGGCTTGCGTTGCGACGCTCGGGCTGGGCCAGGTCTGGTCGCCGACCCACCTGCCCTCGCGGTAGGTGGCAGTGGTTGTCGGCTGTGCGCCGTCTTCCAGCCAGGACCATAGCATCGGCCCATCCATCGCGCCGTTCTTGGCATTCTTCAGCCAGTGATCCCACCACTTCACCGCTTCCTGCAGGAAGCCGAATGCCGGGCCCGGCATGCCGTCATGCGGATAAAGATGCGCCCACGGCCCAATAATCGCGCGCCGTGGCACTTTCAGATGCTCGAGCATGCGTGGAATCGCGTTGGTATAGGCATCCGCCCAGCCGCCGACCAGCATCACCGGGCACTGGATCGCGCCGTAATCCTCGCAGATGGAGCCGTGCCGCCAATAGTCGTCGCGCGTCGGGTGCTTCATCCAGAGCGCCGGCCAGAACGGCATCTCGTCGAGACGCTTCAGCCAGTTTTCGCGCCAACCTTCGCCGAACAGCAGCGGATCGGCCGGGCGCGCCTGGAAGCCCATCATGATCGCGCCCCACCAGTGATTGTCGTTGAGCAGGCACCCGCCCATGTAGTGGATGTCGTCGGCATAGCGGTCGTCGGTCGAGCAGACCGACAGCACGGCTTTGAGCGGCTCCGGCCGCATGGCAGCAATCTGCAGGCAATTGAACCCGCCCCAGGACTTGCCCATCATGCCGACCTTGCCGTCGCACCAGCGCTGGCGCGTGATCCAGTCAATCACCTCCACCGCGTCGTCGAGCTCGAGCTGCAGGTACTCGTCCTGCAGCACGTCGTCGGATTCACCGGAGCCGCGCATGTCGACGCGGATCGCCGCATAGCCGTGGCCGGCGAAATAGCCATGCATCGGTTCATCGCGCCCGCGGGTGCCATCGCGCTTGCGGTAGGGGATGTATTCCAGAATCGCCGGCACCGGATGCGTCTCCGCATCCTCCGGCAGCCACATGCGTGCCGCGAGGCGGCAACCATCCTTCAGCGTGATCCAGAAATGCTCGACCTTCTTGATCTTGTTTGGGAGCTCGTCGAGCTTGCGGTGCACGGTCATCAACCAGCCTTTCGTCTTCGGCTCAATACTTCGTCCAGCCAATCCGGCCGCATCTCCGGGACCGAGGACAACAGCAATTCCGTATAGGGGTGGAACGGCGGGCTGAACACCTGCTCGGTCGGACCATTCGCCACCATCTTTCCTTTCAGCATGACGGCAACCTTGTTGGCGATGCGGCGAACTGTCCCGAGGTCGTGCGTGATAAATAGGAACGCGACACCGGTGTCATCCTGGATGCGTCGCAACAGGCGCAGGATCTCATCCGCCACCAGCGGGTCGAGTGCCGACGTGATCTCATCGCAGATGATGATGTCCGGCTCTGCCGCCAACGCCCGCGCGATGCACACGCGCTGCTTCTGGCCGCCGGACAACTCGTGCGGCCGCCGCTTGATGTAGTCCGGCGGCAAGTCGATCTGTTGCAGCAGTTCCTCCACGCGGACGCGCACCTCCGCCCTGCGCTTGCCGAAATAGAACTGCACTGGCCTGCCGATGATATCGAGCAGCGTCTGGCGCGGATTGAGCGCCACGTCCGGCATTTGATAGATCATCTGTATGCGCCGAAGCTGTTCCTTGCTGCGATCCTGCAGCCGCGGCTTCAAGCTGGCGGCATCGAACAGGACATCGCCCTGCCGGCGCGGCAGAAGCCCCACGATGACCCGCGCCAGAGTGCTCTTGCCGGAGCCGGATTCGCCGACGATGGCCAGCGTGTCACCACGCCGGACGTCGATTGAGACATCATCGATCACGTTGACCGTGCCGCGATAGGCGGCGACGACATTCTTCACCTCCAGGACCGGTCGGTCGCCCGCAGCGTGATCTTCGACAAACCGGCTCTGCTCGGCCGCCACTCGCTCCGCCACCAGCATACGGGTGTAATCCATCCCGGGCTGTTGCAGGATCTGGGTCGCGGTGCCCTGCTCCACCATCTTGCCGCCGCGCAGCACCATGATGCGGTCAGCGATCTGCGCGACGACCGCAAGGTCGTGCGTGATATAGAGCGCGGCAGTGCGATGCTCGCGGATCAGCTTCTTGAAGGATGCCAGCACCTCCACCTGGGTCGTGACGTCGAGCGCCGTGGTGGGTTCGTCGAACACCAGGAGGTCCGGCTTGGCGATCATGGCCATCGCCGCCATCGCACGCTGCAGCTGCCCGCCGGAGACCTGATGGGGATAACGCTTTCCGAACACGTCGGGATTGGGCAGATCCAGCTCCCTGAACAGCCGGATCGCATCCATGCGGACCTGCGCACGGTTCATGAGTCCGTGCTTCAGGGCGACCTCCGCCACCTGATCGAAGATCGTGTGCGCCGGATTGAAAGCGGCCGCGGCGCTCTGCGCGATATAGGCCACCTTGACGCCGCGAAGGCTCTGCCGGCCTCGCACGCTCAGCCCGCGCAGATCGCTGCCGTGCAGCATGATCTGCCCGCCGGTGATCTGGCAGCCGGTGCGCGCATACGCCAGGGTCGAGAGTCCGATGGTCGACTTGCCCGCGCCGGATTCGCCGATCAGGCCCAGCACCTCGCCCGCATTCAGGGTGAAACTGATGTCATCAATCAGGGTGACGCGTTGGCCGGTCTCAGTGACGGCCTCGATCCGCAGGTTGCGGACATCGAGGATCTGACCTTCGGCTTTGGGCCTTACTTGCGCCATGCGGGCCTCACGCGTTCTCACCCTGGGGACGCGAATACATCGACAGCAGCCAATCGACCACCATATTGACGCCAATGGTCAAGAGCGCGATCGCAGCCGCCGGATAGAGCGGCGCGGCGATTCCGGCGGGAATGGCGAGTGCGCTTTCCTTGACCATGCTGCCCCAGTCCGCATCGGGCGGCTGGACGCCGAGCCCCAGGAAACTCAGTGCCGCCACGAACAGGAAGGCGAAGCAGAAACGCAGACCGAACTCCGCCGCAAGGGGCGGCAGCGCGTTCGGCAGGATCTCGCGCAGGATGACCCACATCAGGCCTTCGCCGCGCAACCGCGCCGCTTCCACGTATTCCAAAACCACGACGTTCATGGCTACCGACCGCGCGACACGGAACACATAGACTGAATAGAGCGAGCCAATCGTGAGGACGATGATCGTCGCTCCCGTGCCGAAGCCCGACAGGATGATCAGCGCCCACATGAGGTTCGGGATGGAGAGAACGACATCCGCGACGCGGGAGAACAGCATGTCGATCCATCCGCCGAAGATGGCGGCGGCAAGCCCGGTAACGACCCCGACGACAAAAGCGAGGATGGTTGCGAGCATTGCCAGGCCGATGGAAATGCGGCCGCCGTAGAGGATGCGCGAGAACATGTCGCGCCCGATCTGGTCGAGCCCCAGCCAATGTTCGGGCGAGGGCGGATCCCAGCGCCCGCCCATCGGCAGGTTGGGATCATGCGGTGCGACCCAGGGCGCAAGAATGGCGCCACCGACGCAGGCGAGAATGATCAGCGTACCGATGATCGCAGTGAGCGTGATCCTGATGCCGCCGACTCTCATCGCTCTCTCACCGCGGATGCCGGAGCCGCGGATTGCTGAGAATCGACAGCACATCCGCGATCAAGTTTAGGCCGATGAACACCACGGCGAAGATCAGGCCGCACGCTTGTACCACCGGCACGTCGCGCTTGGAAACCGCATCCACCATCAGCCGGCCGAGGCCGTTGTAGGTAAAGACCGCCTCCACGACCACCACGCCCACGATGAGATAGGCCAGGTTCAGCGCGATCACGTTGATGATCGGCGCCATCGCGTTCGGGAGCGCGTGCCGCACCACGATCCGCGCTTTGGATAACCCCTTGAGCAGCGCCATCTCGATATAGGGACTGGCCATGACGGTCAGCACCGACGTGCGGGTCATGCGCATCATGTGCGCGATCACGACCAGCACGAGCGTCAGCATCGGCAGGAATGTGGCATAGAGGTGTTGCGTAAAGGTCTGTTCCGGCTTGAAGGTGGCGATCGCCGGGAACCAGCGGAACTGCACGGCCAGAAACAGGATGAGGATGTAGCCGATGAAGAATTCCGGCATCGAAATCGCCGCGAGCGTGCTGATGTTCACGAGCCGATCGTAGATGCTGTTGCGGTAGATGGCGGCCAGGATGCCCAGGAACACCGAAAGCGGCACCGCGATGAGCGCGGCGTAGGCGGCCAGGAACAAGGTGTTCCACAGGCGCGGGCCGATGACATCCGCGACCGGGCGCTTGTTAGCCAGCGACGTACCGAAGTCGCCGTCAACAGCGCCGCGCAGCCATTCGACATAGCGCTCGTAGGGCGGTCGATCGAGACCGAGTTCGGCGCGGATCGCGGCGACATTCTCGGGTGTCGCTTGCTGGCCAAGGATGTTGGTGGCGATGTCCCCCGGAAGCCACTCGGTCACGGCGAAAATCAAAGCCGAAACGAGAATCAACGTCAGGATACCCAACACCAGCCGCTGACCGAGCAGTTTCAGCATTCATCCCCCTCCGCTCCGGGCGGCATATCGGCGCCCGCCCCTCGACTCGCCGCGTTGGCTACCGGCTTGCGGCAACACTAGCGCCAAGCCGCTTCCTCTCCAAGGGGGCGTGGCGCGGAAATGTCCGATAAAATCAAGGAAATAGGGCGGCGGCCACCGATCCGCCGCCCGTGAAACCAAACTGTCCGCTAAGCCTCGATCCAGGCTTTCTGGACGATCCGGCTGTTGCACAAGTCGAACATGCCGTGCGGCGTGTGCCCCTTGACCTTGACGTCGTGCACGTCGAGCCAATCCTTGAACAGCGGGATCAGCGCCCCACCCTGCTCGTGCAGCATGCGCTGCATTTCCCAGATGTAGGTCTTGCGCTTGGCCTGATCGGTCGTCGCCTTCGCGTCGGCCAGCAGCTTGTCAAACGCCTCGACCTTCCAGTGCGTGTCGTTCCACGGCGCGCTGGACTGGTACGCCACTGCCAGCATCTGCGTCGCCGCCGGCCGCCCGCCCCAGTAGGAGGTCATGAATGGCGCCTTCAGCCAAACGTTCTCCCAGAAGCCGTCTGCCGGCTCACGGCGGACCGTGACGTTGATGCCGGCCGCCGCAGCCGTCGCCTGGAACAGCACCGACATGTCGATCGCGCCATTGAAGGCCGCATCAGACGCCGAGAGGATGACATCCTTGGGCCCGAGACCGGCCTTGTTCGCATGGAATGCCGCCTTCTCCGGATCGTATTCGCGCTGCGGCAGCTCATTGTTGTGGTAGGGATCGGATTCCGGGATCGGATGGTCGTTGCCCCGCCGCGCGAATTTGCCGAACAGCATCTGCACCAGCTTCTCGCGGTTCATGGAGTATTTCAGCGCAAGCCGGACATCCGGATTGTCGTACGGCGCCTTGTCGCACATCATCGGCATGATGAAGTGATAGCCCGCCGCGGCTTGTACCAGCTCGAAATTGCCGGCGGCCTCGATCTGATCCACCAGCGGCACCACGACACGGTGAGTCACATCAACTTCACCGGCCAGCAGTGCCTGCATGCGCGCCGCATCGTCGTTGATGACGGAGAGCTCCGCGGATTCCAGGTTGCAGCGGCCTTCCTTCCAATAGCCGCCGCGATTGGTCAGGATGGCGCGCACGCCGGGCTCGAAGTTCTCCAGCTTGTATCCGCCGGTGCCGATCGGGTTGGACCAGTCGGTGAAGTCCTTGGGCACGACCAGAACGTGATAGTCGCTGAGCACGTACGGCAGATCGGCGTCCGGCGCTTCCAGCGCGATCTTGACCTGATGCGTGTCCATCTTGACCACATCCTTGATCGGCCGCATGGGGCCGGCGGCGCCGGATGTGGAGTCACCACGATGCAGGTTGATCGAGTAGATGACATCATCGGCATCCAGCGTCTTGCCATTGCTGAAGGTGATGCCCTTACGGACATTGCAGACCCATTCGGTTGCATCGTCGCTGGGTTCGAGCGTCTCGAAGAGCTCGGGCTGGATCTGGTTCTTGGCGTCGACCTCGACCAAGCCGTCATAGATGCTGGTCGAGATGTTGATCATCGTCGTATCGGTGTAGGTCCGGATGTCGAGGCTGTCCGTGGTGCTGCCGCCGGCGATGCCGACGCGCAGATGACCGCCCTTCACTGGGGTTTGTGCGAAGCCGGCTTTCGCCAGCACACCGCTGGCGATCGACGTGGCGACGCCCAGCGCCGCGGCACGACGCATGAACTCACGCCGGCTCACGCGGCCGTTGGTGACGGCGCGCTGCAACTCATCCCATTGATTCATGCCCATTCTCCCTCTTCCCTGAGTTCGGCTTATGCATTCATTACCGTGTGCACGCGTTACTATGCAGATGGACTTTGCTCCGCACAATCGCGGACAGTCCGCGTCACGTGAGATATTCGATGCCGAACGCTGCCGTTTTTTCTGCCACTGGCAATGCAGCAACTCGGCCAGGGCACGCGCGAAATCGACAAGGGCCCGCTCTGCGGCACTGCAAAAGTGCAAACGTGCGCAGGAATCTGTGCGGCAGCCCACGCACGACGATCAACCGCTGCGGGACGCCGGCGGCTTCGAGCGCCGCCGCATATTCCAGGGCATCCGGAAGGATTACGTCCAGCCCCGCGGCGCAGATGACGGCCGGCGGCAGACGCGAGAAGTCGCGCGCCATCGGCGGCATGGCATACGGGTCCTCCACATCGCGCGGAAATGACAGATAGGCACCGATGGCGTCGGAAACAGCTGCCGCGTCCAAGCCTGGGCTGGCCGGCGCGATTGAAGGCCGATTGGTGCGCAAGGCCGGATAGATCAGTCACTGCGCCCGCAGACGCGGTCAGCCATCATTGCGCGCCATCAGGGCTATGCCGGCGGCAAGCGCGCCGCCTGCGCTATCACCAAACGCCGCAATCCGGCGCGGATCGAGGTTATATTCGCCGCCGTCTTCGACCACCCAGTTGAGGGCGTCCCACACATCGTACAGTGCCGCAGGATATTTGTGTTCCGGTGCCAAGCGATAATCGACGGCAAGGACCGCGGCTTCCGCGTGCAGCGCAAGACGCACTACCGGTAGATCATGGCTGTCCAGCCCGCCGAACATCCAGAAACCGCCATGGCAATACACGATGACAGGCGCTGGGCTGCTCGCCTTCGGGGGCCGATAGAGCCGGACGGCGATATGGCCGCTGAGACCGAGAACCTCGAAATCCTCTGACTCGACGCCGAGGGGAAGTGGCGCGTGCCAACGCCGCCAGAATGCGTCGTAAAGCGCACGCTGCTCCGCGATCGGCCGAGTGGAGAAGTGCCGGTCGAACGTCTTGTCCTGGTCGACCGCAAACGCGGCGATATCAGGATCCAGCACGCCAGGGTCCCCTCACCTGTTGCGGGACGGGCCGAAAGCATGAAGCCAGGGAAAACGCCAGTTGACAAATTCCGTCAAGCCATGACGAATAACGACGAAAGCACGTCATGTGCTCCTGAGGGTGGATCATGAAGCCGGAGCCGCGGATCCAGGCCGCGCCGATCGAGACGCCGCAGACGATCGCCTTTCTGATCGTGCCGCAATTTTCCATGCTGGCATTCGTCTCGGCGGTGGAGCCGCTGCGCGTCGCGAATCGGCTCGCTGGCCGCGAGCTTTATCGCTGGATCGTGGTCTCACGCGATGGCAAGTCGGTAACGGCTTCAAACGGCATGTCGCTGTTGGCCGATCACGGCTTGGACGGCAGGCTGGAGGTCACGTTCGCCGTCGCGTGCGCGGGCTTCGAGCCCGAGCGCTACTTCGACCGCACGATCCGCAAGTGGCTGACTGGGCTGAACAGCCGCTCAGTCGATCTCGGCGCCATCGATACTGGCAGCTTCTTTCTTGCCTGGGCGGGATTGCTGGACGGTTATCGCGCAACCACGCATTGGGAAGGGCTGGACTCCTTCCGCGAAGCCTTTCCAAAGGTCGAGGCTGACAGCGGCTTATTCGTGATTGACCGCAACCGCCTCACCTGTGCCGGCGGGACGGCGGCACTCGACATGATGCTGCACTTGATTTCGCTGCAGCACGGCCATCGCCTGGCTGCCGCCGCATCGGAGCAGTTCATCCATGCGCGCATCCGGCCGCCCAGCGATCGCCAGCGCATGGAACCGCCGGCCCGCCAAGGTGTCACGCATCCCGGCCTATCGCAGGCGCTCTCGCTCATGGAGCAGAATCTCGAAGAGCCGCTCGACGCTGCGGCGCTGGCGAAGAAAGCCGGCCTCTCCTTGCGCCAGCTGGAGCGGCTGTTCCATCGGCACTTCTCCATGACGCCGCATCGCTACTACCTGGATCTGCGGCTGCAGCGGGCGCGCGCCCTGCTGCAATATAGCGACCTGGCGGTGGTGGAGATCGCGGTCGCCAGCGGTTTTGCCTCGCCCGCGCATTTCTCGCGCGCCTACCGATCCTGGGCCGGCAAGGCACCGACCAAAGAGAGGCGCCGCACGCAGGGCGGAATCATGCCGGCCCTGCGCTAGTCGCGCCGATCCAACCTGATGTCGTAATTCGTCAACACTTGTTCGCCTCGCGGAACCACGATTCCAGCAATCGGAGCTGCACCCAAGAGGAGCTATCCAATGAACACCGAAGTCATCGTGACCTGCGCGATCACCGGTGCCGGCGACACGGTCGGCAGACATCCAGCGATCCCCGTCACGCCGAAGCAGATCGCCGATTCTGCGATCGAAGCGGCCAAGTCCGGCGCCACCATCTGCCACATGCACGTGCGCGATCCGGAGACCGGCAAGGGCTCGCGCGACGTGAAGCTCTATGCCGAGGTGGTCGATCGCGTGCGTTCCTCCGGCGTCGACATGATCGTCAACCTGACCGCCGGCATGGGCGGCGATCTCGACATCGGCCCGGGCGAGGCGCCGCTGAAGTTCGGCCCCTACACCGACCTGGTCGGCCCGATCGAGCGCCTGAAGCATGTCGAGGAGCTGCTGCCGGAGATCTGCACCCTCGATTGCGGCACGCTCAATTTCGGCGACGGCGATATGATCTATGTGTCGACCCCGAAGCAGCTGCGCGCCGGCGCCAAGCGCATCCAGGAGCTGGGGGTGAAGCCGGAGCTGGAGGTGTTCGATACCGGCCATCTCTGGTTCGCCAAGCAGATGCTGAAGGAAGGCCTGCTCGACGCGCCGCCGATGTTCCAGTTCTGCCTCGGTATTCCCTGGGGTGCACCGGCCGACACGACCACCATGAAAGCGATGAAGGACAATCTGCCGGAAGGTGCGATCTGGGCCGGGTTCGGCATCGGCCGCATGCAGATGCCGATGGTGGCGCAGGCCATGCTGCTCGGCGGCAATGTACGCGTCGGCCTCGAGGACAATCTGTACCTCGAGAAAGGCGTCTATGCCAGCAACGCGACCTTGGTGGACCGCGCTGTCGATATCATCCAGAAGCTGGGCGGTCGGCCGCTGACGCCGGCGGAAGGCCGCAAGAAGCTCGGCCTGAAGCCGCGCAATTGAGATCACGCGAGGAAAAACGCATATGGCTTACATTACCGACATCAAGACCTTCGCCGTAATCGGCGCCGGCGTGATCGGCAGCGGCTGGGCAGCGCGCGCACTCGCCAACGGCCTCGACGTCGTCGCCTGGGATCCGGCGCCCAATGGCGAGCAGGCCTTGCGCGCCAACATCGCCAACGCCTGGCCGGCGCTGGAGCGCGTCGGATTGAAGCCCGGTGCCAGCCAGAGCCGCCTCAAGGTCGTGAAGACAGTCGAGGAGAGCGTGAAGGATGCCGACTTCATCCAGGAGAGCGCACCGGAACGCGAGGACCTGAAGCGCAAGCTGCATGCCCAGATCACCGGGGCTTGCAAGCCGAACGCAATCATCGGCTCCTCGACCTCGGGGCTGCTGCCGAGCGATTTCTACAGCGATGCGGTCAATCCTGATCGATGCCTGGTCGGCCATCCGTTCAATCCGGTTTATCTGCTGCCGCTGGTCGAAGTGGTGAAAGGCAAGAGGACGTCGCAGGAAGCAGCCGATGCCGCCGCGCAGATTTATGCTGCCCTCGGCATGCACCCGCTGAAGCTGAGCGCGGAGATTCCCGGCTTCGTCGCCGACCGCCTGCTGGAAGCGGTATGGCGTGAGAGCCTGCACATGATCAATGAGGGCGTCGCCACCACGGCCGAGATCGACGATGCGATCCGCTTCGGCTGCGGCATCCGCTTCTCCTTCATGGGCAGCTTCCTGATCTATACGTTGGCGGGCGGCGATGCCGGCATGCGCCACTTCATGGAACAGTTCGGCCCGGCCCTCGAGCTGCCCTGGACCAAGCTCAAGGCCCCGCCCCTCACCGACCAGCTGATTGATCGCGTGGTCGAAGGCACCGATCAGCAGAAAGGCAGCCGCTCCATCAAGCAACTCGAGCGCTATCGCGACGATGCCATCATCAGCGTGATGGAAGCGATCAAGGGCGCCAAGCAGCGCCACGGCCTGCGACCGGACGAGTGATATGACGATCGCGGCGCCGCTCAGCCTATACCGGACCAGGGTGAAGCCGGAATGGGTGGATTACAACAACCACCTGAATGACGGCTATTACCTGGTCATTTTCAGCCTCGGCGGCGTCGATGCCTTCATGGACCTGATCGGCATGTCGGATGCCGAGCGACGCGCGACCAAAACCACGATCTATACCCTCGAGGCGCATGTCAATTACCTGCGCGAGGTGAAGCTGGATGAAGAGGTCGAGATCCGCACTCAGCTGATCGGCTTCGATCAGAAGCGCTTCCAGCTCTATCTCACCATGCACACGGCGCGGCTGGGGGACGAGATTGCGGCGGCATCGGAGTTCATGCTCGTTAACATCGACACCTCTGGTGAGCCGAGATCGGCGCCGTTCCGGCCCGAGGTCGCCGCCAAGCTGGCGGAGATCATGGAAGCGCACAAGGCCTTGCCCCTGCCCGCCTATTCGGGGCGGACGATCGCCCTGCCGCAGAAGAAGTAGAGAGACCGCCATGGATTTCGGCCTGACCTCGGAACAGCAAATGCTGGTCGACAGCATCCGCGCCTTCGTGGAGCAGGAGCTGAAGCCCTACGAGGACGAGGTCGAGCGCACCAATCAGGTGCGGCCGGAGCTGATCCAGCAGATCCATGCGGCCGCGATCAAGACCGGTTTCTACGCGGCCAACATGCCGGAGGAGCTGGGCGGCGGTGGCCTCGACCACATCGCACTGACCCTGATGGAACGCGAGCTCGGCCGCACCTCGTTCGCACTGCAATACGCGGTGGCGCGGCCCAGCAACATCCTGCGCGCCTGTCAGGGCGAGCAGATCGAGCGCTACCTACTGCCGGCCATTCGCGGCGAGCGGGTCGAGTGCCTGGCGCTCACCGAGCCGAATGCCGGCTCCGACCTGCGCTCCATGCAGACACGCGCCGAATCCGATGGCGACGACTTCGTCATCAACGGCACGAAGCATTTCATCTCCTACGCCGATGTCGCCGACTTCATCGTGCTGTTCGCCGCGAGCGGCGCGGAGGAAACCGGCAAGGGTACCAAGAAAAAGATCACCTCGTTCCTGGTCGATAAGGACACACCGGGCCTGGATGTGCACATGGGCCCGCATTCCGTGTCGCATCGCGGCTTCCACCACTGCGAGCTGGTGTTCACCAATTGCCGCGTTCACAAGCGCCATGTGTTGGGCGAGGTGCATCGCGGCTTTGATGTCGCCAACCAGTGGCTAGGCGCCACCCGCCTGACGGTCGCCGCCCAATGCGTCGGCCGCGCTCAGCGCGCGATGGAAATGGCGACGCAATGGGCCGCCACCCGCAAGCAGTTCGGCCAGGCCATCGGAAAATTCCAGGGCGTCTCCTTCAAGCTGGCCGATATGGCGACGGAGATCGAGGCGGCGAACCTGCTCTGCCTGCAGACCGCCTGGAAGACCGACCAGGGCACCGTAGCCGATGCCGACTACGCGATGGCAAAATTGTTCGCAACGGAGATGCTCGCGCGGGTGACAGACCAGACTGTCCAGATCTTCGGCGGGATGGGCTTGATGGAGGAAGTCGGCGTGGAGCGCCTGTGGCGCGACGCGCGAGTCGAAAGGATTTGGGACGGTACTTCGGAAATTCAGCGGCACATCATCTCGCGTAGTCTATTGAGGCCATTAGAATAGGCATACGCGCGTGTGTCCCATCTTTCGCGCGGACTAGCCGCTATAGTTAATGCGGTGCTAAGAAAAAGGACGCATTGTATGCGTCTCGATTTTTCTCATTCCCAAGCACATTGCAGTGTGCGGGATCAACCGGACCGCCGATAACGCTCCAAGTAAGACTGAGGCACGCTGTCTCCAATGACGTGTCCATTGGAGACAGTACCGTGTCCGACCAGGTGAATGTTGGCGACTATTCTCTCGAGATCAGCGGCGACGAAGTAGTCGTCCGCGACGAGAGCGGCGCGATTGTCGAGACGGTCGATCTCGATGACGTCGACGGCGAGCTGACACTGCCCGACGGTCAGAAGATCGATCTGGCCTCCATCCTCGCCGACTCTGATCTTGAGAATTTCCAGACGGCCGCTGGCCCGGCGAACGATAATACCGGGTCTGTGAATGGCGGCGCCGGCATCTTCACGCCCTTCCACACGGAACCGGACAAGTTCGGCGGCCTGGATTCGGCCGGCACGCTGGGCGGCACTTCGCTCAGCTTCGACGCGCTGAACACGGACGAAAAGAAGGCCTACGATCCGAACGAGGAAGTCGAAGCGCCGATCCTAGTGACCTGGAACAGTCACGACGGCTGGCAGATCTCCGAAAACCAGTCCGGCGGCTCCTTCGGCAAGGTCGTCAGCGGCAATCCGGCGGATTTCACATTCGAAGTTTCCGATGATCGGTTTGAAATCGTCGACGGCATCCTGCAAGTGCGCGATGGCGTCAGCTTCGACTATGAGACCGAGTCTGGAATCGACATCGAAGTTAAAGCCACGTCGCGCAGCGGTGACGTCCAGACGGTGTCGATCCATATCGGCGTGACCGACGTCAACGAGGCGCAGACTGAGCTTGTGATCGACGGCAAGGCTGCCAACGAGAACGCGGCAGGCGCCATCATCGGTAGCCTGACTGTCGCCGACCCGGACCAGAACGACACTCAAACCTTCGAGGTCTCAGACGATCGCTTTGAGATCGTAAATGGTCAGCTGAAGCTGAAGGACGGCGCATCGCTTGACCACGAGAGCGAGCCGACGGTCGACGTCACGCTCACCGCGACCGATGGCGCCGGCAATCAGATCCAGCGCACCTTCACCATCAACGTTGGCGACGTGAACGAGGCGCCGACCGCTATCGATCTCTCCGGCAACACGCTGGTCGAGAACGCCGCGGGCGCCGTGGTCGGCACCCTCTCCGCCATCGACCCCGATGCCGGCGATACCCACAGCTTCGAGGTCTCGGACGATCGCTTCGAGGTCGTGAACGGGCAGCTCAAACTGAAGGACGGTGTCTCGCTCGACTTTGAGGACGAGCCTAGCCTCGACGTCGTCGTCACCGCGACGGATAGCGCCGGGAACAAGGTGCAGGAGACGTTCACGCTTTCGCTCGGCGACACCAACGAGGCGCAAACTGCGCTGATGCTCGACCAGAACCAGGTGGCGGAGAACGTCTCGGGTGCCGTTATCGGCACTCTGAGCGTCGCCGACCCGGATGGTGGCGACAGCCAAACGTTCCAGGTCTCCGACAGCCGGCTCGAGGTCGTGAACGGCCAACTCAAGCTGAAGGACGGCGTCTCACTCGACTTCGAGACCGAGCCGACGGTGAAGCTGCAAGTGACCGCGACTGACAAGGGCGGCAACCAGATCACCGAGAACTTTACGGTCAATATCGGCAACGTCAACGAGACCCAGACTGCCCTCACCCTAAGCAAGAGCACCGTCGTCGAGAATGCGAAGGGCGCCGTCATCGGTGCCGTCTCCGTCATCGATCCGGATGCCGGCGACAAGCAGAGCTTCACGGTTTCCGACAGCCGCTTCCAAATCGTCAATGGCCAACTCAAGCTGAAGAGTGGTGTGTCGATCAACTACGAAGCCGAGCCTGAGGTCGATGTTACGGTGACCGCGACCGACACGGCCGGCCACAAGATTTCGCAGACCTTCACGATCGACGTCACGAACGTGAACGAGAAGCAGACCGCGATGGCTTTGAGCAGCGCCACGGTCACGGAGAACGACAAGGGCGCCATCATCGGCACGCTCAACGTATCCGATCCGGACGCCGGCGACGTGCAGAGCTTCAAGGTGTCCGACAATCGCTTCGAAGTTGTCGACGGTCAGCTCAAGCTGAAGGACGGCGTGTCGCTGAACTACGAATCCGCTGCCAATGTCAAAGTCAAGGTGACGGCGACCGACACCGGCGGCAACCAGATCAGCAAGACCTTCACCATCAACGTGCAGGACGTCAACGAGGCGCAGACCAAGATGACGTTGAGCGGCACCAAAGTGTCGGAGAATGCCGCCGGCGCGGTGATCGGCACTCTGAAGGTGACCGATCCGGACAAGGGCGACACACAGACCTTCTCGGTCTCGGATGACCGGTTCGAGGTCGTGAGCGGCCAGCTCAAGCTGAAGGATGGCATTTCGCTGAATTTCGAGGAGGCGAAGTCTCTCAAGGTCAGCGTGACTGCCACCGACACCGCGGGTCATGACATCACCAAGACCTTCACCATCGGCGTCGGCAACGTCAACGAAGCGCAGACGGGCATGACCCTGAGCGCGAGCAAGGTGACGGAGAACGCCGCCGGGGCCTTGATCGGCACGCTGAAGGTCACCGATCCAGACGCCGGCGACAAGCAAAGCTTCACAGTCTCCGATTCCCGTTTCGAGGTGGTCAACAACAAGCTCAAGCTGAAGGACGGTGTCTCCCTCGACTTCGAGCAAGGCGCTACAGTCGACGTCGATGTGACTGCCACCGACAAGGGCGGCAACCAGATCACGCGCACCTTCAGCATCAGTGTCGGCGACGTGAACGAGGCGCAGACCGCGCTGACTATCGATCAGACGCAAGTGCCTGAGAATGCCGCTGGTGCCGTGATCGGTACGCTAACTGTGGCCGACCCAGACGCGGGCGACAGCCAGAGTTTCAAGGTCTCCGACAGTCGCTTCGAGGTCGTCAACGGCCAGCTCAAGTTGAAGGGCGGCATCGCGCTGGACCACGAGAACGAGAGCAGCGTCAACTTGACCGTGACTGCGACCGATAAGGCCGGCCACCAGATATCCCAAGCTTTTTCGATCGACGTCGCCAACGTCAACGAAGCGCCGGCAATCAAGAGCACCCATGGCACCGCTGCGGTTCGCATCGTCAACACCAGCGAATCCTATGATCCCCAGGCCAGCGAGGCCGCCGGCGACTATCTCTACGGCACCAAGGGCGCCTCGCTCTCGAAGTCGCACATCGCGTCAGGTGTGTCGACGGAGGCCCTGACCCTGTTTGCGCCGACGGATGTCACGGTCACCTTCCAGAAGGAGGGCGCGGGCTATCACAACATGGTTGGCGTCTATCAGTTCGACGACAATGGCAACATCATTCCGGGCTCAGTCAAGTTCGTCTGGCTGGATGCGACCGCAAGTACGGAGAACAAGATCGGCGCACCTTTGGTCAAAGACTTCCTGGGCTATAGCCAGCCCGGCACCGTTTCGCTCGGCACGCTGCCCGAAGGCACGCATGTCGGCTTCTTCACGATCGCCAATGGCGCCAGTGACAACGGCAACAAGGCGCTGCTGGCCAGCGCCGCCACCGGCGCGGCCAACCAGGCCGCGGCCATGGACGCCATTGCCAGCCAGCTTTCCATCAAGATCGACGCGAACGGGAACGGCCACGTTTACGTCGGCAACAGCCAGCTGAGCGGCGATACCTACTTCACGCACGACAAGAGTCTCAACACCGATTTCACCGGTGGCAATGACATCAATCACGCCATCGCCGGGGTCAGCGACAAGCTTCCGGGGCAACTTCTGATCGGGTTCGAAGATCTGAAGGGCGGCGGCGATCAGGACTACAACGACCTGGTCTTCAGCGTCGGAATGGGCACATACAACATCAACAAGATGACCCAGCAGTCGGTGCAGCCGACGGTCGACTTCTCCGACGTTGACGGCAGCACGCTGGCACAAGCCGTCATCCAGACCAGCGGCTTCCAGGCCGGCGACACCCTCAACGTTCCGCCCAGCAGCGATTTCAACGTCACGATCAGCCAGTCCGGCGCCGATCTCACCATTACCATCGTCGGCAAGACTAGCAACGAAACTCTCGACCAGTACGAGGACTTCGCCAATTCGATTTACTTCTCCACCAGCAGCAAGGTGGAGGGGCAGCGCCACATCGATTACACCATCACTGACAGCGGCGGCTTGACCTCGAATGTATCGACCGCCGACATCGGCGTGATCGCCAGCTACGAAATCTCCAGTTCCCAACTCGATAGCGGCCGAACCACGCTCGGCTCCGGCAATGATCTGCTGCACATCAATACCAGCAGCATCGGCCCGACCGACTTGGGCGACGGCTACGATACTGTCCACCTGGCCAAGCACGGCGCGTCCTTCGGCCACCAAGAGGCCATCAAGCTGGAGAACGTCGAGGCGATCGACACGACCGGCTACGGCGCGAACAGGGTGTCGCTGTCGATCCACGATGTCCTCAACATGACGGACGGCGACAACCGCCTCACCATCATCGGCGAGCAGGGTGATAGCGTCACGCTGACCAGCAGCGGCAACGCCCAATGGACTGTCGTCGAGGTCACGCAGGAATTTACGACCTATGCCTATAGCGATCCGTCGATGCAGGCGGTCGTCGAGATCAGCAACCAGATGAACGCCCAGGTGAGCTAGCGCCCCTACACTGGCTCACCTGGTAGTACAGTCGGCGCCGGCCCCACCGGCGCCGATCTTTTTGTGTTCTCAGCGGCCTTTGAAGTTTGCCTTGCGCTTCTCCGCAAAGGCCCGCACGCCTTCCTTCGCGTCCTCCGACAGGAGCGACTTCTCGTAGGTCGGCAGCTTGCCGGTACGGATCAGGCGGAAGCTGTCGCGGATCGAGTGCCCGTCCATCTCGCGCAGTGCCTCTTTCAGAGCCTGGATGGTGAGCGGTGCGCCTTCGGCGATCGTCGCGGCCCACGCGCGCGCCGCTTCCATCGGCTGGTCCTTGGGCACGATCTTATTGATCATGCCATAGTGCAGCGCCTCCTGCGCTGTCATGCGCCGGCCGAGCAGCAGCAGTTCCATCGCGATGTGGTGCGGCAAGCGGCGCGGCACGCGCTGGATGCCGCCGGAATCCGGCACGATGCCAATGGGCAGCTCCGGCAACGCGAACTCGACATGCTCGGCGCAGATGATGAGGTCACAGGCGATCGCCAGCTCGAACCCGCCGCCGAGCGCCAGGCCGTTGACCGCGGCGATGACCGGCTTGTTGAGGGTCCATAGCTCCGTCAGCCCAGCGAAACCGCCCGGGCCGTAATCCTGCGTCTCCCACCACTTGCCCACTTCTTCGTTCTCGTGGGCGGCCTTGAGATCCCAGCCGGCCGAGAAGATGCGATCTCCGGCTGCCGTGACGATCCCGACGCGGAGATCCGGGTCGTCCTGCAGTTGCTGGAATGCTGCGCCCAGGGCTCGGCTGGTCGCCAAGTCGATGGCGTTAACCTTCGGCCGATCCAGCGTCACTTCCATGACGTGGCCCTTCTTTTCGACGCGAACGGCGCTGCTCATGGTCCCACTCCTTGCTGTGCATGGCTGGCTCTACCAGCGCGCCACGGACTTTGTTGACGGATTTCGACACTTCCTCTAAGTCCGAACGACGCTGCGCCGAGTTGATTGCCAATAGGGACGACGAGTTTAACGACCGCCTTGCTGCGGCCAAGTCGGGGCTGACCGTGCGCGACACTGACCGAATGCTCATCGCCTGCCAGGGCGGGGATAGAGAAGCCTTTTCCGGGCTTTACCGGCTGACCTCCCCGCAACTATTTGGCCTGGCCTTCCGTATCCTAAGACGACGAGACTGGGCCGAAGAGGCGGTGCAAGAGTGCTTCGTTACGATCTGGCGCCGCGCCAAGGACTATCGGCCCGATCTAGGGCCGGCTCTACCCTGGATCACGGTGATCCTGCGCAACAAGTGCCTCGACCGGCTGCGGCGCGAAAAGCCGCTTCAGCCGCTCGACGAGTCCGCCGCGGCCGAACGCCCGGATGAGGGTCCTTCGCCGCTGGAAGGCGCTTTGGCCGCGGACGATGCCCGCCGTCTCAAAGGCTGCGTGGACCAACTGGACGAAGACCAGCGAAAGTCGATCCTGCTGGCCTATTATGAAGGACTGACGCATGAGCAACTGGCCGCCCGCCTGGCGGCGCCGCTGGGAACGGTCAAGAGCTGGGTCCGCCGCGGCTTGCAGCGCCTGAAGAGGTGCCTCGAGTCATGAGCATGGACAGCGATGACCTGAACGATCTGGCGGCCGAATACGTCCTCGGCACACTCGCGGGCGCGGAGCGCGTCGCGTTCGAGGCGCGCCTGCAGCGTGATCCGGCTGCAATGCGCGCGGTCGCGCGATGGGCCTCCCACCTGCAGCCGCTGGCCGACGCGCAACCGCCGATGATTCCGCCACCTCACTTGTGGCAGCGCATCGAACGCGAACTCGGATTGCCGTCGCGCTCGAAGATGCGCACGCCGATGTGGATCGCGGCTGCGGTGGCGGCGGCTTTGATCATTGTCGCGTTCCTGATTCCGGACCTCATGTTCAGGCCGACCGTGAATTCCGTCGCGCAGCTGGCACCGCAAGGCGGCCAACCGGCCTTCGTCGTCTCCGTGCTCGACGACCAGAAGAAGCTGCTGATCCGCGCGGCCAACGTCAGCGCGGTGCCGAACCAGTCCTACGAATTATGGGCCGTGCCGCCGGCGGGTGCTGCGCCGGTGTCGCTCGGTGTTATTGCGCCAACCGGCGAGACGGAGCGCGAGGTGGCGGAGAATGTGCGCGGATTGCTGACCATCGGTGCGACACTTGCCGTCAGCCTCGAGCCCGAAGGCGGATCGCCCACCGGCACGCCGACCACCGTGATGTTTGCCGGCACGCTGACCCCGCCGACAGAGTGATGTTTCACAAAGCCGTGAGCCGCGTCATCCGCCTGACGCAAGTTCACGTAACTCCCACGCGAGGCAACGTCGATCAGACGGCCTTCAGACAAGTGGGAGAAGTCGCAATGTTGATTCAGTCGAAGCGCCTGGACACGGGCGTCATCACCGATCGTCGCGCGCTGCTGCGCGGGGTTGGAACGGTCGGCCTGTCGGCCGCGGCGATTGCCGTGCTGGGTGGCTGCGAAAGCATGGCTGCGAGCAAGAGCGCTCGTGAGGCCGACGTGGAGATCCTCAACGTCGCGCTGGGCCTGGAGCATGAGGCGATCAATGCCTATCAGCTGGGCGCCGAAAGCGGTCTGCTGCAGGATCCAGTCTTGAAAACCGCCGTCATGTTCCAGGGCCATCACAAGGCGCATCGTGATGCGCTGGTCGCGACCATCCAGAAGCTGGGCGGAAAGCCGGCCGCCGAGAAGTCGATGAATGACTACGCGACGGCGTTGAATGCCGGCAGCTTGAAGAACCAGGGCGACGTGCTGCATCTCGCGGCGCGGCTCGAGCGGGGCGCGGCCAACGCTTATCTCGGCGTCATCCCGTCGTTCGGTGACAAGGGCCTGGCCCAGGTCGCCGGCCGCCTCGCCGCCGATGAGGCCATGCACTGGACCGTGCTGGCCAGCGCGCTGGGCGAGACCCTGCCTTCGAAAGCACTGAGCTTCGGCGCCTGAGGCACCTCGATCCTCCGCCGCGTTCCTCTACCCGCTGCATCGCTCATCGCTGATGCAGAGGGACGCGGCGGATGGATGCCCAACCCTTCCATGTGAGATCGATCATGCACCGATCGTTTGGATTGATGCTCGTCGCCCTCTCGTTCGCGTGCGTGCCCGGCGCATTTGCGGCCAATGCCGTCCGCGGCGAGGAGATCTACAACAGCCGTTGCATCGCTTGTCATTCGCCGGATGCCAACCGCGTCGGCCCCAAACATCGTGGCGTGGTAGGACGCAAGGCAGGTTCCCTGGCCGACTTCAACTCTTCCAAGGCGGTGCGGACCGCCGGCGTGGTTTGGGACGAGGAGACCCTCGACCAATGGCTGGCCGACCCGCAGGGCTTCATTCCGGGTCAGCGCATGAACTTCAAGGTCACCGATCCCACGGACCGGGCCGATCTGATCGCCTATCTCAAGACCCTCCAATAGCTGATCTAAGATTTCACACTGTGAAAACGGTGATGCAGCTAACACATTCTTCGACTTGTGAGATTATTTCACCCACAAACCGGGCAAATCAGAGATATATCTGCATTTCACACTGCAGAATAATATTGACACTGCCGGCCGCGAGTATGATCTATCCGGTTATCGCCCCGCTTGCAGGCAACAGTGTCAAAGTCATGCAGCCGAAGCCCCTTTTTATCAGCGACCCCCCGCCGGCCGAGAGCTCCCCGTTTGCGCTCGGGAAACTCGCGGTGGCCGCGCGCGCCGAGTGGCTCAACCGCCGCTGGGCGGATGCGCCGACGGAGCGAATTCTGGCAGAGGCGATCGAGCTAGCCTTCGAGGGCCGCATCGCGGTGGTCTCGTCATTTGGTGCGGAGGCCGCCATCCTGTTGCATCTGGTGGCGCAGGTCGACAAATCCACACCGATCCTATTCCTCGAGACCGGCAAGCATTTCCTCGAGACCCTGACCTATCGCGACATCCTGATCGATCGCTTCGGCTTCACCGACGCGCGCTCGCTGGAGCCCGATCCGGCCGATCTCGCGCGGGAAGATACTGCCGGCGATCTGTGGTCCAGGAACCCCGACCGCTGCTGCCACCTGCGCAAGGTCGTTCCGCTCGACAAGGCGCTGCGCGAGTTCGACGCCTGGATCACGGGCCGTAAGCGCTATCAGACAGCGCAGCGTGCCGCGCTGCCGATCGCGGAAGTCTCGGATGGCAAGATCAAGATCAATCCGCTCGCGACCTGGAACGAGGCGCAGATCAATCAGGCCTTCAGGGATTTCCGTCTGCCGCGGCATCCCTTGTTCGACGACGGATACGCCTCGATCGGCTGCGCGCCCTGCACACGGCGCATCCTGGAAGGCGAAGACAGCCGCGCTGGCCGCTGGTCCGGCAGCGAGAAGACCGAGTGCGGCATTCATTTCGGATTTACCGACGGAGAAGGCATATGAGCGACCTCGACGCGCTCGAAAACCAGAGCATCTATATCCTGCGCGAGGCCTATAGCCGCCTGAAGCCGATCGCCATGCTGTGGTCGCTGGGCAAGGATTCCAACGTCATGCTGTGGCTGGCGCGCAAGGCGTTCCTCGGCCACGTCCCCTTCCCGGTCGTGCATGTCGATACGGGAAAGAAGTTCCCGGAGATGTACGCGTTCCGCGAGCGCTTCGCGAAGACGTGGAACCTTAACCTCATCGTGCGCGATTGCCCGCCGGTCGACGAGATCGACCCCAGCCTGCCGCCGGCGGCGCGTTCCGCCGCGCGCAAGACCATCGGCCTCAAGAACGTGCTGGACGAGTTCAAGTTCAAGGGCATCATCGCCGGCATCCGCCGCGACGAGCAAGCCACGCGCGCCAAGGAGCGCGTCTTCTCGCCGCGCGCCGAGAGCGGCGCCTGGAACTTCCGCGACCAGCCGCCGGAATTCTGGGACCACTTCAAGAGCGATCTGCCGGAAGGCGCGCACATGCGCATCCATCCGCTGCTGAGCTGGACCGAGCTCGATATCTGGCGGTACATCGCGCGCGAGCAGATTCCAATCGTCGATCTCTATTACTCGCGCAACGGCAAGCGCTATCGCTCGCTCGGCGACAGCGACATCACCTTCCCGATCGAGTCCAACGCGACGAGCATCAGTGAGATCATCCTGGAGCTCGCGCACACCAAGACATCGGAGCGCGCCGGCCGCGCAATGGACCACGAGCGCGAGGATGCGTTCGAGCGCCTGCGCGCGCAAGGCTATATGTAGGGATCATGGAAATGGACGGGACTGTTCACGCCCTGAAGCAGGTCGAGCCTGCAAGCGCCACCGTCGCCCTTACCGAGCGCTTCCCCTTCGCGATCGTCGGCCATGTCGATCACGGCAAGTCGAGCCTGATCGGCCGCTTGCTGCACGACACCCACTCCCTGCCCGAAGGCAAGTTCGCCGAGCTCAAGGCCGCCTCCGACAAGCGCGGCGGCCAGTTCGAGTGGTCGTTCCTGTTGGATGCGCTGCAGGCCGAGCGTGACCAGGGCATCACCATTGACACCACGCAGATCTTCTTCCACACCGCCAAGCGGCGCTACGTCATCATCGACGCGCCGGGCCACAAGGAGTTCCTGAAGAACGCCATCTCCGGCGTCGCGCAGGCGCAGGCCGCTATCCTGGTCATCGACGCCGCCGAAGGCGTGCGCGAGCAGACGCGCCGTCATGCGCTGATCCTGCAACTGCTCGGCCTCAGGCAGATCGCGGTTGCCGTGAACAAGGTCGACTTGATCGACTTCGATCGGGTGCGCTTCGATGCCATCGCACGCGAGATCACGGAGTATCTGGCACAGCTCAAGCTTTCGCCCACCAACATCGTTCCCGTATCTGCGCGGAATGGCGACAATATCGCCGAGCCCTCGGCGAATATGCCCTGGTATCAGGGTCCGACGATCTTGCAGGCCCTGGATAGCTTCCAGTCCGCACCGGTCGCGACCGATCAGCCGCTGCGCTTGCCGGTGCAGGACGTCTTCAAGTTCGACGAGCGCCGCCTGGTAGTCGGCCGCATCGAGAGCGGCTCCTTGCGCGTCGGCGATCGGCTGGAATTCGCGCCAAGCTTCAAGCAGGCCAAGGTCGCCAGCATCGAAACGTGGAACGCGCCGACGCCGCTCACGGCGCATGCAGGCCAATCCGTCGCCATCACGTTGGACGATGAGCTATTCATTGAGCGTGGCCACGTCGCCGTGCATTCCGATCGGCGCCCGGTCCTGGGCTATCGTGCGAGTCTTCGCATCTTCTGGCTGGACAATCAGCCGCTGAAGGTGGGCCAACGTCTCAAGCTGAAAGTCGCCACTGCCAAGTATGCCGTCGAAGTCGAACGGATCTCCGCCGTGATCGATGTCGAGAAGCTGCAGCCGAGCGAGGCCAGCGAGATCGGCCGCAACGCCATCGCCGAGATCACCGTGCGCAGCCGCGCCTTGATGGCGCTCGACCTCGCTGCCGACATGCAGCGCACCGGCCGCGGCGTGCTACTGCGCGAAGGCGACATCGTGGGCGGTGCCCTCGTCCTGAGCGCTGAAGCCAGCGATGTCGACAAGCGTCTCGTTGGCCCCGATCACCTCGTCACACGCGACGCGCGCGAGGCGGTCAACGGGCATCGTGGTGCGGTGCTATGGCTGACCGGCCTCTCCGGCTCTGGCAAATCCACGCTTGCCATGGGGCTCGAGCGTTTGCTGTTCCAGCGGGGTCGGCAGGCCTTCGTTCTCGATGGCGACCTGCTGCGCCAGGGCGTCACAAGCGATCTCGGCTTCTCGCCCAAGGACCGCGCGGAAAATATTCGCCGCTCGGCCGAGGTGGCGAAGCTGCTGGCCGATGCCGGCCAGGTGGTCATCGTCTCCCTGATCTCGCCCTATGCCGAGGATCGCGACCGCGCCCGCAAGATCATCGGCGAGCGCTTCCACGAGATCTATGTGAAGGCAGATCTCGCAACCTGCGAAAGCCGCGATCCAAAGGGGCTTTACAAGGCCGCCCGCAGCGGCGCGATCAAGAACTTCACCGGCATCGACGCGCCATACGAAGCGCCCCAGCAGCCGGAGCTGGTGATCGACACCACCGCCCAGCCAATGGAACGCAGCCTCGCCGCCCTCACCGCCTATGTCGAGCCGGCGATCGCACTGCAGTTAGTCAAGGACGCCTGGGCCATCTAGTCCGTTCGGGTTACCCGTTACAAACCGTTACAACCCTGCCATGACACGCGCGCGCCGGCATGATACCCATGCCGGCACTACTCTTTCGGGGATTCCCAAGCTCATTGGCAGGATGTCATGACCGACACGTCCATCGTCGCCACGCCTGAAGCCGGCTTCTGGAAGCATGGGCGCTGCTCGTTGTCGTCATTGGCCGGTCCCTGGCCGGAACGCTTATCCGGTGTCCCAGGTGACCAATGCCAAGTAGCTCGATATCTGCATGCGGTTCGCGCCCCACGGTAAAGAATTGTGGACGACGGCGGCCTTGTGGTGGCCGCCGGTAGCAGCAATGAGGCGACCATCGTGTTCACTTCGTTCTTCCCCAAGCCCAAGATATTCTTCCTCTCCGCGGCGCTCTGGACCGGGCTCTGCATGGCCTTCTGGTTCCTGCTCGCCCGCAGCCTCGGCCCGAGCCTGAGCCTCGGAGGGCTGATCGGCTTCGGCTTTCCGGCCGAGCAGCTCGAGGGCGCGGACGAGGCCCAGGCGGCTCTCGTCGCAGCGGCGCGGGAGACCGCGCTCAACGTCTGGCTCTACCAGTACATGATCGTCTGCGGTGTCATCTTCGTCGCTGCCTGGCGCTTGTTCGCACCGCATCGATGGTTCCGCTGGTCGGTCGGCGCCTCCTCGGTGATCATCTTCATCACCTGGTTCCAGGTGCAGCTCGACGTGATGATCAACAACTGGTTCGGCACCTTCTACGACTTGGTGCAGCAGGCGCTGAGCGCGCCGGGCGTGGTGTCGGCGGAGCGCTACTACGGCCAGCTCGCTACCTTCGTCAGCATCGCGCTGGTCTTCGTCACTGTCGCGGTCGTGACCCACTTCCTGGTCAGCCACTACATCTTCCGCTGGCGCACGGCGATGAATGACTACTACGTCGACAACTGGCCCAGGCTGCGCCACATCGAAGGCGCCTCGCAGCGCGTGCAGGAGGACACCATGCGCTTTGCCACGGTGATGGAGAGCCTCGGCGTCCGCCTGATTGATTCGCTGATGACGCTGATCGCCTTCCTGCCGATCCTCTGGGGCCTGTCGGCGCATATTTCGGAAGTGCCGATTCTCGGCGAGATACCGCAGGCGCTGGTGTTCGTCGCTCTGCTCTGGGCGGCTTTCGGCACCACGATCCTGGCCGTCGCCGGCATCCGCCTGCCGGGCCTGGAGTTCCGCAACCAACGCGTCGAGGCCGCCTATCGCAAGGAGCTGGTACTGGGCGAAGACCACGCGGACCGCGCGCAGCCGCCGACGCTTGGCATGCTGTTCAGCGACGTACGGCGCAACTACTTCCGCCTCTACTTCAACTATCTCTACTTCAACGTCTTCCGCTACGGCTATCTGCAGGCCGGTGTACTGGTGCCCTACGTGGCGCTCGGCCCGAGCATTGTGGGCGCGGTGATAACCCTCGGCATCATGCAGCAGACCGTGCGCGCCTTCGGCCGCGTCGAGTCCTCGTTCCAGTACCTGGTCCTGTCGTGGACGACGATCATCGAGCTGATCTCGATCTACAAGCGGCTGCGCGCCTTCGAGGCCACGCTGCATTACGAGCCGCTGGCCAAGATCGAGCACGAGGTGATGCCGGTTCCCGCCAGCGACGTATAGAACAGCGCGCAGTCGCGCCGGCGGCTCAGAGTGCATTGTCAGCATCGCCCATCGGCCGTCCGTCGCGGCCCATCATCGCCGCCGCCTCGCGATCAGGCCGGAGCTTCAGCAAGTGCAGTCGACGAGCCTTGCACCGGCGGAATAGCTGCCATCAGCCCATCCTCTGGCGGTGGGGCCGATGGCGTTGCATACTCGGCCGACACCGAGAATCTGGGGATTGCATGAGCGACAAGGAACTGGTCGATACCCTGCGTACCATCGCCGACAGCCTGAGCCGCATCGCGCCGCCTGCTGCGCGTGACAACGATCTCGGCCGTGCCGATGCGTTCGTGTGGCAGGCCGAGACCGGCTGGCTGGAGCCGGTTGCGACCGTCTCGCGCGTCCACATCAGCCTGCTGCGCGGCATCGACCGTTCCAAGGACATCCTACTGGACAATACCCGCCGCTTCGCCAAGGGCTTCCCCGCCAACAACGCGCTGCTGTGGGGCGCGCGCGGCACCGGCAAGAGCTCGCTCGTGAAGGCGGTGCATGCCGCCATCAACGAGGAGATCACCGACAAGCTGGCGCTGATCGAGATCCATCGCGAAGATCTCACCAGCCTGCCCAAGCTGCTCGGCGTCCTCAGGCCGCAGAAGCGGCGTTGCATCCTGTTCTGCGACGACCTGTCGTTCGATGCCGCCGATGCCAGCTACAAATCCCTGAAGGCGGTGCTGGAAGGCGGGATCGAAGGACGCCCTCCGAATGTTCTGTTCTATGCGACGTCCAACCGCCGCCATCTGATGCCGCGCGAGATGATCGATAACGAACGCTCCACCGCGATCAACCCGTCGGAAGCGGTCGAGGAGAAGGTCTCCTTGAGCGACCGCTTCGGCCTGTGGATCGGCTTCCACAATTGCGACCAGGAAACCTTTTTCGCGATGGTGGAAGGCTATGTCGACGCGATCGGCATCAAGATCGATCGCGCGCAGCTGCGCCGCGAGGCGAACGAATGGTCGGTGACGCGCGGTGCCCGGTCCGGCCGCGTCGCCTGGCAGTTCATCCAGGATCTTGCCGGCCGGCTCGGCTACAAACTGGAACTCTGAGCATCATGACCACTCGCCCCAACGACGAACTCCTCCGCAGGATCCTGACCGAAACCAAGACCATCGCCCTGGTCGGTGCCAGCAACAAGCCGCAGCGGCCGAGCAACGGCGTGATGCGTTTCCTGCAGTCGAGGGGCTACCGCGTCATCCCGGTCAATCCCGGCCTCGCCGGCCAGACGCTGAACGGCGAGCTGGTCTATGCCAGCCTCAGGGACATCCCGCAGGACAAGGTCGGCCGCGTCGACATGGTTGATATCTTTCGCAATTCCGAGGCCGCGGCCAAACCGGCGCTGGAGGCTATCGAGATCGGCGCCAGGTTCGTGTGGATGCAGCTCGACGTGGTGAACGAGCCGGCTGCCGCGAAGGTGCGCGAGGCCGGCCTGGACATCGTCATGGACCATTGTCCCGCCATCGAATATCCGCGGCTGATCGGCGGTCACGCGGAGCATTAATCTCCTTCCTTAAGCCTCTATCCTTGCAGCTTATTGATCCGTGGGCGCAATTTGCTAAAGTGCAATCAAAGAACGGGAGCTGGGGATGGCTATGACAAGGGGACTTCATTCCATTGAAGTGGAGCAGAGGCCGACGGACGCGCAGCGTCATTGGCTGGAGCGCGGCATCAGGCAACCCGGCGGCAAGCTGCCCCTGTTCGACGAATGGGGCCAGCGCGTGCATGAAGGCATGGTCCGCAGCTGCATCGCCCACGGCTGGGCCGAACCCTGGTTCACCAATCCGCTGAAGCCCGACTGGCTGGTGTGCAAGCTGACCGAGCAGGGCCGGCAGCTGGTGGACCGGCACTGAGCCGCTCGCTCTTTCCCGTCATCACCGGGCCGACACGAAGCGTCGACCCGGTGACCCAAGTCTCTTCGAGATACGCACAGGTCAACTTGGATTACCGGGTCGTCGCTTCGCGCCGCCGGCAATGACGCGTGGAGAGGTAGTCAGTCCCTACGCCGTCGGGTTGCCGATGGTGGCGCGGTTGAAGAGGCTGTTGCGCTGGGCGCTCACGTCGTCGTCGCGATCGCGGCCGGTCGGCAGAGACGCCAGCGTCACCAGCATGAAGGGCGAGAGAACGCCGCCGGGATTGGTCTGTCCATAGATCGCACCGTCGCCGACCGCGCCTGCGCCGTGGCTACGCGCTGAGCGCACATCGGCGAACAAGGTTGCACCACCGGCCGAGGTGCCTTCGAGATCGTCATAGGCCGCCATCTCCGTTGTCATGCGACTTTCGAATCGGTCGTAGATCTCCTGCAGCGTGCGCTGCGATCCGTCCGTGCGATAGAACACGGAGCGATTCGCCGCGGCCGCCTTCGGGAACAGGCTCGCTGCGCCCTGGTTCGGATTGCTCTCCATGGCGCGCAGGAAGCTGGTCGCGCCGTTGAGGCCAAGGAAATGCGCGAGATAGAGGTCGATGGGCTCGACCTCACGGCCGAGCTTCGCCTCGAGCCGCTGCTCGTTGTCGGCGGCATGTTCCGCCGCCATCGCGGCCGCAATCACGGGGTCGCGGCGCAGATCCAGGATCTGCTTGCGCAGCGCCTGATCAGCCACGCGCAGCTTGCCGTCTTCGCTGATCTTGATCTTGGATGCCATGTTGCCTAGGCCGTGTTCGGCACCATGCTTGCGCACCACCGAAAGCCAGGTCTGTTCCACGAATTGATAGAGGCCGGCGGCACTCGACGACTTGGCCTTCGCGTCGGGATCGAAGCCGCTTTCCTTGGCCGCCTGTGCCATCAGATAGGCGAAATCCACACCGGTATTGGCGCTGGCCTGCTGGATGCCCTTCAGGACGTCAGCGCGGATGTTGTAGCCATTCGCCTGGGCGCCCAGCCCGATCGTGCTAGCGGCCATGTCAGTCTCCCTTGAGCGGCAGCCGCACGCTGTCACCCGGCAAATATTGCCGGTCGCCAGTGCCCTTTCCGGGCTGGATGGCTGCGAAATGGGCCATCTTCGCGCTTCTCCGCGTTGATCCTAATGGAGATAACGCAAGGCCTATGCCAGGCCGATAAGCTGGGTTAGCCGGGACGATAACGCCGGAGACCTTGAGGGCGATCATCTCCCCGCCCAGCATGACGTAGTCGTTCCAGGTGACGGAGAGACTGGCGCCGACGATCTTCTCCGCCATGGCCCCGCTGGTGGGATCGTTGAGATAATACTTGGTCGACCCGTCCGAGCTCACCTGCTTCAGCCGCGCATGCTCGCTGTCATAGGTGAAGGCGACGCTGTTCGTGCCCTGGGTGATCTCGCTCACCATGTCGAAGCTGGTCCAGCTGACGGTGCGGCCCCGGCCCGTCAGCATGTTGCCGTTGGCATCGTAGGTGTAGCTGGCCGTCACCGTGCCGGTGGCGCCGGGTGTGATGCTGGCGACCGCATGCACGCGCGCGGGATCGTAGCTGTAGGTGCCGACGTCCGACTTGGCGGTGATGTTGCCGATCGCGTCGTAGTCGACGGTCTTGGTGAGATTGAGCGGAGGCTGGGATTGCTGGTGACCGCCTGGGTCAGGCGGTTGAGGTCGTCATAGCTCAGCGTGTCGGTGGTCTGCGTGACCGCATCGACGCGCTGGGTCAGGTTGCCCAGCGTATTGAACGTGAAGCCGAGGTTCTGAACCGCGTTGCCCGAACCGGCCTGGATGGTCGCGATGCGGCCGGTGTCGAGATTATAGCTCTAGCGAAGCAGCCTATGGCCACGATTTGATCGATTACACAGCTTCGCACGACGAGATATACAAGTCTCTACACCTGAAAGAGATCACCGAATGCTCGAAATCGCCTATTTCCCAGTTTTGCCTGTCCCATCCTTTCTCCGATATGTCCTGGATGTAGAGTCCCATTACTTGAGTCAACCCGCCACCAAAATCCTTGACCTTGAGCCCAATCACATTCTCGAACCGGATGGAAACTCGGTATTGCATGGTACTTTTGTCCGTCAAGAGGACGATATCGAGATCGTAGCGCGTGCTTTCGACGTCAGCTGCAAAGAACGCAAGCTTTTCAACTATTTTGAAAGCACTTGGAGAAAACCGACCAAGTTTCGCAGACACTTTTTCAGAGCCGCGTATTTCGGACATTTCTAAAACTCCCCTGGCGTTACTGTCTCTTTGCCTTTCGGACCGTACCCAGGCCCATATTCCCTCTTGTGGGTATGGGGAACGTCATGGTCTTGCGGGTATCCGTGATCAGTATAATCCGTTCGGTACCTCTGTCGTCCATACTCGTCATACTGGACCCGTGATTCTTCGAGCTTACCGGTCTTTGGATTGTACGAGTTGGTGGCGCCGTGGAGCTCACCTGCGTGAGGCGCGCATGCTCGCTGTCATAGGTGGAGGCGACGCTGGTCGTGCCCTGGGCGATCTCGCTCACCATGTCGAAGCTGGTCCAGCTAACTGTGCGGCCGCGGCCCGTCAGCATGTTGCCGTTGGCGTCGTAGGTGTAGCTGGCCGTCACGGTGCCGGTCGCGCCGGGCGCGATGCTGGCGACCGCATGCACGCGCATCGGATCGTAGCTGTAGGTGCCGACATCCGACTTGGCGCTGATGTTGCCGATCGCGTCGTAGGTGATGGTCTTGGTGAGATTGAGCGGCAGGCTGGGATTGCTGGTGACCGCCTGGGTCAGGCGGTTGAGCCCGTCATAACTGAGCGTGTCGGTGGTCTGGGTGACCGCCTCGAGGCGCTGGGTCACTATGAGCTGGCGCTGCTGTAGTTCCGGATCGCGAGATTCCACAGCCAAGTCGCGCCACAGAACACGAACGTCGCGAAGGCAAGCGCGCCCAGCCCCCATTCCCAACTGAGCCGCCCCGTAGCAGCCTGTGCAGGCACGTTGGTGACGAAGGCCACCGGCAGCACGAAGGTGAAGAGCAGCCTGGCCCACGGCGGATAGGCCGCCACCGGGAAGCTGCCGGCGGTCGAGTGTAGCCAGATCATGCTCGCGACCTCTTCGATGCGCGTGAACCAGAACGCGAGCGTGGAGAGCGCAAGGTACAGGCTGTAGATGATGACGACCGAGGCGACCAGGAATATCGCAAGCAGCAGGATATTGAACGATGTCACGGATCCGACGCGATGCATGCCGACCCCGATCACGGTGAGTCCGATGACAAGCCCGGTGAGCTCCATCACCTGCAGATGGCGGAACGTGACGAGGAACTGGGAGGCCACTGGCTTGATCAGCAGCACGTCGAATTCGCCGCGCTGAACATAGGTCGTTATCTTGCTGAGGCTCGGGTAGAACCAGATCTCCACCACGAACTCGATGGTGGTCACGATGCCGACCAGCACCAGCACCTGGTCGAAGCTCCACCCGCCGATCGACGGGACCTGCCGGAACATCGCCCACAGCAGCATCACCGACGTGCCTGTGGAGAGGATATTGGCAAGCGTGCGGCCGAAGACACCGGAGCGATATTCGAGCTGGATCTGCACCGTCGCGCGGATGAACAGCAGGATGAGCTTCAAATGCCGCTTCATGCGCCCGCCGCCGAGTATTGCCTCAAAGCCTTACGCCAACCCCACGTGAAGAGCGCGCCAAGCACGGCGATCCAAAACAGCTGGATGCCGAAGCCGGCCAGCACATCAAAGCCTTCGATGCGGCCGATCATGACGCGCACCGGAAAATCCAGCACATAGGGAAATGGCGTCCAGGCGAGAATGCTTTGCACGGCCTCCGGGAACAGTTCGACCGGCACCACCACGCCGCCCAGCATGATGTAGAGTTGATAGATCACCGTGTCGTAGCCAAGTGCGTTGTCGGACCAGAACGCGATCAACCCGACCGTCATATGGACTGTGAAATTGATCAACCAGGCCATCATGAGCCCCAGTACGAAAGCCGGCAGATGGGCAAGCAGCGACCAGGACCAGGCATCGGCGATGGTGAGGCCGACGGCGACGATCGGCAGAATGATGGGAAGGCGGCACAGCAACTCGCCCCAATGCTCGCTGGCATAGTGCCAGACGGGATGCATGGGACGGAGCAGATAGGGCGTGAGCTCGCCGTTCTTCACGCCGCGGTCCATCAGGTAGATCACCCAGGTCGGCGTCGATTGCCGCGCCAGGAACATGAACAGGAAATATTGCGCGAAGGTGGTCGCATCGTAGCCGCCGATCGGCCCGCCCTTGGCCAGCTGCAGCCAGATCAGCATCATGATCAGCGGCACCGTGCCGTTGATCATCCACAGCACCGACTGGGCACGGTATTGCAGCGAGATGCCGTAATTCAGCGCCAGCAAGGCACGGATGGCACGAAAGCTCGGCATTACTTGGCCGCCTCCGCCATCGGCTTGCGCTGGAACAGGCGGCCCAGCACTTCCTCGATCGGCATGTCCTCGATCGCGATGTCGGCAACCGGCACGTCGTTGAGGATGCGCGCTGCGATCTCCGCCACATTGCCGCGCGGCGCCAGCAGCTCCGCCGTCAGCCCCTCGATCATGCGCACCGGCGCGAACACCGCCAGCCGCTCCGGCGAAACCGGCTGCGCGAGCTGCAGCTTCAGCACTTTGTTCGGCGCCCGCTCAGCCACCAGGGCGCTGAGGTTGCCGTCGAACGCCAGGCGCCCGCCATCGATCACCAGCACACGTTCCGCCAGCGCCTCGACATCCGCCATGTAGTGCGAGGTGAGGATGACCGCAGCACCAGTACGCCTGTTGTAGTCGGCGACGAACGTGCGCACGGCCTGCTGCATGTTGACATCGAGGCCGATGGTCGGCTCGTCCAGGAACAGGATCTTCGGTCCGTGTAGCAGCGCCCCCGCCAGCTCGCACTTCATGCGCTCGCCGAGCGAAAGCTTGCGCACCGGCTTCTTGAGCACCGGCTGCAATTCCAGCATATCCGTCAGCTCGCCAACGCGCTGCCGGAAATCCTGGTCGGGCACGTCGTAGATCGCCTGATTGACCAGGAAGGAATCGCCCGGCGTCATATCCCAGGCCAGCTGCTGCTTCTGGCCCATGACCATGGTGATGCTCTTGAGAAACTCCGCCTTGCGCTCGTGCGGCGTAAAGCCAAGCACGCTGGCGCGCCCCGATGTCGGATAGAGCAGCCCTGATAGCACTTTCAGCGTTGTGGTCTTGCCGGCACCATTGGGCCCGAGGAAGCCGACGATCTCGCCTTGCGCGATCTCGAAGCTCACGTCCTTGACTGCCGGCACGATCTGGTATTTCCGTCGCACGAACGAACGCAAGGAACCGGCAAGCCCGGGCTCCTTCTGATGGACCTGATAGTCCTTGCATAAATGATCGACGTGGATGATCGGCATGAAACGAGGGGACCAGCAATTGGCCCAAAATTCAAGCTGCGTGGGAATTGTGCGCGGCACTGGGCTCGCTATGATGCGTACCTTCCTTTCTCACCATCACGAAAATCAGGAGTGAAGAATGACGATTAAGCGTTTCGGCGATGCGACGATGATTGCCGACATGGTCGTGCATAACGGCATCGCGTATCTGGCGGGGCAGGTTGCGGAAGACCCGGTCCCCTCCTCCGTCTATGAGCAGACGAAGAACATCCTGAAGCAGATCGACGATCTGCTCGCGCAAGCCAATTCGGACAAGACTCGCATCTTGAAAACCAACATCTGGCTCACCGACATCTCCACTTTCGCCGAGATGAATAAGGCCTGGGGCGAGTGGATCCCGAAGGGTCAGGCCCCGGCCCGCGCGACCGTCGAGGCGAAGCTCGCCGGCCCGCAATGGAAGGTCGAGATCATGGTGACCGCCGCCTGCAAGTAGCCGCCGTGAGCGTTGGGCGCCGCATAAGGGCGCCCAACAAACGCCTTGACGAGACGCCAGAACCAAAATAGAACATCATCCTGTGTTTGTGATTTGTTCTATCGCAATCCCTGGTGACCCGGCCTCCCAACAGGCGCGGACGGCGCCGGAAAGCAGGCGGGAAATGAGGATGTCATGCTGACACGCAAGCAGCGCGAATTGCTCAAATTCATCCAGGAGAGATTAGGGGAAACCGGGATTTCCCCGTCCTTTGACGAGATGAAGGAGGCCCTGGGCCTCAAGTCCAAGTCGGGCGTGCACCGGCTGATCACCGGCCTGGAAGAGCGAGGATTCATCAAGCGCCTGCCTCACCGCGCCCGGGCCTTGGACGTGGTCCGCTTGCCGGAGGATCAGACGGTGAAGGCGGTCCAGGTGGCCAGCCGTACCGCCGTGGGCGAGGAGCGGCGCGCAGCCCTCAATGTCATTCGCGGCGATTTCACGCCGTCCCTGCCGGGTGCGGTGGTGGCGGCGCAGCCCAGCAGCGCCTTGCAGCTTCCGCTCTACGGCAAGATCGCAGCCGGCACGCCGATCGAGGCGTTGCGCGACAATTCAAACTCCGTGGACGTGCCGGCCACCATGCTGGGCCGAGGCGAGCACTACGCCCTGACGGTCGAGGGCGATTCGATGGTCGACGCTGGGATCCAAGAAGGCGACACCGTGGTCATCGAGCGCTGCGAGACGGCGGAGAACGGCACCATCGTGGTGGCCCTCATCGACAACAGCGAAGTCACGCTGAAGCGCCTGCGGCGCAAGGGTGACTCGATTGCGCTCGAGCCGGCGAACCCCGCGCACAAGACTCGCATCTTCGGTCCCGATCGCGTGCGCATCCAGGGCCGTCTGGTCGGCTTGATGCGGCGCTACTGATCCGTTCCCACGTCGTCGGCCGAGAGTCGGGGCGACGCCCAGGGACGGTCGCCGATCGACGCCGCCGCATCGACAATCGTTATCGCGCCATCCGCGAGATAGATCGCGTGCGCGCCACGCGCAACCAGATCGGCCTGGTCGATACTGCCATCCGGACAACCGACAGCGACTGCGCGCGGCACGACTGAAAGCTGCGGTGCGCTGCAGTCCGCTGGCACGTCGGACAGAATCACGCGCACACGGCCAGCATAGTCACAGACGCCGTGGTCGCAACGCAGCCAATCTTCCGAACCATGCAGATCGCCGATGTCGTCGAAGCGGATCTGCCCGTTGCGGCGCAGCCAGGTGTCGCGCACTAGACGCTCGGCGCGATTGGAGCTCAACATGAGGTCGCCGTTTGGGGCACGAAAGGCCACCAGCTTGCCGCTTGGCGAGATCAGGATGTCCGGCCGCGGCACCATCCAAGCCGAGGCGATCGCCGCTGCAACTGGTATGGCACCGAGCGCTCGCCAGCGACCGCGTGCCATGCCGAGCCACAACAGGCCGACTGCCACAACCGGCAGCGCAAGGCTGGGCATCGCTGGCAGGACTGCAATCGCGCCTGGCCAGCCGGCAACCCAGTGCGCCACCCACAACAGCAGTTCGCATCCCCATCCCATCACCTGCAACGGCCAATTCTCCAAGCCGAATGGCATAAGCAGCAGTGAGAGCGCTGCTGAGGGCATGACCCAGAACGCCGTCAGCGGCACTGCGTTGGCGTTCGCGAACACGCCATAAATCGACAACCGATCGAAATGGAACAACGCGAACGGCAAGGTAGCGAGGCCTGCGACGAAGCTGGTGACGACGGTCGCCGCGAGCCACAGCATCGTATTGCCGACCACCGCAAACAGCTTCGCATCCCAGCTCGCTCCCTCGCCCCATTTCTGGCGCCGCGAAGCAAGCCACGGCCCCAGTCGATCGAACACCACGACCAGCGCGAACACGGCCGCGAACGACATCTGGAAGCTGGCGCCGAGCAATGTCTCGGGCTGGAACATAAGGATGAAAGCGGCCGCCCAGGCGACGAGCTGCAGCGAGATCGGCGAGCGATCGAGCATGATGGCGGTCAGCGCGATCCCCGACATCAGCAGCGATCGCTGAGTTGGCGGCGTCCAGCCGGCAAGTGCCGCATAGAGCGCGGCTGCCAGGATAGCGAGGGCGGCAGCCCATTTCTTGACCGGATAGCGCAACGCAATCCACGGAATGAAGGCGAGCGCGAAGCGCAGCCCGAAGAAGAACAACCCAGCTGCGATACCGATATGCAGCCCGGAGATCGACATCAGGTGCGCCAGACCGGAATCGCGCATGGCATTGATGTCGGCGGCGCGCAAGGCCGTCTGATCCCCGACGGTCAACGCAATGGCAGTGGCGCCGGCTCCATCCGGCAACTGGCTACGGATCCGCTGTGCGATGGCCGCGCGCGTCGCACTGATCCAATCGGCGACGGCCGTGGTGATTCCGGCGAACCCGGTTTCATCCGGCTGCTTGATGACCTTCAAGCGCCCGAATCCAAATCCGGTCGCACCCAGATCGCCGAAGAAGGCCTGCCTGCGAAAGTTGAAGGCACCGGGCTCGGCAGGGCCTGCGGGCGCGCTGAGGCTGGCAACGCCACCGACCTTCTGGCCGATGCGGAGTTCCGGCTGGGCAACCACTGTCTTGATCCGCATGCGAAGCGGCGTTGCTTCGCGCGGCAGGTCCTTGATGTCGACCTCCCGCAACGTCACGCGCTGTCCGGCCGGCAGCAGTTCGATCTGATCGACGATGCCGACGAACAGGGCGCGCTCCATCGGCGCCGGCAGCATGCGCCCCTCGAACTGCGCGGTTCGCATCTGCCCAGCCAGGAACCCCGCTGCCATCGCTGTCAGCAGGATGCAGGCAGCAAGCACAGTGTCGTGTCGCCTTAGCAGCCAGCCGGCGGCCGCACCCGCCGCGAGCGCCACAAGCCCGACCCAGATCGGCGGCTCCGCCGGCAAGGCGAAATAGAGCGCGACGCCCGCGCCAAATGCGGTGGCCAGCCAAACTGGCCAGAGGCGGCGCTGCTCCAGGAACAGGCTTTCAATCCACTGGCTCAGGTCAGGGCTCCCCCGCTCGCTCGTTACACGTGATAGCTGTATCAGACCAGTGCGGTACTGTCAGTTGCCAAGGACCCGCCCTCTGGCTAAGAACCCCGGAGCGCGCCTGGACCGGCGCAGAAAACACCATTGGATTGCGACCGAATGACTGTCGTCACCCGCTTTGCCCCCTCGCCCACCGGGTTCCTCCATATCGGAGGTGCCCGCACGGCCTTGTTCAACTGGCTTTTTGCCCGCCACCATGGCGGCGTCTTCCGCCTGCGGATCGAGGACACCGACCGGCAGCGCTCCACCAAGGAGGCCATCGACGCGATCATCGACGGGTTGAAGTGGCTCGGCCTTGATTGGGACGACGAGACGGTCTTCCAGTTCGCCCGCGCGCCGCGTCACGCCCAAGTCGCGCTCGAGATGCTGAAGCAAGGCAAGGCCTACTACTGCTACACCACGCCAGAAGAACTGGAGCAGATGCGCGAAGCCGCACGCGCCGCTGGCAAGCCGATGCGCTATGACGGCCGCTGGCGCGACCGCGACCCAAAAGATGCCCCGCCGGGCGTGAAGCCCGTTATTCGCTTGAAGGCGCCAACCAGTGGCGAGACCGTCGTGCACGACAAGGTGCAGGGCGAGGTACGCGTCTCCAACGAGCAGCTTGATGACATGATCCTGCTGCGCAGCGATGGCAACCCAACCTACATGCACTCGGTGGTGGTCGACGATCACGACATGGGCATCACCCATGTGATCCGTGGGGACGATCACCTGACCAACACGTTCCGGCAGTTGCAGATCTACCAGGCAATGGGCTGGGAGCCGCCGAGCTTTGCTCATATTCCGCTGATCCATGGGCCGGACGGCGCGAAGCTCTCCAAGCGCCACGGCGCGCTCGGGGTCGAGGCCTATCGCGACATGGGCTATCTGCCGGAAGCCTTGCGCAACTACCTGCTAAGGCTGGGGTGGGGCCACGGTGATGATGAGATCATCTCGACTGAGCAGGCGGTCCAGTGGTTCGATCTGGACGGTTGCGGCCGTGCCCCGTCCCGCTTCGATTTCGCCAAGCTCGACAATCTGAACGGCCATTATCTGCGGCAGGCCGACGATGCGCGCCTAGTCCAGGAGGTCGCACTGCGGCTGGGCGTCACGGGCGATGCGACGACCGAGGAGCGCCTGACGATCGGGATGCCGGGACTCAAGGCACGCGCCAAGACGCTCAAGGAACTCGCTGACAACGCACGATTCTATACGTTGAAGCGCCCGCTGGCGCCGGACGACAAGGCGCGGGCACAGTTGACCGCCGAGGCGTCAAAGGTGCTGAAGGAATTGCGTGGCGTGGTGGCGGGGTCCCAAAGCTGGAGCGGCGCCGATCTCGAGGCGGCGGCGCGGGGATTTGCCAAGGCCAAGGGGATCAAACTTGGCCAGATCGCCCAGCCGCTCCGCGCCGCCTTGACGGGTGCTACGACCTCTCCACCGATCTTCGAGGTCATGCAGGTTCTGGGGCGCGAGGAAACGCTGGGCCGCATCGACGATGTGCTTGCGGGCAGCTGATCGCCTCAGCCATGCTGCAAGGCAAAATAGGTCATCGCAGCTTCACGGTATCGGTGCTACGGTAACTATTAACCTTTCCAGGGCCCTCGACGGATCAGGATAACACCATGGCAAAAAACAAAATTTCAGCAAAGCGCAAATCGAAGAAGGGCGGTTCCGCCGCCCTGCAGGCCATGAAGCCGAAGATCAAGGTCGCGGATTCGAAGATCAAGCCGCAGCCGCCGACAGCCCATGCCAAGGTCACGGTGAAGGACGGCCGCGACGGCAAGACGTGGGATCTGCCGGTCTTGAAAGGCACGCTCGGCCCCGACGTGATGGACGTCCGCAAGCTTTACACCGAACACGGACTGTTCACCTACGACCCTGGCTATGGCTCGACCGGCTCGACCCAGTCCGCCATCACCTACATCGATGGCGAGGCGGGCGTCCTGATGCATCGGGGTTACCGCATCGAAGAGCTGGCAGCCTATTCGGATTTCATGGAGGTCTGCTACCTGCTGCTCGAGGGCGAACTGCCGACCGCGGAGCAGAAAGCCAAGTTTGAGCGGAACATCACCTATCACACCATGCTGCACGAGCAGATCACCCGCTTCTTCAGCGGGTTCCGGCGCGACGCGCATCCGATGGCGGTGATGGTGAGCGTGGTGGGAGCGCTCTCGGCCTTCTATCATGACAGCACCGACATCCACGATCCGCACCAGCGCATAATCTCCGCGCACCGCCTGATCGCAAAAGTGCCGACGATCGCGGCCATGGCTTACAAGTATTCCGTCGGCCAGCCATTCATCTATCCGCGCAACCACCTCTCCTATGCCGAGAACTTCCTCTACATGCACTTCGCGGTGCCGGCGGAGGATTACGAGATCAACCCCGTCGTCGCGAAGGCGATGGACAAGATCTTCATCCTGCACGCCGATCACGAACAGAACGCCTCGACCTCGACCGTGCGCATCGCCGGGTCGAGCGGCGCCAATCCGTTCGCCTGCATCGCGGCCGGCATCGCCAGCCTGTGGGGCCCGGCGCACGGCGGCGCCAATGAAGCCGTGCTCGCCATGTTGCACCAGATCGGCAGCAAGGACCGCATCCCGGAATACATCAAGCGCGCGAAGTCGAAGGACGACAATTTCCGCCTGATGGGCTTCGGCCATCGGGTCTACAAGAATTACGACCCGCGTGCCGCAGTGATGCGCCAGAGCTGCCATGAGGTGCTGGATGCCCTCGGCAAGCGTGACGAGCCGCTGCTCGAGCTCGCGATGGAGCTGGAGCGCATCGCGCTGGAAGACGACTACTTCGTCTCCCACAAGCTGTTCCCGAACGTCGATTTCTATTCCGGCATTATCCTGCAGGCGATCGGCTTCCCGACCTCGATGTTCACCGTGCTGTTCGCCGTTGCGCGCACCGTCGGCTGGGTGGCGCAGTGGAAGGAGATGATCGAAGATCCTACGCAGCGCATCGGCCGTCCGCGGCAGCTCTATACCGGATATGGCGAACGGCCGTACCTGCCGATCGAGAAGCGGAAGTAGCGAGACATGCCAGCCTACCGTTCACGGACCACGACCCACGGCCGCAACATGGCCGGCGCGCGCGGCCTATGGCGCGCCACCGGCATGAAGGACGACGATTTCGGCAAGCCCATCATCGCCGTGGTGAACTCGTTCACCCAGTTCGTGCCTGGCCATGTCCATCTGAAGGATCTCGGCCAACTGGTTGCGCGCGAGATCGAAGCGGCCGGCGGCGTGGCGAAGGAGTTCAATACGATCGCGGTCGATGACGGGATAGCGATGGGCCATGACGGCATGCTCTACAGCCTGCCCTCGCGGGAGCTCATCGCTGACAGCGTCGAATACATGGTGAACGCGCATTGCGCCGATGCCATGGTCTGCATCTCGAATTGCGATAAGATCACGCCGGGCATGCTGATGGCGGCGTTGCGTATCAACATCCCGGTCGTATTCGTCTCCGGCGGCCCGATGGAAGCCGGCAAGGTCAATCTCAAGGACAAGGTAGTGGCGCTTGACCTGGTCGATGCCATGGTCGCTGCCGCTGACGACAAGTATTCGGATGCCGAAGTCGCGACCATCGAGCGGTCCGCCTGCCCCACCTGCGGCTCCTGCTCCGGCATGTTCACCGCCAATTCGATGAACTGCCTGACCGAAGCGCTGGGCCTCTCGCTGCCGGGCAACGGTTCGGTGCTGGCTACGCATGCCGATCGCAAGGGCCTGTTCCTGGAGGCCGGGCGTCTGATCGTCGACATCACGCGCCGGTACTACGAGGAGAATGACGCCAGCGTGCTGCCGCGGAGCATCGCCAGCTTCGCAGCGTTCGAGAATGCCATGAGCCTCGACATTGCGATGGGCGGTTCCACCAACACGGTGTTGCATCTGCTTGCCGCCGCTCATGAAGCGGGTGTCGACTTCACCATGAGCGACATCGACCGGCTGTCGCGCAAGGTGCCCTGCCTCTGCAAGGTGGCACCCGCCAAGTCCGACGTGCATATGGAGGACGTGCACCGCGCCGGCGGCATCATGGCGATTCTCGGCGAACTCGATCGGGCCGGCTTGCTGCATCCCGACATGCCGACCGTGCACAGCAAGACCCTCCGCGATGCGCTGAAGCGCTGGGATATCCGTCAGTCCAACAGCACGAGCGTACAGCAGTTCTATCTGGCGGCACCAGGTGGCGTGCCGACGCAAACGGCCTTCAGCCAGGACCAGCGCTGGAAGGAACTCGATCTCGACCGCGCCAGTGGCGTGATCCGTGATGCCGAGCACGCCTTCTCGCGCGAGGGCGGCCTTGCGGTCCTCAAGGGCAACCTCGCGCTCGATGGCTGCATCGTGAAGACCGCCGGCGTCGACGAGAGCATCCACGTCTTTGCGGGTCCGGCACGCGTATTTGAGAGCCAGGATGACGCTGTTTCCGGCATCCTGCTTGGACAGGTGAAGAGCGGCGAGGTCGTGGTGATCCGCTACGAAGGCCCGCGTGGTGGGCCCGGCATGCAGGAGATGCTCTATCCGACCAGCTATCTGAAATCGAAAGGCCTGGGCAAGGCCTGCGCCTTGATCACGGACGGCCGATTCTCCGGCGGCACTTCCGGCCTATCGATCGGCCACGTCTCGCCGGAAGCGGCGGAAGGCGGCTTGATCGCCCTGGTCGAGGATGGCGACCGGATCGAGATCGACATCCCCAACCGCGCGATCAAGCTCGCGGTCTCCGACGCCGTGCTGGCGGAACGCTGCAAAGCCATGGAAGCGCGCGGCACCGCTGCCTGGAAGCCCGCAACGCGCAAGCGGAACGTCTCGCCGGCGCTGAAGGCCTACGCCGCCTTCACGACCAGTGCCGCGCGTGGCGCGGTGCGAGATGTGGAGCAGCTCGCCTCTTCGAAGCGGCCAAACTGATCCAGGCTGCTGCTCGATCCGCACCCTACCAGATCAGCATCACCGAACCGGCGCGCCCAGGCGGAAACGGTCGTGCAACACGCAGACGCTGGCAAGGAACATCAATGTCTGATCGTTGGCGACGCGGCCGCCGTCGTCCATCTCGTCAATTCGATCCAGAATCTCGATGACCTTGGCCCGGTCAAGGAATGGGATCGAAGCGAGCGTCGGGCCGCGCAGCGTGTCCTGAACGAATGCGTTCAGCCGCCCCTGGGGATCGAGGCTCGCCGGCGGTGCGAGGAACGGGTGCTTCTGCCGGCGATAGATCGTGTCGGTGATAGTATCGCGGGCAGCTTCGCGCAGGACGTATTTCTCCGTCATGCCGCGTATCTTCTGATTGACCGGCTGCGAGCGGATCACCTCCACGACGTGATGATCAAGAAACGGTACCCGCCCTTCGATCGAATGTCCCATCTCCATGCGGTCGCCTAGCATGGTCAGGACGTATTGAGGCAGCGCGGTTTTCGACCATAGATACAGCGACTGATGCACCGGCTCACGGCCAGACAGCTGGCGCAGCACATCAATCTCGCTCAAAAGCAGCCGATATCCCTGACGGTGGTCCACAGCGGCGAGGCAGTCCTTGGCCAGCACGCTGCGCAGCTTGATCGCCCGGGATGAAAAGGTCTCCATCCAGGACGGGACGAATCCAAGAATCCGCCTGACGTCATCCAGAGACCCTCGTTCGCCATCCGGCAACAGCAAGCCGCGTGACACGGGGTTGAGCGTTTCCAGCTCCTCGAGAAGCTTCGCAACGACCTTCGGGTCCTGACCGGCCCGGTTGTAGAGCAGCATGTCGCGCCTGAAATGGGCATAGCCGCCGAGGATCTCGTCCGATCCCTCTCCCGTCAGGACAACCTTGTATCCGGCGTCCCGCACGGCGCGGCTCAACAGGTATTTGGCGACGCCGTGCGCGTTGACGCACAAGGTCTCCGACTGCGCGATGGCGTCGGCGAAGTTGTCCGCCAAGTCGTCTTGCCGAATTGGAATTGGATAGAACTCCGCGCCGACTCTTGCGGCCATCTCCCTTGCCTGCGCTTCTTCATCGTATTCCGCGCGATCGAAGGTGAGCGTGAACGCCCGGATCGGATCGGAATGATGGCGTGCTGCCAGGCCAAGGACCGAGCAGGAATCCAGGCCACCGCTCAGATAGCAGCCCACCGGAACATCGGCACGCAGGCGAATCCGAACCGCCTCTTCCAGCACCGCGCGAAACTCGGCCTTGTATTCTTCGTCGGAACGCCGAGTTCCGTCTCTATCCGCGACGGGATAGTCAAAATCCCAGTACCGGTTGACCTGCAGATGCGCATCCGTTGCGATGAGGTAATGGCCGGGCGGCACCTGGAAGACCCCGTCGAACAGGGTTCGCGCCTGGTAGCCGCCTAGCTCTACCATCGGGTAGAAGTTGTCGGGGTCCCATCGGGCCGGTACCCCCGCGGCAAACAGCGCCTTCACTTCCGAGGCCAGATAGAGCGTGTTCTGGTGGATTGCATAGAACAGCGGCTTGATGCCGAAGCGATCGCGCGCCGCGAACAGCAGACGGTTCGCCGCATCCCAAATGACAAACGCGAACTCGCCGCGCAGCCGATGCAGGCACTGCGGACCGAGATCTTCGTAGAGATGCAAGGCAATCTCGCTATCGGAGCGCGTCCTTAAGCGGTGCCCTGCAGCTTCCAGCTCGGTTCGAATCGCCTCGTAGCCGTAAAATTCGCCATTGGCGACGATCCAGCTCTGGTTATCCTCGCTGGCAATCGGCTGATCGCCGATCGTCAAGTCGATAATGCTCAGCCTGGCATGTCCGAGGGCGACGCGCCGATCCGCGCTGATCCAATGGCGCTGTCCATCGGGACCTCGATGTCGAAGGCACTGAACGGCCCTTTGAACGGTCTCGATACCGACTGGGGTCCGGCGTGAGAAGAGCGCAACTATCCCGCACATCAGCATATCCTTCGAGTACAGTCTTGCAATCAGAGCCGGGCGGCAAATTGCGAACGCCGCCGGTTCTTTCAAGATCACGCAAGATCGGGAATGGTCCGTTGATGGCCGATATCGTATCGACGTGATCCTCTCGATAGCGCCGATCTAACGAACCGGCCATGGATCTGCTGTGAAGGGCTTCACAAGGGTCGCGGTCGCCACAGAATCATCACAGCGCAATCGCGCTCTGCGGCCCATTGCGCTGAAGGTCTACGCCCTCCTTCGCGGCGGCGCCGCTGCGGCGCGGATCCATATGTCGAGCAGGTCGAGGAAGAGATCGAGCTAGGTACACTAGCTCGCCTTCTTCTCGATCAGCTCGATCTTGTAGCCGTCGGGGTCCTCGATGAAGGCGATGACGGAGCCGCCATGCTTCATCGGTCCGGGCGGGCGCGGGATCTTGATGCCGTCCTTCGCCAGGCGCTCGCAGGTGCCGTAGATGTCGGGCACGCCGATGGCGAGGTGGCCGAAAGCGGTGCCGAGCTGATACGGCTCCTTCTGGCCCCAATTGTGGGTGAGTTCGATGACAGCGTTCGATTCTTCGTCGCCGTAGCCGACGAATGCCAGCGTGAACTCGCCGCTTGGATAGTCCTTGCGGCGCAGCAGCTTCATGCCGAGCTTGTTGGTATAGAAATCGATCGACTTCTCCAGGTCGAACACCCGGATCATCGTGTGCAGCAACTGGCCTGATGAGTGTGCGTTCATCTCCAGCTCCTTCGTGAGTCCTATACGTCGCGGATCATGGCCGCGAAATCGGCTTCAGCCACCACCTGCTCGCCCACCTTGGCTACGCCGTTGAATTTCCAGACTGGTCCGCGATGGCGGTCCTTTTTCACTTCGAGCCGCAGCTGGTCGCCGGGCACCACCGGCCGGCGAAAGCGGGCGCTGTCGACGCTCATGAAATAGACCAGCTTGCCGTGAAAAGCTTCGCCCAGCGTGTGGACGACCAGCACGGCAGCGGTCTGCGCCATCGCCTCGATGATGAGGACGCCGGGCAACACCGGGTCGCTCGGGAAATGGCCCTGGAATATCCCCTCGTTCATCGAGACGTTCTTGATGCCGACGCAGCCCTTATCGGCGACCGCATTTTCGACGCGGTCGATCATCAGGAACGGATAGCGGTGGGGAATCATCTTCATGACGCCCTTGGCGTCAATGTCGAGTCCCTTCTCCGATGGCGCTTCGCTCATGATCGTTGTGCCTCGATCAGATGCTGACTTTCGGCAACTTGGTGTCGAGGCCCTTCTGGACCTCCGTAGTGATATCCCAGTTCTCTGCCGCCAGGACGACCAGCGACTTGTTGATGATCAAAGTCAGACCCCGCTTCTCAGCAATGTCGCGGATCACGATGTCCAGCGTCTTCGAGATCTGCTCGAGACCCTTGTTGCGCGCCAGCTCCAGCTCCTTGCGTTTGGCGCTCGCGCTCTTGCGCAGCGCGTCAAACTCCTTCTCGAGCTGGGCAAGCTTGGCCTGGAAGTCGGCCGGCGGCAGCGAGCTGCGCTGTTGCTCCAGCTGCTGGCGCTTGGCGCGCAATCCCTGCTCCGTCTTGCCGATCTCCGCGTTGATCGCCTTGCTTTTCGCAAGCAGCGCCTGCTCCAGCGATTGACCGGCCTTGGATCTCTTGAGGATCGTCTGGAGGTCCAGCGTTCCAACCACCAGGGGCACATCCTTTGCGGCTGCGGTCTGTGCAATGGCGGAATGAACAGGAACGGCGATACCGCCGCCAATTGTCGCGGTCGCAACAATCAAGGCGATGATCCAGGTTCTCATCGAGCGCACGTTATCCGACTCCAATTTTCGCAGTTTGGGTCCGCTCAGAACGACGTACCGATGCTGAAGCGGAAGAGTTCTTCTTCGTCAAACGGTTCCTTCAGGACCGGATAGGCCAAATCCACGGCCAGCGGCCCGAACGGCGACACCCAGGTCAATCCGACGCCCAGCGAGACACGCAGGGAGGAGGAATCGTTGAGATCGATATCGTCCTCAAAATCGGTCCCCGTCAAGGTCCCGAAATCGCTGAAAACACGACCGCGGATCCCGTACTCCTCCGGCAGGCCAATCGGGAAGGCGGCCTGAACGGTGCCCTCCGCCCGGAACTTGCCGCCGAGGGAGTCGTCCGTGTCCGAATCCCGGGGGCCGACACCGCCTGTGGCAAAACCGCGCAGGTTTTGGCCGCCGAGGAAGAAGGCATCCGTGACCCGGATGTCGTCGCCGATGCCGAACATATACCCAAGCTCACCGGTCGCGCCGATCGTTACTTCCTTGGTGATGGGAATGAAATATCCACCGCCCAGGGTGTTGCGAAGGTAACGCACCGTTCCGCCCAGGCCGGCGAAATCCTGGCCGACCTGCAGGTAATAGCCGTCGCGCGGATCGGTCCTGCTGTCGCGCCGGTCATAAATGACGTCGTGGCCGATGATAGAGCGGAATTCCGAGCCTTCCTCGTTCTGGATGACGTCCGACGCGTCGTCATCCACGTTCTTCACCTCATCATATGAGAAGGTGTACGCGACCGTGTGGCGGGTGTATTCACTGAGATCATATCCCATACGCACACCGGCGCCCGTGTTGTTTTCCTGGAACGAGCTTTCCCTGCGGTCAAAGCGGCGGTGGAACACGTCGAAACCGGCCGATAGTTCCTTGTCCAGGAAGTAGGGATCGGTAAAGCTGACGTCGATGGTGGATCGCCGTCCGGAAATGTTGAACTGGGCGCGGAGGTCATATCCCTTGCCGAGCAGGTTGCGCTCGCGTACGCCGACGTTGCCCAGCGGGCCGTCCGCGGTGGAGAACCCGGCGCCGAACGACAGTTCGCCGGTCGACTTCTCCGCAACCTTGACCCTGATCACCGTCTTGTCGGGACTGTCGGATGCAACGGCTTGGATGTCGACGGATTCGAAGAAGCCGAGATTCTTCAGCCGCTGCTCGGTGCGGCGCAGCTTGGAGGTCGAGAAGGCATCACCTTCCGCAAGTCGAAATTCACGGCGGATGACCTTATCCTGCGTGCGGACGTTGCCCACAATGTCGATCCGCTCGACGTAGACCTTGGGCCCTTCCTGAATGTCGTAGGTCAGGTTCAGGACCAGATTCTCGGCATCCCGTTCGATGCGCGGCCGCACGTCCACGAACGCATAGCCGAGGCTGCCAACGCGGTCACTGATCGCCTGCACGGTCTCATCGACTAGGTCGGCGTTGTACCAGTCCCCTTCATCCGTCTCCACGAGTTCGCGCAGCGACTCGGGATCCAGGTCCTTGAGCGTCGTCTTGATGTCGACAGTGCCGAGCTTGTAGCGCTCACCCTCTTCGACCGTGAAGGTGATGAAGAAGGCCTCCTGGTCCGGAGATAGCTCCGCGACCGCCGACACCACGCGGAAGTCGGCATAGCCCTCGGACAGGTAGAACTTGCGCAGCGCTTCCTTGTCGAGCGTCAGCCGGTCGGGGTCATAGGTATCGGTAGTGCTCAGGAATCGGTAAAAGGCCGCTTCCTGCGTCACGATCTCATCCCTGAGGTCGCCGTCGCTAAAGACCTTGTTGCCGATGAAATCGATCCGGCGAACCTCGGTGACGTCGCCTTCATTGATCTCGAACACCAGATTCACGCGATTCTGGTCCAGGTTAATGATCTTCGGCTCGACCGTTGCCGCGAACCGGCCGCTCCGCCGATACAGGTCCAGAATGCGCTTCACATCTGCCTGGACCCGAGCTTGGGTGTAGACGACGCGCGGGCGCAGCTGAACCTCCGCCTGCAGCGCTTCGTCATCGATGCGCCTGTTCCCCTCGAACGCCAGCTTGTTGATGATGGGGTTCTCGGTCACGTTGACAACCAGCGCATCGCCCTCACGCCGGAAATTGACGTCGGCGAACAGTCCGGTTCCGAACAGGTTCTTCAGCGCCTGGTCGATTCGCCTGGCGTCGAACGGATCACCGGGATTGATCTGCATATAAGAGCGGACAGTCTCCGCCTCGATACGCTGATTGCCCTCGATGCGGATCTCCTGGATCGGATCGCCCGAGGAGATGGACTGCGCGCTTGCCTCAGGCAGGGCCACGGCCAGGGTGCAGAAGAGCAGCCCTGCGAACAGCGCAAGCCATCGTACAAACGCCATTTGGTAAACACCCCTTAGGTAAACAGGGCTCGTAATTTACCGATGACGTCCAGAAAAACCAAGTCATTCCAAGTCGCAAAGAGCATAAGCCCGAGCACGAAGGCGATGCCGATCCGGAATCCCCACTCTTGGATCCGCTCCCCAAGGGGTTTCCCCCGTGCCGCTTCGATTGCGTAGTAGGTCAGATGCCCGCCATCGAGCAACGGGATGGGGAAAAGATTGACGAGCCCCAGGTTGACCGAGAGCATCGCGGCGAAGGTGATCAGCTGCCAGACGCCGATCTGCGCAATCTCGCCGGACAGATAGCCGATGCGGATGACACCACCCAGCTCGTCGGCTGGCCGGACCCCTGTGATCATCTGCCAGACGCCCTTCAACATGGCGCCGCTGATCTCGAAAACACGCTTGACGCCTGCGACCACCGATTCGGCCACCCCCATATCCACGGGCTCGGCCTTGCCTGCGGCCATGATGCCCAGGCGCCCCAGACGCATCTCATTGCCCCGTGCATCCTTTTCGATGACGATGGTCGGCCGGGCCACGACCGTCTCAACGGCTCCGTCCCGATCGAACGTAACGGCGATTTCCTGGTCGAGATTGAGCTGCACGAACTCGCGGATGTCGTTGAAGTCGTCGATGGCCGTACCGTTCAACGAAAGCACCCGGTCGCCCGGCTGCAGACCGGCTTCAGCCGCAGCCGACGCCGGCTGGACGCCGCCGATGATGGGCGCAGCCACGTCCTTGCCATGGACCGCAAAGATCGTGGCGAAGACAACGGCTGCGAAGATATAGTTGGCAATCGGGCCGGCGGCGACGATCGCCATGCGCCGCCACACGCTCTTGTAGTCGAAAGCGACCTGACGGTCGGCCTCCGTCATGGCCTTGCCCGCCTCGCCCTCCAGAAGGTTGGCGCCCTGCCCGAACATCTTGACATAGCCGCCAAGCGGTATGGCGCTGAACTTCCAGCGCGTGCCGTGCGAATCGGTCCGGCCGAACAGCTCGGGGCCGAAGCCGATGGAGAAAACCTCCACACGGACACCGCACCAGCGCGCGACGATGTAGTGCCCATATTCGTGGACGAACACCAGCGCGGTGAGCAGCACCAGAAACCAGAAGCCGTATTGTGGGATCGCGGCCAGAATGTCCATTGGGCGGTGGGTCCGGAGTTCGAGGTTGTCGGAACGTCAGTCGGTCGTGTTCCTGCGGCGCGCCAAGACCGCATCAGTCGCGCGCCGCCTGGCCTCGGCGTCCAAAGCCAGAATTTGGTCCAGCCGCTCGATCTGGCCGTCCGGCAATTCGCCGAGCACTTGTTCGGCGATTGCTGCGATATCCGTGAAGCGGATCTTGCGAGCAAGGAAGGCCGCGACAGCAATCTCGTTGGCAGCGTTCAGCACGGAGCTCGCGCCACCGCCCGCCCGCAGCGCCTGGCGCGCAATTCTGAGCGCCGGGAAACGCACCTCGTCAGGTGCTTCGAACGTTAGCTGCTTTACCTTGCTGAAATCTAAACGATCGGCCGGCGCCGCGATGCGCTTTGGCCAGCCCAAGGCATAGGCGATCGGCGTGCGCATGTCCGGGCTGCCGAGCTGCGCTAATACCGATCCGTCGCGATAGGCGACCATGCTGTGAATGACAGACTGCGGATGCACCAGGATGTCGATCTGCGTATCCGGCAACCCGAATAGGTGATGCGCCTCGATCAGTTCCAGGCCCTTGTTCATCATGGTGGCGGAATCCACCGAGATCTTGGCGCCCATGCTCCAGTTCGGGTGGGCGACCGCCTGCTCGGGCGTCATCTCCGCCATCTCCGCCAATGTCTTCTGGCGAAATGGTCCACCCGACGCGGTAAGGATAATCTTCTCGACCGCCTCCGCGTTGTTCTGCTCCAGGCACTGGAAGATCGCGCTGTGTTCGGAATCGACCGGCACCATGACGGCGTTGCAGCGCGCCACTTCGCGCATCACCACCGAACCCGCGCAGACCAATGTCTCCTTGTTGGCGAGCCCGATGACCGCTCCGCGCTTGACCGCCGCCAGCGTCGGTTCGAGCCCTGCCGCCCCGACGATCGCGGACATCACCCACTCCGCCGGGCGGGCTGCCGCCTCAATCACCGCCGCGCGGCCGCTTCCGACCTCGATGCCGGTTCCCGCCAAGGCGTCCTTTACCGCGGCGTAGTGAGCCTGGTTGCCGATCGCGACGAAGCGCGGCCGCAGGGCCTTTGCCTGCTCGATCAGCAGGACTGCATTGTCCTGCGCCGTCAGCGCCTCAACCACATAGGCCGCCGGGTCGCGGGAAATGATGTCGATAGTGTTGCGGCCCACCGATCCCGTGGAACCGAGGATGGCGACACGACGCGGCGAAGGCGCGGGCCTGAGGGCCTCTCTCGTCACCATGCCAGCACGCTGCCTCCCACCCATTTGTTCATGACCACGACCACTAGAGCCACCGCCAGCAAGCCATCGACGCGGTCCAGCACGCCGCCATGGCCAGGTATGATTTGGCTGGTGTCCTTAACGCCAAAATGCCGCTTAAATGCCGACTCCACAAGGTCTCCAGCCTGTTCCACAACACCTAGCCCGGCGCTCATCAAAGTTAATATTAATACGTTGGTGTGATTTAGGATAAATCCCGTCAATAATCCTACCAGGGCGGTTCCGGCCACTGCGCCGCCCAAACCAGCCCAGGTCTTGTTAGGGCTGATTCGCGGTGCGAGCTTCGGACCGCCGACGCTCCGACCGACCAGATAGCCGCCGGTGTCGGCGGCGACCACCATGGCGATCGTCCAGAACAACATCTCTTCCCCGAACCGGGGGTCGGCTCGGATCGCCAGCAGAGCCAACGCCGGCAAGGTTACGTAAATGGTGCCGACCGAAAACCATGCTGCCCGGGACCGGTGGTGGGTCAGCGCGAGCAGGCCGGAGAGAGTCGCGCCGACTGCAATGATCGCCCCAGCCACAAGGCCGCCTTGGCCAAACCCGGTCGCCAGTACTGCCGCCACGGCAGTGAGGATGGAAACCAGGCCGGGCGCCAGCCAAGCCTCGGCCGCGAGGCGAGCGGCGGGGGTCGGATCGGCGGGATTGCGCCGTCGCGCGCACACCCGTGCCCATTCCCAGGCCATGATCCCTACGAAGACCGCAATCAGAAGGTCGAAATAGGGATGACCGAGCAGAATCTCGACGACCACCAGCGGCAGCAACACGGCCGCCGACAGGATGCGCTTCTGAAGGTTGGTGAGGCCGCCTGTTGGTTTAGATGGTGGGCGATCAGCCGGCTGCGCCATATCGCCGCTTCCGGCCGCCGAACTCGGCAATGGCCGTCTTCAGATCCTCGCCTGCGAAATCCGGCCACAGCTTATCCATGAAGACATATTCGGCGTAGGCGCTCTGCCACAGCAGGAAATTGCTGATCCGCTTCTCTCCGCTGGTGCGGATCACCAGGTCCGGATCCGGCATGTCGGCAGTGAACAGGTGGCGGTGGAACGACGCCTCGTCGATATCTTCGGGATCCAGCGAACCGGCGCGCACGGCCTTGGCCAGCTGCTGAGCCGCCCACACGATCTCTGCCCTGCCGCCATAGCTTAGCGCTACAGTCAGATTGAGGCGTGTATTGCCGGCGGTGCGTTCCTCCGCATCCTCGATCAACTGGATGATATCGGCGGAGAGGCGATCACGATCCCCGATCACGCGCAGGCGCACGCCGTTCTCGTCGATCTCGGCGATCTCCTTGCGCAGATACAGCCGGAGCAATCCCATGAGGTCCGTGACCTCTTCCGGCGGCCGTTTCCAGTTCTCCGACGAGAAGCCAAACACCGTCAGATAATCGATGCCGAACTCGGCCGACGCGCGCACCACGCGGCGCAACGCTTCGGCGCCTTCGCGGTGCCCAACCGTGCGTGGCAGGCCGCGTGCCCTGGCCCACCGGCCATTACCATCCATGATGATTGCGACGTGGCGTGGGATAGCGCCGCCGTCCGGCGCTTCCCCCGCAGTTCCAATCTTGACCGCCGTGGAAATCGGCTGGCTCACATCAGACCTGCATAATCTCTTTTTCTTTGGTAGCGAGCGCCTCGTCGACCTTCTTCACATGCTCGTCGGTCAGCTTCTGCACCTGGTCGTGCAGGTCGCGATGCTCGTCCTCCGAAATCTTCCCGTCTTTTTCCTGCTTCTTCAGGAATTCCATGCCGTCGCGCCGGACATTGCGCACCGCGACGCGGGCCTGCTCCGCATATTTATGCGCGATCTTCGTCAGCTCCGTGCGCCGCTCCTGGCTCAGCTCCGGGATCGGCACGCGCACGAGCTGGCCGTCGCTGGCGGGATTGAGGCCGAGACCGCCATCGCGGATCGCCTTTTCGACGGCGCCGACGAGCGATCGGTCCCACACGTTGACGGTAATCATGCGCGGCTCTGGCACGTTGACCGTGCCGACCTGGTTGAGCGGCATCGGGCTGCCATAGGCCTGGACCACGACCTGGTCGAGCAAATGCGCAGACGCGCGCCCGGTCCTGAGGCCTCCGAACTCCTTGCGCAGCGCCTCCAGCGCGCCGTCCATGCGGCGGCTGAATTCGTTCAATCTGGCGTCAGTCATGATGCTTCACCCTGACAATACCCCTGTTGATCTGGCTCATTCCTATGCGTTGACGGCGCGGGGCGGCGCGTCGGCGATGATCGTATGTTTGCCTTCGCCCAGCATCACCCGCGCGAAGTTCCCCGGCTTGTGGATAGAGAAGACGATGACCGGAATCTTGTTCTCACGCGCCAGGGAAATTGCCGCCGCATCCATGACCTTAAGGTCGCGCGACAACACATCATGGTGCGTCATGTGCGTGAAATGCGTCGCCTCCGGATGCAGCTTCGGATCTGCGCTGTAAACACCGTCGACCTTCGTGCCCTTCAGCAGTGCTTCACAACCCATTTCGGACGCCCGCAGAGCGGCCGCGGTATCTGTGGTGAAGAACGGGTTGCCGGTGCCCGCGGCGAAGATCACCACCCGACGCTTTTCCAGATGCCGGATGGCGCGCCGGCGGATGTAGGGCTCGCAGATCGACTGCATGCTGATGGCGGATTGGACGCGGGTATCGACTCCGATCTGCTCCAGGGAGTTCTGCATGGCGAGCGCATTCATGACGGTCGCCAGCATGCCCACGTAGTCGGCGGAGGCGCGCTGCATGCCCTGCGACGCGCCCGCCAGCCCGCGGAAGATGTTCCCGCCGCCGATGACGAGGCAGCATTCCACGCCCAGGGCGTGGACCTGCTTCACCTCTTCAGCGACTCGGTTGATGGTGGCGGGATCGAGGCCGAACTCACGCTGCCCCATCAGGGCCTCGCCGGAGATCTTCAGCAAGACCCGCTTGTAGAGCAGTTTCGTGGGTTCTTCCGTCACCATCCGTCGACCTCCCGCCCCAACAACCCGATTCGCCTCAGACACTATTGAGCCGCGTCAGCCTGCTCCTTGTCGATGCCCTCGCCCAGGGCGAAGCGCACGAAGCCAGTAATCTTGATCGGCGCGCCAAGTTCCTTGCCCGCCTTCTCGACCGCTTGCTTCACGCGAAGATCCTGATCGTGGACGTAGACCTGCTCGAGCAGCACCACTTCCTCATAATACTTGCGGAGGCGGCCTTCGACCATCTTGCCGATGATCTCCGCCGGCTTGCCCGAGGTCTTGGCCTGCTCAGCCAGGACTGAACGCTCCCGCTCCAACGCGGCGGGGTCGACCGCTTCGATGGTCAGGGCCTGCGGATTGCTGGCCGCCACGTGCATCGCGACCTGCCGGCCGAATGCCGTCAGCTTGGCTTTGTCGCCGGTCGATTCGAGTCCGACTAGCACGCCGATCTTGCCCAGACCCGGAACCACGGCATTATGCATGTAAGCGGCCACCGCACCGTTGCTGACGCCGAGCTTCGCCGTCCGGCGCAGCTGCATGTTCTCGCCGATAGTCGCCACCAATTGCGTCAGTTTTTCGGCGACGGTCAGGCTCTCGCCGGACAGCTGCATGGCTTTCAGCGCCTCGACATCCGAAGTCTTCAGGGCCAGCTTGGCCACGGCTGCCACAAAGCCCTGGAACTGCTCGTTACGGGCAACGAAATCGGTCTCGCAATTGACCTCGACTAGGGCGCCTTCATTGCCATCGGCCACAATGCCGACCAAGCCGTCCGCCGCCACGCGGCCAGCTTTCTTGGCCGCCGCTGCCAAGCCCTTCTTGCGCAACCAATCCACCGATTGCTCCAAGTCGCCGTTGTTCTCAACCAGCGCCTTCTTGCAGTCCATCATTCCGGCACCGGAGATCTCGCGCAGCTCCTTGACCAGCGCCGCAGTAATCTCGGCCATGTCCTTGTCCTTTCAGCTCTTTTATCTCAGTCGTTCAATCTCAGAGATCATGCCCTGAGGCCATATGTGCCAATGGGGCACTGTGCGTTGCCGCCCAGCACCCCATTGGGTTGAACCCAACAGCGCGCGTCAGGCGTTCGCCGCCTGGGCCGCTTCCTCCTCGCCAGCCGGGGTCGGCAGGGTCTCTCCAGGCAGTTCCTCTGCCTCGCCGATGTCCTTGCCGCGGGAGATCGCCTCCTGCTGCAGGCCGTCGAGAACGGCGCCCGCGAACAGATCGCAATACATCGCGATCGCGCGGGTGGCGTCGTCATTGCCCGGGATCGGGTAGGTGACGTTGGTCGGATCGGAGTTGCTGTCGCACACCGCCACGACTGGGATGTTCAGCACGTTGGCTTCCTGGATCGCGATCTGCTCCTTGAGCGTATCGATCACCACCAGGATGTCGGGCTGACCGCCCATATCCTTGATGCCGCCCAGCGCCCGCTCGAGCTTGTCGCGGTCGCGTGTCAGCATCAGGAGCTCTTTCTTGGTCAGTCCCTGGGTGTGGCTCTCCAGGCGGTCCTCCATCTCGCGCAGGCGCTTGATCGACTGGGAGATGGTCTTCCAGTTGGTCAGCATGCCGCCCAGCCAGCGGTGATTGACGTAATACTGACCGCAGCGCTTCGCCGCCTCGGCGATCTTGTCGGAGGCCGCCCGCTTGGTGCCGACGAACAACACGCGACCGCCTGAGGCCGCCACGTCGCGGACCGCCTTCACGGCCTGGTCGAGCATCGGAACCGTCTGTTCCAGATCGATGATGTGAATGCCATTGCGCACGCCGAAGAGGAACGGAGCCATCTTCGGATTCCAGCGGCGGGTATGGTGGCCAAAGTGCACGCCAGCTTCGAGGAGCTGGCGCATGGAGAAATGCGGCATCGCCATTGAGAACGTCCTTTTCCGGTTAAGCCTCTGCGGGTAAGTGACCGGCCCCTGATCTGCTGACCTGGCCGGCACCGGAGCGAACCGGCGGGATTTCTCCCCGCCAGCGCGCGAACCCGCATGGGGTTTCAAGCGCGGGTTAAGTAGCGGCTTAGGTGCTGATTTGCAAGGCCAAAAGCGAGTTTCTACTGCTTCGCGTGTCACCCGCGATATGAAGAAAATATCATAAATTCATATGCTTGGTGCGCATTGTAAAGTTATGTGTCCTGAACCGCCACCACACCCGGGATCGCTGTGACGGCACCCCGCACAGCGCCCGAAACGGCGTAGCGGCCCGGCAAGGTGACCGCCACCTCCCAGGATTTGTCCGGCACATCCAGGGCCAGCTCGATCTTACCCTTCCCCCTACCCGCGCTGGCGAGGACCTTTTGCAAGCTGTTCACCGCTGCCGCGTCGCGCAGGAAGATCCGCAGGCCCGCGGCAGTGTTGGCGACCGCGCGGTCCAGCGGTTCCACCGAATTGACCATCAGGCGCAGATTATCCTCCTCGGCCCGGATGTCGACGGAGAGCAGCAGCGCCCGCCCCGGCTCCAGATGCTCCCGCGCGGCCTGCAGACGGTCGGAGAAGATCGTCGCCTCATACATGCCGGACTGATCCGTCAGCTGCAGGAAGGCAAACCGATTGCCCTTGGCTGAGGTCTTCTCCTGTTTACTCAACAGCAAGCCTGCCACCTTGGCCCGGTTGCTACCGCGCGCCCGCATCCAGCTACCGAGCTCCGCATGCGAGACCACGTCCAGCCGCTTCAGGCTGGCGCCGTAAGCATCCAGCGGATGGGCGGAGAGGTAGAAGCCGATGGCGCCGAACTCGTGCTGCAGGCGCTCCATAGGCGACCAGTCGAGAGTCGTCGAGAGCATCACCTTGGCCTTGGCCGCGTCGCCGAACAGGCTGCTCTGGAAGCTGGTCCGGGCCTCCGTCACGGCCGCGGCCTGGCGCAGCATCTGCTCAACGGCCTCGAACACCTGCTTGCGGTTCGGGTGGATGGAATCGAAAGCACCCGCCAGCACCAGGTTTTCGAGCTGCCGCTTGTTCAGGCTCTTGGGGTCGATGCGCTCGCAGAAATCGGCGAGATCGCGGAACGGTCCGCCCTCCTCCCGCGCCTTGACCATCGCCTGGATCGCGCCGAGGCCGACATTCTTGACCGCAGCCAGCGCATAACGGACAGCCAGCGATCCGTCCGCCTGCCGCTCCACCGAAAAGGTCGGATAAGACTTGTTGATGTCCGGCGGCAGCAGCGCGATGTCCTGACGCGTCAGTTCCTGGCGGAAGACGTTCAGCTTGTCCGTATTGGCAAGCTCGTAGGTCATCGAGGCGGCCAGGAACTCGACCGGATAGTTCGCCTTCAGGTACGCCGTCTGGTAGGCGACCAGCGCATAGGCCGCGGCGTGGCTCTTGTTGAATCCGTAACCGGCGAACTTGTTGACTTGGTCGAAGATCTGCGCCGCCTTATCGGCATCGACGCTGCGCGCGACCGCACCGTCGACGAACGCCTTGCGCTGCGCCTCCATCTCCTCCTTGATCTTCTTGCCCATGGCGCGGCGCAGCAGGTCGGCGCCGCCCAGCGTATAGCCGGACAGGACCTGGGCGATCTGCATCACCTGCTCCTGGTAGATCATAATGCCGAAGGTCTCCTTGAGGATGCCTTCCAGCGAGGGGTGCAGGTAGTCCGGCTCTTCCTTGCCGTGCTTGCAGTTGATGTAGCGCGGGATGTTGTCCATCGGGCCGGGGCGATAGAGCGCTACCACGGCGATGATGTCCTCGAACCGGTCGGGCTTCAGCTTTTTCAGCACGTCGCGCATGCCGGAACTTTCCAACTGGAACACCCCGGTCGCATCGGCGTTGGCCAGCATGGCGTAGGTTTTGGCGTCGTCGAGCGGCAAGCGCGTGAGATCGATGGCCTCGCTCGTGCTCTTCTTGATGTGCTCGACCGCCGTCTGCAGGACGGTCAGCGTCTTCAAGCCCAGGAAGTCGAACTTGACCAGGCCGGCCTTCTCGACGTCCTTCATGTTGAACTGCGTAACGGGCATATCGGAGCGCGGATCGCGATAGAGCGGCACCAGCTCATCCAAGCGGCGGTCGCCAATCACGACGCCGGCCGCGTGGGTCGAGGCATGACGATAGAGCCCTTCGAGCTTCAAGGCCGTCTCGAGCATGCGGGCAACGGCCGCGTCCTCATCCCGCGCCTGTTGCAGCATCGGCTCGCTGTGGATCGCGTCCTTCAACATCACCGGATTGGCAGGATTGTTCGGCACCATCTTGCAGAGCCGGTCGACTTGCCCGTACGGCATCTGCAGCACGCGGCCGACGTCGCGCAGCGCCGCGCGTGCCTGCAGCTTACCGAAAGTGATGATCTGGGCGACGCGGTCCCGGCCGTAGCGCTCCTGCACGTGACGCAAGACCTCGTCACGGCGGTCCTGGCAGAAGTCGATATCGAAGTCCGGCATCGACACGCGTTCCGGATTAAGGAAGCGCTCGAACAGCAGATTGAAGCGCAGCGGGTCGAGGTCCGTGATGGTGAGCGCCCAGGCGACCACCGAGCCGGCACCAGAGCCACGGCCCGGCCCGACGGGAATCGACTCCTTCTTTGCCCACTGGATGAATTCGGACACGATCAGGAAGTAGCCCGGGAAGCCCATCTGGATGATGACGCCGAGCTCGAATTCCAGCCGGTCCAGATAGGGCTTACGCGCCTCGCCTTCGATCCCGAGCGCCTGAAACCGCAATTCCAGTCCTTCGTTCGCTTTGTCACGTAGCACGGTCGCCTCGTCCGCGCCCTCCTCGAATCCGGGCAGGATCGGCTTGCGTGTAGGCGGCATGAAGGCGCAGCGCCGCGCGACCACCAGAGTATTGTCGACCGCCTCTGGTAGATCGCGGAACAACTCACGCATCTCACGCGCAGACTTGAAGCGGTGTTCTGCCGTCACGCGGCGCCGGCCCGGCTGATCCACGTACGCGCCTTGAGCAATGCACAGCAGCGCGTCGTGCGCCGCGAACATGCCCTCGTCGCTGAAAAACACATCGTTGGTGGCGATCAGCGGCAGGTCGGTGGCGTATGCCAGCTCGACCAGCCCTTCCTCGGTCTGGTTCTCCTGCGGCAAGCCGTGCCGCTGCAGCTCCATATAGAGCCGGCCCGGGAAAATGCCCTTCAGCCGATCGAGCGACGCCCGCGCCGCGTCCGGCCGGTTCTCCAGCAGATGCCGCCCTACCTCTCCAGCCACACCGCCGGTCAAGGCCAGCAGCCCTTCGGCGTGCTCCGCCAGTCTGGCAATCGACACCTGGGGAACCAGGCCGGGCTCGGTCTCCAGGAAGGCCGCACTGCTGAGCTTCATGAGATTGCGGTAGCCGGCCTCGTTCTGCACCAGCAGGACCAGCTGGTCCGGCGTCGGGCGCTGCCCGGGACCTTCGGGCTCGTCCGGCCGTGTCACCGACATCTGGCAGCCGATGATCGGCTGGACGCCCGCATCCTTGGCGTAGGACGAGAACTCCATGGCACCGAACAGATTGCCGGTGTCGGTTACGGCCACGGCTGGCATCTGCTGGCGGCGCGCCAGCTCCACCAATTGCTTGGGCTTGATGGCGCCTTCGGACAGGGAATAGGCGGAGTGGACGCGCAGATGGACGAAATCGGCGTACGGCATGGGCACTCTGGTCGTTGATCGATGCCCAGTTTAACGACTCGCCGAGTCGAATCTTAAGGAAAAAAGGGCGCCCACCGCGTCAGGGGTAAGAACGATGGGCGCCGTCAAGGGGGAGAGGCTTACCTCGTCAGGCACACTGACGGACGCTGAAGGCCATTGCATGGCGGCAATGTGAAAATCCGGTGACGTGAAGGAAGAAAAGCCCCTCTTCCGAAGAAGAGGGGCGAGGACAGGACAGGGGGAGCGTCCGCGCCGATCGCCGGCGCGGAGCTCCTCGGGGAACGAAATCAGCTGCCGATTTCGCCGCCGCCCTTTTTCACGATGGCGAGGACGGACGGCCGCGGCGGCACACCGTCCGCGAAGTCCGGCCAGCGCGTGGTGGGTTTGTCGAAGTTCGACTCGTCCTCTTCGGCCGGGTGCTGGACCGCCACGAACAAGGTTTGTCCGTCGGGTGTGAAGACCGGGCCGCACAATTCCGCGCCGCGCGGGCAACCGAGGAAGTGCTTGGTGATGGCCCGGCCGGCACCATCCAAATCAGCCGCCCAGACACCATCATGAATGCCGAAATCGGGGAAGCCGTCGGTGGCGATCCAGATACGCCCTTTCGGATCGAAGGCGACATTGTCCGGACACGCGAACCAGCCACTCTCGCTAACCTCGCCGCCATACTTGGCACCCTGAGCCGCGTCCTTTGGATTGCCCGCCTGGATGAAGATGTTCCACGCGAACTTGGCGGCGGCATGGTCTAGCTTGCCGTCTTTGGTGGGCGGCGTCAGCTCGACGATATGGCCCCACTTGTTATCGGCCCGCGCGTTCACCGCATCGACCTGCTCCGGCTTGCGCTTGTCGTTCTTGGTAAGGACGAGATAGACCTTGCCAGTCTTCGGATCGGCTTCGATGTCTTCTGGGCGATCCATCTTGGTGGCGCCGAGCAGGTCGGCGGCCCGACGCGCTTCAATCAAGACATCGGCCTGCGACTTGAAGCCGTTGGCCTCGGTCAGCTCGCCCTGCCCATGCACCAGCGGCAGCCAGTCCACGTTGCCGTCATCGGAGAACTTCGCGACGTGCAGCACTCCGTCGTCGAGCAGCGCGGAATTTGCGACGCCCGCGGCGGGATCGAAGGTGCCGTTGCTGACGTACTTGTAGACATACTCGAAGCGTTCGTCGTCACCGGTATAGGCGACCACACGTCCATCCGCACCGACGACAGCTTGGGCCCCTTCATGCTTGAACCGGCCCAGCGCTGTGCGCTTCACGGGCGCCTGGTCGGGCTCGTATGGGTTGACCTCGACGATCCAACCGAAGCGGTTCGGTTCATTCGGCTCCTTCGTCACGTCGAAGCGATCGACGAACTTGCCCCAGGGATAGCTCGGCTCTGCCTTGATGCCGTAGCGCTTGTGGTTGGTGGCCTCGGCTGTGCCCGCTGGATCCCCGCCGAAGTACTGATGGAAGTTCTCTTCCCCGGTCAGGATGGTGCCCCAGGGGGTCCAACCGCCGGCGCAGTTGTTGATCATGCCCAGCACCTTCCTGCCGGTCGGGTCGGCCGAGGTCTTCATCCGGTCGTGGCCGGCGGCGGGCCCGCCGATCTCCATCTCGGTGTTCAGAGTGATGCGGCGGTTGTATTTGCTACCGTCGACCACCTTCCAGGCGCCAGCTTCCTTCTTCACCTCCACCACTGTGCCGCCGTGCGCCTCGAGTTCGACCGCGGTACTGTCGGCAGTTGTTCCTTCGAAAGCCGCCTTGTCGTCCGCGAAGCCGGGGAACATCAGATGCGGGATGGTGTATTCATGGTTTATGAACAGCAGGCCGTTTTCGCTGTTGTCGGATCCGGCCGGCAGCGGCATGTAGCCGATGAAGTCGCAGTTGTAGCCGAACTGCTTCGCTTGCGCTTCGGCGGTCAGCTTGCCCGGCGTGAACTCCGGAGCATCAGCCAGTACCTTGTCGCCCCAACGCAGCAGGATCTGCGCTTCGTAACCGTCGGCGACATGAAACTCGGCATCATAGGCGTGCGGGATCTCGCTGAACTTCAGGGTCGACTCACCGGCCGCCGCGTGCGCCTTCTGCAGCGGCGCGAGTGCCGTGCCGACCGCCGTCAGGGCACTGGTGGCAAGCAGACCTTTCAGCGCAGCACGGCGGCTGAAGCGGATCTCGGCGATGTCCTGGAATGTGGCGCCCGGACTCGGGTTGCTCGGGTTCAGATCATCCTCATCCTTGAGGACGCGCGGGATGCGATAGTGGCGATCTTCGGTCATTTTGGCTCTCCCAGGGAAATGGCCAGCGCTGACGATTCTGCTGTCAATGTGGCCTTCGCTAGTTAATGAGCCTGCATGACTCTCGTATTGTTCGTAGATGACAGATTTGTGACAAACGCCGTACCGAGACGATGACGATCCACAGCCATCGTCACGCCGCGACCAGCACCCCGTCCTGAATTGTAACAGCGCGGTCCATGCGGCGCGCAATCTCGAGATTGTGGGTCGCGATCAGTGCCGCCACGCCATCCTCACGCACTAGGTGCTCCAGCATGTCGAACACGTGCTCGGCGGTATGCATGTCGAGGTTCCCGGTCGGCTCATCGGCCAGCACGATGGCGGGGCCGTTTGCCAGCGCCCGCGCGATGGCGACCCGCTGCTGTTCGCCGCCGGACAGCTTGGCGGGGCGATGGTCCAGGCGCTCGCCCAGACCGACCCGCTTCAGCAAGACGGTTGCCCGGGTGCGGGCCTCGGCGCGTGACTTGCCGGCGATCATCTGCGGAATGACCACGTTCTCGAGTGCCGAGAATTCCGGCAGCAGGTGATGATACTGGTAGACGAAGCCCATGGTCGTGCGGCGCAAAGCTGTGCGCTTGTCGTCGCTGAGCGCGCGGGTCGGCGTGGCCTTGATGACGACGTCGCCATCCGCCTGATGCTCCAGCAGGCCGCAGATGTGCAGCAGGGTCGACTTGCCCGAACCCGACGGCCCGACCAAAGCCACCATCTCACCCGGGCGCAGCTGCAGATCGGCGCGCTTGATGACTTCCAGCCAGCCATTGCCGGCCTGGCGGAAGCGCTGCTGCACGTTCCTGAGCTCGAGCGCCGGCTCACTCATAGCGCAGCGCCTCCACCGGATCGAGCCGCGCGGCACGCCAGGCCGGGTAGAGCGAGGCCAGCAGCGTCAGTACCAGCGCCATGATCACGATCAGCGTCACTTCCACCGGGTCCACGATCGCCGGCAGCTTCGACAAGAAGTAGATCGTCTCGTTGAACAACGGCACGCCGGTCAACCCTTCCAGCCAGCGGCGGATGGTCTCGATATTGTCAGCGAACGCAGTGCCGAGCAGGCAGCCGAGGAACGTGCCGATCACGCCGATGCTGGCGCCGGACAGCAGGAACACCCGCAGGATCGCGCCGCGCGTTGCGCCCATGGTGCGCATGATGGCGATGTTCCGCCCCTTTTCCTTCACCAGCATGATCTGCCCGGAGATGATATTGAACGCGGCGACGATGATGATGAGGGTGAGGATGAGGAACATCACGTTCCGCTCCACCTCGACTGCGCCGAACAGATCGGCATTCAGCGCCTGCCAATCCGTGAGGCGGAATCCGGCCCCGAGCGTCTTGGCGAGCTCCCGCTTGACCAGTCCGACATCCTCGATGTTGTTGACCATCACTTCCATGGCGCTCGCGGCACTCTTTTGCTGGAAGTAGAGCTGTGCCGCCTCGAGCGGGATGAAGGCGAAAGACGCGTTGTATTGCGACATGCCGACATCGAAGATGGCGACCACGCGGAACTCCTTGATGCGCGGGATCGTGCCCATCATGGTGGCCTGCGTCTTCGAAGAGATCGCCTTGAACTCCGATCCGACGGTGAGGCCGAGATTGCGGGCCATGCCGACGCCGATCATCGCGGCGTCCTCGCCCTTGAAGTCGTCGAGCGAGCCTTCGATCACGCCGTTCGCGATCAAGGTGCGATTGCGCAGATCCTCCGCCCTGTAGCCGCGCATATAGGCGCCGTTGCCCACGCCGTTGGCGGATATGAACACTTCGCCGTCGATCATCGGCGCGACGCTCTGCACGCCCGGCAAACCCTTCACCCGATCGACGATCTCCTGATAGTTCTTGAGCGGCCCCTGCATGGAGTTGATGGTGATGTGGCTCTGCACGCCGAGGATGCGGCCAAGCAGCTCGGCTCGGAAGCCGTTCATCACGCTCATGACCACGATCAGCGTGCCGACGCCGAGCGCGATACCCAGCAGCGAGAAGCCAGCGATGACGGAGACGAAGCCCTCCTCGCGGCGCGCGCGCAGATAGCGGAAGGCGACGAGGCGTTCGAACGCGGAAAAGATCATGCGCCCAGCCGCTCGAGCGCCGCGTCGACGCTGAGCTCGACCTTCTCGCCCGTCTTGCGGTTCTTCATCTCGACCAGGCCCTTGGCCGCGCCGCGCGGGCCGACCACGAACTGCCAGGGCAAGCCGATCAGGTCCATCTCCGCAAACTTGGCACCGGCGCGCTCGTCGCGATCATCATAGAGCACCTCGACGTTCGCGTTCCTGAGCTTGGCGTAGATGTCCTCGCACATCCGGGTCGCGGCAGCGTCGTCGACCTTGATGTTGATCAGCCCGACCTTGAACGGCGCCACGCTCTCCGGCCAGACGATGCCGTTCTCGTCATGGCTGGCCTCGATGATGGCTGCCGGCATGCGCGAGACGCCGATGCCGTAGGAGCCCATGTGGACGGTGAGCGGATTGCCGTCCTTGTCCTGCACCTGTGCCTTCAGCGGCTCCGAATACTTGGTGCCGAAATAGAAGATATGGCCCACTTCGATACCGCGCCCGACATACCGCTGCCCCGCATCGGCCACCTCCTTCTCGAATGCCGACTGGTCGTGCTTTTCATCGGTGCGCGCGTAGAGCGACGTGAAGTGTTTCACCACGCCTTCCACCTCGGAAGGATTCTCGTAGTTGATGTCCTTGCCGAGCACGTCGTAGTCCAGGAACTTGCGGTCGCAATAGACCTGGCTCTCGCCGGTGTCGGCCAGGACGATGAACTCGTGGCTGAGATTGCCGCCGATCGGCCCGGTTTCCGCTTCCATCGGAATCGCGTGCATGCCCATGCGCGCGAAGGTGCGCAGATAGGCGACGAAGAACTTGTTGTAGGAGCGCTTGGCACCCTCGTAATCCATGTCGAAGGAATAGGCGTCCTTCATCAGGAACTCGCGCCCACGCATCACGCCGAAGCGTGGCCGCACCTCGTCACGGAACTTCCACTGAATGTGATAGAGCATCTTCGGCACATAGCGATACGACTTGATCGAATCGCGGAAGATCTGCGTGATCTGCTCTTCGTTGGTTGGGCCGTAGAGCATCTCGCGGTCGCGCCGGTCCTTGATGCGCAGCATCTCCTTGCCGTAGGCATCGTAGCGGCCGGACTCCTTCCAAAGGTCGGCCGACTGGATGGTCGGCATCAGCACCTCCTGGCAGCCGGCGCGGTCCTGCTCTTCCCGCACGATCTGCTCGACCTTCTTCAGCACCTTGAAGCCGAGCGGCAGCCACGAATAGATGCCCGCGCTCGCCTGGCGGATCATGCCGGCGCGCAGCATCAGACGATGCGAGACGATCTCGGCCTCGGCTGGATTTTCCCGGAGGGTGGGCAGGAAGAACTGGGATGAACGCATCTGGCCTCGCTAACGGCGCCTTTGAGAATTAACAGGAATCCGGGCGGAATTTAGGCAAACGGCGCTGCCCTGTCCACGAGTTATGCTTCGAAATTTAGTGTCTTCCTGAAGCGCGCTCTGGTTGTATAGTTTTTAGCGTTGCACGTTGCTCAATCGCAAGGGTCTCAAATGTCTGTTACTGTCAGGCCAGATACTGCTAAGCGGGACTACTCCGGCGCCATCGCGGACCTTGTAAAAGCAATTGCTGCAGCCGGGATGACGGCGTTTACCGCCGACACCATTACTGCCGGACAAGCAATTGCAGCTGCGGTACCGCGTCTAATCGACATGACTCTTGCACTCACGAAAAGGAAAGACATCCCGCTCGGTGCTACAGTATGGACCCTGATAAGAGCGGCGTACGTCGCTAGTCTTACTAGGTTTTTGGGTAATGCTGAACTTGCTCGTCGGCCGAAGGGCAAGGAATTGGAAACCCTTGTCGCAAGTTTGCTGCAGCGGATCGACATACTTGCAGACCAATCACCGCAAGTAATATCGGCGGATTGCCTTCAGTCACCTCTGAAGATAGCGGTGCTCCGCGATGCGGCAAGCCAAATTCCTCACGAACTAAAGCCATTCAATCCAAAGATGAGTCCAACCGAACTCCGGAAGAAGTTCGAGTCGAACCTCTTTGAGGGATTGGCGGATGTTAGAGACCGCCAGCCAGATGAGTTTCGGAAGCTGGAGGACTCTCTTTCCGGCCCTCTGTCGCTAGAAATCGATCGCCGCAAAGCCAAGGTCAGACACCATGAATAATCTATTGGCAGAAATGGTGTGCTGCTACAGGTTTAGACAGCGAAGCTTTGAGCTTCTCCGAATTGCCCACCACGGGCCACTCACTAATGAGATCCATCGGTTCTTTTCCGATGAAGTCCGACTTCGATTCAATGGCTGGAGGAACGCGCGAAATCAGCTTGAAGGTCAAGTCGTCCCCTTGGTCAACTGGGTTCTGAAGAATGGCATGCCTGTACACCGCGTCCTCTCTGCTGCGGATGAGACACCTTTTGTCGTTTATGATCGCGCTGAGCGGCGCGCTACAGATGTATTGTGGGCTTTCTTCCAGGATTTAGCAGATCAAAGCTTTCAGGCAGGGAGCTTTCGCAAGCAAACGGCGGGCGGATGGCAGTCAGGGCCCGTTTCGCTGCAGTGGCCAGCAATAAGCAGCTTCTCCTCTCTACTCTTTAGGCTATGCGATCATACTCACGCTGCCAACACAGGGCGTATTGCAACTTTCAACTACCTTGATCTACGAAACCAAGATGTAAGCGCCTTGAACAACCGCACTATTCTGTCTCTGAGATCGCCGAGAAGCAGCTCGCCTACAATGTGGCTTGAGCTTTCACTTGGGGCTGTCAACCTGAGCGGCACACGGTTGTTTAGCGCAAGTCTGCAGGGTGTCAATTTGGCAAGGTCAGATCTCAGTGGAGCGCGCCTTGGCCGCTCCGACTTAAGCGGCGCAAGTCTTGAGGAGTCTGATCTACGTGAGGCCGACTTAACACTGGCGAAGTTGGAAAGCGCAAACCTAATCAAAGCCGACCTCTCAGGCGCCAACCTAAGTGGTGCTTGGATTGCTGGAGCAAGACTCAATCATGCGAAACTTGCGAAGTGCAGGTTTTCCCCGTCGTTTCTCGTCTTGGTAACATTTCGAATGTCCGATGTATCGCGGGTCGCATACTTTAGAAGAACCGATCTGAGATCTGCCGACCTTCGAAATGCGGATCTTAGTGAATGCGATTTCAAAAATTGCATACTTCATAATGCCTTTCTCTCTGCAGCAAACTTAAGCAATTCGAACCTGGCATTAGCTTCGACGACCAAGACGCATTTTTCTGACGCGAATATCGCCGGAGCCCAAATACCTAAGTCTACCTTGAGCTCTGCGAATTTCTCTGAAAGCCAAATTGCTCAAGCTTTGATCTTGGACGAATCAGCAGTTGAGGAGCAGCGTAAGCAGCTCAGAAAATCAATGAACGATGAGATTGAGAGATTTCCTTTGAGGAATGTTTCCGTCCTAACCATAAGCGACGAAGAGGTATTTGCTTGAGTGAAGTCAGGACAACTTCCAAGAGGAGCAACGACCGGAACGAATTTCAGTCTGGCTCGCCCCGTTCCCGGCAAGCCTCTTCCAGGGCGGCGATCTCCGGGTCGGCCAGCACCTGGTCCTGGAAATAGACCTGATTGCCCCTGACCGAGACCACCCCGACCAGGGCAGTGGCGTCGTACAGCACCGAATTGGCGGGAATAGCGAATTTGTCCTGAATCAGCACTTCGATGGGGATATAGATCACGTCCGGCAGCTCGATCTGCGCACCGCCGCCGAGATCCGCCGGCATCACCGGCTGGCCGTGCACATCGACGCCCGGCTGATACGTGACGTCAGCCGCCGGTTCGTGCCGCACCAGCCGCTCGCAGTCTCGGCGCGAAATGGCGATCTCCGCGTTGGCCGGAAGGGCCCACGTGAGCGCCAATAGGACCAGTGCGATGGATCCCGCTATCCGCATGGCGTTGATGCTAGCATGCAGCCGGGAAGCGCGCGATCACAGTCGCACGACGTGGACTTTGGTGACCGGCTTCTTGTCGTAAGCCTTGTGGAACCATCGGCGCGCCGCCAGGCGGCAGACCTCCGTCAGCTCCTCGGTATCTTGCAGCTGACCGCGCGACAGCCCTTCGATGGCGTCGGTGACCGCCTCGGACATCCGTGCGGATGCGTCGTCTGCCAGCCCTGCGCCGTCCAGCAGCCCTTCCAGACTGACCTGCGGCAGCGCGAGCAGCGCCCCCTGCTTGTCCAGCACCACCGACACCATGATGAGGCCGTTGAAGCTCATGCGATGGCGATGGCGCAGAATATCCCCTTCCAGCCGGACCAGCGCCTTGCCGTCGAGCCCTAGCCGCCCGCACGGGACAGCGGCGACGATCTCCGCCGGCCCGGGGGCCAAGCGGATCATCGCGCCGTTGGCGGCCTCCAGCGCCTGCGGCACCTGGCATTCCCTGGCCAGCGCCACATGTTCCTTGATGTGGCGCGCTTCGCCATGGACCGGGATCGCGATCTGCGGCCGGACCATCTGGTACATCTCGATCAGCTCATCGCGCGCCGGATGGCCGGAGACGTGGACGGCTTCCTCGCGGTCGGTGATGACCCGCACATCGAGGTGCGTCAGCTCGTTCTGCAGACGCGCGATCGCCTTCTCGTTGCCCGGTATGGTGCGCGAGGAGAAGATCACCGCATCGCCCGGGTCCAGCGTCACGTGCGGATGCTCCTTGCGTGCGATGCGGGCCAAGGCGGAGCGCGGTTCTCCCTGGCTGCCGGTGCAGATCATCAGGATCTTGTCGCGTGGAAAATAGCCGACATCGTGCTCGGCCACGAACTCCGGCAGTCCCTTCAGATAGCCGTTCTCCTGCGCCGAAGCGACCATGCGCCAAAGCGAGCGGCCGACCAACGCCACCTGCCGTCCATGCTCCATCGCGACATGGGTGATGGTTTCCAGACGTGCGACATTGCTGGCGAAGCAGCCGACGGCGATTCGGTTTTTCAGCCCACCAATGACCTCGCGCAGCGACTCCCGCACGTCCCCTTCCGAGCCGGAGGCACCCTCGACGAACACATTGGTGGAATCGCAGACCATCGCCAGCACGCCGCCTTCGCCCAGCCTGCGCAAGGCCGCTTCGTCCGTCACCTCGCCGACCAATGGCGTCGGGTCGAGCTTCCAGTCACCGGTGTGCAGAACGGCGCCCAATGGCGTGCGCACGACCACCGCGTTCGGCTCCGGAATCGAATGCGTAAGCGTGATGAGCTCGACCTCGAACGGCGCCAGCGACACCTTGCCCGACATCGGAATGAGCGTGATCGGCGCCTCGCGCGCCAGACCCGCTTCCTCCAGCTTGCGGCGCAGGACCGACGCCGTGAATGGCGTCGCATAAAGCGGGCATTTCAGCTGTGGCCAAAGGTACGGCACCGCGCCGATGTGATCCTCGTGCGCGTGGGTGAGGACAAGGCCGACCAGGTCCCTAGTGCGCTCCTTGATGAAGGAGATGTCGGGCATGATGACCTCGATGCCCGGCGTCGATTCATCGCCGAAGGTGACGCCGAGATCGACCATCAACCATTTGCCGGCATGACCGTAGAGATTGAGGTTCATGCCGATTTCGCCCGCCCCGCCCAGGGCGAGGAACAGCAGCTCGTCGGACTTGGGCGAGAAGGCGTCGGTCATCCGCCGCTATTCCGGCGATAGATCTCAATGAGGCCGCGCGTGGTGATCTCCTGGTCCAGGTGCTGCAGCACCGGCGTGCCGCCGTGGAACAGGGGCGCCAGGCCGCCGGTCGCGATCACTTCAAGGGGCGCGCCGAATTCCGCCCGGATGCGCGCGACAATGCCCTCGATCAACCCGACATATCCGAAGAAGATACCGGATTGCATGGCCGTCAGCGTGTCCTTGCCGATGGCCTTGGCCGGCCGCTCCACGGCGATGCGCGGCAGCTTCGCCGTCATGCTGTGCAGGGCTTCGAGACTGAGGTTGATGCCTGGCGAGATCGCGCCGCCCACGTAGTTGCCGTCGCCGTCGACCACGTCGAACGTCGTGGCGGTTCCGAAATCCACCACGACCAGCGGCTTCATGTAGCGCACGTGGCCGCCGACGGCGTTGGCCAGGCGATCCGCCCCGACATCCTGGGGCGACATATCCATCAGCACCTTGATGCCGAGCTTCACCGCGGGATCGCCGACTACCAGCGGCGTCGTCTTCAAGTGCTTCTCGCACAGCATGGTCAGGTGAAACAGGCTTTGCGGCACGACCGTTGCAATGATCGCGCCATCGATCTGGCCGAGCGACATGCCCGACATCTGCATCAGCTGGTTCAGCCAGACCACGTACTGGTCCGCGGTGCGCGCGGGATCCGTCTTCAGCCGCCAATCGGTGACCATGCGATCGCCTTCGCAGATCGCAAACTTGACGTTGGTGTTGTTGGCGTTGATCGTCAGCAGCATGCCTCAGTCCTTCCGCAGCGCCGGGAAGTATACATCGCCCGCGGCGATGCGCCGCTCCGTCCCGTCGGCCAGCACCAACCGCAAGGTCCCGTCCGGCTCCAGGTCCTGGAATATGCCGGTGAGGGTCTCGCGCTCCAGGCGTACTTCAATCGTGCCGCCAAGGCCAGCTGCGCGGCGGCGCCAGGCAGGCAGCACAGCCGAGAAGCCATCCGCCTCCCACACGTCATGGAGCGGCGCGAAGGCTGCCAGGAGGCGTTCGAGCAACGACTGGGCGGAGATCGGCGGCGCACCTTCGGCGACCAGGTCCGTTGCCGGATAAGGCGTGTCTTCCGGGTGGCCGACGATGTTGACGCCGACGCCGATCACGACAAATCCCTGCTGGGCTTCCAGCAAGGTGCCGCTCGCCTTGCGGACGTTGATCAGGAGGTCGTTGGGCCATTTGTGCTGGACCAGCGTGTCGGCTGGCAGCAGCGCTTCGGCGACGTCGCCCATCGCGGTGACGGCGGCGAACCCCAGCGCCGCGACTTCCGCGATCGGCCGCGCCGGCCGCAGCAGGAGCGAGGCATGGAGATTGCCCGCGGGCGACGTCCAGGAACGGCCGCGCCGGCCACGGCCCGAGGTCTGGCGATCGGCCCGAATCACCAGGCCGGCAGCCTCCCCCGTCAAGGCACGCAGGCGGCAGGCTTCGTTGGTGCTGTCGATCTCCGCAACCTGTTCGATCCGGAAAGCGAAGCTCATTCCGGGAAGAGCGAGGCCGCCGCCGCGATGGCGGAGTTCTGCAGCGGATTGATGAAGAGAATGCCGATCACGACCACCGCCAGCGAGCTCGCGAGCACGAGCTTGAGCGAACCGTCCACCCGGTCAAAGGCGGTCACCGCCTCGTCGAAATACATCACCTTGATGACCCGCACATAATAATAGGCAGAGACCACACTGGCGACGACGCCGATGACGGCCAGCACATAGAGGCCCTGATTGACGGCGGCCGCAAACACCATCCACTTACCGAAGAAGCCAACCAGCGGCGGGATGCCGGCCATCGAGAACAGTATGGCGGCGAAGATGTGCGCGAGCCACGGCTGGCTCTTGGCGAGGCCGGAGAGGTCGGCGATCTCTTCCACCATCTGGCCCTTCTGGCGCATCGCCAGGATCACGGCGAAGGAGCCGAGCGTCATCGGCACATAGACCGCCATGTAGAACAGCAGTCCCGAGACCCCCTGCGGCGTGCCGGCAGCCAAACCGACCAGCGCATAGCCGATGTTGCCAATGGAGCTGTACGCCATCAGGCGCTTGATGTTGCGTTGACCAATGGCGGCGAAGGCGCCGAGCAGCATCGAGGCAACCGAGACCGCGAAGATGATTTGCTGCCACTGCGGCGTCAGGCCGCCGAAGGCATCGACCAGCACGCGGGTGAACAAGGCAATCGCGGCCACTTTCGGGGCCGCCGAGAAGAACGCGGTTATGGGCGTCGGCGCGCCTTCATAGACGTCCGGCGTCCACATATGGAACGGAACCGCCGAGATCTTGAAGGCCAGACCTGCGCACAGGAACACAAGACCGACAATGAGGCCGAGGGACGGCTCCGTCGCTCCGCTCAACGCCGTCGACAGCCCGGCGAAGCTGACCGTGCCCACGAAGCCATAGATCATCGAAGCGCCGTAGAGCAGCATGCCCGAGGACAACGCGCCGAGGACGAAGTATTTGAGGCCGGCTTCGGTCGACTTCACCGTATCGCGCCGGATGGCAGCCGTGACATAGAGCGCCAGGCTCTGCAGCTCGAGACCGACATACAGCGAGATCAGGTCGTTGGCCGAGATCATCAGCATCATGCCGAGGGTCGCGAGCAGCATCAGCAGCGGCAGCTCGAACCTGGCCATCCCTTCCCGCTCCGCATAGGAGAACGACATCCACACCGACGCCATGGCGGCGATCAGCGCCAGCACCTTGGCGAACACCGCGAACCTGTCGACGATGAAGTGACCGTTGAAGGCGAGCTGCGGCACGGTCGAGACGTCGATGCCAAGCATCGCCACGATGGCCACGCCCATCACGAGCATCGACAGCAGCCCGATCAGCCGCATGGCCCGGTCGCCGGTGTAGGCGCCCACGAGCAACAGCACCATCGCGGAGACGGCGACCCATATTTCCGGCAAAGCGGCGTGGAGATTGAGCTCGGCCATTATTGCTGTCCCTCTGCCGGTGCCGCCGGAGCAGGCCCTGGGGTGGCCGGCTCGGTCGTTGTCGGTTCGGCCGGCGCGGCTTCGGCCGGCGCAATGAGCGACCCCGGCTGCGTCGGGCCGACCGCCACCTCGTAGTTGGAGATCAGCTGATCGATCGTCGGGCCAGTGATGGCCGTGAAGCTCGACGGATAGATGCCCATCCACAGCACGATCAGGATCAGCGGCACAAAGATCGTCACCTCGCGTGGGCTCAAATCCAGCATCGCCTTGACGTCGTCCTTCTCCAGCTTGCCGAAGATGACGCGGCGATAGAGCCACAGCATGTAGGCGGCACCCAGGATGATGCCCGTCGTAATGAAGAAGGCAACCCAGGTGCTGGCCTTGAACACGCCGACCATCACCAGGAACTCGCCAATGAAGCCGCTGGTGCCCGGCAGGCCGACCGAGGCCATGGTGAAAATCATGAAAGCGAAGGCATAGCGCGGCATGTTGTTGACCAACCCGCCATAGCGCGCGATCTCGCGGCTGTGCAGCCGGTCATAGACCACGCCGACGCAAAGGAAGAGCGCGCCGGAGACGATGCCGTGGCTCAGCATCTGGATCATCGCGCCTTCGACTCCTTGTCGGTTGAGCGCGAAGGTGCCCGCGGTCACGAAGCCCATGTGCGCGACTGATGAATAGGCGATCAGCTTCTTCATGTCGGTCTGCGCCAGCGCCACCAGCGATGTGTAGATGACGGCGACGATGCTGAGGCCGAACACCAGCGGCGCCAGGGTAGTCGAGGCGTCCGGCAGCATCGGGATCGAGAAGCGCAGGAAGCCGTAGCCGCCCATCTTCAGCAGCACACCGGCCAGGATCACGGAGCCCGCCGTCGGCGCCTCGACATGCGCATCCGGCAGCCAGGTGTGCACCGGCCACATCGGCACCTTCACCGCGAAGGAGGCGAAGAATGCCAGCCACAGCCAGATCTGCAGCTGCGGATCGAACTTGGTGGTCATCAGGGTCGGAATGTCAGTCGTGCCCGCCTGGTCGTACATGGTCAGGATCGCGACCAGCATGAGAACGGAGCCGAGCAGCGTGAACAGGAAGAACTTGAACGCCGAGTAGACCCGGCGCGGCCCGCCCCACACGCCGATGATGATGAACATCGGGATCAGCACGCCCTCGAAGAACACGTAGAAGGCGACGAAATCGAGCGCGCAGAAGGTGCCGACCATGAAGGTCTCAAGCACCAGGAACGCGATCATGTATTCCTTCACGCGCGTCTCGATCGCTTCCCAGCTCGCCAGCACGCAGATCGGCGTCAGCAGCGTACAGAGCAGCACGAACGGCATGGAAATGCCGTCGACGCCCATGCGGTAGGTGATGTTGAGCGCCGGGATCCACTCGGCGCGCTCCTCGAACTGGAAGCCGGGATTGGAGCGATCGAAGCCGAACCACAGCAGCAGGGACAGCAGGAAAACGGCGCCTGAAGTCCACAGCGCGACCCAGCGGGCGTTGCGCGCGACATGCTCGTCCTCGCCGCGGATGCCGGCGATGAAGATCGCGCCCACCAGCGGCAGGAAGGTGAGGATGGTCAGGAGATGAGGAATATTGGTCACGACGATCTCACCAACCGCTGCCGAACAGATACCAGGTGACGAGGATAACGACGCCGATCAGCATCGCGAACGCATAGTGATAGACATAGCCGGACTGCAGCCTGGTCGCCTGCCTGGCGACGTCCTGCGAGACGTTGGCGATGCCGTCGGGGCCCAGGCGGTCGATGATCGCGCCGTCCCCGCCCTTCCACAGGCCGAAGCCGAGGCGCTTCGCCGGCTCCACGAAGATGGCCTCGTAGAGCTCGTCGAAATACCACTTGTTGAGCAGGAAGCGGTACAACCCGCCGAACGTCCCGGCGAGCCGCGCCGGCAGGTCTGTCCTGAACATGTAGAAGAGGTACGCGAGCGCGATCCCCGCAATGCCGACAACCAGCGGCGAGAGCTTCACCCACGTCGGCACGTCGTGCGCGTGGTGGGTGACCTCGTTCCCCTCCGCGAACAGGATCGAGGCGCCCCAGAACGCTTCCATCGTCTCGCCTACGAACTTGTCGTAATAGACGAAGCCCGCGAATACCGCGCCGATCGCCAGCACGATCAGCGGCGCCAGCATCACCCACGGGCTCTCATGCACGTGGTGGTAGGTCTCGTGATCGGCGCGCGTTTCGCCGTGGAACGTCATCAGGATGAGGCGCCAGGAATAGAACGCCGTCATCATCGCCGCGCTGACGCCGAGCCAGAACGCGAAGGTGCCCGCGCCGGTATGCGCCGCGAAGGCCGACTCGAGGATGATGTCCTTGGAATAATAGCCGGCGAAGAACGGAATGCCAGCCAGCGCCAGGCTGCCGATCCACATGAGGCCGTAGGTCCAGGGGATCAGCTTCCAGATGCCGCCCATCTTGCGCATGTCCTGCTCGTCCGACATGGCGTGGATGACGGAACCCGCGCACAGGAACAGCAGCGCCTTGAAGAAGGCATGGGTGAAGAGGTGGAACATGGCGGCGCCATACGCGCCGACACCCGCCGCGAAGAACATGTAGCCGAGCTGGCTGCAGGTCGAATAGGCGATGACGCGCTTGATGTCGTTCTGCACTAGGCCGACGGTGGCCGCGAAGAACGCCGTCGCGGCGCCGACGATGGTCACGATCATCTTGGCGTCCGGCGCGTATTCGAACATCGGCGACAGGCGGCACACCATGAAGACGCCCGCTGTCACCATGGTCGCGGCATGGATCAGGGCCGATACCGGCGTCGGGCCTTCCATTGCGTCCGGCAGCCAGGTGTGCAGGAGGAGCTGCGCCGATTTGCCCATCGCGCCGATGAACAGCAGGATGCAGAGCGTGGTCAGGATGTCGACGTCCCAGCTCAGGAAATGGAACGTCTGGCCGACCTTCTCCGGGGTCGCGGCGAACACGGCATCGAAGCCGACCGTCCCGAACAGCAGGAACACGCCCATGATGCCGAGGGCGAACCCGAAATCGCCTACGCGGTTGACGATGAAGGCCTTGATTGCCGCGGCATTGGCGCTCGGCCGGTGGAACCAGAATCCGATCAGCAGATACGAGCAGAGGCCGACGCCTTCCCAGCCGAAGAACATCTGCATGAAGTTGTCTGCCGTCACCAGCATCAGCATGCAGAAGGTGAAGAGGCTGAGGTAGGCCATGAAGCGCGGCTTGGACTCGTCGTGCCCCATATAGCCGATGGAATAGACGTGCACCATCGACGACACAGTGGTGACCACCACCAGCATGACCGCGGAAAGCTGGTCGACGCGGACCGCCCAGCTCGCCTCGAACGTGCCGCTCTCGAACCAGGTGAAGAGCTCGGTCACGCGCGGATTGCCGTCGTAGCGCAGGAACACGATCCAGGACAGCACGAACGACACCAGCATCAAGCCGCTGGTGATCCAGTTCGCCCCACGATCGCCGAGCCGGCGATTGCCGAGGCCCGCGATCAGCGCGCCGAGCAGCGGCAGTGCAACAATTGCGACGTCCATCGCGCCCCTACCCCTTCATCACGTTGAGATCTTCGACGGCGATGGAGCCGCGATTGCGGAAATAGACCACGAGGATGGCAAGGCCGATCGCCGCCTCCGCCGCGGCGACGGTGAGGACCAGCATGGCGAAGACCTGCCCCACCATGTCCCCCAGGAAGCTCGAGAACGCCACCAGGTTGATGTTGACCGAGAGCAGGATGAGCTCGACCGACATCAGGATGATGATGACGTTCTTGCGATTGAGGAAGATGCCGAACACGCCGATCGTGAACAGGATGGCGGCGACGGTCAGGTAGTGCGTCAGCGTGATTTCCCACATGGCGTCAGATCCCCGTCCCGGTCGGCACTTTCTTGATCTCGACGGAGCGCCGGTCGCGCGCCAGCTGGGCGGCGATACGCTGCCGCCTGACACCTTCGCGCTCGCGATGCGTCAGCACGATGGCGCCGATCATGGCGATCAGCAGCACCACGCCCGCCGCCTGGAACAGATAGAAGTAGTCGGTGTAGAGGATATTGCCCAACGCCTCGGTATTCGTGACGCCGGCCGGCATCGGCGAGCCGCCGAGCGCCCCGGCCGCCGGGCTCATCGCGCCGCTCGACACCACGAAGATGATCTCCGCCACCAGAACGATGCCGACAACGGCGCCGATTCCCGCATAGCGCACAAAGCCCTGGCGCAACTCGGCGAAATTGATGTCCAGCATCATGACCACGAACAGGAACAGGACGGCGACCGCGCCGACATAGACCACGACCAGCATCATGGCCAGGAACTCGGCGCCCAGCAGCACGAACAGGCCGGCGGCATTGAAGAAGGTCAGGATCAGGAACAGCACCGAATAGACCGGATTGCGGTTCGCAACAACCAGCACGCCGCTCACGATCAAGACCGCGGCGAACACATAGAAGGAGAGTGCCTGAACGATCATCCCGTTCCCCTCAGCATCGTCCGCCGATCAGCGGTACGGCGAGTCCGACTGCAGGTTGGCAGCGATTTCCGCTTCCCAGCGATCGCCGTTCGCCAGCAGTCTTTCCTTGTTGTAGAAGAGCTCTTCCCGCGTCTCGGTCGCGAACTCGAAGTTCGGCCCCTCGACGACGGCATCCACCGGACAGGCCTCCTGGCACAGGCCGCAATAGATGCACTTGGTCATGTCGATGTCGTAGCGCGTGGTGCGCCGGCTGCCATCCGCCCGCGGCTCCGCCTCGATGGTGATGGCGAGCGCCGGGCACACCGCCTCGCACAGCTTGCAGGCGATACAGCGCTCTTCCCCGTTCGGATAGCGGCGCAGCACATGCTCGCCGCGGAAGCGCGGGGACAGCGGCCCCTTCTCATACGGGTAGTTGATGGTCACTTTCGGCCGGAACACGTATTTGAGCGTCAGCCACATGCCGCTCAACAGTTCCTGGAGCAGGAAGCTCTTAGCCGTGCGATTGAGGACGGTCATGACGCTCCCTCACTTGTTCGGCAGCAGATCGAAGAACACCAGCACGCCGGACGTCACCACGACGGCGGCGAGCGAAACCGGCAGGAACACCTTCCAGCCGAGGCGCATGAGCTGGTCATAGCGGTAGCGCGGGAAGGTCGCGCGCACCCACAGGAAGCAGAAGGCGACGAAGCCGATCTTGGCCGCGAACCACAAACCGTGCCAGATGATCTGTCCGACGCTGCCATCGGCGAACGGCTCCCATCCGAAGATCGGCAACCAGCCGCCGAGGAACAGGAGCGAGGTCATGGCGCTCATCAGCCAGATGTTGGCGTATTCGCCAAGGAAGAACAGCGCGAAGGTCATCGCCGAATATTCGGAGAAGTAGCCCGCCACCAGCTCCGATTCCGCTTCCGGGAGATCGAACGGCGGGCGGTTGGTCTCGGCCAGGGCCGAGATGAAGAAGATCACCGCCATCGGCAGCAGCGGGACCACAAACCAGATGCTCTGCTGAGCCCGCACGACGTCGGACAGATTCAACGACCCGACGCACAGCAGCACCGTCACCAGCACGAAGCCGATCGAGACTTCGTAGCTCACCATCTGCGCGGCCGAGCGCAAGGCACCCAGGAATGGGTATTTCGAGTTGGACGCCCATCCGGCCACAACCACGCCGTAGACACCAAGCGACGAGATCGCGAACAGATAGAGGATGCCGACATTCAGGTCGGCGATCACGATGCCCTCACCGAACGGAATCGCCGCCCAGGCGATCAGGCTCAGCGTGAAGGTGATCATCGGCGCAACCAGGAACGGAATGCGGCTGGCGCCCGAAGGAATGATAGTCTCCTTGAACATCAGCTTCAGGCCGTCGGCAATCGGCTGCAGCAGGCCCCACCACCCCACCACGTTCGGACCGCGACGCATCTGCATCGCCGCCATCACCTTGCGCTCGGCATAGGTGAGATACGCGACCGCCAGCAGCAGCGGCAGCACGATCGCGAGGATCTGGATCAGGATGATGACCGTCGGCCAGGCGTAGGAGGACCAGAAATCAACCATGGGTGCCGGTCCCCGTCATGGGCGCCACGAAGGCGTCGGTGCATCTGGCCATGGTCTCGGATGCGCGGCTGATTGGATCGGTCATGTAGTAGTTCGCGATCGGCAGGTGGAAGGCGCGCGCCGTCACGGCGCCGGTCCTGCCGAAGGTCTCCCACTTCGCCGGCACGATCGCGCCCAGTTGCTGGAGATTCGGCGCTGCCTTGAACAAGGCGCGGCGCAACTGCTCCAGGGTGTCATAGGGCAACGTATGTCCGAGCTTTTCCGACAAGGCACGCAGGATCGCCCAATCCTCCTTGGCCTCGCCGAGCGGTTCGATAGCGGGTTCCGCAATCTGCGCCCTACCCTCGGTATTCATGTAGATGCCGGACTTTTCAGTATAAGCCACACCTGGCAGCACCACGTCCGCGCGATGCGCACCGGCGTCGCCATGGTGGCCCTGATAGACCACGAAAGCCTTGCCCAGCCTGGTCATGTCGATCTCATCGGCGCCAAGCAAGTAAACGAAATCGATCTCGCCCTTCGCCGTCCCCTCCAGGATGCCGGCGACGTTGCGGCCGTTCGGCTGCGGCACGAACCCGATCTCCATGCCGCCGACGCGCGCCGCTGCAGTCTGGAGCACGCTGAAGCCGTTCCAGTCCTCGCGCACCAGATTGCAGGTGTCGGCCAGCTTACGCGCGGTGCCGAGCATCGCCGCACCTTCCGGACCGCGCAGGGCGCCCTGCCCCAGGATCAGCATCGGGGACTTGGCGTTCTTCAGCACGTCCGCGAAGGCATGCGCGCCCGACGCAACCTGTCCCAGCACATCGGCGGTCTGGCCGAGATGCTGATACGGATAGGTCAGGTCGAGCTTCGGCCCAATCACGCCGATCTTGAGCCCGCCCTTCAGATACCGCTTTCGGATGCGAGCGTTCAGCACCGGCGCTTCCCAGCGCGGATTGCTGCCGACGATCAAGATGGCATCGCCCTTCTCGATGCCGGCGATGGTCGAATTGAACAGCCAGGATGCGCGCGCATTGGGATCGAGCGCTGCGCCGTCCTGGCGGCAGTCGAGGTTGGGCGAGCCGAGTTCGGTCATCAGCCCCTTCAGCGCGAACATCGATTCGGCATCGGCGAAGTCGCCGGCGATCGCCGCCATGCGATTGCCCGGCAGGCCGGTCACGCGGTTCGCGATCGCCTCCAGGGCCGCCGGCCAGGTCGCCGGCGTCAACTTGCCATCGACGCGCAGATAGGGCCGGTCCAGCCGCTGCCGCCGCAGACCGTCCACGGCATAGCGCGACTTGTCCGCCAGCCATTCCTCGTTCACGTCGTCGTTGACGCGCGGCAGGATGCGCAGCACCTCGCGACCGCGCGAATCGATGCGGATCGCCGAGCCGACCGCATCCATGACGTCGATCGACTGCGTCTTGCGCAGCTCCCACGGCCGCGCAATGAAGGCATAGGGCTTGGAGGTCAGCGCACCGACCGGGCAGATATCGACCAGGTTGCCGGAGAGCTCCGAGTTGATCGTCTTCTCGACGTAGGTCGTGACCTCCATGTGCTCGCCACGACCGGTCGCGCCAAGAATCTCGACGCCCGCCACCTCGGTCGCGAAGCGGATGCACCGCGTACACTGGATGCAGCGGGTCATGATCGTCTTGACGATCGGCCCGAACTCCTTGTCGGGGACCGCGCGCTTCTCCTCGCGATAGCGCGAGGAGTGATAGCCGTAGGCCATCGCCTGATCCTGCAAGTCGCACTCACCGCCCTGATCGCAGATCGGGCAATCGAGCGGGTGGTTGATCAGCAGGAATTCCATCACGCCCTGGCGCGCCTTCTTCACCACCGGCGAATCTGTCTTGATCACCATGCCCTCGGCGACCGGCATGGCGCAGCTGGCGATCGGCTTCGGCGCCTTCTCTTGCTCGACCAGGCACATGCGGCAATTGCCGGCGACCGACAAGCGCTCGTGATAGCAGAAACGCGGGATCTCCTTGCCGGCCATTTCGCAGGCCTGCAGCACGGTAATGCCAGCCGGCACTTCGATCTCGATCCCGTCGATGGTCATCTTTGGCATGGGTTCGCTCTTACTCGGCTGCCTTGGTCACGCCAGCCTGCCGATCGCGATACGCGCGGATGCGGCGCTCGACGTCGGGTCGGAAGTGGCGGAACAGGCCCTGGATCGGCCAGGCCGCCGCATCGCCCAGGGCGCAGATGGTGTGGCCTTCGACCTGCTTGCTGACGTCGAGCAGCAGGTCGATCTCGCTCACCTCCGCTTCGCCGCGCACCATGCGTTGCATCATGCGATACATCCAGCCGGTGCCCTCGCGGCATGGCGTGCACTGGCCGCAGCTCTCATGCATGTAGAAGTGCGACAGGCGCGAAATCGCTTCGACGATGTCTGTCGACTTGTCCATCACGATGACGGCCGCGGTGCCAAGGCCGGATTGCACGGCGCGAAGCGAGTCAAAGTCCATCAGCACGTCGTCGCAGATCGACTTGGGGATCACCGGCACGGACGAACCGCCGGGGATGACGGCGAGCAGATTGTCCCAGCCGCCGCGGACGCCGCCGCAATGCCGCTCGAGCAGTTCCTTGAGCGGAATGCCCATCTCCTCTTCCACGGTGCAGGGCTTGTTCACGTGGCCGGAGATGCAGAACAGCTTGGTCCCCGTATTCTTCGGGCGGCCGAGTGCTGCGAACCAGCCAGCGCCGCGGCGCAGGATGGTTGGCGTGACCGCGATCGATTCCACGTTGTTGACGGTCGTCGGGCAGCCATAGAGGCCGACTGCTGCTGGGAACGGCGGCTTCAGACGCGGCATGCCCTTCTTGCCCTCGAGGCTCTCGATCAGCGCCGATTCCTCGCCGCAGATATAGGCTCCGGCGCCGCGATGCAGATAGATGTCGTGGTCGAAGCCCGAATCGCAGGCATTCTTGCCGATGAGGCCGGCATCGTAGGCCTCGTCGATCGCGGCTTGCAGATGGACCGCCTCATTATAGAACTCGCCGCGGATGTAGATGTAGGTGGCAACCGCGCCCATGGCGAAGCCGGCGACCAGACAGCCCTCCAGAAGGATATGCGGATCGAACCGCATGATCTCGCGGTCCTTGCAGGTGCCGGGCTCGGACTCGTCGGCATTCACCACGAGGTATGCCGGCCGCCCATCCGACTGCTTGGGCATGAACGACCACTTGAGGCCAGTCGGGAACCCTGCTCCACCGCGCCCGCGCAGGTCCGACTTCTTGACCTCGTCAATGATGGCTTCGCGCCCGCGCGCGAGCAGGTCCTTGGTGTTGTCCCAGATGCCGCGACGACGCGCACCGGCCAGGCGCCAATCATCCTGGCCGTAGAGATTGAGGAAGATGCGATCCTGGTCTTTCAGCATGATCGGGTCACTCAGCCGGCGCGCCAGTCGGGCGCGCGATCTCTTTCAGCGTGGTCGGGCCACCTGCGGGCTCGGCACCCTTGCGGCCGCTCTGCGAGCCGAACGGCGGCACGCGCCCGGCGGCAAGCTCGTCCAGGATCCATTCCAGCCTCTTGGGGTCGAGGTCCTCGTAGAAGTCGTCGTTGATCTGCACCACCGGCGCATTCGCGCAGGCGCCGAGGCACTCGACTTCGATCAGCGAGAACAGACCGTCCTTCGTGACTTCCTTGAGGCCGATGCCGAGCTTCTTCTTGCAGGTTTCCGTCATCTGATCTGCGCCGCGCAGCCAGCACGGCGTGGTGCGGCAGACCTGCAGGTGATACTTCCCGACCGGCTCCAGGTGGAACATGGTGTAGAAGGTCGCGACCTCGTAGACACGGATCGGCGCCATATCGAGGATCTCGGCGACGTGGTCCATCGCCGCGCGCGGCACCCAGCCAACCTGGCGCTGCGCCAGATAGAGCAACGGCAATACGGCGCTCGCCTGCCTGTCGGTCGGATACTTCGCGATGATACGATCCGCCTCCGCCCGGTTCTCGGGCGTGAAGGCGAAGTTCGCCGGCTGCAGCACGTCCTTGTTGTCGCCGCCACTCATCGATCGACCTCGCCAAACACAATGTCCATGGAGCCGAGGATCGCCACCGAATCCGCCAGCATGTATCCCTTGGAACAGAATTCCATCGCCTGCAGATGCGCGAATCCCGGCGCGCGGATCTTGCAGCGATAGGGTTTGTTGCTGCCGTCGGAGATGAGATAGACGCCGAATTCGCCTTTCGGCGCTTCGATCGCCGTGTAGGTTTCGCCCGCCGGCACATGGAAGCCCTCGGTATAGAGCTTGAAATGGTGGATCAGCGCTTCCATCGAGCGCTTCATCTCCGACCGCGGCGGCGGCGTCACCTTGCGGTCGACCGACGTTGCGGGACCACCCGGCATGTTCTGGATGCACTGGTGCATGATCTTCAGCGACTGGCGCATCTCTTCCATGCGCACGAGGTAACGATCGTAGCAGTCGCCGTTTTTGCCGACCGGGATGTCGAAATCCATCTTGTCATAGACGAGATAAGGCTGCGCCTTGCGGAGATCCCACGGCACACCGCTGGCGCGCAGCATCGGACCCGTGAAGCCCCAGGCGATCGCATCTTCGGCGCTGACCACACCGATATCGACCAGGCGCTGCTTGAAGATGCGGTTTTCCGTCAGCAGTTCTTCGAGATCGTCGACGACCTTCGGGAACTGCTCCGTCCAAGCCCAGATGTCATCGAGCATGCCTGCAGGGAGATCCTGATGCACGCCGCCCGGACGGTAGTAGTTGGCGTGCATGCGCGCACCGCTGGCGCGCTCATAGAACTCCATCAGCAGCTCGCGCTGCTCGAACGCCCAGAGGAACGGCGTGACCGCGCCGACATCCATCGCATATGCGGGGATGTTGAGCAGGTGATTCAGGATGCGCGTGATCTCATCGAACAGCACGCGGATATACTGCCCACGTGCCGGCACCTCGACGCCAAGCAGCTTCTCGATGGCCAGCACGAAAGCATGCTCTTGCGCCATCGGCGACACGTAATCGAGGCGATCGAAATAGGGAATCGCCTGCAGATAGGTCTTGTATTCGATCAGCTTCTCGGTGCCGCGGTGCAGGAGGCCGATGTGCGGGTCGATGCGGCGCACCACCTCGCCATCCATTTCCATCACCATGCGCAACACGCCGTGCGCAGCCGGGTGCTGCGGCCCGAAATTCACGGTGAGCGGCTTGATCAGGGTCTCGGCCATCTTACGGCGCCTTCTCGTCGCCCGGCAGGCGGCGCGGATGCAACATGCCTTCCCACGGGCTCTCAAAATCGAATGTGCGGAACTCCTGCCGGAGCTTCACCGGCTCATAGATCACACGCTTCTGCCTCACGTCGTAGCGGACCTCGACATAGCCGGTGAGCGGGAAATCCTTGCGGAACGGATGCCCCTCGAAGCCGTAATCGGTCAGGATGCGGCGCAGATCCGGATTGCCTTCGAAGAAGACGCCGTAGAGGTCGTACGCCTCGCGCTCGAACCAGCCTGCAGTCGGCCACAGATCGACGACCGACGGGACCGATTCGTCCTCGTTCGCCGGCACCTTCACGCGGATGCGGTAGTTGTGCTTGAGGCTCAGCAGATGGTAGACGACGTCGAAGCGCTGCTCGCGGTCGGGATAGTCGACACCGCAGATGTCGAGCAGCATCTCGAAGCGGCAGTTGCTGTCGTTGCGCAGGAACTTCATCACCTTGATGAGATTCCGGGGCGCGCAGGTGACCATCAACTCGCCGAGCTTCACGTCGACCGTGTCGATCGACGGGCCAAGCGCCGCCGCGATGAAATCGCCAAGTTCGCGATAGACAGTGCTCATGCGTGTCCGCCCCGCCCCAACCTCTGCCTAACGCGCGATAGTCGTCGTGCGGCGGATCTTCTTCTGCAGTTGCAGAATACCGTAGACCAACGCCTCCGCGGTGGGCGGGCAGCCTGGCACATAGATGTCCACCGGAACGATTCGGTCGCAGCCGCGCACGACCGAGTAGGAATAGTGATAGTAGCCGCCGCCATTGGCGCAGGAGCCCATGGAGATAACCCAGCGCGGCTCCGCCATCTGGTCATAGACCTTGCGCAAGGCCGGCGCCATTTTGTTGCACAGCGTGCCCGCGACGATCATCACGTCGGACTGGCGCGGCGTGCCACGGGGCACCACACCGAAGCGATCGAGGTCGTAGCGCGCCATGTAGGCGTGCATCATCTCGACCGCGCAGCAGGCCAGGCCAAAGGTCATCGGCCAGAGCGAGCCGGTGCGCGCCCAGTTCACGAGCTTGTCGAGCTGCGCGACCACGAAGCCGCGATCGGAGAGTTCATCCGTGACCGCCTTCAGGACCAGGTCCTGATCCGCGCCGGGGGGTAGCGGCTGAGGCGCTCGCACGAGGTTTACGCTTACTTGGGCATTCGCCATTTCGTTACTCCCACTCCAGCGCGCCCTTCTTCCACTCGTAGATAAATCCAATGGTGAGCACGCCGAGGAAAATCATCATCGACCAGAAGCCGAACATCCCGATGTTGCTGAGCGAAACAGCCCAGGGGAACAGAAATGCCACTTCGAGGTCGAAAATGATGAATAGGATCGAGACCAGGTAGAACCGTACGTCGAATTGCCTGCGGGCGTCGTCGAACGCCTCGAATCCGCACTCGTACGGCGACAACTTCTCCGAATCCGGCTTCTGCCGCGCCAGGACCAGTGAGGCAATCACCATGATCCCGGACAATCCGGCAGCCACGATGATGAATATCAGGACTGGCAGATACTCGCGTAGAAGCTCGTTCATTCAATCACCCGAGACCGGCCAATCGGCGAACGCCGCCGGCCCTCCATCGCCCATCCCGCGGCACTGGCAGAAACCGCGAACGGGACCCGACTCATCCCCGTCAAAGCGGCGACACTATAGTGCCCAATGTCGCAGTGCGAAAGCGTAAAAAGCGCTGCAGCAAATCGCAAAAATGCGTTTGTTTCTCGGCGGTTATCTGGGAAACAGCGCAGACGCAAACGGGTTGCGGAGGGCGGGAAATGGCGCGAGTGACGGGACTTGAACCCGCGGCCTCCGGCGTGACAGGCCGGCGCTCTAACCAACTGAGCTACACCCGCGCAATGGCCACCAACTTTGCGGTCGCGGTGAAATATATGATGCACCCTAGAGTGTCAACAATCCTTCGGCGCTAACCCACTAGCGAATCATACGCTCGACTGTCGCCGGATCGAGGCCGTTTTCAGCCACATGGCGGCGAAATCTCTCAAGCCGCGTGAACACGTCCTCGAATCCGATCTGCTGGCCGCGCTCATCGGTATAGATAAGTGCTCCGCGGGTCACGAAAAAGGTCGTCATGCCGGTTTTCGGGTCGGCTTCTAGCGTGTGGATTTCGCCGGGCGGCTCATAGACGAAGGTCCCCTCGCCTGCCACCCAATCGTGCTCCAGATAACGCCAGGAGCCCTTCAGCACGAAGGCATGCACCGGCCCCGTGTGATAGTGGCATTTGAGCCGCCCGCCCGGCCGGATGGCGAGCAGATTGGCCCAGGCTCCATTGGTGCAGTCGAACAGCAGCGGCCGCTGCCGCACATCGTCGGTCAGCTGGATCCAGTGCTTATTGTCGCCCTCGGTGTCGATGACCAGCTCGCTCATCAGATTGACGGCGGAGAAGATGTGCGGACTGGCCAAGTCAAACCTCCTGCTGGGCGGCAACGCGTTGGCGGCGGCTCTCATACAGGGTGGCGCCGATGATTGCGGAGAGAATGAGCACCCCGCCAGCCACCGTGCCGGACGGCGGCTGCTCGCCGTGCACCAGCAAGACCCAGAACGGATTCAATACCACATCCGCCAGGGCGATCAGCATGGCCGGCACCACCGGCACATGCTTGGCCCCCTCCGCGAACAGGATCAGCGGCAAAGCCAACTGCACCAGCCCCATCAGGGCCAAGAGGCCGACTTGCCAGAGCGGCAGGGACGGCAAACCAACGAAGATCACGACGAACGCGAACACCATCAACCCGCCGAGGGCGATGCCGGGAATCATCTCCAGGTCGCGATAGCGCCTGAGCCAGACCGTCTGGCCGGCAAAGCAGAAGGCATAGCCGAGCGAAATGACTGCCGCCGCGAAGCCGGTTGCCAGCGCCGACATTTCGGCCTGGACGACGACCGCGACACCGACGAGCGCAATCACCGTCGCGGCGAGCGAGACCGCCGAGGCCCGCTCGCGCATGACCAGCCACGCCAGCATGGCGGCGAAGAACGGGCTGGTCGCGCCGAGGACGGAGACGCTCGCCACAGTCCCCATGGTGAGGGCATAGACGTAGAGCGTCGAGCCAACCCCGAAGAATGTCCCCACCACGAATAGGGCCTGCGGCTGCTCGGGCCATAGATGGCGCTTAAGATCGCCTCGATAGCGCAGCGCCAGATAGATCAGCAGGCAGATTGCAGTTGCCGGGGCGCGATAGCCGTTGACGCCCCATCCGTCCAGCTCCGGCACCCAACGGACAAACAGGCCGCTCAAGCTCCAGCCCAGGGTCGCCAGGCAGCAGCACGCGATGCCCCAAAGATAACGGCTTCGATATCTGCTGGACCTCGCCGCCGCCCCCATTTCAAACTCTCCCCCAGAAAAGGCCGGCGGACGCTAACCGACCGTTCGCGGCGCCGCTATCGGGCCGCCGACATTGCCCCGACCCTTATCGACCTTGAGCCTGTCAGAACCGTGCTGTATAGACTTGTATATACAACCTAGAGATTTTGTCATGACCGGAACCCGCTTCAACGCCCGCACCATCCGCGCCCCGCGCGGCACCGCCCTCAATGCCAAGTCCTGGCTTACCGAGGCGCCGCTGCGCATGCTGATGAACAACCTCGACCCGGACGTGGCCGAGAACCCGAACGAATTGGTGGTTTATGGCGGCATCGGCCGCGCCGCCCGCAACTGGGAGTGCTTTGACCGCATTGTCGACAGCTTGAAGGCGCTGAGCGAAGACGAGACCTTGCTCATCCAGTCGGGCAAGCCGGTCGGCGTCTTCAAGACTCACAAGGATGCACCGCGCGTCCTGCTCGCGAATTCGAACCTCGTGCCCCATTGGGCGACCTGGGAGCATTTCCGCGAACTCGATGCCAAGGGCCTGATGATGTACGGCCAGATGACCGCCGGTTCCTGGATCTATATCGGCAGCCAGGGCATCGTGCAGGGCACCTACGAGACTTTCGCCGAAGCGGGGCGCCAGCACTATGGCGGCGATCTTAAGGGGCGCTGGATCCTGACCGGCGGCCTCGGCGGCATGGGCGGCGCGCAGCCGCTCGCGGCCACGATGGCGGGCGCTTCGATGCTCGCGGTCGAGTGCGAGCCCTCGCGCATCGAGCGGCGGCTGGAAACACGCTATCTGGACTTCAAGGCGTCTTCACTGGACGAAGCGCTCGCGATGCTCGAACGCGCGAAGAAGGACGGCAAGGCAATCTCCGTTGGCCTGCTCGGCAACGCAGCGGAGATCTTCCCCGAGATCCTGAAGCGCGGCGTGCGACCCGACATGGTGACGGACCAGACTAGCGCGCATGATCCGCTGAACGGCTACCTACCGGCCGGCTGGTCACTCTCCCACGCCGCGGACATGCGGCAGCGCGATCCAGCAGCGGTGGTGAAGGCCGCGAAGGAATCCATGGCGGTACAGGTGCGCGCGATGCTCGGCTTCCACAAGCTGGGCATTCCCGTCTTCGACTACGGGAACAACATCCGCCAGATGGCGAAGGAGACCGGCGTCGAGAACGCATTCGACTTCCCCGGTTTCGTGCCAGCTTACATCCGCCCGCTGTTCTGCCGCGGGGTCGGCCCGTTCCGCTGGGCTGCGCTCTCCGGCGAGCCGGAGGACATCCACCGCACCGATGCCAAGGTGAAGGAGCTGATCCCGAACAACCCGCACCTGCACAACTGGCTCGACATGGCGCAGCAGCGCATCAAGTTCCAGGGCCTGCCGGCACGCATCTGCTGGGTCGGCCTGGGTGAGCGTGCGAAGCTCGGCCTCGCCTTCAACGAGATGGTAGCGAAGGGCGAGCTCAAAGCGCCGATCGTGATCGGCCGCGACCACCTGGATTCAGGCTCGGTCGCCAGCCCGAACCGCGAGACCGAAGGCATGAAGGACGGTTCTGATGCTGTCTCCGACTGGCCGTTGCTCAACGCGCTGCTCAATTGCGCTTCGGGCGCAACCTGGGTCAGCCTGCATCACGGCGGCGGTGTCGGCATGGGCTTCTCGCAGCATTCCGGCATGGTGATCTGCTGCGACGGTACGGCGGAAGCTGCGCGCCGCATCGAGCGCGTGCTGACCAACGATCCTGGCACCGGCGTGATGCGCCATGCCGATGCGGGCTACGACATCGCGATCGATTGCGCGCGCGAGCAGGGTCTGAAGCTGCCGATGGTCAACGGCTGAGATGGGTTGGGACCTCCTCCTCACCGATTGCCGCGCCGCCACCATGGCGGAGGCGGAGGGCTATGGCGTAATCGAGGATGCGGCCATTGCCATCGAAGGCGACCGCATCGTCTGGATCGGCAAGCGCGCCGATCTGCCGAAGCAAGGCGCGAAGGAGACGGTCTCGCTCGGCGGCCGGTGGGTCACGCCTGGCCTGATCGACTGCCACACGCATCTGGTGTTCGGCGGCGAACGCGCCAGCGAGTTTGAGCAGCGCCTCAAAGGTGCCAGCTACGAGGAAATCGCCAAGGGCGGTGGCGGCATTGTGTCGACCGTACGTGCGACCCGTGCGGCCAGCGAGGCCGAGCTCTTGGTAGCGGCCAAGGCGCGCCTGGACACCTTGATGACGGAAGGCCTGACGACGATCGAAATAAAGTCCGGTTACGGCCTGAACGTCGAGAACGAGCGCAAGCAGTTGCGCGTGGCACGTGCTCTGGGTCCCGCATGTGCGGTGACGGTGAAGACCACGTGCCTGGCGGCCCATGCCTTGCCGCCCGAGTTCGCCGGCAAGCCCGACGCCTACATTGATCTGGTCTGTAACGAAATCCTGCCCGCGATTGCGGCCGATGATTTGGCCGACGCCGTGGATGCGTTCTCCGAGCGTATCGCGTTTACCGCCGAGCAGACGGCACGCGTGTTCGACAAGGCAAAGTCCCTGGGCCTGCCGGTGAAGCTCCACGCGGACCAGCTCTCCGACATGGGCGGTGCTGCCCTCGCGGCGCGCTATGGTGCCCTCTCCGCCGATCACATTGAATATAGTTCCGAGCAAGGTATCGCCGCGATGGGCGAGGCCGGAACCGTCGCCGTGGTGCTGCCCGGCGCATTCTTCTTTCTGCGAGAGAAACAGCTGCCGCCCCTCGATGCACTGCGCAAGCATGGCGTTCGCATCGCGATCTCGACGGACTGCAACCCTGGCAGTTCCCCCGCCCTCTCACTGCTGCTGATGATGAACATGGCCTGCACGCTGTTCCGCATGACGCCGGCAGAGACGTTGGCGGGTGTCACCAGGCACGCCGCCGCAGCGCTCGGTCTGGGCGCAACGCATGGACAGCTGCGCGCCGGCTATGTGGCCGATCTGGTCATCTGGAACATCGGCCAGCCCGCCGAGCTCAGCTATTGGCTTGGAGGCAATCCTTGCGCAGGTGTCATCCAAGCAGGCCGCTGGCGCAGCCGGAGCCTCGCGTCATGACGGGTCGCGTGCTTCATCCGGACAACTATCAGCGCATGCCATGGAAGAATGGCGGCGGCACCACGACCGAGATCTGGAAGGCCGCCTCGCCGGATGGCGAGATGTTGTGGCGGCTCAGCATCGCGGACGTCGCCAGCGATGGACCGTTCTCGGTGTTTCCCGGCATCGACCGCTGGATCATGGTGATCGAGGGCAAAGGCATGGAGCTCACCATCGACGGGCAAGTCCGTCAAATCGATGACCCATTCAAGCCTCTCGCCTTTTCCGGCGACGCCAAGGCCGATTGTCGCCTGGTCGAGGGGCCGATCCGTGATTTCAACCTGATGGTGGCGCGCAGCTATGGCAGTGGCGCGCTGCGAGTCTCGCACCTCGCGCCGGGCGCCTCTCAGCCCTTTGCGGAGAATGTTGCTGCGCTGCACGTGTTGCGCGGCCGGATCGAGCTGGAATCCGGCACTATCCACGCGCTGTCGGCCAGCGACAGCTGGATCGCCGGTACATACGGCGGCGTGACAGCGCGGGCCTTCGCGCCGACCATCCTGGCCGTCGTCGTAATCGAGCCACATCAGCAGGCGGCACTATGAGGATCGAGCATCCCTACGAGTTCATTCAAGGCCGCACGCCGCTGCTGATCTCCATGCCGCATCCGGGCCTGCTGCTCCCCGAAGAGGTCGCCGCGCTGTTGACGCCAGAAGCGCGCGCCCTGCCCGACGCAGATTGGCACATCCCTCAGCTCTACGGCTTCGCGGCGCATATGGGCGCGAGTCTCCTGATGGCACGCTACTCGCGCTTCGCCATCGATCTCAATCGACCGGAAGACGACGCGCCACTCTATCAGAGCGCTACGACCGGCCTCTTCCCCGAAACCTTGTTCGATGGCACGTCGATCTTCCTGCATGGAAAGATGCGCAGCGACGAGATGAAAGCCGCCTGCAAGGAGCGAATCTGGCGCCCCTATCACGGCAAGCTGATGGCCGAGTTGAACCGCATCAAAGGCGAGTTCGGCCACGCCGTGCTGCTGGATGCGCATTCAATCCGCGGCGAGATTCCGCGGCTGTTCGACGGGCTGCTGCCCGACCTCAACATCGGCACCAATGACGGCAAGAGCTGCGCGCCCTCGCTGGCCAGCGCGGTCGCCAAGGTGTGCGACGCACCCGGCTACCGGCACGTCGTCAACGGCCGCTTCAAAGGCGGCCACATCACGCGCCATTACGGTCAACCGGACTACAACGTCCACGCCGTGCAGCTGGAGCTGGCGCAACGCACCTACATGAACGAGCAGCCGCCGTTCGACTACCGACCCGACCTGGCGGAGAAGGTGCAACCCATCCTGCAGCGCATGGTGCAAACGATGATCGACTGGCGGCCCTAGATTCGCCACTGTACTCCCCCCTAAGCTATCAAGCGAACGACACTTGGGGTGCTGCTTAGCCGTGCGTGACTGGGAGTCTTTCCAGCGAAGGCTGGACGCAGCTCATGCGCTGCTTGCGCAAAAGGGACTAATACGGGGAAAGCGCAATTACTTCCTTACTCGTGTTCTGTGGTCGGTAGGTATCACTGTACGGCCTCCGCTCTTCGCTAGTTTTGGCGCCAACGCCTTGCTCCATGGGGCTCTGTACGCTCTCAGCTGGGGCACTGGGATGTGGATCTTGTCATGGCAGGACGATGGGCAGTCAGTAACGGCAGCGGTGCTGTGGTCCGGCATTTCCGGTCCGCTGTTCGGCGCGGCCTTGGCTGCCTACTACCGCAGGCTTGCAAGAAAGCACGATCTGCCGGATTGGGATGAGTTGCCCGACCTTGTCGACGTCTTTGACTAGGCCGCCATCAGCGCCGACATCGCTGCGCTGAACGCGTCATGCGCCGCTGCCTCGCCGGCATGGTATCTGTCCGTCACCACCCACTTGCCGCCGACCATCACGTCCTTCACCCAGCTGTCGTTGCCGCCGAACAGCCAGCGGCCGAGGAGCTTGGCTGGCGCGACGTTGGCCAGCATCGGGTGGTCGCCGTCCAGCACAACGAAATCCGCGCGCCTTCCCGCCGCGATCGCGCCGATGTGCTTGCGCACGGCCTGAGCGCCGCCATGCAACGCCGCGCTGTAGAGCGTATCGGCCACTTCCGGCCGGTCGCCGGCGCTCAGGCGATTGCGGCGCTTGTGACTCAGGCGCTGACCGTATTCCAGCCAACGCAGTTCCTCGAGCGCGCTCACCGACACGTGCGAATCAGAGCCGACGCCGAACGCGCCGTTCGCCGCCAGGAACTCCTGCGCCGGGAAAATGCCGTCGCCGAGATTGGCTTCAGTCGTCGGGCAGAGGCCCACCACCGCCTCGCTGTGGCCCATCATGTGCACTTCGTCGGGCGACACATGGGTCGCGTGGATCAGGCACCAGCGACCATCGATCTCGAACTTGTCATAGAGCCATTCGACCGGCCGCCGATTGGACCAGGCGCGGCAATCCTCAACCTCCTTCATCTGCTCGGCGATGTGGATGTGGATCGGCCGCTCGCCAGGACAGGCCGCGAGTACCGCCTTCATCTCCGCCTCGGTCGCCGCGCGCAGCGAGTGGAAGCAGAGGCCCCAATCAGCGTCGATCCGCTTACAGGCACGATCGACGCCATCGATCAGTTTCAGATAGTGTTCGACATCGTTCCTGAAGCGCAGCTGCTTGTCGGCCAGCGGCTGTCCGCCGAAACCGCCATGGGCGTAGAAGGTCGGCAGCAAAGTGAGCCCGATACCGGACGCTTCGGCCGCTGCCGCGATACGCTCCGCCATCTCCGCCAGATTGGCGTAGGGCACGCCACCCGGTTGATGATGCAGATAGTGGAACTCGGCCACCGACGTGTAGCCGCCTTTCAGCATCTCGATATAGAGATGCGTCGCGATCGCCTGCACCTGCTCCGGTGTCAGGCGGCCGACGAGGCGGTACATCAGCTCGCGCCAGGTCCAGAAGCTGTCCTGGGGATTGAGCGCCTCTTCAGCGAGGCCCGCCATCGCGCGCTGGAACGCATGCGAATGCAGGTTCGGCATGCCGGGCAGCAGCGGCCCGGCGATACGCTCATCGCCCGGTTGCGGTGCCGCTCCGCGCGACACGGCCTTGATCGCGCCGGCGGCGTCGATCTCGACCCGGACATCGGATTGCCAGCCATCGGCGAGCCAAGCGAGGGGCGCGTGGAGGACCTTCATGGGCGAATGGCTTCTTTGCAGTGTTGAATGGGGGCGGTACACTTGAGGTTACAAATCATGTCTGGCATAAGCCTGTCTAGACAGGAACGGACCCGAATCTGTTGAATACCGAACTCCTGCCCCGATATTCGCGCGTCAAGCGTATGATTACCGACCGCATTGATTCCGGCGAATGGCAGCCGCGTCACCGCATCCCCTCGGAATCGGAGCTGGTCCGCGACCTGGGCGTTAGCCGGATGACGATCAATCGCGCCCTGCGCGAGCTGACGCTCGATGGCCGGCTGATCCGGGTCCAGGGTGTCGGCACCTTCGTCGCCGAGCCAAAGCCGATCTCAGCGCTGTTCGAGGTACGCAACATCGCCGATGAGATCACCGGGCGCGGCCATCGCCATACTTCACAGGTGCTCACTCTCCGCAAGGAGAAGGCGAGCACCGATATCGCGCAAGCGCTCGGGCTGAAGACAGGTGAAGCGGTTTTCCATTCCGTGCATGTACACTCTGAAGATGACATGCCGGTGCAGATCGAGGATCGTTACGTCGTTCCGGCGCTGGCGCCGGAGTACCTGGACCAGGACTTCAGCGCCCAGACTCCCTACGTCTACCTGATGGCAACAGCGCCGATCTCCGAAGCGGAGCATGTGATCGACGCCGTGCATGCGACATCAGCCGAACGCAAGCTACTGAAGATCGAGCCCAACGAGCCGTGCCTCTCCCTCACCCGCACCACCTGGTCGAATGGTCGGCACGTGAGCTACGTGCGCCTGCTTTATCCTGGCGGCCGCTACCGCCTGCGCGGGAAGTTCAAGGCGCTCTAAGGTCCAACTCCCACGTCTGCCCGACCAAGTCGTGGCCGAAGCTGTGGTGCCGTTCCTCTGCGACGAGTTTAAAGCCGCATTGCTTGTAGATATGGCCCGCTGTGACCAGGATGTCGTTGGTCCAGAGCGTGATCTTCTTGTAGCCGCGGTCGCGCGCGAAGCGGATGCACTCCTCGACCAAGCGCTTGCCGATACCGAGGCCGCGCGCCTTCGGATCGACCAGCAGCATGCGCAGCTTCGCGATCTCGTCTGACTGCCGAACCAGGAACACACAGCCGACATTCTCGCTGTTCTTCTCGGCGATCCAGGCGCGTTCCTTCTTTGGATCGAACTCCTTCAGGAACTTCGCGCCGATTTCAGCCGCCAGCGCCTCGAAGCTCTCATCGAAGCCGTATTCGCGCGCGTAGAGTTCGCCGTGCTTCTGCACCGCCCAGCCGATGTCGCCCGGCTGATGCGGCCGCAAGATATAGGACGCACCGCGCTCCGGCTCGGCGGAGAGCAACGTCTCAATCTCGCTCATCGCACTAACCAGGCGCTGCTGCTGCCGCGCGGTGAGGGTGCCCAGCATCTGCACCATGTCGTTGCGCGAGCGCGCGTTGAGCTCCGCAAAGCGCATCTGTCCGAGTTCGGTCAGGCTGAGCAGATATTGCCGCGCATCCACGTCGGAAGCTTGGCGCTGCACGAGCCCACGTTCCTGGAAATTCTTCAGGACGCGGCTGAGATAGCCGGGATCGAGACCCAGATATTTGGCCAGATCGGACGCCGTCGCGGCCTCGCGATGGGCCAGTTCGTAGATGATCCGCGCCTCGGTCAGCGAGAATTCGCTGCCGTTGTAGCCTTCATGGAGGACGCCGACCTGGCGCGTGTAGAAACGCGAGAACCGGCGCACGGCTTCGACACACAGTGCCTGTTGCTCCATCTCTGCCTCTCCGGGAACCTATATAGTTGCCAGAGATAACAGATTTAGTTGCTTTTAGCAACTATCTGAGCAGCGCCTCGATCTCGCTTAGCCAGTCCGGCTCGAGCATCCTGGCCTCGATCAGCGCGATGTCCGGGCTCAGATACCGATCCTGCTCCATGGAGGGGATCTCGCCGCGTAGCCGGCGGTACGCCCCACCAGTCCCCTCGCCCAGCGCAAGCCTGGGCAGGAACTCGATCGCCTGCGTGGCGCACAGATATTCGATCGCCAGGATGCGCCTGGTGTTGTCGATCACCTTCAGCGCCTTGAGCGCCCCCGGAGTGCCCAGGCTGATGTGGTCCTCCTGCTGGGCGGAGGTGACGTAGTTGTCGGCAACCGCCGGCTGGCTGAGGCGCTTGTTCTCCGCCGCCAACGACGCCGCGACATACTGCACGATCATCAAGCCGGAATTGACGCCGGGCTGCTTCACGAGGAAGGCCGGCAGGCCGCTGGTCGCGGGATTGAGCAAGCGGTCGATGCGCCGCTCCGCGATCGAGCCAAGCTCCGCCACCGCCAGCGCCATCAGATCGACGGCCATCGCCACCGATTGGCCGTGCGGATGGGCATTGGAGATCACGCGATAGGAATCCGGCGTGCCGATCACCAGCGGGTTGTCGGTGGCCGACTTGAGTTCGACCACGATCTGCCGGCGCGCATGCTCCAGCTGGTCGCGCGTGGCGCCGTGCACCTGCGGGATTGAGCGGAGAGACAGCGCATCCTGCGTGCGATGGCCGCGAAAATGCGCCATCACCTCGCTGCCCTTGAGCAGGCCGCGCAGACGCCTACCGACCGCGACCACGCCGGCGTGCGGCTTCAGCGCCAGCACCTCTTCGTCGAATGCGTCGGTCTGCCCCTTCAAGGCTTCGAAGGACAGAGCCGCAATGATGTCGGCCCAATCGGCGAGACGCGCCGCTTCGACGACGCCCAGGCATGACAAGCCGGCGAGGCAGCGCGTGCCATTGACCAGGCACAGCCCATCTTTCGGCCCGACGTCGATGTGCTGCAATCCGGCGGCAACGATCGCTTCGCGCGCCGGCATGCGGCCGCCGCCGTACTCCACATCGCCGATGCCGAGCAGCGCCAGGCCGATATGCGCGCCGTGCACGATGTAGCCGACCGAGCCCTGGCTTGGCACGACCGGATTGATGCCGTGATTAAGGAAGGCGACAAGCTGGTCCACGACCGCCGGGCTCACGCCCGAATGGCCGTGGCACATATCATTGACCAACGCGACCATGATGGACCGCATCTCGGCCGGATGGAGCGGCTCACCGACGCCGCAGGCGTGGCTCAACAACGTGTTGCGCGAGATCTGCGCCAGTTCGTCCGGCGCGAGCTTCACATCGCTCAGCGCGCCGAGGCCGGTGGTGATGCCGTAGGCGCGCTCGCCGCTTGCCAGGATGCGCTCGACGATGGCGCGTCCATTCTCCAGCTTGGCGTGTGCGGCGGGGCCGAGCGTGAGGCGCGCGCGGCCGTGGGAGATCGCGGCGATCTCCTCGCAAGTCAGCGGTGCTGCATCGCGTAGAATGAGCGGCTGCCCAAGCCCTCGAGCCGACATTGATGCCTTCCTACTTGTATAGACAGGTACGTATGTGCCTTACGGCAAGCGCCCAATCCCGTCAAAGAAAAAGGGCCGATCCTTGCGGGACCGACCCTTGAGAAATTCGAATGACGTCTAGGATCAGAACAGGCCCTCGACATCGCCCTTGGCGTTCAGCTTGATGTTATTGGCCGATGGAACGCGCGGCAGGCCGGGCATGGTCATGATCTCGCCGCAGATGACGACGATGAACTCGGCGCCGGCCGACAACCGCACCTCCCGGACCGGCACCACGTGGTTGCTGGGCGCGCCCTTCAGGTTCGGATCGGTCGAGAAGCTGTACTGGGTCTTCGCCATGCAGACCGGGTAATTGCCGAAGCCCATCTTCTCCAGGTCGTGGAAGCGGTCGCGCACCACCTTGTCGGCGATGATGCCCTGGGCGCCATAAAGGCTCTGGGCGATCGTGCGCACCTTGTCCCACAGTGGCATGTTGTCCGGGTAGAGATAGGTGAAATTGCTCTTCTGCTCGGTCATGCGCACGACAGTGTGGGCGAGTTTTTCGATGCCCGCCGAGCCATAGGCCCAGTGGTTGCACTCGATCGCCTCGACGCCGAGCTCGGCGCAGGTCTGCCGGACCGTATCGAGCTCGGCATCGGTATCGGCCACGAACCGATTGATCGCCACCACCGGCGGCACGCCGAACTTCTTCACGTTCTCGATATGGCGCGCCAGGTTGGCGGCACCCTTCTTCAGCGCCTCGATGTTCTCCTTGCCGAGATCTTCCTTGGCGACGCCGCCGTGCATCTTCAACGCTCGGATCGTGCCGACGATGACCGCGGCCGCGGGCTTCAGGCCGGCCTTGCGGCACTTGATGTCGAAGAACTTCTCGGCACCCAGGTCGGCGCCGAAGCCGGCCTCCGTCACCACGTAGTCCGCCATCTTCAGCGCGGTCGTGGTCGCGATCACCGAGTTGCAGCCATGGGCGATGTTGGCGAACGGACCGCCATGGATGAAGGCGGGATTGTTCTCCAGCGTCTGTACCAGGTTCGGCGCAATGGCGTCCTTCAGCAGGACTGTCATCGGGCCTTCGGCCTTCAGATCGCGCGCGTAGATCGGCTTCTTCTCGCGCGTGTAGCCCACAATGATGTTGCCGAGGCGCTGCGTCAGATCCTTCAGATCGCGCGCCAGGCAGAAGATCGCCATCACTTCGGACGCGACGGTGATGTCGAAGCCGTCCTCGCGCGGGAAGCCGTTTGGCGTGCCGCCCAGCGAGTTCACGATCGAGCGCAGCGCGCGATCGTTCATGTCCATCACGCGGCGCCATGCGACACGGCGCGTGTCGAAGGCGAGATCGTTGCCCCAGTAGATGTGGTTGTCGATGAGCGCGGCGAGCAGATTGTGCGCCGTCGAGATGGCGTGGAAATCGCCGGTGAAATGCAGGTTGATGTCTTCCATCGGCACGACCTGCGCGTAGCCGCCGCCGGCAGCACCGCCCTTCACGCCGAAGCAGGGACCAAGGCTCGGCTCACGCAGGCAGATGATCGCCTTCTTGCCGATGCGGTTGAGGCCGTCACCGAGGCCGACGGTCGTGGTGGTCTTGCCTTCGCCAGCCGGCGTCGGGCTGATCGCGGTGACGAGGATCAGCTTGCCGTCCGGCTTGTCCTTCAAGGATTCAACGAACTTCATCGAGATCTTGGCCTTGGTATGGCCGTAGGGCAGCAGATGCTCGTCCGGAATGCCGAGCTTGTTCGCGACCTCGCGGATCGGCCTCATGGTCGCGTCGCGCGCGATTTCGATATCGCTGCCCACTTTCTTGTTCATGGACCCGTTACTCCTGCAGATCTAATGGTTCCCCCGGGGCGCCACCTTGAAGCGCCTCGAAAAATTCGCTGAAGCCTATGGAGATTCCCCCACCGTCGAAAGTCTGAACGCGACGGTTCTTGTCGAGATTCCGTTGTTCAAACGTCGGATTTCATTGGGCTTTTGTGCCGTGCCAACGGCCTGCCAACCCCGAAAACTCCAATCAAATCAAAGTAAAAGCCGGTGTTTTCTTTATCTCTGATTCATGGCCCGTCAATAGACTGTCAAGGTCCCAGCCGGGTGAATGCCCCGTCCCCCATCGATGCCCGGCTAGCCGGGCCGCTGTCGCAAGGCAGCGGCCCGTTTTACTAGACGGTCGTGCGATAGATGGCATCGTCGCCGAAGTAGTGCAGATGTTTTCCGCGGCCGAGCAAGCGGTGCGTCGGAAGGCGTGATGTATTCGGCAGTATTAGGCCCACTGGCTGCACGTCCTTTAATGCGTCGCCGTCAAGCAGACCAACATAGCCGGTGCCTGGCGGGTCATCGTACTGGCCCGATAGCAGCACCTTTGATCCGCTGACGGCAAGGTGACGGCACCCGCGCAGCTCGGTCCTCCAGCTGGTCACGCGGAAATCGCCTGACACGCGGCAAATAGGAAACTCGGTATAGTAGTACGCAAATGCCTCCGATCCGGAGACGTTCAGCGCGTAGCAATCCTCAACCTTACCCTCAAACTCCCATACCTTTTCGCCGCTTTCGGAAAAGCAGGCTAGACCGGCCGCGCCAATCGGAAGAGGCCCGGGATTGCCCCAGCCGAAGTTCCCGAAGATGCCTTCATCGAAATACGAAACCCAGATCAAGCCACGTCGATCGACGTGGAGCTGGACGATGCCGTCGCCTAGTAGAATCCTTGTGCAACCGCCGGTCACGGGATCGTAGACGGTCTCGTTCAGGTCGAACTCGCCCTCTTCATACCAGGCGCACCGCGCGCCAGCGACGAGCACTTTGCCGTCTGGGAAAACGTCGATCAGAGGGAAGGTAATGTCGAGCGGCGGGAGATCGGTGACGAAGCACCCACCCTCCTCCATCCTGAGCAGCCGAAACCGCATCGGCAGGTCCATCCTGGTCCGCGCGAAGCGCGCACCGCCCCGGCTTTCCATACCGCGCACGGCTTCCGTTCCCGCAGCCTCGACGAACAGGAATAGCAAGCTGCCGTCATCCGCCACGGATTGGGTGACAAGAGAGTATTCCTCCGGAAAGGCTGGAATATCAGCAATCTTGATGAAAGGAATGGAATCCATAGCCCTGGCTAAAGCAATCTCTTCTTCGCGAAGGCTCTTCCAGAATGTGACTTCAGGTACTTCTCGAAAGCCAGTGCTCTGTACTTGTCTGGAAAGCCGCAGTACCAGATTAGCTTCCAGGGCGTGTACTTCGACGTATGCGCCGATTTCCGTGCATTGTGATCAGCAATGCGCTGCTTGAGATCTTCGCTGGCACCGACATATTCCTGGTCAGGATGGGCCACGCTGCGGATGATGTAGACGTACCAGATTGCCCTTTCCCTCCAGTCCGTCTTCGCTTGCGCTTCGCTCCAGCTATGCCGGACACGCTTCGCCCTGTCGGTCTCTCGTGGCTGTGCCACGCGTAGCCCGATAGGGCGAAGCGTGGTGGGCGATGACGGACTCGAACCGCCGACATCTTCCGTGTAAAGGAAGCGCTCTACCAACTGAGCTAATCGCCCTACCCAGTTTGGTTTAGAGAATCAGTGCTGCCGACACAAGTGCTTGCCTCGGCCGGGCCAATCTAGTGCCGGCACAATGGAAGCCACACCATAGGTGATGAGAAGCTGACGCTTCCCTTCAGATGACCGCAGCTAAAATGAAACCGGCCGCTTGATCAGAGCGGCCGGTTCTTCATCGCACCGAAGTGCGGAATCAACCTGCCTTCAGTTGACCGCGTCCTTGAGGCCCTTGCCGGCTTTGAACTTCGGCAGCTTGGATGCGGGGATCTGGATCTCTTCACCAGTGCGGGGATTGCGCCCCTTCGACTTCGCGCGCTTCGCGACGCTGAAGGTACCGAATCCGACCAGGCGCACCTCGTTGTTCTTCTTCAGCGCCTTCGTGATCGCGTCGAACACGGCATCGACGGCGCGGGCTGCGTCTGATTTGGAAAGGCCGGTATCGTCGGCCACTTCCGCAATCAAATCGTTCTTGTTCACTGGGTACCCCCCCTTGCTCTTTAGACCGGATAGATTGATTTGGCTGGATTGGTTCTGCTAGGCCCTGAACGCGAGATTTTAGAGCCCGGTTTTCGAAACAGTCAATGCGAGAACCGCGATTATCCCCAGGATAATCGCGGCTCTCAGCCTGTTTGTCAGATGTTTGTTAGAAGCGGAAAATGCTGTGCGATCAGTGCGTCACAATGCCGACGTCCTCATCGCCCGGCTTCTCGGTACCGACAGGTGTGCCTGGTTCCGCCGGTTCGATCCACTCGATCGGAGTAAGCGGACTGGCGAGCGCGTTCTTCAGCACTTCATCGACAGTCGCTACCGGCACGATCTCCAGACCACGCTTCACGTTGTCCGGAATGTCGGCCAAGTCCTTCTCATTCTCGGATGGAATGAGAACGGTCTTGATGCCCGCGCGCAGCGCGGCCAACAGCTTCTCCTTCAAGCCGCCGATCGGCAACACGCGACCGCGCAGCGTGACCTCGCCCGTCATCGCAACATCGCGCCGCGCCGGAATAGCGGTAAGCACCGACACGATCGTCGTCACCATCGCAACACCGGCGGAGGGTCCATCCTTCGGCGTCGCGCCTTCCGGCACGTGCACGTGGATGTCTTTGCGATTGAACAAGGTCGGCTTGATGCCGAACTCGGCCGCGCGCGACTTGACGAAGGATTCTGCGGCCTGGACCGACTCCTTCATCACATCGCCGAGCTTGCCGGTCGCGATCACCTTGCCTTTGCCGGGCACCGTGACGGCCTCGATGGTCAGGATGTCGCCGCCCACTTCGGTCCAGGCAAGACCGGTGACGACGCCCACCATGTCCTTCGCCTCCGCCTCGCCATAGCGGAATTTCCGGACACCCGCGAATTTCGCCACGTTACGGCGGCTGATCGAGACCTTCTTGAGATTCTTCATCAGAATCTCTTTGATCGACTTGCGCGCCAGATTGGCGATCTCGCGCTCCAGGTTGCGGACACCCGCCTCGCGCGTGTAGTAGCGCACCAGATCGCGGACCGCGTCTTCCGACAACGTCCATTCCGCCTTCTTCAGGCCATGATCCTTCATCTGCTTGGGGATCAGGTGGCGGAACGCGATCTCCACCTTCTCATCCTCGGTGTAGCCGGGGATGCGTATGACCTCCATGCGGTCCATCAGCGGCTGCGGCATGCGCAGCGTATTGGCGGTCGTGATGAACATCACGTCCGACAGGTCGTAGTCGACCTCCAGGTAATGGTCGTTGAAGTTGACGTTCTGCTCGGGGTCCAGAACCTCTAGCAGCGCCGATGACGGGTCGCCGCGCCAGTCTTGCCCCAGCTTGTCGATCTCGTCGAGCAGGAACAGCGGGTTCGACGACTTTGCCTTCTTCATTGCCTGGATAATCTTGCCGGGCATTGAGCCGATATAGGTCCGGCGATGGCCGCGGATCTCCGCTTCGTCGCGCACGCCGCCGAGGGAGATGCGGATGAAGTTACGGCCCGTCGCCCGCGCGACCGACTTGCCGAGCGAGGTCTTGCCGACGCCCGGGGGACCGACGAGGCACAGGATCGGACCCTTGATCTTCTTCTGGCGCTGCTGCACCGCGAGGTACTCGAGGATGCGCTCCTTGACCTTCTCGAGACCATAATGGTCGTCGTTCAGGACCTTTTCGGCGAGCCTGATGTCCTTCTTGATCTTGGTCGGCTTGTTCCACGGAATCGACAACAGCCAGTCGAGGTAGTTGCGCACGACCGTGGCTTCTGCCGACATCGGGCTCATGGTGCGCAGCTTCTTGACCTCTGCGCCGGCTTTCTCACGCGCTTCCTTCGAGAGCTTGGTCTTCTTGATGCGCTCCTCGAGCTCGGCCAGCTCGTCGCGACCGTCCTCGGATTCGCCCAGCTCCTTCTGGATCGCCTTCATCTGTTCGTTCAGGTAGTACTCGCGCTGCGTCTTCTCCATCTGACGCTTCACGCGCGAGCGGATGCGCTTCTCTACCTGCAGGACGCCGATCTCGCCCTCCATGAAGGAGAACACCTTCTCCAGACGCGCCGACACTGACGCGATCTCGAGCAGCTCCTGCTTGTCGGCGATCTTCAGCGTCAGATGCGAGGCCACCGTGTCGGCCAGCTTCGAGGGATCATCGATCTGGTTGACCGAGACCAGCACCTCCGGCGGAATCTTCTTGTTGAGCTTAATGTACTGCTCGAACTGCGTGATCACGGAGCGGGCGAGCGCCTCGACCTCCTTGCCCTCATTATCGCTCTCCGCCATCTCGTCGGCGCGAGCGACGAAGAAGGGATCGATCTCCGGGAACTCGGCAATCTTCGCGCGCATGCCGCCTTCAACCAGCACCTTCACGGTGCCGTCGGGCAGCTTCAGCAGTTGCAGGACGGTGCCGACCGTGCCGACGCTGTACATATCTGCCGGGCCGGGATCGTCCTGGGCAGCGTTGCGCTGGGTGACAAGGAGAATCTGCTTGTCCTCCTTCATCACGTCTTCGAGAGCGCGCACCGACTTTTCGCGCCCGACGAACAGCGGCACGATCATGTGGGGGAAGACCACAATGTCCCGCAGCGGGAGGACCGGATACTTCTGTAGGACGGGATTTTCTTGCGTCATCGCAATGCAGACTCCAACAATTCAACAGGCAGACTAACCCCGCCGGTACCCCCTCGCAACTGCTTGACCGACCTAGGTTTACCGGCCGATATGGGGCGGCGTACGTCCGCTATTCCTCCTGCACGAACCATGCCGAACAAAGGTGGGCGAATTGCGGCAGGCGCGTCATAACGGCGCACGATGGGCGGGCGATTGCCCGTTGTTCCGTTAACTATCTGGTGGACAGCTCGGGCCCCTTCAAGGGCACGGTCAGCAAGTCCCGGATGCAGCGGATGCGGGGCTGCTACGCCCCGGCAGCGTCGCCCCGGCGATCCGTGTAAATGTACAGCGGCTTGGCCTTGCCCTCGACCACTTCCCGGCTGATCACGATGGCTTCGACGCCATCAAGGCTGGGCAGGTCGAACATCGATTCGAGAAGGATCGCTTCCATGATGGACCGCAGGCCGCGCGCACCGGTCTTGCGTGCGATCGCCTTGCGCGCGATCGCACCCAGCGCATCCTCGGCAAAATCGAGGCGGACGTCTTCCATCTCGAACAGCCGCTGATACTGCTTCACCAGCGCGTTCTTCGGCTCCGTCAGGATCTTGACCAGGGCTTCTTCGTCCAGGTCCTCCAGCGTCGCCACGACGGGCAGGCGGCCGACGAATTCCGGGATGAGGCCGAACTTCAGCAGGTCCTCCGGCTCGACCTCGCGCAGCACTTCGCCCGCGCGCCGGTCGTCCGGACCGCGCACGTCGGCGCCGAAGCCGATGGCGGAGCCGCCGCGGCCGCGCTGCGCAATGATCTTCTCAAGGCCCGCAAACGCACCGCCGCAGATGAACAGGATGTTGGTCGTATCCACCTGCAGGAACTCCTGCTGCGGATGCTTGCGCCCACCCTGCGGGGGAACCGAAGCAACGGTGCCTTCCATGATCTTCAGCAGCGCCTGCTGCACGCCTTCGCCCGATACATCGCGGGTGATCGACGGGTTGTCGGATTTGCGGCTGATCTTGTCGACTTCGTCGATGTAGACGATGCCGCGCTGCGCGCGCTCGACATTGTAGTCGGCGGATTGCAGCAGCTTCAGAATGATGTTCTCTACATCCTCACCGACATAGCCGGCTTCGGTCAGCGTCGTGGCGTCGGCCATGGTGAACGGCACGTCGATGATGCGCGCCAGCGTCTGGGCCAAAAGCGTCTTGCCGCAACCGGTCGGGCCGACCAGCAGGATGTTGGACTTCGACAGCTCGACGTCGTTCTGCTTCCCGACATGCGCCAGGCGCTTGTAGTGATTGTGCACCGCGACGGAGAGCACCTTCTTGGCGTGCTCCTGCCCGATCACGTAATCGTCCAGCACCTTGCAAATGTCGCGCGGGCTCGGGACACCGTCCCGCGAGCGCACCAGGGTCGTCTTGTGCTCTTCTCGGATGATGTCCATGCACAGCTCGACGCATTCATCGCAGATGAAGACGGTCGGGCCGGCGATCAGCTTGCGGACCTCATGCTGGCTCTTTCCGCAGAAGGAGCAGTAGAGGGTGTTCTTTGAATCGCTGCCGCTGGACTTGTTCATTCGCTATCCGTTCACACCTCAGCCGGCCAGATTCGGCCCTGCCTCGAACGCCATGTTAGCCTTGGAGGAATCGTCCGCACAACGGCTTTATGCCGCTGTGCGCCGTCCGACCGCCGCACTGTGGCGCCGGACCAATATATGACACTGGTTCGGGTCCAGCGCGATTGCCCGATCGGCCTATTTCGGGCCGAATCCAGGCTAGTCCCGGAATGGTCAGCAAAGGGTTAAGAACTTTATCTCTGCTCGTCCGTCCGAGGACGCTCGGCGATGACCTCGTCCACGAGCCCGAACTCTTTCGCCTCTGTAGGGGTCATGAACCGGTCGCGCTCCATGGCGTCTTCAATCGCCTTCAGATCCTGCCCGGTGTGCTTGACGTAAATCTTGTTCAGGCGATCCCGGGTCTTCAGGATCTCCTTGGCGTGGATCTCGATATCTGAAGCTTGGCCCTGGAACCCGCCGGAGGGCTGATGGATCATGATGTTCGAGTGCGGCAGGCTGAAGCGCTTGCCCTTTGCGCCCGCGGCGAGGAGCAGCGAGCCCGCCGAAGCAGCCAAGCCGACGCAGATGGTAGAAATGTCCGGTCGGACATACTGCATCGTGTCATACATCGCGAGGCCCGAGGTCACCACGCCGCCCGGCGAGTTGATGTAGAGCGAGACCTCCTTGCTGGGATTCTCGGACTCCAGGAACAAAAGCTGGGCGCAAACCAGGCTCGCCATGTGGTCATTGACCGGACCCACGACGAAAATGATGCGCTCCTTGAGCAGCCGCGAGTAGATGTCGAACGCCCGCTCGCCGCGTGCGGTCTGCTCGACCACCATCGGGACCAGCATGTTGTTGTAGATGTCGATCGGATCGCGGTCTCTAATCATCTGAGCCCTCATTAAAACACTGTCATCCGGCACCGCCGGCGAATCACCATCTGCCGCCGATCATACGCTTGGTCTGGCGCTGTGCAATTGCACTGCGATCAGGCGGCCTCGCCTTCCTTGCGGAACTCCTCGGGCGTCGCACGGCGCTCCGAAACTTGCGCGAGCTCCAGAATGAAGTCGATAACTTTGTCCTCATATATGGGCGCACGGAGCTGATTCAAAGCCTCCGGCGACTTTTGATAAAACTCGATGACCTGTTTCTCCTGTCCTGGGAAGCGGCGGGCCTCGGAAATAATGGCCCGCGTCAAATCATCATTCGGAACCTGGATATTGTTGGAGCGGCCCACTTCCGAGAGCAGGAGGCCAAGCTTCACGCGCCGCTTGGCAATATCGCGATACTCGCTCTTCAGTTGCTCCTCGCTCTTGCCCTTGTCCTCAGCATCCAACCGATCGGCCTTCATGTCCGCCTCGATCTGCTTCCAGATCGCCTCGAACTCCGCTTCGACCAGGCCCTCCGGCAGCGTGAAATCGTGCTTGTCCGCCAGCTGGTCAAGAAGGACGCGCTTCAGGCGGGCGCGCGCGGCCAGCGTGTAGTCGCGTTCAATCTGCTCGCGCACGCGCTTGCGCAACGTCTCCAGATCGTCGGCGCCCAGCGCCTTTGCCATCTCGTCGTCGATCGGCTGATCCTTCAGCTGGCTGACCTGCTTCACCGTCACGTCGAAGTCGGCAGGCTTGCCCGCCAACTCCTTGTTGCCGTACTCGGCGGGGAACGTGACCTGCACGGTCTTCTTGTCGCTTTTCTTCAGACCGATGAGCTGATCCTCGAAGCCCGGGATGAACATGCCCGAGCCGAGCTCAAGGTGAAAATCCTCGGCCTTGCCGCCTTCGAACTCCTCGCCGTCGACCCGGCCCACGAAATCAATCACCACGACATCGCCCGACTGTGCCGCGTGATCATCCGCCGCCGCCTCGGGCTTGCGCTGACGCTTGGCCAGGCGCTGCAGGCTTTCTTCGATTTCGGAATCGGGCACGTCGACAACCGTGCGCTCCAGCTTGAGGGTCTTGAAATCGACCGGCGTGATCTCCGGGATCACTTCCATCGCAACGCTGAACTCGAGGTCCTTGCCGTCCTCGAACGCCACGATCTCGACCTTGGGCTGACCGGCCGGCCGCAGGTTGCGCTCGTTCAAAAGCTGGTGCGAGCCCTCGTGCACGGTCTTCTCCAGCACCTCGCCCATCACCGACTTCTCATAGCGCTGCTTCAACAGCTGCAGCGGCACCTTTCCCGGACGGAAGCCCGGCATGCGGATCCGCTCGCCCAGCTCCCTCAGGCGGCTCTCGATCTGTCCCTGGAGCGCGTCTGCAGGAACGACGACCTTGTATTCACGCTTGAGGCCAGTGGCGTTGGTTTCGGTGATCTGCATGGAAGGGCTCTATCCGCTGATTGATCGTTGTTGGCGGTACCGGCAAAGCGATGGCTGGCGAAAGTCGGGTGGTGCGGGCGGAGGGACTTGAACCCCCACGACTTGCGTCACTGGAACCTAAATCCAGCGCGTCTACCAGTTCCGCCACGCCCGCCCGGCGTTCATCTCAAGCGCCATCGCGGGTTGCCGCCCCGCGGTTGTCGGGCGCGGATGTATCCCACGCTGGGCGTTGGCACAAGGAAAAAGCCAAATCCCGGCACCGCGCGGGCCCACTTTGCCGCCGTGGAATTAACCCTTTCGCCCCAGGGCTTTGGCCAAAGCGGCCGGCAGCCGGTCGGGCAAATCCTCCGCGATCAACCCGATGCCAAAGCCTTCCGCCGCCCGGACGTGCAGCCACACCCCCATGGAAGCCGCCAGAAACGGCGGCAGATGAAGTCCCAGCAGGCCGGTGATGATGCCGGCCAGAACATCGCCCGACCCGGCCGTCGCCAGCGTCGGGGGCGCGCAACCGGAGATGATGGTGCCGCCATCCGGCGCCGCGATAACGGTGTCCGAGCCCTTCAGCACAATGATGCAGCCGGTCCGGCGAGCAGCCTGTACCGCGCGCTCGATCTTGCTGGCACGTGCCACCAGGTCCGGGAACAGCCGGCCGAACTCGCCCTCGTGCGGCGTCAGCACGATCTCCGCATGACCACCGACCAGGGCGTCGCTGCCCGCCAACACGGTCAACCCGCCGCCATCAATGACCATCGGCCGGCCGAAGGCGATGCAAGTCCGCACGAGATCGCCGGTATGGGCATCGGGCTCCAGGCCGCTGCCGACCAGGAGTGCGGAAATGCGCTCATCGCCTGCAATTGCGGCAAACGCCGCCAAGTCTGCAACCGGGCGGACGATCGCGCCGGGCAGGTCGCCGGCATAGATCGGCCAAGCCTCCGGCGGCACGGCCATCGTCAGCAGGCCGATGCCCACACGCCGCGCCGCACGCGCCGCGAGGCGGGCGGCGCCGGTCATGACGCCGCCACCGACGATGATCGCGTGACCGCGCTGATATTTGTGATCGCTCGGCTGCGGAAGCGGATAGGCCGACGACCACAAAGCCGGCGCATTCAACCAGCAGGCGGGGTTCGCCGCCGACAGATCCGCGGCACCGAAGCCGACATCGGCGACGAGAGTCTCGCCGCACTTGCCTGCGCCGGGTTGCAGGACATGCCCGCGCTTGCGCCAGTTGAACGTGACCGTAAGATCGGCATCGATCGCCACGCCCATTGCGCGCCCGTCATCGGCATGCACGCCACTCGCGATGTCCACAGCCACCACCGTGGCCGGCGATGCGTTCACAGCTTCGTTCAAGGCGGCGGTCTCGCCCTCCAGCGCGCGATCGAGGCCGATCCCGAACAAGGCATCCACGACGATTGCCGACCGATCGAGAGCGGCAAAAGTCGCGCGATCGGGCGTCCGCACATCACCTTGCCACAAGGAGGCGGCGCGTGCCGCATCGCCGGCATAGTTCGACTTGGCACGAACCGCATGGGCAAGGACGCGATAGCCGGCCCCGCGCAGAGTCTCGGCGACGATGAAGCCGTCGCCACCGTTGTTACCGGGCCCGCACAGCACATGAACCTCGCCACTGCCGTACACTGGCCAACGCGCCATGATTGCATCCGCCACCGCGACGCCGGCACGGCGCATCGCTTCGAAACTCGGCAGGCCACGGGCGAAGGCGGCGCGTTCCGCGGCGCGCATCTCGGCACCGGTCAGCACGGCCAAATCAGGATGATCGCCTGGAAGCATCAGTCGCCCACCTCGCGCATAGAGAAGGCTGGCTAGTTGAGGACAGGCCGGCAGAACTGGTTGCCGAACCGCTGCTTGATGTCCTCGCATGCTTTCTGTGCGGCGCCAAGATTGTTGAATGGACCCGCGAAGACACGATAAAGCGAGCCTTTCGCTTCGCCCAGAAAATACCGCCTGAGATCCAGTTCCAGTTTCCTGAGAAGGCCCGGATACTGCATGGTCAGCTTGTTCCAGTAGGAGCGCGCATCGCCCTCCTGCCCCGACGTATAGAGCCAGATGCGATAGACCCGCGCATCACCGGTCACCGATTCCGCGACCGGCAGATCGGACTCAGGCTCCTGCGCCTCCGTGGGCGCCGGCGCCTCGCTGGCTGGACTCTCCACCGCGCTCTCTTCCGCCTGCTCCGCGTCGGCAGGCGGCGGAACGTCTTGTTCGGTGATCGGCTGCTTGGCTATCGCAGCCTCCGCCGGCGCCTCCGGCAGCGATGGAGCATCCGGCTGCTTGGCTTCGTCCGTTGCCGGTGACGCAGTTGCCTGCTGCGGTTCGGTCGGCACGGATTCCGGCAGCTGTGCTTCAGCCGGTTTGTCCGCCGGTTTCGTATCTCCGGTCTGCGGTTGTGGTGGCGGCGTTTCGGACTTCTGAGCCTGCGCCTGCTGCTCCTCCCCAGGCGTTGAGCTGACTGTCGGCTTGTCGAGCGCGGCAAGCTCCGCACGCGCCGGCTCAAAGCCGGCCGTCGCTGCACGCTCATACCACAGTCGCGCGGCAGCCAGATCCTTCGCAACGCCCGTGCCGTCGCGATAGTAGCTGGCAATCGCGAATTGGGCCTCGGGCAGGCCGCTTTCCGCCGCTTGCAGCATGTAGCCGGCGGCCTTCTTCATGTCCTTGGGGACGCCGCTACCGGATGCATATTGCAGGCCCAGATTGAAGCGCGCCGTGATGTTGCCGCCATCGGCAGCTTTCGACCACAGCTCGATCGCTTTCGGCACGTCCTGCTTGACGCCGCGGCCATCAGCGTAGAGCCGCGCAAGATTGTTGAGCGCGGGCGCGTAGCTCTGCGCCGCCGCCTTCTGGTACCAGTCGGCAGCAGCCTTCGGATCGGCATGGGGCACGCCCTGCCCCAGCTCGTAAAGCATGCCGAGGCCATGTTGCGCATGGGCATCGCCCGCTTTGGCGCTTTCAATCCATTCGGAGAAGGCGCGGGCATATTCCTTGCGGTTGAAGGCGGTCAAACCTGCGGCATAGTCGGCGGCCGCCGCGGATGAGAACAGCAAGAAGGCGGCGCCAAATGCGAACCCGACACGCCGCGCGCTCACCGCACCCAGCGCGCGAAACTTCCCCACCAGACCCCGAATCATGGTGCGAATCGCCATGGCAACACTATGCGCCGCCGGATTTATGCGTGCAACGCGGGGCCCTTGCACCCGGAGTGCCTCGCCTCAGTTGGGTGCCGGCTCGGGCGAGCCGGCAATGACCGGCACAGGACCAGCGATGGGCCCGGCATGGTGATGCACCATGCGCCAGATCTTGCCATCGCGCACGAACAGATTGGTGGCGATGAAGCCATGACCCGCAACCGATTCGAGGCAGCAGACAACGGCCATGTCTCCGATCAGATCGCGCGCCAGCACGCGATGCGAGATCGGCATTGCTCCAGCATTGGTGAAGATTTCCGCCCAGCTACGCAGCACCGCCTCGCGGCCATGGATCGGCTGCCACCCGGGATGGCAGCAGAACACCGTGTCGGTGGCCGCCCACAACTCAGACATCTGATCGATATTCGCAGTCGAGAACGCATCATAGAAAGCGCTGTTCGTGAACTCGACGGCCGCCAAGGCGCTCATGCACTACCCTCGCTGGTCCTGCTCCGGTTCTGGACCTTCGGTCGGCCCGTCGTTGCCGGGATCGCCGATCGGCGGTTCCGTCGAGCCCGGCTGCTGCGGGATGTAATCGCGCGGCATAGCCCGCAGTCCGGCAACCGACGTCGCACAGCCCGCGGTGACGTTGACCCGCTGCCCGGCAGTAACAGCCACGACGCTCGGCGTGTTGCAGGCCAGCACGTCCACCGCGCCCTCGATCACGTTGACTTCGGTGGCGCCGTCGGGCGCGACGAAGATGACGAGATGCGTGCCCCGAATGGTCATGGTCGCCGTGGGCGTGACCAGTTTCACATTCTCCTTGTTCTTGAGCTCGCCACTCTGATAGCGGAAAGCGCCGAGCTTCAGCGAAATCTGGCCGCCGCCCGTTCCGCTCGAGGGATCGTAGACAAACTCATCGAGCCGCACCTCACCATTCGGTCCGACGACCAGATGCGTGTTGTCGAGGAACTCGAGCTCGGTCGAGCCACGGGTGCCGGTCCTGATCAGCTCCTGTGCAAACACGTTGTCGCGGTAATAGATGGACCGCATCGGCTCTTCGCCCTCGGCGGTCGCGCCGCGGTAGGTGCGCTGAATCACCGCACCGATTTCCGGACTCTTGGCCATGGCGGAGTGGGCCTCCACGCAGCCGAGCGCGGCCGCCGCCGCCAAGATCGCCATGGACTTTCGACCTATCGAAGCACGCTTCATCGCAGATCCACCCCTCATCTTGCCTGCTCGCCCAGGTCGGGCGAAAAGCTCAAGCAAATGATATGCTTAAGCCAAGGATAAACCTAGCCAGAAGGGCGCACTCCGATTTCGGAAGAGCCTTCCCAGGCCAGTATAGATGGACCGCGGCCAACCAGGATGAAGTGCGCGGGATCACAAACCGCCGCCTGCGCGAAGTCGGAAAATACCGCTGGTTCAAAGACCTACCCAGGTCTTGCACACGCGCTTTGGCACTGCAACATTGCGGCACGCAGGAGGAAGAATGATCGGGCGATTGAATCACGTGGCTATTGCCGTCCCGGATCTGGCGGCTGCGTCGACCACCTATGCCGGCACGCTCGGTGCCAAGGTCTCGGCGCCGATGCCGCAGCCGGCGCACGGCGTCACGGTCGTGTTCGTGGAGCTGCCCAACACCAAGATCGAGCTGCTGCATCCGCTGGGGGATGCCTCTCCGATCAAGGCGTTTCTCGAGCGCAATCCGAGCGGCGGCATCCATCACGTCTGCTATGAGGTGGACGACATCTACGCCGCGCGCGACCGGCTGAAGGCCGAGGGCGCCCGCGTGCTGGGCGACGGGGAGCCGAAGATCGGCGCGCACGACAAGCCGGTGCTGTTCCTTCATCCCAAGGATTTCTACGGCACCTTGATCGAGCTCGAGCAGGCGTAACGTGAGCTATTGGTTTTCGCAGGCGGCGATCTTTCTGCTGATCTGGTTCGTGGTGCTGTTCGCGGTCCTGCCGTGGGGCGTCCGGCACACCCCCGAGCCTGAGCCAGGCCACGATCCAGGCGCGCCGGTCAACCCGAACCTAGGCCGCAAGGCACTGGTTACCACTGCCATTTCCTTGGTTCTGTGGGGTGTCTACTACTACGTCACGCAGGTTCTTGGATATTCGCTGCTCTCGCTTTATCAGACCGGAAACTAGCCATGACGTATTGCGAAATCGCCCCGGGCCATGAATGGCACGGGCCCTACCACGAATCACACTACGGCTTTCCGATCACAGATGACGACATGCTGTTCGAGCGGCTGATCCTCGAAATCAATCAGGCCGGCTTGAGCTGGCTCACCATCCTCAAGCGCCAGGAAGCGTTCCGCAAAGCGTTTCGCGACTTCCGGATCGAGAAGGTGGCGCGCCTCGCGCCGCGCGACGTCGACCGTTTAATGAAGGATGAATCAATCATTCGCAATCGCATGAAAATCGAGGCAACCGTCGAGAACGCGAAGCGCATCAACGCGATCCAGCGCGACGTCGGCTCGTTTGCAGATTGGCTGAGGTCGCACCACCCCAAGCGCAAGGACGAATGGGTGAAGCTGTTCAAGAAGACGTTCGTCTTCACCGGCGGAGAGATCGTGGGCGAGTTTCTGATGAGCATCGGCTACCTGCCCGGCGCGCATCATGCCGGCTGTCCGATCTACAAGCGCATCGCAAAACTGAAGCCGGCCTGGATCGACGCTGAACGAAAGGGCTTCGTTTACTCAGAAGCCTGAGCCCGGACGGACTTGTCGTCGTCCTCATCGAGTTCGCGCTCGAGCTCAGCGTCCTGCTGCGCGCGCCGCTTCTCGACCATCCGCGCGAGCAGGATGGAAATCTCGTAGAGCAGGATCAGTGGCATCGCCAGGCTGAGCTGGCTGATCACGTCGGGCGGGGTCACGACCGCCGCCACGACGACCACCAGCACGATCGCATAGCGTCGCTTGGCCGCCAGCCCCGCAGCGGACACGAGGCCGACGCGCGCCAGCAGCGTAAGCAGCACCGGCAACTGGAAACACAGGCCGAAGGCGATGATCATGGTCATCGCGAGGCCGACATATTCACCGACTTTGTTCTCCATCTCGACAGGCAGCCTGCCCTCACCGCCGGGGTCCTGGAAGCTGCCGAAGAACTGGATCATCCAGGGAAATAGCACGTAGTAGAAGAAGGCTGCGCCAAGCAGGAACATGAAGGGCGTCGCGGCCAGAAACGGCAGGAATGCCCGCCGCTCGTTTTTGTAGAGGCCTGGCGCCACGAACGCCCAGATCTGCCCGGCAACGATGGGGAACGAGACGCAGAGCGCGCCGAAGGCCGCCAGCTTCACCTGGGTGAAGAAAGGCTCGACCAAGCTGGTGTAGATGAATCTGCGGCCCGCCTGGTCGTGGAAATAGTCCGCCAGCGGCGCGCCCAGGAAATCGAACATTGGCTTGGCGAAATAGAAGCAGACGATGAAGGCGGCGATGAACGCCACCACCGAATAGAGTAGCCGCCGGCGCAACTCGACCAGATGATCGAGCAACGGCATCTTCTTCTCGTCTTCGGCACCCGCCATGAAATCTATACTTTCGCCTCGGCCTTGGAGGTGGCGCTGTCGGCGGCCTCACCCTCCTTCGTGGGTTGCTGTTCCGGGGCGGTAAGCGCGGGACTCGCTCGCGGGGTCGATGCGACCGGCGGCGCCGGCGTAATCGGGCCGACCGGCGAAATCTGCGGCTTGTCCTTGAGTTCGTCCTCCACGCCTGTGACGGTCGATTTCAGCTCGCCGGTCGGATCGACGGCGTTTTCGACCGTCTTGGAGATGGAGCCCTTGCTGATGGACTGCGCAGCCTTGCGCGCGTCCTCAAGGTCGGCCTCGCGCACGATGTCGTTGATGCCGCTCTGGAACTCGCCAGCCAGCTTGCGCGCCGTCTTGGTCAGATTGCTGACGGTCCGGAGCGCGTTCGGCAGCTCCTTCGGTCCCAGGACGACCAAGGCGACCACTCCGATGATCAGCAGCTCGCTCCAGCCCAGATCGAACATCGAGGACGCCTTCCAACCACGACCGGCCGCGTCTTAGGAGCGGTCGATCACGCTCTGCTGCTTATCGGTGTTCTCGGACTGAGCCTGCTCGCCCTCCTTGGGCTCCTTGAGGCCCTTCCGGAAGGCGGTGATGCCCTGGCCAAGGTCCTTCATCAGGCGCGGAATCTTACCGCCGCCGCCGAACAGGACGAGAATGATGGCTAGAACGACTAGCCAATGCCAAATACTGAAGCTCCCCATTCGGGTTCTCCTTGGGTGTTTTGCGGGCGGACTATCGCAGAATGACCGGGGGGCTGCAACAAAAGCCGCACGCTAAGACATTTGACTTAAGGTCGTGTAAGCCGTTGGAACTTCACGTTTCCGGGAACATGAGAATGGCGTCCGAGGGGACCCTGAGGGCGACCCGCTCGCCCGCCTTGGGCGGCCGGCCATGGAGCCGGACCGATAGCTTCACATCCCGTCCTTCAGCGTCCTGCACCAGGACATGCACGACCCATCCTGTCCCCAGGAAATGGGTATCCTGTACTTCAACATTCAAGCCATCCGCTTGGTCCCCCAGCACCGGCGCTAGGCTGACTGCTTCCGGCCGGAAGGTCACCACCACCCGCTCGCCTTCCTGGCGGTCCGGGGCACACAGCCGCCCCAGCGGGCCCTCTACATGCCCGTCGCGGACCACGCCTCGGATTTCGTTGACGCGGGAGAAGAAGCTGGCGACGAACAAATCGGCCGGCCGGTAGTAGAGCTCCTGCGGCGGCCCGCTCTGCACGATCCTCCCGGCACGCATTAGGTAGATGCGATCCGCCATGAACAGGGCCTCTTCCGGGTCGTGGGTCACCAGCAGCGCCGCCGTTCCGTTGCGCCGCAGGAGGCGCAGCGTGTCGTCGCGCACCTGCTCCCTGAGCCGCTCATCGAGGCCGGAGAACGGCTCATCCAGCAGCAGCACGGACGGCTCCGGCGCGAGCGCGCGGGCGAGCGCCACCCGCTGCTGCTGCCCGCCGGACAGGGCATGGGGATAGGCGTCGAGATAGTTCTCCATCTCCACCTGGCGCAGCACGTCGCGCACCCGCTTATCGCGATCCGCCGCAGGCACCTGGCTCAAGCCGAAGGCGACGTTGTCGCCAACCGTCAGGTGCGGGAACAGAGCGAAATCCTGGAACACCAGCCCAACATGGCGGCGCTCGGGTGGCACGCCGATTCGCTTGGCGGGATCACCGACCACTTCGCCACGCATAGAGACGCGCCCGCTCTGGAGCGCCTCAAGGCCGGCCGCCAGCCGCAGCACGGTCGATTTGCCGCAGCCAGACGGCCCGACCAGGCAAACGACCTCGCCGGCTCTCACCGATAGCGACACACCGTCGACCGCGCGCAGGCGATCGTAGTCGTGGTAGAGATCCTGCAGGACCAATGCGTCGTGCGGCTGCATCACTGGTCCTTCCCCGCCCCGGGGCGCGCCGCGCGGATCGCACGTGACAGCAGATAGACCGGCAAGATGCCGACCAGCCCGATCGCCAGTGCCGGGCCCGCCGCCTCCACCAGCCGCTCATCGGAAGCAAGATCGTAGGTGCGGGTCGCGAGCGTGTCGAAATTGAACGGTCGCAAGACCAAGGTTGCCGGCAATTCCTTCAGCACATCGACGAACACCAGGATCGCTGCGGTCAACAATGTGCCGCGCATGATCGGCAGATGGATCAGGCCAAGCGTCTGGCTTGGGGCACGTCCCAAGGAGCGCGCCGCGAGGTCCATGCTGATCGTGATCTTCGCCAGGCTCGCCTCGACTGCGCTGAAGCTGATGGTCAGGAAACGTGCGAGATACGCATAAGTGACCGCGGCCAGAGTCCCGGTGAAAACCAGACCGATGCTCCATCCGAACTGTGCCTTGGCCCAGTTGGCGACGATGTGATCGAGCGACGCCAGCGGCAGCAGCACGCCGATCGCGAGGACTGCGCCTGGCACCGCGTAACCGGCGCTTGCCACGCGTACGGCAAGGCGCGTGGCCGGCGTCGGATGCAATCGCAGTGCATAGGCCAGAATGACGGCCACTGCGAGGACCAGCAGCGCCGCCAGGCCGGCCAGCAGGAAGGAATTGCGCAGCAAGCCCAGGAAGCGCGCGTTCTGCCAGAACTCCGGGCTGCTCAGTGCCCAATGGAGCAACATCACCGCTGGCAGCGCAAAGCCCAGCACCACCGGCACCGCGCAGCCAACGATCGCGCCGAGCGCCGCCCAGCCGCGCAGCTTGTAGCGCGGCAGCGGCCGATAGCGTGCCGTCGAATGCGCATAGCTCGCGCGCCCGCGCGACGAGCGCTCGATCGCGAGCAAGGTAAACACGAACAGCAGCAGGATGACCGCGATCTGCGAGGCGGCGACCGGATCGCCCATGCCGCGCCAGACGCGGAAGATGCCGGTCACCAGCGTGTTGATCCCGAAGTACGATACGGTGCCGTAATCGTTCAACGCTTCCATCAACGCCAGCGCCACGCCGGCCGCGATGGCAGGCCGCGCCAACGGCAGTGCGACGCGGCGGAAGCTGCTCCAGGGCGAGCAGCCGAGCGTGCGGCTCACTTCCAGCACGCAGACCGACTGCTCGAGGAAAGCGGCACGCGCGAGGAGATACACGTAGGGATAAAGCACCAGCACCAGCATTACGATGGCGCCCGGCAAGGAGCGAACTTCGGGCAGCCAGCGCAGCCCCTGCGGATCGCCGACGAAGTCGCGCAAGCTAGTCTGCACGGGGCCTGCGTAGTCGAGCAATCCGGTATAGGCGTAGGCGATCACGTAGGCGGGAAACGCCATCGGCAGCAGCAACGCCCAATCGAACAGCCGCCGGCCGGGAAAGCGGCACAGGGTCGTCATCCACGCCGCCGGCACGCCGACGATGAGCACGCCGATCGTGACGCCGGTCATGATGAGCAGCGAGTTGGTCACATAGTTGCTGAGGACGGTCTCGACCAGATGCTGCCAGATGTCGCTACGCGCGCCGAACGCGTTGATCAGCACGGAGATGACCGGCGCCGCAATCAGCAATGCAAGGCCGCAGGCGACGATCGTCCAGCGCGACGGCCAGCCCCAGTGGCGCGCACCGAAACGAACCGGAGTAGCGGCTTGCGGGTGCGACAGCAGGCTCAAGCGAAGTTCCGTCCGGCGGGCTTGCCCCGCGCAAAGAGTTCATGGAGCGCCGGCACTCACCGGCGGAGGCGCCCCTTGACCCTAGTGCGACTTATTCTGAATTGCAATTCGACGTCTGGATAGCTGTCAGGCAGACTGTGCAGCGGCCTTGGGCTCCGTAGACCCGGACAGATCGTCGTCGCTGTCCTCCTCGACGTCCTCGCTTTCTGGCTCTGTACCCTCCCCCTCGGGCTCCACAGCCTCACCTTCGGAATCAGCGCTCGGCTCCTCGGCTTCCTCCGCTGCTGCCTGGGCCTCGGCTTCGGCGCGGCGCAGGGCCTCGGCATCGTACTCGTCGTCCGCGGCCTCACCGTCCGCCTCCGATCCTTCCTCGGCCGGCTGGGCCAGCATGTCAGAGATATTGCCCTCCTCGTCCTCCGGCTCCTCGGCTACCGCGCCGCCATTCGGCAGACCCTGCGTACCGAGGGTCGCCACCGTGGCGCGCGCATCCAGCAGGCCGGCCGCTTTCAGCTCTTCCACGCCAGGCAAGGCATCGCAGCTCTCCAGTCCGAAATGCTCCAAGAAGGTGTCGGTCGTCGCCCATGTCACCGGGCGACCCGGCGTCTCGCGCCGGCCCTTCGGCCTGATCCAGCCGATCTCCAGCAGCATGTCGAGCGTGCCCTTGGAAATGGCGACACCGCGGATTTCCTCAATCTCCGCGCGGGTCACTGGCTGGTGATAGGCGATGATCGCGAGCGTCTCGACCGCCGCGCGACTCAGCTTGCGCACGACTTCCTTCTCGATGTGGAACTTCGAAGCCAGATCCGGCGCCGTGCGGAACGCCCAGCGATCCTCGAATGCCAGCAGATGCACGCCGCGATTGGCGTATTGATCCTTCAGCTCCTGCAACAGGCCATTGATGTCGGCGCCCTCGGGCATGCGACCCGCCAGTTGGTCCTCGCTCATGGGCTCGGTAGCGGCGAACAGGATGGCCTCGAGCAGTCGCAGCAATTGATAGCGATCGTCGGTCATTGCAGTCCTTCGGTGTTCACAGTCTCGGGCGTGGCCATGTTCTCGCCGCGGCGCATGTAGATCGGGCCGAACAATTGCTCCTGCCTGAGCTCGATACGGCCTGTGCGCGCAAGCTCCAGGCTGGCGGCAAAGGTCGCGGCCAAAGCGGCGCGGCGCTGCAGGCCGCGCTGCAGCCCCGGTGGCAGGAACGCCTGCAGCGTGGTCCAGTCCAGCACCTGCCCCAGCATCTCGCCGATCCGATGCAGTGCATCGTCCATCGAGAACAGATTCATGGGTGCGATCTGCAGCAGGCCTTCGTTGCGCCGGCCGGGATAGTTGCCGTAAGCCTTCAGCAAATCATAGAGGGTGAGCTTGTAGACCGGCTTCTCGACGATCTTCATCGGCTCCGGCAAGCCGCGCCCGAAGAAGTCGCGACCATATTGCGGCAGCGCCATCAATTCCTGCCCGGCCTTTTGCATCGCCTCCAGCCGCTGCAGCTGGAACGCCAGGGCGGCTGCCAGCTCGGCACCGCTCGGCTCGCCATCTGCCGGCGGCTCAGGCAGCAGCAGGCGCGACTTCAAGTAGGCGAGCCACGCTGCCATCACAAGGTAATCGGCGGCGATCTCCAGCCTCAGTCGCCGCGCACGCGCGATGAAGGCGAGATACTGATCGGCCAGTTCCAGGATCGAGATCTTTTTGAGATCGACCTTCTGATCGCGCGCCAGGGTCAGCAGGACGTCGATCGGCCCTTCGAACCCGTCGAGATCGAGATGCAACTCGAACTCACCCGTGGGCCCAGCGGAGGCAGTCTCGTCGGCCGCAAAATCCTTGTCGAACTCTTCGTCCATCATGCTCGCCGTCATGGCGCGGTGTTACCCGTCACGAGATAGATCAGGCCCTGGACATAGTCGACAATCGGCATGATGAACCAGCGAAAGATGTTGAGGTCAGTTCCCATCTGCTGGCCTATCAATGGCAGGCCGATGAGCGCGCCCAGAAGGATGACCATCCCATAGCGCTCTAGCCGCGCCAAATACCAGGACAGCGGATATGGCAGCAATCCCACAGCGACTCGCCCGCCGTCCAGTGGCGGCAGCGGGATCATGTTAAAAATCGCGATGATCACATTGAAAAAAATGGAATACATAAAAATCTCGGCAATTACCGCGGTCGTCATCGTGGCGGTACCCGGCATCAGCCGGAGTGCAATGGCAGACGCGAGCGCAATCACGATATTGCTGGCCGGGCCTGCCGCCGCGACCAGTACCATGTCCCGCTTGGGGTCGCGCAGTTTCCGGAAATTCACCGGCACCGGTTTTGCGTAGCCGAACATGAAGCCCGTCGTTGCAACGAGCAATGCTGGCAGGATGATTGTGCCCAGTGGGTCGATATGGCGCAATGGATTGAAGGTCACCCGGCCAAGCATGTAAGCGGTGTCGTCGCCCAGCTTCCAGGCGACGTAGCCGTGCGATGCCTCATGCAGCGTAATCGCCAGGATGATCCCCGGCGCATAGATGATCACTTTAAGAAGAAGTAGTGTAATTTCAGGCGACAAGCCGCGACTCCGAGCAAAATACTTGAGCCGCGACAAAGATGTCAGGCAAGCAGGACAGCGAGTTCTTTCTCGATCTGATCCAGCTTCGCAAGCTGGCCCCTGCGCACCTGGCGGCGGCCACGTGTGTAGCGCTCCAGACCCGCCTTCGACAAGGGCGGAGCGCCGGCCGCCACTTGAACCATTTCCTCCATCTTGCCGTTGCAGTGGAGAGCGATGTCGCAGCCGGCCGCGACGGATCCCTGCGCTAGCTCTGTCAGGCTTCCGCGCAGAGCCTGCATGGACAGGTCATCACTCAGCAGGAGGCCCTCAAACCCGATCTCGCCACGGATGACGTCGGAGATCACTTTGGTTGACAGGGTCGCGGGCTGATCGGGATCGATCGCTTCGTAGACGATGTGCGCCGTCATCCCCCATGGCAGATCGGCCAGGCGCTTGAACGGCACGAAATCGATGCGCGCCAATTCCTCGTGGGGCGTGCTGACCCGCGGCAGGTCGTGGTGGCTGTCGACCATCGATCGGCCATGGCCGGGAATATGCTTGATAACCGGAGTGATGCCCGCCGACATTAAACCATCGGCTGCGGCGCGACCGAGTTCGGCCACCTGCTCCGGATCGCCACTGAAGGCGCGGTCCCCGATCACGTCATGCGCGCCGGGCTGATGCACGTCGATCAGCGGCGCGCAATCGACATCAATGCCGAGCGCCGCGAGCTCTGCCCCGATCAGCTGATGATTGAGGAAGACCGCTTTGCGCCCATCGCTCGCGCGCTGCGCCGCCAACCTTCCGAAGCTGGCTGCCGGCGCTGCCGCGCGCCAATGCGGCGGCCGCAGGCGCTGCACCCGTCCGCCTTCCTGGTCGATCAGGACCGGGGCGTCCGCGTGGTCGACGGAGGCGCGCAGGTCAGCCACCAACCGGCGGACCTGATCGGGATCGCCGATGTTGCGCGCGAACAGGATGAATCCCAGCGGCTGAGCATCCCGGAAGAACGCACGCTCCTCATCCGTCAGGGCCTGACCCAAGACCCCGAAAATCGCCGCCTTCATTCTATCAACGTTCCTTTCGCGCGCTGCAGCGCTGCCTACTTGGCCACCACGATGCAGTCCTGGCCTCGCTGCTTCAAGCTGGCGCAGAGCTGACGCGCGGCGGTCTTGTCGGCCAAAGGCCCGGCCTGCATGCGGTAGAATATACCAGCCGCGCCTTTGTCCACGCGCTCGACAGTAAGGCTCAGGTCGCCGAGCAACTGGGGATGCGCCTTCTGCAAGGCGGCCCACTCCTGCTCCACAGAGGCCTCCGACTTGCCGGCGGCCAGCTGCACCCGCGTGTTGCCGGTCGCGGCCGAAGGGGCCGAGGTTGAAGGCGTTGCGGCCGCCTCTTGCGTCGGTGCTGCTTGCGTGGCCGACGGGTCAGGCTGGGCAGCTTGCGCCGCCGTCGGCCCGGCGGTGCTTTGAGCCGGCTCGGATTGGGTGGTTGCCGGCGCTTCCGCCGACTGCGTCGGTTCTGGCTGCGCGGGCTCTGGCGCGGACACGACTGGCGCTGCGGGGGCCGCTGGCGCGGGCTCCTTGGCGGCTGTCGTGGAGCCATTCTCTTCCATGGCCGGAAGGGGCGTCTCGACCAGGGGGACACCTGGTGCCGGCTGTGTGTCGCCCGTGGGGGCCTCCGCCGCTGTGCCGGGGCTAGCTTGGCCGTTCTCCACCACGGTCGGCGCCTGATCTGCGCTGGGCCCGGGCGGCGTGATCGGCTGCTCCGGCTCAGGCATCACGGTTTCGCCCTGGGTCTTGGCCGAAGGGTCCAGCACCTGGACGTCCTGGTTCTGGACTTGCAGGCCGCCCTCTTCGGCAGGCTTCACCTTCTCAGGTGTGGCCTCCGCCGTGATTACCGGCACCTCCGTGCTCGGCGTACTGCCCGTCCACAGCCAGGCGCCGATGGCAGCGACGATGATGACAGCCGCCATCGCCAGCAGCCTGCGATTGCGTCGGCGACGGTGCATTGCGCTCGGTTCCGTATCAGTCCGCAGCGGACCGCTAATGGGGGGCGGGGGCAGCTCCGCTAGCAGATCGCGCTGCGCCGGATCGGCAGAACCGGGCTGGGCCTTGCCGGCTATCATGCGCGCCAAAGGCGACGCGCTGCCGGACGGCTGTGGCGCGGCCATCTGCGCCGCTGAGGCTGCGGGAGATTGGGAGGGCGATTGCGCTGCGTCGGAACCTGTGGCCCGAGGCTCCGCCATTGAAACGTGATCGGTTTCCAGTCTCTGCTCCGGCATTTCCGGCATCTCAATGATCGAGGTTGGTTCCGGCGCCGGAGAATCAGCGGAATCCGGCATCGGAGATCCTGTTTCTGCCGGTTCTTCTTCAGGCGCCTGCATCCGTGGGAAAGGTGTCATCGGAATTGCCGCACGCCCTGGCGCAGTCATTCCCGCTCCCAATGGCGGGGACTGAATCGACCTGAAAAACGGGTCGCCCCGCACATCATTGGCCGGCCGCGGGCGTTCGCCCCCATGTTGCTCCTCGATCTTTGGAGCGGTGGCTCCGGACGGGCCGAGGTCTCCACGCAAACGGCTCAAGGCAGCGGCGACGCTCGCTTGAATCTGGTCGGGCTTTTCAGACGACATGGCTCGCTTCTCCAGCAAATTACGGCCTGCGATCATCCGCACGTTGACTCGACGTCTGTGCGGCTGACGTGCCCCCTGCCCGACCGGTTTCCCCCTCGTCCGGACAGTGCTGCAAGCTGATCTCGACTTGTTGAAACCAGGGAATCAGCGGCGCCCCGAGTCGGTCAAGGAAAACGACTCGTGGATAACTCTATTAAACAACGGATTCAACAGGCTTTTTCGGCGAGTCACAACCGCTCGTATAAGTCGAACAAGTGTCGGTGCGTTTCGAGCGCAAACTTGTCCGTCATGCCGGCGATGTAGTCGGCCACCAAGCGCGCCCGGGCCGCTTCATCCAAGCCGGTCATCAGAGCTTGCCACTCGGCCGGCAGGCATTGCGGCTGCGCGAGATGCAGTTCGAACAATTCGCTCACGACCCGCTTCGCCTTCATCGTCATCTGATTGACGCGGTGGTGGCGATACATGCGCGCGAACAGAAACTCCTTCAGAGCCCGATCATTCGTCCGCATCTCATCGGAGAACGCGATGACAGGCGCGGCGCGCGCACGCACCTGCGCCACGGACTTGATGCCGACGAGCCGGCGCGTCGATTCCGCGATCACGTCGCGCACCATCAGGTTGATCATGCGGCGGATCGATTCATGGATCAGGCGCGACAACTCCAGCCCTGGATAGCGCGCCGAGACATCGGCGATCACCGGGCCGGCCAGCGGCACATCCTTGAGGTCGGCGAGCGTGAAGAGCCCCGCGCGCAATCCATCGTCGATATCATGGTTGTTGTAGGCGATGTCGTCGCTGATCGCCGCCACCTGCGCCTCGGGTCCCGCGAACTCGCCGATCTCCAGGTCCCATTCGGCGCAATAGCTCGAAATCGTCGATGGCACGGGCTTTGCCAGCGCTTTTGCCGATGCGTGTGGTCCGATGAGCGGGCCGTTGTGCTTGACCACGCCTTCCAATGCTTCCCAGGTGAGATTGAGGCCGTCGAACGCCGCGTATCGCCGCTCCAGCAGCGTGACGATGCGGAAGGTTTGCTCGTTATGATCGAAGCCCCCAAACTCTGCCATGCAATGCGCCAGCGCTTCCTCGCCGGCATGGCCGAACGGCGTGTGGCCGAGATCGTGCGCCAGCGCGACCGCCTCCGCCAGATCCTCGTTGAGGCCGAGCGAGCGGGCAATCGAGCGTGCGATCTGCGCGACCTCGATGCTGTGAGTCAGGCGCGTGCGGAAATGGTCCCCCTCGTGATAGACGAAGACCTGGGTCTTGTGCTTCAGCCGACGGAAGGCGGTGCTGTGGATGATGCGGTCCCGGTCACGCTGGAAGGGGGAGCGGGTGGCGCTCTCCTCCTCGGCCACCAACCGGCCACGCGACTCCTGTGGATTGCTGGCAAAAGATTGCATGGGCGGAAGCTAGAGTAGACCCTCGTCCCTGGCAACGGAGCCGCCCCCAACGGACTCGCAACGGTAGAAAGGAGACCTCCATGTCATCCGCTTCCACCGCGCCCCTGATAACCGGCCATTGCCTGTGCGGAAAAGTGCGCTACCGCGCCGCCGTCCACTCTGGGTCGGGTACTGCCATTGCCCGAGCTGCCGGCGGGCCACTGGCAGCGTCATCGCCGCCTATGCCGGCTATCGGCCGCAGGACCTGTTGTTCGAGGGCGAGCCGCCCGCCCGCTTCGCCTCCTCGCCCGATGTGGTCCGGCAATTCTGCGGGTATTGCGGCACTCCGCTCAGCTTTCAGTCGCCGCGCTGGCCGGGCGAAATCCACCTGCTTCTGGGCTCGGCCGATCACTTTGAGGGGCTGAAGCCCATGGGCCACGCCTTCTGCGAATACCAGGTGCCCTGGTTCGAGGTGGCCGACGACTTGCCCCGCCGCCGCTCTTCCCCTTCCCAGTCAAGCACTTAGCGCATGGGAGACAGTCTGGTCCGGCGTTTGACTTTCGGCCGGAGCACCCTACATTTAGACGCGAGAGTTCGATTTCACAGCGGTTCACCCCATGAACGACATGTCGCCCATGCCGGAACGCCAGGTCAGCCTGTCCGAAAGCGCCGTCAAGCGCATCGCCAGCCTGATCAAGCAGGAAGGTGATTCCAGCCTGATGCTGCGCCTCAGTGTGTCTGGCGGCGGCTGCTCGGGCTTCCAGTACGGCTTCTCCTTCGACAACGCCGTCCAGGTCGACGACCATCTGTTCGAACGCGGCGGCGTGAAGCTCGTCGTGGATGAGGTTTCGCTGGACCTGCTCGCGGGGGCTGAGATCGATTTTGTCGAGGATCTCGTGGGGGCGTCGTTCCAGGTTCGCAACCCGAACGCCAAGTCCTCCTGCGGCTGCGGCAGCTCCTTCTCCATCGGCTAGCGGCGGAACTGCCGCGTGCTGACAATCGCGAGCTTCAACGTCAATTCCCTGCGCGTGCGCATGCCGCACTTGACGGCGTGGCTGAAAAGCGCCGCACCGGATGTCGCATTGTTGCAGGAGATCAAGTGCCGGGACGAGGAACTGCCGCGCATGGAGTTCGAGGCTCTTGGCTATCAGGTCTCGGCTGTTGGCCAGAAGGCGCGCCACGGCGTCGCGCTCCTGTCGCGTGCGAAGCACACCATCGAGCAGTGTACCCTGCCTGGTGACGATACCGACGACCAGGCCCGCTACCTGGAAGCCGTGATCCACGTGCCTGCGCCGCATGGCAGACCGGTACGCGTCGCGAGCATCTATTTGCCCAACGGCAATCCGATCGATACCGAGAAGTTCCCCTACAAGCTGCGCTGGATGGAGCGGCTGAACCGCCACGCGCGTGATCTGCTGGCGCGCGAGGAGATCGTCGTGCTGGGCGGTGACTTCAATGTCTGCCCGACGGACGAGGATGTGTTCGACACGGTCGCCATGGCGGACGATGCGCTATGCCAGTCGGAAACGCGGCGCCGCTGGCGCGAGCTCTGCCACATCGGCTACGTCGATGCGCTGCGCGCGTTTTATCCGAGCGGGCGGCACTATACGTTCTGGGACTATCAGGGCGCGCGCTGGGATCGCGACGAAGGGCTGCGCATCGACCACCTAATGCTATCGCCCCAGGCCGCCGATCTGCTCGACGCGGTCGGGATCGACCGCGAGCCGCGCAAGCTGGATCGTCCCTCCGATCATACGCCCGTCTGGGTGCGGCTCGCCGCGTAGCGGTCAAATTTATCCAAGACATGATCGCTGGTTTGATCGAGCATGGCGGTAGTTCGAGCCAAGAGGGACCGCCATGGCCATCCACGAGATGTTCACCTATTTCTGCGTCAAGGACGCTGGCAAGGCGATCGCGTTCTACAAGCAGGCGTTCGGTGCCGCCGAGAAATTCCGCCTGACCGAGCCAAGCGGCCGCATCGGCCACGCGGAGCTGCTGTTCGGCGATGCCACTCTGATGCTGGCCGACGAGTTCCCCGAGATGGGGTTCTTTGCCCCCGACGCAGACGGCCCGCGCACCTTCGTCATCCATCTACACGTCGATAATGCGGACGCCATGATCGATCAGGCCGTGAAGGCCGGCGCAAAGCTCGTGCGTCCGGCACAGGACCAGTTCTACGGTGAGCGCTCCGGCACCGTGCGCGACCCGTTCGGCTACGACTGGATGCTCGGCCATTCGATCGAAGAGGTGGAGCCAGCGGAAATGCAGCGGCGGTACGACGCGCTGATGAAGAATAGCTAGAGGTGTTGGCTAGCCGACGACCGACACTATGACGCAAGGTGCTTGCTCAACAATGTCAACCCGAACAACAGCGCAAACAGCGTCAGCAAGGTAACGGTTCGCGTCCACCACGGCCCCCGGCGCCAAAGATACCAAAGCGGATGCACGCGTGCGATCCGACTCTTGGAATTGCCTGCCTCTCTGACAGCGAGCAGAATTAGGACAAAGAGAACCGCGAACAGTCCAAGGATAGCGTAGTCGAACAGCGCGATCATGCCTCCGTCGGTAAACAGAGAAACGCGCACGGTCACGTAGTTCACCCTTTGAACGGCTCAGCCAGCGGCATCAAGCGGATGCCCTTCCGAATCCGCTTGTAGGGTAGATCGCGGTTGTCGACGGGATTCGTGCCGGGCGCAGCCACGATCAGAATCTCTTCCGCGATCGGCTGGAAGTCGGCGCGGAAGTGCACGGAGCTCTTGAGCGCCAGGATCTTCTGTGCGCTGGGCTCGATCCCGACATGGCGCAGCATCGCCTGGTCGGCGCATTGCTGCTTGCGGCTGCACAGCACTACGCGCACGCCGTCCTTCTTCAAGACCGCCATGGGACCGAGCTGCATGCGGTTGCCGCGATAGAACGGACCGGTGGCGGGGAAGTTGCCGTCGCCGAGTGCCTCGACTGTGAAGGTGCCTTCATAGGGCGTGTTGCCGGCGCCACCTGCCCAGCCGCCGATCGCGAGCGAGACCTGCGCGCCGACGCCGGCGCGATGAGCCGCCTCTGCCGACTTGGGATCGCACAGATTGGCGAACACCACCCCTTCTGCGCGGCCGTCGATCAGCGCGCGCAGCAAGCCCACGGTATCCGAGGTGCCGCCCGCGCCGGGGTTGTCCTGCGTGTCGGCAAGCACGATGGGCTTGGTCGCACTGTTGCCCTTGGCTCGCGCATAAGAAACCGCCTCATCAGGCTTCCAGATCTTGCCCGCAAAGGCAGCTTCCTTCGCATTCACCAGCGCCAGCAGGCGATCGGCCGCTTCATCCGCCGCGCGTTGGCTCGTCCCATAGGTGACGATGGCTGGACCGCATTCGGCAATGTCCGCCGGCGGAAAGCCGAACGCGAAGGACGCGCTCACCACATCGCCCTGCTCCGCCTCGGCCACTGCGCGGTAGATGCCGCTTGCGGGCTCGATGAGCGTGCATTGCGAGATCAGCGGCACTAGGAATTCGGTACGCCGGATCGCCTTGAACAAGGGCCCTTGCCGCGTCAGACAGTCCAGCACGACGGCCGAGGCCTCACCGGCTTCCGCCAGATCGACATGCGGATAGGTCCGGCAAACCACCAGCGTCGAGGCATGCTTGATCATGCGCTCGGTGATGTTGGCGTGCAGATCGAGACTGACGACGATCGGCAGCTCCGCGCCGATCTGTTTGCGCAAGCGCTCCAGCAGTTCACCTTCGCCGTCCTGGTGATCCTCCGTCACCATCGCGCCGTGCAGGTCGAGATAGATGCCGTCGATCTTGCCCAGGGCGCCGATTCGCTGCAGCAGTTCACCGACGATCTTTTCAAAGGCGTCCGTCCGGACTTCCGCCGAAGGCGAAGCGGAGCACCACAGGGTCGGCAGTAATTCGTGCCCCTGCTTGCGCGCCGCATCGATGAAACCGGCAACCGGCAGGTTGATGCCCGCGAACGCGGTCAGCATGGCTTCGCCGCGGGTCAGGCCAGGCCAGCCATCCGCGATCTCGAAGTCGCGGAAGCTCGCCTTCACCGGAGCGAAGGTGTTGGTCTCGTGCTGGAACCCGCCGATCGCAAAACGTGCCATGAAGCCCCGATGTTGCCATTTGAAAGCTAGGATTGGATCGGCCGATTAGATACACGATCGGCATTGGCGCCCGCAGCCGGAAAATGCACTGCACACAGTTTGCCGATGGCTGCCACCGCATTGGCGACGGCTTCCCCCAGATCCGTCTGGTGCATCTGCCGGCGAAAGGCCTCGACGATGCCCTCCCACTGCGCCGGCGTGATCGCCGCGGCCGCCGCCCGATCCGGCAGGATCTCGACGTAGTGCTCGGCTCGGCTGACGAACAGCAGGACGGCATTGCGCTCCGGCGTGTTGTCGAGGTCGTTGTCCAGAAACGTCGCCCGCGCCGCACGCCGCGCATCCTTGACAAGCAGCCTTGCCGGCAGACAGCGCAGGCCCAGATCGAAGCGGTCGCACAGCCAGAACACAAGAATGCCACCAACCAGCGCTACTCCGGCCCACACGAGCGGATCGAAGTTCCACCAGATCGCGGTGCCGATCGTGTAGATGGCAACAAAGAGCACAGCGCCGATGATGGCGGCCAAACCGCGATCGTCACCCGATGTCCGTTGGACACAGACAGCGATTTCCGAACTGGTCGTCGCTTCTGCCGTCTGGACCGCCTGCTCGATCCGTTCCGCCTGCTCTTGCGTCAGCATCACCATCTCCCCGATGCACCGCGGCCGCTGAGGCCGCCACCTAAACTCCGTCCACCGCTGGACCCTCCGAAACGGCGTAAACTACCGAAGCCGCTGAACCCGCCTGAACTCCTCGAGCTACGGACACCGCTGGAAAAGCCGAAGCCACTGAAGCCGGGAGGCGAGGTGCCTCTATCAGCTTCGTCTGACTTCCCTAAGAGTTCGCGACTGCGCGATCGGTCCCTGGAGCTAGAGGACGCATACCAAATCGAGCCGCGTTCATTGCGGTATACCGTGCGCCCGGAAAAGTCCTCTGTATCGTCGGGCGCTACCGCCGGAATGGACAGCAGCCCAATTTTGTAGAGAACGACAGCGACGAGGAGGATAACGATACAAACAAGCACAAGGGTCCGATAAGGCAACAATGGGCGTAGGAAGCTCAAGTCGAGGTCAAACGATCGCTTGGGAACAGGGTTCGATTGGGTACTCTCCACGTCCGCCATCTTGGGGCGAGTCACCTGGTAGATCATCGCATCGGTGGCCGCCAAGATGCCGGCCGATATTCTTCCTTCCCGGAAGTTTGGCAGGACGATGCTGTCGATGATTGCTGCGGCGGCACTGTCTGGGAACATCACCGCCAGTGCATCTCCAATCTCAATGCGCACTTGCCGATCATTTGGGGCTATGATGAGGAGGGCCCCGAGGCCGGACTTGCCGCCTACCTTCCACCCGTTACCCAGCGACCGTCCCCACTCTTCGATCGCATATCCCTCGAGCGATGGCAGAGTAACGACGACGAGATCGACGCCGGTACGGGTCTGGAGCGTACCTAGCCGGTTAGCAAGCGGCTGTTCCTGGAAAGGCTCAAGCAGATCCGCAGTATCGATGACCGAACTCGTCCGCGCGGGTATTTGCGGTTCGGCAAGAGCGCTTCCGCAAAGCAAGATGAAACCACCCAGGAGAAGGGCGACAATGCCCCAAGATCGCTTCCTCATTTTCTTGCCCCGATGGTCCGATTGCCGCGCGCTCTTGATACGTCGCAACGGTGCATCGACCGGTTCACCACCGCCCCGAAGCGCCCCCGCCGCCGAAGCTTCCGCCTCCACCACTGAACCCGCCACCGCTGCCGCGGCCGCCGAAACCGCGACCGCCCCAGTGACTGTCGTAGTCGTCGACAAAGAGCCAGCCGCCTCGTCTGTTCCTGTAGTACCGGCCGCGTCTCCGCCTTCCGCGGAACTGCGCGACAATCATCAGGACGATGAACAATGCGACGAACAGGACGGGCGCCCATTCGGACAGCGCCTGGCCCACGAGTTCGCGGCGCGACGGCGTGAACTCTTCGCCTGTGCCGGTCAGCATCGCGATGATGGCGTCGATGCCGTCAGAAATGCCGCCGGCCATGTCGCCTGCTTTGAAGCGCGGGATGATGACATTGCGAATGATGGCATCCGCCGTCGCGTCGGGCAGCGTGCCCTCCAGCCCGTAGCCGACCTCAATACGCAACTCGCGGTCGTTCGGCGCCACGATCAGCAGCGCGCCGTTGTCCTTGCCCTTCTGGCCGATGCCCCAGGTGCGGCCGAGGGTCAGGCCCCAATCCTCGATCGGCTGGTCCTGCAGGCTGGCAAGCGTGACGACGATCAGCTGGATGGAGGTCTTGGTCTCGAGATGGCTCAGCTTGCTGGTCAGCCGGTTCTCGTCCGCGCCGCTGAGGATGTTCGCCTGGTCCACGACGCGGCCGGTCAGCGCTGGAACCGGCAGCGTATCGGCGAGCGCCTGGAAAGCCGCAACGACCAGCAGCGCCGCCGCAAGCAAGTGGGGCAGCGAGGACCAGCGTCGAAGCATCATTGATTGGTCGTGGTGCCGAAATCGACCTTCGGCACTTCGGTCACCGTCGCCTCGACCTGGAACTGAGCCATTTCCTTGGCGTCCGGATAGAGCAAGGCCGCCCACCAGCGGCCGGGGATGGTCTTCAGCTCCGTGTTGTAGAGCCGGACTGCGTCGATGAAATCGCGGCGCGCCACGCTGATGCGATTCTCCGTGCCTTCGAGCTGGGCCTGCAGCGTCAGGTAAGTCTGGTTGGCCTTCAGGTCCGGATAGCGCTCCACCACCACCATCAGCCTGGACAGGGCCGCCGTCAGTGCACCCTGGTTCTCCTGGAACTGCTGCATGGCTTCCGGATTGGTCAGGATGTCGGGGGGAATGGGGGTCTGCGTGACCTTGGCACGCGCATTGACCACGGCCTCCAGCGTCGAGCGCTCGAAATTGGCAGCACCTTTCACCGTCTCGACCAGATTGGGAATGAGATCGGCACGCCGCTGATACTGGTTCAGAACCTGCGCCCACGAAGCCTTTGCCTGCTCCTCATAGCTGGGAATCGCGTTGACGCCGCAGCCCGACAGCACTGCTGCCACGGCGATCAGCATGAGTGCGGCCAATCTACGCAGAGTCATTCGTCCGTTCTCCGTTATCGAGCAAACGTACTTGGTCGCCTGGAGTGCGCTTGCGGTTCGATGGGAAGCGCGCCCTGCTGTATCTCGCCGGGGTTCTCAAGGTACGAGACTGGCTGGAGCGGCTCCTGGAACAGGTAGAACCGCTCGACCGGGGACATATCGGTGATGAGGAAGGAGAATTGGGCGGACTCGCCCGGCGGAACCGATTTGCCGGAAAAGCCGAGCGTGTCCTGCGGCTCGTCAAAACGCTGCAGGTTCGGGAAAGAGCTGGCCGTAAAGGCGCCGGCGATGACCGTATTCTGGGCGAAGCTCAGGCCGTCCTCATAGGGGCTGTGGCGCGTCAAGATCTCGCGTAGCTCCAACTGGTAGTTCTGCCAGACACCCTCGCTGCGATTGAACACGATCTTGGTCACAGCGATCCCGGCGATGTGATGCGTGCCGATCCTGTTGCCGACGCGCTTCAAGCCGCGGATGGTGAGGATCGCCTGGCGCGGGCCCGTCACGTCCTCGACGATGACATAGGGATCGTCGAGCGAGCCTCGACCCGACACCGACAGCAAGGTGAATCCGCTGCCTTCATCTCCGCCGCCTTCGTCGCTGAAGGTGATGCCTTCGTGGGTGATTTCAACGGCCAGCGCCGATTCGGCCCAGAGAAAGCCACAGATCAGAAGTGCGGCGAGGCGGAGCAGGTGCATGCAGCCATTATGGCTGCCCGGCCGCGCCGCCGTAAAGCCACAGCCGGCCAAGGAGGATCACAGCCCTGTCAGGCCTGACAATTAAAGCCCGGCCAGCCGGTCCAGCGCCTGGGTCAGTTTGGTCACCGCCAGCCCGACCTCCTCCAGCCTCTGGCGTTGCTCGGCCACGACATCCGGATTGGCCTTGGCAACGAACTGCTCGTTGCCCAGTTTTTTCTCGATCTTCTCAGCCTCTGCCTTGGCCTTATCGAGTTCCTTCTTGAGGCGCGCTCGCTCCTGGGCGATGTCGATCACCCCGGCCAGCGGCACGAAGATGGTCGCTTCATCGAGGACGATCTGCGCAGCGCCCTTCGGCGGCTCGGCATTGGTGACCTCGATCTGGTCGGCACGCGCCAGGCGCTTCACCAGATCGCCGAACTGCTCCAGCCGTGCGCGCGTGGCCGCGCCGGCATCGCGCAGCAACAACGTCAGCATCGGACCGGGCGCAATGTTCATCTCGGCGCGCAGGGCGCGCACGGATTCGATCACCCGGATCACCCAGCCGAGATCGGCATCGATCGTCACGTCGACCAGGGTGTCGGAATATTCCGGCCAGTGCGTCGAAATCAGCAGGTCGCGCTGGTCCGCCCGCACCTGTTCCCATAGTTCCTCCGTGATGAACGGCATGAAGGGATGCAGCAGATGTAGCATCTGCCCCAGCACCCAGGCCGTGGTGGCCCGCGTCTCGCACTTTGCGGTCTCGTCCGCGCCTTGCAGGATCGGCTTGGTGAACTCCAGATACCAATCGCAGAACTCGCCCCACACGAAGCGATAGAGCGCGCCGGCGGCGTCGTTGTAGCGATACTGCGCCATCGCCTGTTCGACCGCGCGCGCTGTAGCCACCAGCCGCCCCACGATCCAGCGATTGACCGGATCCTTGAGCGCGGATGGATCGAACCCGGCGACCGGCTTGCATTCATTCATCAAGGCGTAACGCGTCGCGTTCCACAGCTTGGTCGCGAAGTTGCGATAGCCCTCGACGCGCTGTTCCGACATTTTGATGCCGCTGCCCGGGGCAGCCAAGGCAGCCATGGTGAAACGCAGCGCATCGGCACCATACTTGTCGATCAGCTCCAAGGGATCGATAACATTGCCCTTGGATTTCGACATTTTCTGCCCGCGCTCGTCGCGCACCAGGGCGTGAATGTAGACGGTGCGAAACGGCACATCGCCCATGAAATGGATGCCCAGCATCATCATGCGGGCGACCCAAAAGAAGATGATATCGAGGCCGGTGACCAGCACGTCGCCTGGATAGTAGCGCTTCAGCGCCGGGGTCTCGTCCGGCCAGCCCAGAGTCGAGAATGGCCACAGTCCCGACGAGAACCAGGTGTCGAGTACATCTGGATCGCGCGTGAGCGCAACCTCCTTGCCGTATTCCTTTCGCGCTTGCTGCTGCGCCTCGGCTTCGTCGTAGGCGACGAACACCTTGCCGTCCGGCCCGTACCAAGCGGGAATCTGATGCCCCCACCAGAGCTGGCGCGAAATGCACCAGGGCTGGATGTTGCGCATCCATTCGTAGTAGGTGTTCTCCCACTGCTTGGGCACGAACACCGTCCGGCCCTCCTCCACCGCCTTGATGGCGGGCTTTGCGAGCGTCGGCGCGTCGCAATACCATTGATCGGTCAGCCACGGTTCGATCACCACGTCAGAGCGATCGCCGTACGGCAGGGTCAGCTTGTGATCCTCCACCTTCTCAAGCAGGCCGAGGTCGGTCAGATCTGCGACGACCTTCTCCCGCGCCTTGTAGCGATCGAGGCCGCGATAGGCTTCCGGCGCGTTCTCGTTGATGTGCGCGTCGGCGTCGAAGATGTTGATCATCTCGAGCTTGTGCCGGCGGCCGACTTCGAAATCGTTGAAGTCGTGGGCCGGTGTGATCTTCACGGCACCGCTGCCGGTTTCGGGATCGGCATAATCGTCCGCCACCACTGAGATCCGGCGACCGACCAGCGGCAGGATCACGTGCTTGCCGACCAGGTCCTTGTAGCGCGCGTCGTCCGGATGCACCGCCACGGCGGTGTCGCCCAGCATCGTCTCGGGCCGGGTCGTCGCCACCACGAGATAGCGATCGGGTTGGCCCTCCACCGGATAGCGCAGGTGCCAGAGATGACCCTGAGTCTCCTTCTGCACGACCTCGAGGTCGGAGATCGCAGTGTGGAACTTGGGATCCCAGTTCACCAGCCTCTTGTCGCGATAGATCAAACCCTGGCGATAGAGATCGACGAACACCTTGCGGACGGCGCGGTTGAGCCCCTCGTCCATCGTGAAGCGCTCGCGCCGCCAATCGGGTGATGCACCCAGCCGGCGCAGCTGGTTGGTGATCGCCCCGCCCGATTCAGCCTTCCATTCCCACACCTTCTCCAGGAACTTCTCACGGCCAAGGTCCGTGCGTTTCTTGCCGTGCTTCGCCAGTTCGCGCTCCACCACCATCTGGGTCGCGATACCGGCGTGATCGGTGCCCGGCTGCCACAAGGCGTCACGGCCGCGCATGCGCTCGTAGCGGATGAGGACATCCTGCAACGTCATATTGAGCGCGTGGCCCATGTGCAGGCTGCCGGTGACGTTCGGCGGCGGCATCATGATGGCGAAGGGCGCGCGGTTGGAGTCCTCATGCGACTGGAAGGCGCCGGATTTATCCCACGCAGCATAGTGTTTCTTTTCGACCTCATCGGGCCGGAAAGTCTTCTCCAGCATCGCTGGCCTTTCTCAAGAGATGCGCAAAAATTCGGGTGTTATAGCGGCCGACTTGGACCCGTCAACCTGGGCCGGGCCGCGTGGTGCCGTCGAATGCTCAGCTCAGCTCAGCTCAGCGCGCCGGGCGATCCGTTCGACCTCGCGGCGGACCATGCGCTCGACAATCCCTTGCAGATTGGCATCGAGCCAGTCGCGCAGCATCGGCTCGACCGCTTGGCGCACGAGCGTCTCGACCAGCAATCCCTGGCCCGGCGATTGGACTTCAACCACGGTGTGTGCCCTCCGCGCGATCAGTTGAGCCATAGCCGACGCCGACGCTTCGGCGACATCGGGAGATACCAGCGGCGCCTCGCCAACACCCGGGCCGGCGACGTGTTCCGTCGGCTCAGCCACCTGCGGCGCCGGCCTCTGCGGCGGCGGTGGAGGGGGCGGTGGTGGTGGCTCCGGCTGTGCCAATTCGATCTCCTCTTCCACTGCCGGCTCTGGCTCTAGCTCGGGCTCGGGCTCCGGCTCAGGCGCCAACTCCTCGATCGGCGCCGCTGCCTCTTCCTGGACTTCGTCCGTCAGCACCAACTCCTCTTCCTCTTCCGGCGGTGCTGGAGGAGGTGGTGGCGGAGGAGGCGGCGCTACCGCGGCCGGCGGTGGCGCTACCGGGGGCTCCGCCTTCTTCTCGGTCGCATCTTCCGTGTTGCCTTCTTCGGAAATGATGCGACGGATCGAAGCGAGGATTTCCTCCATCGACGGTTCTTGGGTCGCTTTAGCGTCGTTCATAACCTCGTCCCCGGAGGTGCAACTCCCGGCGTACACACCGAATGGGCGCCATCCGCCCGCCTCTCCCGGCCGGCTTGGGCGCAACCCCAGCAATCCTAGCCACTTCGGTGTGGTTTCTCAAGGAATGGGTTATGTCGTCACCGGGCCGAAACGAACCCTGCCTGCCGAAGGCCCTATTCCACGCCGGGGCCTGTTCCAATGAACTTGTTCCGAACCTTATCGTAGTGCCGGGTAGGATCATAGTACTCTACGTTCAAACCCAAATTCTGGGCGGTCAAAGCGCCACCGGAGGCCAGCAGGCGGTATTCCGCCACGACATGGTCGGTCTGCGTGGAGACCAAATTGACCTGGGCGTTCAGGAGCTCCTGCTGGGCATCCAACACGTCTAGGATGGTCCTTGCACCGACCTCCTGTTCCTGGCGAACGCCTTCGAGGGCGATTTCGTTCGCCCGCACTTGCTCCTCGAACGACCGGGCCTGCGCCATCACGGTCTGCAGGGCCGTCCACGCGTTCACGGCCTCCTGCTCCGCCGCCCGGATGGCTTCGTCCGTCAGGCGACGGGATTGCATGTAGCGCTGCTTTGATTGCCGCACGCGGGAATCAGGCGCGCCCGCCTGATAAAGCGGGATCGTCACCTGCCCGATGATCGACCCGACGTCCGTTTCACCCTCGCGCTGACCGATATCCTGCTGGCGCTGCCAGCTGCCTTCGATCGCGACGGTCGGCAGCATGTCGCTGAACTGCACATCGATATCGTCCTTGGCGGCGCGCTCCTGGAACTCCGCCGAGCGGACTGCCGGCGCACCCCGCGACAGCACCACGGATTCGTCGCGGTTCGAAGGAAGCTCGAGCCGTTCCTCCGGCATCTTCACGTCCGCCGGATCCTCGCCAACCACCTGGCGATAGATCGCACGTGACGCGGTCAGCTGACCTTCCGCCTGGATGCGCGCGGCCACCGCACCCTGCAGGCGCGCCTCAGCCTGTGCCACGTCGGTGCGCGTCAATTCGCCGACCTCGTATCGTGCCTCGGTCGCCTCGAGCTGTGCCTGCAGCACCTTCTCGTTGTTGAGGTTGAGTTCGAGCACGGCGGCGTCGCGCACGACATTCATGTAGGCCGTGACGGCATTCAACAGCACGTTCTGTTCCGTAATGGTGAGCTGAGCACGTCCTGCCCGGACGAGGTTCTCCGCTTGCGAGGTGCCAGCGACGGTGCCGAAGCCATCAAAGATCGGCTGGCGCACCGTCACGCCATAGCTGCGGGGATTGGTCTCCTCATTCAACGGCAAGGGCTTGTTCTGGTTGTCCCACTCGTGCCCGCCCTGCGCCGTGCCGAGGACCGTTGGACGCCACTCAGACAGCACCTGCGGCACACCTTCGTCGGTCGCCCGCAACTCGGCGCGAGCGGCCGCCAGCGTGGGATTGGTCGTATAGGCTGTCGCCAGCGCCTCGTACAGGCTGGCCGCCTGCGCAGCATCGAAGGCGCTGCCGGCCGCGAGCATTGCAGCGCCCACCAGCGCGCGACGCAAATTGGGCATGGCTGAAATCGGCACGATTCTAGAAGACGAACCGGGCCGGCGCGGCGAAGCCGGGCAGCGGCGCCACGTTCGCGTCGAACAGCACGCGATGAGAGACGGTCGCGCCGGTCTTGATCCAGAGGGTTGCACGTCCGACGCCGCGATCCAGCAGCACGCCAACCATGCGCCCGCCGTCCGCCAGCTGGCTAGTCAGCGCGGACGGCACCTGCTCCACCGCGCCGTCCAGGTAGATGATGTTGTATGGCGCATGCTTCGCGCAGCCGGCATTGAGCGCGCCCTCGACCACGACCGCGTTGTCGATCGCCAGATCGCCGAACACCGCACTCGCCCGCTGCGCCAGCGCCGCCTCGGATTCCAGCGCAACAACGGTGTGCGCGAGACGCGCCAGCAAAGCCGCGGCATAGCCCGTGCCGGCGCCGACGACGAGCACCATGTCCTCCACCTTCGCTTCCGCCGCCTGGATCAAGCGGGCCGTGACCATCGGCTCCATTAGATATCGGCCGGGCGCGATTTCGACGTCATCGTCCAGATAGGCACGGGCCCGGGCACGCTCCGGCACGAACCGCTCGCGCGGCAAGGAACTGATAGCTTCGATCAGGCGCTCGTCCGTCACCCTGTTGGTGCGGACTTGGCCGTCCACCATGTACTGGCGCGCGGTTGCGTAGTCCATTTTCAATTTTGCCCTCTCGAAATGAGGCCCTTTGAAGGTCCGGCCGCGGCTGGGTTTTGCCGCCAGAGTCCGCTGCCCGTCCAATGATGTTTCCGGGACGGTTATAGCCGCCGGACCACCCAAACTCAACGCGCGGAGCCTCCGTCTAGCGATCCCAAGTCCCATCCACCCATGCTTGACCACCTCGCCCGCTCCGCCCTATACGTGCGCTCGCCAAACACGGCCGCCCCCTCGGGACCCTCCTGATCCGGCCGCTTCCGGCCCGGTGGCAGAGTGGCCATGCAGAGGACTGCAAATCCTCGTACGTCGGTTCGATTCCGGCCCGGGCCTCCAATCCCTCCCCCTTGGAACGCAAGACGTCCGGCAACCCTGCGGCCCATTGCCTCAAGTCAGCTCCGTAAATCGGTCCAACCGGCGGAGCGTCGGGAACAGGCCCGCCCAGGAAAGCGTGACCAGCAGGGTCATGCTGCCGCCCACCAGGACCGCAGCGACCGGACCGAGCAGCGCCCCACCCGTGCCGGCCACAAACATGCCAAGTTCGTTGGAGGCGCCGATGAAGACGCTTTCGACGGCCGTGACACGGCCGCGCAACTCGTCGGGCGTTGCCAATGGCACCAGCGTGGCGCGGATATAGACGCTGACCATGTCCGCGGCGCCCAGCACCAGCAAGGCCGCGAAGGAAAGCCAGTAGTCGCGCGACAGGCCAAAGACGATGGCTGCCAATCCGAACAACCCTACCGCCATGAACAGGCGCCGGCCAACATGGCGCTGCAGTGGGAACTGCGTGAGCAAAAGTGCGGTTGCGGTGGCGCCGAAACCCTGGGCGCTGCGCAGCAGGCCGCCTGCACCAGCGTCCACATCAAGAATGTCCTGCGCGAAAACAGGGATCAGCGCGGTCGCACCCGAGAACAGCACGGCGAACAGATCCAGCGAAATCGTACTGAGCAGCAGGCGATTGCGAAAAATGAGGACGAGGCCCGCCAGGATGGCGGCGAAGTCGCCTTCGTGCGCCGGGGCCGAGACTACCGGCCTGCCTCGCATGCGGAAGAAGAGGAAAACCGCGCCGGCAAATCCCAGGGCGGCCCCGCCGTATGCCACCGCTGGAGTTTCCGGATAAAGCCAGCCGCCCAAACCCGAATAGAGCAAGCCGCCCAACCCTGGGCCGGCAATGGTCGCGACCTGCCAGCTGGTAGAAGACCAGGCCACGGCGCTCGTGAGGTCCTTTTTGGGCACCAGACTGGGCATCAAGGCCCGTGCGGCGGGTATGGCGATGGCCCGAGCGACCCCGAAGCAGAGAGCGATCGACAAGATGGCCAACTCAGTGATCTGGTCCGTCGCAGCGAGGCCCACCAGCGTCAGCGCTGCAACCAGCTCTGCCGTGACGCCGATCAGAATCAGCAGGCGACGGTCGATCCGATCGGCCAGATGCCCGGCTGGCAGGGCCAGCAATGCGGCGGGCAGGAACTCCGCCAACCCGACCAGCCCGAGCTGGAAAGGGTCTTCGGTGATGGCGTAGATCTGCCAAGCCAGGGCTGTGGCCTGCACCTGCAGCGCGATCGTCGTCAGGAAATTCGCGCTGACATAGAACGCGAAATCCCGATGCCGGAGTGCCGCCAGGTCCGGTCCCCAACCTCTTCCACGCATCATCGGAACTCAGCAGATCAAATCGGAACCGCGTGATTGCGTCGACGTGCCCGCACCATGCAAAAACCGCGCGTGAAGGTCACGCGCGGTTTCTACAACTCTGTTAAGCGCTGTGGGACGGCTTATTCGACCTCACCCGGCGCCTTGGTCGCGAACTCCGCCTCGCCCGGCGTCGCCTCCACCGGAAATGCGACGCCCAGCGACTGCACCAGCTCGCCCTGCGAGGCGAGAATGCGGTAGTTGGCAAACATCTCTTCGTAGTTCGCGGTGATCAGGTCGTTCCTCGACAGGAACAGCTCGTTGGTCGCATCGAGCAGGTCGAGCAGGCTGCGCTGGCCGATATCGAACTGCTGCGCGTAGACGTCACGCGTATTCTGGTTCGCTTCGACCTGATCCGTCAGGGTCGCGATGCTGTCCCGCTGCGTCTGGCGTGCGCTCCACGACAAGCGAACGTCCTCCGCAACGTTGCGTTCCTGGACGCGCAGCTGTTCCTGCGCCTCCGCCTTGCGCCACTTGAACTCGCGCACACGCGCCAGGTCGGCGCCGCCACGGTAGAGGTTGTAGCGCGCGACCAGCAGGAAGGTCGCATTGTAGGTCGTATTCTCCAGACCGTTGTTGTGGCGGTTATTATTGCCGATGATCTCGAGATCAAGGCGCGGATAGAGCGGCGCTGCCTCCTTGTCGATTTCGGCGTCGGCAACGCGCACATCTGCCTGGGCCAACAGCACCTTCGGGTTGGTGGTCAGGCCGCGCGCGATCGATTCCTCCTCGGTCGCGGCAATCATGGCCCCGTCGAGCGTGACTGGCTCCAGATCCTGGGCATCCACGCCGATCACACGCTGGAAGGTCGCGCGCGCGTCGCGCAGGTCACCCTGGATCTGGTTGAGATTGGTGCGGGCGGTCGCGAGGCGCGCTTCGGCTTGGCGAACGTCGGCCACGTTGCCGCCGCCGAGCTCGGCACGACGCTGCACCAGACGCAGCGTCTCTTCATGGGCGCGGACATTCTCTTCGGCGTTGGCGACACGCTCGGTATGGCGCAGCACGTCCAGATAGACCTGCGTGGCGTCGAGCGCGGAAACCTGCCCCTGGTCCTGCACACGCTGGCCGGCGGAGACAAGACGCTGCTTCTGCCGCTCGACTTCGGAATCCGTCTCGAAGCCGTCAAAGATGCGCTGCTGCAACGTCACCTGAGCATCGCGGCGGCCGTAGAGCCAGCGACCGTGATCATGCACGCCCTGGTTAGTGTTGGGGTTGCCTTCGTCGGTTGTCAGGTTCTCAGAGAACTCGATGCCAGCGTCCAGCCGAACGTCGATCTGCGGGTAGTAGAGCGCGCGTGCCTGGCGCAGCTCATAATCGATCGCGCGCCGGTCTTTGACCGTCACGCCGACCTCAGGATTGGTGGCAATCACGAGGCCCACCGCGTCCTTCAGGGACATGGCGGACGAGGACCCGGCGAAACCGGCAACACCGGTCAGCAGCGCTGTGCCAAGCAGCAGCGTAGTACGACGAAGCGTCAGAGCTCGCAACTTCATGGATTTCCCCCAAATGCAGACTACCAACTGCGGTCCCCTCGGATCCGCAGTGACTTAACCAAAACTCTTTCGGAACCCTATACTAAGATTGTGTCCCTTTTGCTTAGTACCAGATTTGCGACCCGCCCGCACGTCTTTTTTAACGCTCAGACAGGGCGATATCCCTCGCCTTGAGGATGGGCTTTAACAAGTATTCCAGGACTGTTTTCTTACCGGTTAGGATATCAACGGTTGCAGTCATGCCCGGAATGATCTGCAACTCGCCGCCGTCCTTGCCGATCAGGTAGTTCCGATCGGTACGCAGACGGACCCGGAAAAACAGTTCTTTCTTTTCATTTTCAATTGCATCGGCGCTGATCTGCTCGACTTTCGCGTCGAGGCCGCCATAGATGCTGTAGTCGTATGCCGTGATCTTGATCTTCGCGTCCTGGTTGGGGGCGATGAAGCCGCGGTCCTGCGGCCGGATCTGCGCCTCGATCAGCAACGTGTCCTCGATCGGAACGATTTCCATCAGCTGCTCGGCCGGCTGCAGCACGCCGCCCAGGGTATGGAACTTGATCTGTTTGACGGTGCCATAGACCGGCGATTTCAGGCTTTGCTCGCTGCCCTGCTCCACCGCGCCGGACAGCAGCGCACGGACCGAGGCAAGCTCGGCGCGATGCTGATTCATCTGCTGCGCCGCTTCGGCGCGGAACGTCGCATCGATCTCCTTGAGCTTGGCCTGCACTTCGGCGAGGGCAGCCCGCGCCGGCGGCCGCGAAGCCTCGGCATTGGAGATCTCCGACTGATATTGCTGCACTTCCTGTTGCGCCCGCAGCAGATCGACCTTTGAGGCGATGTTGTTGCGGACCATCGGCTCCAGGATGTCGACCTGCTGCTGCGCGATATCTAGGCTCTTGCGCGCGGTCGAGACCTTGGTGTCGATCTGGCGCAGCTCCTGCTCCTTGGTCTCCAGCTGCTGCTTCAGCGTCGTGCGCTGGGATTGAACCTGCTGCTGGCGGATGACGAAGACCGACCTCTCCGTCTCCGCCACTTCCGGCGCTTCCTCGACCAGGTCGGCCGGAAACACGATCTCTGCGGGATCGGACTTGCCCGCGATCTCGGCCTGCAGCCGGGCCAAGGCCGCCGAGGACGTCCATTTGCGCTGGCGCAGTTCCGCCTCGTTGGTTTCCAGCTCCGTGTTGTCGAGGACCGCGACCACCTGCCCCGCCTCGACGATGTCGCCTTCGCGCACGTTAAGCTGCTTGATCTTGCCGCCCTTGACGCTCTGGATCACCTGGGTCTGGCTGGACGGGATCACCTTGCCCTCGCCGCGCGTGATCTCATCGAGCACGGCATAGTGCGCCCAGGCGAGGCCGACCACGACGACAACAATCAGCGTGAACAACAGCAGATGGCCGAACAGCTTGGTGCCTTCGCGCTCCGTCTCGGACGGATCGATCCAGAGATCTCGGTTGGTCAGCGACATGGCTCTTGCTTCGTCTTTCTAAGTCGCGCTCATGCGGCCGCTATTCGCGGGCCTGCACGCGCCCGCCCATCAGGGCCTCCAGCACGCCGGACTTCGGACCGTCCGCCACCACCTTGCCGCGGTCCAGCACGATCAGCCGGTCGACCAGCGCCAGCATCGAATGGCGGTGGGTCACCAGAAGCATGGTCTTGCCGCGGGCGATCGCGCCGAGGCGCTGCTTGAACGCGGCCTCGGTACTGTTGTCCATCGAGCTGGTCGGCTCGTCGAACATCAGGATCTGCGGATTGAGCAGCAGCGCGCGCGCCACCGCCACCGACTGGCGCTGGCCGCCAGACAGCATGCGGCCGTTCTCGCCCACCGGCATGTCGTACCCGAGCGGATGCTGACGGACGAACTGGTCGACGCCGGCCAGGGTCGCGGCGCGGATCACCGACGCTTCGTCCACATACGGCGCGCCGAGCGTGATGTTGTCCTTGACCGAACCGTAGAACAGGTGCGGATCCTGCAGCACGCAGCCGATGTTCTGCCTGAGGTCGGTCGGGTCGAGCTGGCGGATGTCGGTGCCGTCCACCAGCACCGCACCCTCCGTCGGCTCGTAGAGCCCGAGCACCAGGCGCTCGATGGTGGTCTTGCCGGAACCGATGCGGCCTAGGATGCCGACGCGCTCGCCCGGCTGGATCCGGAACGAGATGCCGTCCAGAGCCGCGGTTTGCGCGCTCGGATACTTGAAGATGACGTTGCGGAACTCGATCGCGCCTTCGATGCGCGGGCGGCGGATGAAGACCTTGCCGCGCGGCCGCTCGACCGGCAACTCCATGAGCTTGTTGAGGCCCTTCAGCGAGGTGAAGGATTGATGGAAGCGGATGATAAGGCCGGCGATCTGGCCGAGCGGCGCCATGGCGCGGCCGGTCAGCATCGAGGCGGCGATCAGCGCGCCGGTCGTCATATGGATATCGCTGGTGGGGCCGGATTCGAAGATCCGGTAGCAGCCCCAGACTATGACGCCGGTGGTCGCGAGGTTCGAGGCGAGCATCACGAAGTTGATGCCGAGGGTCGACCAGCGCTTCGAGGTTTCCGCAGACGCCGAGGAGGCCGCGACGTAGCCATCCCAGTTGCGTTGCAGCTGGCCCTCGGCGGACGTCGCCTTGATCATATCGAGGCCGTTGATCGCCTCGACCAGCGTCGCGTGCTTCTGCGAGGTTTCGCGATAGGAGCGCTCGACCGCCCGCTTCATCGGGAACTGCACCAGGATGCTGACCACGATCACGATCGGTATCAGGACCGCCGGCACCGTCACCACTGGCCCGGCGACGAAGAAGATGATCGCCAGGAAGATCAGGATGAAGGGCAAGTCGATCAGGGCCGACAAGCTGGCGGAGGTGAAGAAATCGCGCAGCGTCTCGTATTGCTGCACGTTGCTGGCGAAGGCGCCGGAGGATTGCGGGCCGGCTGCCATCTTGATTGACAGGATGTGCTCGAAGATCGCCGAAGAGACCTTGCGGTCGAGCGCCTTGCCCGCCTTGTCCAGGAACACCGCGCGCATCGTGCGCAGCCCGAAATCGAACAGATAGATGAGCAGGACGCCAAGCGCCAGAACCCACAGCGTTTCCTGCGCCTTGTTCGGCACCACGCGGTCATAGACCTGCATGGCGAAGATCGAGGACGCGATGGTAAAGAGGTTCATCAGAAACGCCGCCAGCACCACCTCGATGTAGATCGGGGTGTGGCGCATCACCTCGCCCCAGAACCAGCTGCGCTCGCGCGCCTCGGTCATCTCCGAGGAGCGGCTGTCCAGCCGGATCTTCGGCCGGACCACCAGCATGGTGCCGGAATACTGCGCCTCCAGCTCCGCCACGGGGATGGTGACGATGCCGTCGAGATTATCGGTGGTGGCGACGTCGACCTTGCCATTCTTGACGGGCGAAAGCATCACGACCGCCTGTCGCTCATTGAGCAGCAGGACGCCCGGCAGGTTGATCGATTTGGCTTCAGCGAGGCCGCGCCGTACCTTGCTGGCCGAGAGGCCGGCATTCTCCGCGGCGCGCACGAACAGGTCCGGCGTCATGCCCGCTTCGCCGATCGGCAAGCCCGCGGCCAGCGCCGCCAGCGACTTCGGATTGCCGAACAGGCGCGTCAGGATGACGAGGCAGGAGAGCAGCGGATCGGGCCGGATCTCCACTTCCGCCATTTCGGGCAGCCCGGCCTCAGCGGCGGGCGCCGGAACACCGGCCGAGCCTGCCACCATGGATTGCGGCCGTGTGGCCTGCACGGCGCCTGGATGGGCACCAGCCGGCACAGCCTGGGGATGTGCGGCGGCTTGCTGTGCGTTCACCGGATGGACAGCTGGATGCGCGTTCGCGGGCTGGGTCCCCGGCTGCGCCGCCGCGACCCGTGCGCCGGCGCCCTGGGTGATTGCACTCTGGAAGGCATTCTTTGGCGCCGCAGCAGGTCCCGCGGCATTGTTGGCAGCGGTCGTGCCAGCCGGCACGGGCCCGGACTTCTGCACCACGAACATCTGCTCAGGGCGTTTCGCGGCTGAGGCAGCCGCTTCGCCGGGCCGCGGTGTGGCCGCGCCGGACTCGTTCGCCTGTGGCGTAGATTTGCCCCCCGACGAGGGCTTGGCAGCGTCCATGTGGTTTTAGGCCCGGCTTTCCGCAGTTCCGTGCGAGTACTGCATATCGAGGTTATATTCACGTTAACCAGCATCGCCAAGCGGACGCGCGAGCCACGGCTGTCGCGCGCCTAGCACTTGGCCAAATCATCCTATTTCGCAAGCCCTCTCGGCGACCTAGCCCGATTGATCTACCACTTCCCAGCCTCTCGCGTCAGCGATGGAGCGCACAGCCTTGTCAGCCGTGCGCAACACGTTTCGGGACCGCATCGGCGGTCAAGCCAGCTCAATCACCCCCAAGCGGTGAAGGATCGGCGCCTCCTCCGTCCAGAAGCGGTCGAAGAATTGCGCAGCCCGGCCCGCGTCGTCGAGCGGTTTTTCTTCCTTGGCCGGCTTGCTGAAGCGAATGCGTCGCCGCTTGACCTCGGCCAGCAGCCCCTCCTTCAGCTCGTCCCGATCCTTCCACGGCTGCGTACCGAGGGACAGGATGACTGCGAAGATCGGATCGAGGCTGAGCGCATTGCCCGCTAGGGTCGAAACCAGGTTGCCTGGCGTCAGATTATCGACCATGCGCTTCACCAACGCACGGTTGACCGCCAGCGGAATTGTGAGCTGCTTGGGGTTTGCCGGCATCGGCGCAGGCCGGCCCGACGCGGCGCAAGGCACCGCGATGCTGGTAGCAGCCAGCAGCGTCATGGTGCGCTCGACATCCAGGTGCATCAGCTTCCGGGCCGCCATCTCCCTGCGCAGCTCGCCGATCGACCAGGTGCCTTGCTGCAGCGCCTCCTTGAGCGCCGGGAACGCCTTTTCATCGAACTTCACTTCGCCGCGCGCCACTTTGGCCACGTTGGTGACGTTCCGGAGATCACGCATGGCGCCGAACACCTGGCTTTCCATGTTGCGCATAATGCCGGCGCGGTTGAGCTGCGCATGGCCGCGCACGAACACATCGCGGCGGAAGCGCTGGTTCTGCGCCAGGTCTTGGAACAGCTGCCGCAGGCGCTGCGTCGGCTGGGTCTTTACCTTTGCCTGCAGCTCGTCGCCGCCCAGCAGCTCGAGGTGGTTCTCGGCGAGCGTGGCGGAGCCGACGAAGTTCAGCTTGGCGTTCGCCATCTCGTCGGCGACGTCCGTGCTGTAGAACGGCGTCCAATGCTCGTTCAGGAACTCGTGCGCGAGGTAGTTGGCGTTGCGCTCCGCCATCTTCGCCGCCATCTTGCCGGCAGTCGGCGTCGCGGCGAAATAGGCGAACTTGGCCCCGACCAGCTCCTCGATCGCCTTCAAGGCCCCCTGGGTGCGCTGACTCGCATCGCCGGTGAGGTTGCGCGCTGTCTCGTAGACCAGTTTCTGCAGCGGGCTGTCCGCGGCCCATCCGGGCAGGCAATTATAGCTGTTGTAGACCAGGCCGCCGGGCTTCAGCCGCTCCAGGATGATGCGCTGGATGCCGGCCCGCACCTCCGGGGCGACCCAGGCATAGACGCCGTGCAGCACGATGAAATCGCACTCCGGCACTTCCTGTGCGGTGAGATCGAGGAAGCTGCGCTCCAGGAATTGCACATTGCCGATGCCGGCTGAGGCGGCATAGCGTCGGGCCCAGTCGATATGCGCGGGGTTGAAGTCGACGCCGTAGAAGCGGCCCTGCGGATGGGCGCCGGCCAGCAGCGTCACCGTCTGCCCCAGCCCGCAGCCGAGCTCCATATAAGTGAAGCCTGGATCGAGCGGCCGGGGCTGGCAGCCGTTCAGCACGGCGACGTAATTCAGCCAGGACGGCGACAGCTCACGGAAGAAGTGCTCGGTGTAGAGGACTTCCGTGACGTAGCCCTGTGCCCAGTCGGAATCCATAATCCCCCCAATGCGGCTGCAACGCTCGTGCCCTACCCGCGCCCAGCCCGGCCCGCCATCGGCGGCGGCATGGTTAATGCCACGGAACCGGCCCCGCGGTCAAAGCCCCATGCTCCCCGAAAAGCTTAAACAGGGCGTAAAGCCGGGCGCCTAATCACCGGATCTTGCAGCAAAAAGAGGGCGCCCGAAGGCGCCCCGCTCTCTTCCCCAAGAGAAATCGTTAGGTGAGAGGGCGCCCGAGGTGGGCGCCCTCTCACCTAAGCTAAAGTGTGCCGAGTTGGAGATCGTCATTCGGTCCTGTTCCAGCGGTAATGCCGCTGGTGATACCCACGATCGTGATCTTGACATCCCCCGCTGAGATGCCGGCTACACCGTCGACATCGACGTTGACAATCGTGTTCCCGCTCGATGTCGAGATATTGACCAGCCCCGTGCGGCTGCCTGTGGCAATGCCCAGGCTGTCGAAGAGCGGATTCAGGTCAATGAAGTCCTGATTGCCAGAGCCACCGCTGTTGTCAAAGCCCGTGATGACATCCTGGCCGTCCAGCTTGGACGTGTAACGGATGGTGTCGTTGCCTTCGCTAACGTCGATGAGGTCGTTGCCAGCACCGCCGACCATGGTGTCATTGCCTGCGCCACCAACCAGCCAGTCGCGGCCGGTGCCGCCGTTCAGCGTGTCGTTGCCAGCACCGCCCAATAGCACGTCGTTGCCTTCATAACCATTGAGGGCATCGCTGCTGTCATCGCTCACGATGATATTGTCGAGTCCGTTGCCCTCGAGCGGATCATCGCCTTCCTGGCTGCGATCGAGCACGACATCCCCCGTGTCCGATTTGCCGTTGGCTGTACCGGTGTAGGTGAAAGTGCCACCGCCGCTGCTGTCGACCATCGAGATATTGCCGCTCGACAGCGTGACACCCGTTCCGTTGAAGCCGCTCACGTTCGTGAACGTCCCGCTGACCGAAATGGCGTCTCCATTTGCATCACTGTCGTTCCACAGCAATGCTGCAGCCGGAATGACGATAGTCTCATTGCCGCTGTTATTGTTGTGACCGGCAATGATGTAGTCATCCCGCACGATCGGAGCGATATCGCTGACTGCAGCGCTGATCTGCAGGGTGCTGGTGGCCGCATCGCCGTCGGTGTCGGTGAGCGTGTAGCCGAACGTGTCGCTGGCAGCCGCATCTGCCAACAAGGCATAGGTGTAGGCCCCCGTGCTCATGTTGACTTGCAGCGTTCCGTTCGGTGTCGAGAAGGTCAGGATCGTGCCACCGCCGCTGACACCGAACGCCAGAGATCCGGTCGTCCTCGTGATCGACGCGCCGTTGAACACGAACGTGTTCCCGCCGAAGGTGATCTGGCTGACGATGCCCGGATTATCGGCACCGATACTGTTGCCCCCATTGGTCTTGAGGTTGCCATTGACCGGAGGCGCCACCGTCGAAACCAACGCCGCGGCGAGCAGGTTAAGATCCGTGACCACCTGGCCATTGGTGTTCATCTCCGTCACGCCGTTGTAGGCGATCGGGTCGATCGCGCCCTGGTTGACATCGCCCGGTGCTCCGAACCCGAGAGCGAACGAGTTGACGTCGTTGGCCTTGAGGAAGTTGATCCAGGTCGCTTCCTCGCCGGCATCGATGCCGGCATCACCCTCCGGGCGGTTCGGGTTGCCGTCCGACAGGAAGTAGGCGACGTTCTGCGCGCCGACGATCTTGCCGGAGTCGCCGAATGCCGCGATCGCGTCCGTCAGAGCCTCATCGTAGTTCGTCAGACCATCCGCGGACAGCGTATCAAGCACGTCCTTGACCTGGGCCACCGTCATCCAGGTGTCGCCTCGCTCGCTGGCGTTGGTGCTGAAGGTGACCAGCCGAACTTTCACGTCGCCGAGCGCATCGTACTGCTCGATCAGTTCCTTGATCGCTGCGATTGCCAGCTCCAGCTTGTTCAGATCGGTCAGGCCGGAGGCCTGTGTCATCGAACCAGAGATGTCGAGCGTGATGAGCAGGTTGGTATCCTGGCCAGTGTCGGCGAGGATAGACTTGCTCAGCGCGTTCGCCACCGGCACGTCGTCGATGATCTTCACCGACAGGGTGCCGGTCGCGGAGTCGCCGTCCTTGTCTGTCACCTTCACGGTGAAGTCGTCGAACAGGCTGTTCTGGCCGTTGGCGTTCGGATGGTTCTCGTTATCAAGCAGCGTGTATTTGTAGGTCACCACGCCGGTGCCCGAGTCATAGCCGGTGATCTCCAGCTTGTTGCCGAGATCGCTGCTGCCGATGAACTGGCCGGCCTGGAACACACCGTTGTTGATGATCGTGATGGTGTCGTTGCCATCCGAGATCTTCAGGTCACCGACACCGTCGGGCGCCGAGATCTTGAAGTTGCCGGTTCCGAACTCCGCGTTGGAGCCGGGGTTCGTGCCGTCGCTCAAGGCCTCCTCGTCAACAACGGCGTCGCCGCCGCTCGCCTTCGGGGTGAGGTCGCTGATGGTGACTGGGCGGTCGACGACCGTCACGTTGAAGTCCGCCGCGGCGGAGTCGCCGTCCTTGTCCGTCAGCTTCACGTCGAAATTCATGGTGACCGGATCGCCCGAGACGATGGTGCCGATCGCCAGCCCGCCGACGCTGAACTGCTTGCTGTTGTTGTGGTTGACGCCTTCGATCTCCAGTCGGTTGAACGGCTCGTCCCCGGTGACGGTGATCTTGTCGCCGTCGTCCAGTCCGTTGATCTGGAAGTAGCCGCCGCCCAGATCGGTGATGGTCGGAGCCGCACCGCCGCTGACGTTATTGATGTTGATGCCAGCCTGCGACAGCAGCGCGGTCACATCGTCCGCGTCGCCTTCCAGGCTGGTATCATCGTCGGCCTTCACGATCCGGATCTTCAGGCTCGACGTGTCATTGCCAGAACTCTGGATGATGGCGAACGAAACCTCGTTCACCAGGTAGTGACTACCATAGGTGTAGCCGTTCTCCGCATCCTGGTTGCCGGCCGGATTCTTGACAAAGTCGATCCGCACGCCTTCGCCGTGGTCGATCCACTGGTCGCTGACGCCGATGTCATCTGTGTCCGAGTTGATGTTGCCCGTTGCCTGGTTCAGCGGCGTGATCAGCAGATCAGTGTCGAGATTGTCGATGCGCAGCCATTCCTTCTCACCGGCCTTGCCGCCGGAGAGGTTGGTGAACACCACGCCGCCGCCATCGTCGATCGCCCGGTTGAGATTGAAGCTGTAGGTATCGCTGCCTGGCTGGAGTGTGACCGTGAAGACCTCGTCGCCGTCCCCGGTCTTGCCGGTGATGACACCGGTACCCTCGCCGTAGAGGAACACCGCCTCGCCCTGCGACTTGATCGGATCGCCGTTGACGTCCTTGGCCGCATCGCCGTCCGTGAAGCCGGTGAACGTGATGCTCGCCGGCTCGTCGGCGCCGACATGGCCCTGGAAATCCAGATCGCCGATTACCGAGGCCCCGGCCTTGTTGCTGGCCGACTTGTCCTCCGGATCGAACGCAGTCGGGATATCGTCCTGCACCTTGATGGAGAAGTTGTCGCCCAGGTGCAGGCTATCGCCGTCCTTGTCGGTGGCCTCCACTACCCCACCGAGGTTGATGGTGAGGAAGCCCTCGGTGTTGTCCGCCAACGGGATCGGGTGATGGTCGAGTTGGTCCACCAGCGTGAAGGTGTAGTCGCCGTCGGCCTCTACTTTCAGCGTGAAGACCGTCTGCGCGCCGGCCGACGCGGTCAGCGTGTCGCCCACGATGTTGTAGGTGAGCAGCACGCCCTTCGAGGTCAGGTTCTGGCTCAGGAGCGTGGCGGTCGCCGCCGGATCCAGGCTGAACCCGCCGCCGGCCGCGGCCCCGTCGGAGCCGAAATTGACCAGCGTAATCAGCGAGCCCTGTGCGACATGCTGGCCGACCGAGCCGTCCTCGTTGTTGCCGACGCTGACGATGCTATTGATGTCGTCTTCCTCGACGCTGCCCTGCACCGCGCCGTCCACCAGCTTCGGGCCGTCATCGTCGAAGCTGATCGAACCGCTGATGTCGACGCTCTTTGAAGCCTCGTCATGGTCCTTGTCGGTCACGCTCAGTGTGACCGACAGCTTGCCGGCCAACATCGACTTGACGTCGTCGTGGCTGCCGGTATCGCCGTGGACGATCGCACGATATTGCGCCATCGAGATTTCGCCCGAGGTGCCGTCGATCGTGAGGGCAAACACCACATGCCCACCGGCGGTCTTGCCGAGGATCAGGCCCGCGCCATTATCCTCGAGCGTGATCGGCTGGCCGCTCGCGGTGTCAGTCAGGCCGGTTGCGCCGTCGCCAGTGACACTGAGGGTGTACTCATGCGACAGCTCGCCATCGGCGCCGGGCTGGATCTCGAGCAGATCGGAGGCTTGCGCCGAGGCTGCACCGATCACTGTCCCGTAGGCCGGAATGACCAGAACAGGGTTGACGCCGGTCTCGTCACTCTCCTCACGAGTGCCAGCTGGATCCGGATGATCGCCAATACCGCCCAGGGTCTCGTCGACCTGCAGGCTGATACTGCCGGACGTCTTCAGGTGCACCTCGGGACTGTCGTCCTCGATCTCCACCGTCAGGAATGCGGTGTCGAACGCGCCCGCGCTGTCGGTCACCCGCACCGGCACAGTGAAGGAGCGTTCATCCTCCTGGCCTGCGACTGGATGATCCAGCGGCTGATGTAACGTCACCGTGTAGCTGGCGGTGTTACCGACCAACGGCGAGAGCTGAATGGTGATCGCGGGGTCGCCGCCTGCCGTGCCGGTCAGAGTTTGACCGTCCGCCGATAGAACCCAGGACACCGAATCTCCACCGCTAAATGTCCAATTCGGCAGCGTGCCCGGGTTGATCATCTTCACCGACAACACATCGCCGACATCCGGGTCGGACACTGTCAGCAAGCCCACAAAGGTCGCGCTGTCGGTGTCGTCGCTCGGCACGCCGATATCGTCCATCTCGCCGTCGGTCAGCCCCTCGTCCGACACAACCGCTGTCCGGTCATCCGTCTGCGGATTCTGAGGATCGAGGTCAATATCCGGCGGCGAGTTATCCGTCTTGCCGTTGATAGTGATCTTCAGCGTTGCAGTCGACTTGTCGCCGTCCTTGTCGGTGATGATGTAGGAGAAGGTGTCGTAAAGCACCTCGCCGTTATCCAGGTCCTTGAGGGCCGGATGGTCGTCGTTGAGGACGTACTTATAATCGCCGTCCGTCTGCACGTAGAGCGTGCCGTAGAGGCCGGCCACGTTGCCGTTGCCGTCGATGCCGCCGATGGCGTTGGGGTCGACCCACTGGATCGACTTCAAGCCGTCGGAGCCGACGTCGTCCTTGTTGCCGTCGGTCAGATTGGCGTCACTGCCATAAGGGACGCCGCCATCCTTGCCGGTATAGACGTTGCCGATGGCGTAGGCGCCGCTGTCCTCGTCGACGGAGTCCTCGTCGTCCACGGCGACCGGACCATCGTCCTCGAACTTGATCAGCTTGCCGAGGTCGAGATAGTCGACGTCGCTGTCGCCGTCCTTGTCGGTGATCGTCTGGCGGATGAACAGCTTGTCGTTGTCCATGATCTCGGGCGAGCCGCTCTCGTCATGGGTCGCAGCGCTGTCACCCGCGTTGTCGTGCTCGACCGCGCGGAACTGCGAGATCGTGACCTCGCCGGTCGACTGGTTGATGTCGATCTGGAAGGCGATCGGGCCGACACTGTTGCCCACACGACCGACAACCGTGTCGGCATCCACCTGATAGAGGCGGATGTCCTGGCCAGTGGCCACGTCATCCAAGCCGCTGTTGGTGCCGTTGCTGCTGAGCGCGAGCGTGTAGCCCTTGGTGCCCGGGCCGTCCGTGCCATAGTCCGAATTGTCGACGAACAGCAGGTTGCCTGCGACCTTGGCGTAGCCGATGTCGCCATCGACGTTGCCGTTTTCGTCGAACGCGTTCGGGTCGGCGTATGGGCCGGTTGCCGGGCCGGTCGATTCGTCGAGCACGATCTGCGCGCCCTCGGCCTTCACGATCTTGGCCGTCGGGCCGTCGTCCTCGAACTTGATGATGGAGCCCAGGTCCACCTTGTCGGTGTCGGAATCCCCGTCCTTGTCGGTGATGGTCAGTTCGACCTGCACCTTGTTGCTGCTCATGACCGCGGCGGAACTGCCGGATTCGTCGGGATCGCTGGAGTTGTTGTGCTCCACGGCGCGGTACTGGGTGACGGTCACCTCGCCGGTAACGGGATCGATGGCGATGGTGAAGACCAGGTGGTTGTCGATGGCCGAGCGGCCTTCGATCAGCGTGCCGGCCCCGTTGGCCGTCAGCAGCACGTCGCTATTGGTCTGGGTGTCGTCCAGGCCGGAATTCGCGCCGCCGTTGATCAGCAGCTTGAACTGCTTGGTGCCCGGACCATCGGTGCCGTACTCGCTGTCATCGTCGAACAGCACGTTGGCCGCGACCTTGGCATAGCCGATGTCGGTCGTGTCGCCCGTCGCCTGCTCGTCGTGCGCGTTCGGATCGGACAAGTCCTTGCCCACCGACTCGTCGACCGCAATCTTGGCGTTGTGCTTGATGTCGAGGTCGGCCTTCGGCCCGTCATCGTCGAACGTGATCTTGCCGGAGATATCGGCCGAGCTCGAAACAGTGTCGTTGTCCTTGTCCGTGACGGTCAGCGTCACCTGCAGACCGCCGGTGATGCCGAGCGTCGCCTCCTCGTCATGGTTGCCCGGCGCCTGCTCCTGGTTGCCGTGATCGACGGCGCGGTACTGCGCCATTGAGACTTCACCGGTGGTGCCGTTGATGGAGAGGGCGAACACCAGGTGGCCGCCGGCGATGCCGCGGATCGTTCCGTCGGGGAACGACACGAGGCTGATCGTGAGGCCCGACTGCGTGTCCTTCAGAGTGGTCGGGATCGAGCCGCCGCCGGCAAGTGTCAGGCTATAGACGGCCGACTGCAGTCCGTCGGCACCGGCCTGGTAGGAGAACAGGCTGCTGCCGCTGGACTTCGCAGCGCCGATCACCGAACCCAGGCCGGTGAGGACGCCCGGCAGGCCGGCGCCGTCCTCGTCATCCTCGATCCGGGTGCCCGGATTGTGCGGATGATCGCCCGCGTTGTTCGGGGTGCTATTGCCGTCGAGAGATTCGTCGACCGCCAGCTTGAAGTTGCCGCTCTGCTGCGTGATCACCGGCATGTCGTCGTCGATCTTGATCGTCGCCGTGCCTGTGATGACGTCGCAATCCTTGTCCTCGACCTGGATGTTGACGGTGAAGGACAGGTCCGGGTGGTTCTCGTCGGCGTTCGGGACCTGCGGATTGCTGTCCGGGTGCTCGACCGGCTTCAGCAGCGTGAACGTGAACTCGCCCGTCTGATGGTTGTCGATCTTCATGGTGAAGACGCGGTTGGCCGCATCCGACGGATCGGTGCCCTCGATGTAGCCGACCAGCGTGCTGGTTGCGGCATCCCACGCCGCGAACACGTTCTTGCCGTCGACCGTGTCGAGGCCGGTATCGCCGCCATTGCCGACGCTGAGCTCGATCGTCACCGCATCGAAGCCCGGCGTGAAGTTGATCTTGCCGATGTGGATGGCGTCGTCGACCAGCGCGTTCGGCGGCGTGTGGTTCTCCTCCGCGTCCTGCGATGCGTGGTCTCCGATGCCGACACCCGGCAGGCCGTCCTCGTCGACCGTGAACTGGACCGAGATTTCGGTCGTACGCGGCGGCAGCTTCGGCTCGGTGTCCTTCACGTTGATAGAGAGGGTCGCCGTCGACTCATCGCCGTCGGAATCACGCAGCGTGTAGTCGAACTCCTCGACGAACTTGTCGAGCGGCTTGCAGATCTCGACGTTGAGCAGCAGGAAGTCGGAATTGAAGGACGAGTTGCTGCCGGCGCCGTTGCTCACCGGCGTCAGGCGGATCTCGTCGAACTTCTGGCCTCCCGTGTCGATGTCAAGCGTAACCAGGCCGTCCAGGTCGCCCAGGATCTGGCCGGAACCGACCAGAACGCCATCGTTCCAGATCTCCCACTTCACGATTTCCTGGTTGCCGCTGTCGAAGTGCACGCCGTCGAACAGCGCGCCCAGTAGCAGCTTGGCATTGGTCACGCCGCCCGGATAGGCCGCATCCTGCAGCGTCAGCTTCAGCGTCTCGGGGCCTTGGATGTCGACCTCGGCACCGTCGATGCCGTTATCGACGCCGACGCCGCGATAAGTCGGGCCGGACGGGACGGTGACGAGCTTGACGTCCAGATTCTCCGCCGCAATGCCGCGCAGACCTTCGAGCGTAATGCCGCCGGCATTGAACGCGCTGACCCAAGCGGATGCGTCGGTGAGCGCGAGCGAAGCGGTGGCATCGGCCGGGCCAACCAGCGTGTCGACGTCGTGGGCTGCATCCGCCGGCACGGTGTAGCGGTACTCGCCCACCTCCGACTGGGTGTTGCTGACCATCACGATCTCGAACGTGCCGCCCTCGTCGGTCGGGATCTTCAGGACACCGCCGGTGAAGGTTTCGGTCGTGTTGTTGATCGGCAATGCGCCAGGCTCGCCGGCCGGCGCGCCCTTCGTGACGCTGAAGGAGCCGCCGCCCAGATCATTCAGGAAATAGGTCGTGCCGTCATGCGCGAGCTTGCTGATCGTGTAGGGACGATCGGCACCTGGCAGATCCGGCGTGCCGTCGCCGGTGAACAGAGGCGGCAGGAAGGTGAAATTGGAGTCCTTGCCGAGGAGCAACGCATCACCACCAGTGACAACGTTGCCCGAAGCGAAGTTCCAGGCATCGCCGGTCTTGCCCTCGGTCACCACGTCGTGGTCGTCGAAGGCTTTCGGCGAATCGTCGTCCACGACGATGTTGATGGCGCCTTGCGCAGTATCCTTGTCGCCATCCTTGGCGATCACGTTGAAGCTGAAGTTGAGGTTGTCCTCGTACCGCGACTCCGGATTGTCGTCGTTGTTGAGGTCGGAGTCCGTGTACGGATGGCTCAGCGCCTGGTTCAGGGTGAACTTGAAGTCACCCATGTTGCCGCCGCTGGTGTCCAGCGTCATCGTGAACACCGGATCGCCTGAGCCGGCCTCGATGCCCGTCAGCGTGACGACGCCGTTGCCATCGGGCGCGCTCTGCACGATGGAGACACTGTTGCCGTCGGCCGTCTTCAGGGCGCTCAGCGGGATGGTCAGGCCCTTAGAGTCGGTGATCGTTAGGTCGCCGAAGGACAGCGTGCCGGGCTGGTCGCTGCCGATCGAGAAGTTGATCTGGCCGCTGGTCCAGGTGCCGTCGAGCAGGGTTTCATCGCCCGGCGCGAAATCGAGCCCCAGGTTGCCGCCCGGGAGCAGATCCTCGTCCACCCGGCCGTTGCCGTGATCGAAGCACACGTCCACGAATTGCGGACCATCGTCGTCGAAGCGCACGCGATTCCCGATGCTGACGCTGTCGACATCCTTGTCGCCATCGCCGTCAATGACCGTGACGACCGCCTTGAGCGCGCCGTTGGCGATCGAAACCGACTCGTCATGGTCGTTCGGGTTGGGATGCGCGACCGCCCTGAACTGGGCGAGGTTGATCGTGCCGTCCTGGTTGATCGAAACAGCGAACGCCACAGGGCCGCCTTCGCCGCCCACCCGGCCTTCGACGATCGAGCCGTTCTGGAAGAGATAGATGTTCTGGCCCGTGGCGGTATCGTCGATACCGGAATCGACACCCTTGCCGCTGACCTCTAGCGACAGAGTCACGGTCGCGCCTTCGTCATCGGATCCGACGGACGTGCCGGCGGTGGTGACGATAGGCTCGTTACTCTTCGCCCAACCGATCAGTGCACCGACGATGCCGCTGAACTCCGCCGGAAGTGGATCGGATTGATCCATGTCGAGGCCGCTGCCGGGGTTCTGCACGCCGGGGGTCTCGTCGTGCTGCACGACGTTGTTGTGCTTGGTGTCGATGCGCGCCTTCGGGCCGTCATCGCCGAAGCGCACGAGACCGCCGATGTCGGCTGATTTGCTGACCGAATCACCGTCCGCGTCGGTTAGCGTGACGACCGCCTGCAGCGCGCCGTTTGCGAGCGGGATGACCTCGTCGTAGTTGTTGGGGTTGTCCGGATGCTTCAGGGAGTCGTACTGCACCAGGATCAGCTCGCCATCGCTGTTGATGGCAATCGCGAAGATGATGGCGCCAGTCGCATCGGGAGTGGAGCCGTCGACGCCGCTGCCGACGCGGCCCACGATGATGCCGTTGGGACCTTCAAACAGCCAGATGTCCTTGCCGTCGGTAGTCTCGACGCCGGAGAACACGTCGCCTGCCGGGATGTCCAGCGCATAGCTCGTATTGCCCGGACCATCGGCGCCGTATTTGGAGCCGCTGATATTGACCACCGGGTCGCCGTCGAACGCCCAGCCGATGGCCGGGCCTGCGCCCAGCACGTTGAAGAGCGACGGCGGATTGCCGAACTGGTCGTCATCGCCCGGGCCGTTGTCGCGGCCCTTTGTCTCGTCATGGGTCACGGCGCCGGCCGAGTTGGCCGCAACCTGCACCACCGGCATGTCGTCGTCGATCGTGATCATGGCCTTGCCGTGGATCACGTCGCAGTCCTTGTCCTCGATCTGGATGTTGACGACGAAGGACGGGTCCGTTGTGAAGTTTTCCGTGTTGTCGTTCGCCCCTCCGGCGTCCGTCTCTGGATGCTTGACCGGCTTCAGCAGCTTGAATGTGAAGTCGCCGGTCTGGTGATTGTCGATCTTCATGGTGAAGACGCGATTGGCCGCATCCGACGGATCGGTGCCCTCAATGTAACCGATCAGCGTACTGGTGGCCGCATCCCATGCCGCGAACACGTTCTTGCCGTCGACTGTGTCGAGGCCCGTGTCGCCGCCATTGCCCACCGTCAGTTCGATCGAGACCGGATCGAAGCCTGGGGTGAAGTTGATCTTGCCGACGTGGATTCCGTCATTGTCGACGTTGCCGCCCGAAGTGCTCTCCGCGCTGTCGCCCGGCTGAACGTCCTTGTTGCCGCCTGCGATGCCGTCCTCGTCCACCTTGAAGGTGATGTTGGCCGCGGAATGGGTCGGGAACTTCGGCTCCGTATCCTTCACGTCGACGGTCAGAGTCGCCGTCGATTCATCGCCATCGGAGTCGCGCAGTGTGTAGTCGAACGCCTCCGTGAACTTGTCCTGCGGCTTGCAGATCTCGACATTGATAAGCTGGAAATCGGAGTTCCAGTCCTTGTGGTTGCCGGGCGCGCCGTTGTCGAGAGGCTTCAGCACGATCTGGTTGAACTTCGCGCCGCCCGTGTCGATGTCGAGCGTGACCAGGCCGTCGAAATCGCCGACGATCTGCCCCGAGGCGACCGGAACGCCATTCAGGAACACCTGCCACTGGACGATTTCCTGGAAGCCGTTGTCGAACTGCACGCCATTGAACAGTGCGCCGAGGAGCAGCGAGGCGTTGTTGACACCGCCTGGGAAGTCATCGTTCTGGATGGTCAGCTTCAGGCCTTCCGAGCCGCCCTGTCCGAAGCGGTCGACCTCGGCCTCATCGCCGTTGCCGCTGGAGACGCCGATGCCGCGATAGTTCGGATTCGGCGGGCCCTGGACGTCGACCGATTTGATCGCGAGCTGGCCGCCGATCGGCTCGATCGTGATGCCGCCCTTGTCGAATGCCGTCACCCACTCACCAACCGTGTCGAAATCGCCGGTGAGAGACTGCGAGACGGAGGGACCAATGTGGTAGTCGATATCGTGATCGGCGTCTGCCGGCACGGTGTATCTGTACTCGCCTACCAGGCTCTGGTTGCTGTTGACGAGGATGATCTCGAACGTGCCGCCCTTGTCGGTCGGAATCGTCAGGATGCCCGTAGCATCATCGAAGCTCTCACCGGCGCCCAGCGAAGCGCCACCGTTCTTCGTGACTTCGAATCGCGGGCTGGCGCCATCGCCATGGTCGATCAGGTTGTAGGTATCGGCGCCGTGTGTGAGCTTGCTGATCGTGTAGGGACGATCCGCGCCCGGCAGGTCTGGCGTGCCGTCGCCGGTGAGCAGAGGCGGCAGGAACGTAAAGTTGGAATCCTTGCCAAGCACCGTCGAGTCGCCGCCGGTCACGACGTTGCCCGAAGCGTAGTTCCACTCGCTGCCGGTCTTGCCTTCCGTCACAACGTCGTGGTCATCAAGCGCCTTCGGAGAGTCATCGTCGACGACGATCTTGATCGTGCCCTGCACGGCATCCTTGTCGGCATCCGTCGCGATGACGTTGAAGGCGAAGTTGAAATTGTCTTCGTAGCGGCTCTGCGGATTGTCGTCGTTGTTGTAGTCGGAGTCGGAGTCGGTGTACGGATGCTGCAGCGCCTGGTGCAGAGTGAACTTGAAATCGCCCACATCCTTGCCGCTGGTGTCCAACGACATCGTGAACACGGGGTCGTTGGATCCGTCCTCGAACCCCTTGTAGGTTACGACGCCTGTCACCGGATCCGGGTCGGAGATCTCTATGTAGATGCCGTTGCCGTCGGCGGTCTTGAGCTCGGAAATATCCCAGGTCTTGCCGGCCGAGTCGGTGATCACCAGCTCGCCGAAGGCGAGCTTGCCCGGCTGATCGGCGCCGAAGTCGAAGTTGATCGTACCGCTGGTGAAAGTGCCGTCGAAGAGGCTCTCGTCGCCAGGGCCGAAATCGAGACCCAGATTGCCGCCAGGGATCAGCAGGTCCTCATCGACCCTGCCGTTGCCGTGCGTGAAGCAGACGCCTTCGAACTTCGGGCTGTCGTCGTCCACCCTGATCTTGACGCTGCCCTCGGCCCAGTCGCCGTCAGCATCGGTACCGCGGACGATGAAGTCAAAGTGCAGGTTGTCTTCGAACGAACCCTTGCCGTCGTCCGTCTCGTCGTCGGCGGGATTGCCGTTGTTGTCCGGGTGATACAGTGATTCATGGAGATCGAAGTCGAACTCGCCGATCTCGCCGCCTTCCGTGTCGAGCGAGAAGGTGAAGACCTTGTGGCTCGGATCGCCGACATAGCCGGTCCACGTGACGACACCATTGCCGTCCGGTCCGGATTTCTCAATGAGAATCGTCTCGCCTTCGGACGTCTTCAGGTTGTTGAGTCCGACGGGGTTGCCGTCCTTGTCGAAGGTGACGAGCGTATTGCCGGCGTCATCCTTGATGGTCAGGCCGTCGATCGACAGCGTGCCCGGATTGTCGGCGCCGAAATCGAAGATCACGGTGCCGTCGGCATGAGTCTTGCCGAGGTCGTCGCCGAGCGCGAAGTCCTTGTTGCCGTCCTTCAGCCAATCCTCGTCGATCCGGCCGATACCGTTAATCGGGGAGGTGCTGTCGCCATCGAGGCCCCAGTAGACCTTGATGAACTTCGGGCCGTCGTCCTGCACGACTATGTTGACCGGCTGGTGCGCATGGTCGCCGTCGTAGTCGCTGATGCGGACGTGGATCAGATCCTGACCGTCCGCGCCCTTGATCGGGAACGGCTCGTCGTGGTTCGTCGTGTCGGGATGGTTGATCTGGTGCAACTGCACGAAGCTCAGCACGCCGTTATCATCGATGTTGAGGACAAACACCGTTTCCTTGACGCCATTGACCTCGACATAGCCGACGACGGTGTGGGCATCGATCTGCTGCGCCCACACCGGCAGCGGCGGCTGGGCGCCGTTCCACGTGACCGTCGCATTGGTCAGCTGCGGATCGATCGTCAGGTTGTCTTCGGTAACGCCGCCGACGGCATTGTTCTTGATCATGAACAGCTCGAACGGATGCTCGTTCTCGCCGTCGTCGACGCCGTCGCCGTCGCGGTCGGTGCGATCCTCAAGTTCACCGAAGATGGAGTTGCGAGCCGACGCGTCCTTGGAGTCCTTCAGATACTCCTGCGTCTTCTGGTCGGCGCCAAAGCTGGCGATGACCTGGGTCTGCGCCAGCCCTGGCGCAGGAAATCCGAAGAACGTCAGTGCGCCAGCGCTGTCGCCGAACGGCAGGCTGAAGCCCTCGCCAGTGATCTTGCCGTGCAGGCCGAGAAGCAGCGAAATGGCATCTGGCGTGAGAATGCTCTGATCATCTGCGTCGCCCTGTACGCCCAGGGATTCGTCGTGAGCCACGCCGGCGCCGGTGTTGATGATCTGCATGCCCTCGCCGATGCCGATCACTTCGCCGAAGGACGGAACGTCGTCTTCGACACCGAACTTCATGGTGGTCGACTTGGTCGAGCCGTCGGAATCCTTGGCGGTGATCTTCACGGGCAGGTCGAGGATCTGCTCGTTCGCGCCGAGTAGATCGGCCTTGCCGTCCTTGTTCAGATCAGGCGCCTCGTCGTCGAGGTTGTCATAGAGCGTGAAGGCGATGTGGAAGGTGTTTGCCGAGCTCTTCTCCAGCACCTTGATACCGAAGACCAGGCGATCGCCGTCTGCCTCATCGAACTTGCCATCGGCGTTACCATCGACAAAGGCGACGATGCCGTTGCCCTGGCCGCCGCTGGGCGGCAGCACCTGATAGATGATCGGCTCGCCTTCCGAAGTCAGGCCGGCCGGCAGCTGCGACGGGTCGACGGTGAGCGTGCCGGGGATATCGGGGCCAAAATTGACCTTCACGGTCGCGATGGTCGTCAGCGGCTCATTGTCCGGATCCGCGCCGCTGCCGTTGTTGTCGTCGCCGTCACTGTCCAGGCCGCCCTCTTCACGGTCCTTCGTGTCAAACGGATCGTTGCCGACGCCGTCATTGCCAACATCCTTCACAACCAGCGAGATGTTGTGGATCGGATCACCAAGCAGATCGTCCTCGTTGACGATGCCGCCGAGGATGTCGAACGAGATGTCGATGCTGCTCGGCTCGGTGTCGCCTTCGACGAACTCCCGCCGCTCGTCGTCGATCAGCCGGTACTGCAGCTGCGTGGGATCGAGGATGCCGATGGCGGCGATGCCGCCGAGGCCGGGGCCCGCGCCGAACGGCACGAAGATGCCGCTGCCTTCGGCGCCATCGCCCTGCCCACCGGTGGCCGGACCGGCTGCGGTCACGATGTCGAGCGAGGGATCGGTGGCGGCGATGAGTTCGGCTACGTCGATGCTGTCGCCATCACTGGTGACGATCTTCACCGGGGACTGTTCGTTGGCGCTGAGATAGCCCTGCAGGATGATGGTGCGGCCATCGACCACAAACGCCAGGTTGCCCTCGGGCCCGATCTTGGTGGGCAGGTTTTCGGCGCTGGCGGTCGGCAGTCGGACCGTCTGGCCGGGCTGCACGGGCAGGAGGATGACCACGTTGCCTTTTGGCAGGTCGACCCAGTCTGCTGGCTCCGCCTGTGCCACCTGGACATTCGTGAGATCCAGATCGCTGCCGGCCATATCCAAGCCGGCGTCAAGACGCGTCTCGCCCTGCGGGAGATTCGTGGAGTCCGTAGCCATGTGTCATGCCCTCTGTTTGGACGCCGGGCGCCGTTACCCGACGGGTTGTGGAGGCCGGTGTGTCCCTGTCGTCCCCAAGACGACCCCCAAGTGATGGACTCCGGCCGGGCGGGAGTATCCGATAGGAAGAATGCCCCGCGCAATTCGCTCAAATGCGATCTTTATATATCCTGGTATGTAGCTATTAAGAATCAGGGCGTTTTTAGTAAGATTTCGCCTGCCCACATTCATTTTCAGTTAAGCTGCATTCATACTCAGTTCATCTGAATGAACAGACTTTCAGGGCGCTTTTGGCCTATTTGCGACATCTTGGCGCCCGCCCAGATTGCAGACACAAAAAAAGAGGCGCCCGAAGGCGCCTCGATTTCATCAACGCTAGTTCCGGGATTAGGTGCCCAGTTGTATGTCGTCGGTCGCCGCCGTGCCCTTGGTGATGTCGCCGGTGACCCCTGTGATGGTGATCAGCAGGTCGCCCGCATCATTGAAGCCACCGCCGCCATCAACATCGATCTTGACCAGGGTGTCAGCGCCCGAGGTCGAGATATCGACGCGCGCAGCGCGGTTGCCGGCCGCAACCGACAGGCTGTCGAACAGAGCATCCAAGTCGATGAAGTCTTGACCGCCGGTAGGATCGTTGTCGAAGCCGTTGACCACGTCCTTCCCGTCGAGGGCACTAGTGATCCGCACTGTATCGTTGCCCTGGCTGACGTCGAGCGTGTCGTTGCCCTGGCCGCCAATAAGGATGTCATCTCCGGCCCCGCCGTTCAGAGTGTCATTGCCGCTACCGCCGTTCAGCGTATCATTCCCATCTTCGCCGTTGAGCTTGTCGTTGCCGCCAGCACCGAACAGTACGTCGTTGCCGCTGTAGCCGGTGAACGTGTTGGCGGCGCCGTCGGCGGGCTGGAGGTTCACGTCGATCTGGCCGGTAGACGTGTCGCCGTCGAAGTCGGTCAGCAGTGTATTGAACTGCAGGTCTAACGGATCACCGGTAGCAACATTCGCGACTGAGACGTTGTTGACGGCGAAGGGATTCCCGGAGTCATAGTCGATATCCATGCGGTCGAAGGCGGTCTGGCCGCTGACGACCACCACGTTATTGGCTTCGAGACCAGTAATCGTCACCTCGGTGCCACCGTTGAACGTGATGACGTAGTCCACGCCTGCCGTCTGCAAGACGCCGTTGCTGAAGACCTGGATCGCTGCGATCAGCACCTGCAGCTGGTTGGCCTGGAAGCTGGCCAGATTGTCGCCTGAGTTGAAGGATTCGACTTGCGAATCCCACAACCGAATCTTGATCCCCGTCGAGCCTCCGCCCTGGACCTGCGCAATGTTGAACGACGCCTCTGTGACTGTGAAATGGCTCCCATAGTCAAAGCCGTTCTCGTCTTTCGTGCTGCCCGACAGCCCGACCACAAAATCGAGGCGGATACCCTCGGCAGGACTGCCGCCGGTAGGATCGCCAATCCACTGATTGCTGACACCGATGTCGATGTTCGAGGTGTTGACGGTCGACCCATTGGCAAATTTTGAGGTGACCAGGAGATCGAGGGAGTTCGCATTGCCCTTGTCGCTGTCGAAGGGAATCCACTGTGACTGACCGGCCGCGACATCGCCAAGCTGGTTGAACGTGATCCCTGCTCCGTTGTCGATCGTCTTGATCAGTGTGAACTGATAACTGTCGGTCGTCGGGTCCAATGTGGCCGTGAAGACCGCCTCGCCGGCATCGACAATGTTGTTGTTGTTGGCGTCGACATAGCCGGTCAGCGTCGTCGTGCCGACACCATTCAGCTCGATCGTCTTGCCGCCCGACGTGAGCGTGTTGCCGCCCGTGTCCTTCGCCACGTCGCCGTTGACGAAGCCCGTGAACACAATGGTGCCCGGCTCGTCCGCGCCTATCTTGCCGTCGAGATTGAGGGCGCCGCTGATCGATCCGCCCACGAAGTTCAGGAGCGACTGGTTCTGCGGGTCATAGTTGACCGGGATGTCGTTGTTGATCACCACCGTCGCGCCGGCATCGATCACCACGCTGTCGCCGTCGAAGTCGGTCGCCACGAACACGCCCGCCAGGCTCAGGTTGGTCGTCTCGTTGTCCCCGC
>NZ_QORW01000013.1 GCF_003574735.1 Dongia deserti
TGGCCCGCGATCAGTCACGATCGCACCAACAGGCCGGACATATGGACGCAAGCGATCGGACCTGCTCAACCATCCAATCAACCTTGCAGGCAAAGGGCCGTCCACATATGGATGGTCGCGCCAAGGGCACCATGACGACCTATGCAGCGAGGTGACTGCCTATCCCTTCGTCGGCTTGAACGCGTCCGCTTCCTGTTTTGCCTTGGCGATGTCGGCTTCGCTCATCTCACGCTCGATCAAGGCGCGCAGGGTCAACGCCTGGTCCGCGGTGATGCCGTCCTTCGGGCCGTCGCGGAGCGTGCGTGCGGCGATGGTCAGCCATTTGTAGCCCTGCACCGGGTCCTTAACCTGCGGGCTGCGGGCATAGACGGCCCCGGCCTGATACTGGCCCTTGGCTGAGCCTTGCGCGGCCGCGCGCTCATACCATTTGACAGCTTCGGCATCGTCTTGCGGCACGCCCTGGCCGTAATCGTAGATGGAGCCGACGAGGAGCTGCATGGTCACATCCCCGCCCTCGGCAAGCGGGCGCCAGACCGCCAGCGCGCCGTCATAGTCGCCGCGGCCGAAAGCGTCCCAGCCTTCCTGGGCGGATACTGATTTTGCTGCTTGCGGCACAGCGACTGCCTGCTGGGCGCCTGCGATCGGCTCCGGCTGAGCCGCTTCGGCCACCGGCTTCACCGGCGCGGCCTTCGGTGCGGGCTGCACCTCAGCTTGCCCCTCTGGGGCCGGGGCAAAGGGCTTCGCAGCCGGGGCAGGCGCGGCGGCCTTCGGCTCTGCGGCGGGTGCCGGCGTCGGCGCAGGCGCAGTCGCGGCCGCTACAGGCGCAGGGCCGCAGCGGCGATGCTCGACACCGACCATGGAACTCGGCATGTCGGGTGGTACCGCCGCGATGACGAACTTGTCGGCTCCCTTGCGCTCGTACTCGTAGGCATGACCGACGCCATCGACGCCCGTAGTGGTCACCTCGATACGATCGCCGGCGATCTTGTATTTGGCCTTCAGCTGCACGGCAATCTGACCGGCATAGTAGGAATGCGTCTCGTCCACCGTGAACTCCAATCCGCCGTCGGGCGGGCAGCCGAGCGACGGGCCCTGCCACATCCCGATCAACCAGTTGCCCGCGGCGGGGGCGGGCGGCGCTGTGACGGCGGCTTGCTGGGTCTTTGCCGGTGCTGGCGCCACCTGCGTGCCGGTATCGCCATATTGCGGCGCCTCGTTGCTGTCGGCATCCGCGGCAGCCATGGCCGGCGCCTTGGCAGACGGCTCCGGCGCAACCGGTGCCACTGGTGCGGGCTCGGTGGGTTCGTGGTCCCCGGCCACGCTCATGGGCTGCGGCGACGGTGCGGGGGCGGGTTCCTGGTCGTCTTGCGCGACCGCGATCGGTTCCGTTGTGGCGGCGGCAAACTCACTGGAGGGCGCCGATGTGGCCATCCGCTTGATCGCCACCGGGTCGCCCATCTTGGCGGCCTTCTCGTACCAGGAGTTGGCCATCGCCTCGTCGTACGGCACGCCCTGGCCGCTGGCATACTTGGCGGCAAGATTGCGCATGGCGAGGGGCAGGTTCTGGTCCGCCGCCTGCTGGTACCAGTAGACCGCGATGCCGTCGTCCTCGTCCACGCCCAGCCCGTGGTCGTAGAGCGCGCCGACGCTGTTCTGGGCCACCGCGTCGCCTTCCTCGGCCAAGGGCAACCATTCGGCCAACGCTGTCTTGAAATCCCCTTTGGAATAAGCCTCTACGCCCGCTTGGTAATCCGATCTCGCAGGTGCGCTTAGGGTCAGGCCCAAGCCAATTGTGATAATTGTGAGAAGTATCACAGTGGTGCGAGCAAACTGCTTCACCTTTCGCCCCTTGATGCTAAGATGCCGGCCAAATTTAAGCCTGTTTGTATCAGGCATTCTGGCGTCGGGGAAGAAATGGTCAAAGCGCTCGTGTGCAGAGGGCCGCACGCGGTGTTTGCCTTTGTCGTGGTTCTCGCTGGCCTGATTCTGGCCGGAAACGGGACCGCGCAAGCGGCGAGCCTGGTGGTGGACGTCGAGACCGGCCAGGTCATTTCGGCCGACGCACCCAATCATCTGTGGTATCCCGCCTCTCTCACCAAGATGATGACGGTCTATGTCGCGCTCTCAGAGATCGAGGCGGGGCGGCTCAGCTTCGACGACAAGATCAAGGTTTCGTCCTACGCCGCCGGCCAGAGCCCCGTGAAGTTCGGCCTCAAGGCCGGACAGGTCATCACCGTGCGCGAGGCGATCAACGCCGCCATCGTCGCCTCGGCGAACGACGCGGCGGTCGCGCTGGCGGAAAAAGTGTCGGGGAGCGAGGAAGCTTTCGCCGTGCGCATGACCGCGATGGCGCGTTCCCTGGGCATGGCCCGCACCGTGTTTCGCAACGCCTCAGGGTTGCCACATGACGGGCAGGTGACGACGGCGCGCGATCTCGCCGTGCTGGCGACCGGGCTGCTGCGCGACTATCCGAAGCACTATCCGCTGTTCAACCAGCGCGCCGTCACCATCGGCAAGCGCAGCCGCGGAACCGTCAATTCGATCCTGAGCAGCTACAGCGGCGCGGACGGATTCAAGACCGGCTTCACGTGCGGGTCCGGCTACAACCTCGTTGCCTCGGCGACACGCGATGGGCGGCGGCTGATCGGCGTCGTCCTGGGCAGTCCCAATCGCGGGCAACGCGTCCACGACATGACCGGGTTGCTGAATGGCGCCTTCGCAGCAGGAAAGAAGGCCGGCATGACCCTGGCCCAGCTCGGCAACGTCATCACCATCGCCGATACCGGACCTGCTCCTACCATTCTCTCGGGCGGCTCGTGCAGCGCCGCGCAACTGGCAGGAGAGCAAGCCGGCACCATTACCTCGGCCGCGCGGCTCAGCGGCTGGGGCGTCGTATTCGGCGCCTATCCCGAGCGGGACAAGGCCGAGCAGGTGCTGAAGAGCGCGCGCGATTCCTTGGGGCCTCTCGCGAAGGGCGGTCGACCGGCAATCGTGCAGAAGGCCTATGAAGGGACCGCTCGGTATAGCGCCATGCTGGTCGGCCTGGACCAGCAAACGGCCGGCAGGGCCTGCAAGGCGCTGTGGGAGCACAAGGCCTATTGCCTGGCCCTGAGCCCGCAGGTGCTGGCAAACCCCGATTCTGTCTGGCGCTGAGCGCGGACTTGTGACTTGCGCGGGTGATCGCGCCATCCCACCTTCTTGTGTGGGGCGCAGACCGGTGGCATGGTCATGTACAGAACTCACACGAACAGTGTATCGACGGTGAAGCTCTTCGCGGCTGTCATTTCGGCTGTACTGGTGGCCGCGTGCACGACGCCACCCCCGCCGAAGCCGGCAATGGTGCCGCTCGGCCAGATCGGTGAGTTCGGATACAGCGCGCGCGACCTGGGGCCGGATCGGATCGAGGTCACTTATACCGGGCCCGACATTCGGGTCTCGTCCAGCAAGGGCAGCGACGATCCACGCGTGAAAGCGGATCAGGCGAAGATTCATGACCTCGCGTTGTGGCGCGCCGCGCAGATCGCTGATGAACGCGGCTACGCCGCCATGAGGATCGAGAACGAGACGCGCGACACGGATGTGGAGGTGACGCGGCAATATGTGCAGCGCATCGCGCCGTACAGGCCGTACTGGGGTCCCCATTGGGGACATCCGTACTATTGGCGTGGGCCGGGTTGGTTCTACGACGATCCTTTCTATTATGACTCGGTGCGCCGCGCGCATGCCCAGTCGGTCATCACGCTGAAGGTGCAGCTGCTCGAGAAGTACGACCCCAACGACGAGACGCAGCTGTCCGTGAACGATACGCTGGCGCGCCTCAGATCGGAACGAGCAGGCGCAGTGTACTGAGCGGGCTGTCAGCTAACCCAACGGCAGCAGCCAGCTGCGCGGCGAGATCACGCTGAGATCATCGAGGCTGAGGCAATGGGTGACCATCTCGCCGGTGCCCACGGGAAACAGCGCCCACTGGAAGACGTGATCCGCCTGGCCTTGCCACTCGATGACGGAAAGACCGAATGACGGCGCGCGACTTTCGGCCACGCGCTCATAGAGCAGGCGATTGAGCGCGACCGACGCTTCGCCCCATCCGGTCTCCTCAAGCCAGCGACGGGAGAAGTCCTCCCCGACGATGCGAGCGACCTCCGTTCCCACGATCCGATACCGCACGCGGAATGGCTCATAGTGCAGCTCGACGATCGAGAGATAGGGCAGCCACGGCACCAGCTCGACCGGGTCGATCTCGTCGCGCCGCGGCATGGGACGGTCGCCACGCAGGCCGTTCCACTGATCTTCCAGCCCGGCAATGAGCTCGGAGGTGATCTCATGCCGCTCCAGGAAGCAGATCTGCCCCTGGATCCACTCGCGTTCCGCCATTGATAAAAGCCTTGCCGTCCCGGTGCGAGTATAGGCACTTGCGCACGAACAGACAGCCCCCTTGAATAGAGGGGGAAAGAAGGGCAGCAGACAATGACCGAAAAGAAACCGCGGGCATTCCAGATGAGTCTCGGCGCCAGACTGCGCGCCTATTTCTTTGCGGGCGTTCTGATCACGGCGCCAGTGAGCCTTACCATTTACCTCGCTTGGCTCTTCATTACGTTTGTTGATGAGCGGGTATTCAGTCTTCTGCCGCCGCAATACCATCCCGAGACCTATCTGCGGTTCTCGATACCCGGCATCGGATTGTTGTTGGCGATCATCGGCCTCACGTTGATCGGCGCGCTGACGGCAGGCATTCTCGGTCGTGCCGTCAATCTCCTGCTCGAAGGCATCCTCAACCGGTTGCCGGTAATCCGCTCGCTCTACGGCGCGATCAAGCAGATCATGGAAACGGTGCTGGCCAACAAGTCGGCAGCATTCCGCGAATGCGTGCTGATCGAATATCCGCGCAGAGGCATCTGGACACTTGGCTTCATTACCGGCAGGACCAAAGGCGAGGTGCAGGAAAGGACAGCAGAGGAGACGATCAACGTCTTCGTGCCGACAACGCCGAACCCGACCTCCGGCTTCCTGCTATTCGTGCCCGAGAAGGATATCATTCGACTCCAGATGCCGATCGAGGACGGACTGAAGCTAGTGGTCTCCGGCGGTATCGTGACGCCGCCCACCAGTGCGCCGGCACTGCCTCCCAAGGAGCCCGTCAGCCAGACGTCAAGGTCTTGATCGCCGAATCCTGGCGGAAGAGATAGAGCAGCATTCGCAACGCCTCGCCGCGTTCGGACTTCAGGAGCGGATCACGCTCCACAAGCAGCCGCGCATCATCGCGCGCCATGGCCAGCAGATCGCCGTGGACCGCCAGGTCGGCGTAGTGGAATTCCGGTATGCCGCTCTGGCGCGTGCCAAGCAATTCGCCGCCGCCGCGCAGCCGCAGGTCTTCCTCCGCGATGCGAAATCCGTCTTCAGTCTCACGCAGAATCTGCAAACGCGCCTTCGCGGTTTCGCCGAGCGGCGCCTGATAGAGCAGAACGCAGCTGGACTTGGCGAGGCCGCGCCCCACACGGCCGCGCAACTGATGCAGCTGGGCGAGGCCGAAGCGCTCGGCGTGCTCCACCACCATCACCGTCGCCTCCGGCACATTGACGCCGACCTCGATCACCGTAGTCGCCACCAGGATGTCGAGGTCGCCGGCCGCAAACGCGGCCATGGTGGCATCGCGCTCCGCGGATTTCTGCTTGCCGTGTACCAGACCCACGCGCTCGCCGAACATCTGGCGGAGCATGCGATGGCGTTCGGTGGCGGCAGCGAGGTCGATGACCTCGGACTCATCCACCAGGGGACAGACCCAATAGATCCGCGCGCCCTGGACGATGGCGCGTTTCAGGGCATCGGCAACCTCGTGAAGACGTTCCAAAGGAACCGTGCGGGTGTCGATCGGCTGCCGTCCGGCCGGCTTTTCCGTGAGACGGGACACGTCTATGTCGCCATAGGCCGTCATCATCAGGGTGCGCGGGATGGGCGTCGCGGTCATGACCAGCAGGTCGACCCCGGCGCCCTTGTCCGCGAGCGCCATCCGCTGCTCGACGCCGAAGCGGTGCTGCTCGTCCACGATGGCTAGGCGCAGATCGGAAAAGGCGACGTCCTCCTGCATCAAGGCGTGGGTGCCCACGATCAGCTTCAGGTCGCCGGAGGCGAGGTGCGCCAAGGTCGCGTCGCGTGCCTTGCCCTTGTCGCGACCGGTCAGCAGCGCGATCTCCAGGCCGACCTGTTTGCACAAGGGCTCCAGGGTCGCGAAGTGCTGGCGTGCCAGGATGTCGGTCGGCGCAAGCAAGGCCGCCTGGCCGCCGGCTTCTACCGCATTCGCCATCGCCAGCAGCGCAACCACCGTCTTGCCGCTGCCGACATCGCCCTGTAGCAGGCGCAGCATGCGGGTCGACTCCGCCATATCGGCGATGATCTCCGACACGGCCTGCTCCTGCGAGTGAGTGAGCTTGTAGGGCAGGGCGCCAACGACGCGCCGGCGCAGCGCGCCGTTGCCCTTGTTCGGCCGGCCTGCCTTGCGCTTGTTGCGCAAACGCACCAAGGCGAGCGCGAGCTGGTTGCTCAGCAACTCGTCATAGGCAAGCCGCATCCGCGCCGGAGACAACGCGGAGAGATCGCCCTCGCTCTGCGGATGCTGTGCTGCCAGCAAGGACTCGCGCCAGCCGGTCCATTGCCGCTGCTTAACGACGGCCGCGCCGATCCACTCGGGCACTTTGGGCACGCGTTCGAGCGCCGCCTCGATCGCCTTGCGCAAGATCTTGGGTGCGAGGCCGGCGGTCAGCGGATAGACCGGCTCCATGATCTGGATCTTGGCGAGCTCATCCGCCGGCACGATGTGGTCGGGATGGACCATGTTGAGCTCGCCGCCGAAGCGATCGATGCGGCCGCTGACCGCCCGCATCTGGCCGAGCGGCAGCGCGCGCAACAGATAATCCTCGCGCGCATTGAAGAAGACGAGATCGATGAAGCCGGTCGAATCCGAGCAGCGCACCTTGTAGGGCTGGCGTGGGTTGTGCGACTTCATATGGCGCTCAACCCGAACGACGATGGTGGCAATGCCGCCTTCCGCGGTCGAGAGATGCGGCTGATGCCGCCGGTCGATCAGCCCGCTGGGCAGATGGCCGATCAGATCAACCACCAGCGGCCCGGCCAGCTTTTCCGCCAGTTTCGCCAGCCGTTGACCGATGCCCGGCAAAACGGTTATTGGCGCGAACAAAGGATTGAGGATGTTGGGTCGCACCGTCTCGGACTCGGGCTTTGGCGATGAGCTGGGGCGGCCAAGCTAGCGCGCCGCGCCGTGGCGGGGAAGGGCGGCGGATGAGGGCATGTCGTGACTGTTCGCCATATCGTGGGCGCCTATGCCATGGCTTCTCTCCTGGCCGTGGTCGCCGGTTTCATACTGGAGGGAATACCGTTGCCGCCTGGCGGGTGGCCCTATTCAATCGCCTGGATCGCGCTCGGACCGTTGGCCCTGCCCTTCGATGCTGTTCGCGATTGGTCACTGGATTTGGCCTCAGTCGTCTCTTACCTCATTGGGTCCGCCCTCGTGATTTCGTGCGTTCCGCTTATGATACATAGGCGGCGAATTGTTCGAATTGTCGGCTATTTCTTGACGGGGACTATGTGGTTGGGTTGGGGGTTTTTGACTTTTGTGCTGGCTTGGGGAGCCTAGCGACCGGGTGTGCATGACTTGCCGGATCAGCTAAACATCGAGCGCAAGCGCCTGAGATTCCGCTCCTGGCATCGCGGGACGCGGGAAATGGATCTGCTGCTCGGGCGGTTTGCGGACCAGCGCCTGGACGCATTTGACGGCCGCGCTTTGCGGGCCTATGCCGCGTTGCTGGAAGAGGCCGACCCGGATATATACGACTGGGTCTGCGGCCGCGGAGAATGCCCTGAAGGCGAATTGCGCCCGATCGTCGCGGCGCTGACGGAGTTCCATAGCAGTATTTCATCGTGAGCGATCTTCCCTTCGTCATTCCAGCACTGGGCCGGCATCAGGTCGGCGGTGCGCCAGACGGCGCCGATGCGCTGCTGATTGCGCGCCTCGCCGGCATTGCGCCCGGCGGCGTGCTGCATGTCGCGCAGGACGATCTGCGCATGTCGCGCACGGTCGAGATGCTGGGCTTCATGGCCCCGGACCTGACCGTCATCTCGTTTCCGGCCTGGGACTGCCTGCCCTACGACCGTGCGTCGCCTCACCGCGACATCCTGGCGCGCCGCATCGATGCCCTGACCCGCCTGGGGGCGATGGACGACAGAGCGCGCGCCGGGCTGGTGGTCGTCACGACCGTGGCCGCCATCCTGCAGCGGGTGCCGGCACCGGCGGAATTCAAGACTGCCGCGCGGCAGCTGACCCGCGGTGGCCGGCTCGATCAGGGTGAACTGGTCGACTACCTGGTCGGCAAGGGCTATGCGCGCACCGGCACCGTGGGCGAGCCGGGCGAGTTCGCGGTGCGTGGCGGCATCGTCGACCTGTTCCCGCCCGGCACCAACATGCCGATCCGCGTCGATTTCTTCGGCGACGAGATCGAGGATCTGCGCCTGTTCGATCCCTTGTCTCAGCGCAGCCTGGGCAAGATCGATGACTTCGCGTTGAAGCCGATCAACGAACTGCAGCTGGCACCGCAAGCAATCGAGCATTTCCGCACCAATTATCGCAGCGAGTTCGGCACGTCCGGCGCCGACGATCCGCTCTACGAGGCGATCAGCGCCGGGCGGCAATATCCGGGCATGGAGCACTGGCTGCCCTTGTTCGGGACGGAGCTGGTGCCGTTCGAATCCTACCTGCCGCGCGCCATTGTCACGCTCGACCATCAGATGGATGAGGCGATCAAGGCGCGCCTGGAGATGATCCAGGATTTCTTCCAGGCGCGGCGCGACCTGCAGGCCACCGAGCGCGAAAGCGGGGCGCCGGTCTATCGCCCGCTGCCTGTGAGCCGGCTCTATATTGGCGAGAACGCCTGGCGCGAATTCACCGAGAAGCGCGTCACCTTTGCACTGCATCCGTTCCAGGCGCCGGATGAAGGCGGTTGGCTGAACGGTTTCGGCCGCTTCGGCAAGAACTTTGCGGAGGCGCGCGCCAATCCGGATGTGAACCTCTACCACGCGGTCGCCGGTTTCACCCGCAACGAGCAGCAACAGGGCCGGCGCGTCCTGCTGGCGGCCGCGTCCACCGGCGCCCTGGAACGCATCGGTCACCTGCTTGCCGAGAACGGCGTGAGCCGGCAGGAAACGGTGGAGAAGTGGGACGACGTGCTCACGCTTCCTGCCGCCACGCTCGGCCGTGCCGTTCTGTCGCTGTCGAACGGCTTCATTGCGGACGGCGTCACGGTCCTGACCGAACAGGACATATTGGGCGATCGTCTGATCCGCACGGTTGCAAAGAAGAAGAAAGTCGACGCGTTCCTGACGGAGCTCGCCAACTTCCATGCCGGCGACTACGTCGTGCATGTCGACCACGGCATCGGGCGCTACGAAGGGCTGGTCGCACTCGACGTCGGCGGCGCACCGCATGATTGCCTGCGCGTCATCTACGACGGTGGCGACAAGCTGTTCGTGCCGGTCGAGAACATCGACGTGCTGAGCCGCTATGGCGGCGAAGAGGCGATCGTCGCGCTCGACAAGCTCGGCGGCGCCGCCTGGCAGGCGCGCAAGGCGCGGGTCAAACAGCGCATCCGCGACATCGCCGAACAACTCATGAAGACAGCCGCCCTACGCCAGATCAAGTCGGCGGATGTGCTACAGCCCGCCGAAGGCATGTTCGACGAGTTCTGCGCGCGCTTTCCCTATGCCGAGACCGAGGACCAGCAGCGCGCGATCGCAGAGGTGATCGCCGATCTTGCCAACGGCAGACCGATGGACCGGCTGGTGTGCGGCGATGTCGGCTTTGGCAAGACCGAGGTGGCTTTGCGCGCAGCGTTCGTGGCTGCGATGTCCGGCAAGCAGGTCGCCGTCGTTACGCCGACGACCCTGCTATGCCGGCAGCATTTCAAGACCTTCGCCGAGCGCCTCCAAGGTTTTCCGGTGACGATCCGTCAGATGTCCCGCCTGGTCACGTCGAAGGAGATGGCGGAGACAAAGGAAATGCTCAAAGCGGGTCGGGTCGACATCGTCATCGGTACCCACGCTTTGCTCGCGAAAGGCATCGAATTCGCCCGGCTCGGCCTGCTGATCGTGGACGAGGAGCAGCACTTCGGCGTTGTGCAGAAGGAGCGTCTCAAGGACATGCGCGGCGACGTCCACGTGCTGACGCTCACCGCGACGCCGATCCCCCGCACGTTGCAGCTGGCTCTCTCCAATATCCGGGAAATGAGCCTCATCACCACTCCGCCGATCGACCGGCTGGCTGTGCGTACTTTCGTGCTGCCATACGATCCGGTGATCGTGCGCGAGGCCATCATGCGCGAACATTTCCGCGGTGGGCAGATCTTCTATGTCTGCCCGCGCATCGAGGATCTCGACACGGTGGCGGCGCGCCTCCGGAGCCTGGTGCCGGAGATCAAGTTCGTGATGGCCCACGGCCGCATGCCGGCGACCCAGCTCGAGAAGGCGATGAACGCCTTCTACGACGGCAGCTACGAATTGCTGCTGGCGACCAACATCATCGAGTCCGGCCTCGACATCCCGACCGCCAACACCATGATCATCCACCGCGCCGACATGTTCGGCCTGGCGCAGCTCTATCAGCTGCGCGGGCGCATCGGGCGTTCGAAGCTGCGCGGCTACGCCTATCTGACGACCCCGCCGGGCAAGGCGCTGACCGAGACCGCACAACGCCGCCTCGAGGTCATGCAGACCCTGGACCAGTTGGGCGCGGGCTTCACGCTGGCCAGCCACGATCTTGACATCCGCGGCGCCGGCAACCTGCTGGGCGACGAGCAATCCGGACATGTGCGTGAGGTGGGCGTCGAACTCTACCAGCATCTGCTGGAAGAGGCGGTGCGCGAGGCGCGCGGAACGGAGAAGGTGGCAGCACAGGACTGGACGCCGCAGATCAATATCGGCATGGCGGTGCTCATCCCCGAGAGCTACGTGCAGGACCTCAATGTGCGCCTCGGCCTGTACCGCCGGCTCGCGGATCTGACCACCGAGCAGGAGATCGATGCGTTCGCGGCGGAGCTGATCGACCGGTTCGGGCCGCTGCCGGTGGAAGCGGAGAATCTGCTGCAGGTCGTGGCGCTGAAACAGCTCTGCCGGTCGTCCGGCGTTGAACGGCTGGAAATCGGGCCGAAGGGCGCGGTGATAGCCTTCAAGGACAACCGCTTCGCACGCCCGGAAAAGCTCGTCGAGTTCATCACCAAGCGGCAGAATATCGTGACGCTTCGTACCGATCATCGCCTGGTCTATCGCCAGGACTGGGCCGACACCAAGGCCCGCATGAGCGGCGTCAAGAAGCTCATGCAGAATCTCTCGACGATGGCAGCCTGATCATCAGTACTGCGTATAAGCGAGCCGAAAGACCTACCGTACTCTCTTCATTAGGTGGCTCAAGGTATCAAGAAAGCCTCTTCGCACATCATCGTTCCTGGTGCTGGCGGAATTTGGTTTCTTCAACATTGCGTAGACGATGTCTGCGCTTGGCAAGTGCGCGAATAGGGAGTTCCGCTTAGCGGAAGTCACTATGTCCAGCAGGAATGCTCGCTGGTAGCTCTTATGAAGATCAAATCTGCTGTACCAATCCGACGGAATGGATGGATCGGCGAAGATTTCGGGTACGGTTCCGGACGCCACGAAGAACATCAACTTGGTTCTCGTGCATTTCTGGCATCTCCCGCAATTGTTGGGGCGTGACCGATTGTTGGTGCAGAACGTGACCGAGGCCAATGCTTCCTTCGAGGACAGGATCAAGGGCATCTTCTCGGTTCGAGTAAGGTGATCGTCGAGTGTGACTAGCCGGGTGCAGCCATCGTCAAAGTAGACGTTCGTGGCGGAGTTCGATCCCCACGGGTGCGTGATGAATTGCTGATCGCGACGATAGTCCGCCGCAATGAAGATATCGCCGTAATTCTCAGTGTATAAGAAAGCTGAGCCTGCAAGAGCAAAGATATGGCTGAAATGAGCGGCCGGCAGATTGACCCTGCACTTGTTGTACGTGGCGTAGGCGTCTGTCCTGACAAATATGTGTTCGGTTCCCACAAGGCTGGAAAACGGGGATACCTTGCTCTTGAAGGCCTGAAATTTGCTTTCGTCCTCCAGCTTGTACTCCAGTCCGTGCACTGTCAGGAGACTCTGCCTTTGCCCTGCGCGATGCCGTGTCAGCAGCGCATGGGTGCTGTCGATTCCACCGGAATAGAAGCAAAGGCTCTTCTCGCTTTTCCTGGGGCGACTGGGCGAGTGCGTGTCGAACGATATATTCACCGAGCTGAAGTGGTGGGGCAGCCATGACTCCCAGATTTCCGACAGGCGTCGGGCATTTTTCGCCGTCTCTTCCGCCCCTTCTCCTTCTACATGCAGGTCTTTCCCGGTCCTCATCGCTATTGGCAGAAAGAACCAGGCCGCGAAGTCGTTCCGTACTTCGTTTGCGCTATGGCGGCTATCCGTCCAAACCTGAATCGACTGGGCGTTGTTGGACAACAATATCGAACCGTCAGACCTGGTAACCTTGATGCGGATTACTTCTGTCCGTGGTTGCATTCACACCTCTGATGCGTCTGTGTCAGCGGAGCCGGCAGAGGCTGCGGAACTCGTCGCCTGTTTCTGCCAGAAACCGCTCGCGCCATTCGACGCTGCGGGCGTCGCGTTGAACGCCAAGCGTTATGAATGGCTGTTCGATCGCTGCGGGCGAAGACAACCCCATCAAGGATGCGATCTGGTCGACCACGCGCTGCGGATCTTTCAAGACCTCTTCATAGGTGATGGTAAGCGGCTGGACACCCAGCCGCATCATGACCGCATCCCAGATCGATTCCTGCTCGCGCACGGACTGCATGCAGTGACGTATGAAGTCAACGCTGTAGACAGGTTCCATCCTTTGCGGATCGATGGAGAGGAATTGCTTGGTCTGCCGGGCGCGTGCGAGGGAGATGGCCTGCCCCAGCAGGTCGCCCCGCCGGAAGCGGATCACGGACAGCTTGGGAAGATCACGAAAGGGATCGATCGCCCCGCCAATACGCCCCAATTGGGGGCCAATGACCTTCACGCCATAGATACCGTTGCGCGTGGCGCCCACGGTTCTGATGATATCGAGCTGCCGCTGTGGGTCGGCCGGATAATTGGGATCGGTACGTCTGCGCTGGCCTCCAGTATTGAAGTATTCGCGCGGAGTGCCGAGCATGCGGGTGCTAGCGAGAAGCTGGCAGAGATAGCTGCTGCCGCTCCTGGAGGTTGCGCAAATCATGTAGCCACGATCTGCCGGCATCCGCCGCAAGACTTCCAGGCGAAAACCTATGCGGTGGCGCCAACCTATCGCCGCTTTGCGAATTCGACGGAACGGCTGAAAACGGCGCGCCGGCTTCTCGCCTCCCATTGCCGCGCTCATTACAGCATCACGCCACGCCCTTCTGGGCGTCTTCCTCGCGAGCAAGGTCGATCATGTTGAGCAATGCCTCCGGCTCCTGCGCGCCGGACAGGCCGAACCGACCGTTGAACACGAAGAACGGCACGCCGTTGATGCCGATCCGCCGCGACTGCAGATCCTCGGTCATCGCGGAGTCCAGCCGGCCGCCTTCCACCAGCGCGTCGGCGATGGCCGCATCGGAAAGTCCGGCTTCGCCGCCGAGCTCGGTCAGGACATCGGGATCGCCGATGTCGCGCCCTTCGGTGAAATAGGACTTGAAGATGAGCTCCAGCAGTTCCGGCTGCTTGTCCTCTTCGGCGGCGGCGTAGAGCAGGCGGTGCGAGCGCACGGTGTTGGGCGTGCGCGTGATCCGGTCGAAATCGAACTTGATCCCTTCCTGCGCGCCGACGCGCGACACCGCCTCATAGAGGCGCTGGGCGCGCTCCAGGCTGCCGAACTTGGCGATCATGTATTGCCGCCGGTCCATGCCAGAGGTGGGCAGACCGGGATTGAGCTGGAACGCTCGCCACCGGCGGACGAGGCCGGGCTGCGGACGCAGATGCAGGGCGCGCTCCAGCCGGCGCTTGCCGATGTAGCACCAGGGACAGACCGTGTCGGAGAAGATTTCCAATAGCATGGCGGAAGTCTAGGGCGATTCCGGCCGGCGCGCCAGCGGTGGCGTTTGCTCAGCCTGCGCCGCGGGAACCAGCGCTGCCAGCAGGGAATCCGCCATCGTGTCGCCGATCGAGCTCGGCTCCGGCACAGTGAGAGCGGCGCCGGCCTTCCGCAGTTCCTTGGCATGTTCCTCATCGAACGCGCGGCTCAGGATGAGCGTCTCCGGCAGCACGTAGTGGACCAGCGCGACTAGCTGGATGGCGATCTCGGCGTCGTTGATCGCGATCACCATCGCTTTCGCCTCGGCAAGGCCGAGGGCTTCCATCACCTCGACCCGCGCCGCATCGCCGTAATAGACAGGCAGGCCGGCGCGGCGCGCGCGATTGACGTTGTTGGGGTCGGTGTCGGTCGCAACCCAGGGAATACCGGCCTTGCTCATGCGATCCGCCACCGCGGCGCCGATCCGCCCAAAGCCGGCGATGATCACGTGGTTCTCGATGCCCTGCGGAACGCGCGGCAACGCATCGTCGGAGACCTCGGTGCGGCGGGCGATGCGCGGCGCCAGGCGTTCCCCTGCCACCGCCAGCAACGGCGTCAGCATCATGGACAGCACCACGACGATGGTCAGCTCCTGCTGCAGCAGGGGAGAGAGCACCTGTTCCCGGCCCGCGAGCGCGAACAGCACGAAGGCGAACTCGCCGCCCTGTGCCAGCAGCAACCCGAGGCGCACGGAGCCCGCAAGCGCCATGAAGAGCCGCCAGCAGAGCAGGAAGATCACTACGCCCTTGAGGAGCAGCAGCCCGGCCAGCAGCAGCAGGATCTCGAGCCCATGGCGCGGCAGCAGCTCGGTATCGAGCAGCATGCCAACCGTCATGAAAAAGAGGCCGAGCAGCAGGCCGCGGAACGGCTGAATCTCGGCAGCGACCTGGTGGCGATAGGCGGTGTCGGCGAGCAGCATGCCGGCCAGCAAGGCGCCGAACGCCATCGACAGGCCAGCGGTGTGCGTGACGCCTGCCGCGGTCAGGACGATCAGCAGCGTGAGGGCCGCGAAGATCTCGGGACTGTGGGTGGCCGCGATGGCATTCATCAACGGACGCAACGCGATGCGCCCGATGCCGAGAATGAGCATCGTGACCGCCGCGGCCTTGAGCACGCTGAGGCCGGCCGCCCCTGCCATCTCCAGCGGCATGCCGCGCAACGCGGGGATCAGCACCAGCAGCGGCCCGACGGCGAGATCCTGGGTCATCAGGATGCCGAGCGCACCGCGCCCGAACCGGGAATGCAGTTCCCGCCGCTCCGACAGCAGACGCAGGACGATGGCCGTAGAGGACAACGACAAAGCCGAACCGATCGCGATGGAGGCGGGAAAGTCCAGCCCCAGCAGCAGGCAGATGCCGGACAGCAGCACGGTCGTTGCAAGCACCTGCGCCGCGCCCAGCACGAACATGCCGCGCGGCAATTGTCGCAGCCGCTCCATCGGCAGCTCGAGCCCCACCGTGAAGAGCAGGAAGACGATACCGAGCTCCGCCAAGGCCTGCGGCGCCTGCACATCTCGGATGAGATTAAGAAAGGCGGGACCGATGATCAGGCCCGCCGCCAGATAGCCGATGATGGCCCCGAATTTCAGCCGCTCGGCAAGCGATGCCCCGATCACGGCCGCCGTCAGGATGACGAGCGTATCGATGAAAATACCGAGATATGCCCCGTCCATCCGCCCCCGAGCGTCATCCCGCGCGCACGCGCAAAATCTCTATGGAATCTTTATACGGAATGGATTTGGCGCCCGCAGCCGGAAATTCGTACGGCTCTAGTGGCTCTTGCGGGCCGGCACACAAGACTTGGCGTACTGAGGTTCGGCGGCCGGCTCGACTCGGAACGCCGCGCGCGATACCGTGTTTCCCGTAAAGTCAAGCAATTAGTCAGAGGCTTTAAGATGGCTCGCCCGTTTTGGCGCGGTCAGCTTCGGCTGGCCCTAGTGACCTGCCCGATCAACCTGACACCCGCGACTACCGAGCGCGACAAGATCCGGTTTCACAAGCTGAACCGCGAAACCGGCAACCGGCTGCGCATGCAGATGATCGATTCCGAGACCCAGGACGTGGTTGATCGCGAGCAGACCGTGATGGGCTACGAGTTCGAGAAGGGTAAATACGTCACCGTCGAACAGGAAGAGCTCGACAAGCTGAAGATCGAAAGCTCCGACGTGATCGATATCGAGCGCGTGGTGCCGATCGCGGACATCGATTGGCTGTTCTGGGAGAAGCCCTATCTCATCGAGCCGGACGCGCGCGGCAAGGGAGCCAAGAGCACGGTCGACATCTTCGCAACCATCCGCGACGCGCTGAAGACGAGGAAAGTGGCGGCGCTCGGCCACGCGGTGATCGGCCGGCGCGAGCGGCCGGTCATGATCCAGCCGCGCGGTAAGGGCATGATGCTGACGACGCTGCGGGACCCGGACGAGATCCGCAAGCCGGAGGAAGCTTTTGACGATATCGACGACGTGAAGGTCAACAAAGAAAACCTGCAGATGGCGGAGACGCTGATCGAGCGTCTGACCAGCAAGTTCGATCTCGACATGTTCGAGGACCGCTATCAGGAAGCCCTGCAGAAGCTGGTCACCGCGAAGCAGAAGGGCAAGAAGGTCGTCTACGCCGAGGAGCCGGAGCGCGAAAGCAACGTCGTGGATATCACCGAGGCCCTGCGTGCCAGCCTCCGGGGCACCGCCAAGGCCGCCAATGTCAATGCGCGCGGCAATGGAAAGGGCACACAGAAGAAGCGCACGGCGCGCACGAAAACCACCGGTAAGCGCGGCAAACGCGCGGCCTAGCACGACGCGCAATCCGATCGTACCTGGAGGCGGCGCACAAGGCGGTCGCCTCCAGTATTTTTTGCCTATGAATCGGTCTTTAATACCGATATAATTCCCGTATCAAAAGAAATTTCAGGTCCGATTGATCGATGCTGACGCTCAGTCACCTCGCCAACCTTATCGCGCTGTTGTATGGTGAGCGGCCGGAGACGATGCAGCTGATCGCGCGCAATCTGCGGCAGGCGCGGCTGGTGGCGAGCGGGGGGCGCGGGCGCGGCGGAGCCCGGCAGGAACCCCGGCACGTCGCCAACATGATCATCGCGGCCTGCGCCTCGGATCAAGTCGCCGACGTGGCAAGTGCGGTTTCGACCTTCGCCAATCTCGAGGTCACTGCTACCCGGCAACCTCGCGGAAGACTGAGGACGCGCGGCGCGCCCGACCACGACGCTCCGAAGGAGTTGCTGTTCGCCACGCGGAAGGGCGTGCAGTTCGGCGGGGTCTTGAGCGCGCTCGTCGATATGGCGGCCAGCGGCGACCTCTATACGCTCCTCATGGCCTATTCGGGGGAGTTCGTCGATCGCGACCTTTTGCGCGCCGGCGCCGAGGCAATCCGCCGCGCGCCGCGCGGCAAAAAACCGGACGTGACGGCCGAGTTCGCGGCCAGGATGGCAACGCATGTCCAGGCCCTGATCGATCAGTCAGTGGTCTACCTGACGATCAGTGTCGAACGGCCGCTGCCCCGCGCCCGAATCGAGTTTGGCACCCGGCCGGACGGTGATCCGTCGCCGCTGCTCCGCGCGGACTTCGGCTTGCCCGCGCGTTTCATCGCCAATGCGCGGAACGCCCAGAGGCTGAACGCCTGGAGTCGCATCGACCGCTGCCACCGCGTGACCCTCTCGCATCGGACATTGCTGTCGGTTGGCCAGGCGATCGCGGCGGAGCAGGGGGACTGAGAGGCAGCGGGAGCTACGCGCGATCGCGTGTCACTCTCTGATTCTGCTCGGCCTTCGTAAGTGTGCGGCGCACCGCCTCGGCCAGTGAGTCGGCCGTATACGGCTTGGCGATGATCTCGAAGCCTTCGCGGAAGACTTCGCCGGTCGCGCGCGCATAGCCGCTGCAGAGCAGGATGGGCAGGCCGGGGAAGTGCTGGCGCACCTTGCGCGCGAGATCCAGGCCGCTCATCCCGCCCGGCATAATGATATCGGAGAACAGCAGGTCGAACTTCTGCCCGCTCAACAGCAAAGCGAGCGCAGTGGCGCCGTCCCGCACATGGTCGGCGCGATAGCCGATCAGCTTCAGGATATTCTTGGCAACGTCGGCAACATCCTCGTCATCCTCAACCAGCAGGGCGGTTCCGCTCGCGCGCGAGACCGCCTGCCGGTCGGGCGCTTGCTCAGCGACCGCTTCGCTCTTGGCTCGCGGCAGATAGACCGTCACCGTCGTGCCTTCGCCCACCTTGCTGTCAATGGTGGCGATGCCGCCGCTCTGCTGGGCAAAGCCATAGACCTGGCTCAGCCCAAGGCCGGTGCCCTTGCCGATTTCCTTGGTGGTGAAGAACGGCTCGAACGCCTTCTTGATGTCCTCGGGTGCGATCCCCGTCCCGCCATCGGCGACGCTCACGGCGACGAAGTCGCCGGCCAGCGCGGCCGGATGGCCACTCGCCGCTTCCAACGTGCAGTTGTGCCCCTCGACCCGCACCAACCCACCCTTGGGCATCGCGTCGCGCGCATTGACACACAGGTTCATGAGGGCGATTTCGAGCTCCGCCACATCGCACGCGATGGGCCAGAGATCCTCGGCCATCGAGACGATCAGCCGGATATCGCCGCGGACGGCGCGACCCAGCATCTCGGATAGTTCGTCAGAGCGCTGGCGCAGATCGACCACATCGACCTTCAACGGCTGACGGCGGGAAAAGGTCAGGATCTGCCGCACTAGGCGCGAGCCGCGCTCCGCCGCGCGATCGATCGCCTTGACGCAGTGCACGTCATCCTCGCTCAGCCGGCTGTCCTGCAGGATTTCGGCATTGCCCTGGATGACGGTCAACAAATTGTTGAAGTCGTGGGCAATGCCGCCCGCCATGCGGCCGATCGCTTCCAGCTTCTGCGCCTCGCGCAGCGTCTCCTGCGCCTTCTCGCGTTCGACGATCTCCGCTTCCAACTGACGCGTGCGCTCAGCAACGCGCGCTTCCAGCTCCTGGTTGGCGCGCTGCAGGAGCGTGCGCTCCGCCTCAAGGGACTGCGCGAGCCGCGCGTAGAGCGCGCGCGTCTCCAGCAGCAGCACCACCAGCACGACGCCGGTCGCGGCGAAACCAAAGATGCGGCCGGCATAAAAGCCAAGATCGAAACGCCCGGCGTTCAGAATCACGGCCAGTGCAACCTCGCACAGCCAGGCACACAGCACGACCATGAGCCACAGATCGAGCACCGAATGCGGCTTGCGGCGCCAGAGCAGACCGACGGCCGCCAAGCTGCACAACCACACGGCCGTCATGACCACGGTGATGGCCGGCGTCATACGGTTGCCGGCCATGACCGGCGGAAGAAGATCATGGCCGATGGTCGTCAATGCCACGAATGCGCCCACGGCTCCGAACGTCAATAGTATGCCGCCGGCGATGGCCGTCCGCGGCAGGGTCTGCATTTCGCCTCCGCCGTCCGCTCTCGGCTGCAACGCGTAGAACACCACCAGGAGCGGGAAGACGGAGTGCCAGAACATATAGAGCCAGGCCGTGGTCTGTGGCCCACCGCTGAGCAGCCCGCTTTCCGCAAACAGGCCCGGAAAGCTCAGCATGTGGGCGACGACCATCAGGCCGGTGAAGAGGTACGCGCACGCCAACAGGAGAATGCCCCTGGAGCGCAGGATGCTGAACTGTCCAAACAGCAGGACCGCAGTGATGAGATCGTTGAAGGTTAGTGCCGATTCATAGATCGGAATGAACGCTTCGACCCGCGGCAGCTGCACTTTCGCGAACGGCGCGGCGGTGAGGGATATCGCCAAACAGGCCAGCACCACACCTAGCGCGGCCCGACGCTCCGCGCGCTGGGCGGGTAGGGTGGACAGGAAGACCCGCTGCTGATCCGCTGGGCGATATTCCATGTGCCCTCTTGGCCCGCCGCAAAATCGGCCGGAAGACCTCCCCTGGCAGCGGGCGACTCCGACAGCCTATGAGGGAATACTTAAGATATTTTTCCGCGAAAATCCATGTCGAGATGCTGGCAGGCAGCGCCGCCTGCTTCAGCCCAGGGCGTGCGTCAACGGTCATGGGCCAGGAAGAAGTAGAGCGCCGCAACGACGGCCAGAATTCCCGCTCTGGAGACGATGTGTTCCGGAACCTTCGACCGGCAAGGCGTTTTGTTGGTCGACTGGGCGAGCAACTTGGACGAGAGACCACGCGGTAAGGCGCCTCCGCATATATCTACGTGGGGCGCTTTTTTGCGGAGGTCTCGCCTTGTTGCCCTTCTTGTTGGAGGGCAACAACGAATGCGGAGTTGCGGGTGTGGCGGGTCACCCGGCCCGCGGAGACGCAAATGGAAGATTTCATCCTGTTTCTGCTGGTCGGCTTCGTTGCCCAAGCAGTCGACGGCGCTCTCGGCATGGCTTACGGCGCCATTTCCTCCACAACGTTGCTCGCGTTCGGCGTTCCGCCAGCCCACGCATCGGCTGCCGTGCATGCGGCTGAGGTTTTCACGACAGCCGCTTCGGGGTCCTCGCACCTTTATCACCACAACATAGATTGGAGGCTGTTCTCACGGTTAGCTCCTTTCGGCATTCTCGGCGGCTGCGCCGGGGCCTATGTGCTGACCGGCATGGACGCGGAGGTCATGAAGCCGATGGTGACCGCCTATCTCGCGCTGGTCGGCGGATGGCTCGTTGTGCGATCCTTTCGAAAGTTCCCGAGCAAGCCAGTGGCCACGAGGATTGTTGCGCCGCTCGGTGCTACCGGAGGCTTCTTGGATGCAGCGGGCGGAGGCGGTTGGGGACCGATCGTCACCACCGGCCTGCTGGGATTCGGCGGCACGCCGCGGTACGTGATCGGCACCGTCAACGCGAGCGAATTCCTCATCACGTTCTCAGTCTCAGTTACATTCGTTCTTGCGCTCGTGACCGGACGTTGGGCGGATGCTGAGCTCGCGAGGCACTTCGCGGCTGTCGCAGGGTTAGTCGCCGGCGGTGTGTTCGCTGCGCCGCTCGCCGGCTTGTTCGTCAAGAGACTGACGGAGAGGAGGCTCCTCCGGCTCGTAGGCATTCTGATTATACTCGTCGCAGGGTGGCAGACGGTGGAGCAGCTGGCGCTGGTCTGAGTCAACCAAGCACAATTTCACGTGGAGAGTAGTACAACGGGGTCCGGTCTCTCCTGCTTACGGCGACATTTCCCCGGGCGGGTCTGGGCGATTTATGCATTTGCCTTGACGCTGTTGTTCCGCACTCGCCTGAGTGCAGTCTGGAAACATCTGGGTGGTCCTGGCGCGGCTGCTGGAACAGCTTGAAACAGCAACGGCCAATGACAGGACAAGCACTGCAGTCTTCATCATTTGCCTTAAACAGCCCATGATGGCTTCCATTTCTTATTGTCCCAATAGTGCATGCGAATGCCGGGGCATGCATCCGTGGGGCTACCTATTCAGCGAGTGGTCGTAGACGACGCAGCTGATCGCGCAAACCGCTGATCTAGTGGCCACGTGTTTCGGTAAGCCCGCCTTGAATCAGATGCAGGCGAGCTCTCAGGTCTTGTGGAGCATCATCGCGGAACAAATCAGCCATAGCTTCAAGCTGTCTATGAAGACGGACAAAGCGGTCTGATCCAGCCATCGCTTCGGCTCGGGCCTTCAGGTGATCATGTACATCTTTCCGCGAAACCAAGCCCTGTTGGATCTGGAACTCGTAAAGCATTGCAACGAGCACCGTGGCATCCGCAGCGCGCATACCCATGTCGTCGTAGATTTGGGCTGTCAGCTCTCCGATCAGGTCATTGCTCATAGCGATCAATCATCAAGAAAGTAAGGAGTCGGCTTTGGTTAGGCCGGTTGATCGGTATCCTGAGCGGCGAGATCTATGGCAGGACGCAGACACTGGTCGCCTCCCAGCTGAGGAGGAAAATTGATGGCGGCGAAAGGGGAGGACATACTGCTAACAAACGCGCCCCATCGCCGCCACCGGGAGCAGGCGGCACCCAGGGGACAGGGCGCCGCCAACTACTCAGGGTCCTGTAGCAAATCAACCGCCGCGCTACTCGAACGTTCCCAAGCGCCGTGCCCCTCAAAGCGGCCTCCGACAGTGACAGTCGGAGCGCCACAGGTTCTTCAGCGAAGGATCGGTCATGAGCCATCGTGATCGACGGATCGGTCATGAGCCATCGTGATCGAGCACCTGAGGCACGATCTCGCCATCGTAGCGCCGCAAGAGGATCTTGACGGGATATCCCAAAGCTCGTTTGGACCTGCCGAGTTCCTTGGCAGCCGCGATTGCGGCGGCCTGGTCGGCGAACGGCGCGGAGTACTTGCTACGATGGAGTATTCTCCAAGAGCCGCGGTGTCGCACGACCTCGAACACTGTCTCCGGGAGCGGCCGCAGCCCGGGGTTTGAAACACGCTTCTGTCGAAGGGCCTCGATCTTCTTTGCCGTATCTGCAAATGCCCGCTCGCGGTCCAAAAACGCATCTGTGGGCTGCTGCGCAGCGCGCTCGGCCTCTGGTTGACCAAAAATTCTATCTAGCGCGTGCTGCAGCTTATGCATGAGCCCTCCGAGGAGGGTTGCCACTCAACACCAAGTACAACGACATTCAAACAGCGAAGTTCCTAAGGTGGTTCGAGAAAGCGTGAACACGAATGCTTAGTCGCATTCGAACCTTCCTGCGCCAGCGAATCGCGAACGTCGCCCATCGCAAACAAGCGCTCTTGTAGGGTTGAAATAGCCGCATTGGGGACATCGAGAAATTACGGGAAGGGAACCATCAAGCACGAGCCCTAGCACCAAACGGCAGTGCGATTGAGACGTCGATTGCAGCAATGGACATGCGGCTCGCTGATGCGCCGCCGCAACCTTCATGTGCGGCTACGCCCCTTGGCGTCTTCGGCAAGTCGCCTCCACATTGCCGCCATTCCTATAAACGAGGCCTTGAGATTTGCATTGCCAGGGCAGCCGCAAACTCGAGGCAGAACCGCGCCCGCCTCATTGTATTCTTCCTGCTCCAGGTGCGCGAGTTCCCCTGTAGTCCGTCATCGCAGCCGCAACGATCTATCTACTCCGCCACCTTCTTGAACGTCGATCGTTCGGCGGTTGCCGACGCGCCTTCGCCCTCCATGTTCTGCGCCCGAACGCTATTGCTTACGGCGAGCCGCAGATATTTCAGCTTGCGATTACGCGCGGGTGCGCGCACCGCTCGATCGAGAAATTCCCTGGCCCTCCTGCGATGTACTGCTGCGGACGGCATTGCAAGCCTCGCCATCTTTAGTTCCTGAACAGGAGGTGGCAGGGCCTGTTGCAAGGTCGCGAGCAATTCTTGGCTGGAAATTGGGCCTAAGTAGGAGGATGACACCAAGATGGGTGGTGGGGAACGGCGGTTAACCTACTCTCGACTAGGTCAGAAAAGCCTCTGTTACGCCAGCAGCTCCGCCGCGTTATGTCCTCGCCCGCCGGCACCACGAACACCGCGGCAACATCCGGCTCGCTCTTCAGCCGCAGATCCCAAGTGTCCGGCTCAAGAGTGACCGGCATGCGATCAACCGCAACCGCAGCCTCAGCGACAACCTCAGCCTCAAGGTGCCACCAGGACCCAGGGCCCGAGAAGCGGAAGGGCAACCAATATGGCTTCGTGATACCGCAAGCCTGGGCGAATGATGGTGGCGTGCGGCGCGAACTGGACTAAGCTAGCCTACCTCGGGCGCGATTATGTATCCCTCGCTGTGAGCACGTCGGAACGCTTGAGGAGTGCTTTGCGCGGGGACGCCCTCGATACCTCCCCCTTGGTCAGCCTGTTCAAAAACTTTTATCGAAGTCGTTTTCCGTCCCTGTGGGAAAAATTCGATAAGCTTCGTCGCCGATGGACAGATCGTGGAGAGTAGAGAGGTAATGCGCGAGGTCGTTGATGGCCGTGTTGATGCTGTTCGGATTTGGGCGATGGAACAAGGCAACTTCTTTCACATCCCGAATGCCGCCGAGGGCGCTTTCGATTTACGGTGTCGTTCACTTTCAGCAAGACATTGAGCAGCCAAGGTGCTCGGGTTGCTGACTCTTTCATTATCGCCAAGGCTGGTGTGGAAGGCAGGGCGGTAGTCACATTGGAGCAACAAAAACCGGGGGGCCAAGATTCCGAACATTTGCCAGCACTTCGGAATTGGTTGCCTATCGCTCGAAAGGTTCATGGAGCGAGAGGGCTGGAAGTTCTAGTTCACAGGCTTGGCGGAAGAGGTGGGATTCGAACCCACGAACGGCTTGCACCGTTGCTGGTTTTCAAGACCAGTGCCTTCAACCACTCGGCCACTCTTCCCCAGGCTGGGGCCTACTCTGCGCTTACGGGCAATTGTCGCCCAGCAAGACCCACGTAATTAGAATCGCTTAGCGGCAAAAGACCGCTAGTTTTCAAGACCGGTGCCTTAAACCGCTCGACCACCGATCCTTGGCGGGTGAGATAGGGCAGGGGCCGAGGCCGGTCAAGCAACCTGCCGGCCTCCGAGTCGCGCCGTTGTCTCGGTTTTGTCCAATTTCGCCACAATTGGCCGGCATGAATCCGTTGGATTTCGCGGCTTTTCGAGGGTCAAGGCCGCGTGAGTTGCGCGGCGCCGGGACCGGCTTTAGCTTGCCCCCGGCTTCCGTGGGGGACCCCCGACCTTTTCGACTTCTGAACCGGCCGACCGACACCATGTGGACGATGCAACGCCATATTCTGCCGATCCTGCTGGCCTGCGCGGCGATGCTCGCTGGCTGCACCGAATCCAAGGTGGTGGTGGATACCGCCAAGGTGATCACCAATCCCGGCCCGGCCAAGCCCGCGCCCTACAAGATCGGCAAGCCCTATCAGGTGAACGGAATCTGGTACTATCCGAAGGTCGACTACAAGTACAGCGAGACCGGCATCGCGTCCTGGTATGGACCCGGCTTCCACGGCAAATACACCGCAAACGGCGAGATCTATGACGAGAATGGTCTGACCGCCGCGCACAGGACCTTGCCGCTGCCTTCCATGGTGCGGGTCACCAATCTCGAGAACGGCCGGTCGATCCAGGTTCGGGTAAATGATCGCGGCCCGTTCGCGGCAGGGCGCATCATCGACATGACGCGCCGCGGCGCGCAGCTGCTCGGCTTCATCGATCGCGGCACAGCCCGCGTCCGCGTGGACATCATGCCGGAGGAGAGCCAGCAGCTGGCTGCGCTCGCGTCGCGCCAGGGCGGGGATCAGCTGCCGCCGCCGCCCAAGGCCGCGCCGGCGGGGGAGGTGATTGCGGGCGGATTGCCCCCGATTGCGGGAGCCAAGGTCTCGCCGGGCAAGCCCCAGCCTGGCGTTCAGGCGCCCGCGCCTGCACCGGTCGCGCAGCCCGGCACCAACATCGTCCCGGTCCCGCCGCCGCAGCCTGACGGCCGCGTGATTCAGGTGCCGGTCAAGCCGACCAGCATCTACATCCAGGCCGGCGCCTTCCTGCGTCAGATCAATGCCAACCAGCTGAGCACGCAGCTCCGGAAATACGGGCCTGTCAATGTCGCTCCGGTGACCGTGGAGCGGCAGCAGTTTTATCGCGTCCGCGTCGGGCCGATCGCCTCGGTCGAGGACGCGGACCTCACCCTGAAACGCATGATCGCGGACGGCCATCCAGAATCGCGCATCGTGGTGGATTAGAGGCGCGCGTCGCGCTTGACGCTCAGGTTGAATTGACGGACTTTCCGCGGCAGGTGCCGTACTTTGATGGTGAATGCGATGTCTCTGCGTCGAACGATAGCTGCCCTTGTCCTTCTGGCTGCGCCGCTGCTGTCGCCGGCGGCCGTGGCCGAACCGATCGCGACCAACGCGCAGCATGTCTACATCAAGGATTTCCAGACCGGCTCCGTGCTCTACGACAAGATGGCCGACGAGCGGCTCGGCCCCGCTTCGATGAGCAAGCTGATGACGGTCTACATGCTGTTCGACGCCCTGAAGCGCGGCGACGTCAAGCTGACCGACACGTTCCATGTCAGCAAGAAGGCCTGGGCCATGCAGGGCTCGAAGATGTTCGTCGATATCGATTCCGATGTGCCGGTCGAGGATCTGATTCGTGGGATGATCATCCAGTCGGGCAACGATGCGTGCATCGTGGTGGCGGAGGGGCTGGCCGGCACCGAAGAGGCCTTTGCCGAGCGCATGAACAAGAAGGCCAAGGAGATCGGCCTCACTAACAGCAATTTCACCAACTCGACCGGCTGGCCGGACCCGAACCACTACATGACGGCGAAGGATATCGCGACCCTGTCGGAGCGGCTCATCGTCGACTTCCCCAAGTATTACACCTACTTCGCCGAGACGGAATTCACCTGGCACGGCATCAAGCAGGGCAACCGCAATCCGCTGCTCTATCGTGCCGGTTCCGGCGTCGACGGCTTGAAGACCGGTCACACGGAAGAAGCAGGCTTCGGAATTTCGGTCTCCGCCGTGCGCGACGGACGTCGCATCACCATGGTGGTGCACGGACTGACCGGGATGCAGCAGCGCGCCGATGAAGCCGGCCAGCTGCTCGATTGGGCCTTCCGCGAGACCGGCAACTACACAGTCGCGTCCAAGGGCTCGGTGCTGGCCGAGGCGCCGGTGGAATATGGCGGCAGCAAGACTGTCCCGCTGACGGTCTCGCAGGACCTTGTCCTGACCTTGCCGCGCAGCGAGCGCGAGAAGTTGAACGCCAAAGCCGTCGTGGCGACACCGGTCATGGCGCCCCTCGCCGCCGGTCAGGAGTTGGGCAAGCTGGTGGTGACGGTTCCGAACATGCCGGAGGCCACCTATCCGCTGGTCGCCGCGCAGGATGTGCCCGAGATGGGGTTCGGCGGGCGCATTTTCACCAACCTCAATCGCCTGGTGTTCGGCGCACCGCAATGAGTCGAGCGGCATGACCAGGGTCGCTAGGCCGAAGCGCTTCATCGTCTTCGAGGGCGGGGAGGGCGCCGGCAAGTCGACCCAAGTGCAGCGTCTGGCCGAGGCTTTGCGTGCACGTGGCGCGGATGTGGTGACGACGCGCGAGCCCGGCGGCTCGCCGGGTGCGGAAGCGATCCGCGCCCTGCTGGTTTCGGGCGAGGCGGAGCGCTGGTCGCCCGAAGCGGAGGCGCTGCTGATCAACGCGGCGCGCGCCGATCATCTCGACCGCGCCATCCGGCCGGCGCTGGCGAAGGGACAGTGGGTGATCTGCGATCGCTTCGCTGATTCGACGATGGCTTATCAGGGTTACGGCATGGGGCTCGATCGCGCCTGGCTGGAGCTGCTGCGCAAACGCGTGGTCGGGGAGACGGAGCCCGGCCTGACCTTGGTTTTCGATCTGCCGGTCGCGGTCGGGCTAGGCCGTGCTATCGCCAGCCAGCGCTACGAGAAGATGGGCAACACATTCCACGAGACGCTGCGCGCCGCCTTCCAGGAGATCGCGCGGGCGAAGGATGGCCGCAAGCGCGTGGAGATCGATGCCGGCAAGGAGGCCGATGCTGTCGCGCGTGAGGTGTTCGAGGCCGTTGCCGTCACCTATGGGCTGAAAGCCTGATGCCGCCCAGAGCCAAGGTCATCGAGCCGCCGGTCGAGACCGGCCCGGCCTGGGTCGAGCGGCTGATCGGCCACGATGCGGCGGAGCAGACCTTCCTCAAGGCGTTCGCAGCCGGGCGGCTGCCGCATGCTTGGCTGATTTCCGGCCCGCGAGGCGTGGGTAAGGCAACGTTTGCCTATCGGATCGCGCGCTTCCTGCTGGCGCAGCCGATGCAGGGGGAGGCGGGCGGACTGTTCGGTGCCGAGGCGCCGGTGGTGTCGACAACGCTCGACATGCCACGCGAGCATCGCGTCTTCCGCCAGGTGGGGCAGCAAGCCCATCCCGATTTCCGGCTGCTCGAACGCACGCCGAACCCGAAGACTGGCCGGATGCGCAGCGAGATCATCATCGACGATGTGCGCGGCATCATCGACTTCCTGCATCTGAAAGCAGCCGCGAGCCCGTGGCGCGTGGTGATCGTCGACAGCGCTGACGATCTCAACCGCAACGCCGCCAATGCGCTGCTGAAAGTGCTCGAAGAACCGTCCAGCAACACCGTGCTTCTGCTCCTGAGCCATGCACCGCAGGCCTTGCTGCCGACCATCCGGTCGCGCTGCCGCAAGCTGGTGTTGCAGCCGCTGCCGCGCGATCTTGCCGCGGCTGAGCTGGCCGCGCGCTATCCGGAGATCAAAGCGCAGGACCGGGAGCTGGCGGTCGCGACCGCCGGCGGCAGCCTGGGCCAGGCGATCCGCATCATCGAGCGCGACGGCGTTGGCCTGCTGCGCGAGATCGGCGCACTGCTGGCAAGTTGGCCGAAGCTCGATGCCGGGCTGCTGCACAAGCTGGGCGACAAGCTCGGCGGGCGCGACCAGGACGCGCAGTTCGATCTGGCGGTCGAGCTGCTGGGCTGGTGGTTCGCCCGCATGGCACGCATAGCTGCTACCGGCGAACGGCCGGAAATCCAGCTTTTTGAAGGGGAAATGGCCCTGATCAGCCGCATGCAAGCGGCCGCCAGCCTTGATCGCTGGCTGGCTCTATGGGAAAAGGTCAGCCGTCTGTTCGACCGGGTGCGCTCTGTGAACCTGGACCGAAAGCAGGCCTGGGTCGCAGGTTTCCTCGCCATCGAAGGCATGGGACGCTAAGACCTCGGCCGCCATTACCGAGCAAAAGCGGAGTTGAGAGCCGATGGCCGAGGCCGAACGCTACTACGTGACCACGCCGATCTATTACGTGAACGATGCGCCGCATATCGGGCATGCGTACACAACGCTGGCCTGCGATGCGCTGGCCCGGTTCATGCGGCTGGACGGGCGCTCGGTGCATTTCTTGACCGGCACGGACGAGCACGGCCAGAAAGTCGCGAAATCCGCTGCTGCGGCTGGCATGTCGCCTAAGGACTTCACCGACAAGGTGTCGCAGAATTTCCGTGAGCTCGCCAAGGCGATGAACTTCTCCAACGACGATTTCATTCGCACCACCGAGGAGCGGCACAAGAAGTCGTGCCAGGAGCTGTGGCGGCGGCTGAAGGAGCGGGGTGAGGTCTATCTCGGCTCCTATGCCGGCTGGTACGCCGTGCGCGACGAGGCCTATTATGGCGAGGAGGAACTGACCCTCGCGCCCAACGGCAAGCGCATCGCGCCCTCCGGCGCCGAAGTGGAATGGGTGGAGGAGCCGAGCTATTTCTTCAAGCTGTCGCAATGGGGCGACAAGCTGCTGAAGTTCTACGAGGACAATCCGCAGTTCCTCGCGCCGGAGTCACGCCGGAACGAGATCATCAGCTTCGTGAAGTCCGGTCTGCGCGACCTGTCGGTGTCGCGCACGACCTTCAATTGGGGCGTGCCGGTGCCGGATGATCCGGACCATGTGATGTATGTCTGGCTTGACGCGCTCACCAACTACATCACGGCGGTCGGCTTCCCGGACGACAACGCGCCCAGCTACAGGAAATTCTGGCCGGCCGATCTGCACATGGTCGGCAAGGACATCGCGCGTTTCCATATGGTCTATTGGCCGGCCTTCCTGATGGCCGCGGGCCTCGAGCCGCCGCGCCGCGTGTTCGCCCATGGCTGGTGGACCAACGAAGGGCAGAAGATGTCCAAGTCGCTGGGCAACGCGCTGGAGCCGCACGCGATGGTCGCTAAATACGGCCTCGATCAGGTGCGCTACTTCCTGCTGCGCGAGATCCCATTCGGCAATGACGGCGACTTCTCGCACCGCTCAATGGTGCATCGGATGAACGGCGACCTCGCCAACGATCTCGGCAACCTGGCGCAGCGCGTGCTGTCGATGATCAACAAGAACTGCGGCGAGCAGGTGCCGCAGCCCGGCGCCTTCACCGATGCCGACAAGAAGCTGCTGAGCTCGGCGCACGGGCTGCTGGCCAAGGTGCGCCCGCTGATGGCGGAGCAGGCGTTCCACCGCACGCTCGAGGCGATCTGGCAGGTGGTGGGCGACGGCAACCGCTATGTCGACGAGCAGGCGCCATGGGCGCTCAAGAAGACCGATCCGGCGCGCATGGCGACCGTGCTCTATGTGCTGGCTGAGACCGTGCGGCACGTCGCGATCCTCGTGCAGCCCGTGATGCCGCACTCGATGGCGAAGATGCTGGACCAGCTCGCGGTGCCCGACGACGCGCGTACCTTTTCAGCACTGGGCGACGGCGGCACGCTGAAGCCCGGCACCAAGCTGCCCAAGCCGGAAGGCGTGTTCCCGCGCTACGTCGACGAGGCGGCGTAGTGAGTGCTATGTGCGCGGACTCCCTTTCCTATCGCTCTAATCCCCTCCCCCAAAATGGGGGAGGGGGAACTGTGGTTCGGCTTCCGGCGTTTGAGTGTCGATGATGACGCCTCCGTCTCCCGAACTCGTCGACTCCCATTGCCATCTCGACTTCCCGGAATTTGCTGCGGAGCTCGACGCTGTCGTTGCCCGCGCGCGCGAGGCGGGGGTAGGTCGGCTGCTCACCATCTGCACGCGGCTGAGTAAGTTCAACGACGTGCTGGGCGTTGCGGAGCGGTTCGATCGGATGTTCTGTTCGGTCGGTGTTCATCCGCATGAGGCCGCGCACGAGACGGACATTGCGCTCGATCGCATCGTCACGCTCGCCAAGCATCCGAAGGTGGTGGGGATCGGCGAGGCGGGGCTCGATTACTATTACGACAAGAGCCCGCGCGATAAGCAGCAAGAGGTCTTCCGCCTGCACATCGAAGCCGCGTGCCAGACAGGCCTGCCGCTGATCGTCCACAGTCGCGATGCGGATGAAGATACAGTGGCGCTGCTGCGCGAAGGCGCAGAGAAGGGCGACCTGAAAGGTGTCATCCACTGCTTCACCGCGACACAGTATCTGGCGGATGCCGCATTGGAGCTAGGCTTCTTCATCTCGCTCTCCGGCATCGTGACGTTCAAGAACGCCGAATCATTGCGCCAGGTGGCGAAGACCGTGCCGCTCGACCGGCTGCTGGTGGAGACGGACGCGCCCTATCTCGCGCCCATGCCGTTGCGCGGCAAGCGCAACGAGCCGAGCTTCATGCGCCACACCGCGATTTATGTTGCCGACATGCTAGGCGTTCCGTTCGCTGAGCTGGCCCAGCGCACCACCGCCAATTTCGAGCGGCTGTTCGACAAGACGGTCCAGAAGGCGGCGACGTGAAGGTCACGATTCTCGGCTGCGGCGGTTCGGGTGGCGTGCCCTTGCTGGGGCCGCATTGGGGCGAGTGCAATCCCGACAATCCGAAGAACCGGCGCCGCCGCGTCTCGATCGCGTTGCGGCAGGGCGGCACCACGATCCTGGTCGACACATCGCCGGACCTGCGCGCGCAGTGCCTCGATGCCGGCATCTCGCAGGTAAGCGCGATCCTCTATACGCATGACCACGCCGACCATACGCAGGGCATCGACGATGCACGGTTCCTCAAGAAGCCGGCCGGGCAGGCGACGATCCCCGTCTACGGCACGTCGGCGACGCTGAAAGTCCTGGCCGAGCGGTTCCAATACATCTTCCAGCAGAACACCGAAGGATCCGGCCATCTCTACAAGCCGTTTTTGCGCGTGATCGAGCTGGCCGGGCCCTTTGAGATCGACGGCATTCCGGTGGTGGCGTTCGAGCAGGATCACGGCTTCGGCTCGACCAGCACCGGCTATCGCATCGGCAACGTCGCCTATTGCACCGATGTCGCGCGGCTCTCCGACGAAGCGCTCGCAAAGCTCCGCGGCCTCGACTTGTTCGTCGTCGACTGCCTGCGCTACGAGGCGCACCCCACGCACGCGCATTTCGATCAGGCGCTCGCCTGGGCCGCGCAGCTCGAGCCGAAGCACACCGTGCTGACTCACATGAATCATCTGGTCGACTACGACGTCATCAAGTCCAAGTGCCCGCCGAGCGTGGAGCCAGGATATGACGGGCTGGAGATCGAGGTGCCAGACGCTTGATGGCGACAGATCGAGCTCGCATCGAGCGTTGTGTTTTGTGCGCGACGAACTAAGCTCACTCATTCGCTGGCGGGGCATATTGATGAGTACGACTGCATATCGGTGGGACATTCCCCTTTTCCTGGCGTCGACATCGGCGATGGCGCTGTATGTGCTAATCAGCCCTGCGGTTGGCGACAACTGGTTCCTGGATCCGCTGACCGCGCTTGTTGCGACGGTCACCGCGCTGGCGGCTTGCTCTCAATTGGCGCAGGCGGCAATCGACACACGGTCGACGCGCTTGTGGCAACTCGTCGTCACGTTGCTCGTCCTGGTATGCATCGCGAACTTCTTCGACCCAGCCAGCGAGCGGCTGGGTGCCCTGTTTGGAATGGACGATATCGACGATTGTCTCACGCTTGCCGTCGCGCCGGTCATCCTGTCCGTCATCAGCTATTTCAATCCGGCTCTTGTCCGTGCGCGCCGCGCCGTGTGGCTCGGCTTCGCCGTGCAGCTTGTCTCTATCTTGCTGGACTTCAGCTTTGAGGAAGGGGAAGTGGCCGGCTCGTCGACTCTCTGGTCATTGCTGACGGACTTCGCCGAGTTCCTGTCGGTGTCGCTCTATCTCATCGCGATGTTCTGGATCGTCTTTGATACGGGACGCGCCCTGGGTGTCCTGCCTGCGAAGCCCCGCGTCGCCGTCGCCGCGGCCTCGCCATACAACGGCCGCTCGATCCGGGACGGACTTTATCCGCCGCCGTTCATTCTGGGTCTGCATTTGCCTGGGGCAGGCACGCCGGCAGGACGGGTGCATCGAATCTGCAATCAGGCTCTTTGGCCCGCTGGTGACGTGATCTCCGGGGCGCGCAATCTGATACTGATCACGTTATGGCCCGTGATCGCCTCAGTCAGGGCGGTCAAGGAGGTTCGCCGCAGAGGCGCTACGTTGCAGCGTGTGACCGGCGTTTCCAGATGGCGGCAGTTTGCCCAAATGGTCCGGCTGGCGGTCCGTTATCGCGTGCCCCCGGTCTACTACTATCGCTACGATCTCTATCGGCCAGAACAGCAGCGCCTCACGGCGCAGTACTTGTGGCGATACGAGACCAAGGAGATCGCCTACCGTCTGCTCTATCCGGTCGAGACCGACAGCTACACTCCGCCGCCTCTGAAGAACAAGCTCGGATTTGCGCGCCATTGTCACAAGCACGGGCTGAGGCATGTTCCCACGCTTGCCGTGTTCGAGGATGGCAGCCGCATCGACAGCGGGGACGACACGCTGCCCGATGTCGATCTGTTCCTTAAGCCGATGGCAGGGAAGGGCGGCAACGGCGCGGAGCGATGGCACAGCCTCGGGCAAGGACGCTACCGCAATCCCAAGGGTGAGGAGACTGATGGCCGCGCGCTGTTCGCGCACGTCCGGGCGCTCTCCCTGCGCGGGCCGTATCTGGTACAGCCGGCGCTCCGCAATCACGCCGCTCTCTCTGATCTGACCGCCGGTGCCTTGTGTACCGCACGCATTCTGACCTGCCGCACCGAAACCGGCGACTATGAGGCGACCAACGCCGCCTTTCGCATGCCGAGCAATGCCACGTCGGCGGTCGATAACTTCCATGCTGGCGGCGTCGCGTCGGCCGTCGACATCCGGACGGGAGAGCTCGGCCCCGCAACCGACCTGGGCACCGAGCGGTCGCGCTGGCATGAGCGCCACCCGTTCACCGACGCACAGATCGCCGGCCGGCGCCTGCCCATGTGGAAGGATGCCATCGACCTGGTCGAACGTGCCCACCAGGCGTTCGACGATTACGTTCTGGTCGGCTGGGATGTCGCGTTTCTGGAGGATGGTCCGGCTTTGGTTGAGGGCAATCGCGGGCCAGACATCGACATTCTGCAGCGGACCGGCAAAGGTCCGATCGGCAATGGCCGGTTCGGCGAGCTGCTGGCCTACAACCTGGAGCACCGCCGGTAGACGCAGGTCGACTTTCCTGAGGCGACTTTGCAATTGACACCCCGCAGCGCCCGGCCTACCTAGCCCACGTCGCTCCGACTTTGGGCGATGTTGCGATCAGGACAAATCATGACCGGGACCCAGTCCAGCGCGGTCGAGCCTCATAGTAGACGCTGTAGCGCCTATGGCTGCTCGACCCACGTTGACCCGGTGCGCAGCACGCGGAACTGACGGCCGATCCCTTCCGCCGATTGCCGCCTCCGGGTTGAAAACCAGAATCGACCGAGAGGAGGCGAGATGATCACTGCCTTTGTCTTCCGTGACGGTTCGCTGACCAAGAGCATTCTGTCCGGGACAGCGAACCTTGCCGTCGCCGAAGCGCTGCCGCCGGTCGACAATCTGCCGAGCCACAGACAGGCCGTGGCCGAGCACGCTGCCGACGTTCTATCGCCGGAGGTTGTCTGGGTGGATCTGTGCAATCCGACCCCGTCGGAGATCGCGTCGGTCGAGCGGGCATTCCGTATGGAGATCCCGACCCGCGAAGAGATGGGTGAGATCGAAGCGTCGAGCCGGCTCTATACCGAGAACGGCGCCCTGGTGATGACCGCGCCGGTCCTGCATCGCGCGACCGCCGAGATCCCGGAGAGCGCCGTCATTACCTTCATCCTGCTGGCGGAGACGCTGGTGACGGTGCGGTTCGTCGACCCGCTGCCTTTTGCGGTCTTCGCCCGCCGGGCGGAGCGTAATCCGGGCCTGGCGGCGAATGCCCAATCGATCCTGCTGGGCCTGCTGGAGGGCATCACCGACCGCTTGGCCGACGTGCTGGAACTCGCGCAGGCCGACATGGAGCAGGTGTCGCGCGATATCTTTGCCAAGCGCGCGGCTGCCCTCGGGAAAGGTGGAGAGAGCCGGGAAGCGCGCCGCAAGGCGCCGGACCTGCAAGACATGCTGCGGCGGATCGGGCGGGTAGGAGACCTCGCCAGCAAGGCGCGCGATTCGCTGCTCGGCCTTAACCGCATTGCCGTGTTCCTGAACGCGCAAGGCGAGATGAAGAAGGACAGCAAGGCGCGGATCAAGACGCTGGCGCGGGACCTCGGCTCCATCACCGACCACGCCAACTTCCTGGCGGGCAAGGTGAACTTCCTGCTCGATGCGACCCTCGGCCTGATCAATATCGAGCAGAACGCCATCATCAAGATCTTCACCGTGGCGGCCGTTGCGTTCCTGCCGCCGACCTTGATCGCGAGCGTCTATGGCATGAATTTCGATTTCATGCCGGAGCTGCACTGGGAGTTCGGCTACCTGTTCGCCGTCGGGCTGATGGTGCTCTCCGCTGTTCTGCCGATGTGGTATTTCCGCCGCCGAGGCTGGCTATGACCGTATCGGCCCTAGTCGCCGTTCGTACATCACCTCATAGGGCGTGAACCCGGCCTTTTCGTACGCCCGGCACGCGATCGTGTTGACCGCCAGCACATTGACGCGGAGCCGGGTGAGCGTCGGATCGGACTGGTGGAGATGCGCCGCGCTCGCGTCGAGCAAGGCCTTCGCCAATCCGGCGCTGCGCGCTTCGGGCCTTATGTAGATATCGGAGACGTAGCCGTACCGCGTCGAATCCCGGGTTTCCACCGGCCAGGGCTCGTCGACGACATGACCGGCAACCAGGCCAACACGTTCGCCCTCGGCCGTCTCTGCGATCAGCATGATCCCGTTGTTCTCGGCCAGGACGTCCCAGAGCAGCGCGAGGTAGTCGCGGCTGTGCGGCAGACCCGGCAAGCGCGTATCGTGGATGGCGCGCTCATGCTCCTGCAGCGCGACCTCGCATTCCAGTACCCAGTCACGGTCTGCCGGCGTGTATGGGCGGATAACAAAGTCCATGGCGGCTGTCAGAGCATGGCGTCCGTGCGCTGTCAAAGCGCTGGTGTTGTGATAAGGCAAAGTGCGAGTGCCAGTGCGACCGCGAAGATGAGTCGGAAGATCAACTTCACGATTCTAATCTGTAATTTTCCATAATATACATTATGCGAATCGAGAATCCAGAAACGAAGGCCTATCAAATGCTTGAACCCAAGGCGACAGACGCCGCTTCCGCTGCGTTCTCGAAGCTCCTGGCCATCATGGCGAAGCTCCGCGACCCCAATGGCGGCTGCCCGTGGGATCTCGAGCAGAGCTTCCGCACCATCGTGCCGCACACGATCGAAGAGGCCTACGAGGTGGCGGACGCGATCGAGCAGGACAACATGGAGGGCCTCAAGGGCGAGCTGGGCGACCTCCTCTTCCAGGCCGTGTTCTATGCCCAGATGGCGCGGGAGGCCGGCACCTTCACCATGGCGGATGTGCTCGAAGCGCTGAACGCCAAGATGATCACGCGCCACCCGCACGTCTTCGGCGATGCGGCGGTGGCCGATGCCGCCGAGCAGACCCACGCCTGGGAGCGCCAGAAGGCCGAGGAGCGCGCCGCCGCTGCCGCCGCCGAGGGCCGGAAGCCGAGCGCCCTGGACGGCGTGACCGGCGGCCTTCCTGCCCTCACCCGCGCCTTGAAGCTGCAGAACCGCGCGGCGCGGGTTGGCTTCGATTGGCCGGAGCCGGCGCAGGTGCTGGACAAGATCGCCGAGGAGGTCACCGAGATCCGGACGGAGCTCGAACAGAAGGCGCCGAAGGAAGCGATCGCCGAGGAGATCGGCGATCTCCTGTTCGCGGTCGTGAACCTGGCGCGGCATCTCGAGGTGGACAGCGAGACCGCTTTGCGTGCCGCCAACCGCAAGTTCGAGCGCCGCTTCCGCCGGGTCGAGGAACTGCTGGCCGCTCAAGGCAAGGAACCGGCCGGCAGCACGCTGGAGGAAATGGAAGCGGCCTGGATCCAGGCGAAAAGCGAAGAACGCTGATAGGTGCGATCATGCCTATTGAACGCGCGCCGGACGGCGCCATGCAGACCGACGCAGAAGTGGCGCGTGCCTGGGATGAGAATGCCGACGAGTGGATCCGCCAGGTCCGGGCCGGCATGGACCGCTATCGCGAAGTCTTCAATAACCCGATGTTCTTCGCCTTCCTGCCCGATCTGAGCGGTCGCGACATCATCGATCTCGGCTGCGGCGAAGGGCACAACACCCGCGAGCTTGCCCGTCGCGGCGCAAAGATGACGGGCATCGACGTGTCGGCCAGGATGATTGAAGCAGCGATCGCGGAGGAAGCCAAGGAGCCGCTCGGCATTTCCTATCGCGCCGAATCGTTTTCACGCCTGGAAAGCTGTCGTGACGGCAGCTTCGACCTCGCTGTCTCGACCATGGCGCTGATGGACGGCCCGGATTTCAAAGGTACCGCATGCGAGGCCTATCGCGTGCTGCGGCCCGGCGGCGGCTTCTATTTCAGCGTCCTGCATCCCTGCTTCATCACGCCGGCGCAGAAGTGGTTGAAGAACGATCAAGGCGAAGAGATCGCGTTCCGCGTCGGGGATTACTTCAGCGACGACATCCATATTGATCGCTGGCGATTCAAGCTGGCGGACGAAGGCGGCCCGTTCGCGATTCCGCGCTTTCCGCACCGGTTGGAATCCTACGTGAACGGGCTCTGCAATGCCGGCTTCCGGATCACCGGCATCCAGGAACCGAGGCCAACCGAGGAGATGGCGCAAGCACATCCATGGCTGGCGCGGCTGCGCCGGCACATCCCGATCTTCATCTATTTCGCAGCAGAGAAACCAGGAAGCCAACCATGAAACTCAGCCAATTCAAAGTGCTCACCTTCGATTGCTATGGCACGCTGATCGACTGGGAGAGCGGCATGGTCGAGGCGCTGAAGCCGCTGACCAGCCGCGTGACGCCGTCCCTCACCCGCAACCAGATCCTGGAAGCGCACGGGCGGCACGAGGCGGCGCAGGAACGCTGGACGCCGATGCGGAAGTACCGCGATCTGCTCGCCGTCGTGTACAAGCGCCTCGCAGAGGAATGGGGCGTCGCGGCCTCCTGGGAGGAGTGCCAGGCCTATGGACGATCGGTCGGCAATTGGCCGGCCTTTCCGGATTCCGCCGAAGCGCTGCAGTACCTGAAGAAGCACTACAAGCTGGTGATCCTGTCGAACGTCGACAATGAGAGTTTTGCCGCCAGCAACAAGAAACTGCAGGTGACGTTCGACGCGGTCCTGACCGCGGAGGATATCGGCTCCTACAAGCCGGACGACCGGAACTTCCGCTACATGGTCGAAACACTGGGCGGCATGGGCTATGGCAAGGAGCAGATCCTGCACACCGCGGAAAGCCTGTTCCACGATCACGAGCCGGCCAACCGCGCCGGCCTCACCTCATGCTGGATCTATCGCCGGCATGCCGATACCGGCTTCGGCGCGACCATGGCCCCGGGGCAGATGCCGAAATACCAGTTCCGCTTCACCAGCTTGATAGACATGGCGAAGGCTCACCAGGCGGAGCTGGCGCAGGGTTAGCGGTAGGACTGGTGTGCGTGCGCTAACGCTCTGGCGCGCAGGGAACGGGTTCGGCCGCCAGGGCCAGCGTGTCCGTGCTCGTGGGAACCGTCCGCCGCCTGATTGAATCGGATCCTTGATCGAGCGTCGGTACATCGCCGGCCGCTTCGTCGGCAGTGATCTGGGGATCGGCGGAGTCCGCCCATTTCGGTTCGATCACGTCTGGAAGCACCGAAGCGCTGGCCGCGTCTTTCCAGAATGCATCGCCCCACGCCTCGTGCTTGCTCGGAGCGGCAACGATCATTGGAAGCGGGCAGCTGGTATGGCGCTCGATCTCGGCGACCTGGTTATCGGCCGCATCGCGCGCATTGCCGGAAAGGCCGAGAATCAGGGCCAAGAATGTCAGGGTCGGGTTGATACCTTCCATGGCCACACTCCTTCGAGCAGGCGGCCCTCCCCCCAGCGATGATCATGAACCTCTCTGCGGCAGTTGGCCATCAAGATTTACGGCCGCATCGAGGAATCGCACGGCAAACGGCTCAAATTGCAGCTTTTGGTATAGACAGCAGTGTGTCGGCGCCGAGCGTCAGCCTTGGCCAGGCAACTTGATGCTGCCGTCGTCCAAGATCGTGAAACCGGGGTTCCAGGCCACCTCCCAGGCGAAACCGTCCGGATCCGCGAAATAGCCGGTATAGCCGCCCCAGAAGGTTTCGCTCGCGGGCTTCAGGATGGTGGCGCCGGCCTGCTCAGCTTCCTGGAGCGTGGTGTCGACCTCTTCCTTGCGACGTACGTTATGCGCGATGGTGACGTTGGAAAATCCGCTCCCGGGCGCCTTGATGCCGGCATCCTCCACCAGGGAATCACGGCTCCATAGCCCGAAGATCACGCCGCCGCACTGGAAGAACGCCACGCTGTCATTGCTCGGCGCGGATTCCTTCCAGCCGAGCCGCGTGTAGAACGCGCGCGACACCGCAAGGTCTCGAACACCGAGAGTGACGAGGCTGAGACGCTGTTCCATGACACAACTCCCGAGAACCGCGGTGGCGAAAAAATAGAACTTGCCAGCCAGTTAGAGCAAAGCCTTGAGCCGTAGCAGGCCGACCGCCGCTACCGTCGTCGCATCCTTGATCACGCCTTGACAGATCATGTCCTCAGCCTCTGCCAAGTCGAAAGCGCGCGTTACGAGGTCCTGCTCTTCCAGTTCGCGCGCCGCCTCATTCCGGCGCAGATCCTTGGCCAGATAAATGTGATAGCCCTGTGTGGCGTAGCCATAGCCTTGAAACAGATGACCGGCATGAACAATCTCCGCTGCGTCGAGACCGGTTTCCTCGCGCAGCTCGGCCCGAGCCACCTCCAGAGGATCCGCCTCCGGTGACAGTTCCCAAGAGCCCTGGGGAAACTCCCAATAGCGAGCCCCCACTGGATAGCGGAACTGCTGCACGAGATGCACGCGGCCGCCTTGCTCGACAGGGACGATCACCACGAAATCCGGTTTCTCGACCACTCCATAGATGCCGTCGGCCCCATCGCGGCGACGGATCACGTCCTCGCGAACACGCATCCATCGATTCTCGTACACTAGCCGCGTGCTGAGCGTCTCGATATCCCTGTCGTTCTTCACGTCATCCTCGCCCTCTGCCTTCGCGCCAGCGTCATACAACCACCATCGGGCAGGTTTCGTCAGGGCAGGACTCGTCATCGCATAGGCGGCAGCGGCGGTCGCTCTCGACCTGGCTGTGATCGAGACCGCGTAGCACCTTGGTGGCGATCGCGGCGAGGGTCGAGCGCTCCCAATCGTCGAGGCCGCGCAACGCCTGCCCCAGGGCATGTTGCCGGCCGATAAACAGCGATTTCACTTGGCGCCTGCCGCTGTCGGTCAGGCGCAGGGCGACGGCACGGCGATCGGTGCCGGTCTTCCGCTCGACCAGCTTGGCGGCCGCCAAGCGGTCGACCAGTCGGACCGTGCCGGGCTGCGACAGGCGCAGGATCTTGGACAGGCGATCGACGGAGAGGCCGCTCTCCTGCCCGATCACGATCAGGGCCGCGCAGGCGCTCTCATTGCCTTCGGCCAGATCCTCCATCGCTGCCTTGAAGTCATCGGCCAGGGCCAAAGCGAAGGCGCCAATGATGTTGAGGTCCCGCAACTCCCCGGGTTTCATGGATTGCCCTCCACGACGCCCTCCAAGAACTGCCCGAGGCGGCGGCCGCAAGCGCCGTCCGGATCCTTCTCGGGGTTGTAGCAGGTGGTGACTACGCCCAGCAGCCGCGGCGAGCGCGCCAGCGGACCGGCCAAGGCTTCGATCTCGTCCCAATCCAACCCATCGCCGATTGGAGCGTCGGTCGCCGGAAAAACCACTGGATCGAGCGCGTCAACGTCCAGGAACAGCCAGAAGGGCAGCCCAAGCGGTTCGAAGTGCGCGCGCGCCGCCTCGCCCACGTTGATCGGCCCCTTGGCCCGGATTCCAGCGGTATCCACGTGGCGGAAGTCAGCGCTGAAATCCTCCGGCATCAGCGAGCCGTGGCCTCCGGCTTGAAACCCGTCCCGGTAGCCCAGCAGATAGACATGCTCCGGCGCCAGGGAGCATCCGCCGGCGGCCTCCAGGATCTCGGGATCGCCGTGGCCCAGCATGGTCGCAACCGGCACGTCCGCCCCCTCGCCCCAGGGCGATGACTGCCCGTCATAGAGATCCAGGTGACCGTCGATATAGGCGATGCCGAACCGCCCGAGCCGGTCCCGCGTGGCAGCACCCAGACCGATCATGAGGGTGCAGCAGCCGCCAATGACGGCAAGGCGGCGGTTAGGATCGAGCCATGAACCGAAGGCTTTGCGGACCGCCTCCGTTGCCGCAACGAGTTCCCGATGTCCGACCAGCCCGCTCCGCGGATCGCGGGGCCGATCGTGAACCGGCGCCGCCACGTCGCCAAGATCGGTCGTCACGAGTTGCTGCAGGCGGCTGTAACGACGCAGCGCAGACGGTGCCAGTTCGGTGCCGCCAACCACCCCTGCGCTGTCGATCGAGACCCCGGCCAGATTCCACAGCATATGCGTCCTTCCTTTCGGCAAGCGCATTATATGCATGCCGCATGCAATTATCAAACCCACGCATTTATACAAACATATAATATTTATTCACAACAGATTATAGGGCGATCGTAAAGTTATGGATGAGCCAGCAGATGGATCAGGCTCGAAGTATCCCAGCGCTTCCCGCCGCGCTGCTGGATCTGGGCGTAGAACTGATCCACCAGGGCCGTGACCGGCAGCCGTGCGCCATTGCGCTTCGCCTCCTCCAGGCAGATGCCGAGGTCCTTGCGCATCCAGTCGACGGCGAAGCCGAACTCGAACTTGTCCTGCACCATGGTCATGGCGCGGTTGTCCATCTGCCAGGATTGGGCTGCGCCCTTCGAGATCGTCTCCACCAGCTTGGCAGGATCCAGGCCGGCCTTGACTGCGAAGTTCATCCCCTCCGCCAGGCCCTGGACCAGCCCGGCGATGCAGATCTGGTTCACCATCTTGGCGAGCTGGCCGCTGCCGACCGGCCCCAGCAGGACGCAGGCCCGCGCATAGCAATCGATCACCGGCTTGGCCCGGTCGAAGTCAGCCTGGTCGCCGCCGACCATGACGGTGAGCTTGCCGTTCTCCGCTCCCGCCTGCCCGCCGGAGACCGGCGCATCGAGGAAGTGCACGCCCTTCTCTTTGGCGATCTGACCGAGCTCGCGGGCGACATTGGCCGAGGCCGTGGTGTGGTCGACGTACAAGGCTCCTTTAGTCATGCCGGCAAAGACGCCCTCCTCGCTCAGAGCGATGCTGCGCAGATCGTCGTCGTTGCCGACGCAGGAGAAGATGATGTCGGCACCCTTGGCCGCCTCGGCCGGCGTCGCAGCGGCGCGCCCGCCGTGGGTCTCGGCCCATTTCTGCGCCTTGGCAGCGGTGCGGTTATAGACCGTGACGTCATGCCCGCCCTTCCTCAGATGCCCGGCCATCGGGAAGCCCATGACTCCCAGACCCACAAATGCCGTTTTCATGGATACTCCCTCCTCTGCTCAGTCGAATGCTCCGGATACAGCCGCTCCAAAAGCCAGCGCCAGACCCGCGGGCTGCGGGCGGTCAGGGCGCCCGGCGCGGTCAGTGTCTCGCTCGGCCGATACGGCGATCCATCACCATGGCTGCCGACCCCGCCTGCCTCCGCCACGAGCAGGACGCCGGGCGCATGATCCCAGGGCCAGGCGCGTCCAAACAAGACGAAATCGAGCTCTCCGCGCGCCAGCCGCAGGTAATCAAGGCCCGCACACCGCAGCGATCTGATCTGCCTCACCTCGCGCCGCAGCGCGTCCGCTTTCGGATGGAGTTTGGGAGCGCTCAACTTTCCGACACCCACGACGCCGGCAGGATGCTCCGCATCCGGCGACAGCTTCGGAATGCGCACGCCGTCGAAGGTCGCGCCGGCGCCGCGCTCGGCGATTGCCGTCTGCCCGGTTGTCGGGAGGTGAAGCCAGCTTGCGATCAGTTCGTCGCCGCGGACCAGGGCGACCATGCTGCAGAAGTCGGCCTTGCCCTCGGCAAAATTGGCCGTGCCGTCGACAGGGTCGACGATCCAGGCGATCTGATCGGCAGAGAGACTGTGGACTAGGTCCGGGTTCTTGGCGGCCGCTTCCTCGCCGATCACGATGGAATGCGGCACCTGATTCTTGAGGAGGGGCGTCAGCGCAGCCTCGGCCTGCTCGTCCGCGATGGTCACGATGTCGCCGGGCGCCTTCTCACGCCACTCATGGATGGCCAGATTGCGGAAGCGCGGCTGGATCTCGGTTGCCGCGACCTCCGCGATCAAGGCCGCGACGGCATCGACGTCGAGTGCCTTCATGCGGGGCGGCCCTGCTCGAACCGTCGCCGGTCGTCGGCCGACAGGCGGACGGTGAGGCTGGCGCCGCCCTCGTCATCGTGCCGCTCCAGCACTTCGCCATGTTGATAGAGCCAGGCGATGTCGCCGCCGCGATCATGACCAATGCGGTAGGTCGCGACCTGCCGACCGCGCGCCAGGCGTTGCTCGATCTCCTCGAGCAGACGATCGGTGCCGGCGCCGGTCAGCGCCGAGACAGCGGCGACCTGATGATCGCGTCGCGCCAGGTCGGTGATCTGCTGGGCATCCTCCGCCGGCAGGACATCGACCTTGTTCAGAACCTCGATCATGCTGTGGACGATCTGGTGCTCCAGGCCCAATCCCTCCAGCACCGCCTCGACGTCCGCCTTCTGCGCATCCGTCTCCGGATGGGCAATGTCGCGCACGTGCAGGATGAGGTCCGCTTCCAGAACCTCTTCAAGCGTGGCGCGAAACGCGGCGACCAGCTCGGTCGGCAGGTCGGAAATGAATCCAACGGTATCGGACAGAATGATGTCGCGCCCATTCGGCAGGCGCACACGGCGCATCGTCGGGTCGAGCGTGGCGAACAGCAGATCCTTCGCCATCACGTCGGACCGAGTCAGTCGATTGAACAGCGTCGACTTTCCGGCATTGGTGTAGCCAACTAGCGCGACCACCGGATATGGCACCCGCTTGCGCGCCCGGCGATGCAGGGCGCGGGTACGCTTCACATCCTCCAGGTCGCGCTTGATCCGCACGATGCGCTCGTCGATCAGGCGGCGGTCGATTTCGATCTGTGATTCACCGGGGCCGCCGATGAAGCCGAATCCGCCGCGCTGCCGCTCCAAGTGGGTCCAGGATCGCACCAGGCGCGAGCGCTGATAGGACAAGGCCGCCAGTTCCACCTGCAGCTGGCCTTCCTTGGTCCGGGCACGCTCACCGAAGATCTCGAGGATCAGGCCGGTGCGGTCGATGACCTTGGCCTTCCAGGCCTGCTCCAGGTTGCGCTGCTGCACGGGGGAGATTGCGGCATCAACCACGACCAGGGCGACGGCTTGCTCTTCGATCAGCTCCTTGAGGCGATCCACGGCCCCCTGCCCGATCAGGGTCGCCGGGCGCGGCTCGGACACGCGCACGACCTCCGCTCCCACGATCTCCAGGTCGATTGCGAGCGCAAGACCGCAGGCCTCGTCCAGGCGTGATGCCGGCGTACGGTAATGCAGGCCGGCAGCAGGCCGCGCCCGCCGATGCAGATCCGGATGGATCACCAGCGCGCGGTCGCCGTGACGTACACCGTCTATGTCGACCCGCGCCTCGCGCCGGTCGACCGGGGTTGCCTTATCCAAGCGTCATCCTCGTCAAATACCGGTTCGCCGGCGGCGGAGCGTCACGCTTCCTCGCCCTCTTTCGAACCTTCGAACAACTGCAGCGGTCCGGCCGGCATGATCGTCGAGATCGCATGCTTGTAGACCAGCTGCGAATGCTGGTCGCGGCGCAAAAGGACCGAGAAATTGTCAAACCAGGTAATGATGCCCTGCAGCTTAACACCATTCACCAAGAACACCGTGACCGGCATCTTGCTCTTGCGAATGTTGTTCAAAAAAACGTCCTGGACGCTCTGCGATTTTTCGTTAGCCATGTGTTTCGTCCTTTGTTCTTGGGGCTGCGCCAGCCCGCCAGGCACGTGCCCTCGGGGATAGGAGCACGGCGCTCCTCAGGATTAACATAGGACGGCGGACAAGAAAACTAAGCTTGTCGCAAATAAGCCAAAAGCCCAGCGCAATCAGGAAAATAGAGGGCAGGTTCATGCCCTGGAAACTCGCCCGCGCCCGGCGCCGCGGGCCGCAGCAGAACCGGCGTGCAGCCGGCATTCGTGGCGCATTTGAGGTCGATGTCGGCATCGCCCACCAGCCAGACATCCTCGCCCAGCGCCAGGTTGCCGAGTGCGAGTTGCACATGTTCGATCGCGGGCTTGTCGCGCACGGCATCGCCTGCGCCGGCCAATGCCCGGAAATGGCCGGTCCAGCCCAGGTGATCGGCTTCGCGCCGCAGATATACACCGCGCTTGTTGCTGATGACCCCGAGATAGAGCCCCGTTCCGGCCAGGTGCGCCAACATCTCGCCCGCGCCCGGCAGCGCGCGCAGGTGCTCCAAATGGATGGCGGAGAAGCTGTTGTAGAAGATCTGCTCCGCCTCGCGCCAGCGATCGCCGAACAGGATGGGGAACGAATCGCGCAAGGATGCGCGCACGCGCCGCTCTGTCTCCTCGCGCGTCCAATGGATGTGACCCATCGCCGCCAAGGTCAGGTTCATGGCCTCGTGGATCACGCCCCAGCTTTCGACCAGAGTATTGTCCCAGTCGAACAGGATCGCTCGCGGCAGCGTGCGCTCTCGTGCTGGCTGCTGCGTCATGCGCGCGCCACCGAGAGATAGGCTTCGCGCAGCCGCGCGACGATCGGGCCTGGCTTGCCATTGCCGACCGGCTTGCCGTCGATGCGCGTGATCGCCAGAACGAAGTTGCTGGTGCTGGTCAGGAATGCTTCACGCGCCGCATATGCCTCCTCACGCGAGAACGGACGCAGTTGCAGCGTGAGGCCGAGGTCGCGCGCAACCTCCGCGACCACCGAGCGCGTGATGCCCGGGAGAATCTCCGTGCCATCGGGTCGCGTCACCAATTCGCCAGTCGCGGTCACGATCCATGCGCTGGTGGAAGAGCCCTCTGTCACCATGCCGCCATCGTCGATCAGCCAGGCTTCGAACGCGCCCTGCTCCGCCGCGGCCTGCTTGGCGAGCACGTTGGCGATCAGGCTGATGCTCTTGATATCACGGCGCGCCCAGCGCTGGTCCGGCATCGTCACGACTGTCGCGCCCCTGGACAGCAAGTCCGGAGCCGGTGCCTTCCATTTCCTCGCCATCATGAGCAGCGACGGCTTCACGCCTTTCGGAAACTTGTGGTCTCGCGGCGCGACGCCACGCGTCACCTGGATGTAGAGGCCGCCATTGCGGACACCGTTGCGGCGGATAAGCTCATGCGCGACCTGAAGCAAGGCGGCACGCGACATCGGCCGCGCAATTCTCAGCTCCGAGAGCGAGCGATCGAGCCGGTCAAGATGGCGATCGGCGAAAGACAGGTGCCCATTATGGACGGGGATCGCGTCATAGGCACCGTCGGAAAATAGATAGCCGCGATCCTCCACCGCTACCTGGGCGCGTGATTGCGGCACATATCGTCCGTTGATGTAGGCGATGCGAGCCATGGCCGATCAGAAATACTCGAGACGCACGGAGAACAGCCGCTCGACTTCGCGCACCACGCGGCTCGCCGAGAAGAGCACGACATGATCGTCTTGCTCGACCACCGTGTCGCCGGTCGCAATGATCACCTTGCCGTCACGGACCACGGCGCCGACGATGACCTCGTCCGGCAGTTTCGCTTCGCGGATGGGCGTGCCAACCAGGCGAGCGGTCTCTAGCACTTCGATCTCCATCACCTCGCCGAAATCATCGCCCAGCGAATGGACGGCCCGCACGCGCCCGCGCCGCACATGCTGCAGGATGTTGGACACCGTGGTCGCACGCGGGCTGACCACAGCGTCGATGCCGAGCGAGCCGATCAGCGGCGCGTAGTTGGTCGAATTGACCAAGGTGATGGTGCGCTGGCAGCCGGCGCGCTTGGCGAGGAGCGAGGCCAGGATGTTGACCTCGTCATCGTTGGTGACGGCAATGATGGTCTCGGTGCCCCGAACGTTCGCTTCCTCCAGGATGCGCGGGTCGAGGGCGTCACCCTGGATGACGACCCAGTTGGGCAGCCGTGCGGCTGCCAGTGCGGCCCGGCGGCGATCCAGCTCAATCAGCTTCACGTCGATGCCGGGGTTGCGCTCGGCGATCAGCTCGCTGAGACCGAGGCCGATATTGCCGCCGCCGACCACGATCACGTGGCGCGCCTCCAGCTCTTCATGGCCGAAAGCGCTCAGCGCACGCTTCAGGTGCGCGGTCTCGGCGATGAAATACACGTCGTCGCCCGCCAACATGCTGTCGGAGTCGTCAGGCACGATCTTCTGGTCGCCGCGCACGATGCCGACGACGGTGACATGCAGGTCCGGAAAGAGCGTGGTCAAGTGCCTGAGCGGCGTGTTGATTACCGGGCAGCTGGGTCCGCAGCGGACGCCAACCAGGGTCACCAGATCGTTGGCAAGCGCAACGGCCTCGAACGCGCCGGGCACTTCCAGGCGGCGATGAATGGCCTCCGCCACCTCGACCTCCGGCGAGATGACCGCGTCGATGCCGAGATGGTCGGAGCCGAAGATGCTGGACCATTTGGAATCGAGGTAGGACTGTTCGCGCACGCGCGCGATCTTGGTCGGCACGTCGAAGATCGCGTGCGCCACCAGACACGCCGTCATGTTCACTTCATCGGAATGCGTCACGGCGATCAGCAGGTCGGCGTCGCGCAGGCCCGCCTGCTCCAGCACGTTCGGATGCGAGGCATAACCGGAAATCCCCTGCACATCCAGCTGGTCGGTAATGTCGCGCACGAGATGCGGATCGAGGTCCACGATCGTGACGTCGTTCCCTTCGTGAGCGAGATACTTCGCGATATTGGCGCCAACCTGACCGGCACCGCAGATCACGACCTTCATGATCGTTGTTCCATTTCAGATGAAGAGCGGCCAGGGGCGGGCCGCTCGCTACTCGATCTTGTCCCCGCGTTCCGAACCGGTGATGCCCAGCGAGCGCAGCTTGCGGTGCAAGGCCGAGCGCTCCATGCCCACGAAACTGGCGGTGCGTGAGATGTTACCGCCGAACCGCGACACCTGGGACTCCAGATACTTGCGTTCGAAGATTTCGCGCGCCTCGCGCAGTGGCAGCGACAGCACCTCCGTCCCGTCCGCGGCGGCAACGCCGGCCGCATTGGCTGCGCCGATGTCGGGCGGCAGCATCTCGGCGCGGATCGGTTCGCCCGGCTCGCCCGGGGCCATGATCAGCAGCCAATCCACGACATTGCGCAGTTGCCTGACGTTCCCCGGCCAGTCATAGGCTTGCAGCAGCGCCAGCGTGTCGTCTCCAAAGTTGCGCGAGGGCAACCCGGTCTGCTCCGATGCGACCCGCATGAAGTGGTCGAGCAGTTCCGGGATGTCGTCGCGCCGCTCGCGCAGGGCCGGCACGCGCATCGGCACCACGTTCAGGCGATAGAACAGATCCTGCCGGAAGCGGCCAGCCGCCATCTCTGACTGCAGATCCCGGCTGGTGGCGGCTATGACGCGCACGTCGACATCGACCTTGGTCTTGCCCCCGACGCGCTCGAAGGTCTGCTCCTGTAGGACGCGCACGATCTTGCCCTGGGTCTCCAGCGGCATGTCGGCGACCTCGTCCAGCAGCAGCGTGCCGCTGTGGGCCTGTTCCAGGAAGCCGACCTTGGAAACGCCCTCGCGCCCGTCGCCATTGCGTTCCGTGCCGAACAGCTCGATCTCCAGCCGGTCGGGATGCATGGTCGCGCAGTTGAGCACGACAAAGGGCAGGTCTGCCCGCTTGGACCTGCGATGCAGCAGGCGCGCGGCCACCTCCTTGCCGCTGCCTGGCGCGCCGGAGAACAGCACGCGGCTGCCGGTCGGCGCTACCCGCTCGATCGCCTGGCGGAGCTGGGTCATGGCGGCGGAACGGCCGATCAGGTCCGCGGGAGTGCCGGCCCGCAAGCGCAACTCCTCGTTCTCGCGCCTGAGGCGCGCATTCTCCAGCGCGCGCTCGATCGTCACCAGCAGGCGGTCGGCCTTGAACGGCTTCTCGATGAAGTCGAACGCGCCGCGCTTGATGGCATTGACCGCGGTCTCGATATTGCCGTGACCGCTGATCATGACGACCGGCACGTCCGGCCAGGTCTCCTGGATCACGTCCAGAAGCTGCATACCGTCGAGCGTGCTGTTCTGCAGCCAGATATCCAGGATGATCAGGCTGGGGCAGCGGTGGCGCAGCAGGTTCAGCGCCTCGTCGCTGTTGGCTGCCTCACGCGTCGTGAACCCCTCGTCGCCCAGCACGCCGGCAATCAGCATCCGGATGTCGGCTTCGTCATCGACGATCAGGATATCGCGCGCCATGCCTTGCCTCGAACACTCAGACTAGTCATGCCTGTACCGATTTCAATGCCGGGTCGGCAAGGACGATCTCCGCCGGGAAAATCAGGCGTACCGACGCGCCGCCCATTTCCCCATCCAGCAATTGTAGCTTTCCGCCGTGATCTTCCATGATCTTCTTGACGATCGCCAGTCCCAGTCCAGTGCCCTTGACGCGCGTTGTCACATAGGGATCGGTCAGTCTTTCACGCCCTTGCGGCGGCAATCCCCGGCCATTGTCATCGACTCCGAGGACCACCTCGTCGCCGTCGCGCCGAATCCATAGATGGATGCGACCCGGCGTCAAGCGATTCTGTCCCTCGCCATCTGCCCCGGCCCGTTCCATTTCCAGGCGCGCCTCAATGGCATCCGCGGCATTCTGCAGCAGATTCGTCAGGGCACGCGCCACCTGCGATGAATCGCAATTGGCCCAAATCGGCTCCACCGGCAGGTCCAGATCATAGACGATGGCGGAGTTGGCGCTCTGCTGCAAGAAGGCTGCCTGGCGTGCCAGCTCCACGAGATCCTCCGCCCGGAGGACCGGCGCCGGCATCCGAGCGAAGGACGAGAATTCGTCCACCAATCGCCCGATGTCGCCTACCTGGCGCACGATCGTATCGGTACAGACTGCGAAAGTCTCGGGGTCGTTGATGATCTCCTTCAGGTACTTCCGCTTCAACCGCTCGGCGGACAGCTGGATGGGCGTCAGGGGATTCTTGATCTCGTGCGCGATGCGTCGGGCGATGTCGGACCAGGCCGCCTTGCGCTGTGCAGCGAGCAGCTCGGTCACGTCGTCGAAGGTGACCACGATCCTGGTGTTGTCTCCATCGGCCCGTTCCGACACGACACGCACATGCAGCGTTCTCGTCACGGGGCCGTGGGACAGGTTGATCTGGCCATCGGCGCTGCCGCTTTGACGGCTCTGCGCCAGCGCGACCAGCTCGCCCATCTCCGGCAGCAGATCGCCAAGACGCTTGCCGACATGCTGCATCATGTTGCGCCCCAGCAGCTCGGAGGCCGAACGGTTGGGCAGTTCGATCTCTCCCTTGTCATTGAGGCCGATCACGCCTGCCGATACGCCGGCCAGCACCAGCTCGGTGAAGCGCCGCCGGTCGTCGAGCTGCTGGTTGGTCGCGACCAGTTCGACCTGCTGGGTCTGAAGCCGCAGCGCCATGGTGTTGAAGGTGCGGCTGAGTTCCCCCAGCTCGTCGTCGCGTTTGCCGGTCTTGACGCGCGTGGAAAGATCGCCGCCGCCCAGTCGTTGGGCCGCTTCTACCAGGCGCAGAATCGGCTTCACGAGGTTGGTCGCCGAAATGATCGCCACCCAGATCGCCGCCATGAGGAGCAGCAGCGCAAGGACGGCAAAGATCAGGCCGACCGTGATCTGCCATTGCGACCGGTCGCCTTCCAGCTGGCGGTAAAGATTGACCGCGTTCTCGTTCCCGCGGATGGCGGTCAGCACCTGATCCTCAATCACACGGCCGGCATAGAGATAGACGCCTTCATGCGCGTCAATCGCGACCAGCGCCCGGATCCTGTCGCCGGTATCGGAGGCCAGAACGACCGTCTCGCCGGCGTCCGCTCGAACGAGCGCGTTCTCCGGCAGGTCGAGGTCGAACTCCATCATGAGCGCGAAGCCGCCGCTGGCCAGGATCTGCCGACGACGATCGATCACCACTGCTTCCGAAAGATCGCGCAAATCGACCTGGCGATCGAGGAACGCAGCCAGGCGCGATAGGTCGACATAGCCGCCCCGGATCTGATCGCGGATCTCGTTCGCAATGGAGAGCGTATCGTTGGCCACCCGCTGCTGATGATCCTGCAGATAGGATTGCGAGACGTTGAAGGAGCTTTCGATCGCGGACTTGATCTTGTCGCCGAACCAGATGTCGAGACCGTAGTTCAGGAACGTCGTGGAGAAGACGGAGACCGTGATCGCCGGGATGAGCGCGATCAGGCCGAACAGCAGCACCAGCCTGGAATGCAGCTTGGCTCCCACCATGCCGCGGCGACGCTCGATCCACAGCACGACAAACCGCCGCGCGATCATGGTGCCGAGCGACAGCACGACAATAAAGTCGATGAGCAGCAGCCAGGTGATCGCGCGCGCAGGATTCTGGGTCTGCCACGTATCGGTCAAGACCAGATAGGTCATCAAACCCGACGCGGCGCCCACGATCAGGAAAGCGATGGCGATGCGGCGCTCCATGTTGATCCGGCGCGACCAATTGAAGATGCGACGGCCCAAGCCGGGCTTCTTGCCGTTATTGAGGGCGACTTCGATCATTCAGCCGTTCCGGGTCGCCTCGCACGGATGTCGAGCTCGCGCAGTTTCTTGCGCAAGGTATTGCGGTTGAGACCGAGCAGCTCGGCCGCCTTGATCTGGTTGCCGCGGGTGGCCTCAAGGCAGATGTTGAGCAGCGGCCGCTCGATCTCCTGCAGGATGCGGTCGTACAGCCCATGTGCCGGCAGCCTGCCCTGGTGCGCCGCGAAATAGGCGCGCAAGTGCCGGTCGACCGACTGGCTCAGGGTCTCATCCGCATGCCGCCCGCCGCCCTTGCCGTCCCGGCCGGTTGCACCGGCGGCCACCGATTCTGCGACCATGCGCGCGTCGATCACGGCCTCGCTGTACAGCACCGCGATGCGGCGCATCAGGTTCTCAAGCTCGCGCACATTGCCCGGCCAGTCGTAGCGCTGCAGCTCCTCAATCGCGGCCGTCGACAGCGTCTTGGACGCCAATCCATCCAGGGCCGCCTTGGTGAGGAAGTGGCGCGCCAGATCGGCAATATCGCCGCGCCGCTCGCGCAGGGCCGGCAGGTGGATGGGCACGACGTTGAGGCGATAGAACAGGTCCTCGCGGAACCGCCCCTGCACGATCAGCTGCCGCAGGTCGCGGTGGGTCGCGGCGATGATGCGTACGTCCGCTTTTTGCGCCGTGCGGCCGCCCACGCTAGTGAATTCGCCGGTCTGCAGCACGCGCAGGAGCCGCGTCTGCGCCTCCATCGGCATGTCGCCGATCTCGTCCAGGAACAGGGTGCCGCCTTGCGCCAGCTCGAACTTGCCGACGCCGCGCGCGATCGCGCCGGTGAAGGCGCCCTTCTCGTGGCCGAACAGCTCGCTTTCGATGAGCTCGCGCGGAATCGCCGCCATGTTGACGGCGACGAAGGGCCTGTCTTTCCGCCGGCCGAAATCGTGCAGGGCACGCGCCACCAGCTCTTTGCCGGTGCCGGACTCGCCGTTGATCAGCGCCGTCATGTCGGTGTTGACTAGGCGGCCGATGACCCGGAACACCTCCTGCATCGCCGGCGAGCGGCCGACGATGGGCAGCGCCTCTTCCGCGCCATTGCCGGGCGGCGGCGCCTCCGGCTGGGTTTGGGTCAGGGCCCGATCGACCGCCGCCACCAGGACATCGAGGTCGAAGGGTTTCGGCAGATATTCGAAGGCACCGCGCTCGTTCGCGCGGATCGCGGTCAGGATGGTGTTCTGCGCGCTCATCACGATGATGGGCAAGTCAGGCCGCCGCTCCTTGATGCGCGGGACGAGATCGAGGCCATTGCCATCGGGCATCAGCACATCGGTCACGACCAGGTCGCCTTCGCCCGCATCGACCCATTGCCAGAGCGTGCGGGCATCCGAGGCAGCCCGCACCGCATGGCCGCGCTGCGCCAGCGCTTGGCTCACGACCAGACGAATGGAGCGATCGTCGTCTGCGACCAGGATGGTTGCGTTCATGACCCGCCTTCTTCTGACTGGCTATCGGAGATTGGCAGCAGCACGGTGAAGCGTGTCGCGCCCGGCTTGCTCGAGAACTCGATCACGCCATCCTGGGCGCGCACCAGCTTCGCCACGAGCGCAAGGCCGAGGCCGCGGCCGCCCGGCTTGCTGGTGACGAAGGGATCGAACAAGTTGCCCAGCAGCGCCTCGGGGACACCTGGCCCATTGTCGGCGATCGTAACCGCAATGCGGCGCGGCTGGCGGTGCGCCTTGTTGCGCTCACCGATGCGGAACCCCGCTTGATAAGCAGTCGTCACCACGATCTCGCCCTTGTTGCCGTCAGAGGCCTCGGCCGCATTCTTCACCAGATTGAGGAAGATCTGGATCAACAGATCGCGGTTGCCACGCAACGGCGGCAGCGACGGATCATAGTGCTCGCGCAAGGTCACGTGACGCGCGAATGAGACCCGTGCCACCTTGCACACATGGTCCAGCGCCTCATGCACGTTGACCTTCGAAAGAACCGGCGCGCGATCATCGGCAAAGATCTCGACTCCATTCACCAGGCCGACAATGCGATCCGACTCTTCGCGGATCAGCGCGGCGAGTGCCGCTTCTCCAGGCCCCACCTTGGATTCGAGCAGCTGCGCCGCACCGCGAATGCCGGCGAGCGGATTCTTGATCTCGTGCGCCAGCATGCCGGCCATGGAACGCACCGACTGCGCGGCCTCCGCCGCTGCGCCCTGCCGCGCCATGCGATGCTCCAGGCTGCGATCGCGCATTGACAGCACGACGGAGCTGCTGGGATCGCCCAGCGGCGCCACCTCCACGGATATATGTTCCAGTCGCAGCCGCGGGCCGTCGATCAGCATCTCCGAGTCACTCACTGCGGAGCGGCTGAGCCGGCACTGTTCGATCAGGCTGAACAGCGGAGAATCCTCCGGGATCACCTCCGACAATCGACGGCCCAGCAGGGTCCTGCGGCCAACATGCAGCAGGTCTTCCGCGGCGGCGTTGAGCAGACAGCAGACGCCCTCTCGATCGACTACGACAATGGCCGAAGGCAAGGCCTCGATCAGCATGTTGGGAAGGACCAACGCCTCCCACACCTCGGACTCCGCCGTTTCGTCGGTCGGTCGGAGGGGGATCGCGGCGCCGGTCATCGTTGCCTCACGCTGCCAGCTGGTCGATCTGCGGCTGGTAGAATTCGCGCACCAGGGCCATGACCGCGTTCGGCTCGTCGATCTGGTTCACACGCGTTCGGAATTCAGCCGAACCTGGGAGACCCTTCGAGTACCAGCCGAGATGCTTGCGCGCGATCCGGAGGCCCGCCTCGACGCCGTAGTGGCTCAGCATGGCCTGATAGTGCTCCAGGACCGTGTGGAGCTGATCCTTCAGCGACGGATTGGGCAGCCGCTCGCCGGTGCGCAGGAACGCCATGACCTGCTTCAGGAACCATGGCTTGCCATAGGCGCCGCGTCCGACCATCACGCCGTCGGCACCCGATTGATCGAGGGCAGTGCGCGCGTCGTCGAGGCTGTTGATGTCGCCATTGACGACGACTGGCAGCTTCACGGTTTCCTTAACCTGGCGGATGAACTGCCAGTCGGCGCTGCCGTTATAGAACTGGCAGCGGGTCCGGCCATGCACGGTGATCATCTTGATCCCGCTCTCCTCCGCGATCTTGGCCAGGCGCGGTGCGTTCTGGTTGGCATCGTCCCAGCCCTTGCGCATCTTGAGCGTGACCGGGAGCCTCACGGCCTTCACCGTCGCTTCCAGGATCTTGGCGGCCTTCACCTCGTCGCGCATGAGCGCGGAGCCGGCGTCGCCATTGACGACCTTCTTCACGGGGCAGCCGAAATTGATGTCGATGATCGCGGCGCCGCGATCCTCATTGAGCTTGGCCGCTTCCGCCATGACATGCGGCTCGCAGCCGGCAAGCTGGACTGCCATCGGCGCTTCCTCGGGCACGTTCTCGGCCATGCGCAGCGACTGGCGGTTCTGGCGGATCATCGCCTCGCTCGCGATCATCTCCGAGACTACGAGCCCTGCCCCGCTGCGCTTCACCAAGCGGCGGAACGGCAGATCGGTGACGCCTGACATCGGTGCCAGGATCACCGGATCCTCGAGTTTCACGGGACCGATCACAATGCTCACTTTTTGGTCACTCTTCACTCTTGCCCAAAAACTGAGCAGAGTTATAGGCCGACAGACAGATGCTGCAAAGCAAAAAATCGGCGCCTTCGACCAACGGCTAGCCCTGTCCGATCAGGATTTCCCGGACGAATTTGACTCCCGGATAGGCCAGGGTCAGCAACAGGTATCCGGTCAAGAGCCACCGCGCCGCCTTGCGCCCGCGCAGACCCGTCCGATGATGCAGGATGAGAAGGATCAGAACGACCGCAAAACCCAGGAAAGATAACAGAATCTTGTGGGTCAGGATGAGCGCCTGGCCGGCCACGAAAAACTCGTTGGCGGCCCCGGTCGCCAGAGCCAGAAGCAGCAGGATGGCCGCGAGCTTGAGCAGCGCATTCTGGAGCGCCTCGGTCTCCGCCAGAGGGGGCAGCACGCGGGTCGACCAGCTATCCGTCCGCGCCTTGAAAGCCCGCTCCTCCAGCAACACGCCACAGGCAGCCAGGGCCGACAGGGTGAGGGCCGCATAGGCTGCGATCGCCAGCAGCACGTGCCCTGCAAACCAGGCCCCCGGCGCCACGGCAACAGTCTCCTCGATCTGGAAGGCGGAAGCGACCCAGCCGAGCACGACCAGCAGGATCGCATAGGGCCCGACCAGTGCCGCAAGTCGCAAGGCGGGCGCGTTCAGCACCGCGGCGGCCGTGAACACGACGAGGGTCGCTGCTGTCGTCACATGCAGGCTGGCTGCAAGACCGGCCCGCCAGCCCGATTGGAGCTCGAATACTGCGGGCAGCGAGCCGCCGATCAAGGCGGCCGCGAGCAGCAACCAGCCGAGCGCGTTGCGCTCCAGGCTGCCACGGCCGGCGAGGATGGAAATCGGAAGGAGGGCGAAAATGGCCGCGATGGCGGCAATCGGAAAGGTCGACATGGCGCGCATTATCGTTAAACTGCCGGGCCTTGGCAAACACGCCTCACCTCTTTCTGGAAATGCCCTCACCTCGCACGTTCGTTCTTGTCGTCGCCGCCGGCAGCGGCCAGCGCTTTGGCGGCGAGCTCCCGAAGCAGTACCAATTGCTGGCCGGCAAACCGATGCTGCGGCACAGCCTGGAAACCTTCGCCGCTCATCGCGGCATCGCCGGGACCTTGGTCGCGATCCATCCGGCGCAGCGCGATCTCTACGATGCAGCGGCCTCCGGCATCGCGAAGCTGCTTGCGCCGGTCCAAGGCGGCGCGACGCGGCAGGGCTCGGTGCTGAACGGCCTGGAGCGGCTCGCGGCGGACCGGCCGGATTACGTGCTGATCCACGATGCCGCGCGACCCTTGATCGATGCCGGGACGATCACCCGCACAATCGACGCGCTGGCCCATCATCCGGCAATCCTGGTTGCAGTGCCGGTGGTGGACACCATCAAGCGCGGCGCCGGCGACCGCGTGGGCGATACCGTCGATCGGCGCGACCTCTGGCGCGCGCAGACACCGCAGGGCTTCCATTTCCAGGCTATCCTGGAGGCGCATCGCAAAGTGGCAGGCGGCGAGCTGACGGATGACGCGGCGGTGGCGGAAGCGGCGGGCATTCCCGTCACGTTCGTGATGGGGTCGGAGCGCAACTTCAAAGTGACGACGCAAGATGACATGGAACGGGCGGAACACATGATCGGCAGCCAGATGGAATTCCGCACCGGCAACGGGTTCGACGTCCACAAGATTACTGCCGGCGACGGAGTCACGATGTGTGGCGTGCGCATTCCTTGCGACATGGCGCTCGAGGGGCATTCCGACGCCGATGTCGGTTTGCACGCCATCACCGATGCCATCCTCGGCGCCATCGGCGCCAAGGACATCGGCGCACACTTTCCGCCGAGCGATCCGAAATGGCGCGGCGCCGAATCCTGGAAGTTCCTGGACCACGCGGCCAAGCTGGTGGCGGAGCGCGGCGGGCGCGTCGCCCATTGCGACGTCACCATCATCTGCGAGCGGCCGAAGGTCGGCCCGCACCGCGTCGCTATGGTGCAGCGCGTCGCCGAAATCTTGAAAATCTCCTCCGACCGAGTCAGCGTGAAGGCGACGACCACGGAGAAGCTCGGCTTCACCGGCCGCGGCGAAGGCATCGCCGCACAGGCGACGGCGACGGTGGCGTTGCCGGTGAGCGAGACATAGTTTCCAGAAGGAACCGCTTCCCCCTTGCGGGGAAGGATGTGAACGGGAAGTGGGGTCCTTGGCTAGGCGGAAGAAGCACGGATGGACGCCGCTCAACTCCTCGATCTCTACCGCACCAAACGCCTGCGCATCGTGACGGCGGAATCCTGCACCGGCGGAATGATCGCGGCGGCGATCACCGACATCGCCGGATCGTCCGACGTGTTCGACCGCGGTTTTGTCACTTATTCCAACGAGGCCAAGACGGAGCTGATCGGCGTGCCCGCTGATCTCATCGCGCATCACGGCGCGGTCAGCGTGCACGTAGCGCGCGAGATGGCAGCCGGTGCGCTCAAGCGTTCGAACGCGGATGTCGCCGTTGCCGTGACCGGGGTCGCGGGACCGGGCGGAGGCTCGGATGCCAAGCCTGTCGGCCTGGTCTATCTCGCGGTCGCGCGGCGCGGCTCCGATCCGGCGATCGAGCGCCACCAGTTCCATGGCGACCGTGCCGCCATCCGCCAGGCGACGGTAGAGCGCGCGCTGGAGATGCTGGCCGAGGCCGTGGCGTGACGCGCATCCTGGGGGTTGACTTCAGCGGCGCCAGCGACGCCGGCCGCAAGATCTGGATCGCGGAGGGGCGCCTCTCGGAGTCCGGTGCGCTCGAATTGATCTACTGCGTCCCAGCGATGAGCTTGCCAGGTGGCGGCGTTCGGCCGGAGGTGGCAGTTCCCGCCCTTGCCCGCCATGTCGCTGCGCTGGACAACGCGCGGGTCGGTTGCGACTTCCCCTTCAGCCTGCCGCGCGATCTCGTGACAGTGCGCACTTGGAAGAGCTTCGCCCTGCGCTATGCGGCGGAGTTCGCCGATGCCGAGAGCTTTCGTAGCATGATGCGCTCTCGCCACAACGGCGTGGAATACAAGCGCATGACCGATCGCATCGCCGGCACGCCGTTCAATTCGTACAATCTGCGGCTCTATCGCCAGACCTGGTGGGGCATCACCGGCCTGCTCGGCCCTCTGGTGCGCGCTGGTCGCGCGATCGTCCGGCCACAGCAGAAGCTCGACGCCGGCAAGCCGACCCTGATCGAAGTGTGCGCAGCCTGCACGTTGAAATCGATTGACATGTATGCCGCATACAAGGGCGAACGGCCCGCGCATCGCCGCGCGCGCAAACGCATCCTGGATCATTTCATTGATCGCGGCGCACTGGTCGCTCCCGCGCGGCGCATGCGCCAGTTGCTGCTCGACAACGAGGGCGGCGATGCGCTCGACGCGGTGATCGGCGCTGTCGCGACGGCGCGCGCCAATCTGATCCAAGAGGCAGATGCGTTTCAGCGTCTCGAAGGCAGGGTTTATTTCGAGATCGGCGTGTAAAGCTGATGGGCGCGCGCTTCGAAGGCGGCGACCATGCGGCGCACCGCCTCGTGGAACAGCACGCCGATCAGCTTTTGCAGCATGACGGAGCTGAACTCGAACTCGAGATAGAAGTCGATCTGGCAAGCGCCCGCCGGCGTCGGGGTGAAGGTCCAGTGGTTCTTCAGGTGCTTGAATGGGCCTTGGACGTACTCGACGTCGATCTTGCGCTCTTGCCGGTCGATATCCACGCGGCTGGTGAAACGCTCCCGCACCACTTTGAAGCCGATCATGAGATCGGCGATCATGGTTTCGCCGGTCGCGGTCTCCTGCCGATCGCGGACGCGCGCGCCGGTGCACCAGGGCAGAAACTCAGGATATTTCGCGACGTCTGCCACCAGCTCGAAAATTTCGTCCGGCTTGAAGGGCAGGATTTTTTGTTCGGTGTGAACCTTCATTCCACAACAGCGCTCACCTTCGCCTGGGCCTCGCGCGCGGCCCGCAGCCGCTCGAAGTCGGCGCCCGCGTGGTGCGACGAGCGAGTCAAAGGCGACGCGGCGACCAGCAGGAAGCCCTTGCCCATAGCTTGCCGCTTGAACATTTCAAACTCCGCCGGCGGGACGAAACGGGCGACGGCGTGGTGCTTCTTCGTCGGCTGCAGGTATTGGCCGATCGTCAGGAAATCAACGTCCGCGGCGCGCAGATCGTCCATCACCTGGAACACTTCATTGTGGTCCTCGCCGAGCCCAACCATCATGCCCGACTTGGTGAACACCATGGGGTCGATCTCCTTCACCTGCTGGAGCAGGCGGAGCGAGGTGAAATAGCGCGCGCCCGGCCGCACGGAGCGATAGAGCCGCGGCACGGTCTCCAGGTTGTGGTTGAAGACGTCAGGGCGCGCCTCGACCACCTTTGCCACCGCGCCAGGCTTATTGATGAAGTCCGGCGTCAGCACCTCGATGGTCGTGCCTGGCGAGACCACGCGGATGCGGCGGATCACTTGGGCGAAATGCCCTGCCCCGCCGTCGTCCAGATCGTCGCGATCGACCGACGTGACGACGACGTGCTTGAGGCCGAGCTTTGCGCATGCCTCGGCGACGTGGTCCGGCTCATGGGGATCGAGCTGGTCGGGCCGCCCGGTCGCGACGTTGCAGAAGGCGCAGCCTCGGGTGCAGACCGAGCCCAGGATCATGAAGGTCGCGTGCTTCTGCTGCCAGCATTCACCGATGTTTGGGCACGCTGCCTCTTCGCACACGGTGTGCAGGTTGTATTTGCGGACCAGCGCCTTGGTCTCGGCATACTCGTTGCTGGTCGGCGCCTTGACGCGAATCCAGTCCGGCTTGCGCTGAACCGGGTTGTCCGGCCGGTGCGCCTTTTCCGGGTGGCGGAGTGCGAGCTTTTCGATCATCGAGCGGCAGTTCTCTCCTCAAGCGGCCAACGGGCGAACGCGAACACCCAGAACATGATGACATTCAGGATCGGAATCAAAGAAATGAGGATCCACCAGCCTGAATATCCGGCCTTGCGCAGGACCATGACGCCGGGGATGGCAAAGATCAGGAATCCGACCAGCCCGATACCCCAATGGAACGTGCCATAAGCTTCATAACCCATCATCACGCAACCTCCCGACCTTAGATATGGATCTCTCGGCCGTAGGCTGCCAGCACCGCCTCGTGCATCATTTCTGACAGGGTCGGATGCGGGAAGATGGTGTGCATCAGCTCGGCCTCGGTCGTCTCCATGGTCTTGGCGATGGTATAGCCCTGGATCAACTCCGTCACCTCCGCCCCGATCATATGTGCCCCCAGCAATTCGCCGGTCTTGGCATCGAACACGGTCTTGACCAGGCCCTCCGGCTCGCCAAGCGCGATCGCCTTACCATTGCCGATGAAGGGGAATTTACCCACTTTCACCTGATAGCCCTTGTCCTTGGCGGCCTGCTCGGTCAGCCCGACGCTCGCCACCTGCGGCAGGCAATAGGTGCAGCCCGGGACATTGCGCACATCCAGCGGGTGCACGTCATTGAGGCCGGCGATTTTCTCGACGCAGACCACGCCCTCGTGGCTCGCTTTGTGCGCCAGCCACGGCGGGCCGGCTAGATCACCAATAGCGTAAACGCCTGGCTCACCCGTTGCGCCATAGCCGTCAACAACGACGTGGGTCTTGTCGACCTTCACCTTGGTGCCTTCGAGGCCGAGGTTCTCCACATTGCCCACGATGCCGATGGCCAGGATCACACGGTCGACCGTGATGTCCTGTGACTTGCCGCCGGCTTCGACCGTCACCGTCACATTGTCTGCGCCGTTCTTGAGCGCCTTCACCGTGGCCGAGGTGAAGATCTTCATGCCCTGCTTCTCGAACGCCTTCTTGGCGAAGGCGGAGATCTCGGCATCCTCGACGGGCAGCACGCGGTCCAGCACCTCGACCACCGTCACCTCGGCACCGAGGGTGCGGTAGAAGCTGGCGAACTCGATGCCGATCGCGCCGCTGCCGACAACCAGCAGCGACTTCGGCATGGTCGGCGGCACCATCGCTTCCTTGTACGTCCAGACCAGCTTGCCGTCGGGCTCCAGCCCCGGCAGCGCGCGCGCCCGGGCGCCGGTCGCCAGGATAATGTGCTTGGCGGCCAGATCGGCGAGGGGCTTGCCGTCCTTCTCCACCTTCAGCTTGCCGGAGCCGTTGAGCCGGCCGTGGCCGTCGAATACCTCGACCTTGTTCTTCTTGAGCAGGTGCTTCACGCCGTTCGACAGCTGGTTTGCGACCTTGCGCGAGCGCTCCACCACTTTCTTGATGTCGAAGCTCACGTTGCCGACGCTGAAGCCATAGTCGCCGGCATGGTTCAGCAGGTGGCCGATCTCCGACGAGCGCAGCAACGCCTTGGTCGGGATGCAGCCCCAATTAAGGCAGATGCCGCCCAGATGCTCGCGCTCTACGCAAGCGGTCTTCATGCCCAGCTGCGCGGCGCGGATCGCGGTTACGTACCCACCCGGACCGCCGCCCACTACGATGACGTCGAAGTTCGTATCTGCCATTGATGGATCCTCGGTTCTCTGGTTCAGCCGGGCTTGATCGCTTATTCCTGGCCCGCCTTCTTGCGTGCGCGTTCCTGGCATTCCTGGAAGTGCGGTCGCATCTTGCCGGCGGCGGGCTCCTGCTCCGGGTTGTTGGCGAAGGCGATAATCTCCTCCGCGGTCAGGAAGCTCACCACTGCCTGGCTGGTGCAGGAGCAATACTTGCCCAGCACATTGCGCGCTTCGGGATTTTCAGGGTCAAGATCAGCGGCCTTCCACTCCGCTTCCAGAGCCGCCTCGCAGCGCTGCATGAAGTAGTCGAAGAACTGCTTCTCCAGCGGCTCGTCACCAGTAGCCGGCGCCACGCACAGCATGGTCAGGGCGAGGGTAAAGGCAAGGCGCATCGGCTCTCACACCAGCATCGCGAGCGGGTTTTCGATCAGCTTTTTGAAGGCGCTCAGGAATTCGGCGCCGATCGCGCCATCCACCACGCGATGGTCGACCGACAAGGTGCAGCTCATCACCGTTGCCACCGCCAGCTGGCCATTCTTCACGACCGGCCTTTGCTCGCCGGCGCCGACCGCCAGGATGCATCCCTGCGGCGGGTTGATGATGGCGGCGAAGTCCTTGATACCGAACATGCCGAGATTGGAGAGCGAGAAGCCGCCGCCAGTAAATTCCTCCGGCTTCAGCTTGCCGTCCTTGGCGCGCGTAGCGAGCCCCTTCATCTCGCTGGAGATGTCCGACAGCCGCTTGTCCTCCGCCCGGCGGATGACCGGCGTGATCAGTCCGTTTGGGATCGCGACCGCGACGGAGATGTCGGAGGTCTTGTATATCTTCACGCCTTCGTCGCTCCACGAGGCGTTGGCCGCCGGCACCTGCTTCAGGGTAATGGCGCAGGCCTTGATGATGAGGTCGTTGACTGACAGCTTGAAAGCGCCCTTGCCTTCCTTAGGCGCGCCGGCATTGATCTCCTCGCGCATCTTCAGCAACCGGTCGATCTCGCAATCGATCGTCAGGTAGAAGTGCGGGACGAATTGTTTCGATTCCTGCAGCCGCCGCGCGATCGTCTTGCGCATCATGCTGTGCGGATGGAGGTCGAATTCCGGCTCGCCAAAAGCAGGTGTCCCCGGAATTGCCGGCGCCGTCGGCGGAGCCTTTGCCGCGGCCGGCGCCGGAGCGGCTTTCGCCTCACCGGTTGCGGCTACTCTCTCGATATCCGACTTGACGATCCTGCCATGCGGGCCGGAACCGACGATCCGTGACAGATCCAGCCCATGCTGCTCCGCCAAGCGCTTGGCAAGCGGGCTGGCGAAGATGCGGTTGCCCGCCGCGGCGGGTGCCGGCGTGGGTTTTGGCGCTGGCGCTGCGGCCGGCGCCGCGGGTTGCTTCGGTGCCTCGGCCTTGGCGGGTGCCGCCTCGGTCTTCGGAGCAGGTTCTGCCGGCTTGGGCGCGGGCGCCGCGGCCGGCGCCTTGATGTCGCCCGGGCTCTCGCCTTCTTCCAGCAGGACGGCGATCACGTCGTTGACCTTCACGCCCTGCGCGCCCTCGGGCACCAAGATCTTGCCGAGCTTGCCTTCCTCAACCGCCTCGACCTCCATGGTCGCCTTGTCGGTCTCGATCTCGGCGATGACGTCGCCGGATTTGACGGCGTCGCCTTCCTTCTTCAGCCAGCGCGCCAGATTGCCCTCGGTCATGGTGGGCGAGAGGGCTGGCATCAGGATGTTGATCGGCATGGCCCGGCCTCCCTACTTGTAAGTAACGCGCTTGACGGCTTCGACGATGTTCTCGGCCTGCGGCAGAGCCAGCTTCTCGAGATTGGCAGCATAGGGCATCGGCACGTCCGCCCCATGCACGCGCACGACCGGGGCATCGAGCCAATCGAACATCTGCTCCATCGCCAGGGCCGCGAGCTCGGAGCCGATGCCGGCAAAGGGCCAACCCTCTTCAACGGTCACCAGCCGGTTGGTGCGCTTCACGGAGTTGACGATGGTCTCGATGTCGAGCGGACGGATGGTGCGCAGGTCGATGACTTCCGCCTCGATGCCCTGCTTCGCCAACTCGTCGGCGGCGATCAGCGCGACACCGACCATGCGCGAGAAAGCGGTGATGGTGACGGCATCACCGGGCCGCACGATCTTGGCCTTGCCGATCGGCACGATCCACTCGGGATCGGTCGGCACCTGGAAGGTCTGGCCGTAGAGCACCTCGTTCTCAAGGAAGATGACCGGATTGGGATCGCGAATTGCGGACTTCAGCAGCCCCTTCGCATCGGCCGCCGACCAGGGCGACACGACCTTGAGACCTGGGCAATGGGCATACCAGCTCGCATAGCACTGCGAATGCTGCGCCGCCACGCGCGCCGCCGCGCCATTCGGGCCACGGAAGACGACCGGACAGCCCATCTGCCCGCCGGCCATGTAGAGCGTCTTGGCGGCGGAATTGATGATGTGGTCGATCGCCTGCATGGCGAAGTTGAAGGTCATGAATTCGACGATCGGCTTGAGACCGGCCATCGCCGCGCCAACGCCCATCCCGGTGAAGCCGTATTCCGTGATCGGGGTATCGATCACGCGCTTGGCCCCGAACTCCTCGAGCAAACCCTGGCTGACCTTGTAGGCGCCTTGATACTCCGCGACCTCCTCACCCATCAGGAAGACGTCTGGATCGCGGCGCATCTCTTCCGCCATCGCGTCGCGCAGGGCCTCGCGGACAGTCTGCGCGCGCGTCTCGCCCTTGTAGTCCGCCTCGGCTGGCGCCGGCTTTACCGTTACAGGCGGCGGTGGTGCGGCGGCCGTCGTGGTCTCCGCGGTTTGCGGGCGCATCTCGTTCTTCGGCGGCGCCTTCGCAGCCGGCTTGGCGCCAGCTTCCTCGTCATCGCCGCGCACGATAGCGATCGGCGTATTCACCGCGACGCCCTCGGTCCCGGCCGGCACAAGGATCTGATCCAGCACGCCCTCTTCGACGGCCTCGACTTCCATCGTCGCCTTGTCGGTCTCGATCTCCGCCAGGATATCGCCGGGCTTCACCGCATCCCCGACCGACTTGCTCCACTTGGCGAGCTTGCCTTCGGTCATGGTGGGAGACAGAGCGGGCATCAGAACTTCAACGGCCATCTTCGCCTCCCCTCCTCACGCTTCCAGCAGCACATCGGTCCAGAGCTCCGACGGATCGGGCTCGGGCGATTGCTGGGCGAATTCGGTGGCGGCAGAGACGATATCCTTGATCTCGCGGTCGATGTCCTTGAGCTTCGCTTCGTCGGCGACCTTGTTGCTGAGGATATACTCGCGCAGCCGGTCGATCGGGTCGTGCTCCTGCCGCATCTTCGCGACCTCCTCCTTGCTGCGATATTTCGCCGGATCGGACATCGAGTGGCCGCGATAGCGATAGGTCATCATTTCCAGGATAAAGGGCCCCTTGCCCTCGCGCGCATGAGCCAAGGCCGCCGCCCCGGTCTTGCGCACGCTCATAACGTCCATGCCGTCGACCCGTTCGCCGGGAATGCCGTAGGCGACGCCGCGCTTGTAGAGCTCCGTCCCGGCTGAGGAGCGCTGCACACTGGTGCCCATGGCGTATTTGTTGTTCTCGATCACGTAGACCACGGGCAGCTTCCACAGCGCCGCCATGTTGAAGCTCTCGTAGACTTGGCCCTGGTTGATCGCGCCGTCGCCCAGGTAGCACATGGTGACCTTGCCATCCTCGCGGTAGCTGTGTGCGAAGCCGAGGCCGGTGCCCAGCGGGACCTGCGAGCCGACGATGCCGTGGCCGCCATAGAAGCCCTTCTCGCGGCTGAACATGTGCATCGAGCCGCCCTTGCCCTTGGAGTAGCCGCCGCGGCGGCCGGTAAGCTCCGCCATCACGCCTTTGGCGTCCATGCCGCAGGCCAGCATGTGACCGTGATCGCGGTAGGAGGTGATGACCGTGTCCCCCTGCTCGGCCGCAGCCTGCATGCCCACCACGACGGCCTCCTGGCCGATATAGAGGTGGCAGAAGCCGCCGATCAGGCCCATGCCGTAGAGCTGGCCGGCCTTTTCCTCGAACCGGCGGATCAGCAGCATGTCGCGGTAGTACGTGAGGATCTCTTCGGGCGTGGAGTCACCGCCGCTTTTGGCAGCGCGGCTTTGAGCGGATTTCGCCATGGTTAACCCCTGACTGGCTGGAGTGGCGAGCTTTAGGAACGGTCGCGCGGGTTGAACCGCTTTTCGCGGATTATCGCGAGAAAACCGCAAAAAGCAAGGAAGTTAAACTATTGTTCCATATGGCAAATCTGTGATTAACTCGAAATCAGTTAATCGCAGAATTTTCGCACCGTGCAGGTGCACTTCTTGGATGGTTTATTGCTTGGGCAGGAAGATGACGAGGTCGTCCGGGTGGCTGAAATTGAGCATGATGCGCGCCCGTTCTTCGAGCATGTCGAGGTCGAGGGAGGAGTTGCTGAGCAGCGAAACCCGTTGCTCCAGGGCCGCGCGATGGGCCCCACTCTTGGCCAGTTCCTGTTGTGCCGCCTCGAGTTGCTGGTTGACGCGCAGCCACGCGAGGATGCCGCGGTCGCCCTGGACGGCGTGATAGATGAAATAGCCGGCCACGCACGCGCCCAGCAGCTGAGCCGCCAGAGACTTGAGTCGTCGTTGAAATTCGCGCGGTACCTGCATGACGAGACGGAATCACACTCGGATTCATCTCGTCAACAGAATTGCGAGCGGGATCAGGCTGTTCTTGCGAAATGCCGCACGCCTTACGACAAAGTCGGCCGATGTTCTGTGTTTTCGCCGGCCGTGGCGAAAAGGAGATCGCCCTCTTCCTCGATCTGGAAGGTGTGCCAGACGCCCTTCGGAACGATAAAGGCTTCACCTGCTTTGAGGGGCGCATCGCGCCGGCCCGAGGGCTCCTCGAGAATAATCGTCGCGCGACCGGACAGCAGCAAAAGGAACTCATCGCCGTCGGGGTGCCGCTCCCAGTGATCGAGCGGCCCCGTCTCCAGATGCGCACAGCCGACCAGACGCCCATCAAGGCGCAGCCGTCGCGCAATCAGATCGCTCCAGAACTGAGGGTTGGCTTCGTAGCGCTCGATATCGTGCCCGCGTGTGAAGTGCAGAAAGGTGCGCTTGAGGTCGATCGCACCCTTCGGCATGGCTACCGCCCCTTGCGCGCCAGTGCGGCGCGGCCGCCATACCGAGCGGCCGATCCCAGCCCCTCTTCGATGCGCAGGAGCTGGTTGTATTTGGCGATGCGGTCAGAGCGTGACAGCGAGCCGGTCTTGATCTGCCCGCAATTCGTGGCGACGGCAAGGTCGGCGATGGTGGCATCCTCGGTCTCGCCGGAGCGGTGGGACATCACGGCGCGATAGCCGGCCTTGTGCGCCATCTCCACGGCCGTCAGCGTCTCGGTCAGCGTGCCGATCTGATTGACCTTGACCAGGATCGCATTGGCGATGCCCCGATCGATGCCGGTTGCCAGGCGGTCGGGATTGGTGACGAAGAGGTCGTCGCCGACCAGCTGCACCTTGTCACCGATGGCCCGGGTCAAAGCCTTCCAGCCGTCCCAATCATCCTCCGCCATGCCGTCCTCGATGGAGAGGATGGGATAGGCCGCGGTCAGCTTGGAGTAGAGCGCCACCATGCCGGCGGCGTCGAGCACCTTGCCCTCGCCTTCCAGGTGATATTGGCCGTCCTTGTAGAACTCGGTAGAGGCAGTATCGAGCGCGAGCGCGACCTGCTCGCCGGCCTTGAAGCCTGCCTTCTCGATCGCCTTCACAATGAAATCGAGCGCCTCTTCCGCGCTCTTGAGATTGGGCGCGAAGCCGCCTTCATCGCCGACATTGGTGTTGTGGCCGGCGGCCTTGAGCTGTGCCTTCAGGGCGTGGAAGACCTCCGCACCCCAGCGGATCGCCTCGGCGCAGCTTTCGGCCGCGACCGGCATGATCATGAACTCCTGGAAGTCGATCGGATTGTCGGCATGGGCGCCACCGTTGATGATGTTCATCATCGGCACCGGCAACACGCGCGCCTGCGCACCGCCCACATAGCGATAGAGCGGCAGGCCCGCTTCCGCAGCGGCCGCCTTGGCGATGGCCAAGCTGACGCCGAGGATCGCATTGGCGCCGAGACGGCCCTTGTTGGGCGTGCCGTCGAGCTCGATCATGATCTGGTCGATACGCACCTGATCGGCGCCGTCGAGGCCACCGATCGAGTCCTGGATCTCGCCATTCACCGCCTCGACGGCCTTGAGCACACCCTTGCCGAGGTAGCGGCTCTTGTCGCCGTCGCGCAGCTCGACCGCCTCGTGCGCGCCAGTGGAGGCGCCAGAGGGGACGGCGGCACGACCGCTCGCCCCGCTCTCCAACGTGACGTCCACTTCCACGGTCGGATTGCCGCGGCTGTCCAGGATTTGCCGCGCATGCACGTCGACGATCGCACTCATGCCTTGCTCCCTAGAAACTATTCGCGCCCGTTATATCGCAGGAAACGCGACGGTCTAGCGAAATTACCGCACGCCATTGAGCGGCAGGTGACCGGCACGCGTGGGTACTTTCGAATGCCCGACCGGTATGCTATTGGCGTCCCCCCTATTCGCGCGGCTCGCTCCATGAGGAACATCATGCCGGTACGCAAAATCAAGTATTGCTGGCCATTGGCGATAATTCTGCTGCTGGCAGCCTGCTCGCCAAAGCCGGCTGACGATGCCGCGCAGGCTGCGGAAGCGCTGAAGGACTCGGCACGCTATCTGATCATCCACACGGCGCGGGCGCTTGACGTGGTTGAGTGCGGCGGAGGCAGCGCAAGGTGGGCTGTCCGCGTTGCGGCAGACCCGCAGGCTTGGCGCATCGATCTCAAGCAGGTCAAGGACGTGACGCTGGGTGAGCTGGAACGGCTCGAGTATCAGGCGCAGCAGGATTATCCGATCGTGCCGCCGCTGCGCTCAGGGCCCGAGCTCGGTGTTTACCGCACGACGGGATACCTTGTCAGGATCGAGGCCATGGACGACGGCGATCTGCACATGATCATTGCGGATACGCCCGTCCCGGCGGAGCGCTTGATGCGCGGCATGGCCGTTCACACTCTCACCGCGGAGGTGCCAGACCCCCTCTGCGTCCAAGGCAGGCACGACCAGGTAAAGGGACCCAGCCGCTTTGCCGATCAATTCCGCACCGTCCGTCACACCTTGGCTGCTGCGCTGCCGGACGTTGATGAAGGCGCGTTCTTGCCCGGCATACCGATTGAAATCATCGGAATCGGTGGCATGGATCAAGAAAAGGCCAGCCGCCTCATAGAGCTGGAGCTGCACCCGGTCCTGGCGGTGCGGATCGGCCGAACCGGAGCGTAACGCTCTATCGCAATCCGTGCGCCTTGAGCGTGTCCTCGATGCTGCGGTCGAGCAGGCCGCGCTCGCCGGCGGCGAGGTCCGTCATGACGCCCATGGTCTGCTTCGGCACATCCTGGACGTCTGCCAGGCTGAGATTGAGAGCGTCGACTAGGTCGTTCAGCGTGACCTCGTTGAGGTCGCGCGCCAGCACCCAGCGGCGGTTGTCGCTCCGGACGACAAGCCGCGCGCCCCGCAGCATGTCCATGACGTAGGTGAGCTTGCCGATCTCGGCACCCAGATCGCGGCTCAGATAGTCCAGCTTCTCACCCCCACTCGAAGTGCTCTGGACAGCGCGAAGGCTTGCCAGCGCACCCAGCGCCAAGCCCAGCATGTCGCCGCGCCGCGGTCGTTCGTTCGGGTCGCGCCGGCCGGAGCGCCATTCCGGCAGCGAGGCGGTGATCTCCGCGCCGACCAACACCACCAGCCAGCCAACATACATCCAGATCAGGAAGAATGGCAGCGCCGCCAAGGCTCCATAGAGTGTCTGATAGGTGCCAACCATGCCGAGGTAGATGCCAAACCCGCGCTTCAGCAGCTCGAAGAGAGCTGCGGCGATAACGGCGCCGGTGGCCGCATCCATCCAGCGCACCGGCCGCGTCGGGATCAAACGGTAGAATAGCAGGAAACCGACCGCTTCCAGGATGAAGGGCGCGATCGCGGTATAGACGCGCACAGCGGACGACAGATAGCCCGACGACTGCGCCACGGCGAACGCATACCCGGACACCGAAAAGGCGATGCCGAACAGGATCGGACCCAACGTGATCAATGCCCAATAGACCGGGAAGCGCTGGATCTTGAACCCGCGACCGCCACCCCAGATGCGATCGAACGCAGTCTGGATCGTGTTGATGAGGAGCAGTGCCGTCACGGCCAGACCCAGAATGCCGGCTCCTGTCGTCTGCCCTGCATTGCGGATGAAGCCCTGCAGGTGCTCTTCGACCATGACCGCCAGGCTCGGTGCGACGTTCTCGATCAAGGCCCGCAGCATGGCCTCGCGCATGTTGGCGAAGGCCGGGAACGCCGCAAACATGGCAAGGCCGATCGCCATCAATGGCACCATCGCCAGCAGTGACGTGTAGCTGAGCGAGGCCGCGACCGACGGACAGGAATCGCGCGCGAACCGCCGCACTACATAGCCGGTCAGGCCGTAAGCCTTGTGCTGACGCGTCTTGTCGAAGATGGATCTCAGACGGCTCGTCTCCGCCTCGTCAATCGGGCTCTCGGGCTGCAATGCAGAGTCTCGGCGATCGCCTTCCATGCGAAAAACTAGGCTCCGATACGCGGCTGGGTCAATTGCCCCCCAACGGTCCGGAAGTGTCTAATCTTCAACCGGTGGAGGTGAACAGCAGAGCTTACCTGCAAATAGCGCGAAGTTGCTTGTATTTACACAATCTATTGTTGCTCGTGCGGAGGATTGCCATGGGTATTGCTTCTAGGCCATCGCCGACATCGGTTCTCACCCGGGCGCTGCCCGCTCCGAAGCTGAAATTTGCACCGGGACAGTTGGTCCTCCGTATCAAGGCGAAGTCGCTATCGCACCTCGGCACGGCGATATCAGCGCGATCAGTCAGTGGGGCAGCGCTTGCAACGATGCCGGAATCGGTCAGCCGCCCGCTCGAGTACCTCCAGAACAATATGGGCCTGAGAGCGATGAAGCCGTTGTTCGTCGGGGCCGCGCCGCCACGTCCAGGTGCCGGTGCCCGCGTCACGGCGGCGCACGCCAAGGCCTGCGCCCTGACCAGCGTTATGTGTGCCGAGGAGAGCGCGCTCAGCGGCATCAACCTCATTGAGGTGGACGAGAAAGAGCTAATCCCGTCCCGCATGAGGCATTTGGAGCGATCCGATGCGATCGAGTACGTGGAGCGCATGCCGGCCCACTGGCTCGTGGCGCGCCGCAGTCGATTGCCGAAAGGCGCCGACCCGCGGCTGAACCTGCAGTGGGGGCTCCGCGCACTTGGCTGGTTCGAAGCTAAGCGGCCTTCCGCCGATGCCGTCGAGGTTGCGGTGCTGGATACCGGTATCGACACAGGCCACCCCGACCTGGCGCATGCAATCATCGAATACGAGACGAACAGCTTTCCCAAGCGGGACATCGTTGGGCATGGCACACATGTCAGCGGGATCATCGGCGCGATCGCCGATAATTCGATTGGAATCGCCGGCGTGGCGAACTGCAAGCTGCGCATCTGGAAGATCTTCTCGGACACGCCGTACCAGGGCGAATATTACGTCGATAGCGATGCGTTCTTGACGTCTCTTCGCGCGGCCGCAAACTCGGGCGTGCGTGTGATCAATCTCAGCATCGGTGGCACCGAGCCTTCGCGGACCGAGCAGATTCTGTTCAATTACGTCGCTACCAGGGGCGTCCTCGTCGTCGCCGCCATGGGGAATGAATATCAGGAAGGCAATCCGATCGAGTATCCGGCGGGCTACGAGCACGTGATGGCTGTGGGCGCGGTTGGCGTCAACCTCACGCGGGCGGAGTTCTCGAATACCGGGCGGCACATCTCCGTCGTGGCGCCCGGCGTCGAGATCTTGTCGACGCTGCCCATGAGGGCAGCTCCCCCCTATCGCACGGAGAAGGAATACGATTCGTGGAGCGGCACTTCAATGGCGACACCGCATGTCGCGGGCGCAGCCGCGCTCCTGTTTGCCACGAACCCGTCGTTGAACCCGAACCAGGCGCGCCGCAGCCTGGAAAGGACCACCAGGAAAGTTCCGCAGATGAGGGGCAACGCCTTCACGCGTGATTATGGCTGGGGGCTGGTGAACCTTCCGAAGCTGCTCAAATGAGGCTATGGTTGGCCCCTGTGATGGCATGACATGAAATTCCACCTGAAGATACGTGACGGAGCCACCGAGCAGGACCGGTCGCAGTTGGAGCAGGCCGCTCGAGATTGTGGCGCAAGCATCATGCGCCCTCTTTTCCCCGACGCGCCCGAGCCATCGCTCAACACGCTTTACTCAGTCGATGTATCGGATGGTACTGCCGAGAAGTTTGTGGCCTCTGTCCGCTCGCTTGCCATCGTCGAATTCGTCGAGAAACAGGCCAAGCGCACGATCCGCCGCGGTTAGTCGCGTCGTCTAAGGTGCGACACTCTCGATCGGGCGGGACTTGGCGATCTTGTCGAGCGCAACCAGGGTTTCCAGCACGCGGCGCAGGTGTTTGATCGGCACCATGTTGGGGCCGTCCGAGGGTGCGTGGTCGGGGTCCTGGTGGGTCTCCATGAAGACCGCGGCGACGCCAACAGCAACGGCGGCGCGGGCCAGCACGGGCACGAACTCGCGTTGCCCGCCGCTCGAGGTGCCCTGGCCGCCCGGCTGCTGTACCGAGTGCGTGGCGTCGAATACGACCGGATAGCCGGTATCGGCCAGGATCGGCAGGGAGCGCATGTCGCTGATCAAGGTGTTGTAGCCGAAGCTCGCCCCGCGCTCGCACAGCAACACATTGTCGTTGCCGGCGCTGTGGCACTTGGCGGCGACGTTCTTCATGTCCCAGGGCGCGAGGAACTGGCCCTTCTTGATGTTGAGGGCGCGGCCGGTCTTCGCGGCGGCGACGATGAGGTCGGTCTGCCGGCACAGGAATGCCGGGATCTGCAACACGTCGACCGCTTCGGCGACCTGCGCGCATTGCTCCGGCGCGTGTACGTCGGTCAGCACCGGCACGTCGAACGTCTCGCGCAATTCAGCCAGGATCGGCAGGCTCTTCTCCATGCCGAGACCGCGGGCGGCGGTGACGCTGGTGCGGTTCGCCTTGTCGAAGCTGGTCTTGTAGATGAGGCCAATACCAAGCTCACGCGTCAGCTCTGCCAGAGCCCCGCACATCTCGTGCGCATGCGTCCGGCTCTCGAGCTGGCATGGTCCGGCGATCAGGGCAAACGGCCTGTCGTTGCCGATCTCAAGATTGTGGATCTTAACGTGGCGCGACTTTGTCATGGCAGCCACCTTACACTAGGCGCGATTGGGTTACGGCCGCGCCGATGAACGAAACAAAAAGCGGGTGCGGCTCAAACAGGCGCGACTTCAGCTCCGGATGGAACTGCACGCCAATGAACCACGGATGATCGGGAATTTCCACGATCTCCGGCAGGATGCCATCCGGCGACATGCCCGAGAAGACCAGCCCCTGCTTTTCTAGCCGTTCCTTGTAGTTGATGTTCACTTCATAACGATGACGGTGGCGCTCGAAGATCGCGTTCTTGCCGTAGATGCCGGCGACCGCGCTGCCCGGCTTCAGGATCGCCTCGTAGGCGCCGAGGCGCATAGTCCCGCCGAGATCGCCGCCGGCCATGCGCTTCTCGAGCACATTGCCGCGCACCCACTCGGTCATCAGGCCGACTACAGGCTCCGGGGTCGACCCGAACTCGGTCGAGCCGGCGTTCTTGACTCCGACGAGGTTGCGCGTCGCTTCGATCACCGCCATCTGCATGCCGAAGCAGATGCCGAAATAGGGAACCTTGCGCTCGCGCGCGAACCGCGCCGAGTTGATCTTGCCTTCCGAGCCGCGCTCACCGAACCCGCCGGGCACCAGAATGCCGTGCACGCCTTCCAGATGCTGAACCGTGTCCTCCTGCTCGAAGATCTCGGAATCGATCCAGTTGAGATTGACACGAACGTTATTCGCGATGCCGCCGTGGCGTAGTGCTTCCGCCAGCGATTTGTACGCATCCAGCAGCGAGGTGTATTTGCCGATCACCGCGATGTTCACTTCGCCTTCCGGCGAGCGGATGCGGTCGACCACTTCCTGCCACTTGGAAAGGTCCGGCTCCTTCGCATCGATGCCGAAATGGCGGCACACTTCGCGATCGTAGCCTTCGGCGTGATACGCGAGCGGCACGGCATAGATCGTGTCGACGTCGAGCGCCTGGATCACCGCGCTCGGCCGCACGTTGCAGAACTGCGCGATCTTGCGCCGGCTGTCGGCGGGGATCTCGCGATCGGAGCGGCACAGCAGCAAATCGGGCTGAATACCGACCGCCTGCAGTTCTTTCACCGAATGTTGCGTCGGCTTGGTCTTGAGCTCGCCGGCGGCGGGAATGTACGGCACCAGGGTCAGGTGCACGAACATCGCGCGCTCCTTGCCCAGCTCGTTGCCGAGCTGGCGGATCGCTTCCAGGAACGGCAGGCTCTCGATGTCGCCGACCGTGCCGCCGATCTCGCACAACACGAAATCTTCATCGTGCAGGTCGGCTTTGATCCATTCCTTGATGGCGTCGGTGACGTGCGGAATGACCTGGATGGTGGCGCCGAGATAGTCGCCGCGCCGCTCCTTCGCGATCACGTTGGAATAGATCTTGCCGGTCGTGACGCTGTCGGTCTGGCGGCAGGAGATGCCCGTGAATCGCTCATAGTGGCCGAGGTCGAGGTCGGTCTCCGCGCCGTCATCCGTCACGTAGACTTCGCCGTGCTGATACGGGCTCATCGTGCCCGGATCGACGTTCAGATAGGGATCGAGCTTGCGGAGGCGAACCTTGAAGCCCCTGGCCTGCAAAAGCGCACCAAGAGCCGCCGACGATAGCCCCTTCCCCAACGAAGAAACCACGCCGCCGGTGATAAAAATGAAGCGAGACATGGACCGACTTTATGAAACGAGTCGGGCGCGCCCAGCAAGGAAACAATCTCCTCTGGGATCACCCGAGTCGGATTGACGAAAAGCGCCCTTGGAGGGAGACTTAATCCCCCGTCGGCACTGCTGGAGTCGCTGGCTGTACCGGTGCGGTTTCCGCCGGCGCAGTGCCCCCAGGCGCAGCCTCGCCAGCTGGCGCGCTTTGCTCCACGGGTGCTGTCACAGGTGCAGTTCCGGTCGTTCCGGGCACGAGCGGGCCGTGATCGGTCGAGCGGCTGCCGATGATCGCCAGTGCCAGGCTGGTCACGAAAAAGGCTGTCGCCAGGACGCCGGTCGCCTTGCTGAGGGTGTCGGCCTTGGCGCGGCCGGACATCAGGCCGCCAAGCCCGCCGCCGCCACCGCCGCCCAGGCCGCCGATGCCGCCTTCCTTCTTCTGCAGAAGGATGGCGCCCACCAGCCCCATGGCGATTAGGACGTGAATGACCAGAATGATTTGCATCGAACTATCCAACACTACCGAGAACGGCGCGGGTTCTATCCGCTTTTCAATGACTTCGCCAGTCGGAATATTGGCCTAGGCGCCTGCTGCGGCAAGGGCGATGCCCCAGAATTCCTCGCCTTTCAGGCTGGCACCGCCGACTAGGGCGCCATTCACCTCTGCCACGTGCATCAGGGTCGCGGCATTGGAGGCCTTCACCGACCCGCCATAAAGGATCCGCATCTCCGCCCCGTCCTTGAACCAGGCCTTCAGCAGGCTGCGGATGTGGGCATGGACGGCGGCGACATCATCCGGCGTTGGGGTCCGTCCGGTGCCGATCGCCCAGACCGGCTCGTAGGCGATCACCAGATTGCCGGCGGCGGCATCCGCCGGAACCGAGCCCTCCAACTGCGACGAAATTACATCCAAGGTGGCGCCGCGGTCACGCTCCGCCTCGGTCTCGCCGACGCAGACGATTGCGATAAGGCCGGCCTCGTGCGCCGCCTTCGCCTTCGCGGCGACCTGCTCGCTCTTCTCCGCGTGATCCGCACGGCGTTCGGAATGCCCCAGGATCACGTAGCGGCAGCCGCAATCCGCCAGCATCGCCGCCGACACGTCGCCGGTGTGCGCGCCCGACTGCTTCGTGTGGCAGTCCTGGGCGCCAAGCGCGATGGCGCTGCCTCCCACAAGTCGCGCTGCCTGCATCAGATAAGCCGCGGGCGGGCAGACCAGCAGATCAGCCGCCAGATCCGGCTTTGATGCCAGGCGGCCTTTCAGATCGGCGATCAGCGCCTCGTTCTGGGCGCGGCTGCCATTCATTTTCCAGTTTCCGGCGATCAGGGGTCGCAGGCGCAATGCAGTCATGGCGGCCGTCATCCTTGGATTGGGGGCGGGAGAAGCTTGTTAGCACAGCGCTTTTTGGCCTGTCAGCCATCCAGTTTCGGGCCGGCGTGCGCGCATTCTGCCCCTCCGTCACCCCTTGCCGCTGCCCTTGCCGCTCTAGGGGGGCATCCCTATTATGCGCGCCGATTTTTCAATGATTGGGGCATCATGCTCACTTCCATCCGTGGCAAGGCCAAGTCCTGGATTTTCAAGATCCTGTTCGGCATCCTCATCATCGCGTTCGCGGCCTGGGGGATCGGCGACATCTTCGCGCGGCGCGATCTGAGCAAGCCGGTGCTGCAGGTCGGCGACCTCGCCTATACGCAGCAGGAGTTCGATCGCGATCTGCGCCGGCGCCTGCAACAGTTCCGCCAGCAGGGTCTCGACATCAACGTGCAGCAATTCGCCGCTCTCGGCGGCGTCGATCAGATCCTGAGCCAGCAGACCAGCCAGATGCTGCTGCGGCAGTATGCGGATCGTCTCGGCCTCACGATCCCGCAGGCCGTCGCGATCGGCGACATCCAGAACAATCCGGCATTCCGCAACGCGGCCGGCCAGTTCGATCGGGATCGCTTCCTCGCCCTCCTCAGCCAGAGTGGTCTGAGCGAGGCCGGTTATGTCCAGATGCGCCGGGACGAGATGCGCCTGCAGCAGCTGACCGGCCCGGCCTTCGGCGCCTTGTCCACGCCGCCGGTGCTCAGCGATCGAGTCTTCGCCTATCTCAACGAGGAGCGCACGGCGGAGTTCCTGGTGATCCCCGATGCCACCATGGAGGTGAAGGAACCCGATCAGGCGGCGATGGAAAAGTTCTATCAGGACAACATCGCCCGGTATCAACGGCCGGAGTACCGCGCGTTCATCGCAGTGCATATGAAGCCAGAGGATTTCGCCAAGGACATCACGATTCCTGAGGATCAGCTGAAGAGCGAGTTCGAGAGCCGGCAGGCTGAATTCTCCACGCCGGAAAGCCGCGCCGTCGAACAGGTCGTGCTGCAGGATCAAGCGAAGGCAGATGCCATTGTCGCCGCAGTCAAGGGCGGCAAGAGCTTCGCCGACGCCGTCAAAGAAGTGACAGGCAGTGCACCAGTCGATCTGGGAGACGTGACCAAGGATAAGTTGCCGCCCGCGATCGCGGAGCAGAGCTTTGCGCTGCCTGCCGATGGCGTTTCAGAGCCGTTGAAGAGCGCGTTCGGCCTGCATGTGGTGCACGTCAAATCGATCACACCCGGCGTCACCAAGACGTTCGAGGACGTGAAGGAACAGCTGCGTCAGGAGCTCGCACTCGCGCAAGCGGGCGATGCGATGGTTTCCGTGGTCAATCAGTTGGATGACACGCTCGCTGGTGGCGCTTCACTCGAGCAGGCGGCGCAGCAACTGAACCTGACCACACAGAAATATGAGGCCGTCGATTCCTCCGGCAAGGATCGCGACGGCAAGGACGCCAACGTGATTCCCGAGATCCTGCAGCTGGCAGAACAGACCGAGGCCGGACAGACCAGCCTCGTCAGCACGTTATCGGACGGCAGCTATGCCGTCGTGCAGGTGACCAACGTGATGCCCGCTGAAGCGAAGCCGCTGAACGAGGTGGCTGAGCAGGTGAAGCAGGATTGGCTAGCCAAGGCGCGGCGTGACGCGGCCGATGCCAAGGCCAAGGAAATCGCCGACAAGGTGAAGTCCGGTGATCTTGCGGCCCTGGGCAAGGAGTTGGGCCTGGAACTCAAGGTCTCCAAACCGTTCACGCGCAGTGAGGGTGACGGTCCAATTGATCAATCCCTGGCGCAGAAATTGTTCGAGCTGCAACTCGGCGAGGCGGCAACCGGCCGTACAGGCGACGGTGCGATTGTCGCACGTGTCTCCGCTATCATCCCGGCGAAGCCGGAAGAGAAGAAGGATCAGGTCGCGCAGCTCTCCGAGCAGCTCGCCGACACGATGCGTAAGGATCTCTACGCCGAGTTCCTGTTCGCCCTGGGCCAGAACATCGAGGTTGAGCGCAACAACGATGTCGTCCAACAGATGATCTCGGCCGAGCAATGAACGTCGAGCCCGAGTTCGGTCGCTTCGCCGCAGTCTACGAATCCGGCAAGCCGCAGGTCGTCTGGACCCGCCTGATCGCCGATCTCGAGACGCCGGTCTCCGCCTTGCTGAAGCTGGCCGATGGTCGGCCCAATTCCTTCTTGTTGGAATCGGTGGAAGGTGGCCGTTCGCGCGGCCGCTATTCGCTGATCGGGCTCAAGCCCGACGTGATCTGGCGCTGCCGCGGCAACAAGGCCGAGATCAACCGCGAGGCCCGCTTCCAGCCGGATCACTTTGTGGCCGAGCCGAATGGATCGCTGGCCTCGCTGCGGTCGCTGATCGCGGAATCCCGCATCGAGTTGCCGCAGGGCCTCCCGCCGATGGCCGCCGGCCTGTTCGGCTACCTGTCGTACGACATGGTGCGGCTCGTCGAGGAGCTGCCGGATTTGAAGCCGGAAAAGCTCAACCTGCCGGACAGCATCTTCCTGCGTCCGACGGTGATGGCGATCTTCGACAGCGTCGAGGACATGATCACGGTCGTGACGCCGGTCTGGCCAGGCGCCGGCGGCAATGCGCGCGCGGCATACAATCAGGCGATGGAACGCTTGTCCGACGTGGTGCATGATCTGGACCGCGCCCTGCCGCAGCAGCGCTCCAGCAATGGCGTGCTGCTCGACCTGCCGGAACCGCAATCCAACATGGCGCCGGAAGCCTTCCATGTGATGGTGGACCGCGCGAAGGAATACATTCTAGCCGGCGATATCTTCCAGGTGGTGTTGTCGCAGCGTTTCAGCCTGCCCTTCCAGCTGCCGCCGCTGGCGCTCTACCGCTCGCTGCGCCGGCTGAACCCCTCGCCTTTCCTGTTCTATCTCGATTTCGGCGGCTTCTCCGTGATCGGCTCCAGCCCGGAGATCCTGGTGCGGCTGCGCGACGACACCATTACGATTCGCCCGATCGCCGGCACGCGGCCGCGCGGCAAGACGCCGGACGAGGATCGCGCGCTCGCCGCCGATCTGCTCGCCGATCAGAAGGAATTGGCCGAGCACCTGATGCTGCTTGACCTCGGCCGGAACGATGTCGGGCGCGTCGCCAAGATCGGTACCGTGAAGGTCACCGAGAAGATGATCATCGAGAACTACTCGCACGTGATGCACATCGTCTCGAACGTCGAGGGCACCATCGATCGCAAATCCGACGCAATGGATGCGCTGATGGCAGGCTTCCCCGCCGGCACCGTCTCGGGCGCGCCGAAGGTGCGCGCGATGGAGATCATCGAGGAGCTGGAGCCGGAGAAGCGCGGCATCTACGGCGGCGCCGTCGGCTACTTCGCCGCCAACGGCAGCATGGATACCTGCATTGCGCTGCGCACCACCGTGGTGAAGGACGGCGTTATGTATGTGCAGGCCGGCGCCGGTATCGTCGCCGACAGCGTGCCCGAGAGCGAACACCAGGAGTGCCAGCACAAGGCACGAGCTCTGGTGCGTGCCGCGCAGGAAGCCGTGCGCTTCGCCGCCAGCGGCCGCGGCAATCGGTGAACGCACCGGATCCCGCCCGCCTACTGCTGGACGCCATCATCGCGTTCTACAATGGTCCGGGCCGCGCCGGAGATTCCGAAGCCCGCCCGATGCTCGATGCCGTGCATGCGGACCTGATGCGGGCGACGCCGGCGATGCCTGCTCCGCGCACGATCGCGGCATCGACACTTCTGGAGGCTGCGCTGCCCGAAAGTGCGCCCGGTGGTGCCATTGCCCAGGCTGCGCCCCTCTTTTACTGGCGGCAGAACCCCAATTATTCCGCAGCCAACATGGGCGCTACGTTCATGGCGGGCTACGGCTATGTCGAGTTCGCAGGACCGAAGGATGCCTTGTTCCACGCACCGAACATTCGCGTCGGTCTGCTGGTGTTAGGACCGGGTCTGCACTATCCGCTGCACGCTCATCCAGCGGAGGAGATTTATCATCCTCTGACCGACGGCAGTTCGTGGCGGCGCGGAGACGAAGATTGGCGAATCGTGCCCGCGCTTCACGCGATCCATCATCCATCGATGATTCCGCACGAGACTAAAGCGCCTGTTTCCACATTGCTTTCGCTCTATTGCTGGCGTGGCCATACGACAACTGAAGCGCGCTTAATCGCTTGATGAAAATGACTTTCATTACGCAACGCATCGTTGCAGGAACGTGCCGCGCGGACTACCCTTCTCCAGCGAATCCATGGAACAAGAGCCGGGGAGGCCGCCATGAAAGTCGATGCCAGCGTCGTCAAGCACCTCAACAAACTGCTGAAGAACGAGCTGACCGCCATCAATCAGTACTTCCTGCATGGGCGAGTGATCCGAAACTGGGGCTTCGAGCGGCTGGGCAAGAAGATCTACGAAGAATCTATCGAGGAGATGAAGCACGCCGATCACATCATCGAGCGGATTCTGCTCTTGGAAGGACTCCCCAATCTGCAGGACCTAGGAAAGCTGCTGATCGGCGAGAATGTACCGGAGTGCCTGAAGAGCGATCTCAAACTGGAGAATGCGGCGCGCACCGACATGGTCGCCGCGATTGCGCATTTCGAAAGCGTGAAGGACTACGTGTCGCGTGATCTCATCAGCGACATCCTCGAGGACACCGAGGAGCACATTCACTATCTGGAAACCGAGCTCGAACTGGTGCAGAAGGTCGGGCTGCAGAACTACCTACAAACCCAGATCGGCGACGGACCTTCTTCGTAAAGGGAGTCTATTCGGCCGCCATCAGGTGACGTTCACCTGCGGCGATCGTCTCGTCCAGGATCTCGCCCATCGCGTCCATGCAGGAGCCGCATTGCGGCGCCTTGCCCCGGCCGCCGAACACCTGCTTGCAGCAGGTCGCCCCGGCACGCGCGGCGGCGCGGATGTCGTGGTCGCTGATTCGATTGCAGACGCAGATGATCATGCCAGCTCAATGACAATGCGAACAATTCGCAGAACAAAATAGGCGAGCGGCGGTTCCAGTCAAGCGCGAATGCGAACAGTTCGCAGAACCGTGAGGGGGACCGCCGCGCTGCTAGTTCCCATAATCAACTCAAGGCTTTAGGAGCATTTGCTAAGAGATTCCGGCGCGCTATGCTGCACTCGGTCGCAGGGAGGGCTGCCCTTGGTAGAGATCGCCCCGCTCCTGGCCTGGCTGCGAGGGCCCGGCCGCCGCCTGATCGAGACCGAGGCCTTTGTGGAGGCCCTGGGTGAGCAGCTGGTCGAGATCGGCCTGCCAATCGACCGCATCACTACCGGAATCCCCATGCTGCATCCCCAGATCGCCTCCTCCAGCGTGGTGTGGGAGCCGGAGCGCCTGGCGCATGAGCGTCAATGGCAGCTGACCAGCCTGACCCGCTCCATGTACGAGCGCAGCCCGCTCTACGTCGTCTATCGCGGCGACGGGCCGGTGCGGGTGCGCGTCATGCCGGAGCCGCAGCCGGGTGAATACGGGATCATCCCCGACCTGCGCGAGGAAGGCTTTACGGACTACATCGCCCTGCCCGCGCCCTTCTCCGACGGCACCATCAAGGCGATGACCTTTGCAACGCGGCAGGGAGGCGGCTTCGCGGATGCTGAGATCGCCGTGCTGCAGGAGCTGATGCCGCAATTCGCCTATCTGCTGGAGATCCAGACTCTGCGCCGCACTGCGCGCGTGCTGCTCGACACCTATGTCGGGCGGATCTCAGGCCAGCGCGTGCTGCAAGGCCAGATCAAGCGCGGCCAAGGCGAGGATATCCGCGCCATCATCTGGTTCTCCGACCTGCGCGGATTCACGGAACTGTCGGATGCACTGTCCAACGAGGCGCTGATCGCGCTGCTCAACGACTATTTCGGCGCCCTCACCCGCTCGGTCGAGGAGCAGCAAGGCGAAGTGCTGAAGTTCATCGGCGATGCCATGCTGTCGATCTATCCGATCGCAACAGCATCGAGCGGCCGCCGCGCCGCCCAGCGCTCGCTCGCATCAGCGCGCGCCGCCCAGGCGCGCATCGCCGAGATCAATCAGACCCGGCGCAACGCCCAACAGCCGATCATACAGTGGGGCTTGGCCTTGCACGTCGGCGAGGTGCACTACGGCAACATCGGCGGCGAGACGCGCCTGGATTTCACGGTGATCGGTCCCTCGGTCAACCTCGCCGCACGCCTGCAGAGCCTTTCGGCAAGTCTCGGCGAAAGCTGCCTCATCTCCGATGACTTCGCACGGCTGCTCACGGACCGCAGCGAGCTGCGTGACTTAGGTGCTCACGAGCTCAAGGGCATCATTGAGAAACGGCAGGTGTTCGGGTTGGCCTAGCACCGCACCGCATAGACCTGTCATCCCGGGTGCGCGCCAGCGCGATCTGGGACCCATGCGACCTCTCCGTGTCACTGAACCACTGCATGGGTCCCGGCTCTGCGCCGCTACGCGGCTTGGCCGGGATGACGGCGAGGAAGCGTTCTACTACAGCTCCACCGGCTTACCGTGCGGCGTGCGCTCGTAGGCCTCGACCCAGGCGGCCTTGCGCGCGGCGAGCAAATCGGCGCTGGCGATCTGCTTCTCCTGCATCAGGTGTTCCAGCGCATCGAGCACGTGGCGATAATAGGTCGAGCCATCATCAGGATCGCCGGCTGCTTGCGCGCGCTTGATGGCGGCGCCGAGCGCATCGGCCCATTCCACGGCGGTGAAGCAGCCGCCCTGCTGTAGGGCGACGGCGAGAGCCAGTGCCTGCGCTTCCCACGGTTCGGCGAACAAGGGCTCGTGCTCGGACCGGCGGATCGGCTGCAGCGCCGCATCGGCACACGATTTCTGCGCAGGTCCACTCACGGCGCTTTCACCTTGGCGACACCGATCATGGAGTCGCGTGTGACCAGGGCGGCCAACTGCTCCTCGCTCAGATGCTCGGTACCGGCGGGGCGTTCAGGCACGACGAGATAGCGCACCTCGGCGGTCGAATCCCAGACCCGGATCTTCACATGCTCCGGCAGGTCCGTGCCGAACTCCTTCAGGACACCGCGCGGATCGAGCACGGCGCGCGAGCGATACGGCGCCGACTTATACCAGGCGGGCGGCAGCCCCAGGATGGACAGCGGATAACAGGAACACAGTGTGCAGACGACAAGGTTATGGACTTCCGGCGTGTTCTCGACTGCAACGATGTGCTGGCCCTGGCGGCCGAGGAAATCCAGTTCCCCGATCGCCTTGGTTGCGTCGCTCCTAAGGCGCTGCTTATACGCCGGATCGACCCAGGCTTTCGCCACCACTTTCGCGCCATTGCGCGGCCCGATCTTCGATTCATAGATCTCGATCCAGGCGTCGATCGCAGCGGGATCGACCAGGCCTTTCTCCGTCAGCAGGCTTTCCAGGGCCTTGACGCGCAAGGCCGGATCCGACGGCAGCTCGGAATGAATGTCGTGGTGGTGCGCAAGATCGTCGTCATGCGCGTGGCTATGCTGGCTCAAGATAGGACTCCCACAAATCGAGGCAGGCTTCGTCGCGCGCCGAGGCTTCCGGTCCCCACAGCTCGCGCATCGAGAACGCGACGGTATAAAGGTGTTGTGGCACTTCACCCTGCATGTGCGCGTTGGTGTCGGCGAAGACATGGCCGCCGTGATGGAGGTGCACCACGCCAACCTTGCCGCGCACGTAACGCGGCAGGCGCGTGTGCCCCGCCGGGTTTATGTTGCGCGCTCGCACGCGCTGGCCGATCGCGAACAGAGGCGGCGTCTCCAGCTCGCGCGTAAAGATGCCCTGGCTCTTCTGGCTCTGCCACACCTGGTCCGCGCGCACGGCGTCGTTGCGCCTAGCGCCGCCGGGCGCAGCTCGGCCATGCCTGATCTCGTCCGCAGTTGCGAGGCCGCCATCCAGCAATGCGGCGATACACACGGCGTACCAGTGATCATAGTAGGCACGCGCAAGGTAGAGGTCCGGCGGCAATAATTCGCGCAAGTGCCGGAAGCGATCGATGTTGAAGCCCTTGGGAAAGGTCATGGCGCGCGTGATGCCGAAGATCCGCGCCTCCCACGGTGCATGCCACAGGGGCTCATCCGCCTCCGGCGCGATTGGCCCGTGTCCGTGCATGCCGCCCATGTCGTGAACGCCGTTCATGCTCTCGCTTCCTCAGGCTCGCGGTTCGTTGTCTCACCGAATCCCATACTCGGACTCCGGCCGATCGCCAAGAGACAAACCGGCTCTTTAGCGCCTCGATTCTTTCCCGGGAGCGACCGCCGCGGCGCTGCGCGCATTGTGGATCCGACTAAAGGGCGAGATGCACGTGCCGTTGCGCAGTGCCTTTGGGCCGGAGCTACTGAAGCCGTGGTTGCCAAACATCGTGATCGTCGAAGCGATCGGCGCGTCACCACGCTTCCGCGTCCGCCTCGCCCGGAACGGCGGCGGTCAGCTTCGCCGGCCGCGATTAACCAACAGGTTTCTCGACGAAGTCATTCTGCCTGAACAGTATCAGACCATCCCTGCACCGTATCTCCGCGCGATGGAAACCGGCGAGCCTGCGGAGGACGACATTCTGGCTCACCAGTTCGTCGCGCCGGACGGCACGTCCCTATCCGTGCGGCGGCTGGTCATGCCGTGCAGCGGCGATGGCGAGACGATCGACCGTTTCGTGGTCGGGCTGTTCCTGTATCGGCCGGAGAGCCCCCAGCTGCAAACGTCTACACAGGCCCTTCATAGGCCGAATTGTTGAGCCTGGCGGACACGGCCTCGGCATCCATGCGGTGCGCGGGGAACGGATCCAGCATCGCTTCCAGCAGCATGCGGTCCGACTGCGCCAGCCAATTGTCGATCTCTTCCCGGTCCAGGATGACCGGCATGCGGTTGTACCAGTTGCGCACCAGCTTGTTCGCCTGGGTGGTCACGATCGTGTAGGTTTCCATCACCTCCCCTTCCTGCGATTTCCATCGCTCCCACAGGCCGGCGAAGCAGAAAGGTGCGCCGCCGTCGACCGTCAGGCGATAGGGTTTCGGCGGCTTGCCCGATCGGTCCCATTCGTAATAGGCGGTGGCGGGCACGACGCAACGGCGGTGCTTGAAGGCATCGCGGAAGAATGGCTTCGAAGCGATCTCCTCCGCCGGCGCGTTGAAAGGTTGATTCTTGGTCTTGGCGGGATCCCACCAGAACGGCCGCAGCCCCCATCGCATCGGTACCAGTTCGCGCGCACCGTCCTTCATCCGGATCACCGGGTTAATTGACGAGGGCGAAAGATTGATGCGCGGCTCAGCCCACTCCCCACCGATTACGCCGAATAGTTGGCGGATGGCCTCCGATGACAATGTGAAGGCGTAGCGGCCGGACATATCTTTCTGCTACGCGATCATTTGCCAAATGTCACGAGCGCGTTCATCGCGCGTTCATCCCCCGCTCACCAGAATGCAGCCAAATGAGCCATAAAAAGATCGATACAGGAGTACGGCAGATGGACGGGACCACGGGCGCGGCGCTTCAACATATTCGCCTGATGGAAAAGCGGATCGAGCAGCAGAGCGCGCTGATCGTGGAACTGAGGCAATCCGGTAGAGATACTCTCGAGGCGGCCAACAGGCTGGCACTCCTGTGCCGTGCCCTCGAGGAGATGCGCCTGCAGCTCCACGGCTTGTTGCCGACCGAGGCGCAGGATCGCCTGCGCGCTGCGCGCTAGGCATCGGGGCTCCGCCAACGCGCGGAGCAAGACGATCCCCCTTTCAACGCCAAGCGTCTGCATACAATCTGACGCTTGAGCCGTTCGACGCGCGTCGGTTAGCTTTCCTAATCCGTTCGGATTGGATCGGACCGATGAGCATGAATGCATCAGCGTCCTTGTGGCAGGTCATCGCCATTCTTGTTGCCCGGCTCATTTTCGCTGGCCTCTTTGCCATTGCGGCGATTTTCAAGTTCGCCGACCTGAACGGGACCGCCGGCTACATCGCCTCCGCGGGCTTCCCGCTCCCTTTGCTCCTCACCTGGCTCGCCGCCTTGTTCGAGACCGCGCTGGCGCTGTGCTTCCTGACCGGCGCGTTCTTCACCGAGGCATCGCTCCTCGCCGCGGCCTATGTCCTCTTCCTCGCCTTCGCCTTCCACGGGCCTGCGCGCTGGGAGGGCAACCAGACAGAGTTCGGCTTCTTCGTCGATCACTTCACGTTCATCGCCGGCCTATTGTTCGCCGCGGTGCACGGGCCGGGGTCGAAATTGGCTGTCCGCAGTGCTGCGATCGTCAGGTAGGGCCCGAGGCTCATGAGCGCTTGACGGCCCGTGCCGCCGCCGGGGGCTTGACGCGGCCAACACGTGCCTCTCCCGGGCTGGGCAGCCTGCCGGCTCCACCGGAGCATGTACTAAGGTCAAGACTCATTGACCGAGCCAAAGGGTAACGATTGCCGCGATGCAGATAGCGCTGAAGAATGTGTGAGCGCAGCGGTCGTAGCGCATTGAGATACGCCGCCAGTCCTTTACCCTTGCGACCATGTTGCCGGGCTTCAGCACCGCTGGACGATGCACACCATTGCGCGATTTTCCAGCCGTCGCCTTCGCGCCATGGGTTTCGAGCGCGAGTGGGATGGCTCGGTCATCCCGATCGTGGATGGCCAGGAAGGATCGCGGCGGAATTGACGCGCGCGTTCGGCCGCATCGCACGGTGATGCCAAGACCGATCACCTGATCCCAACCCGCGAGACTCCCAACGATCGCAAGGATGAGAACCATGCCGAAAATATTTCCCCATCTCTGGTTCCAGAACCAGGCCGAGGAGGCCATGGAATTTTACATGTCCGTGTTCAAGGACTCGAAGGTCCTCAGTAGCACGAGCCTTCCCGACCCCGAACTGTCGGTTGTCCGTTTCGAATTGGCCAAGCTGCCGGTCGTCGCCCTCAATGCCAATTCGCACGTGCCGTACAACGAAGCGTTCTCCTTTCTTGTGGAGACCCAGGATCAGGCGGAAACCGATTATTACTGGAACGCGCTGACGGCCGGCGGCGGCAAGGAGCAGCCGTGCGGCTGGCTCACGGACAAGTTCGGCGTCTACTGGCAAGTGACGCCAACCGCCTTGCTTCGATTGATCACGGATCCGGACCGGGAGAAGGCCGGTCGGGTGCTGCAAGCCATGTACAGGATGAAGAAGATCGTCATCGCCGACCTCGAGGCGGCCTACGCCGGCTAGGCGCCGTTTTATCTCACCTACGCACCACAGCAGCAAGAAAGAGCAGTGTCACGACGTTTTCTCGACGGCAAAAAGGTCGTGATTTTCGGCGGCAGCTTGGGCCTCGGCGTCGCGCAAGCTGCAATGCGCTTGAGCTGAGCCTTAGTCAGCCAGAATTGATCAGACGTCGACAGGTCCTCCTGCTGCGCTTGAATCACGATGTCACATCAGATGGAATCTCAGTTTGCAAAGGTCTGCGGAGGACAAACCGGACACGGAACGAGATCGTCTTCAATCTCGGTGAGCTTGCCTCGACAGCTTGCCCGCACCGCAGCCGATGATTTTGGCCAAGGAGGAGCCTCACGATGACCATCACCATTACCGCCTTTGAACGGTCACCCGATGGCGGCAGGGGATTGGCGCGTGATACGCGCGTTCGCTGGGCGCTTGAGGAAGTGGGCCAACCCTACGAGGTTCGCCTTGTTTCGTTTCGTGCGATGAAGGAACCCGCGCATCTGGCTCTTCATCCTTTCGGCCAGATTCCGACTTACGAGGAAGGCGATCTTGCCCTGTTCGAGACAGGGGCGATCGTCTTCCATATCGCCCAGCGCCATGCGGGCCTTCTGCCGGATGACGCCAATGCCCGGGCGCGCGCGATCACTTGGATGTTTGCCGCGGTAAACACGGTGGAGCCGCCGATCCTTGAACTTGGAACCGCCAGGCTCCTGGAGGGTGACAAGCCCTGGCACGACGAGCGCTTGCCTCTGGTCGAGGATCGCGTTCGCAACCGGCTGAAACAACTTTCCGCCCGCCTGGGCAATGCCGACTGGCTCGATGGTGCGTTCAGTGCGGGGGATCTGATGATGGTGTCGGTGCTGCTCAGGCTGAAATCGTCGGGCATTCTGGACGAATACCCAAACCTAGCAGCCTACCTCGCCCGCGGTGAAACGCGGCCTACCTACAAACGGGCTTTCGCCGCTCAATTAGCGGTTAACACCGGCAGGCCGCCGACCGGCTGATGGGGCCGCCCTGGGCTCGAAGTCGTCATCCGAGTCTTTCGATCAGTTTATGGGTCCTGACCCTAGGCTTTAATGACTGTGCATGATCTGATCACCTCGCCTGAGTAGCCTATACGACGGCTTTTGCCGATGATCCGCCGGTCTGAACGGCAAGTGGCCGTGTCGGTTGCAACGTTGCCAATGCATGGCTGTCAAATTAATCTTAGCGGCACTCACAAGAATACCGCTGCAATCGGCGGGATCATCGGAAACACATGGAGGCACCAGTGAAGAGGATTACAACTTGGCTACTGGCCGGCGCGATGTTGGCTGCAACGTTCGGCTCCGCCATTGCCGAGGACATGAAGAAGGTGAAGATTGGCACCGAGGGTGCCTATCCGCCCTTCAATTCGATCGACCCGAACGGAAAACTTGTCGGCTTCGACATCGACATCGCCAAGGCGCTTTGCAAGGCGGCGAAATTCGACTGCGAGTTCGTCGTGCAGGACTGGGACGGCATCATCGACGGTTTGAATGCCAAGAAGTACGACGCCATCATTGCCTCGATGTCGATCACCGAGGAGCGCAAAAAGGTCGTCGACTTCACCAAGAAGTACTACAACACGCCCGCAAAGTTCGTCGCCAAGAAGGACGCGAACCTGGAAATCTCGCCGGAAGGGCTGAAGGGCAAGGCAGTTGGCGTGCAGCGCGCGACGATCCACGAGAACTTCCTGCGCGACAATTTCCCGGACGTTGACATCCGCACGTATGCCACGCAGGACGAGGCCAACGCTGATCTGGTTGCCGGGCGTGTTGACCTGGTCATGGCGGATTCGGTCGCCTTGTTAGAGGGATTCCTGGAGACGCCGGAAGGGGCGGACTTCGAGTTCGTGGGGCCGAACTACAGCGAGCCGAAATGGCACGGCGAAGGTGCCGGCATCGCGATCCGCAAAGGCGATACGGAGCTGCTCAATGCCTTGAACAAGGCGATCGATCAGATCCGCGCCGATGGCACCTACAAGGCGATCAATGACAAGTATTTCGACTTCGACGTCTACGGAAAGCCCGTAAGCTAAGGACCGCGACATGACTCTCGGCCCCGCCCGCGCTGGGCAAGGCGTGAGCGGGGCGCGTTCCCATTTGCAGCCTGTCGCATAGAACGGAGTCGGAGCTTGTTCGACTATCGGGGCTACGGCTGGGTGTTCTGGGAAGGGGTGCAGATCACCATTCTCGTGGGGCTCTGTGCAGCTGTTGTCGCGATCTTGATGGGCCTGATCGGCGCGTGGGGCAAGCTGGCCCGCTCGCGGCCCGCTAACCTCGTGGCGAACGCCTATACGACCATCGTGCGCGGCATCCCGGAACTTGTCCTGATCCTGCTGGTCTACTATGGCGTCACGATCCTGCTGCAGCGGACCTTGACCGCTCTCCTCGGGTCTGAGGTGCTGATCGACATCGATCCGTTCACGGCGGGAGTCCTGACCCTCGGTGTCATATACGGCGCCTTCGCGACCGAGGTATTTCGCGGCGCGTTCCTCGCCATCCCGAAAGGGCAGATCGAGGCTGCCTATTCCTTCGGCATGTCGCGGGTCCAGACCCTCTGGCGCATCATGCTCCCGCAGGTCTGGCGCTTCGCGCTGCCCGGCCTCGGCAATGTCTGGTTGGTGCTGATCAAGGCTACGGCTCTCATGTCGGTGATCCAGCTCGAGGAGCTGCTGCGCTGGTCCGACATCGGCGCACGCAATACCAAGCTGCCCTTCACCTTCTATCTGACCGCGTCGTTCATCTATCTTGGCATCACCGTGGTTTCGATGCTGCTGCAGCATCGCGCCGAGGTCTGGGCCAATCGCGGTATCAGGCGCGCGTGAGCGGCATGATGGAATCGCTTGACGCGTTCTTCGAGAGCTGGGGACTGGAGCCGATCTGGAACAACCTGCCGCGGTTCATGAGCGGTACCATCCTGACGATCGAGATCACCGCACTCAGTGTTGCACTGGGGTTGGTGCTCGCTGTCCCGATGGCCCTGGCCCGGGTATCCTACAACCCTGCCCTGCGCGTACCGGTCTATTGCTACATCCTGTATTTCCGCGGCACGCCGCTGCTGGTCCAACTCTTTCTCATCTACTATGGCAGCGGGCAGTTCCGCGATGCTCTGGAGAATGCCGGCCTCTGGGTCTTCTTCCGCGAGCCGTATTTCTGCGCCGTTCTCTCGCTGACGCTCAACACGGCGGCCTACACAGCCGAGATCCTGCGGGGCGCGATCCAGGCCGTGCCGATCGGTGAGATCGAAGCTGCGCGGGCATGTGGCATGCCGCGCTCGCTGCTCTATCGCCGGATCATTCTGCCGAAGGCGGCACGTCTCGCCTTGCCGGCCTATTCCAACGAGGTGGTGTTCCTGTTCCAGGCGACATCGCTGGTGAGCATCATTACTCTCATGGATCTGACCGGCGTCGGCCGGGTCATCATCTCCCGTTCGTTCCGCACGTTCGAGGTATGGATCTTCGTCGGCCTCATCTATCTGGCCATCACTTACCTGATCGCTTGGGCCTTCAACAAGGTCGAGTACCGGTTGATGGGCCATTTGCGCGCCAGCCCGGATCAGAAGCGCGCTCGAGAGGCGGACCGTGCCCATGCGGCGATTGCGACACGCTAGGGAAGAGCGGCGTCAAAATACGCAGTAGGTTCACAGGAACCAGCCCGCACCTCGGCTGTTGGCCGCGAGGATGGCGACAGCGAGGTATAGGTGAAGAGCGATCTGGAAAAGGTGCGCAATTGGGCCGAGGCGCGGCTCAGGTCCGGCGCAATTCCCGGCCGGTCATGGGCGCGGCACGTGAGGCTGATCGAAGCCGTCGATGCCGTCCTGCATGACATGGCTGTGACGGAGAATGCATCACGCCCCGTCCTTCACGTGGTGCACCGAGAAGGTCAGCGCGGTGAAGGTGACGCCGGTTCCCGAATGAAGCGAAAGCGGGTTACCGTCCGCTAAGACAATAGTGGCAAAGCATGCGGTCGACTCAGAACCCACATCGCGATGCCCGCCAGACAGGCGACGCCAAGAATGGTTAGACCGACCTTGATGCTGGAGCGGCCGCGGCGCTGCTCGCGCTCCACCCACGCATCGATGCTTGGGTCGGGCACGGCCGAAGCCGAAGGAACCAAGCGCGCAAGCGGCGTGGTCACCGCAGCCGCAACGTGCTCGGCCACGGCTTGACGATCGGTCTGCTTCGCTGAATCCTGCGCGCTCATGCTGCGCAATATGGTGTCGGGTCGAGGGCTCTGACAGTCGCCAGACGGACTACGCCGAAAGACACACGCGCCCGTTCGCCGAGAAGCAAGTGGCCCAAGTACAGCTTGCCCCTGCCAACAGTGCACGTGGCTGCTCATCCTGACGATCACCGCCTTAATCGTCGGCAATTGGCTCCGCAAAGTGAGCGTGGAGCAGGCGCGCGCCAACCTCTATCTCAACCCACCTCTCCCGCCGGACGAAGGAAGTGGCCTCGGAACATGGATCAATGTCGGAGGCGGCATCTGTCTGGCCGTTCCTCTGAATTGGCCGAAGCCGGACTTCCTTGAGCGGCTGAAGAATGGTCGGAGCGGCGGGATTTGAACCCACGACCCCCAGACCCCCAGTCTGATGCGCTACCAGGCTGCGCTACGCTCCGACTTCGCATGATATGGCGCGGGTGGTCCTCATCTGGGGGTGGACCAACCGGCGCGGGTTATATAGCGACCGCTGCGCAGGCGAGCAAGGACGACGGTGTAACAGTCGTTAATTTTCGGCCTTAATTTCTGGCCCTTTTGCCAGCCTCGAGCGCCCGGCGCAGGCGGTCGCGGAGTTCCGCCAACTCGCCGACCGCCGCCTTCACCTCCCGCACCTGATCGGTGGTCAGGGTAGCCCGGAACAGGGGCAGATCGGCGCCAGGAGCCACCTCAGCCTGGCTGGCAGCCTCCTCGCCTTCCAGGGGGCCCGGCACATCCGGCACCACCTCGCCATCGGACAGCTTCAGCCCGCCTTCGCGGATCAGCTTCTGGACGCCCTTGATGGTGTAGCCCTTGTCATAGAGCAGGCCCCGAATGGCCCTGAGAAGGTCGATATCCTCCGGGCGGTAGTAGCGCCGGCCGCCGCCCCGCTTCAGGGGCCGGATCTGGGCGAACTTGGTTTCCCAGAAACGCAGGACGTGCTGGGGCACCTCTAACTCGTCCGCGACCTCGGAAATGGTGCGGAAGGCATCGGCCGATTTCTCGACCCGACGCGCCCTCGGTGAACCCTGGGCCGCTGCCTGCGGTGTCTGCTGGACCTCAGGACGGGAAGCCGGCTTGGCGTTGCTCATGACGCGATGCCTTTATTGACCCGGTCCTTGAGCACGTGCGAGGCGCGGAACACCAGTACCCGGCGCGGCTTGATCGGCACCTCTTCCCCGGTCTTAGGGTTGCGGCCAATGCGCTCGCCTTTCATGCGCACCAGAAACGAACCGAAGGACGAAATCTTGACACTCTCGCCCCGTGTCAGCGCGGCGGAGATTTCCTCAAGCACGGTGTCGACCAGCTCGGCCGACTCGTTTCGAGACAGACCTACCTCTTGATAAACCGACTCGCTGAGATCGGCGCGAGTGATGGTCTTTCCAGTCATGCGCTTCGTCCCCCTCGGTCCTTCGCTGTATCTTGGTCGCACAGCTTGGCCCGCGAGTCTCTCGTAACAGGCCAGAAACAAGCCTAACGAGTCACGATATATCAGTCAATTAAGGAACGATCTTAAGACGCGCTGCCGCGCTGATTGCACACTATGGTAAACGCGGACATGCGACGACTCGGCTACCAGCGCACCAAAGCCGAGCCCCAGGTGAAGCCGCCGCCCATCGCCTCCATCAGCACCAGCTGGCCGCGCTTGATTCGCCCGTCATTGACCGCTTCGGCGAGCGCCAAAGGAATCGATGCCGCGGAGGTATTGGCATGGCGATCGACGGTGATGACGGCGCGCTCCTCCGGCAGCTTCAGCCGGTGCCCCATGCTGTCGATGATGCGCCGGTTGGCCTGATGCGGCACCAGCCAATCGACCTCGTCCGCGTTGATGTTGTTGGCCGCGATGGCGACGTCGATCGCGGCCGCCAGATTAACCACGGCGTGGCGGAAGACCTCGCGGCCGTCCATTTTCACATGGCCGGTGGTCTGGGTTGCCGACGGGCCGCCATCGACATAGAGCCGCTCGTAATGCGCCCCGTCCGAGAACAGGTGCGTGGAAAGGATGCCCTGGTCGCTCTTGTTGCCCTTGCCCTCGCTCGCCTGCAGCACCACCGCCCCGGCGCCGTCGCCGAACAGCACGCAGGTGCCGCGATCTTTCCAGTCGAGGATGCGCGAGAAGGTTTCCGCGCCGATCACCAGCGCATTCTTCACCTGACCGAGACGGATGAAATTATCGGCCGCCGCCAGCGCGAAGACGAATCCCGAGCACACCGCGCCGACATCCATCGCGAAACCCTTGGCGCCCAGCACGTGCTGGACCCGGGTCGCCGTGGCCGGAAAGGTATGATCCGGCGTGCAGGTGCCGAGGATGATGCAATCGACGTCGCTGCCCTTGAGGCCGGCATTCTCCAGCGCCTGGTGCGAGGCGGCGACCGCAAGGTCGGAGGTCAGCTCCCCCTCCGCCGCGATATGGCGCTGACGGATGCCGGTGCGCTGGCGGATCCATTCGTCGTTGGTGTCGATGGTCTTGGCCAGCTCGTCATTGGTCACGATGCGGGCCGGCAAATAGGAGCCGGCGCTGAGAACTCTGGAACGTGTGACCATATCAATCCGACCTTAAAGCGATGCGGCAGTCTGCGAGGCTTCCGTCGACGCAGTGAGCTCCGCGAATTCCTGCTGGATCTTCGCGATGGCATCATTCTGCACCATATCGACGGCAACGCCGATCGCGTTGGCAAAGCCGAAGGCGTCGGTACCGCCGTGGCTCTTCACGCAGATGCCGTTGAGGCCCATGAAGATCGCGCCATTATAGCGCCGGGGATCAACCCGCGCGCGCAGGGCGTTCAGGGCCGGCCGCGCCATCAGATAGCCGATTCCTGCCATCCAGGAGCTCTTGAAGCTCTGCCGCAGGAACTGCCCATAGAGCTTCACGGTTCCCTCGATCGTCTTGAGCGCGACGTTGCCGGTGAAACCGTCGGTGACGATCACGTCGACGGTTCCGCGCGCGATGTCATCGCCTTCGATGAAGCCGTGGAACGTGCCGGGCACATGCGAAGCCGCGCGCAGGATCTGCGCAGCACCGCGTACCTCCTCGTGCCCCTTCATCTCCTCGGTGCCGACATTGAGCAGCCCGATCGAAGGTTCGCGCACACCAAGAACTGTGCGTGCAAATACGCTGCCCATGACGGCGAACTGCACGAGGTTGGTGGCGTCGCACTCGACATTGGCGCCCAGATCCAGCATCACGCTTTCGGAGCGGATGGTCGGGAAGAACGACGCGATGGCCGGCCGGTCGATCCCAGGCAAGGTCCGCAGCACGATCTTTGCCATTGCCATCAGCGCGCCGGTATTACCCGCGGAGACGACGGCTGCCGCTTCGCCGTTATGGACGGCATCGATCGCAAGGCGCATGGAGGATTTGCGGCCGGCGCGCAGCGCTTGGCTGGGCTTATCGTCCATCTTCACTTCGGTCTCGGCATGGCGCACGGTGCTGACCGCGCTCAGACCCGGCAGCCGATCAATCATCGGCTTGATGCGCTGCTCGTCACCAAAGAACAGGAAATGCGCTTCGGGGAAGCGCTGGCGAGCAATGTCAGCACCCCGGATCACCATCTCTGGAGCGTTGTCGCCACCCATCGCATCCAGAGAGATTGCCAGGTTGGCGCTCACCCCCCGATCTCCTTCCTGGCCGGCCGTTTCCCCCTAATCAGGTCGGCCGCCGTGACGTCAGGAGGCGCTGGTAGTCGCCGCAACTTCCCGGCCGTCATAATAGCCGCACGCGCCGCAGACATGGTGCGGGCGCTTCAACTCGCCGCAATTCGGGCATTCGGTTGCCTTCTGCACCTTCAGCGCATGATGGCTGCGGCGCATATCGCGGCGCGAGCTCGACACTTTCTTTTTCGGAACTGCCATGGTCCAGTCTCACTGCAAAATAAAAGGCAGCTGTCGCTGCCGCCAATTGGCGGGTTCATAGCCAATATCGCCCCTTCGCGCAAGGTGCGAGCTTAGTGGCTGTGCCCGCCCATTTCCCACTGGGCGTCGTCGGTCACTCTTTATTTTCCTTCAATTTTTCCAATACCGCAAAGGGGTTAGGACGCTCTTCCGCAGCCTGCTCGCTCGGCGGTTCCGCCCGCCACTCGCCCGGAACCTCGGCATCCGGCTTGCGCGGGTAAGGATTGAGCGCCAGTCCCATCTGTTCCGCCGCCAGCTCGCCGAGGTCGATCCAGCCGTCGGGTGCCGGTTCCGGCGCCTCGGCAGCCTCGGCATCCAGTTCCAGATCGGCAACCGCCGGCTGTGCGCCCTCCAGGAAATCCACCTCGAATCGCTCATCGATCCGCGCCGGCACGGGATCCAAGGTGACGACACAGGCCTGCACTAGGTCGGCGGACACCCTGCCCTTCACGCGTACCAGATCCTTGCGTACACGCTTCAGGGTGAAACTGGCGGTAAGGCTGTCGAGGCCCAGCAAGTCAAAGCGCTGCGCCAAGGCGGCGCGCTCCTTCTCCGTCGCCGTGACCTCCTCGTGATGCTGGGTCGCACTGACGCGATCGAGCGCCAAGGGCCGTGAGAATTCCACAGGATCAGCCGGTTGCATTCGTGGCCTCCAGCGATGCTGGCGGTTCTGGTAGCAGCGACATGATGCGGGACGTCCGCAGATCCTCAAAGGACGCTTGCAGGAGCACGAGCCTGAGGTTCCGCAGATAAGCTGTCATCCCGCGTACCTGATCGTCAGCCGGCCTCACCGTCCCATAGACGTTGCGCCGGATCGCCTGCTCGAGGTCGGCGTCGTCGGCGGCGAAACCGCAATCGTAGGCCTGGATGCGCCCGTTGAGCGCCTCGGTCATGGTCTTGATGCGGCGACCGACGCCCAAATCGGCAGCGCCAAGCTCCCTCAGGGAACCATCAAGGTCTGCGAACATCGCATCATAGATCGCTTGCGACAGGTCCTGGGCGTCGGTGCCCTTCCCCTTCAACCCATGGAAAACCGCATAGGCGTGCAGGCATAGCATTTCGAAGCGGCCGTCGATCGTGTCGGGCACCCCGTAGAGCGTGTACAGGATCGGGCGGCGGGCGCGCGCCGCGATCTGGCGGTAGAGTGCCCGGCCTTCCGCCTGGAACCGAGGCGTCTGGAATAATCGCTTGAGAAACAACACGATAGCTGAATCCTGAAACTTGACAGGCAAGCCCTCGAGTGCGATGGTCCGCGCGCGAAGGACGCCTCGCGCTGGGGCATAGCGCCGGTAGCGCGCCAACACAAGGGTACTCACAGAGGGCATGATCCGGATGATCGGTTGCTATCGCCGTACGCTGCTGGCTGCTGTCGGGCTGGCTGTGGCCTTGACGGTCGCCGCCTGCTCCGCCCGCATCGACCAGCGCGGCAACAAGCCGGACGAAGAGCAGGTGGTGCTCATCAATCCCGGCGTCGATGACAAGAACCGCGTGGCGGAGCTGATCGGCACACCCTCGGCGATTTCCACCTTCGACGACCGCACTTGGTACTACATCTCTAAACGCACGGAGACGACCGCCTTCTTCGAGCCCGAAGTGGTCGACCAGGAAGTGCTGGCGATCTCGTTCGACGAAAACGACGTCGTTGAGAACATGCGGATCTACGGCCAGGAAGACGGCCGCACCATCGCCTATGTCGAGCGCACCACCCCAACCGAAGGCAACGAGCTGACGCTTATCCAGCAGTTCCTAGGCAACCTCGGTCGCTTCAACCCGCAAGGCAATCAGGAACAGCCGTAGCTATTGCGAGTCTTCGGCTGTCGATCCCAAGTCGAGGCGGAATCCCGCGACAGAAGCGTCGACGGGACCAACGGGACTGCCGACCTCCAGGCGGTCGCTCTGCTCTGGACTTGAATCGATCAGCAGCGTCGTGAGCAGTGACCGGCCGTTCCCCTCGACGAGACGCGGCAGCAGAATGGTCGCGCCGAAGGCGATGGCCACGATGATGGCAAGATAGAGATTCTTCTCCATTGCTGTTGTGCTCCATGAGGCTGGGCAGCCCGCGGCGCGGAATGCCGCGGGCTGCCCATGCCGTTGTCGTCACTCGACTTCCGCGCTGGTTTCTCCAAAGGTCTCCGCCGACATGGTGCCGTCCGGCAGGATCTGCGCAGCGGCGTCCGCATCCGCGGAGGCTTCCGCGTCACCCATGGTCTGGGTGCTGGTATTCGTTTTCGCGGTCGTCTTCTGTGTGCCCGGGGTGTTGAGCGCCTTGGCCTGAGCCTTCGCCATGGCCTTTGCGAGGTCGCCGTCATCGCTATGCGCATGGCTCAACGAATGAGTCATGCTCTTGACCATGTGCGGCGTGACGATGGACTTGGTCCAGGACCTGGACTTGGCCATTGCCGCGTCCTCGTCATCCTCGTCAACGATATCGCCGTCGTCCGCCACGTCCGTGGGCTCGTCGACGTCCTCTTCGTCCTCAGACACGCTGGCGTCGACGTTGACGTCGGTCTCAGTGTCGGTTTCGATCGTGCCACTGTCGACGTTCGCGTCAGCATTGGCATCTGCATTCGCGTCCGCGAAATCGTCGCCGACTTCGACGTTGGCTGAGACACCGGCTGAGGATTCCGGATTGACACCGGCTGCACCGGCTGCCGCATTCGCTGCGGCCTCGGCCGAGTGCTCGTCGCTGGTCAAGCCGGCATTTGCTTCAGCGGACGTGTCCGTCGATCCCTCGCCATCGACCTCGGCAACCGAGGCCGCACCGGCATCAACCGACTGGACGTCGCCGTCGATCTCGGTGCTCACGCCTGCTGCCGATCCGACTGCCGCGGAACCCGTACTATCGAGGTCCGCGGAAGCGTCGGCGTTTGCACTGCCCGAGACGTCATCTCCAGTGAGACCGGCGTTGGACGTGCTTGACGCGCTGCCGCTCGGATCGCCATCGATCGAAACCGCGGCGCCACCGTTCGACTCCACGCTTGCAGAGTCCTCATCCGCTAATAGTCCGGACGAGGCCGTGGAGGCCGCGTCAACGGACCCGTCGCCTTCGATTGACCCGTCCGCGGACGAGTCTGTGCTGCCGGTCATGCCGGCACCCGAGACGTTTGTGCTCGCATCGGTGTCGACGGTCGCATCATCGCCGCTCGCGCTACCGTCGGACGTCGCCTCGGCGCCAGCACTCGTTGAGTCACCGGACACGCTGGCTTCCGAACCTGCGGAAGAAGACGCACTGGCCGAGTCACCGCCGGATGCTTCAGTACCGCTCGAAGCGGAGGCCGAGACGCCATCCGGGGCGCCCGCATCAGCGACCTGCATCACACCAGCATCGCTGTTCTGGTCATCGAGGCCCTGCTCAAAGGAGCCGGCATAGGCTGTCGAAAAGCCAAGCCCCAATGTCAGAGCACCTGCGGCTCCCAGCAATTTCCACCGGGTGGATTCTGTCCGCATCATTCTGCTCCATTTCTGATGGCCAGCTCCCAAGAAGGAAACCCACCGCCATCGCTATCGTTGCGAAATCAAGGAACCTGAACTCCAGGTGAACAGAAGCGACCACTGAGAGATCAATCGTGGAGTCAGCGGGCAGAATGGGTCATGCCTTGCGAGGTGGCGCGCAACGCGGCGTCCGCTCTCAGGTTTTCTATTCATCCAAGGTTGGGGAGGAGAACGAAATGTGGAAGCACACACATCAAGCCAAGTTGCCGGGAGCGTCGGCTCTCGTTCTCCTCATCGGTTTCGTCTTGCCGTTCGACGCAGACGCAGTTGGGTTCCATGATTTCCATCCAGACGATCTGCCCTTGATGATGATCCCTGTTGATGATGTAGGCGGCGCCGATTCAGGGAGTGAGAATGGTGGCGAAGCCGGCTCTAAGGATGCTGGCTCTGAAAGCGACTCAACGACGGCTGACGATCCCGCAGACTCCGATGGCATGAGTTCGAGTGTGGAAGGCTCTGGCGAGACAAGCTCTACGGACAATTCCGGATTGGATACAGATTCAGCAGTAGATGCCAGTCCGGATGTTCAAGGTGACACTTCAACGTCCACGGACGTATCCACCGGTGATGCAGGCGGCAGTGCTGGGAGCAGCGAGTTCGATCAAGTCGACCGCGCCACCGCAGACTCGGAACTATCCACCTCCACTGCTGAAGGCACTTCCGTGGACGCGACAAGCGTGGACGGCTCACCTGCGGGCGCGCCGCCCTTGGGAGCAGGTGCACCAGCTGCAAGCAGCACCAGTGTAGAAATCGGCGAATCACTTTCCAGTCCGGCGCAGAGCACCTCAGGCCGAAAGGGCGGCATCGTTGTCATCGAGCCCACCATCACCTGCCTTGTAGGCGATCCGAACTGCCTGAGCGCCGACCGTTCGCCCGCTCTCGCTCCATCGCAACTGCAGGATTCGAACCGCGGTGTCACGGGTGTTTGGCCTCCACCGGCGCCTGCCGTTACGAGACCTTCCGCCAAGCAAAGTGTTCGAGCCTTGGGACTGTCGTTGGTCGACCCGATCAAGGCGCGTGACGGGCTCGTGGTTCAAGGAATCATTGTCAACGGCAGTGGGCGATCGCAGATCGTCCCGCCTGTGCAGATCAGCGTGGAGAATAAGGCAGGCCAGATCCTGCAGCGATGGAACATGAGACCGCCTATAAGCCAGCTACCCGCCGGCCAGCACAAGGCGTTCAAAGTGGTGCTGCAGTCCCTGCCGCCCACCGTCTCGCGCGTGAACGCGGCATTTCTAGCAGCGTCACGATAGAGGGAGATGGTCTGAGGCGCTGCTCAATCGTCAGTGCTTTGCGAGAGCAGCATTCTGATCCTGAGCGCCAGATCGCAGTGATCGTAGGGCTTCGGTACGATCTGATGCCGATCGGACACCCCTGACCACGCTCGCGCGGCAAGCCCCGAAGTAAGGATCACTTTTATTCCTGGATGCTCGCGAGAAATCCACTGCGCAAGTGTGACGCCGTCAATCGACCCCGGCATCTGCACGTCCGAGAAGATGACATCTATGTCCGTGCCGCTCTTGAGCACTCGAATTGCCTCCAGCGCATTCGCAGCTTCAATAACGTGCAAGCCGCAGGACCGCAGATAATCGCTGACGGACGACCGAAGGAAGACTTCGTCCTCGACGATGAGCACCGTCTCGGACGCTCTTCGAACCGAGGATATTGCAGGCTCCACTACGTTCATGGCGGCCCTCCGCGGTTGTAACACGGAAAAGGCGCGTTCGTTCCTGCGCGCTCTACGTCATTTACGGCGCACCACCAGCAAAGAAAACGGCCGATGATCCGCTCTGGACCATCGGCCGCTTGTTGCTTCGAGCGAACGGCGGCGTTCGTGCCGTTCGCACCCGGTCGCGTTACGCCGCCAATACCGCCAGCAGCAGCAGCGCGACGATGTTCGTGATCTTGATCATCGGGTTCACGGCCGGACCGGCGGTGTCCTTGTAGGGATCACCGACCGTGTCGCCGGTCACCGCGGCCTTGTGGGCGTCGGAGCCCTTGCCGCCGTGATGGCCCTCTTCGATCAGCTTCTTGGCGTTGTCCCAGGCGCCACCGCCGGAGGTCATCTGGATCGCGACGAACAAGCCGGTCACGATCGTGCCGAGCAGCATGGCGCCCAGCGCCACGAAAGCCTGAGCCTGGCCAGCAACCGCCCAGATCACGACATAGAGCACGATCGGCGCGAACACCGGCAGCATTGAGGGCAGGATCATCTCCTTGATCGCCGCCTCGGTCAGGAGGCTCACCGCCTTGCCGTATTCCGGCTTGGCAGTGCCTTCCATGATGCCCTTGATCTCGCGGAACTGACGGCGGACTTCAACCACGACCGAGCCAGCCGCACGGCCGACCGCCATCATGCCCATCGAGCCGAACAGGAACGGCAACGCGCCGCCCAGGAACAGGCCGATGACCACGAAGGGATCATTGAGCTGGAAGCTGATCTGCCCGGTGAGGTTCGGGAAGTAGTGCTTCAGATCCTCGGTGTAGGCCGCGAACAGCACCAGGGCGGCGAGGCCGGCGGAGCCGATCGCATAGCCCTTGGTCACTGCCTTGGTGGTGTTGCCGACCGCGTCGAGCGCGTCGGTCACCCTGCGCACATCCTTCGGCAGCTCCGACATTTCGGCGATTCCGCCGGCATTGTCGGTGACCGGACCGTAGGCATCGAGCGCCACGATGATGCCGGCGAGCGACAGCATGGTGGTCGCCGCGATCGCGATGCCATAGAGGCCGGCCAAGGCATAGGCGGCAACAATGGCGGCGCTGATCACGATGGCGGGCAGCGCGCAGGACTCCATCGAGACCGCAAGGCCTTGGATGATGTTGGTCGCATGGCCCGTGGTCGAAGCCTTGGCGACGCTGATCACGGGACGGAAGGTGGTCGCCGTGTAATATTCGGTGATCCACACCAGCAGGCCGGTGACGGCAAGGCCGATCAGCGAGCAGACGAAGATCCCCATGCCGGTGACGGTGGCGCCCGTGCTGAGCTGGATCGGCACATCGAACCCGAAGCTCAGGTGGACCATCACCGCGATCAGGATCGCCGAAATGACGCCCGTCGCGATCAGGCCCTTGTAGAGCGCGCCCATGATGTTCTGGCTCGCGCCTAGCTTGATGAAGAAGGTGCCGATGATCGAGCCGATGATGCTGACGGCGCATACCAGCAGCGGGAATAGCATCATCTTTTCCTGCTCCAGGCCGGTGAAGAAGATCTGCCCCAGCAGCATCGTCGCAACGACGGTCACGGCGAAGGTCTCGAACAGGTCGGCTGCCATGCCGGCGCAATCGCCAACATTATCGCCCACGTTGTCCGCGATCACGGCCGGGTTGCGGGGATCATCCTCCGGGATGCCCGCTTCGATCTTGCCCACCAGGTCCGCGCCAACGTCGGCACCCTTGGTGAAGATGCCGCCGCCGAGACGCGCGAAGATGGAGATCAGCGAGGCACCAAAGCTCAAGCCCACCAGGGCCTCCAGCATGGGCCGCATTTCGATGCCCATGTTGCGCAGGAAAAGGTAATAGCCAGCGACGCCCAGCAGGCCGAGGCCCACCACCAGCATGCCGGTGATGGCACCCGCCTTCGCGGCGATGGCGAGGGCCGGCGCCAGCCCCTGGCGTGCGGCTTCGGCCGTACGCACGTTGGACCGCACCGAGACATTCATGCCGATATAGCCGGCTGCGCCCGACAGGATCGCGCCGATCACGAAACCGATCGCCGACAAGCCGCTCAGGGCCACCGCCAGCACGATGGCGACGACGATGCCGACGACGCCGATGTAGGTGTATTGCTTGTTGAGATAGGCCTTGGCGCCCTCCTGCACCGCGGCGGCAATCTCCTGCATCCGTGGAGTGCCCGCTGAAGCCGCCAGGACCGACTTGGTCGCCAGCGCCCCGTAAACCAAGGCTGCGGCGCCGCATACGATCACGCCCCAGTAGTAGAAAGTTTCCATCTCGAGATCATCCCCTGTCAGAAAAGTCGTTCTTTGGCTGGCCAAGGCCATGGAATCCAAAGGGAATCCAAGCCCCAGCAGACTTTCGGGCGCGGAGCATAGGGAAAAGGGCGAACTGGCGCAACGGGCCGATTGTCCGGCCGATGCGCCCATCAGGCTGTGACCGGGGCCGCTTTCGAGAACCGTGGCGCGCCCCACAGCACGGCGATCAGTATCAGGATCGTCGGGGCAAGCGAACCCCAGAGCACAGCGTCCCAGCCCCAGCTTTGCTCGACTGCGCCAGCGATTAGGGAGCAGATGGCAACGCCAGTGAAGGTTAGGAAGTCGTTCGTGCCCTGGACCTTCGCGCGCTCGGCCGGCCGATAGCACGTCGTCAGCAGGCTGGTGCCGCCGACAAACAGGAAGTTCCAGCCGAGGCCGAGCAGCACCAGCGCGAGCCAGAAATTCAGGATATCGATGCCGGCCAAGCCAATCATCACGGTCGCGATCATGCAGGCTGCGCCGGTGAGTAGAACCTTGCGCTCGCCAATGCGCCGGATGATGTGACCGGTTACGAAAGACGGCGCGAACATGCCAAGGATATGGAACGAGAGCACGGTCGCGGTGTCGCCGATCCCGAAGCCGCAAAATTTCATCGCGAGCGGCGTTGCCGTCATCACGAAAATCATCGTGCTGTAGCCGAAAACGCCCGCGAACAAGGCTGCGATGGCGATCGGCTGGCGCAATATCTCCAGAATGGGGCGCTGCTGACCATCGATCTCGCCTTCAGTCGGCTGCGGGAAACGCACCGGGGCAATCGGCGGAATCATCGCGAGGGAAAGCAAAGCCACGAACATAAAGGCGCCCGCGAAGGTGAAGGGCGCGAACAGGTCCGTGCCGATCTGCGCCAGTCGCGGCCCGATGATGGCGGCAACGATGCCGCCAGCGAGGACCAGGGAGATGGCCTTCGGCCGGAACGCATCGTCTGCCACTTCGGCCACCGCAAAGCGCAATTGCAGTGCAAAGGAATTGGAAGCACCCATGATGGCGTTACCGACGCAGAACAGGACGAAGCTGTTCTGAAAGACGGCAAGCATCGCAAGCGCACCCCCCGCGGCGCCGACGAAGGCGCCGATGAAGAAAGCGTTGCGCCGGCTCAGTGCCCGCATGAGCTGCGCGACCGGCATTGCGGTCGCCATCGTCATCACGAATTGCAAGCTGAGCGGCAGCGTCGCCCAGCGCGGATCGGCGGCCAACATCTGCCCAGTCAGGGCAGAAACCGTCATGAAGACCGACATGCAGGAATTGGCCAGAGCCTGCGCCACGGCAAGAAGAAATACGGCGCGATATTGCGATTGGGTCGTCATGCGCAGCGACACTGTGCGAACGGGCCGCGCGCGACAAGGACGAAATTGTCCTATTTCAAATCCAGGCGCTCCATAGCGCGGATCGACACTTTATAGACCTTGTTCTCACCGATGCGAGCCTTGATCACTTTGTCGAGGCGCTGGCGAATGAGCGGCTCTTCGAAGCCGCTTTGCTCCAACTGCTTGCGGCTGAGCAACTGATGAAGCTCCGTGGTGACGGCGTCGTAGACCTCCGGCAGCTTGTACCGGATCTGCTCTTCTTTGAGCGGATCATCGAACATCAGCACAATGCGGAAAAAGAACTGATAGGTCGGCTTGCCGTTACGCAGGACAGTGACGGGAATGGTGTCGAGCTCGAGTTGCGAGAGCTGAGGAATGGCAGGTCCAGCATCTTCGGCAGTCTCCGGCGCGCGGAAATAGAACCACCAAGCAGCAGCGGCGCCGCCACCGCCGAGCACCAGCAACAATACGAAGACGATCAGGAGCTTCTTCATCGCAGCGCCAGCGCGACTCCTTCCGATCCGCACACCCGGCGGAATCCTTAGGAACACTAACGCCCGGACTGGTTAAAAGTGGGTAAATCCTTGTTCTTTTAAGGTCAAAGGGTGCCCATCGCGGTCGATGAAGTGCATTGCTGATTGCGGTGAAAATACACCGATGTCGGTGATCCTGGTCTCCGCCTTCCTGGCGGCCTCGAACGCATCCGCTAGGTTGCTCGGCGGCACGGCCAGGAGGAGTTCGTAGTCATCCCCGCCCGTCACCACCGAGGCGATCAGTGCCGGATCCGCGGCCACCAACTCGGCAACGGGTTCGGACAAGGGAACTGACGCGACCTCCACCGTCGCGCCACAGCAGGACGCCTCGCAGATGTGGGCAAGGTCGGCGGCAAGGCCGTCCGAGATGTCCATGCTGGCATGTGCCAGCCCCTGCTCCACCAGCATCCGGCCAAGCGCGAGGCGCGGCTCCGGCAATACGTACCGCTGAGCCAGGAAATGCCGCGCCGGCTCCGCGAGATCAGTCAGTTCGCCGCGATGGGCAGCAAGCCCGAAGATTCCATCGCCGACCGTGCCGGTGACCAGGATGCGGTCACCGGGTCGGGCGCCGCTGCGGCGCAAGGTGCGGCCGGTCGGAACGGCACCGATTACCGTAGCGGTGAACGCCAGCGGGCCCGGCGTCGCCGTGGTATCGCCGCCCCACAATGCGATGCCGAACTCGGCCTGATCCTGCGCCAGCCCCTCCACGAACTTGGCGACCCAGGCTTCGTCGATCGCATCATCGAAGGCTGTGGTCATCAGGTAGCCGAGCGGCCGTGCGCCCTTGCCAGCGAGATCGGACAGGTTCACACGAAGCAGCTTGCGCGCGACCAGATCAGGCGGGTCGCTGCGCAGGAAATGGACGCCGGCCGTGATCGCATCGGTCTTCAGCACCAGATCCATGCCGGGCGGCGGCGTGAAAGCGAACACGTCGTCCTGCAGGTCCACCGCACCCGGCGCCTGTGCCGCGAGCGGCGCGAAATGGCGCGCGATCAGTTCGAATTCGCCTGGCAGCTTGCCTTTGGCTGTCACGCGCCGGCTCAGTGATTGGCGGGGCCGCCAGCCCGCATTTCCGCCGGCCGCAGCTGCCGCGCGAGCTGATCCAGGATGCCGTTGACCAAACCAGTCTCCTTGGCGCCGAAGAAGGCATCGCATACGCCGACATATTCCGCGATCACCACGCGCGGCGGCACGTCCTCGCGATGCGCCAGCTCGAACGCGCCGCAACGCAGGATGGCACGCAAGGTCGCCTCGAGGCGCTCGACCGTCCAATCTTCCGTCAGGACGGCCGCGATCATGTCGTCCAGTTCCGCAACGTTGGCAGCAGCGCCCAGCACGACTGTAGTGAAGAGCTTCAGGTCCGCCGGCGGCAGCGCGATCTCATCCACCACGGCGCCCAGGCGATGATCGGCGAACTCCTTGATGATCGATTCCGCGCGCGTGCCGGTCGCTTCCCATTGATACAGCGCCTGCACCGCCGCCAGTCGTGCATTGCTGCGGGTCAAGGCCAGGCGCTTGCCGCGCTCCGCACGATCTTCGGGTGCCTTGCCCGCCATCACTCCAGCCCCCAGCGCCACTTGAGCGCGACCATGGCAAGGCACGCCTTCGCTGCGCCCCCGCCCTTATCCTGCTCCTCAGGCTTGGCGCGCGCCCACGCCTGATCCTCATCCTCGACGGTGATGATGCCGTTGCCGATCGCAAGGTCGTACAGGATCGTGAGATCGACCAGCCCGCGCGCGCTTTCCTGGCACACGGTGTCATAGTGCGTCGTCTCGCCGCGAATGACACAACCGATTGCGACGTAGCCGTCGAACAGGCGCTCGAGCCGCCCGGACTTGCCGGCTTCGTACGCGAACTTGATGGCGCCGGGAATCTCCAGCGCACCGGGCACCGTGACGATCTCGTAGGTGGCGCCCGCCTTGTCCAACACGCGCTTGGCGCCCTTCAACATTGCGTCGAGCAGGTCGTCGTAAAAGCGTGCTTCGACGATGAGGATATGCGGCTTGTCAGTCATGTCGGATTGCGTGTCCTTGGCCGATCACAGGGCCGGCGCCAGCAGGCGCGCAACATATCGCGCGATCAGATCGATTTCCAGGTTGACCCGGTCGCCCTCGCGCGCCTGGCCCAGATTGGTCGCGGTCTGCGTGATCGGGATGATGTTGACCCCGAAACGCGTGCCATCGACTTCGTTGACGGTGAGCGAGATGCCATCTACCACGATCGAGCCCTTGGGCGCGATCATGCGCGCCATCTCGGCCGGCGCCTCGATCACCATGCGCTGGCTGCCACCATCCGGCTTGATGGAGACCAACCGCCCGACGCCATCGACGTGGCCGGAGACCAGATGGCCGCCCAACTCGTCGCCCAGCTTCAGCGCCCGCTCCAGGTTGATCGGGAGGCCCGCCTTCCAGTCCGCCATGGTGGTCTTGTCGAGCGTCTCGCGGCTGGCCTCGAATGCCATCCAGCCTGGCCCCTTCTCAACCACGGACAGGCAGCACCCATTGCACGCGATGGACGCGCCGAGCGGGATTGTTCCTGTGTCATAGGCGGTCGCGATCTCCAACCGCGTGGTCGGGCCGAATGAGATCGTCTTGACTTTGCCGAGGTCGGTGATGATGCCGGTGAACATGCTCGCCATAAAAAGTTAACGCCGCGAATTGGGCGCCAATCTAGGCAGCCCGACCGTAGAGTTCCAGCACATCATTCCCGAGCGTCCGGCGGCCGACGCAACGCAGCCCGACGCTCCCTGCAAGGCGGTCCACCGCCAGCGGCGCGATCCCCGGCAGTCCATCCCCGCCGATGACGATCGGAGCCCGGAACCAGTAGAGACGGTCCACCAATCCGGCGCTCAGAAGAGCGGTGGCCAGGGTTGCGCCACCCTCGACGAGAACGCGCGTCAGGCCGGCTTTTCCCAATTCCTGGAAGACAGCCGGCAGCCAACGATCAGCGTCCTGATTTGCTGCAATTTCAATATGCTGCGCCGCTTTCTTCGAGGCATCTGTGGGGCCCGCTCCAACAACCCAGGTAGGGGGGGCTTCGGTCATGACCTTGGCGCTGGCTGGAACCCGCCCACGCCGATCGAACACCAGCCGCACCGGCGAGCGATGCTCCAGCCCCTTGAGGCGGCAGGTCAGCTCCGGATCGTCGGCCAGAACCGTCCCGGAACCGACCGCAATAGCATCGTGGGTGGCGCGAAGCCGGTGGCCGAACGCCCGCGCCTCCTCGCCGGTGATCCAGCGGCTCTCGCCCGCCCGGGTGGCAATGCGCCCGTCCAGCGAGGTGGCGAGCTTCAGGACCACGAATGGGCGGCCCGTGGTGACACGCGTCAGGAATCCGACGTTGAGTTCCCTGGCCCCCTCGGCCAACACACCTGTCTCAACCGCGATGCCAGCCTGTTTCAGCGCGGCGAGCCCGCGCCCAGAGACGCGGAGGTCGGGATCTTCCAGCGCCGTCACGCAGCGTGCGATGCCGGCTGCAACAAGCGCCTCGGCGCAGGGCGGCGTCTTGCCGTGATGGGCGCAGGGCTCGAGCGTCACATAGGCTGTGCCGCCCCTGCCCCGCTCGCCGGCCATCTTCAGTGCTTCGGTCTCGGCGTGAGGGCGCCCGCCTGGCTGCGTCCAGCCCCGCCCGACGACATGGCCGGCCTTGTCGACGATCACGCAGCCGACGGCGGGATTGGGCCAGACCTGCCCCAGGTTGCGCGCCGCCAGCGACAAGGCAGCGGCCATATGTTCGAGATCGACGGCCCTTTGCTCAGTCTTCGTCACTGCCAAGCTTGCCGATGAAGGTCTCGAAGTCCTTCGCCTCGCGGAAGTTGCGATAGACCGAGGCGAAGCGGACGTAGGCGACCTTGTCCAACGTGGCGAGCGCATCCATCACCGCTTCGCCGATATGGGTGGTCGGGATCTCAGTCTCGCCCGAGCTTTCGAGACGCCGCACGATACCGTTCACGACACGCTCCAGCCGGTCCTGGTCCACTGGCCGCTTGCGCAGCGAGATCTGCATCGAGCGCAGCAGCTTCTCGCGATCGAACGGCTCGCGTGCGCCGTTACTCTTCACAACGACCAGCTCGCGCAGCTGCACGCGTTCGAAGGTCGTGAAGCGCGCACCGCAATTGGTGCATTGCCGCCGCCTGCGGATGGCAGAGTTGTCGTCCGTCGGTCGAGAGTCTTTGACCTGTGTATCCTCGTTTCCGCAAAACGGACAGCGCATTCACGTCCCCCAAAAGCCTCGTCTTCAGCCCCCGTAGATCGGGAACCTCTTGCACAAGGCGCGCACTTCCTCGCGCACCTCGTGTTCAATCTTGCTGTTGTCGCCACGGTTCGCGGCCAAGCCGTCCAGCACGCGCACGATCATCTGCCCCACGTGCTTGAACTCCTTCGGCCCGAAGCCGCGGCTGGTCGCAGCGGGCGTGCCCAAGCGGATGCCGGAGGTGATCGCCGGCTTCTCCGGATCGAACGGAATGCCGTTCTTGTTGCAGGTGATGCCTGCCTGCTCGAGGCTGTGCTCGGAATCCTTGCCGGTCAGCTTCTTCGGCCGCAGGTCCACCAGCATCAGGTGGTTATCGGTGCCGCCGGTGGTGATCGCGAGGCCGCCCTGCACCAGCGCGTCCGCCAGCACCTTCGCATTCTCGACGACGGTCTGCGCGTAGACCTTGAATTCCGGGCGCAGCGCTTCGCCGAAGGACACGGCCTTGGCCGCGATCACATGCATCAGCGGCCCGCCTTGCAGCCCCGGGAAAACGGCGGAGTTGATCTTCTTGCCGATCCCCTCGTCGTTGCTGAGGATCATGCCGCCGCGCGGCCCGCGCAACGTCTTGTGCGTCGTCGTGGTGACGACGTGCGCATAGGGAAGCGGGCTCGGATGCACGCCGCCGGCGACGAGGCCGGCGAAGTGCGCCATGTCCACCATGAAATAGGCGCCGACGGAATCCGCGATCTCGCGGAAGCGCTTGAAGTCCCAGAAGCGCGGGTAGGCGGAGCCGCCCGCCAGGATCAGCTTCGGCTTATGCTCCTTGGCGAGCTCCGCGACCTGCTCCATGTCGAGCTGCTGGTCCTGCGTCCGCACCGTGTAGGGAATGGGCTTGAACCACTTGCCTGACTGGTTGACCGGCGAGCCATGTGTCAGGTGACCACCTGCTGCCAGATTAAGCCCGAGGAAGCTGTCGCCCGGCTGCAGCAGCGCGAAGAACACCGCCTGGTTGGCTTGCGCGCCGGAATGCGGCTGCACGTTGGCGAAGGCGCACTCGAACAGCTTCTTCGCGCGGTCGATCGCGATCGCCTCCGCGACGTCGACGAATTCGCAGCCACCGTAGTAGCGCCGGCCGGGATACCCCTCGGCATATTTGTTGGTGAGGACCGAGCCCTGCGCCTCGAGCACCGCGCGCGAGACGATGTTCTCCGACGCGATCAGCTCGATCTGATCCTGCTGTCGATAGAGCTCCTTGCCGATCGCGCTGAACACGTCGGGGTCGCGCTCAGCCAGGCCAGCCGTGAAGAAACCGGGCATCGGGGTATAGGTCGCATTCGTCATGTCGCTAGGTCCTTTGTCGCAGGCGAGCCGGGCTCATCGGCCCAGCTTGGCGACGCGATTTTCGTGACGGCCCCCCTCGAAATCTGTCGTCAAAAACACCCTGAGGCAATCCTTTGCGACATCGGCGCCGGTGATGCGGGCGCCCATGCACAGCACGTTCGCGTCGTTGTGCTGACGGGTCAGGCGAGCGGTCGTCGCGTCGTGGACCACGGCGGCACGCAGATGGCGGTGGCGGTTTGCCGCCATGGAGATGCCGATGCCGGTTCCGCAGACCAGCACGCCCTTGCTGGCCCTCCCCTCCTTGATGGCGGCGGCCAGGCGATCGGCGAAATCCGGGTAATCGACCGAGCCGACGGAATCGGTCCCAAGGTCCAGGGCCTCAAAACCGAGGGCCTCGAGTTGCTGCTTCAGTTCGACCTTCAGCTGAAAGCCGGCATGGTCGCTGGCGATGACGACGGCTTGCTTGGTTTCGGGCATGACTAGATTCCGGCAAATGGTCTCCGGTTACGCGAGCGCGATACAATATCTCCGGTCCCCCGCCCCGCCAACCACAATCTATCGTCAAATCAAAAGGCCCGGGCATCGCCGCCCGGGCCCTACAAAACGGCGGTAAATGACCAGTCAGGGTTCTTCAAAAAACTCACCGCCGGACCAGACATACCAAGCATAGCGGGGATTCTTCAGGTCGCCCTTGGCATCCCAGTCCAGGTCACCGAGGACAGTGGGAATTGTATTGGCATGCAGCGCCGCCGCGATGTCCGAACCGATTGTGGACTTGGCAATCTCGGCACCTGCGGCCCAAGCCTGCACAGCGGCATAGGCATTTAGGGCATAGCCCTCGGGCTCAGAGCCGTGGGCCCGGAAGTTCGCGACCACGGTCCTGGCGCCTGGGAGATCCGCCAGCGATGCCGCATCCGTGAAGCGCACGCCCTTGCCAGACGAACCGGCAATCCGCCAGAACTCCGACGTATTGAGTGCATCGACCGACGCGAACTCTCCATTGAAGCCCTGCTCACGTGCTTGCCGCACGATCAGGGCAACGTCGTTGTGATAGCCGCCGATGTAGACGGCGTCGATATTCGAGTTCTTCAACTTGGCAATCAGCGCAGAGAAATCCGCTTGCTTCTGAGCATAGGTGTCTCGCAGCGCCGCTTTCAGGCCGGCCGCCTCCATCGCCCTTAGCGCTTCGTCGGCGACTTCCCGGCCGTAGGCAGATCGATCGTGAAGGATGGCGACGTTCTTCCCAGCGTATTTGGTCGCCAGCCATGCCCCTGCAAATGTGCCTTGCCGGTCGTCGCGGCCCGTGGTGCGGAACAGCGTCTGAACGCCATCTGCCGCGGCCATCTCCGTGAGTTTCGGATTGGTCGAGGCCGGCGTGATCTGGACAATGCCTTCCTCGGCATAGATCTCCGACGCCGGGATGGACGAACCCGAGCAGAAGTGGCCGGCGACGAACACCACGCCCTTGTTGACGAGGTTATTGGCGACACGCACGGCACGAGGCGGATCGCACTGATCGTCGCCAATGACCAAGCGCACCTGCTTCCCGAGCACGCCGCCTTGCGCATTCAGATCAGCGACCGCCTGTTGCGCGCCACGCCTCAGCTGCTCGCCGAAAGGCTTCAGGGCGCCGCTCATCGGTCCCGCAACGCCAATCACGATTTCGTCGGCTGGCGCTTGCGGTTGTTTGGATGTGGACGAGCCATTCGTGCATGCGGACAGCAGTGCGGCGCCCAGAACGCACGCACTTCGGAATACCCCAAGCCTCATATGAAATCCCTCTCCTATTAAGCGACAATCACAACGCGCACTGACCATATTAGAAGACGCTCTAAAATGGTAGCCACATGCAAAAACAAGGGCCCGAAAAAGGGCCCGCAGAAGCCGCCCAGCCTCGCACCTGCACGCTTGGGCAGACTATCGCACCTCCATTGGTGAGCCGGTTGCTTCATGGGCGCTTTGATCTGACGTGGATCTGTGGCTCGCAGAGCCTCCTCTCAGTATGTGATCCGAAATGCCACGCGCGATTTCGCGCTCGCCCATGATGATGCGGTTCGCGCCCAGCTTCCTGAGATAATCCACTTCGGCATCGGAATGAGCACGCGCGATGATATCCAGATCTGGATTGGCCGCGCGAGCACGTTCGATCAGATTCCCGCTCTCGAACGGGTTAGGAATTGCGCTGATAAGGATCCGCGCCGCTGAAACATTGGCGGCCGCAAGCATCTCCTCCTGCGCAGCGTTTCCCTGGATCACTTCGATGCCTCGTTCACGCAGTTCGTCGATGATCGCCTGGCGCTCTTCAATCACCAGATAGGGCAAATTCATCTGGCTCAAGGTTTGCGCCACCAAAGTCCCGACCCGTCCGTGTCCGACCAGTACGGCGTGATCGGTTAGGGTAGCAGTTGGTAGCTCCGGCGCTTCCTCCTGGCTTGCCATCTGCTCGCCGCCAGCTTGATCACCTCTCGCGAGCCGGGGAGAAAGCCGGCGCATTGCGGCAAACAGGAGAGGATTCAGCAAAATGGACAACATCGCGCCGGCGAGGATGAGGTCCCGTCCGGCCTCAGGCAACAACCCGAGGTTTATGCCGAGTCCTGCAACGATGAACGAGAATTCGCCGATCTGTGACAAGCTCACCGCAAGCAACAAGGCCTTCGGGGGCTCGTGACCATAGATTCGCGCGATAGCAAACACGACCGCCGCGTTGCCTCCGACAATGATCATCAAGGTAATTGCAACAAGGATCGGCTGGCTGATCAGAACCATCGGGTCGAACAGCATTCCGACTGACACAAAGAACAGAACGGCAAACGCATCCCGCAGCGGCAGCGTCTCTTGAGCAGCGCTTTGGCTCAGCTGGGATTCCGACAAGATCATGCCTGCGAAGAACGCGCCCAGGGCGAACGAGACGCCGAAGAGTTCGGCGGCTCCAAAGGCAACCCCAAGCGCCATGGCGAGAACTGCGAGCCGAAACAGCTCACGAGATCCCGTATGGGCAACATAATGCAGGACCCATGGAATGACACGCCTGCCGACAAGGATCATCAAGGCAACGAATGCGGCAAGCTTGAACGCCGTAAGGCCAAGCGCTTCAGTAAGCGTCTGGGGCTCTAGGAAGGCGAACGCGCCAGCGGAAACGGCAGCAGACTGATCTATGTTTCCTTCAACCAGGCTTGAAATGGTGGGCAGCAGAACGAGCGCGAGGATCATCGCAATGTCCTGGACGATGAGCCAACCGACAGCAATGCGCCCCGTGTCGGATTGCAGCTGGTGCTTGTCCTGCAGCGTCCTCAAGACAACGACAGTGCTCGCGACCGAAAGCGCCAGGCCGAAGATCAATCCGGCCTCGATTGACCAATCGACGAGTTGTGAGAACGCCAGCCCGAGCGCGGTTACGACGGCGATTTGGACAAGCGCACCGGGAATCGCGATTCTTCTGACCGAAAGGAGTTCTTCGAGAGAGAAATGCAGCCCTATGCCGAACATCAGCAGGATCACGCCAACCTCTGCCAGCTGGCGTGCCAAACCCTGGTCTGCCACAAAGCCGGGCGTGAAGGGTCCGATGATGACGCCGGCCACAAGATAGCCCACAAGAGGCGACAGACGCAGGCGGTTCGCCAAGGTGCCCAGAATGAAGGCGAGTCCCAAGCCGGCAACCAGCATTGCGATGAGCGGGGTATGCGTCATGTCTCCATCTGCTCTCGAAGCATGCTGCCAAAGCGTCAGCGACTATGACAGATCTTTGCAAAAGAGAAACTGCCGTCGAGGCCGTTCATCCCTTGGATGCAGGTTGACAGCCCGCAACAGTTGCACTTCCTCGTCCTGTTGTGGACGAATTGGAGCCGCATCCTCGCGCAAGCGGCGAACCATCAGCACTGGGCAATTCGCTCTTGCGATGAGTTCTCTCGCGACCGAGCCGCGTAGTGCTCTTATCATCGATGATCTGTCGCTGACTCCTGCCACGATAAGATCGACATTGTGTGCGTCGGCGTAGCTGATGATACTCTCCGCTACGTCTATGGCATTCCAAGTCTCGCTCTTGACCTTGAGCACCCCAGCCCATTTTGCATGGCAGACTGCTTCATCTAGAACGCGATTTATGTGCTCCTGCGGCCATCGAGTGATGACCGCCCGACCTGGCACGATGGGGTTGACCATGCAGATGCTCAGCTCAGCACCCGATTGAACTGCCAGGTCGAACGCTGCTCGAGTGCCTTTGATTGAGGGCTCTTGCCCGTCGATTCCACAAAGGATCCGGAAAGCCATGGCGTCCCTTCACTGGCGCGGTCGCCGTGGCAGGAGGCAGTGCCGGCGTCAGCGCCTGCCAGAATCTGGTGCCTCGTCTCGACAGTTTAGCACCCGTTCGTGCTGGTATGCTGCGAGATTCATCCAGCGACCGCACCTCAATGGTTTCTTCACCGCATCAGGCTGGATGAGGATTTGCGCCTCCAAGCCATCGTTCATGCTCGGCACACAAGAAAAAGGCCCGGGCGTCGCCGCCCGGGCCCCAAGAACTGAGCTCTGAAAAGCTTAGTTGATCGGCTCTTGGACCGCCTTGCCGTCGTGCCAGACGTACCAGGCGTAGTTGACCTTGGTCAGGTCGCCCTTCTCATCCCACTTCAACTCGCCGATCACGGTCGGGATCGTGTTGCCGTGGAGAGCCTCGGCCACCTTCTCGCTGTCGGTCGACTTGGCGATGTTGGCCGCCTTCGCCCACGCCTCGATCGCGGCGTAGGAGTTGAGGGTGTAGCCTTCCGGCTCGTAGTTCTGAGCGCGGAACTTCTCGACCACCGCCTTCGCGCTGTCGAGATTGACCGCGGAAGCCGCATCGCTGTAGCGCACGCCTTCGCCAGCCGGACCGGAGATGGACCAGAACTCGGCCGTGTTCAGAGCGTCAGCCGAGATGAAGTCGGCGTTGAAGCCCTGCTCACGCGCCTGGCGCACCATCAATCCGACGTCGTCGTGATAACCACCGATGTAGACGACATCGACGGCAGCGCTCTTGAGCTTGCTGAGCAGCGCGGAGAAGTCCTTCTCCTTCGCGGTATAGGTGTCGCGGACGGCCGTCTTCAGGCCAGCCGCTTCCATGTTCTTCTGTGTTTCGTTCGCCAAACCCTGGCCGTAGGCCGTCTTGTCATCGAGAATGGCGACCTTCTTGCCGGCATAGGTCTTCGCAAGCCACGGACCGGCAAACGAGCCCTGCGCGTCATCGCGACCGCAGGTACGGAAGATCGTCTGGACGCCCTTAGCCGCCGGATCGTCCGTGAACTTCGGGTTGGTGGAGGCTGGAGTGATCTGAAGGATGCCCTCCTCCATGTAGACCTCTGATGCCGGGATCGATGAGCCGGAGCAGAAGTGGCCGGCCACGAAGACCGCACCCTTTTGCACCAGTTCGTTCGCCACCTGCACGGCCTGCTTCGGGTCGCACTGGTCGTCGCCGATCTCCAGCTTCAGCATTTCGCCGTTGACGCCGCCGGCAGCATTGATGTCGGCAACCACCATCTCCGCGCCGCGACGCAGCTGTTCGCCAAAGGCGGCCAGGCCACCCGTCATCGGGCCAGCGACCGCGATCGTGATGTCGGCGCTGGCAACCGTCGGCATGGCAAAAGAGCCGGCGGCGACCGCCGCGACGAGCGCAGTCGTCGAAAGCAACTTCTTGAACATGTCTCCCTCTCTAACGTTGTTTGTCACCCGGTTGGTGCTCCCAACATTCGGGCTTGGCGCAATCTTCCTCCGCCTGCGCTGCCCGGTCAATCCGCTATTGCGCGCAAATTAGCGTGAAATAGGCGGACGTCCCCTCGGCCCGTTGGTATAGGCCTAAGCCGATGCCTTCTCCCGCCAGCTCAACAGACCGGCACGTTCGTAGATCCATGGGTACTGCGCGACGACCTTGCGCGCCAAGGTGACCCGATGCGCGAACAGCGCGATGGCCATGAGCACGACGACATTCGTGAGGTAATGCACCCAGTTGCCCCAGCTGCTGCTGAACAGGGCACAATCGATGAAGTGATTGCCGGCCCCCAGCAGGAAGCTGTAGGGGACGTTCTGCCAAGCCGGGCGCCACGTGTCGGCGATCGCCTGCCCCATCATGAAAGCGCAACCACCGAACAGGATGACCGTGATGCCGAGGAACTCCCACCAATTGATTTCAGCGACCATGCCGGTCCTCCCTTAGCGTTCCTCCGTACCTCATCAATGATGCCCGCCCTCGAGATACGCAGCGCGCACCTCAGGATTGGCAAGCAATTCCGCGCCGCCGCCGCTGAGCGTGATCCTGCCATTCACCATCACGTAGCCGCGGTCCGCCAGCTTCAGTGCATGGTTCGCGTTCTGCTCGACCAGCAGCACCGTCACCTTCTGCTGTTCGTTGATTTCCCGGATCACCTGGAAGATCTGCTTGACGATCAGCGGCGCGAGGCCGAGCGACGGTTCATCCAAGAGCAACAGCCGCGGCCGGCTCATCAGCGCGCGGGCGATCGCCAGCATCTGCTGTTCGCCGCCGGAAAGCGTGCCGCCCCGCTGTGCCTGCCGTTCTTTGAGGCGCGGGAATATGGCGAACACCTTTTCGACGTCCTCGTCGAAATATTTGGGATCGCTGGTGATGGCGCCCATCTTCAGGTTCTCGATCACCGACATGCGCGGGAATATGCGACGCCCCTCCGGGGCTTGGGCAATGCCCTTGCGCATGATCTCGAAGGTGGGCTGACGCGTGATCTCCTGGCCCTCGAACACAACTGAGCCATCGCGCGCTTGCGGGGAACCGCAGATGGTCATGAGCAACGTCGACTTGCCGGCGCCGTTGGCGCCAATGATGGTGACGATCTCGCCCTCCGCGACCTCGACATCGACGCCCTTCAGTGCCTCGATATGGCCGTAGAAGGTGCGAACGCCCGAGATCCTCAGCATCGCGGTCATTCCTTCTCCTCCTCGCCCAGATAGGCGCGGATGACCGCCGGATCCCTCTGCACTTCGGCCGGCGTGCCATCGGAGATCTTCTTGCCGTAGTCGAGCACGATGATGTGATCGGAGATTCCCATCACCACGCTCATATCATGCTCGATCAGCAGCACGCCGATGCCGGTTTCGTCACGAATGGAGAGGAGGAGCTGGTTGAGCTCTGCCGACTCGCGCGGATTGAGGCCCGCCGCCGGCTCGTCCAGGCACAAAAGTACCGGATCGGTACACATGGCGCGCGCGATCTCCAGCCGCCGCTGCGCGCCGTAAGGTAGGTTGCCGGCCGAGAGATCGGCATGGTCGATGAGGCCGCAGCGCTCCAGCCAATGCACCGCCTTCTCCTGTGCTGCGCGCTCCGCTTTGCGGTAGACCGGCAAGCCGAGCATGCCGAACACTGTGTAGCCGGAGGCCAGCATCAGCTTGTTGTGCTGCGCCACCATCAGGTTCTCGAGCACCGACATGCCGGCGAACAGCCGGATGTTCTGGAACGTGCGCGCCACGCGTGCCTTCTGGCCGATCGCGTAGCCCTCCATCTGCTCCAGCAGATAGGCCACCTTGCCGTCTCGGAACAACTCGAGCCGTCCGATCGTCGGCTTGTAGAAGCCGGTGATGCAGTTGAACAAGGTGGTCTTGCCGGCCCCGTTCGGGCCGATGATGCCGGTGATCTCGCGTTGGCGCGCAACGAAGCTCACATCGTCGATCGCCAGCAGTCCGCCGAACCGCATGGTGAGGTGCGTGACCTTTAGCAGGCTGGTATCGTCCGGCTCAGCCATTGCCGCGGCGGTGAAGCTCATGCTGTCGCTCCCGCTTTTCGCGGCTTCGCCTTGCCGCCGCCGCGGCGCAGGAGAATAGTCGGCTCGCGGTGTGCAAGCAGGCCGCGCGGCCGCCACAGCATGATCAGCACCATGACCGCGCCGAAGGCGAGCATGCGATAGAGCGAAAGCTCGCGCATCACCTCCGGCAAGCCGATCAGCAATACGGCCGCGAGCGCCACCCCGACCTGGCTGCCCATGCCACCAAGAACGACGATGGCAAGGATCACGGCGGACTCGAGGAAGACGAAGCTTTCCGGGCTGATGAAGGCTTGGCGAACCGCGAAGAAGGAGCCTGCGAAGCCGGCCATCATGGCGCCGAGCGCAAACGCCGTCAGCTTGGTGTTGGTCGGATTGATGCCGAGCGCACGGCACGCCGTCTCATCCTCGCGCAGTGCTTCCCACGCCCGTCCGATCGGCAGCTTGCGCAATCGGATGGTGAAGAAATTGGTGATGAGCGCGAGCCCCAGAATGACGTAATAGAGGAACAGGATGCGGTGCATCGTGCTGTATTCAAGGCCGAAGAGGGTGTGAAAGGCCTGCGTGCCCTCCTCGGGCGTGCGGTCGAACGGCACGCCGAAGAACGTCATGCGCGGAATGCCCGTGATGCCGTTCGGGCCGCCGGTGAAGGCCTGCCAGTTGATCAGCGTGATGCGGATCATCTCGCCGAAGCCGAGGGTCACGATGGCGAGATAGTCACCCCGGAGCCGGAGCACCGGAAAGCCGAGCACGACGCCGAAGAATGCCGCGAACGCCCCCGCCAACGGCAGGCTCGCCCAGAAGTCCAGGCCGAACTCCGTCGCCAGCTTGGCGTAGGAGTAGGCTCCAACCGCGTAAAACGCCACGTAACCCAGATCGAGCAGCCCGGCCAAGCCAACCACGATGTTGAGGCCCCAGCCCAGCATCACGTAAGTCAGGATCAGGGTCATGGTCTCGACCAGCACGCGATCCGACCAGGGCGTGAAGGGAAGCACCAGAGCGGTCACCAGCAACGCCGGACCGAGCACCATTGAAATCTGCTTCGCCCGCAGCGCGGTGCGCGCCTCCTTTGCTTCGCGCTGCGCGAGAGTCAACTCCCCGTGGGCGGTATGCCGCATCGTCTGGATGCCGAGGATGACGATGTAGAGCGCGCCCAGCCCGAAGATCGCATCCACGATCGGATCGGCAAACGGGAGTGGGATGCCTGCGGCGCCCGCCGCTTCACCGAAATAATCATTGAACGGGATCACCAGCACATCGAACAGGATGGCGATGACGGCACCGCCGAACAGGTACAGGAAAGCGAACCCGCCGCCAATCAAGGCCGGCATGGGGCGGCCGTGGCGATTGAACACGATCAGGATGCGGCCAAGCGGCACCAGAATGATGCCCCAGACGATCGCAGCGAAGCGCGTGACGTAGGACAGCGGCTGCCCCTGCTGCGCCTGGGTCTCGAACCCGATCATCAGGAAGGAGAGCATGAACACCAGGAAGGCGGTGAGGAACGCCTCCTTGATCGCGATCTGCATGGTGCTTGGCACCGGCTTAGCGCCGGTCATAGTCAACGTCGCCATCGCCTACACCTTCTCGACTTCCGGCCGGCCCAGCAACCCGGTGGGCCGGAAGATCAGCACCAGCACAAGGATCCCGAACGCCGCCACGTCCTTGTATTCGGTCGAGAAATAGGCCGACCACATGGCTTCGATCAGGCCGATCAGGATGCCGCCCAGCATCGCGCCCGGCAGCGAACCGATGCCGCCCAGCACCGCGGCAGTGAAGGCCTTGATGCCGGCGACGAATCCCATCGCGAATTCGTTCACCCCCCAATAGAGCGTCACCATCATGCCGGCCACCGCCGCCAGCGCCGCGCCCATGACGAAGGTCAGCGAAATGGTCCGGTCGACATTCACGCCCAGGAGCGATGCCATCTTCATGTCCTGCTCGCAGGCGCGCTGTGCTCGACCGAGCGGCGTCTTCGCGATCAGGTAGGCAAAGATCGCCATCAGCGCGACCGTCAGCAGGATGATCACGATCTGCAGATAGCCGAGCTGCACCACGAAACCGGCGTCGCTCTCCATGATCTGGAAGCCGCCGCGGATCACGGGCGGGATCGGCTTGGGCCGCGGACCCTGCGCGAGCTGCACGTAGTTGGAGAGGACGATCGACATGCCGATGGCCGAGATCAGCGGCGCCAGGCGAGGTGACCCGCGCAATGGCCGGTAGGCTAATCGTTCGACGCTCCAGCCATAGGCGGCGGTGAAGATGACCGCCATGATCAGCATCAGAGCAAGCTGCAGCGGCACCCAGGTGAGTCCCAGCGCGCCGCAGATCAGGAACACGATCATCGCCTGGAAAGCGCCGATCATGTAGACATCGCCGTGGGCGAAGTTGATCATGCCGATGATGCCGTAGACCATCGTGTAGCCGATCGCGATCAACCCGTAGATCGAGCCGAGCGTCAGGCCGTTGATCAGTTGTTGGGTGAAATACTCCATCAGTCCCCCATCACCGCCGTGCGAAGCCCGTCCGCGCGCCGGGTGCATATCCCGTTCATGACGTCATGCGCCGACGCGCCGACCAATTTCGGCCACGTGACGAAGTTCCATGAACGCAAAATGGAAATGCCAAAGCCCCCTGTTGGCCTGTCCCGGATCTCGCGTCCAAGTACCAGCCGCAGCCGTCGATTCGTAATGCGGCGCGGACCGTAACCCAAGAGATTACCGGCCACAAGCCAAAAAATATATTGTATACAATCCAAAAGACTGGTTGTGCCAGCGCCGCTTATCCGCCTTTGCCGGCCCGTTTCGACAACACGTATTCCAGCTTCTTGACCGCCTGTCGCGTGAGGAATTCCTGCGAATATTGGGCCGCTCCGACGATCGAGACTTCCGTCATGGTTTTGGGATCGATCGCCGTCACCTTGATGCTGGCGCCGACCTTGGTGAACTCGATGATGTAGTTATCCGCCTCGGACATAGGGCTATGATATTCGGCCTCTGCCTCGTCCCCGGAGCACATGCTATACGCCGCGCCGCATCGATACCATATTCCGGTCAGGAGCACGTTCATGGACGCCAAGGCCAAACATAAAGCCGAGTTTCAGTGGGAAGACCCGCTCCTGCTCGAGGACCAGTTGACCGAGGAAGAGCGCATGGTGCGAGACACCGCGCGCGACTATGCGCAGGACAAGCTGATGCCGCGCGTGCTGGAAGCGAACCGGCACGAGATCTTCCACCGCGAGATCATGACCGAGTTGGGCGAACTCGGCCTGCTCGGCTCGACGATCGACGGCTATGGCTGCGCCGGGACCAACTACGTGTCCTATGGCCTGATCGCACGCGAAGTGGAGCGCGTCGATTCCGGGTATCGCTCTGCAATGTCTGTGCAATCGAGCCTGGTCATGCATCCGATCCACGCCTACGGCACGGAGGAGCAGCGCCAGAAATACCTGCCCCGCCTCGCGACCGGAGAGATCGTCGGCTGCTTCGGCCTGACGGAGCCCGACTACGGCTCCGATCCCGGCGGCATGAAGACCCGCGCAAAAAAGTCCTCCGGCGGCTACGTGCTGAACGGTGCCAAGATGTGGATCACAAACGCGCCGATCGCAGACATCGCGGTCGTGTGGGCGAAGACTGAGGACGACGTGATCCGCGGCTTCATCCTGGAGCGTGGCATGAAGGGCCTCTCCACACCCAAGATCGAAGGCAAGTTCTCGCTCCGCGCCTCCCTCACCGGCGAGATTGTGATGGATGACGTGTTCGTGCCGGAAGAGAATCTGCTGCCGAATGTGAGCGGTCTCAAAGGCCCGTTCGGTTGCCTCAACAATGCGCGCTACGGCATCTCCTGGGGCGCGCTCGGCGCGGCCGAATTCTGCTGGCACGCCGCGCGGCAATACACGCTCGACCGCAAGCAGTTCGGCCGCCCGCTTGCGGCCAACCAGCTGATCCAGAAGAAGCTCGCCGACATGCAAACCGAGATCACGCTGGGCCTGCACGCCTGCCTGCGCTTGGGCCGCCTCAAGGACGAAGGCCGCGCCACGCCCGAAGCGATCTCCATGCTCAAGCGCAATTCCTGCGGCAAGGCCCTGGACATCGCCCGCCAGGCCCGCGACATGCACGGCGGCAACGGAGTCGCCGACGAGTTCCACGTCATCCGCCACGTGATGAATCTGGAAGCGGTCAACACGTACGAAGGCACGCACGACATCCACGCGCTGATCCTCGGCCGGGCGCAGACGGGGATCCAGGCGTTTATGTGAGGAGCACAATATTGCTATCGTCATCCCGGACAGCCGCGAAGCGGCGTGAGCCGGGATCCACTCATCCGCCGCAGTGACCGTCGAAATGGATCCCGGCTCGCGCTGCGCTTGGCCGGGATGACTGGATGGAGCACGTGAGCGCGCCGCCCAAGCTGTGGTCAGGACCACCTTCGCAAAGTGACGCGCATCGTCGAGCGGCGCATCGCCTTGTTCTCGGTTGCGATGCTTTAGGAAGATGGAGAAGAGAGGACGGGTGCGGGCCCTTGATGGCCCGCACCTTGCGTGGTCAGCGGCCAGCGTAGCTCATCGAGGTGCCCCAGAAACGCTCCAGCCGCCGGAGGGTGCCATTCGCGGTCTCGAGGTCGCCCTGGGTCGCGACTTCCGTCATGCCGCGCACGTGCCGATCGTACATCTCGTGCATCTTCTGGCACACAGACTGCGCCTTGGTGGACAGCTTCACGTGCACGGCGCGACGGTCATGCGGCGAACGCTCCTGGACGAGATAGCCGTTCTCCACCATCTTCTTCACGTTGTAAGAGACGTTGGAGCCCAGGTAGTAGCCGCGATTGGTCAGTTCACCGACCGAGAGCACATCCTCGCCGATGTTGAACAGGATCATCGCCTGCACGTTGTTGAGGTCGCGGATGCCCTGCCGATCGAGATCTGCCTTGATGACTTCAAGGCACTCGCGGTGCAGGCGCTCGATCAGCGCGATGGTTTCCAAATAGGCTTTTTTCACGTGGGTTCCCCTTCGCAGGTCACCGGCAGATTTCTAGCGTCCCGAGTGAACGCCCACGTGCAAAGCTAGGCATTCGCTGTAAAAGAATGGTAAATGGCGAGTTATTGAAAAGATGAAAAATGCCCAGGAATTCAATCTCCTGGCAATTCAACGCTGCCGGATCGCCTGAATTATTGCGGAAAAATCGAGATCGCCGGACCCGTCCTGGACAAAGCGCTCATAGAGTTGCTTAGCCAGGCCGCCCAGTTCGATCGCCTTGTTGTGCTTCTCCGCCGCGTCCGTAGCGAGCCGCAGATCCTTCAGCATCATCTTGGCGGCGAAGCCCGGCTGGTAGTCGCGGTTCGAAGGCGCGGCGGGAACCGGCCCGGGCACCGGGCAATAGGACGTCAACGACCAGCATTGGCCGGACGAGGTCGAGGAGACGGCGAACAGCTTCTCCGGCGACAGGCCGAGCTGTTCGGCCAGCACGAACGCCTCGCACACGCCAATCATGCTGATGCCGAGGATGAGGTTGTTGCAGATCTTCGCGGCCTGACCGGAGCCGTTGGAGCCGGTATGGACCACGTTCTTGCCCATGGCCATCAGGATGGGGCGCGCCGCTTGGACTGCCCCATCCTCGCCACCCGTCATGAAGGTCAGCGTCCCCGCCTCCGCCCCGGCCACGCCGCCGGAAACCGGCGAATCGAGAAATGGCAAGCTGCGCTTCTTGGCGGCATCGCCAACCGCGCGAGCGCTGTCGACGTCGGTCGTGGAGCAGTCGATCAGCAGAGCCCCGGCTTTGGCGTGCGCCACCACGCCGTCATTGTCGAGATAGGCGACGCGCAGTTCGCGGCCTGACGGCAGCATGCTGATGACCACATCGCTGGCCGACGCCAGCTCCACCAGGCTCGCCGCCTGCTTTGCCCCTGCGTTCACCATCGCCTGGGCGTTTTCGACATCGGGGTCGAAGATCGTCACCGGATGGCCGGCCTTGAGCAGGTTCCGCGCCATGGGAGCGCCCATGTGACCGACGCCGATAAAGCCGATGCTGGGCATGAATATGCCTCCTTCCCGCAGGAGCCGGATCACCTAAGCTTCAGATCAAGATCCGGCTGACCGGACAGTCTCTCAAAGTACCGGTTAACAACCACTTCCGAAACCTCGGACGGCGTCGCCGGGTTCCACTTCGGCGCGTTGTCGCGTTCGATGAGGACAGCTCGCACGCCCTCGAAGAACTCGGTGCCCGCCATCATGTGCTGGCTGATGCGCCAGTTCTCCTTGAGCACGTCTGCTAGGCTTTTGCTCCGCATCCGCCGCACGTGTTCGAACGTCACCTTGAGGCTGGTGGGCGAGCCGCGGCGCAGCAGGTTCAGGGCGTCCTGGGAGCCTGGGTCGTTGCGGTTGGCCAGAGCCGTGAGGATGGCGTCGATCGAATTCAGCCCGAAGCAGATGTCGATCGCCGGCTGCAGCTTCGCGATATCGGCGGCACGGGTCGCGACATTCTGGACCGAGAGGGTCTCCGGCATCAGGCTGGGCAGCCGGTCCGCCGGGATCGTGTGGGTGACGAGGTTGCAGTAATAGAGCCCCGCCGTGCGCAGGCGTAGGCCGGTCAGGGCCAGGAACATGCCGATCTCGCCCGGGCAACGCTGCAGGAAATGCGCGGCGCCGATGTCCGGATAGAGGCCGATGGTGCACTCGGGCAGCGAGAAGACTACGCGCTCGCTTGCCACCCTGACCGGCGCGTTGAGCCCGATGCCGGCCCCACCGCCCATGGTGAGGCCGTCCATGACCGTGATCAGATCCTTGGGGTAGGTCGCGATCCGGTAGTCCAGCCGGTATTCGTGCCAGAAGAACTCCGACAACAGCTTGGCATTGCCGTTCTGCTTCGCGTCATAGAGCGCACGGATATCGCCGCCGGCGCAAAACGCCTTGTCGCCCGCGCCATAGATCATGACCGCGCGAATGGACTTGTCCGCCGCCCACTCGACCAGCTTGTCGTCGAGCGCGCGGATCATGTCGAGCGTCAGCGCATTCATCTGCTGTGGCCGGTTCAAGGTGGCCTTGCCGACGCCGTCGGCGACTTCAAACAGCACGTCGGTGAACAAGGGAATAGCCTCCGCACCAATTGACCGGCCGCTTCTTGCGGCACGACGAGGCTAGCGTCAAGCGCCGGTGGTGTCTCAGCTTTGAATTTCGGCTCAGACCGAAAGCTGCTAGCCGATCAACCAGACAAGACGTTGAACGCGGTCACTGATTGGTGCAGCTACCACACCGCTCCCCAACTCATGATGGCCTGACACCGCGAACGGCAAATGCACGCGCCGTGAGGGCAATGCTGCCGTCAGGCGCTGCTGGCAGCTCGGCACTTAGCTTTTCCCTGAGGGCCTCGCGCTTGGTCTCCGGGAGCGATACGCAGTAGCCCGGCGCCGGTCCCTGGCCGCCGAGGAATGGCGACCAGTAGTCGTCGAAATCGTGGAAAACGGTCGGCACATCAATTGCGCGGTCTCGGACGTCACGGAGGCCGGCCTCAGTGAACAATGCGCGCAGCGGCTCGGGCTTGCAAATCGGAAACCGGCGCCCCTCGTCCAGCTCCCGCGCGACCGGATCGATCGCTGCGGCGGCCTCCCAGAAGCGGCGCATGAGCTGCATTTCCCCGGCATAATCCCAGACATAGACCGCTACGATTCCACCAGGGTGGACTGCGCGGCGCATCTCGGCGAGTGCGCGGGCCGGCTCGCGGACAAAATTGAGGACAAGGCCGGCGACGGCGAGACCACACGTCCCGTCGTCGATGGGGAGAGCGCGGGCATCGCCAATCCGGAATGCAACCCGCGCGTCGCGGAGGCGGCTTCTGGCGAAATCGAGGTAGCCCTCCGACGGGTCTATGCCGACGACCTGTTCCGGAGCGGCACGATCGAGGATCGCTTCCACGAGCGCGCCTGTGCCGCAGCCGACATCGAGCCAGTGCGCGCCTTTCGCTGCGTCGAGCCAGTCCACGAATTCGGCTGCGACCTTCCTGCTCCAACGGCCGACATATGGTTCATAAGCATCGCCGGCGCTCCATTTGTCCTTGGGCTGGGTCACGTCTCGCATCTTCTCCTCCGTCGAATGGTGCCTTCCTCTTTCAGGCTCATGTCGAGGAGGATGCACCAGGAAGATGATCTCTCCAGTCCAGAAATTGAATCGGCCGGCGGCCGGAATTCCGCTATGATGGGATATGGAGGCCGGCATGGATCATGGTCAGCTCTGTCCCCTGGCCAAGGCCACGGAGGTTCTTGGCGAGCGCTGGACGTTTCTGGTGATCCGGGAGCTGCTCTCCGGCCCAGCCCGCTTCAACCAGATCCGTCGCGGCGTGCCGTTGATGTCCCCATCGCTCCTGTCGCAGCGGCTTCAGCGGCTGGACCGCGAGGGTCTGGTCAGGCGAGAGCCCTCTGACTCCGGTCACCTCTACCATCTAACCGAGGCCGGGCAGGAGCTCGCACCGATTGTGCAGCGATTGAGCCGGTGGGGTGAGCGGTGGGTGCTGGGCCACATTGACTCGCGTAAGCCGCAGGTCACCGCGCTCATGTGGGCAATCCGGCGGCGTGTCGACCCGTCAGTGTTCGGAAGGGCACGGGTCACCGTTCAGTTCGAGTTCACCGATCAGCCCCAAGCGAAGCGCAGCTGGTGGCTCGTCAACGAAGGCGCGAATGTCGACCTTTGTCCGAAGGACCCTGGTTTCGTGGTCGACGTTTACGCGATCACCGATGTGCAGACATTGGCGCAGATTTGGGTTGGCAAGCAGCAGCTTTCGGCCGCGATCAGTGCTGGCAGCCTGGAACTGACGGGACCCCTCAGCCTCCGCCAAGCATTTTGCTCGTGGCTGCTTCTCAGCCCGTTCGCGCAACGAGAAGCGGCGCAGCTGGAGCCTCAGTTGGAAGGCAACAGTCCTAGCGCGGTATCGAACCCCCGGACGCGCCGAAAGTCTGGCTTGCGTCGTCACCCGACTTCGCCGGCTCCACCCTCGCAGGCCGGCAATCTACCGCGACCAAGTCGTCCTCATTCTCGGAGCGAACAGCGTGGTTCCACCCGCGGCCGAAATTCAAGCTGAGACACGACTCCAGCGCGCACCCGCTTGACAGCACCGCCCTCGCCCTGCCACAAATGACCTGCGCCGATTTGAGCCTCAGCTTGCGGGCGCGTAAAAAATGCAGCTAAAGCGCGGGCTAGCCGCCCAGCTTGATCGCTGTGGCGGTTTTTCTGTTTTGGCGTCTTCGCAACGCGACGGCGTCCGCGGGATTTGAGGGGCAGCTTGCACCGCGTCACCAATGCTAAAGCGCTGAAGGCGAAAGCCCTCTGCCCCGACAACCGGGCGACAAGGAGGGCCCGTCTCATGACCGATACCACCGACACCCGCGTCGCAAATCAGCAGCAGCGTCTGACCGCCGATCCGGACCAAGGCAAGATCACATTGCTGGCTGGCAGCGGCGAAGCGCCCGCGGCCGACAATCCCGACCTGCTGCCCACCCTGCGCGTGCTGCAGGCGCTAGCGCAGTGTCACGAGCAGACCTATCGCCTCTATGCCGAGGCGCTGGGCATTCCGCTGCAAGGCGTTCAGGTGAAACTGCAGGCGGCTTTGGATCTGCGTGGGCTCTATGCCGCGGCCGACCGGATCCGCGCCGGATTCAGCAATCTTCAGGCGACCGTCGAGATTTCCTCGCCGGCGGACATCTATGAGATCGAGCGGCTCAGGATTACTGTCGAGCGCCACGCACCGGTGCTGGACATCGTCCGGAACCCGACGCCGGTACGGATCGAGCTGGTCCTGACGCATGCAAACAGCGCGATCGCGGCGTGACCTGGCGACCGACCAGACCTTTCGCTTTGGTGTAACGATTTGTTACAGTGCCGCTCATTGAATAAAGGTGCGTCATGGAACATCGTCGCCATAAGGCAGCCAGCAAGATCCAGCTTTCGGCGGAGAACCCGCACGGCCAGTTCCCGCGGGTGCGCATGCGGCGCAACCGCCAGACCGACTGGTCGCGCCGGTTGGTGCGGGAGGCCAATCTCACGATCCACGACCTGATCTGGCCGGTGTTCGTCAAGGAAGGTGGCGCGAAGCGCGAGGCCGTGCCGGCGATGCCCGGTGTCTCGCGGTTCACCATTCCTGCCTTGCTGGATGCGGCGGAACAGGCGGCGAAGCTCGGCGTCCCGGCCATCGCCCTGTTCCCGGTCATCCCGAAGGAGAAGAAGAGCGAGCAAGCGGAAGAGGCCTGGCGCGCGGACAATCTGTGCAACCGCGCGGTCCGCGCCTTGAAGAAGGCGGTGCCGGAGATCGGCGTAATGTGCGATGTGGCGCTCGACCCCTACACCTCGCATGGCCACGACGGCGTGATGCAGGGCGACCGCATCCTCAATGACGAGACCTTAGACGCGCTGTGCAGGCAGGCGCTGGCGCAGGCGGAAGCCGGCGCGGATATCGTCGCGCCCTCGGACATGATGGATGGCAGGATCGGTCGCATCCGTGATGCGTTGGATGCCGAGGGTCACCAGGGCACGCTCATCATGTCCTACGCCGCCAAATACGCCTCGGCTTTCTACGGGCCATTCCGCGAAGCGGTGGGCTCCAAGGCCGCGCTCGGCAAGGGCGACAAGCGCACCTATCAGATGGACCCCGGCAATGCCGACGAAGCGATCCGCGAATGCGCGCTCGACGTGGCCGAGGGCGCCGACATGCTGATGGTGAAACCGGGCATGCCGTATCTCGATGTCCTCCATCGCGTGAAGCAGACGTTCAAGATGCCGACCTACGCCTATCAGGTCAGCGGCGAATATTCGATGATCAAGGCCGCCGCGCAGAACGGCTGGCTCGACCATGACCGCGCCATGATGGAAAGCCTGCTCGGCTTCAAGCGGGCCGGTGCGGACGGCATCCTGACCTACTTCGCGATCGAGGCCGCGCAAAAGCTGCGCGGCTAGCCGGTTGCAGCGAGGAACCGCAGCGCCACCTCATCGTGCCACGGCCGCCTGAAGCCGAGCGCGTGAAAGCCGACATGGCCGCCTGACCACGGCATTAGCAGGCGGACGTGTCTGAACTGGCTCCACGCAATCTCGCGGAACGCCTTGGACGGAATCCACGGATCGTCGGCGGCATGGATGACGAGGGTCGGTGTGCGGATTCCGCCCAGATGCGGTCCCGACGAGCATTGCGCGTAATAGTCCAGCGCATCTCGAAAGCCGTGCATCGGCGCCACCACGCGATTGTCGAACTCCAGGATGGAGCAGACCTCCAACGGGCAGGGCCGCTCCTCGCGCATGCGCGCCAGCAGATATTGGTGATAGCGGCCGTTGCGGTACTCGGCGACACGCTGCTGCGTGGCATGCAGGTCGATTGGCGGTGAGACCGCGATCGCGGCGCGCAAGTGCGAGAGGCCGCCGCGTTCCGCCAGGTATTTGAGCAGGATATTGGCGCCCAGCGAGTAGCCGATCGCAGCCAGGCCATTGGCCGCCAGGGCGCCATCCATACTGCCGATGACGGCGAATAGGTCGTCGGTGCGGCCGGCGTGATAGAAGGATTGCGTCTTGCCTAACGTCGGCCCCGCACCACGCCAATTGAGGCGCAGCACAGGATAGCCTGCGCCCAGCAGCTCGCGCGCCGTTACCCGGACGTACGAGCTCTCTTCGCATCCAGTCAGCCCGTGCAGGAGCAGAACCAGCGGCTTCTGCTGCTCCTCCACCGGACGATGTAAGGTGCCGACCAGCTCGTCGCCTGTTCCGTCTTTCACGGCGAAGCGCAGGATCTCACCCGGCCACGGCGCCAGGATGTCGCCCGGCGGGCGCAGATAATTGCGGACGGTCTGAAGATCGCCGCCGAACCAGGGCGGCAGCGGCACGAAACGCGGAACCTTGATCATTGCTGTTCGGCGAGCCAGCTTTCGATCTGGGCGATCTGATCCTCTGCCATCAAGGCCGGCGCGTGACCAATACCGGCGAACTCGACGATCCGAGCACGCGGACCGCGCTGCGCCATCTCCTGCGCGGTTGCAGCCGGCAGCAGATCGGATTCGGCGCCCCGAAACACAAGCGTTGGGATCGCGATTCGTTCCCAGAACGCCCACAGGTCGACGTTGGCGACGCCTTTCTTCACGTTCTCCGCGATGGCCGGATCATACGCCGGCGCATATGTGCCGTCAGGCAGGCGTCGATGTCCATGGCGCACCAGATGCGCCCATTGCTCGTCCGTCAGCGGGCCGAACGGCGCGTGCACCTTACGCAGGTTGCGTTCAAGCGCCTCGAGCGATGAGAAGCGATTCTCGAGCCCGACATAGTCGGCAATGCGCTGGAGCGCGGCCTTGGGAATGACTGGCCCGACATCGTTCATGAAGAGCGAGGCCAGCGGCGTGTTCGGCACAGCCGCCAGGAACATGCCGATCAGCCCGCCCATCGACGTGCCGATCCAATGCACGCGCTCCACATCCAGGCGCGCGATCAGGGCGTTCATGTCCGCCTGGTACTGCGCATAGGTGTAATGCGCCGGGTCCTTCAGCCAGTCGCTGCCGCCGCGCCCCACAACATCGACCGCAATAACGCGATAGCGGGTGGCCAGCCGCTCCGCCAGACGATCGAAGTCATGCGCATTGCGCGTGAGGCCATGGACGCATAGCACCGTCGGCCGGCCGTCGTTCGCGCCCCACTCCTGATAGCGGACGCCGTGGAAGCCGACGGGGCTGAGGCCGAGGAAGTGGTGTTCGGTGAAAGATACCATCTCAACACGTGCCACTGTCCCCTCCCCCGACACTGGGGAGGGGGAATTCTTGCCTCGCCGCGTGTCCCATCACTTCACATGCCCGATCGGGTGGTCGTGCACCGTGATCCAGGTCTCCGGATAGAAGCCGTTGAAGCGTGTGGCGTTGGCGTTCGAGTAGGCGCCGAGGCAGTCGATCTCGATCCAGTCGCCTTCCTCGATATCGGCCGGCAGCGGTGTCTTGTAAGGCAGGATGTCGAGCGAATCGCAGGTCGGCCCGGAGAGCGCGAAGTCCATGTACTCGCGCGAATGCTCGCCCCTCAGGCGCCACATGCGCGCGGGCAGCTTGACCCCGCCCTGCACCGTCTCGCTCAGCGCGCCATAGATGCCATCATTGATGTAGAGCGTGTCATCCTTGCGAAGCTGCACCTGGGCCACGAGCGAGACGCCAGCCGCCACCAAAGCGCGTCCCGGCTCGCACATCAGGACGCAGTCGCGCCGCAGCTTGATGCGCTTCGCGCCCCCCTCGATGGCGTGCATGTATTCCTCGAGCGGCGGCATGTTGGTGCCGACATATTTCGCCGGGAACCCGCCGCCGACATCGAGGGCGTGTATCTCGACCTTCGCCTGCTCCACCACCTGGCCGGCGAGATCGATGGCGTTGCCGTAGGCCTCGGGGCTCAGGCATTGCGAGCCGACGTGGAAGGCGATCCCGACCTGGCAGCCGCGTGACTTCGCCTCCCGCAACATCGCCGTGGCCTGGTCGACGTCGGCGCCGAACTTGGCGGCGAGGTGATAGAAGGTGCCTTCGACTGGGGGAGTCACGATGCGCACGAAAATCGTCAGCCCCTCGCCGCCGCCTGTCTGGTCGAGGATCTTCTCCAACTCCTTCGGGTGGTCGACTACGTAGGTATCGATGTTGTAGACCCGCGATGCCGTCCCGATCACGGCCCTGCCCTTCACCGGATGCATGAAGTAGCAGGCCGCATCGGGCAGGCTCTCACGCACCAGCGCGATCTCCGGCAGCGAGGCGGTGTCGAAATGGCGGATGCCGGCATCGTAGAGAGCGCGCAGCACCAGCGGATGCGGATTGCACTTGACGGCATAGAGCACCCGGCCGGGGAACAGCTCCAGAAACCGGCGCGCCGCCTCCGCGATCACATGGGGACGCAGGCAGAAGACCGGATAGCTCGGCGTGAGCGCCCTGAGCATGGCCGGAACGTCGGCGAACTCTCTGGACATCTTGCTCCCTCTCCGGCCGCGTTCTTTGCGCGTTTTTAGCGGAACGGGCTTGCCTTGTCGATGCAAGCGGACTGGCTTCCGACCAGCGATTCCGATATGAACCGGCGAGGGAGGAATTCGTACACGCATGAACATGGCGGGACCGCTGTCCGGCATCGTCGTCGTCGATTTGACCCGGGTTCTCGCCGGCCCCTTCTGCACGCTCCTGCTCGCCGATCTCGGCGCCCGCGTCATAAAAGTGGAACAGCCGGGAAAAGGCGATGACTCGCGCGCCTATGGTCCCTTCATCAATGGCAAGTCCGGCTATTTTGTGGCACAGAACCGTGGCAAGGAATCGATCGCCCTCGATCTCAAGTCGGCCGAGGACGTGGCCATCCTGCATCGCCTGCTCCGCAAGGCCGACGTGCTGGTGGAGAATTTTCGTCCCGGCACCATGGACCGCCTTGGCCTCGGCTGGCGTGCTCTGAGGGAGCACTATCCGCGCCTCATCTATGCCGCCACTTCCGGGTTCGGCCAGACTGGCCCCTACGCGCAGCGCCCAGCCTATGACATCATAGCGCAGGCAATGGGGGGCATCATGAGCCTGACTGGACATGACGGCGGCCCACCGACGCGCGTCGGCTCTTCGATCGGCCATCTCGGCGCCGGGCTCTTCACTGCCCTGGGCATCGTGGCGGCGCTACATGACCGGACGCGCACCGGCAAAAGCATGCTGATCGACGTGGCGATGCTCGACAGCCAGATCGGTTTGCTGGAGAACGCCATCATCCGCTATTGCGCGAGCGGCCAGTCACCGAAGCCGGTCGGCGCACGCCATTCCTCCATCGCGCCCTTCGAGCCCTATCGCGCCAGGAACGGTCATATCGTCATCGCCTGTGGCAATGACGACCTGTTTCGGCGCCTGGCAGCCTGCCTGCAGCGCCCGGACCTTGCGATCGATCCGCGCTTCTCGGACAATGCGAGGCGCAGCGATCATGTCCTCGCCCTCAAGGAGACAATCGAAGAGATCTTGCGGCCGCATGATGTTGAACACTGGCTCTCCGTGCTGAGCGACGCCGGCATCCCCTGCGCGCCAATCAACGACGTTGCGCATGTCTGCGCCGACCCGCAGGTGGCCGCCCGCAACATGATCGTGCCGCTGGAGGACGAGAGCCTGGCCGGCATCAGGATCGCCGGCCTGCCGATCAAGATGTCGGCCTACCCCGATCGCGACCGGCGGAGCGCGGCGCCGGATCTGGATGCGGACCGTGCGCGCATTCTCGCGGATTTTCCGGACCGATGAGGCCACAGCCGATCCCCCGTTCGAGAGTCAGGCATTGGGTGGGACGTGGGCTGCTGGCCATTGCCGTCTTGCTGGTCGCGGCGATCGGCTTCGGAGCGTGGACGGTGCTTGGTTCCTTGCCGAAGATTTCAGGCGAGGTCAGGATCGCCAATCCTTCCCTGTCGGCGCCCGTGACGGTCGGACGCGACGGCGCTGGCGTCGTCACGATCACCGCCCAGAGCGAGCACGACGCGCATTTCGCGCTCGGCTTCGTGCACGCCCAGGACCGGCTGTTTCAGATGGAGCTGATGCGCCGCCTGGTCACCGGCCGATTGTCGGAGCTGTTCGGTCTGCGCACGCTGAAGACCGACAAGCTGATGCGCCTACTGGGTTTGGCGAAACAGGCGGAGGCTCAGTATGAGGCCGCCTCGCCTGACCTGCGGGCGGCGCTCGATGCGTATGCGGCGGGCGTGAACGCCTATCTCGACTGGCATAGCTTTCCATTGCCGCCGGAGTTCCTGCTGCTGCAGTTCGAGCCGGAGCCCTGGCGGCCGGCCGACAGCCTGTTGTGGGGGCGCCTGATGGCCTGGCAGCTTTCCGGCAACGGCGGCCAGGAGATCGAGAACGAGCGCATCCGCCGCGTGGTGAACGCCGATCTGCTTCCGCTGCTTCTTCGCGAAGAGAGCAAGCAGGTCAGCTTGCCCGGCCTCGCGCCGACGCGCAGCGCTTCCAACAATTGGGTGATAGCGGGAGCGCGCACGGCGAGTGGATCTCCGATCCTGGCCAATGATCCGCACCTTTCGCTGACGGCGCCGGAAACCTGGTACATGGCCCGGCTATCCATGCCGGATGACGTGCGCGTGGGCGCGACTGTCCCCGGCATTCCGTTCTTGGTGATCGGCAGCAACGGCCATGTGGCCTGGGGCTTCTCCACCACCCACAGCGATACGCAGGATCTGTTCGAGGAACACCTATCGCATGGTCTTCAGGACCATTACGACACGCCGAGCGGCCCTGTGCCATTCGAGGTGCGGCGCGAGGTCATCAAGGTCAAGGGCAACGCGGATGTCACCTTCAAAGCCCGCTGGACGCGCCACGGGCCGCTGATCAGCGACCTTGAGCCGGAGCGCTATCTGCATCGACGCTTCTCGCTCGCCTGGACCGGTTTCTTGCCGAGCGACCGCACGCCGGAGGCCTTCGTCAAGATGAACCACGCCAGGAATGCCGCCGAGTTCAAGGAGGCATTGCGCGACTTCCATACGCCGCAGCAGAACGTGGTATTTGCCGACACCGCCGGCAACATTGGCTTCGTTGCCGCGGGCCGCGTGCCGGTGCGGCAGAACATCTCGAATGAGTCGCTGTTTCCAGCACCGGGATGGATCGACGATTACGCCTGGACCGGTACCCTGTCCTTCGATGACCTGCCACAGATCGAAAATCCGCCGGACGGCACGATCATCACCGCCAACAATGACATCCGGCCGCCGCGCTACTTCAAGTTCCTCGGGCTCAGTTTCGACCGGTCCTACCGGCGCGACCATATCAACTCTCTGCTCGAGCAGACGCCGAAGGCCACGCTCGAAGACATGCAGCGCATCCAGCTGGACGATTTCTCGGGGCCTCTGTTCAACTTCGTGAAGACGAACTTGCCCGACGTGAAGCCATCGGTCCCAATCGACATTGCCGCTGCCATGTCCGGGTGGAACGGCCACATGGTGGCCAACCGTCCCGAGCCCTTGATCGCGACCGCCTGGCTCTACGCCACCGCGCGGCGCATCCTTGCCGACGAGATGGGCGGCGAGACGTTCAAGAATTGGTGGTTCTGGCAGGTCGACATCCTGAAGGATGTCATGAGCAAGGAGCGATGGTGCGACGATCGCGAGACCCCGACGCGGGAAAATTGCCGCGATATCCTACGTGCCGGGTTCGCCGAAGCCCTTGAAGCGCTGCGCGCACGCTATGGCGCGGATTGGCGGTCATGGTCCTGGGGAAGCGCCCACGAGGTCCAATTCCGCCATCCGGTCTTCGCATCGCTACCCTACATCGGCAGCTATCTGGTGCCGAAGGTGGCGGCACCGGGTGATCAGTTCACGATCAATCGCGGTGGTGTCTCTGTCGGAGCCGACGGCGCGCGGTTCGCGGACGTCCACGGACCGGGCATGCGCCTCGCAGTCGATCTGAGCCGCCCCGGCGCGCCGGTTTTCAATCTGGCAGGCGGACAATCCGGTCACCCGCTATCGTCCCACTACAGCGATCTGCTGCCGGAATGGGCGACAGGGATGTACCGAACCTTCCAGAATCCGGCCGAGGATGTCCTGATCCTGCGGCCGCATCAGAAAAAAGCGGGGACGGAGGAAGCCAAGCCATGAACGGGATCGTCCGGCCCACGATCGACGACCTGCGCCGCGCAGCGGATGCGATCAAGGGCCACGTGGTGCGCACGCCCTTCGTGTCCGCGCCTCGCCTCGCCAAGCAGCTCGGGCTTGCCTCCCTGCGGCTCAAGCTCGAGAACCAGCAATTCACCGGATCCTTCAAGGACCGTGGCGCGTATTACAAGCTGAAAAGCCTGTCAGCAGACGAGGCCAAGCGCGGTGTCATCGCGATGTCAGCGGGCAACCATGCCCAGGGCGTCGCGTATCATGCGCAGCGCCTCTCCATCCCGGCGACCATCATCATGCCCGAGCAGACGCCCTTCACCAAGATCGAGCGCACAGCGAGTTACGGCCCGCGTGTCATCCTGAAGGGCGACAGCATCGACGCGGCGGCGATCTATGCGCGTGAGCTGGCCGCCAAGGAGAACCTCGTCTTCGTTCATCCCTACGACGATCCCTACATCGTCGCTGGCCAGGGCACCATCGGCCTCGAGATATTGGAGGATGATCCCGATCTCGACTTCCTGGTGATTCCGATCGGCGGCGGCGGATTGATCGGTGGCATCTCGACCGCCATAAAGGCGCTGAAACCCGGCATCGAGATCTATGGCGTCGAAAGCGATCTCTATCCCTCCATGCATCACGCGATCAACGAGATTCCGCCGGCCAATGGCGGCCAGACCTTGGCAGACGGCATTGCCGTCAAGTCGCCCGGCGCGCTGACGCGGGCGATCGTGGAGGAGAACGTCCGCGAGGTCCTGCTGGTGGACGAGATGGCGGTGGAACAGTCCGTCGGCATGCTGATCGAGACCCAGCGCATCGTCGCCGAGGGTGCCGGTGCTGCCGGCATCGCCGCCATCCTGTGTCATCCCCCCGCCTTCAAGAACTGCAAGGTCGGCGTAGTGATCGGCGGCGGCAACATCGATTCGCGACTGCTGTCGCAGATCCTGATGCGAACCCTGGTCATGGATGGCCGGATGGCGACACTGCGGATCGAGATCATCGACCAGCCCGGTGTCATGTCGACCATAACGAAAGTGATAGGCCAGACCGGCGGCAACATCATGGACATCACGCATCACAGAATGTTCATCGATCTGCCGGTCAAGCGCGCGGAGGTCGACGTCCTGGTCGAGACCCGCAACGCTAACCATGTCGCCGAGATCATCGAAAAGCTTGAACAGGCTGGATTTTCCACACGCAGATTGAGCAGCCGGTCGGGCGAAGGATGAACGGTCGCAGTTCTGACCTAACCAAGTCTTAACTAAGTTCCGGGCATCTTGCCGAGCAGGTAAATGCTTGTTTCGGTTGGTCGTTCAGCATGTTCGTCATCATCGGCGCCGTGGTGGTCGTGGTGTGCGTCTTCGGCGCCTACGCCGTGCATGGCGGCCATCTTGCCGTGCTGTTTCAGCCAGCTGAATTCGTCATCATTCTGGGCGCCGCGATCGGCGCCTTCATCATCGGCAACACCAAGACCAACATCAAGCAAACGCTCAAGGGGCTGAAGCGCGCGCTCAAGGGACCGACCTACAGGAAGTCCGACTACGTCGAGCTCCTCAGTGTGCTCTATCAGATCTTCAAGCTCGCGAAGACGAAGGGCATGCTGGCGCTGGAACAGCACGTCGAAAAGCCCGACGAGAGCGCGCTGTTCAGTCAGTTCCCCAATTTCCAGAAGGATCATCATGCGGTCGAGTTCCTGTGCGACTACCTGCGCATGATGACTCTGGGCACGGAGAACGCGAACGAGGTGGAAACGCTGATCGACGCGGAGCTGGAGACGCATCATCAAGAGCTTCACGGTGCCTCGCACGCGATCCAGAGCATGGCCGACGGAATGCCGGCCCTTGGCATCGTCGCCGCGGTTCTCGGTGTCATCCATACGATGGGATCGATCACGGAGCCGCCGAAGGTCCTGGGTGAGCTGATCGGCGCCGCGCTGGTGGGCACCTTCTTCGGCGTGCTTTGCTCGTACGGATTTGTCGCGCCGCTGGCCAATATCATCAAGGGCGTCGATGAGGCCGACGCGAAATACTATCAATGCATGAAGGCCGGGCTGCTCGCGCACATGCAGGGCTATCCCCCGGCCGTCTCAGTCGAGTTCGCGCGCAAGGTCCTGCTCTCCACCGAACGGCCGAACTTCTATGAAGTGGAGCAGGCGGTGAGCGCGCTGCCGCCGGTCTAGGAATCAGGCCGTGGCTGACGAACGTCCGATCATCGTCAAGCGCATCAAGAAGGTTGAAGGCGGCCATCATGGCGGCGCCTGGAAGGTCGCCTATGCCGACTTCGTCACGGCAATGATGGCCTTCTTCCTGCTGCTCTGGTTGCTGAATGCGGTGACCGAGGAGCAGAAGAAGGGCATCGCGGCCTATTTTCGCCCGACGCTCGCCGTCCAGAACACCTCCGCCACCTTTACGATTCTAGCGGGGCAGGCCCAGCCGATCGAGGACCTGTCCGGCGGCGCTTCGCAGCAAACGGAGGACGAGGAAGACGAAGAGCAGGCGATGCAACAGGCACCCGCCACCGGCGAAGGCGACCGTCCGCAGACTTACGAGGGAGAGCAGCCCGACATCGGCAGAGGCAATGAGCCGGAACCGGGCAAGGGCGAGAAGCCGGTCGATCTCGAGGAAGCGGAGGCTGCAGTCGCCGCCAACGAGCGGAAACAGCTGGAGCAGATCAAGAACGACATCAAGAACGCGATCTCGGAGGATCCTGAGCTGAAGGAACTCGAGAAGAACTTGAAGATCGATCAGACGGAGGATGGCATTCGGATTCAGCTGCTCGACCAGGAGAAGATTTCGATGTTCCCGTCGGGCAGCGCAGTCATGAACCCCCGCAGCAAAGAGCTGCTGGAAAAAGTGGCAGAGGTGGTCAAGAGCCTGCCCAACAAGATAGAGATCTCCGGGCATACGGACGCGAAGCCCTATCCGGGCAGCCACGGCTACACTAATTGGGAACTCTCGGCAGATCGTGCCAACGCCTCGCGGCGCGTCCTGGTCGCAGCCGGCATCAGTGCCGACCGGTTGATCCAGATCAGAGGCCGCGCCGACACCGACCCATTCGTGGAAGCGGATCCCTTCGACCCGCAGAACCGCCGCATCAGCATCGTCCTGCTGCGCGAGCCACGGCCGGCTCAAGCCCCCTCCGAACCTGCGGCGTCCTCCGCAGCGGAGTTGAACACCCGATCCGGCCCGCCCGCGGAGCTCGTCCCCTAGGGGTGGCCGCGCGCCCGCAGTGCAGGCTCAACAGATTGAGTAGCCTCTTGCAAATGCTGCCATGTCCCTCAATATGGAAAGGCAATTCAATTCTCGTTCGAGAAGGCGGTTGAAGTGACCGAACGCAAGCTTCCCACCATCGTGCTCGGCAGAACGAGTGCGCACTCGGACTCGCCGGGCGACGGAGCCATTCACGACCCCCTCGTGCACCCGGACCTCTACGAAGGCGTCGCGCTTCGGCGGACGTTCGCCTTCCTCCTGGACATGATCTTGCTGGGCCTTGTCCTCGCGATCGCGTTCATCCCGATTGCGATCACGGTCATTACCGTGCCGGTCGCCGCCTTCCTGCTGGCCGTTATCTACGATGTCCTCACCATCGGCGGCTCCGCCTCGGCAACGCCGGGTATGCGCGTCTTTGGGCTAAAGGTCATCACGTGGGCTGGTGGCCGGCCCGACAATCTTCAGGCGCTCCTGATGTCGGCCATGTTCTGGGTCGTCTACTCGTTCACCGGCTGGCTAGCGGCGATAGTGGCCTTCCTAAACCCACGCTGGCGCTGCGCCCACGACTTCCTCGCCGGAACCGTGGTGGTTCGAGCGAGTGCCTGGCCAGGCAAATAGCTAGTCCAGACAATACGCTAGCACCGCTGGCGCAACAGGCTGGAATTGCGGTATTTTGTCGCTATGAGCGTGCTTGGCCGCGGCTTTCCGATCCCGTTCCTGGTCACCACCGAGGTGCCCTGCCCCTACTTGCCTGATCGGATGGAGCGCAAGGTGATCACCGAGCTCTCCGGCGGCAATGCGCCCGAACTGTTCGAGCTTCTGTCCCACGCCGGATTCCGCCGCAGCCATTCCATCGCCTATCGCCCTGCTTGCTCCGGCTGCCAGGGGTGCGTCCCGGTACGCATCCCGGTCGCGGAATTCGAGCCGAACCGCACGCAGCGCCGCATCGGACGGCGGAACCGTGATCTTGTGGCGCGCATTCGCGACAACGTGCCGACCCAGGAGCAGTTCGAGCTGTTCGTGCGCTATCTCGAGGCGCGCCACGCCGATGGCGAGATGGTCGGCATGGGGCCCCAGGATTACAGCAGCATGGTTGCCGACAGCCCGGTGGATACTCGCATGATCGAGCTGCGCGATCCCCGCGGGAAATTGGTGGCCTGTTGCCTGACCGATTGGAACAGGGATGGCATCTCCGCCGTTTACAGCTTCTACGAAACTGCGCGACCGGATCTCAGCCTGGGAGTCTATGTGGTGCTATGGCTCGTCGAAGAAGCCAGGCGCCGCGAGTTGCCATTCGTCTATCTCGGCTATTGGGTCGAGAATAGCCGGAAGATGGCTTACAAATCCGGCTTCCGGCCGCTGGAGGGATATGGTCCAGGGGGGTGGCGGCGTTTGGAGCACGGCCCTGCCCAGCCCACGTCATCGGCCTGTGAGTAGAGGTCTTTTGCAACGGCATATGCCCTGCTAGGTTCGCGCCGCAACGGAAGGTCGGCGTAACGCCCGAGTCAGGCGGGCGCACGTCGGCGACGGCGGGCAACAGGCTCTGTCTTTAAATTGTGAGGTCTTCGGGCATGAAACGTCGCAACTTCCTGACTAGCGCCGGACTGGCGGCAGGTGCGACAGCACTCGGATCCGCCCTGGCGAAGCCCGCGATCGCTCAAGATCGGTTGGAATGGAAGATGGTGACGGCGTGGCCGAAAGGTCTGCCTGGCCTCGGGACCGGCGCTGAGCGCTTGGCCGAGCGCATCACCAAGACATCCAACGGCCGGCTCAACGTGAAGGTCTTCGTCGCCGGCGAGCTGGTAGGACCGTTGGGTTGCTTTGACGCAGTGTCCCAGGGCCAGGCGGAGATGGGCCATGACGCCAGCTCGTATCACATCGAAAAGCTGCCGGCCGCCGGCTTCTTCAACTCCATGCCGATGGGACTGACCGCCGGCGAGCTGAACGGCTGGGTCTATTTCGGGGGCGGACAGGAGCTGTGGGACGAGCTCTATGCTCCGCACAACGTGAAGGCGTTCCTGGCCGGCAATACCGGCGCGCAGATGGGCGGCTGGTTCCGCAAGGAAATCCGCTCGGTCGCGGATCTCAAGGGCTTGAAGTTCCGCACAACGGGGCACGGCGCACAGGCGCTGGCCAAGCTCGGCGTCGAGGTCGTGCAGCTTTCCAACAGCGAGATCTTCTCCAATCTACAGTCCGGCGCGATCGACGGCGCGGAGTGGGTCGGCCCCTATAACGACCTGTCGCTCGGCTTCTACAAGATCACCAAGCTCTACTACTGGCCTGGCTTCCAGGAGCCCGGCGCCGCCCTGCAGCTCATGGTGAACAAGGGCAAGTTCGAAGCCTTGCCGGATGAGCTGAAGCAGATCGTCGCCGCCTGCTGCGGCGCCGAGAACGACATGATGCTCGCCGAGTTCAACGGCCGCAGCCCTGCCGCACTCTCCTCGCTGATCAACGAGCACGGCGTCCAGCTCAAGCAGTTTCCCCGCGATGTGCTGGTCGCCGTCGGTCAAGCTTCCGGTGAGGTACTGGAGGAGCTGCTCGAGGGCGGCGACGAGATTACACGCCAGATTGCGTCTTCCTATCTGCGATATCGCCAGGATGCGATGCGATATACGCGCATCGCGGAGACGGCCTTCACCACGGCACGCTCATACAGATTCGACTTCCCGAAGGGGTGATGGCGCCCGTTCAAAGTGAATGGATGTTAACGAGCGCGCTGTTGACAGCCCCAGAGCGGCTGGGGACACTGCGCCAGTCAGCGTAACAAAAGACTCACAAACTCAGGCTGTTCTGGCCTGATCGACAAAGCGAGACCGGGAAAACTCACGCGTGACTTGGAGGTAATCGTGAAATTCACACGTTTCGGCGTGGTCGCGTTCATATCGGCCCTGCTGCTGGCCGCATGCGGCGAAGAGAAGAAAGAGGAGCAAGCGGCGGCGCCAGCACAAGAACAGCCGGCTCAGGAGCAGCCAGCTCAGCCAACCCAGGAGCAGACGGCAACTACCGAGCCACCGTCAACGGCACCTGCCACCGGCGATCAACAGGCCGCAACCAGCGAGCCTGCGGCGGCGGCCGGCTCTGGCGGCGAGCTCAACGTCTACAACTGGTCGGACTATATCGGCGAGACGACGGTCGAGGATTTCCAGAAGGAGACCGGCATCACCGTCCGCTACGACGTCTATGATTCGAACGAGACGCTGGAAGCCAAGCTGATGGCTGGCAATACCGGCTACGATCTCGTGGTGCCGAGCGGCTCGTTCCTCGGCCGCCAGATCCAGGCTGGCATCTACCAGGAGATCGACAAATCGAAGCTGACGAACTACGGCAATCTGGACCCTCAGATCCTGAAGGCACTCGAGTCGTTCGATCCTGGCAACAAGTTTGGCGTGCCGTATTTCTGGGGCACCGTCGGCATCGGCTACAACGTCGACAAGGTGAAGGAGCGGCTGGGCGAGAATGCGCCCGTCGACAGCCTCGATCTGCTGTTCAAGCCGGAGAACGCGTCCAAGCTGCAGGACTGCGGCATCGCCATGCTCGACGCGCCGTCGGACATGTTCCAGACGACGCTCAACTATCTGGGCAAGGATCCGCACACGAAGTCGGAAGAGGACTATGCCGCGGTTGAACAGATGTTCGCGGGCATTCGCCAGTACGTGAAGTACTTCCACTCCTCGCAATACATCAACGACCTGGCGAACGGCGAAGTCTGCGCTGTCATCGGCTGGTCGGGCGACGTGTTCATCGCCGCGGATCGCGCGGAGGAAGCCCAGAACAACGTTACGATCGAGTACACCATTCCGAAGGAAGGCAGCCTGCTCTGGGTCGACTCCCTTGCGATCCCCAAGGACGCGAAGAACGTCGAGAATGCTCACAAGTTCATCGACTACCTGCTGGATCCGCAGGTCGCGGCCAATGGCGTCAACTATGTGAGCTACGCCAGCCCGAACACCGCAGCGCTGGAGTTCGTCGAGCCCGACATCAAGGACAATCCGGCGATCTATCCGACCGAGGAAGTTAAGAAGAACCTGTTCCCGGACGCGCAGGCCGACCCCGAGTTGGAGCGGTTACGCACCCGGACTTGGACCAAGATCAAGACCGGTCAGTAAATCCGCCGGTTGCCATGAAACTCGAAGGGTCCCGCCTTGCGGCGGGACCCTTTCCTCATGTGCAGGATGAGGTTTGTTCCCGCATGAACCGGCGTTCATCATTGAATGAACGTTCAAATTTTCGCGCTGCGAGGCGGGGGAGCGGTTGACAGCCCGGATTGCGCCCCGCCATAGTTACGAAAACGAGAGTCCGGCCCAATAAGGCGGCAAACCGCCATGCAAGCCGGCGCAAGAAGGGAGAGTCGCATGTCTGGATCTGCACGCGCGGCCAAGCCGGCGCCGATGGTGCTTGTGGCCGTATCAGTCGCCGCTCTCGCCGCAATCTGGCTGCCGCCAGACGCCCGCGCCGAAGGCGAACTCAACATCTACAACTGGTCGGACTATATCGGCGAAACCACCGTCGCCAACTTCGAGAAAGAATACAACGTCAAGGTTCGCTACGACACCTATGACGGTAATGAAACCCTGGAAGCCAAGCTCGTTGTCGGCAACACCGGCTACGACATCGTATTCCCCTCCTCCTCTTTCTTCGCCCGCCAGATCAAGGCTGGCATCTATCGGAAACTCGACCGCTCCAAGCTCACCAACTGGAGCAATCTCGATCAGTGGGTGCTGAAGCAGCAAGCTGGCTACGATCCCGGCAACGTCTATGCGGTGCCGTATATGTGGGGCACCAACGGCTTCACCTACAACGTCGACATGATCAAGGAGCGCATGCGCGATGCGCCGACCGACAGTCTGCGCATGATCTTCGATCCGGAGGTGGTTTCTAAATTCCAGGATTGCGGCGTCAGCTTTCTGGATTCGCCCGAGGATGTGATCCCGCTCGCCCTCGCCTACATGGGCGAGGACCCGACCTCGCAGAATCCGGACGACATCGTGGCGGCCATCGACATGCTGATGAAGGTCCGGCCGTATATCCAGCTGTTCGACTCCCAGCAGTATCTCAACGCCCTGCCCAATGGGGATCGCTGCCTCGCCATGACGTGGTCCGGCGACTATGCCGTCGCAGCCGCGCGGGCGGAGGAGGCCGGGATCGAAATCGACCTCGCTTATACCGTTCCGAAGGAGGGCAGCAACATCTGGTTCGACGCGATGTTGATCCCCAAGGATGCGCCGAACCAGGAGAACGCGCACCTGTTCCTGAACTACATGCTGCGGCCCGACGTGATCGCCGAATGCACGAACTACACCTACTACGCCAACGGCAACAAGGCGGCGCGCCCGCTGGTTCTGCCGGAGATCCTGGAAGATCCAGCGATCTACCCGGACGAAGAGACCCAGAAGCGCATGTTCCCGAGCGTCGTGCGCAATGAGGAGATCCAGCGCGTGATCACACGCGAATGGACCCGATTGAAGACGGGCCAGTGATGGTAAGAGTAACGGCGTCGGGGCGCTGCTGCGAGGCGCCGCCGACGGGGGAAGTGAGCAACTAGGGGATATCATGGCCGCAGTCGAGAAGACGACGAAGCAACCGCAGAACAAGCACGTCAGCGCACCGTGGAACGATCCGAAGGCAGAGCCCTATATCCGGATCGAGAATGTCACCAAAAAATTCGGCGAGTTCGTCGCCGTCAATAACGTCTCTCTCAACATCTATCGCGGCGAGCTGTTCTCGCTCCTCGGCGGATCAGGATGCGGCAAGACCACCCTGCTCCGCATGCTGGCCGGCTTCGAGGTGCCGACTGCGGGCAAGATCTATATCGACGGGGTCGACATGGCCGGCATCCCGCCGTACGACCGGCCGACCAACATGATGTTCCAGTCCTATGCGCTGTTTCCGCATATGACGGTCGAGCAGAACGTGTCCTTCGGCCTCAAACAGGACAAGTACCCGGACTCGGAGATCAAGCAGCGCGTCGCTCACATGCTGGAGATGGTGCAGCTGATGCCCTTCGCCAAGCGCAAGCCGCATCAATTGTCCGGTGGCCAGCGCCAGCGCGTCGCTCTCGCCCGCTCTCTGGTGAAGCAGCCGAAGCTGCTGCTGCTTGACGAGCCGCTCGGTGCGCTGGACAAGAAGCTGCGCGAAGCGACGCAGTTCGAGCTGATGAATATCCAGGATCGCCTCGGCATCACCTTTATCGTGGTGACCCACGACCAGGAAGAGGCGATGACGCTTTCGACGCGCATCGGTGTCATGAACGAGGGTCAGATTGTGCAGACCGGCACGCCGCAGGAGATCTACGAGTATCCGCAGAGCAAGTTCGTGGCGGACTTCATCGGCTCCGTGAACCTGTTCGAAGGCCAGATCATAGAGGACGAGCAGGATCACGTGCTCATCCGCTCGGATGAGGCCGGCGGCGACATCTATATCGATCATGGGATATCCAGCGCGCCCGGCGCCCGGGCCTGGGTCGCGATCCGGCCGGAGAAGATCCGCCTGACCAAGCAGGACCTGAACGAGCCGCACAATTGCCTGAGCGGCGTGGTCAAAGGCATTGCCTATATGGGCAACCTGTCGATCTATCTGGTGCAGCTCGACAGCGGCAAGCAGATCAAGGTGACCATGCCGAACCAGGTGCGCGCCGCCGAGTTCATGATCGATTGGGACGACCGCGTTACCATCACCTGGCACGCCAACAGCCCCGTCGCTCTGCTGAGCTGAGGCGCAGAATGGCTGCCACCGACATCGTCCGCGCCAGCCGATTGCCGGCCTCGGGCTGGCTTGAAAGCTTGCTCAGCCGGCTTGGCATCAGCGGCCGGACTCTGGTCATCGCCATCCCGTTCCTGTGGCTGCTGCTCTATTTCTTCCTGCCGTTCCTGATTGTCCTGAAGGTCAGCCTCGCCTTCATCGCGATCGCACAGCCGCCCTATACGCACTACGACGCCGCAGGAAACTTCGTCCTGAACATCGGGGATAGTTACGGTCGCCTGGTCAAGGATGCGCTCTACATCAAGGCCTACCTGAACTCGCTGATGGTCGCGGCCATCTCGACCCTGCTCTGTCTGTTCATCGGCTATCCCTTCGCGTACGGCATGGCCCGTTGCCACCGGTCCGTCCGCAATATTCTGCTGATGCTAGTGATCCTGCCGTTCTGGACGTCGTTCCTGATCCGCGTCTATGCCTGGATCGGCCTGCTCAAGAACAACGGCCTGATCAACGAATTCCTGATGTGGCTCGGCTTGATCGACTCGCCCATCGGCATGATGAACACCAACTTCGCGGTCTATCTGGGCATCGTCTATTCCTACCTGCCCTTCATGATCCTGCCGCTCTACGCCAACCTCGAGAAGATGGACATGTCGCTGATCGAGGCGGCAACGGATCTTGGTTGCAAGCCGCTGAAAGCGTTCTTCCTCATTACGGTGCCCTTGAGCTTCCCCGGCATCGTCGCAGGCAGCATGCTGGTCTTCATCCCTGCGGTCGGCGAATACGTCATTCCCGAGTTGCTGGGCGGACCGTCGAGCCTGATGATCGGCCGCATCCTCTGGGGCGAATTCTTCAGTAACCGCGACTGGCCGACGGCATCGGCGGTTGCCATTGCCATCCTATTGGCGCTGGTCGTGCCGTTGATGTTCTATCAAAAGTACCAGGACAAGGAGATGGCGAAGGAATCATGACCAACCGGCTCTCCTGGTTCATCATTTTCTGGCTGATCGCTGTCTTCGCGTTCCTGTACGCGCCGATCATCTCGGTCGTGGTCTATTCGTTCAACGCATCCAAGCTGGTGACCGTGTGGGGCGGGTGGAGCGTCAAATGGTACGGCGCGCTGGCAAACGACCGTCAGATCATCGATGCCGCCATCCTGAGCCTGGAGATCGCGGCGATCAGCTCCACGCTTGCGACGATCCTCGGCACCATTGCCGGTTACGTGCTGGTGCGGTTCCCGAAATTCCTGGGCAGGACGGCCTTCTCCGGCATGGTCAGCGCGCCGCTGGTCATGCCGGAGGTCATCACCGGCCTCTCGATGCTGCTCCTGTTCATTTCCATGGAGCAGTTGATCGGCTGGCCGCAGGGCCGCGGCTTTACCACCGTCATCATCGCGCACGTTACCTTCACCTTGTCCTATGTGGCCGTGGTGATGCGGTCGCGCTTTCTCGTGCTGGATCTTTCCTTGGAGGAAGCCGCGCAGGACCTGGGCGCCCGGCCCTTGAAGGTGTTCTTCGTCATCACCCTGCCGATCGTCTTGCCCGCCATCATCTCCGGCTGGCTGCTTGGTTTCACGATCTCGCTCGACGACCTGGTCATCAGCTCCTTCACGAACGGGCCCGGTACGAGCACCCTGCCTATGGTCGTGTTCTCCAAGGTGCGCCTCGGCCTCGATCCGAAGATCAATGCGCTGGCCACCATCATCATCGCGATCGTGGCCATCGGCGTCATCATCGCGACCGTCCATATACGGCGCCTGGAACGGCAACGCCAACGCGACGAGCAAATGGCCATGCGCGCCATTGCAGCTCAGGCCTGACCGCTTTAGAACGGGCGCATGAGCACCAACAGAGAGCCGCGCCGGATCACCGTTGCCGCCAGCCAGATGGCGTGCGACTGGGACATTGACGCCAACATCGCACGCGCGGAGCGCCTGGCGCGCAAGGCGGCCGAACAGGGCGCCAACATCATCCTGCTGCAGGAGCTGTTCGAGACGCCCTATTTCTGCATCGAGCAGGATCCGAAGCATTTCGCCCTGGCGACGACGCCGGAGGAGAATCGCGCCATCCGGCATTTCCGCCCGATCGCGAAGGAGCTGAACGCCGTCATCCCGATCAGCTTCTTCGAGCGCGCCAACCGGGCCTTCTTCAATACCACCGCGATCATCGACGCCGATGGCGAGGTGATGGGCTTCTATCGCAAGAGCCACATCCCCAACGGGCCCGGCTATCAGGAGAAGCACTACTTCAATCCCGGCGACACCGGCTTCAAGGTGTGGAACACGCGGCATGGGCGCATCGGGCTCGGCATCTGCTGGGACCAGTGGTTCCCCGAGACAGCCCGCTCCATGGCGCTGATGGGCGCCGAACTCCTGCTGTTCCCGACCGCCATCGGCACCGAGCCGCCGCCGGCGCCGCCGTACGATTCACGCGACCACTGGCAGCGCACCCAGCAGGGCCACGCGGCCGCCAACGTGATGCCGCTGGTCGCCTCCAACCGCATCGGTGTCGAACGCTCCACGCAGGATCCGGAAGGCAACTGGCTGCGTTTCTACGGATCCTCCTTCATTGCCGATCATAGCGGCGCCAAGGTCGCCGAAGCGCCGGAGGACCAGGAGGCGGTCGTGACCGCCACCTTCGACCTCGCCGAGATCCGCGCCTACCGGGAGAGCTGGGGCATCTATCGCGACCGCCGCCCGGACCTCTACCAGCCGATCCTGACCCTGGACGGCGGTCCGCGGTGAAGTTCCATGCAGCTGCCGCCTTCCCTGCGCGAGGCGATCGACCGGGAGCTGGAAGGCACCGCACTGCGCGATCTGGCAGGCGCGGCGGACGTCCTGTCGCAGCGCTATCGTGCCGAGCTGCGCGACGGCAGGTTGCACGTCAACGATGACCTTGCCGCTCGCGCTTATCTGACGACACGCCTGCCGGCGACGTTTGCATCAATCTCCGCCGCTCTTGGCGCCGTCGCCGAAACACGTCCGGATTTTGCGCCGCAGACGCTGCTCGATGCCGGCGCCGGCCCCGGCACGGCGATCTGGGCCGCCGCTCAGCGCTGGGACAGCTTGCATGATGCTCTGGCGATCGAAGCCAGCCCGGTCATCCGTGCTGTTGGCGAGCGGCTCTCGCACGCTCTCGCGGTTGATCGTACGGCATGGCTGACGCGGCGACTTGAGGACGGCCTCGCCGACCTTGCCGAGAGGGACCTGGTGCTGCTCGCCTATGTGCTGGTTGAACTGTCGCCGTCCATGCACGATTCCCTGATCAAGCAGCTCTGGCGCCTCACGGCCGACACGCTGGTGATTGTCGAGCCCGGCACGCCCGAGGGCTGGATCCGCATCCTTGGAGCGCGCGATCTGCTGATCGGCGCGGGTGCGCACCTGTTGGCGCCGTGCCCGCACCATCACACCTGCCCGCTCGTGCGGCCCGACTGGTGCCACTTCTCCGCCCGCCTGCCCCGCTCACGCCTGCACCGCGAGGCCAAGGGCGGCACCGTGCCGTGGGAGGATGAGAAGTTCATCTATCTGGCGGTGGCACGACAGCCTGGCATCCACCCGGAAGCGCGCGTCATTGCGCCGCCTCATGGCAGCAAGGCAGCGGTCACGTTGAAGCTGTGCCAGAAAGATGGTCATGTCGCGGAACAGTCGTTTGCAAAGCGAGACGGCGCATCGTTCAAGACGGTTCGTAAGCTGAGGTGGGGAGACGTCCTGTTGGCTGAGAGCTGAATGCCTTTGATTTTTGGGGCGCAAACGCAGGATCATCGCGACTCTGGAAACGACATTCCGGCATTCATCAAAAAGGAAAGCGCACGGTGACCAGCGATATTCAGCCTCCGGACTTGGCCGATGGGTGGCCAGTATCGTCGCCTGAGAGCCTGGGTCTCGATGGCGACCTGATCCGCGCCATCGGCCCGCACTTCGAATCCTGGACCGATGCCAACGCCCACGCCATCCTGATCGCCCGCCACGGCAAGCTGGTCTACGAGCACTACTTCACGGGCGACGATCAGGTCTGGGGCAAGCAGCTTGGCCGCGTGACCTACGACGCCGCGAAGCTGCATGATCTCCGGTCCGATCACCAAGAGCGTTACGTCACTGCTCGTCGGGATCGCCATCGACCGCGGATGGCTCGGGAGCCTGGAGGAATCCGTATTTACGTTCTTTCCGGAGCATGCCGATCTGCGCACACCGGAGAAAGAGCGCATCAGCCTCTCGCACCTGCTGACCATGTCGACCGGCTGGGCCTGGAACGAGGACCTTCCCTATCGCGATCCACAGAACAGCGAACGCCTGATGACCGATGCGCCGGACCGATGCCGGTACGTGCTGGAACAGCCGCTCATCAGGCCGCCGGGGCGAACCTACAACTATAATGGCGGAGCGACGGCGCTCTTGGCTGAAATCCTGTGCAGAGCTTCCGGCCGGCCGATCGACATCCTGGCGCGACAGGAACTGTTCGATCCGCTCGGCATCAGTGACGTGGAGTGGATCCGGTATGGTGATGGCACGCCAGTCGCCGCATCGGGCCTCAGGATGCGGCCGCGAGACTTGCTGAAGATCGGGCAGCTCGTGCTGTGGAAGGGCACGTGGCAGGACGGGCAGATCGTGCGCCGCTCCTGGATCGAGGAATCTACGGCGCCCCACATCAACGGCGAGGGCCTGTTCTTCTATGGCTATCAGTGGTGGCTGGGGCGATCTCTGGTGAATCGGCAGGAAGTCAAATGGGTGTCCGGGACAGGCTGGGGCGGCCAGCGCCTCTAGAGCACGTTTCCCGAAGTGTGAATCTGGTGGGGATTCCCAGCTGGGGTGATTTGTGATTCAAGATGCTGACTGGGGTGGAGGCCAGCATCGATGTCACGACCCTATTCACTGGA
>NZ_QORW01000014.1 GCF_003574735.1 Dongia deserti
CGCACCATCGAAACCACCTGGCGCGGCATCGGTCAGCTCATCGACGTCTTCACACCACAGGAATGCGCTAACTACTTCAGAAACTCAGGATACGCTTCAGAATGAAGGAATCACGCTCCTAACGACACCACACACCGAGCTGTCACCCCCGGACTCGGTCCGGAGTCCATGGATGAACTGCTCGTGCGCGGGATGGATCCCGGATCACGCCGCTGCGCGGCTGTCCGGGATGAAAGACGGGGCAAAGTCAGCTGGTGGAATGTTGTCGCTTGATAGCAAACGAAGGCGCGAGCACTTCGAGTATGCCGCCGAACATGCGAACTCGAAACAGAACGAGGCGTTTCGCCGCAGCCAGCTTGGCTGGAAAAGGATCAATGCCTGATTCGCAGCGCACGTGCCAGGACTGCTTGTGCCTGCGCATGAGCGCTTCGATTTTTGCCCGGTCGGCCGTTGCATCGAGTGAATGCGTATTGGGGGCCAATTGTCGGCTACGACGTCCGCGTCCAGCGACGCGGTGACGTTGGTATATTTGGCAAAACGGACGACACGCCGCTTGTTCTCCCAGCGACGAAAAAGGGTTACTTCGACCGTTGCCTGCTTGCGGCGGCCATCCGGAGGAAGAATGACGAATCTTTCGATGGTATCGTCATGGGCATCAAATCGCCGCAAACTTTGTGGCGATCTGGCTGGGAGTTGGCGTGGCCATTACCCCTTCGTGATCAGCGTGCCGACGCCTTGTGGGGTGAAGATTTCCAGCAGCATGGAGTGCGGGACGCGGCCGTCGAGGATGACGGCGGCTTCGACGCCGCGCTCGACGGCCATCAGGCAGGTTTCCAATTTCGGGATCATGCCGCCGGAGATCGTGCCATCGGCGGCGAGCGCGCGGACCTGGCTGGCTGTCAAATCGGGGATGAGCTGACCGTTCTTGTCGAGCACGCCCGGTACGTCCGTGAGCGCAAGCAGGCGCGCCGCACCGACCGCGCCGGCAATGGCGCCGGCCGCCGTGTCGGCGTTGATATTGTAGGTCTTGCCGTCGGGGCCGAAGCCGACCGGCGCGATCACCGGGACGATGCCGGCCTGCTCCAGATTGGTGATGATGCGCGGGTTGACCTTGTCCGGCTCGCCGACGAAGCCGAGGTCGACCTGCTTGCCGTCCTTCACCAACTGCGCGGGCTTCGCCAGCAGCAAATTGTCGTCCTTGCCGGAGAGGCCGACCGCGTGGCCGCCCTCGGCATTGATCGCGGCCACGATCTGCTTGTTGATCGAGCCGGTCAGGATCATCTCCACCACTTCCACCGTGGCGGCGTCGGTGACGCGCAAGCCATCGACGAACGTGCTCTCGATGTTGAGCCGCTTCAACATCTGGTTGATCTGCGGTCCGCCGCCATGGACCACGATCGGCAGGATGCCGACCTGGCGCAGCAGCGTGATGTCCTCCGCGAATACGCGCGACAGCTCCGCATCCACCATCGCGTGGCCGCCGAACTTGATGACGAACCGGCGACCGGCATATTTCTGCATGTACGGCAGCGCGTCGGTCAGAGTCCGCGCGGTGCGCAGCCAGTGCTTGGTGTCGGTGTAATTGATCTGAGACATCGCGGTCCCGAACCCCCTCGGAGGAAAAGCGCGGAGACCATGGGGATTCCGCGCCCGGAAATCAAGCGGCCAACTGGACTAGGCCGCGAAAGCCGCGAGCGCCTGGCGCAATTCCGCCACGCCCATTCCGTCCTCCGCGCTGGTGACCGGAATGTCCGGATGGCACGCCGGACGCTTGCCGAGCTTGGCCGCCAGGCGGCTGTGCATCTTCTCGAGCTCCGCCGGCTTCAGCCGGTCGGCCTTGGTCATGACGATCTGGTAGGAGAGGCCCGACTCGTCCATGAGGTCCATCAACGTGTCATCGGCCTCCTTGGTGCCGACTTTCGAATCGACCAGCAGCAGCACGCGCATCAGGTTCGGCCGGCCGCGGATATAGGCGTCGACCAGGCGTGTCCAGCCCTTCACCTTGGATCTGGACACCTGCGCATAGCCATGGCCCGGCAGATCGACCAGCATCAAGTGCCCGCCGAGATCGAAGAAGTTGATCTGCTGCGTGCGACCCGGCGTATTGGAGACGCGTGCCAGATGCTTGCGCCCGGTGAGCGCGTTGAGCAGGCTCGACTTGCCGACGTTGGAGCGGCCGGCGAAGGCGACCTCCGGCAGGCCGGGGGCCGGCAGGATCTCAAGCTTGTCCGCCCCGGCGACGAAGCCGCATTCCTGCGCGAACAGCCAAGCGCCGTCATTCGCCTTCTCGGCCGGCGTCACGATCAGACCTTCATCATCAGGGCTTCACGCCCATGCGCCACATGATGAGGCGCTGCTGCGCGATCGAGAGCGTGTTGTTCCAGGCCCAGTAGATCACCAGTCCCGCCGCAAAAGGCGCCAGCATGAAGGTGAAGACGATGGGCATGAGGCCGAAGATCCTGGCCTGCACCGGGTCCGGCGGCGTCGGGTTGAGGCGCATCTGCAGCCACATGGTGAAGCCCATGATCAACGGCCACACGCCGATCGACAGGATGTGGAACAGCGCGCCCACCAGCGGGATCGCGAACAGCACGTGATAGTCCCAGGGGATCAAGCCGAACAGGTTGAGGATGCTGGTCGGATCGGGCGCCGACAAATCCTTGACCCAGCCGAAGAACGGCGCATGCCGCATCTCGATCGTGACGAGGAGCACCTTGTAGAGCGCGTAGAAGACGGGAATCTGCACCAGGATGGGCAGGCAGCCGGCAGCCGGATTCACCTTCTCGCGCTTGTAGAGCTCCATCATCTCCTGATTGAGCTTGGTGCGGTCGTTGCCGTACTTCTCGCGCAGCTCGGTCATCTTCGGCGCCAGCACCTTCATCTTGCTCATGGAGCGATAGGACTTGTTGGCGAGCGGGTACATCGCCGCCTTTACCAGCACGGTGAGACACAGGATCGCTAGGCCGAAATTGCCGACGAAGCGAAAGATCCGATCCAAGATCAGGAACAGCGGCTTGGTGAGGAACCAGAAGTAACCGAAGTCCACGGCGAAATCGAATTTGGTCAGGTTCAATTGCTCGCCATATGCTTCGAGCATGTTGACGAGCTTTGCACCGGCAAACAGATGCTGGGTGCGCGTCGCGCTGCCGCCCGCAGGGACCTGTTGCTGGGCGGAGGCGAAATCGACCTGATAGAAGTCGCCTTTGGGATCGTAGAAGAGACTGCTGGTCAGGCTCTCATCCTGCGGTGGAATCTGGGTCACCAGCCAGTATTTGTCGCTGATTCCCATCCAGCCACCGGTGGAAGTATAGGTGAACTTTCCCCCGTCCTCGGCCTCGTCCCGTGTATCCCCGTAGCTCTGCTCCCGCAACGTTTCATCGAACACACCGATCGGACCCTCGTGCACCACCCACATTTGAGTGGCATCCTGCGGCGTGCCGTAGCGCACCACGCGTCCATACGGAGCGATTTCGACCGGCGAGCCGGAGGCGTTGGTCACCGCGTCGGTGATGGTGAACATGTAGTCGGCATCGACTTCGAACTTGCGGGTGAAAGTCAGGCCTTGGCCATTATCCCAGGTGAGGGTGATCGGCTTGCCGGGTGCAAGCGCGGTGCCGTCGGCCCGCCACTCCGTGTCCTTGTCCGGTGTGACGATGTCCTTGGACTGACTGAACCAGCCGAAGTCTGCGTAATAGGCGAACTCGGTATCGCGCGGCGACAGCAGGACGATGTTGGGGCTGGTCGGTGCGATCGTCACGCGATAATCCTTCAGCACTAGATCATCGAGCCGAGCGCCCTTGAGATTGATCGAGCCCTTGAGGCGCGGCGTGTCGATCGCGACGCGCGGGCCCTCCTTCAGTGCCTCCTCGCGGCTCACCACCTTTCGCCCTGCGTCCTGCGGCGCAGCCTGCCCCGGCTGCTGCGCGGGTTCCTGTGCTTGTTGCGCTTGCCGGGCCGCCTGCTGCGCTTCGAGCTGCGCCTGCTGCTTCGCCATCTGCGGACCTTGGACGAAGATCGTCCACAGGATGATGATCGCGGCGGACAGGACGATGGCGAGGAGGACGTTCTTGCTGTTTTCCATAGCGCTTCGGAATCTTCGTGTTGGGGGCGCGGCTCCGCGCCGGTCTTAATGGGAATGATGGGCAGCGTGATGACAGTCGCGGGGAGCGGGAACCGGGTCGTAGCCGGAGCCGCCCCAGGGATGACACCGCAGGATCCGTCGCAGCCCGAGCCATGAACCGCGCAGCGCGCCATGCGTCTCAATTGCCTCGATAGCATAAGCGGAGCAACTCGGCGCGTAGCGGCAATTGACTCCGAGCAGCGGCGCAATCGTCCACTGATAAAGCCGGATCGGCACGATCAGCGCGGCGCGGATAAGCCTCATCGCGGCGCCTCCCGATAGAGCTTCAGCCGCTTAAGGCCCGCGACCAGATCGCCGACGAGCGCCTGGTAGTTGCGATCCACCGTCGCCGGCCGCGCGATCAGCACGAAATCGGTACCCGGCTCGGCATGCACGTCCAGCACTTCGTTCGCCACCGCGCGCAGGCGCCGGCGGGCGCGGTTGCGCTGCACTGCGTTGCCGACCTTGCGGCTGGCGGTGAAGCCGACGCGCACGGGTGCGCGCACAACCTTCGGCCGCACGGCACGCGGTGCGTCATCGCTCTCGGTTTCTGGAGAAGGCTGGCGACGGACCTGAAGGATCAATCCGGGGGCGACCCATTTGCGATTTGCCGCCGCCACCTGCAGGAATTCGGCCCGCCGCTTGAGGCGGCCGATCATTGGATCAATGCTCAGGCGCTGAGACGCTTGCGGCCCTGGCGGCGCCGATTGGCGATCACCTTGCGCCCGCCGACCGTCGCCATGCGCGAACGGAAGCCGTGGCGGCGCTTGCGGACGAGCACGCTCGGCTGATAAGTGCGCTTCACGACAAAACTCCCTTGATTTCCAAGTGCTTCGAAAATTGCCGCGGGTGTATAGACATTGTGGTCGCCCAAGTCAATGCGGCTGACTCGCGTCGGGCTCACCGTACGGGCTTGGCTTGCAGCGGGTAAGCCCCTGTTTCCTTTATGCTTTCCAGGACAACGGAGGACCGAATGTTGGCCACTTCCGGCGCCTTCATCAGATGCTCCGACATGAAATCGGAAAAGCGCTTGAGATCGGCCACCACGATCTTGAGCACGTAGTCCGCTTCCCCCGTCAGGGACTGGCATTCGACCACCTCCGGTAGGGCCCGCACCCGCTCGTGGAAGGCCTGCATGGAATCGCCGGCGTGAATTTTGAGGGTCACTAGGCAATAGACGGTGAGGCCGAAACCCAGCTTCTGCCGGCTCAAGACCGCTTGAAAGCGCTTGATATAGCCCTCCTCGATCAGCCGTTGGACCCGGCGAGAGACCTGGGAGGCGGACAGATGCACACGTTCTCCCAGGTCGGAATTTGTGAGGCGCCCATCTTGTTGAAGCTCCGCCAGGAGCTTGAGATCGAAGCCGTCCAGGCCTAATGCATCAACCATGCGTCAACCCCACGAGTTGCGCGCGTTTTGTGTGAATCACGCCGCAAGATCACAGGAGAATACACAAAAACCGCATTGCAAATGCACTAGAATATTCCCAATTGAATCAATGCCATTCAGGAGCTTTCGCAATGGCGGATCATGACTTCAACCCGATGGGCACCCGCGGCTTCGAATTCGTGGAGTTCACGGGACCCGACGTCTCGGCCCTGACGCGGGTGTTCCAGTCCCTGGGCTTCGTGCCCATCGCCATGCACCGGTCCAAGAACGTGACCCTGTTCCGCCAGGGCGGGATCAATTTCATCCTGAACGGCGAGGGCAAGGGCTTCCCCAAGGAATTCCGCGACCAGCACGGCCCGAGCGTCTGCGCCATGGCGATCCGGGTCGACGATGCCGCGAAGGCGATGCGGCGCGCGCAGGAGCTGGGCGCCAAGGCGCTGGTCAACGAGCCGGGGCCAATGGAACTCGTGCTGCCCGGCATCGAGGCGATCGGCGGCAGCCGGATCTTCTTCGTGGACCGGTTCGACCAGCCGGCCTCGATCTACGACATCGACTTCAAGACCATCCCTGGTGCCAACCAGCATCCGGACGGTGTCGGCCTCACAGAAGTCGATCATCTCACCAACAACGTCTATCGCGGCCGGATGGATTACTGGGCGCAGTTCTATGAGCGGCTCTTCAATTTCCGCGAAATCCGCTACTTCGACATCGAAGGCAAGCTGACGGGGCTCAAGTCCCGCGCCATGACCTCGCCCGACGGCAAGATCCGCATCCCGATCAACGAGTCCGCCGACGACAAGTCGCAGATCGAGGAATATCTCCGCGAATACAAGGGCGAGGGTATCCAGCACATCGCGATGTCCACCAACAACATCTATGAGACCGTGCGCCGCCTGCGCGCCAACACCGTGGACCTGATGGCACCGCCGCCCGATACCTACTACGAGATGCTGGCGGAGCGCCTGCCGGGCCATGGTGAGGATGTGGCAATGTTGAAGGAACTCGGCATCCTGCTTGACGGTTCGCCCAGCGGCGGCCTGCTGCTGCAGATCTTCACGCAGACCATGGTAGGCCCGATCTTTTTCGAGATCATCCAGCGCAAGGGTGACGAAGGCTTCGGGGAAGGGAACTTCCGCGCTCTGTTCGAATCGATCGAGCGCGATCAGGTGAAGCGGGGGGTGCTGAAGGATACCGCAGCATGAGCCGCATCGCGAAGAAAAGCAGCGAGCCTTCCTTTACCGTCGCCACCACCAGCCACGAGCTGCGCGGCGATTATTCGAAGGCCGCCGCCGATTTCACCATCCAGCAAGACTGGAGCAAGTACACCGAGGCCGAGCATGCGCTATGGCGCAAGCTCTACCAGCGCCAGGCGGCCCTGATGCCGAGATACGCGGCCGAGCGGGTGCAGCAATCGCTGGATCATCTGGATTTCAGCGGCGCGATCCCGAATCTCGAGGCCGTATCGCGGAAGCTGCAGGCCGCTACCAGCTGGCGGCTGGTCGCCGTGCCGGGCTTCATCCCCGACGCGGCTTTCTTCGCGCATCTGGCGCAGCGGCAGTTCCCGGTCACCATCTGGCTGCGCACGCCGGAGGAGATCGACTATCTGGTCGAGCCCGACATCTTCCATGATTTCTTCGGCCACGTGCCGCTGCTGTTCGATCCGACCTTCGCCGATTTCCTGCAGCTCTATGGCGTGAAGGGCCAGGAGGCCGAGCGCCTCGGCATGACGCAGTATCTCGCGCGGATGTATTGGTACACGGTGGAGTTCGGCCTGATCCGCGAAGGCGGCAAGATCAAGGCTTATGGCGCCGGCATTCTGTCGTCCTTCGCCGAGACGTCGTTCTGCGTCGATGATCCGAGCCCGAACCGCATCGCCTTCGAACTCGAGCGCGTGATGAACACGCTCTACCGGATCGACGATTTCCAGGAGACGTATTTCGTGCTGGAGAGCTACAGCGAGCTCTTCGCCGCCCTCCAGCGCGACCTGCGTCCGATCTACGACCGCGTCAAGGCGCTGCCCGACCACGCGCCCGACGCCGTGCTGTGCGATGACTGTGTCTACTGGCGCGGCACCGGCGCGTGGAAGAAGCGCAAGCGGGCCGGCTGATCCCAACTCTCCGCCGGTCGGCGGCCGCTACGGCTTCGTCGTGGTGATGATCACCGCCGGCATGTCGAACGTGATCGCGCCGTCCGCGCCGACGAACGGCTTTAGCGCCTGCTCGGATTCCCGGAGCAACGTTGCGAACTGATCGTCGTTGAGCACGCCGCCGAGGGTCCACACGCAGGCGCGCTCGGTCGAGACCATGGCATTGATGGACGAAAACCGGACAAGCTCGTTGCGCTGCAGGATCTCGGCATGCCCCAGGCCGGCTTCGTCGCAGATCGCGCGCAGCTTCTTGGGATCGCCCAGCGTGAAGGGCGCGCGGAAAGCATCGGCGATCTCCTTGCCGAACAACTGCTGCAGCAGATCAGCAAAAGCAGCGTAGCCCGGCGAGTTCTCCACCGCATCGCAGACGGCCACTGCCAGCCGCCGGCCCGGACGCAAGACCCGCATCATCTCGCGCAGAGCGCCCGCGCGATCCACGAAGAACATGAGGCCGAACTGGCTGACCGCCGCGTCAAAGCTCGCATCGGGGTAAGGGATCGCTTCGGCCTTGCCCTCGCGCCATTCGATGTCGCTGCTTCTGCGGCGTGCCACCGACAGCATGTCCTGGTTGGGGTCGAGGCCGACGACCCTGCCTTTCGGCCCGGTCCGTTCCTGCGCGGCCCGGGTGAGTGCGCCGGTGCCGCAGGCAACGTCTAGCACGAGATCGCCTGGACCTATCTGCGCAATCTCACAGATGACCGGTCCCCAATGTGCGAACAAAGCGGGGACGAACATCTCATCATAGATTTCCGCGGGCGTGCGAGACTTGTGGGCGATATTCATGGCGGCCCTCCCGGCATCGGTGGATGTATTGCGCCTCGTATTGTAGGCTGGGCCATGGCTCGGACCCATGACCAGGCGTCCGGATCGCTTGCCGGTTCGTCCGCCGCGATGCGACGCTTATCGTCAGAGCGCCCGCCCGGCGTTTCCGCGCCGCTCGGCGCGATCGAGGCGGCGGAGAAGGATCCGCTGTCGGAAGTCCTTCGCACCGTTAAGCTCACCGGAGCCCTGTTCTTCCTGGTCGATGCGACCTCGCCGTGGGGCGTCGAAGTTCCCCATGCGCGCGCCTTCGCTCCCATCATTCTTCCCGGTGCACAGCACGTGGTCTCGTATCACATCGTCCTGCAGGGCTCCGGCTATGCCAGCTTGCCTGGCATGACGCCGGTTCAGTTCGCCGCCGGCGACATCGTCGTAGTCCCCCACGCAGATCCCTACGCGATGCTGAGCACACCGGGTCAGGCGCCGGAAATGACGCCGGAGACCTCGCTCGGGTTCTTTCGCGACATGGCGGCGGGCAAGCTGCCCTTCGTGATCCAGGAAGGCGGCGGCGGGCCGGAGCGGGCGCGCTTCGTGTGCGGCTTTCTGGGGTGCGATGTGCGGCCGTTCAATCCGTTGCTCGGGATGCTCCCGCGACTGCTGCACATGAAACGTCCCTCCGGCACCCCTGACGATCTGCTGGACGGTTTGATCGATCTGACGCTGACGGAGGCACGGGCCCGCAATCCCGGCAGCGAGAGCATCCGCCTGGGGTTGAGCGAGCTCATCTTCATCGAGGTCATTCGCCGTTACGTGGCGACCCGCGGCGCGGACGAGACGGGATGGCTTGCCGGTTTGCGCGATCCGGCGGTCGGCCGCGCGCTGACCCTGCTGCACGAGCATCCGGCCGATGACTGGACGCTGGATGAGCTTGTGAAGCGCGCCGGCGTGTCGCGATCGGTGCTGGCCGATCGGTTCACCCATCTGGTGGGCTACCCGCCCATGCAGTATCTCATGCGTTGGCGCGTGCAGCTCGCCGCGCGGCAGCTTGCTGACGGCACGAAGAAGATCGCTGCCATCGGTCGCGACGTGGGATACCAGTCGGAAGCCGCTTTCAGCCGGACCTTCAAGCGGATCGCGGGCGTTTCACCGGCCGCGTGGCGCAGCCGTCGTTCCGGCTCCTAACGTTTGCTCGACCCTAGTGCGAGATCATGTAGCCAGCGCCCCGGACCGTCCGGATCAGCGGCGTTTCGCCGTCATGATCGACCTTGCGCCGAAGGTAACGGACATAGACGTCGACGACGTTGGTGTAGGTTTCACTGTTGTGCTCCCAGACATTGCTCAGGATGCGACTGCGGCTGAGCACGCGTCCGGCGTTTTCCATCATGAACTGCAGCACGGCGAATTCCTTGGCCGTCAACTCGATCTGACGCGTTCCTCTTCGGGCAGACCGCGTCGCCGCGTCGAGCACCAGATCGCCGACCGACATGACACCGCCGGGATCGCTGTACGGCCGCCGCCTCAGCAGCGCGGCAATGCGCGCCAGGAGCTCGTCGAACGCGAACGGCTTGGTCAAGTAGTCATCCGCCCCGCCGTGCAGCCCTTCGATCTTGTCCTGGACGCTGTCCTTGGCCGTCAGCATGAGGACGAGGCTCTGTTTGTTCTCCCGTCTTAATGTCTTGCAGACCTCGATGCCGCTCACGGTCGGAAGCATCACGTCGAGAATGACGAGCGGGTAGTCGTGGTCATGACAGAGCTGCAGCGCGTCCTCGCCGTTCACGGCCACGTCCACGATGAAGCCTTCGGCCTTCAGGCCGCGCCTCAGGAAGTCGACAATCCGCTCATCATCTTCGACAAGGAGGATCTTGGTCATGAGTCGCTCCGGTGCAGCAGCGGGAGTTCGATCGTCAGTTCGGTGCGTTCGCCGGGGATGCTAGACATCGTGATCGAGCCGCCGTGCTTTTCCGCGATCCACTTGGCGATCGACAGGCCGAGACCGCTGCCGGCCGTCTGGCGATTTTGGCCGCTGCGGACGCGATAGAAACGCTCGAATACATAGGGCAGTTCGTCCGCGGACACGCCGATCCCATGGTCGAGCACGCCGATCACGGCGCGGCCGTTGGCGGCGTCAAGGGATACCTCGACAGCGAGGCTAGCGGGCGAATAGTTGATTGCATTGTCGATGCCGATCAGAGCCGCCTGGCGCAGCCGCTGCGCGTCCGCCTCGACCCAAACCGGATCATCCGGTAGCTTCTCGATGATCGAAATCCTCTTGCCCCTCGCCAGGGCGCTGCCGTCACGGACGGCATCTGCAACGATCCCGCGGAGATCGACGCGCTGCCGGTCGAACGCGACCGTGTCCGATTCCGATCGTACCAGGAACAGCAGGTCATCAATGAGCCGGCCCATCTGTCTTGCCTGCTCCGCGATCCGTGTCAGCGTCTCCCGGTACGCCTGTGGCGAATCGGGCTGCGTGCGCAAGGTGACCTCCGCCTCGCCGCGCAGGATCGTAACCGGCGTCCGCAGTTCGTGGCTCACATCAGCCAGGAACTGCAGCCGCTGGCGATCGAGATAGTTGAGCCGTCGATTGGCAGTCTCGAGCGCCAAGGTGCGTTCGCGCACCTGCTGCTCCAGCTGCGAATGGATGCCGAGCAGCCGCCGTTCCCGGTCCTCGAGGGCCTCGGCCATTTCGTTGAACTGGCGCGCCAGCTGTGCGAACTCGTCGCCATCTCCGCTCGGCACCCGGTATTTCAGGTCACCGCCCCTCAGCGCGCTGACGCCGAAAAGGAGCTGCTTCATCGGACGGGATATGCTGCGGTAGAGCGCAAATCCGGTGACCAGGCTCAAGGCCAGGGCGCAAGCACCGGTGCCGTACAGGAAGGCGACGCGGCCGGCGGCGATATCGGCGATCTCGGAATCGACCGCCTGCACCTCGCTGTCCTCGTCCGCCATCGCCTTGGCCAGGATTTCGGAGAGCTCGTCGACAAACCAGTGCTCCACCTGCTCGTGGAGTTGCTGCGCATCCTGCAGCCTTCCGTCGGCACGCAGCTGCACGATTCGCTGGATCATGTGGTCGATCTCCGCCAGTCCAGCCCGCAGCTCCCCGACCCGCTCGATCTCGTCTGCCTCCTCCGCGCGGTCTCCCAGGCTGACGAACGACAGCTCCTGTTCGGTCTGCCGGTGCAGCTGCGCCAGAGTCGCCTCGACGTCGCTGCGTGACTGCTCGATCTCGCGCATATTGCGCCCGTCCGCAGCCATGAACTTGTCGATCGTGGTCTTGTAGCGGAAGGTCTGGACAGCCAGCATCGTCATCGTCTGGCGCTGGTCGTATGCCAGTTCTGCACGGCCAAGCTGATAGTTGAACCTCTGCGCGACCACCACGGCAATGGCGGCGACGCCGATCACCAGGATCGCATTCAGGGTCTGCGAGACCAGCAGCTTCGTCCTGACGTTCATGGCGCGCTCCACCAGGCGGCGAACTCATTCAAGAACAATACCCCTCTCATGCGAGTTTAATGAATATCCGGCCGTGGCCTCATCTGGCGCGAGTACATCTTGCACGTCCGATGGGGCGCCTCGTCATCATACGTTTGCGTCGGGTCGAGGCGCGCCGTTCGACAGTCGCGAAGACACTTACAAGGAGAGTTCTCCCATGAGTAAGATGACATGGCTTACCACGGCCGCTGTTGGACTGCTTCTCGGCACGGCTGGTGCAGCCCAGGCGCGCCAGAGCGAGCCAGTCGATGGCACGAGCTCGTACCTGACAGGATCCATGCCGGGCGGCACGGCGACGAACCAGCAGGATGGATTCGTCCGCGTTGCGGACGACGATCGCTGGTGGAAGGGCGGAGGCAAGAAGGGTTCGTCCAATTCGAACTCCAACAGCTCATCGAATTCGAATTCCAACAGTTCATCGAATTCCAGCTCGAACAGTTCATCGAACTCGAACTCGAACAGTTCATCGAACTCGAACTCGAACAGTTCATCGAATTCCAACTCGAACAGTTCATCGAATTCCAACTCGAACAGTTCATCGAACTCCAGCTCGAACAGCTCGTCCAATTCCAGCTCGAACAGGAGCGATAAGGACGACTGATCGGACCGCTCGCACGAAGGCGCGGGGACGGCCACGGCCGCTCCCCGCGCTTCGTCTCAGCCGGAGGGGGCTTCCATGATGTTTGCGCGCAAGAGACCGACCATCGAGTTCCTTTGCCGTCCCGAGGACCACGGCGTGCTGCCCCCGCCGGTGCCGGCCAAGGAGGTGATGCCCGAGTGGTTCAAGCGGCTGCCCGCCATCGACAAGGCTCACCTGACGCCGACCAGCAGCGGCCTCACCGTCAAGCGCTGCATGCCCTTCATCGATGCCCTCACGACGGGATGGATATTGCCCCTGGCTGGGGCGGTCCGCCTGGAGATCGTCGATAACGGTGGAACCGTGAATTCCGGCTGGGATTTCGATCGCGTCATGGTCAGCAATCACGCGAGCCACCAAGTGTCGGGCCACCCAATGCAGCCTCGGCCACCCTGCAAGTTTCACAATTATTGGACAATCCGCACCCCGCCGGGCTGGAGCTGCCTGTTCGTGCCGCCGCTCAACCGGCCCAACCCGGTCTTCGAGGTCGTCGCCGGTATCGTCGATACCGATACCTACATGTCGCTCATTCACTTTCCGTTCTTTGCAACCGGCGCAGACGGCATCCACGCGCTGGAGAAGGGGACGCCGCTCGTGCAGGTCATCCCCTTCAAGCGCGCCGATACGCATCTGCCGGGCGAGATCAAGGCCGAGACCAAGGCCGAGGCAGCGATCCGGCAACGGATCTTCCGCAATACCCTGGCCGGGGACGGGTGGTATCGGAAGTTCGCTCGCGCGCCGCGGTGACGGTCCCGCGATGCAGAAGGGCCCGGCGAGCCTAGTCATCGTCGCCGCCTTCACCGCCTTCACCCCCGTCGTCACCGCCGCCCCTGTCACCCCTGTCATCATCTCCCCCGCCATCGTCGCCGCCATCGTCTCCCCCGCCGTCGTCGTCTCCGCCAGTGCCTCTGCCGCCCTGGCTTCCACCGCCAGCAGCTTTGCCGCCAGTGCCTTGACCGCCTGCGCCTTGACCGCCTGTGCCGGATTTGTTGTCGCCATCACGGCCCTTGGGTATGTGGTCATCCTCGATGCTGTCCGAGCCGCGGAACAGCCGCAGGATCCAATCCGCCACATCGCCGTCATCTTCCATCTCGTCATCGGCCTGCTTGTCTTCTTGGGCGAGGGCTTCGCCACTCACGATGAGCAGGCTTGGCGAGGCAGCAAGAAGCGCGCTTGCGACGACAGCTGCAATTCCCTGCAAGCGAACTTTGCCCGAATCCATCGCGGCTCCGACCGCAAACCCATCGCCGCGCGCGGCGCGGCCAAAACGCGATCATAGGAGGCGGATCATGAGCCTACGCAGGGCGCAAGATTAGAGTTTGATGAGAAACGGCAGCTGGCGGGCCCAAGATACGCAGGCAGAGCTGCCCGCCGCGCGGCACTTTCCTAGACCGCCTTCGCAAAGTGCACCAGGAAGCCGCCACCCTTGATCGGCTCCTCGCGTTCGAGCGCGTAGCCGAGCTTCTGATAGAAATCGAGATTGCTGGTGAAGGCCTTGTTGGTATAGAGCCGAACCAGCTTCTTGCCTTGCGCGCGGGCCAGCGCTTCGACGCGCGCGATCAATCGCCGTCCCAGTCCCCTGCGCTGATGGGCAGGCACCACCGCCAGGTTTTCCAGCAGCAGATGATCGGCAGCGGGAATGATCTCAATCAGGCCGACGAGTTCGCCATCCACATAAGCCAGATCGATGACATGCGCCCGCACCGTATGTTCGTAATCGGCGTTCATCGGCTTCGGCCGCCGGCCGATCACCGGCACCCATTTCGCATAGGCGGCGTGGGTCAGCGCGCGGATCGTCTCCGCGTCGCTCTCGTCGGCGCGGCGGAAGACGAGCTCGCTCACAAGATCTCCAGCACCGGCTTGCCCAGCACGTCGAAGCGCGGGGTGATGCCGAGACCGGGCTGATTGGACGCCTTGGCGCGGCCCTTCTCACGCTGCGGCGCGCCTTCCGCGATGGAGCGCGTGACATAGGAGTTGAAATCGGTGGCGGAGAACAGGAACTCCGGCGGCGTCGAGTGGGCCAGGTGCGCGACCGCCGCCGTCACGATGTCGCCGCCCCAGGTATCCTCGATGGTCATCGCGATGCCAAGCGCGACGCACAGGTCGCGGATCTGCCGCGCCCTGGTGAGGCCGCCGACCTTGGAGATCTTGAGGTTGATGACATCCATCGCGCGGTCCTCATACCCGCGCAGCACGGCGGACAAGGAATCGATCACCTCGTCGAGGATGAAGGGCCGCTGCGTGCGCTCGCGGATGGCGCGGCACTCTTCGTACGTCATGCAGGGCTGCTCGATATAGACGTCGATGTCCCTGACCGCGTCGACCACGCGCGTCGCCTGGTGCATCAGCCAGCCGGTATTGGCATCGGCGATCAGCACGTCGCCCGGCTTCAGCTCGCGTGACGTGGCGCGGACGCGCTCGATATCCACGGCCGGATCGCCGCCGACCTTGAGCTGGAACTTGGTGTAGCCCTCGGCGCGGTACTGGTGCACGCGCTTGGCCATGTCCGCCGGACTCTCTTGCGAGATCGCGCGATAGAGCAGGAAATCGTCGCCACAACGCCCGCCGAGCAGGGTCACCACCGGCTGGCCGGTCGCCTTGCCCAGGATGTCCCAGCAGGCGACGTCGACGCCCGATTTGACGTATGGGTGGCCGCGCAGGGCCTGGTCCATGCGCCGGTTGACGACGCCAAGGTCGCGCGGGTCGAGGCCCAGCAGCTTCGGCCCGATCTCCTTGAGGCCGGCGCGCACGCCGGCGGCATAGGCCGGCAGGTAGGCAGGGCCGAGGGGGCAGACCTCGCCATAGCCAGTGATGCCTTGATCGGTCTCGACCGCCACCACGGTCGAATCGAATACCGTGACGACATTGCCGCCGGACCACTTGTAGCTGCCCTCATGTAGCGGCAGGTCGACCTGATAGGCGCGGATGGCGGTGATTTTCATTTGTGCACAGCACCCGGTTCGGGAAGGATGGGCCGGAGAGTGCTGCCGTCGGCGGACCGCTGTCAATCGGCGCGGCCTACCCTTTGAGGATGACGAGATGCGTTGGTATTTGGTTCTGCCTCTGGTCGCGATGGCTGCGGCGCCGATGGCTCGCGCTGCCGTCGCTGCAGACGAGCGGGTGGAGAAACTGTTCTTCGACACGTGTCTGGTGAACGAGGCGAGTTGGATCGGCAAGGACCAGAAGTCGGTCGCCGCCAACTGCGCCTGCAAGGCAAAGACGGAAGTCCGGCTCGCCGACCCCGCCTTCAAGCAGGCCATCGCCAAAAAGCAGCCGTACGACAAGTTTCCCTTCGGCGACCCCACCAATTATCAGAGACAGGTACTGACCGACTGCCCCGCCTTGCGCCCGCTGATGATCGAGGCGATGTGCAACGATCCCGCGGCGCCGCCCGACGCCTGCACCGCGGTGAAGGACATGGTGGATAAGCTGAAGTAAGCAGGGAAGTCTGGGATAGCGCCGCCCCGTAAGGAGATTCCCTCAGAATTTATTCCGATAGACCGTGCTACAATCGATCCGGTTTTGCGAAACCGTGTGCAACGGCGACCAGGGCCGCTTGCGAATTCGTGCCGGTTTTCTGATACGCCTGCTTCAGGTGGAAGCGGACGGTGCCAAGGCCGACATCGAGAGCTGCGGCAATCGCATTCAACTGCACGCCGCTGGCCAGGAGGCATGCGACATCCGCCTCGCGCTGGGTCAGGTGAAAGATGTCGGCCAATGCTTCCTTATCGATCGGAGACGGCGCATCAGGCTCCGTTATCAGCATCGCGACGCCTGTGCTGGACGCGCTCGGACCATCCGGATCGACACGCGACAGCGGCGTGAGCGTGACGCAGAGGGAGGGCCGCTGAAGCTTGAGGCGGATGGCGGCGGGCCTGCTGGTTTTGGTGTTGGCGACGCGCGCAATCGCGGCGCGCCGGCAACGATGTCCTCACCGGCGGGGTCGGCAACGATGTTCTCGTAGGCGGCCAGGGCAACGACATGATGACCGGCGGCGCCGGAAGCGATGTCTTCCGCTACACCAGCGTGCTCGATGGCCACGACCTCATCATTGGGTTCGACGGCAATCCGGTCGGCGGGCAGGACGTGCTCGACCTTGATAAGCTGTTCGACAGCCTGGGCGTTGCCGCGGCAGACCGCGCGGCCCGCGTTTCGATCCTGGACAAGGGCTCTTTGGTCGACGTCTTCGTGGACACCGACGGCAACCTCTTCAACGGCTTCGAGCACACCGTCGCCACGCTCAAGACCTCGGACGTGATCACGGTCGGCCAGGATATCCTGGTCGGGACCTAAGTCGATGCAAATTTTGTTGTCAGATCAATGGGATCGATCCTTTTGGAGAGTCCCAACACTTCGTTAAGCTTTGGCCGCTAGACTGCCGGCCAAATTGATCAGGGACTGGGCATCATGGAAGTCGCCTCGCTCGGAAGCGCCGCACAATCGGCTCTGGAAGGCCTCAAGAGAGCAGAAGAAAAGACCCTGCAGGCGGCGCAGAACATCGCCGAGGGCTCGCTGAACCCGGAGGATGTCGTCTCCCTGTCGCTCGCGGCCCTTGATTTCAAGGCCAACGCCGCGGTCCTCAAGAGCACCAACGAGCAGACCAAGTCGCTGCTCGACATCGTCGCCTAGGCAGGCGGAACCCCGATCATGGACGTCGCAGCGCTCGGTGCAGCCGCAACCCAGGTTTCCACCGCTCAACGCCAGCAGCAGGCCGCGCTCAGCGGAGTGAAGTCGGCGCAGGTGCAAGCCCAGTCGCTGCTCTCCATCCTGACCGCCGCGACCAGCCAGGCGACGCAGACCCAGACGGCCGCGCAGCCGGTCAATTCCTCCGCCGCCACGACCGACGGTACCTCCGCCGACCGCCGCCTGCCGCGCGGCTCGATCGTCAATATTCTCGCCTGATCCCGCTCTCGCTTCGTTTTCCAGGTGTCATCGACGCGATCCCTCCACTAGGATCGCGCCCAGAAGCGCATTGACAATACGGCGCGCGGTACGGATCTGGGGAATTCGTGACGACCGAGGACATGTTGCAGGGGGCGCTGGCCGCCCTTTCCGAAGGCCATTTGGACGAAGCCCGCCAGGGGTTCGAGCGCGTCTTGGCGGGCGAGCCGGATCATGCTGTCGCCCTGCACTGGGTGGCCGTCATCGCCTATCAGCAGGGCGCGGCGCCCGATGCCGTCCTGGGCCAGATCGATCGCGCCATCGTCCTCGATGGCGAGCAGGCCCTGTTCCACAATTCCCGCGGCGCGCTGCTTTATGCCCTGGGCCGCGACCTCGAGGCGGCGGAAAGCTTCCATCGCTCGGTCCAGCTCAGCGACCAGGACGGCGCGGTGTGGAACAATCTCGGCAACGCACTGCTGCGCCTCAACAGGATCGACGAGGCGGAGAATTGCTATCGCCAGGCGCTGGCGGTGACGCCGGGCCTCATCAGCGCCATCAACAATCTGGGCGTCGCGCTGAAGCGTCGGGGAAGGCTGGACAAGGCGCTGATCTGCTTCCGCGAAGCCATCCTGCACATGCCGGACTTCCAGGACGCGCACTTCAATCTTGGCGAGCTCTATTACCACCTCGACATGATCCAGGAGGCGGAAGTGGAGTTCCGCCGTTGTATCGAGCTCAATCCCGATTTCCACCAGGCGCATGCCTCGCTGGCGCAATGCCTGCACGACCAGGGCAAGCGCGAGGAGGCGCTGGAGTTGTTGCGCACAGCCCATGCGCGCTTCCCGGACGATGAAGATATCGACTTCATGCTGCGCCTGCAGTTCTCGTCGATCGCGCCAGCCTGGCACATTCCGATGGTCAATGACGAGGAGCGCAACCAGGCCTATGACCTAGCGCTGCGCCGCGCGGTCAAGTCCGGCGACCTGGTGCTGGAGATCGGCACCGGCTCGGGCCTGGTCGCCATGATGGCGGCGCGCGCCGGGGCGGGACGCGTCGTTACCTGCGAAGTGCTGCCGCTGATGGCCGATATCGCGCGCGAGGTGATCGACAAGAACGGCCTTTCCGAGCGCATCACGGTCGTGACGAAGAAATCGACCCAACTCCAGGTGGGCACCGATCTGCCGGAGCGCGCCGATGTGTTCGTGTCGGAGCTGATCAATATCGGCATGCTCTCGCCCAACATGATCCCCGTGCTGCAGCATGCGCGCGAAACGCTGCTGAAACCCGACGCCAAGATCATTCCGGCGGCCGCTATCGTCTATGGCGCCCTGATCGAGGCGCCTCAGCTCGCCCGCATCAATCCGGTGCGGCATGTTTCCGGCTTCGATTTGAGCCCGCTCGACAAGCTGCGCTCCCCCGGTTATGCGCAGATCGACATGGCCGCCGATCTGGTGCGGCAGATCTCGCAACCATTCAAGGCGCTGGAGTTCGATTTCCGCACCAACATGCCGGAACATGATGCGCGCATGTTGCAGGTCACCGCCACCACCTCCGGCGTTGCCCACGGCATCGCCTTCTGGTTCGATCTCATCATGGATGAGGAAACCGTCTATTCTTCCGCCAGCACCACCCGCACCAACCACTGGAAGCAGGCAGCGGAATTCTTCCCGCAGCCGATCGCGGTTCAGCCGGGTGACCGCTTCATGGTGATCACGGGCTACGACAAGACGCGGATCTTCTTCAAGGGTGTCACGCTGTGACCGGGCGCGTTCTGGGGTTGCTGCATACGGCGGAAGCGCATCGCGCGCGGTTCGACCGGCTGCTGACGGAATTGGCGCCGCCCGATGTCGGCTGGGTGCATTGCGTGCGCGAGGTGCTGCTGCGCCAGGCATTGGACACCTTCCCCGTCAACACCATCGCGGCCGGCATCGAAAACGCGATGGCAACGCTTCAAGGCCAGGGCGCGAGCCAGGTGCTGTGCACCTGCTCCAGCGTGGGCGGCATGGCAGAGCATGTGGGGCGCCAGATGGGCGTGCCGACGCTCCGGCTCGATCGACCGATGGCGGAAGCCGCCGTTGCCGCCGGGCGCCACATCCTGGTGGCGGCGTGCCTGCCCTCCACGCTTGGCCCGACGACCCAGCTGCTGAACGAAGTGGCCCATGCGCAGAACCGGCAGGTCGAGATCGAGACGCTGCTGATGGAAAACGCCTGGCTCTTGTTCCAGGCCGGCGACGAAGCCGCCTTTTCGCGGCACATCGCCGGCATCATCCTGGCGACACGGCCGCGCCCCGATGCGATCGTGCTGGCACAGGCTTCCATGGCCGCCGCCGCGGACCTGCTGACGCAATCTCCGGTGCCGATCTTCGCTTCGCCGCGTCTTGGCGTCGCAGCGGCGCTCGGCCGATTGACCGCGTGGGGCGGCAGTAGCGACATGGTGCGCACCGAGCGGATGGAACGGGGACGGATCGGATGAAAGGCAAAGTGGGCTGGATCGAAGGCGGAAAGTTCCTGGCCGAAAGCGGCACGGGCCACGCCCTGCCGATGCAGGCCAAGATCCTGGGTGACGAGGTCAGCACCGCACCGTCGCCGATGGAATATGTGCTGCTGGGAACGGGCGGCTGCAGCTGCGTCGATGTCGTGCACATCCTGAAGAAGGGCCGGCACGATGTGCGGGATTGCCATGTCCTGCTGAATGCGGATCGCGCGGCCGAGGACCCGAAGGTCTTCACCCGCATCCACATGCATTTCGTCGTGACGGGCAAAGGCCTTAAGCAAGAAGCGGTCGGGCGTGCCGTCGAGCTGTCCGCGGAAAAATACTGTTCCGCCTCCATCATGCTCGCCAAGACGGCGACGATCACGCACGATTTCGAAGTGAAGGAAGCGGAGTAGGGACTCACCCGCTCCCTTAGCGTCATTGCCGGGCAGTTGCGAAGCGACAGGCCCGGCAATCCAAATTCGTTGCAGGGCCAAAACTTGGATCACCGTTTCGCTGCTGTGCAGCGCTCCGGTGATGACGTTTTGGGGCAATGATGGAGAGGTCGCCCTACTCCTGCATCCACTCCACGTCTTCTGGATCGGGCGGGACGACCTGCTTGGCCTTGAAGTTGTTGGCGCGTTTTTGCGCGGCTTCGATCTGCGCCGGTGTCATCTGCGCGGCGACGCCTTCACGCCGGTCCATCATGTCCGTGCGCTCCGCGCTGTCCGGTAACTGGGCGGCGGCGATGTTGTACCAGTAATAGGCCTTGCTCGGATCGGCCGGCACCCCCAGCCCCTGCACGTACATCTGCGCGGTCGGCGCGAAGGCGGCGAAATAGCCTTGGCTCGCCGCGGCCTCGAACATGGCCTGCGCCTTGGCATAGTCCTTGGGAATGCCCTGGCCGAAGAAGTAGATATTGCCCATCAGCCACTGCGCCACCGGGTGGCCGATCTCGGCCAGGCGTGCGAACACCGGCACGGCCTTCGGGAAATTGCCGTTGCGGTAGGCCTCCCATGCCACGTCGGTGTCCTTTTCCAAGGGCGCCCAGGAGCGCGCCTCCCCATCCACCACGACCACGAGCGATTGCATCGGCTGGGGCGCTTGCCGGGCCATGGCCGGGTTGGGAATCTCGATGGTCGTGTTGGAGGATTGCTCGACCGATGCCGTCTCCTCCGCCGCGGCAGGCAGGCCGAGGGCGCAGCAGATCACGGCGGCGAAGAGGGGGCGCAACATGGGGCAGAGGCTAGGAGAAGTTGGTTAATGAAACCTTCACCTTGGCGGCGGCGGGGTCTTGCATCGCAGGTCCGGCAGTCCATATGGAATCGCCATGGCCCAGGAACTGACGCCCGCCGAAGCGGACAAGCTGAAGAGGGATCGGACTCGCGTGGAACGCGATTTCTGGCAAAAGCTGAAGGTCGTCTGCCGCAAGATCCCGTTCATCGACGATCTGGTTTCGGTCTATTACTGCGCGATCGACCCCGCGACGCCGCTGCAGGTCAAGGCGATCCTGTTCGGCGCGCTCGCCTACTTCATCGTGCCGTTCGATATCCTGCCGGATATCATGCCGCTGCTCGGCTTCGGCGACGATGCGGCCGTGCTCTACGCCGCAATCCGCACCATCTCGCCGCATATCAAGCCGGAACACCGCGTGCGCGCCAAGGAAGCGCTGGACAAGCTGCTGCAGAGCTCCGTCAGCTAGTCGGCCGTGAAGCAATAGAAGAAGCCGGCGCCACCGGATTTCGGCAAGTCTTCCTGTCCACAGCCGCGCGACGGGTGCGATGCGTTCCAGGATTTGGACGGCGCGTCGTCGCGCAGCCCGATCCGGTCGTGATGACCGACGAACGCCTGGCTCGTGCTGGCATCGCTGGTCCAGTCCTCGCAGGTCATGCCCGCTGCCACCGTGCCGTCGGCGTTCGACCCGGTCAGGATGTCGTGCTGGTTCGGCGTTTCGCCGCGGCCCTTGACCATATCGCCGGTCTCGGTGAGGGCGGTCTCCTTGTTGATCCGGTTGGCGTCGCCGTGCAGCTCTTCCAGATTGCTGGCGATCAGTTCGCCCTTGGCGTTGTGCCAAGGCCCATCCCCGATGCGGTCGCGGGCATTCACGCTGCTGGTGCTGAGATAGGCGCGCCAGGTCTTGTCGCCCGCACCCGCCGCCTCCGCGATCGTCTGGCAATGCGCATCGGCGCCTTCGAGGCCTCCCAGATTGCCGCCGTCTCCCGGATTCGTGCTGGTGATGAAGAAGGTCATCTCGTTGTCCTGGGCCTGGCCCATGCTCGCGCCCAGGATGATGGCCAGACATGCAATGCTGCCGAACAGAGCTTTCATGGTCTCCTTCCGACAGAAGTGCGGAACGGAAATGATAGGCCCAGTGTGCCGCTCGATCGGGATCACAAGGCGGTGAGAGGCCGCTTGGAGCCGTCTGCCTTCGCCGCCATCAGCGGGCAGCCGATCGGCCCGAGGACTGCTCGAGGATCCAGCGCTTGAACTTGGCCGACTTGGACGGCAGTTCGCTGTCACTCGGATAATTGAGGTAGTAGTTCGCGCCCGTGTTCACCTGCACGGGGAACGGCTGGATCAGCCGGCCAGCGGCGAGATCCTCGTCCAGCATGTCGGCGAACAGCAGGGCGACGCCATGCCCATCGAGTGCCATGCGGCGCAGGGCATGCGTGTCGCTGAGCCGCAAACTGTCGACCTCCGGCATCGCGACATTGGAAGCTTCGAACCAGGCCTTCCAGTCGCCCAGGTCGAATTCGTACAGTAGCTGCAGGCGCAGCAGGTCTCGCGGATGCGCGAGCCGACCGGCGCGGGGCGCCAAGGCCGGGCTCATGACCGGTGTCAGATCGCCGGCGAGGACGAGGTCGATCTTGGCATTCGGCCAGAGGCCGCTGCCCCAGTTGACGCCGATATCAATGCCTTCCCGGCGGAAATCTGCCGGATGATAGGAGTGATGCAGGCGCAGATCGATCTCAGGATGCCGGCGGAGGAACGACGCCAGCCGCGGCGTCAGCCAGTACGCAGAGAAGAAAGGTGCAACGCTGACGTTCAGGATTTCGCGACCCCCGCTTCCGCTGATCCGCGCCACGGCCTGCTCGACGCAATCAAAGGCGCGATTGACACCGCTGTAGAGCGCCTCGCCCGCATCCGTCAGCGCATTCCGTGCCCGGCCGCGCACGACCAGCTTGACCGCGAGGGCTGCCTCGAGCGCGCTGACCTGCCGGCTGATGGCCGCCTGGGTGACGCCAAGCTCTGCTGCGGCCCTGGTGAAGCTGAGGGTGCGCGCAACCGCCTCGAAGCTGCGTAGCGCGGTCAGTGACGGCAGGCGTCTGGCTGGTCTAGTCATTACCTCAAGTTATGTTCGTGCTGTGGAAGGCATTGGCGTGCACTGATCTGGCTCTCTATCGTTTGAGCGGAAGTAATCTTACAGGCCGGAGCCTGCATGACAAGGTTGAACACGCAAGCCACCGCACGCGCCGCGGCGGAGATCCACAAGGGCGAGATCGGCGTGCTTTGCCTGAGCGAGGCTGAGGTCATGGCGCTGCTCGATCCCTCCGCGCTCCTCAATGCGCTCGCCGAGGGGTTCCGTCGCCTTGCCGCAGGCCGGGTGCAGGCTCCCGCCCGTCCCGAGATTCGCGTGCCGGGCGCAGGCTTCTCGCTTGCCATGCCAGCGTGGAGCGAGGGGATGAGCATTGCCGTGAAGGTCGTGAACGTCTTCGATGGCAATCTGGCGCTCGATCTGCCCAGCCACCTCGCGACGATCACGCTCTTCGATCCGCGGACCGGTTCGCCACGCTGCATGATGGACGGCACCTACATCACCGCCATTCGCACCGCCGCATCCGCGATCCTGTCGGTGAGGGAGCTGGCGCGCCGCGACTCGCGCACGGCGACTGTGATCGGCGCGGGGGTGCAGGCGCGAGAACACCTGCGGTTGCTGCCGCTTGTCGCGCAGTTCGAGTATGTCCGATTGGCTTCACTTCGTTTCGCGGATGCGCAGCGCCTGGCTGCGCATTTTGCCGGGGTTACAGCCATCCAGGACGTTGAATCGGCCGTGCGCACGTCGGACGTGGTGTGCCTCGCGACGCACGCGCCTGAGTCCGTCATCCGGACGGACTGGCTCCGGCCGGGAACGCATGTCACGTCCGTGGGCTATTACCCGCCACGCGGCGAGTTGCCGTTCGACCTGCCGCGCCGCCACCGGTTGTTCGTGGAGAGCAGCGAATCCTTCGAGCCGCCACCGGTCGGGTGCGCCGAGCTGCAGGGGGTGAGTGCGGATCATGGAACGCCTTTGGGCGATGTGCTCCTCGGCCGTCGGCCGGGCCGTGAATCCGCTGCCGAGATCACCGTCTACAAGGCGATGGGCGTCGCCATGGAGGATTTGGTGGCGGCCGAGCTTGTCTATGCCGAAGCAAGGCGGAAGGGCGTGGGGCGTGAGGTGCCGTTCTGACCGCCCGTGGCGCCCGTAAGGACTGTGACCCAGGAGATCAGAGGAGGCGGCCCATGATCAGGCTCACGCGCGTATCGGCTATTGCGTCCATCGTGCTGCTCTCGGCTTTGTCGGCGAACGCGGATATCGTCATCGCGGTCGCGGGACCGATGACCGGCGATCTGGCCAGCTATGGCGAGCAGATGCAGATCGGTGCGGAAACCGCGGCCAGGATCATCAACGCTGCCGGGGGCGTGCTCGGGCAGCCGATCGCGATTCAAGCCGAAGACGACGCCTGCGATCCAAAGCAGGCGGTCCAGGTGGCCAATCGCATTGTCTCGCGCGGCATCGATCTGGTCCACGGCCATTTCTGCTCGGGCTCGACACTGCCGGCCTCCGACGTCTACGACGAATCTGGTTCAGCGATCGTGACGCTCTCCACAAATCCGGCGATCACGGATCGCGGGATGGAGCGCGTCTTTCGGATCACCGGTCGCGACGACGCGCAGGGAGGGGTCGCGGCGAGCGACATGATCCGTCGCTTCGGCGGCAAGCGTTTCGCGGTCATGGACGACAAGAGCATCTATGGTCAGGGCATCGCCGAGGAGGTCGTGCGGGCGCTGCAGGCGGCTAACCAAACCATCGTCTTTCGAGGCACGATCAACGCCAGCGAGAGCGACTACTCGGCGATTGTATCGCGGTTGAAGGCGGCGGGCGCAGAGATCGTCTACTTCGGCGGCTATCATGCGGAAGCGGGCATGATCCTCCGGCAAGCCGCCCAGCAAGGTCTCCCGATCACGCTCTATGGCGGCGACGGCATCGCCTCGTCGGAGCTGGCCCAGATTGCAGGATCCGCGGCTGACGGGACATACTTCACCTTTTCGCCCGACGTCCGCGCCAATCCCGGTGCCGCGGCGGCGGTCACCGCGATCCGGGCTGCCGGTTTTGAGCCGGAGGGCTTCACGCTCTATTCCTATGCATCGATCGAGGTCCTTGCAGAGGGCGTCCGGCGTGCCGGTACCACGGAAGGCGAGGCGGTCGCCAAGGCACTCCGCTCAAAGCCGATCGCAACCGTGATTGGCCTGGTGTCGTTCGATGACAAGGGCGACAACGAGCAACCGGGCTTCGTGCTCTATCAGTGGCGCGACAACGAGTATGCCCTCGCGTCACAGCCCTAGGTGACGCGCTGGGGCGGTGCTGAAACCTTCGCCTCGCGCCGCGCGATGTAGATGGTGCTGGCGACGATGAGGGCGGCGCCGGCCCAGGTCCAGCCATCCGGCAGCTCGGCGAAAAAGAGGAAGCCGAAGAGGGCGGAGAACAGCAGCCGCGAATAATCGAACGGCGCGACCGCCGAGGCCTCGCCGGCGCGGAAGGCCAGGATCCACCAATATTGCGACAAGGCGCCGATGGCGCCGATCGCTGCCAGCATCGCCCAGCCTTCCGGCGTCGGCCAGGTCCAGTGCGGCACTGCAAGCGCCAGGGCGATCGGCGAGGACACCAGCCCGAAATAGAACAGCATGGCGAGCGGCCGCTCATAGGCTGGCAGCTTCTTCAAGACCGTGATCAGGATCGCGATGGAGAGCGCATCGCCCAGCGCGAACAGGGCGTTGGGATCGAACGCAGCGGTGCCCGGGCGCATCATCACCAGCACACCGATGAAGCCGACGAAGGTCGCCGCCCAGCGCCGCCAGCGCACCGTCTCGTGCAGCACGATGACCGCCAGCAGGACAGCGAACAGCGGCTTGGAGAAGCTGAGCGCGTTGTAGGCGGCGAGCTCCATGCGGCTGAGGCCGAAATAGGCGCAGCCCATGGCCGTCGCGCCCAATACCCCACGCCAGGCATGCATGCCGAGATGCCTGGTGCGGAGGGCGCCGATTCCCTGCCAGGCGATCGCCGGCGCCAGCACCAGCAACCCGAAGAAGCAGCGGAAGAAGGTGATCTCGAACGGGCTCACCTCCCGCGAGGCGAACTTCACGAACGTCGCCATCACCGAAAAGCCGAGGCAGGACAGCAGCAGCCACAAAGCGCCCTGCAGGTTGGGGCCGAGGCGGGAGAAGCGCTCGCGCGGAAGGGCGAGCGTCATCTGGCGTCGCGCTCCGCCGTGCGCGCCGGATCGCCGGAGGCGGCCACCGCCTCGCGTGCGGCGCGCTGATTCAGCATCGCCTCGCGCCGCGCGATATAGATGCCGGCCAGCACGATGATGGCGGAGCCGAGTAGAGTGTAGGCGTCCGGCCGCTCGGCGAAGACCAAGATCCCGATCACGATGGTGAAGATTAGCCGCACATAATCGAACGGTACCACCACCGAAGCATCGGCCATCGAGATGGCGCGGGTCCAGCACACGTGGCCGACCGTCCCGGCGAGGCCCATGCCGATCACGAACACCCAATCCTCCATGGCCGGCCAGCTCCAGAACGGCAGTGCTGTCACCAGCGACATGGGCGTCAGCAGTAGCACCATATAGGCGACGATGGCGTTGCTGGGCTCGGTGCGCGACATCTGCTTGACCACGATGATGACGAGCGCGGTCAGGAACGCACCGGCCAGGGCCAGGATCTCGCCGATGCCGAGGCCGCTGACGCCCGGCCGGAGCACGATGAGCACGCCGACGAAGCCGACGAGGGTGGCAGACCAGCGCCGCTGCCGCACCGTCTCCCCCAGCACGAGGGCCGCCATGATGGTCGCGAACAGGGGCGCGGTGAAGCTGAGCGCCGTGGCGTTGGCGAGGGTGAGATAGCTGAGCGAGGTGAAACCGCACAGCATGGAGGCGAGGCTCAAGGCCGAGCGCAGGGTGAACATGCGGATGCGCGGCCAGCTGAGCTCGCCCAGGCCCTGGCTGATGAGCCAGGGCAGCATGAAGAACAGGCCCCAGAAATTGCGCCAGAAGGTGATGACGAAGCCGTGCAGATCGCTTGACAGGAATTTGACCTGGGCGCTGAGCCCCGCGAAGCACAGAGCGGCGAGAACGGTCAACCCCGCGGCGATCAACACATGATTGGGCTGTCCCCGCTCTTTAATCTTGTCAAAGAACATGATGGGTCGGCACATTAGAGAGAAAGGTGTGCCGCCGCCATTGCCGAGCCGGAATTGGCCCCATGCGGCAGGCGCAATGGGTCGGCGCAAAGGGAGGTTAAGTCACGTTCATGAATGAACCGCTGTGGCGGCCTTCGCCTGCTGCGATCGCCGAGTCCAACATGACCCGCTTCCGCGCCCACGTGGCGCGCGACTGGTCGACGGAGTTGCCGGACACCGACGCGCTCTGGCGGTGGTCGGTGGAGGAGATCGAGCGCTTCTGGCTGTCGCTCTGGCGCTTCTGCGATGTGGTGGGCGAGCCGGGCAACGTGATCATGAGGGATCGCGACAGGATGCCGGGCGCCCAGTTCTTCCCCGAAGCCAGGCTCAATTTCGCCGAGAACATGCTGCGCTTCTCGAAAGACGGCGGCGAGGGCGATGCCATCGTGTTCTGGGGCGAGGACAAGGTGAAGCGCCGCGTCTCCCATGCCGAGCTGCATGACTGCGTCAGCCGCCTGGCGCAACATCTGCGCGCCCTCGGGCTGAAGCCGGGAGACCGGGTCGCCGGCTTCGTCCCGAACGCGCCGGAGGCGGTGATCGGCACGCTCGCCGCGGCTGCCATCGGTTGCATCTGGTCGTCCTGCTCGCCCGATTTCGGCGTGCAGGGCGTGCTCGACCGCTTCGGTCAGATCGAGCCCAAAGTGCTGATCACGGCCGACGGCTATTGGTACGGCGGCAAGCAGTTCGACTCGCTGGCGCGGGTCGCGGAATTCTCGGCCAAGCTACCCAGCCTGCGGGAAATCCTGGTCTTCCCTTATCTGAGCGACAAGCCGGATCTCTCCAATCTGCCGAAGGGCAAGCTGTTGCCGGACGTGCTGGCAGGCTATCCCGGCGGCGCGATCCAGTATGAGCGCGTGCCCTTCAATCACCCGCTCTACATCATGTATTCCAGCGGCACGACGGGCGTGCCGAAATGCATCGTGCACGGTCAAGGCGGCACGCTGCTGCAGCATCTGAAGGAGCATCGCCTGCATGGCGACGTGCGGCCGCACGATCGCGTCTTTTATTTCACCACCTGCGGCTGGATGATGTGGAACTGGCTAGTCTCCGGCCTCGCCTCGGACGCAACGCTTCTGCTCTATGACGGCTCGCCCTTCGCGGCGCGCGGCAACATCCTCTACGATTATGCGGAGGCGGAGCGCTGCACGCTGTTTGGCACCTCGGCCAAATACATCGACGCTTGCGCCAAGCAGGGGCTGGACCCGATCCGCACCAACGATCTCTCCACCGTGCGCATGATCACGTCGACCGGATCGCCGCTCGCGCCCGAGGGGTTCGATTGGGTCTATGAGCACGTGAAAAAGGACGTGTGCCTGTCGTCGATCTCCGGCGGCACGGATATCATTTCCTGCTTCATGCTTGGCAACCCGACCGGCCCGGTGTGGCGCGGCGAGATCCAGATGCGCGGCCTTGGCATGAAGGTTGAGGTGTGGAACGACGAGGGCAAGCCGGTCACCGGCGAGAAGGGCGAGCTGGTTTGTGCTGCGCCGTTCCCCTCCATGCCGGTCGGCTTCTGGAACGATCCCGACGGGCGAAAGTATCGTGCGGCCTATTTCGAGATCTATCCCAACATCTGGCGCCACGGCGATTACGTCGAGCTGACGGAGCACGGCGGCATCATTGTTTATGGACGCTCTGATGCCGTGCTCAATCCCGGCGGCGTGCGCATCGGCACGGCGGAGATCTATCGCCAGGTGGAGCAATTGCCGGAGGTGGTGGAAAGCATCGTCATCGGCCAGGACTGGGAGAACGACGTGCGCGTGGTCCTGTTCGTGCGCCTGCGTGAAGGTATCGCACTCGACGATGCGCTGAAGGACAAGATCAAGAAGCAGATCCGCCAGAACACCACCCCGCGCCACGTGCCGGCCAAGGTCATCCAGGTTGCCGACATCCCCCGCACCAAGTCCGGCAAGATCGTGGAACTCGCCGTGCGTGACGTGGTGCACGGCCGGCCGGTGAAGAACAAGGAAGCGTTGGCAAACCCCGAAGCGCTCGCGCTGTATGAGGGCATCGTGGAGCTGCAGTCGTGAGTTTGTCGCTCTCGCCGGCGAGTCACCACGCTTGCCACCGACTCTTATGTCATCCCGGCCTTGAGCCGGGATCCATTCATCCGCCGTACGTGCGACTGCGGAATGGACCCCGGCTCAGGGCCGGGATGACTGTCTGAGAAGACGGCGAGGACAAAACATTCATGACCGCTACTCCAAGCTACCGCGTCAACGCGCTCCTCGCCGGTGTCGCCGAGCCCGCCATCGCCGAAGCGCAGGCCTGGATCGCCGGGCGCACCTTTCCAAAGGACAAGCCGCTAATCGATGTATGCCAGGCGGTCCCGGGCTATCCGCCGCCGGCGGCGCTCACGGAGCATCTGGCGCGCATCGTCTCGGAGCCGGCGACCTCGCGCTACACCGACATCTGCGGCTTGCCGAAGCTGCGCGCGGCGCTCACCGAAGACATGACGCGCTTCTACGGCAGCCGTATTGAGCCGAACCAGGTGATGATCACCGCCGGCTGCAACCAGGCCTTCTGCCTCGCGATGATGAGCCTTGCCCAGGCGGGCGAGGAGATCATCATGCCGGCGCCCTTCTACTTCAATTACGAGATGTGGCTGCAGATGCTAGGCATCCGTCTGGTGCCGCTCTCGTTCCGGCCGCAGGCCGGTGGCGAGCCGGATCTCGACGAAGCCGCGCGCGCCATCGGACCCAAGACCAAGGCCATTGTTCTGGTCTCGCCTAACAATCCGACCGGCGCGGTCTACAAGCCCGCGACCATCCGCGCATTCCAGGACCTGGCGCGCGAGCGCGGAATCGCGCTGGTGCTTGATGAGACCTATCGCGATTTCCTGCCGGCTGATGGCGCGCCGCACGATCTCTTCGGCGATGCGGACTGGCCTCGTACGCTGATCCACCTCTACAGCTTCTCCAAAGTGTTTGCGCTGACCGGCTATCGCGTCGGTGCGATCGTGGCGGGCAGCGCCTTCATCGATCACGCCGCCAAGGCGATGGATTGCGTTTCGATCTGCGCCCCCCGCATCGGCCAGGAGGCGGCGCATTTCGGTCTGGGTCATTTGGCGGACTGGCGCCAATCCAACACCCGCATGATGCGCGACCGCCGCGCGGCGCTCCTGAACGCGTTCGCGCGCAATGATCTCGGCTACGAGCTCATCTCCGCCGGCGCCTATTTCGCGTATCTGAAGCACCCGCACCGCGGCCGCAAGGCGACGGACGTCGCGCGCCGCCTGGTCGATCGGCAGAACCTGCTGGCGCTGCCCGGCAGCGTGTTCGGCCCCAACCAGGACGACTATCTGCGCGTTGCGTTCGCCAACGTCGATGCGGCGCTGATGCCGGAGATCGCGGCACGCCTGGCTGCCGACGCGGTGGACAAAGGATTGTAGCGAGACATTCTCCCCGCAAACCACCAAAGCACGACCGTGACGAAAGGGGGGTGCATCGGAGCCCATGCATGCCCGCCATGCGCTTGATTCGGATTGTGCAGCCGCCATCCGCCCGATAGCTTCGCGCGCATGCCGACCTGGTCGCTTTACACCACCACCGTGATCGTCTGGGGCCTGTCCTGGCACGCGCTGATCTATCAAGTCGGCGTGGCGCCGGCGCTGTCGATCGCCTATCGCTTCATGCTTGCGGCGGCGATCATGATCGTGTTCTGCCTCGTCACCCGCCGGCGCCTGGCGTTCCAGGCGCGCGACTATGGCCTGATGACGGTGCTCGGCCTCTTCCTGTTCTGCACCAACTACATCCTGTTCTATTACGCGACCGCCTACCTCGCCACCGGGCTGCTCGCCGTCGTGTTCTCGATGATCACGGTCATGAACATGGCGAATGCCGCGATCTTCTTCGGCCAGAAGATCGAAGGCAGGGTCGCGATCGCCGCCGCCTTCGGTCTCGTCGGCCTGGCACTGACCTTCTGGTCGGATATCGCCGGACATGAACTCAATCGCGAGGTCGTCCTCGGCCTGCTCCTTTCGCTGCTCGGCACGCTCTGCGCTTCGCTCGGCAACATGGCGTCGATCGGTCTGGGCAAGCGCGGCGTGGGCGTGGTCGAATCAAACACCATCGGCATGAGCATCGGCGCGGTGGCGTCCTTCGCGTTCGCGATGCTGCACGGCGCACCACTCGTCTACAACATGGCGCCCAGCTACACCATCTCGCTCCTGTTCCTCTCCCTGTTCGCAACGGTCATCGGCTTCGGCTCGTTCCTGACCTTGGCACGCCGCATCGGCGCGGCGCGGGCCGCCTATGCCTCCGTCCTGTTCCCGATCCTGGCGCTGGCCTTGAGCGCCTGGTTCGAGGATTATCGGCCACAACCCGAGGCGATTCTCGGCGTCGGCCTGATCCTGATCGGCAATGTATTCGCGCTGCGTCGCGCGCCACGGTCCGCGCCGGTGACGGCAGAATGAGGTGAGAATGAACCTGAACATCAGGCCCGATATCGCGAGCCTGGAGGAATCGCAGATCGTCGAAGTCTGGCGCATGGGTTTCGACATTCCGGACGTCATCGGCATGTGGGTGGGGCAGGGCGACCTGCCGACCCCGCGCTTCATCTGCGATGCCGCATCCCGCGCGCTCGCGGCCGGCGACACCTTCTATACCCACAAGCGCGGCATCCCGGCGCTCCGCCAGGCCCTCATCGACTATCACCGCGACCTCTATGGCGTGGAGATCGCCGATTCGCGCATCGCGATCACCAGCAGCGGCATGAACGCGATGGTGCTGATCGTGCAGACGCTGGTCTCTGCGGGCGACAATGTCGTGTGCGTGACGCCGGTCTGGCCGAACATCTTCGCCGCGATTCAGATCCAAGGCGGCATCGCGCGTCACGTGCCGATGGCCGGCACCGACCACGGCTGGGAGCTGGACCTCGATCGCGTGTTCGCGGCCTGCGACGACCGCACGCGCGCGATCTATCTCGCTTCGCCCGGCAACCCGACGGGCTGGGTGATGCCGGAAGAGCAGCGCCGCGCCGTGCTCGATTTTGCGCGCCAGCGCGGCATCGCCCTCATTGCCGACGAAGTCTACAACCGCCTGATCTATGACCGCCGCGTGGCACCCTCGTTCCTGGAGATCGCGCAGCCGGACGATCCTCTCTTCGTCGTCAACAGCTTCTCCAAGACCTGGGCGATGACGGGCTGGAGAATCGGCTGGATGATCATGCCACAAGGCCTGACCGATCAGGTGGACCGCCTCATCGAGTTCAATACCTCCGGTGGGCAAAGCTTCCTGCAGGCGGGCTGTATCGCCGCCATTCGCGAGGGCGAGCCCTGGGTCGAATGGATGGTGGAACGCTGCAAGCGGGGCCGCGATCTGGTGGTGGCGCGCCTCAACGCCATGAACCGGGTGTCGGTCATTCCTGCCAACGCGTCCTACTACCTGATGCTGCGGGTCGAGGAGATGGGCGACCCCGTGGCGTTCTGCAAACGCCTGGTGCGCGAAGCGCGAATCGGCCTGGCGCCCGGGACGGCGTTCGGCGCCGGCGGCGAGCACTATCTCAGGCTGTGCTACGCGCAAGGCGAAGAGCGCCTGGGCGAGGCGATGGACCGGCTGCAGGCATTCCTGGGCAAGGCCTGATCGGTGACCGGCCGGACAATTGGGGAACATCACAGGAATTTGCGGCGCACAGGTCGTGAATCCCGCTACCCAGCGTCATTTTTCTTATGCTAGGGTTTCGGCCGAGCCGATCGGGCCGGGCCTTTCCGATCGGCCAACTAAGAACAGCGGCCCGGGAGGCAGCGGCCAGATCGGCCATTCACATCAAGGGACTTAGGACATGAAGAAGCTCATCGGTGGTCTCGTCGCCGGCGCGGTGCTCGCGTTCTCGGCGGTGACGGCCCAGGCGGAGACGGTGAAGGTCGGCGTCGCGGCGGAGCCTTATCCGCCGTACTCGTCCAAGGACGCGAGCGGCACATGGGTCGGTTGGGAGATCGACCTCTACCAGGCAGTCTGCAAGGTTGAGGGGCTGGACTGCAAGCTGGTCGAAGTGGCCTGGGACGGCATCATTCCCGCTCTGCAGGAAAAGAAGATCGACGTGATCTGGTCCTCGATGACCATCACCGACAAGCGCAAGGAAGTCATCGACTTCACGCAATTCTACTATGACTCGCCGACCATCATCATCGGCGCCAAGTCGGATGATGCCAACATCGACTTCAATAATGCCGACAGCGTGAAGGGCAAGATCTTCGGCGTGCAGACGGCGACCATCCATGCCGATTATGTGCAGAAGTATTTCGGCAACGCGGCCGAAGTGAAGCTCTATGACACGCTCGACAATGCACTGGCCGATCTGAAGGCCGGCCGTATCGATTACGTGCAGGAGGGCCGCACCTCGCTCACGCCGTTCCTGCAGGCCAATGCGGACTTCGCGGAAAAGGCTCTCTGCCCGCAGGATCCGCTGCTCGGCTATGGCGTCGGCGGCGGCGTGCGCCAGGGAGACACGGCCCTGCGCGACAAGCTGAGCGCCGGCATCAAGAAGGTCGTCGAGAGCGGTGAGTATGACAAGATCACCGCCAAGTACTCGGAGCTGGAAGGCCAGCTGGTGAAGCCCAGCTTCTAAGCCGGAACTCCGAACGACAAGACAGCGCCGCCCGGGTGAAAATCCGGGCGGCGCCTTGCGTTTGGTATGCTAGTGTTGACGAAAGCAAAAGGGCGGCAGGAGACTAAGGACCGCCCGGCTCGAGAACAGGGTAGCGTGGGGAAAGCATGAATCCGCAGCCATCTCTCTGGTCGCTGATGGCCTATGGCGCCGAGGGTTTCGGCGATGAGTTCCTGACGGGTTTGCTCTTCACGCTCCAGATCTCGGTCTGCGGTTATATCCTGGCCTTCGTGCTCGGCTTGCTGGGGGCCGGCGCCAAGTTGCATGGCAACAAGGCGCTGTACCGCGTTGGCGATCTCTACACTACGTTCATCCGCGCCATCCCCGAATTGCTGCTGATCCTCATGGTCTTTTACATGGGCGGCCGGGCGTTGACCCAGCTGTTCGTCGGCATCGGACTGGCCGATCGGGACTTTCAGGTGACTCCATTCGCGGCGGCGGTGGCCGCGCTCGGATTGATCTATGGGGCGTATCTGACGGATATTTTTCGCGGTGCGATCCAGGCAATTCCCAAAGGGCAGATCGAAGCGGCTCGTGCATATGGGATGCATGCCCCCATGCGGTTCCGCAGAATCATCTTTCCGCAGATGATACGCTACGCAGTGCCTGGCATGGGCAATCAGTGGCTGAACATCACGAAGGATAGCGCGCTGGTGAGCGTGATTGGCGCGTTCGAACTCCTGTTCGCCGCCAAGAGCGCGGCCTCGCAGACGAAGCATTACGTATTCTTCTATTCGGTCGGCGGCCTCTGCTTCCTTGGCATCACCATCGTGTCGATGATCGCGCTCCAGCATATCGAGCGACGCACCAGCCGCGGCGTGCGGCGGGCTTGAGGTAGGGCGGCAATGACCATCGAGCAATGCTACGCCTTCCTGAACACCGAGCCCGGCCCCGGCTTCAACCTGTGCTACACGCTGGTGACGGTGTTTCCCGCGCTGATCAAAGCGATTCCGATCTCGCTTCTGCTGCTGGTCACCTCGGGCATCATCGGCAACCTGCTCGCCGTCCCCGTGGCCCTGGCGCGGGTCTCCCGCAACCCACTGCTTTGGATGCCGTCCTACAGCTTCATCCTGCTGATGCGCGGGACGCCGCTGCTGGTCCAGATCTATCTGATCTATTATGGCCTGGGCGAGGTGTTCGGCCAGATGACCCTGTTCGGCCAGCCCCTTATGAAGGCTCTGCCGTTCCTGCGCGATGGCATCTACTACGCTATCTTCGCGCTCAGTCTGAACACGGCGGGCTACACCGGAGAGATCCTGCGCGGCGCCATCCTGGCCGTCCCGCACGGCGAGATCGAGGCCGGCCGCGCCTTCGGCATGTCGCGCTGGATGATCTTCCGCCGCATCACGCTGCCGCGCGCGATCCGGATCTGCCTGCCCGCCATGAGCACGGAAACCATCCTGCTGCTCAAGGCGACGGCGCTCGCCTCCACCATCACGGTCTACGAGGTGCTGGGCACGGCCCAGTTCCTGCGCTCCCAGAGCTATCGAATCTATGAGACGCTGCTCAGCGCTGGCATCGTCTACATCGTGCTTGTGTTCATCCTGACGCGCATCCTCAACTGGCTGGAGCGCTATCTCAACAAGGACCGCGAGCGGCCGCTGGCCATTCCGATGGCACAGACGGTGAAGCCGTAGCGGCGCCTAACGGACGTAACTTGCGCCGTTGATATCGAAGGTGGCGCCGGTCAGATGCCGGACTTGGTCCGAGCACAAGAACGCTGCCAGCGCTCCACATTCCTCGGCGCTGACCATGCTTCCGAGGGGAATTTCCGCAAGAATGCGCTCGATCCCTGCATCGTCAAGGCTGGTATATGCCATGTCCGTGTCGGTAAAACCCGGCGCGATGGTAAATGCCAAGATATTATCCTTCGCATAGCCGCGCGCGATCGTCTTGGTCATGGCCACGAGCGCGCCTTTCGAGGCCGCATAGGGCCACTGATCGGATGCGTCGCCGCGATGCGCGGCACGACTCGCGAGATTGATGATCTTCCCGCCGCCATGGGCGCGGAAGTGAGCGATGGCCAGCTTGCAGAGGTCCGCAGGCGCATGGAGGTTCACTTGCAGCACGCGTCCCCAGGTCCGATGCCATTCGTCCAGCGGCGCATCGACTGAGATCGGCTCGAATATGCCGGCGTTGTTGACGACCACATCGATCCGTGGCGCCGCAGCGGTCGCTGCGCGCCACAGCTCGCCAGCCGCCGCGGCCTCGGCGAGATCCGCCTCAATGAGGTGGCAGACTTCGGAGCCGAGTGATTTCTGGATCGCCTCGGCGGCGCCGCGGCTCTTGCCGAAATGCAGCAGAACCTGGGCGCCGGCCCCAGCCACGGCTCGGACGATCGCCTCGCCGATACCGCGCGAACCACCTGTCACAAGGATCGTCTTGCCCGTGAGATCGATCATGGTGAGGGTCCTCCCGTTAGGGGCGGCATGCCTGCCATGCTCACAACAAGCCGCGCGGGCGATCTATTCCGGCTTCTCGTCCTTGGAGCGGTTGGGCGCGGCCTGGTTTGCCTGGGCGAGGGTTTCGAGCTGCTTCTGAAGCGCCTGCATCTGCGCCTTCAGGTCGTCGAGATCGGCGGGCTTGGCCTCCGGCTTCGGCGTCGGGGCTGCCGTCTCGCTCTGCTGGTTGCCGCGGAACGGCGACCACATGCGCATGGCCTGTTCGAAGAATGCGATGTTCTGCTTCGACATCTCCTGGAAGCGGTCGAACGGGAAGATGCCGCCGAAGCTCTCGCGCATATATTGGCGCATCTGCTCCTGGTTCTTGGTGAAGGCTTCCATGCTCTGTTCCAGGTAGCGCGGGACCAGGAACTGCAGATTGTCGCCATAGAGGCTGATGAGCTGGCGCAGGAAGTTGATGGGCAGCATGTTCTGCCCCTTGGCTTCCTCTTCGACGATGATCTGGGTCAGGACCGATCGGGTGATGTCTTCGCCGGTCTTGGCGTCCTCGACGGTGAAATCCTGCCCTTCGCGGACCATCTGAGCGAGGTAGTCGAGGGTCACGTAGGAAGAGGTGGCGGTGTTGTAGAGCCGCCGGTTGGCGTATTTCTTAATACGCACCGTCGGCTTGCCATCCTTATCCTGCCCGTTGGTCATGCGTGGGTGCCTCTTAACACTGGATGCGTTGCAGCATAGCAGGGGTGACCCCCTGTTTGGCAATGCAATAGCTGCATTGCGAAAGGCCGGATCGGCCCTCTAATATCTGCGCAAAAGCCGAGGGAACAGGCCGGAGTCATGGCTGCCGACCCGCAACAATCCGCCCACGCGGCACGCACGGCCGCAATGCAGGACGAGATCCAAGAACAGCTGCAGGCGCTGGCGCGTAAGCTGCTGGACCTCTGGCAGGATCACTTGTCGGCGCTGGCCCAGGATCCGGCGCTGATGGCCCAGGCGTTGAAGCTGATGAGTGCTTATTCGCCGTTCCCCTGGCCACCGCCGGGGATGGCGCCAACCGGAGGGACCGGCTTTGCCCCATTCCCCAACCAATTCCCAGGGAGCCCCGCGGGGTTCCCATTCGGGGGCTTCCCCGCCGCCCCATTCTCGGCCGGCCAGGCGGCTGGGCCCGCGCCCGCTGCCGCAGCACCTGATGCTGGCAATGGCGCTGTGGGGGAACTCCGCCGCCGCCTGGCCGAGCTTGAAAGCCGCCTGGCAGAACTCGAACGAGCCGGGGCCGCCAAGCCCGCTCGCAAGCGCGCTCCGGGCGCTCGCACCCGAACTCCAAAAGGCGGATGAAACCATCCTCCTCAATGCGCTGACCCTCGAGGGGCAACGCAGGCTCGGGCGCTTCCTCGACGGCGTGCTGGCGTATCGGCGCTATCCCGGCGCACGCCGGTCATCGGACCGGCCTGTGCTGTGGCGCGAGGGGACGACCCTGCTGCGCGACTACCGGCGCAACAATGACGCCGTGGCGCCGCGCCTGCTGGTCGTGCCGTCCTTGATCAACCGCTATTACATCCTGGACCTGGAGCCGGAGAGCAGCTTCCTGGCCGATCTCGCGGCCCGCGGTTACGCGCCCTTCGTGGTCGATTGGGATGCGCCGGGGCCGGAGGAACAAACATTCGATTTGACCCGCTACATCGCGGGGCGGCTCGAAGGGGCGCTGGATGCGGTGAAGCGCCAGCCGGGCGGGCCCATCATCATCATCGGCTATTGCATGGGCGGGAATCTGGCGCTGGCCCTGGCGCTGCGCCGGCAGAGTGATATCGCCGCGCTGGCGTGCCTGGCGACGCCGTGGGATTTCCATGCCGACAGTCAGGCCCAGGCGCAACTCATCGGCGCGGTCGGCCGCAGCATGGATCCTCTGTTCCAGGTGCTGGGCGAGATGCCAGTCGACGTCCTGCAAAGCTTCTTCGCCGCCCTCGATCCCCTGTCCATCCTTGCCAAGTTCCGCCGCTTCGCCGAGATGGAGGGCGAGCAGGCGCGCAGGTTCGTCGCGCTCGAGGATTGGCTGAACGATGGTGTGGGCCTGGCGGCGCCGGTCGCGCGCGAATGCCTGACGCAATGGTATGGCGAGAATACGACCGCCAACGGCAAGTGGCTGATCGCGGGCGAGCCTGTGCGACCGGAGAGGCTGAACATACCCGCGCTGGCGATGGTGCCCAGTGCCGATCGGATCGTTCCACCGAAGAGCGCCATGACCCTCGCACAGCGGCTGCCGAAATGTGACACCCTAACTCCTGCGGCGGGTCACATCGGCATGATGGTTGGCAGCTCCGCACGAGCCAAGGTGTGGGACCCGCTCGATGCCTGGCTTCGGCGAATCGCCGCAAGTTAGCCGGTGTGCTTGCGCCTGACACGCAAGGGCCCTAACGTCGCTACAAGAGCATGATCAAGGCCACTGGCAGGCGGTCGTCCTGCCGGACTTCAATGGAGTTTTCACATGACCGATGTCGTCATCGTTTCCGCTGCCCGCACGCCGATCGGCGCCTTCAGCGGCGCCCTCTCGTCTCTTCCGGCGCACGAGCTTGGCAAGATCGCCATTATCGAGGCGCTGAAGCGCGCCAAGGTCGAGGCGGGTGAGGTGAGCGAGGTGGTCCTGGGCCACGTGCTGACGGCTGGCACCGGCCAGAACCCCGCGCGGCAGGCGGCGATCGCGGCCGGCATCCCGACCGAGAAGACGGCGTATGTCATCAACCAGGTCTGCGGCTCGGGCCTGCGCACGGTGGCGCTCGGCTACCAGGCGATCCGCAACGGCGATTCCGATATCGTCGTGGCGGGCGGGCAGGAGAGCATGAGTCTGGCACCGCACTGCATGCATCTGCGCAACGGCACCAAGATGGGCGACACGCAGATGATCGACACGATGATCAAGGACGGGCTGTGGGACGCCTTCAACGGCTATCACATGGGCATCACCGCGGAGAACGTGGCGGAGAAGTGGCAGATCACCCGAGAGGTCCAGGACAAGTTCGCCGCTGCCTCCCAGAACAAGGCCGAGGCCGCGCAGAAGGCCGGCCGGTTCAAGGACGAGATCGTGTCCGTCACCATCTCGACCCGCAAGGGCGACGTCACGGTCGCGGACGACGAATACATCAAGCCCGGCACCAACATTGAGACCCTGGCCAAGCTGCGCCCGGCCTTCAGGAAGGACGGGACCGTGACGGCCGGCAACGCCTCCGGCATCAACGACGGGGCGGCAGCGCTGATCCTCATGAGCGCGGCCAACGCCGCCAAGCGCGGATTGAAGCCGCTGGCGCGCATCGCCTCCTGGGCGACCGCCGGCGTCGATCCGGCGGTGATGGGCTCGGGTCCCATCCCGGCCAGCCGCAAGGCCCTGGAGAAGGCCGGCTGGAGGGCGGAAGATCTCGACTTGATCGAGGCCAACGAGGCGTTCGCGGCCCAGGCCTGCGCGGTCAACAAGGATCTCGGCTTCGATACGTCGAAGGTGAACGTGAATGGCGGCGCCATTGCGCTCGGCCATCCGATCGGCGCGTCGGGAGCGCGCATCCTGGTGACGCTGTTGCACGAGATGCAGAAGCGCGATGCGAAGAAAGGTTTGGCGACCTTGTGCATCGGCGGCGGCATGGGCATCGCGCTCACCGTCGAACGCTAGTTTCGGTCAACGAGAAAAAACAGGGAGGAAGAGATGGCGCGCGTTGCAGTGGTGACAGGCGGAACCCGCGGCATCGGGGAAGCGATCTCCGTCGCCTTGAAGAAGGCCGGTTACAAGGTGGCCGCCAACTATGCCGGCAATGATGCGGCTGCCCAGGCTTTCGCGCAGAAATACGGGATCCCCGTCTACAAGTTCGACGTCAGCGACTTCAAGCAGTGCCAGGACGCGATCCAGAAGATCGCGCAAGAGCTGGGCCCGGTCGACATCGTCGTCAACAATGCCGGCATCACGCGCGATGGCACCTTGCACAAGATGACGCCGGAGATGTGGGGCCAGGTGGTCGCCACCAACCTCGGCTCCTGCTTCAACATGTGCCGCTGCGTGATCGACGGCATGCGCGAGCGCAGTTTCGGCCGCATCGTCAACATCGGCTCGATCAACGGCCAGGCCGGGCAATACGGCCAGGTGAACTACGCCGCGGCGAAGTCCGGCATCCACGGCTTCACCAAGGCCCTGGCGCAGGAAGGCGCCGCCAAGAACGTCACCGTCAATGCCATCGCGCCGGGCTACATCGATACCGACATGGTGCGCGCGGTCCCGCCGCAGGTGCTGGAAAAGATCGTCGCCAAGATCCCGGTCGGCCGCCTCGGCCGGGCGGAGGAGATCGCGCGCGGCGTCCTCTTCCTGGTGGCGGACGATGCCGGCTTCATCACCGGCTCGACCCTTTCCATCAACGGCGGCCAACACATGTATTAGGGAGGCGCAATGGCGACCTATCCCTTCACCGAGGAAGCGGCCGCCAGCCCCGACGTGCGCGCGGTCTACGAGGACATTAAGCAGACCCGCAACGTCGACTGGATCAACAACTTCTGGAAAGTGCTCGCCAACGATCCGGCGATGCTCAAACGCACCTGGGAGAGCCTGAAGCAGGTGATGGCACCCGGCGCCCTCGATCAGCGCACCAAGGAGATGCTCTATCTCGCCGTCTCCATCACCAACGGCTGCGATTATTGCACCGTCTCGCACACGGCCGCGGCGCGCAAGGCCGGCGTGACCGACGCCATGCTGCACGAACTGATCGCCGTCGTCGGCATGGCCAACCAGACCAACCGCCTCGCCAATGCCTACCGCGTGGAACCCGACGAGAAGCTGGTCGAAGCGGCCAAGGGGCCGAAGGCGTAGCACCTTGCACCTTGGCGCTTGACTGCCGAGCTTAAGCCTTTCTACGCTGGAAGCGGCCGGACACAGCCAGCCGCTCGCGCCCTTCGGGCATGGTGAATGTGTTCCATCTCCTCCCTGATCCTTTCCGGTTCGGCGGATGAGTCAGCAATGCGGGCACTGACCTTCTCATTCGCCGAATGAAAGGACCGCTCATGCGCACGTTTCGTGATGCAAAAGCGATGGCTAGGTGCCTACGCGCGGAAATGGTCCGCAGGCAGATGGCTCTCTCTCATGCGGAATGTCTCGAGATCGTCGCCGCCCAGTTTGGCGCGGCGGATTGGAACGTCCTGGCTGCAAAAATCGGCGCCGAGACCTCGGACAAGCCCGATGTTGGACGGGCCGTAACGTTCGATCCCGCGATACCCATCCTGCGGATCTTTGACGTCAAGAAGGCGAAGGAATTCTACCTTGATTTCCTGGGTTTTGCGCTCGCGTGGGAGCATCGTTTCGAGGAGGACCTGCCGCTCTATGCTGAAGTCTCGCGCTCCGGCTTGACGCTCCATTTGAGCGAACACCATGGCGATGCCAGCCCGGGTGCCACGATATTCGTCCCCATGGGCGGCATCGACGCTTTTCGGCAGGAGTTGCTCGCCAAGAATTACAGCTATGCTCGGCCAGGCATCGAGAACGTGCCATGGGGCCGCGTGATGCAGATTGCGGACCCCTTCGGCAACCGGCTGAGATTCTGCGAAAGGAAGCCCTGAGGGTCTCTCGAAGCCGCCCAGCGACCGAAAAATCGCAGCGCTGTGTCGGCGCCGGGCATACTCGTTCGTCCTTTGATCGATGAGGGATGTTCCCATGCTCTACGCGGTTCTTTGTTACAATTCCGAGGAGACGGTCTTTTCCTGGTCCAAGGACGAGGAAGAGGCCGTCATGAGCAAGCTGATTGCCGCCCAGGAGAAGATGGCCAAGGCCGGCAGGCTGGGCCCGGTCGCCCGCCTGATGCCGACCACAACCGCGACCACCCTGCGCAAGGACCGCGAGCCCCCTTTGGTGATCGACGGGCCGTTCGCCGAAACCAAGGAGCAGTTGCTCGGCTTCTACGTGGTCGATTGCGAGTCCCTGGAAGAGGCGCTGGATTTCGCCAAGGAGCTCGGTAAGGCCAATCCCGGCGGGTCCTATGAGATCCGGCCGATGGCCCTGCTGCTGCCGGGAACGCTCAAGCAATGAACGATATCGCCTGGATCGACGCGGCGCTCACCTCCGCGCGTCCCCGGGCGGTCAGCGCCTTGCTGCGCTATTTCCGCGACCTCGACAGCGCCGAGGAAGCCTTCCAGAACGCCTGCCTGAAGGCGCTCGATACCTGGCCGCGCAACGGGCCGCCGCGCGATCCGGCCGCCTGGCTCATCATGGTCGGGCGCAACGTCGGCATCGATGCTGCGCGGCGCCAGGCCAAGAGCCACCCTCTGCCTGACGATGACAGTCTCTCCGATCTCAGCGACGCCGAAAGCGCGATCGCCGACCGGCTGGATGAATCGCACTACCGCGATGACATCCTCCGCCTGCTCTTCATCTGCTGCCATCCCGAGCTGCCGGAGACACAGCAGATCGCGCTCGCCTTGCGCATCGTCTCCGGCCTGACGGTGCCGCAGATCGCGCGCGCCTTCCTGGTCGGCGACAGCGCCATGGAACAGCGCATCACCCGGGCCAAGGCCCGCATCGCCAAGGCCGACGTGCCGTTCGAGACACCCGGCGCGCCGGATCGCGCGGAGCGGCTCGGCGTTGTCGCGCGCATGATCTACCTGGTCTTCAACGAAGGCTATTCGGCGACCGGCGGCGAGCTCCCCTTACGCGCGCCCTTGTGCGACGAAGCGATCCGCCTTGCGCGCCTGCTGCTGCGGCTGTTCCAGACCGAGCCGGAGATCATGGGGCTGCTCGCTCTGATGCTGTTGCAGCATGCGCGCTCTGCCGCCCGGTTCGATCAAAACGGCAGCATCATCCTGCTGGAGGACCAGGATCGCACCCTGTGGAACCAGCCGATGATCGCGGAAGGACTGGCGCTGATCGACAAGGCGATGCGCCACCGCCGTCCCGGGCCCTACCAGGTGCAGGCCGCCATCGCCGCGCTCCATGCCCGCGCAAAACGGCCGGAAGACACCGATTGGGCAGAGATCGACCTGCTCTACGCCACGCTCGAGCGCCTGATGCCATCGCCGGTGGTCACGCTCAATCGCGCAGTCGCCATCTCGAAGCTGAAAGGACCGCAAGCGGCCCTCACCATGATCGAGCCGTTGGCCAAGGACCTGTCGGGTTATTTCTATTTCTTCGGCGTCAAGGGCGCGATGCTGCAGCAGTTGGGCCGCAATGAGGAGGCGCGGGTCGCCTTCGACCGCGCCATCGCGCTCGCCAACAATGCGGCGGAAGCGGCCCATATCCGCGCCCACCTGGACCGGCTGCAGAAAGACAGCGCGTCGGCCGCCAAAAAAGTTTGAGGGGCTTGTCGGACAGCGCCCGGCTGGTTCGTCCTAGGGATGAGAGCCAGACAAGAGGAGTTGAAAATGTGTGGAGCCCCCCAGAGCCCTGACGCCGACCGCGAGCTGGTCCTGACCCGCCTGATCGACGCGCCACGGGAAAAGCTGTTCCGCTGCTGGACGGACCCGGAGCTGATGAAGCAGTGGTTCGCGCCGCTGCCTTGGACCGTCACCCATGCCGAGATGGACCTGCGGCCGGGCGGCGCCAGCCTGATCGTCATGAAGAGCCCCGAGGGCCAGGAATTCCCGAATCCGGGCATCATCCTGGAGGTGGTGAAGAACGAGAAGATCGTCTTCACAGACGCCTACACCAAGGCCTGGGAGCCGTCGGCCAAGCCGTTCATGACCGCGATCGTCACGTTCGAGGACGAAGGCGGGAAGACCCGCTACACCGCCCGCGCGCTGCATTGGAATGCGGCGGACCGCAAGACACACGAGGAGATGGGCTTCCACGAGGGCTGGGGCCAGTGTGCCGACCAGCTCGCGGCCCTCGCCGCCAAGATCTAGCTAGGCCCCTAAGCCTGCGAATGCCACGGCGGCCCGCCCCACCTCCGGGCCGGGCTGCCGATGGCCCCCACTCGCTTCGCGGAAGGAAAGAATCATGACCCGCACATCATCGCTCGAAGCCGAGATCAGCAAGGTGATCGAACGCCAGGCCCAGGGGATTCATGACAAGGACGCCAAGGCCGCCGTGTCTCATTACGCGGCGAATGCCGTGATCTTCGATCTGGCGCCGCCGCTCCGGAATGCCAGCACCGGCCCGGCACTCGAACAATCGCTCAATGACTGGTTCGCGACCTGGCAAGGGCCGATCGGCTACGAGACGCGAGACTTCAGCATCACAGCCAATGACGACGTGGCGTTCGGTCACGGCTTTGTCCGCATCACAGGCACCAAGGTCGATGGCGAGCACAATGATCTGTGGGTGCGCCAGAGCCTCGGCTTCAGGAAGATCAACGGCGCCTGGAAGATCGCGCACGACCACACGTCGGTCCCGTTCTACATGGATGGCAGCTACAAGGCCGCCGTCGATCTCAAGCCGTAGGCAGACATCAGGAGGGCCCAACCATGAATGCGATTGTTCAATCTGCCTCTGATGCAAAGGCCGCGCGCTGGACCGGATCCATCATGAGCGGTGTCGTTGTCCTGTTCCTGCTGTTCGATGCCGGCATCAAGTTGGTGCCGTTGGAGATCGTCACGGAAACCTCGGCTCAGCTTGGACTGCCTGCCACTGTCGAATTCGCGCGCCTGTTGGGGATCCTGACGCTCATCGGCGTCGTGCTCTATGTGGCGCCGCAGACCGCTGTCCTGGGTGCGATCCTGCTGACCGGCTACATGGGTGGTGCGATCGCGACTCACGTGCGCGTCGGCAGCCCGCTTTTCAGCCACGTGCTGTTCGGGTTCTACCTGGGCGTCCTGATCTGGGGCGGGCTCTATCTGCGCGATCCGCGCCTGCGCCAGCTCATCCCGTTCCGACGGTAGAAGGGGCGTGCCGCGCATTGGCCCCCACCCGCATGTGATTTCGGAGGCCTCGCCTTAAGTCAAATTTAACTCAATCCGTCAACCATGGCCGGCGGAGGAGATCAGGATGGCCAAGGCCCCGGAAGCCATGGAGAATGCGGGCGAAGCGCTGGCCGTTGTGCCCAGCGACCTCGACGACAAGACTCATGCGGAAATGCTGATGCTGTACACGGAGTGCGCGAATTCCGTGCGCTTCGCGAAGTCGCAGCAATGGACCACCACGGGCGGCGCGCTGGCGATCTTCGTCATCCTGGGGGTGCTCGGCGAGTTCGGCCCGCATTACGGCTTCCTGACCCAGACCATCATCGTGGTCAGCATGATCGTCAGCGGGGCCAGCATCTATTCGCTCGCGATCTATCAGTTCTGGCAGCAGGCGGAACGCGGCAAGCTCACCATGATCAGCGAGCGTTTCTCCAACGTGCTGCGCGATGTGCGCGCCTATCTGCCGCCGCGCGAAGCCAACGTGCATCGCTACATCCTGCTGGTCTTCATGCTGGCGCTCATCCTGATCGCCAACTGGCTCCTGATCCTCTATCTGAAGCCCTATATCCGCTTCAATCCGTAGCGGCGCCGCCTTGACAAAATGCCGGGCGGCGTGCGACCCACGCCCGCCCATGTCTGCTCTGCCCCACCCCGAACGATTGCGCGCGACCCTAATCGGCTTCATCGCCGTTCTGCTGTGGGCGACGCTCGCCTTGTTCACCACGGCGACCGGGCAGGTGCCGCCCTTTCAATTGCTCAGCCTGACCTTCGGCATCGCGTTCGCGGTGTGCCTTGTGCGCTGGCTGTGGCTGGCGCGGCGCGATCCGGCCCGCTTCCGCCGGATCTTCCGGCAGCCCTGGCCGGTCTGGCTGCTCGGTATCGTCGGGCTGTTCGGTTATCACGCGCTCTATTTCACCGCGCTGGACCACGCCCCGCCGGTGGAGGCCAGCCTCATCGCTTATCTCTGGCCGCTGCTGATCGTGCTGCTGTCGGCGCTGCTGCCAGGCGAGCGGCTGCATTGGACGCATCTGCTGGGCGGCGGGATCGGCCTCCTTGGCGCCATCCTGCTGGTGCTGCAGAAGGCCGATGGTGCTGTCGCGTTCGACGCGCAATACGTCATCGGCTATCTGGCGGCCCTGGGCTGCGCCTTCACCTGGTCGATCTATTCGGTCATGAGCCGCCGCTTCGGCCGGGCGCCCACGGATCTGGTTGGCGCCTTCTGCGGCGCGACCGCGCTGCTCGGCGTCATCGCCCATGGCGTGTTGGGAGAGCCGACGATCTGGCCCGCCGATGCCTGGGAATGGGCCGCCATCGTGGCGCTGGGATTGGGGCCAGTCGGTCTCGCCTTCTTCGTGTGGGACTACGGCGTGAAGCGCGGCGACATCAAGGCGCTCGGCGCCTGCTCCTACGCTTCACCGCTGCTCTCCACCATCCTGCTGATCCTCGCCGGCAAGGCGGAGGCGACGATGACCGTCATCCTCGCCTGCCTGCTGATCATCGGCGGCGCGGTCATCGCCTCGCGCGATCTGTGGATGCGCCGCGCGACACCTAGTCGTGGGGCAGCGTCTTTTTGAGTGAGGCGCGCTCTGAGAACGTCTTGTGCCAGGCCGCGAGCTTCGGGTGATCCTTGCGCCAATCCTCGTTCTTGAAGCGGAAATCGAGATAGTCGAGCGCGATCGCGACGGTCATCGTGCCGATGTCGAGCTGCGGCCCAAGATGGTCCGCTTCCAGAGCGGCCAAGCCCTGCGTCACTTTGAGTTTCTGCCGATTGTCCCAATCGGGGAAGCGGAAGTTCTCCGGCCGCTTGCTCTCCATCAGGCGTAGCACGGCTGCATCGCACATGCCATCGGCGAGGGCCTGCCGCCTGAGCGCGGTCCAGCGCGCCGGCCCTGACGGCGGAAAGAACGTTGCGCCCGCCTGTGTGTCGAGATACTCGCAGATGACGCGCGAATCATAGAGCGACGTTCCGTCATCGAGCTCGAGCGCCGGCACTTTCTGAAGCGGATTGTTGCGGCCCAGATCGGGATCCGCGGTGACGGTCTTCACCAGCTCGATCTTGTCGATCTGGTGGGTCTCGATCGCAACGACATGCACCTTGCGCACGAACGGCGAAGTGGTGGAATAGCGGAGTTTCATCATATGGCTCCTGGTCGCGAGGGGTGCAGCTAAAACCGATCCTTGGCGCCGCGGATGGCGCCGAAGGCGGTGGCGGGGTCGCGCGCCAGCCCGCCGAACTTCTCGAGCAGGCGCGGCTGATCGGCGCGCAGAAATGGATTGCAGAACTTCTCGATGCCAAGGTTGGAGGGGATGGTCTTCTCCCCTTGCCCGCGCGCATGCTTCACCGCTTCCGCGAACTCGACGAGATCGCGATTCTCCGGCTCTACCGTCAGCGCGAAACGGCAATTGCTCTCGGTATATTCGTGGCCGCAATAGATCCAGGTGTCGTCGGGCAGGTCGCGCAATTTGCAGAGTGAATTCCACATCTGTTGCGAGGTTCCTTCGAAGGTCCGACCGCAGCCGATCGAGAACAAGGTGTCGCCGCAGAACACCGCCTTGCTGTCCGCGAAATAGAAGGCGATGTGACCGCGCGTATGGCCGGGGATGAACAGGATATCCGCGTGGTGTCCGGCGAAGTCGAAGCCGCTCTCCTCGTCCACCGCCTGGTCGATGCCCGGAATGCGGTCGCGATCATACGCCGGGCCGACGACCCTGGCGCCGGTCGCCTGCTTGATGCCAAGATTGCCGTCGGTATGATCCCAATGATGGTGCGTGTTGATGATATGGCTGATGCGCCAGCCGCGCTCTTCAGCCGCGCGCAGCATGGGCTCAGCCACGGAGGGATCGACTGCCGCTGTCTGGCCGGTCGCGGCGTCGCGGACCAGATAGCCGTAATTGTCCCTCAGCAGCGGAATGACGGCGATGTCGAGCTCGGCCATGATTTCTCCCAGAAACTCAGGCGAAATTCCGGCATCCACGATAGCAGGCGATATGCCATAATCAACGCGCCTCGCGTTAGGGACATTGGCACCGAATGTGGCAGGACGTCGGCGACCTGAAGCACTTCTATGACCGTGAGATCGGCCATACGGCCCGCCACCTGCTGCGCCTCCGGATCCGCGCCCTGTGGCCGGATCTGACGAGCCAGCGCCTGCTCGGCATCGGTTATGCAACGCCGTATCTGCGCCAGTTCTTGGGGGAAGCGGAGCGCATTGGCGCCGTCATGCCGGCGGCCCAGGGGGTCATGCCGTGGCCGCGCGACGGCGCAGGCATGACGATCCTCGCGGACGAGACCGAGCTGCCGTTCCCGGACAACTCCATCGACCGCGTGCTGCTGGTTCATGCGCTGGAATCGAGCGAGCATCCCGGCGACATGCTGCAGGAGTGCTGGCGCGTGCTGGCCGGCGGCGGCCGGCTGATGGTGGCGGTGCCGAACCGGCGCAGCCCCTGGTCGCACCTGGAGCGCACGCCCTTCGGCCACGGCCAGCCCTTCACCCAGACGCAAGTGACGCGCCTGCTGCGCAGCAACGGTTTCACGCCCCTGCAGAGCGGGCGCGCCCTGCTGTTCATGCCCTTCTCCTGGCGCACCTGGCTCAAGGCCGCGCCGGGGTGGGAGCGCATCGGCCGCCGCTGGTTCAACACCTTCGCCGGCGTGATCGTCATCGAAGCGATGAAGCAGCTATACGGCTCCACGCCGATCAAGGCGGTGAAGCGGCGCGTGCGATTCAGCACCCCCCTCGGCATCCCCGCGCCGGCGACGCGCAATGTTCCCGATTCCGAGGTGCCAATCTGAGCGTGAGCGATCAGGTCCAGACCTTCCTCGAGTGCGTCGTTGGTCGCAATCTTATCGCGGTAGGCCGAGAAGGGTCTGATTGGGCATTCAAGTTCGAGGATGTGGCGAGCCTGATGACGGAGTGCCCGTGGCGCATTCTCGTTAAAGGTGGCATCAAGGTCTCGAACCTGGATGATGGGCTCAAGTTTGGGTGGCCTGATGCCATCGATGCCCACGAGGCAGTCGTGCATCTGGTCCACGAGAGAGCGTGCATCGCGTTTCCGTCCGCGAAGACACCGGCGATCTGACGCTTAGCTTCGGAGACGATCTTCTGCTGGAAGCGCTGAATATGTCATCCGGCTACGAAGCATGGCAACTCATTCGGGCCGAGGGCGGCACCTCGATCTGTATGGTCGGGGGCGGGCTGGCGATCTTCTGATCTGCCGCCGCAGCGGGATTCGTCGCGGACCTTTGTACTATCAGTATTTTCCTCGATTTCCACCCGCCTGCGCCGAAATCGCCCCTTTGCTTTCCCGCCCTGCCGGACTATCACTGGGCGCCCTTTCCCGGGGCTTCCCGGGTGGCTTTGCAACCAGGATACCCCGGACCTTGAACGATGACCGGCCCTGACCAGCAGCTTGCGGCCCTGCGCGCCGAGATCGACGCGATCGACAGCCAGCTGCACGATCTCTTGATGCGGCGCACCGACCTGGCGGTCCAGGTGGGTGAGGTGAAGGCGCGCGTGCAGCCCTTGGGCGGCACGCCGGCCGACGGGTCCAAGTTCATCCGCCCCGCGCGCGAGGCACTGATCCTGCGCGGGCTGGTGGCACGCCATCGCGGCAAGCTGCCCAAGGCGGTGATCGTGCGCATGTGGCGGGAGATGATCTCCGCCCTGCTGCAGGTCGAAGGGCCTTTTGTCGTGGCGGTCCAGGCGCCGAAGGGCGACACCGCCTTGTGGGACCTGGCGCGCGACCATTATGGCAGCCGGGTCAAGATCACACCGGTGCCCGCCAACACCGACGTGCTCAACGCAGTGGCGCGCGGCAAGGCGACGGTCGGTATCCTGCCCATGCCGCGCCTGGGCGAGCGCAGCCCGTGGTGGCCGCATCTGCTGGCCAGGGGCGAGGCCGTGCCGCACGTGATGGGGCGCCTGCCGTTCGGCGATATCGGCAATGTGCGCGATCCGAAGGCGCAGGCAATGGTCATCGGCCGCGCGCCCAACGAACCGACCGGCGATGACCGCAGCTGGATCGCGCTCAGCCTGAAGGCGTCGCGCTCGCGCCGTGCCGTGCTCGCCGCCGCCAAGGCGCTGCAGCCCGACGCGCACATCTGTCTCGACCACGCGGGCAAGGGGCAGGACTGGCTGCTGGATGTGGCTGGCTTCGCAAAGGAGATCGAAGCGGACATTGCCGCTGCAGCAGCAGCGCTCGGCGCGGAGGCGCGAGTGCTCGGCAGCTACGCGACGCCGCTCCAGGCGGCGGACCTGGCCGATGCCACGGATCACTGAGGAGTTTCGAGGTTGAATGACATGTCGCTGATCGTGCGTCCCGGCATTCTGGACATCGCGGCCTATGTGCCGGGCGATCATTCGCTGCCGGGCGAGGGGCCGATCCATCGCATGGCCTCGAACGAGGGCGCATTGGGCGCCAGCCCCGACGCGGTCGAGGCCTATCGCACACTGGCGGCGGAGCTGCATCGCTATCCCGACGGCGCTACGAAATCGCTGCGCGTCGCGCTCGGCCGCGAACACAATATCGATCCCGAACAGATCGTGTGCGGCGCCGGCTCCGACGATGTGCTGCAGTTGCTGGTGCGCGCGTATGCAGGCCCTGGCGATGACGTGCTCTATTCGCAGCACGGTTTCCTGGTCTACCCAATCGCGGCCAAGGCGGTGGGCGCGACACCGGTCGCCGCGCCGGAGACGGATCTGCGCACGGACGTCGATGCGCTGCTGAAGGCAGTCACGCCCCGCACCCGCATCTGCTTCGTCGCGAACCCGAACAACCCGACCGGCAGCTACGTGACGCACGACGAGCTGAAACGGCTGCGTGCCGGATTGCCCGAGAACGTGCTGCTGGTCATCGACGCGGCCTATGCCGAATATGTCGATGTTCCCGATTACGAGACCGGGCTCGACATGGTGCGGGGCGCCGACAATGTCGTGATGACGCGCACCTTCTCCAAGATCTTCGGCCTGGCAGCACTGCGCCTCGGCTGGGCCTATTGCCCACCAGCGATCGCCGATGTGCTGAACCGGATCCGCGGTCCGTTCAACGTGCCGGCACCGGCGCAGGCCGCCGGCGTGGCGGCGCTGGCCGATCGCGGACACTTGGCGAAGGCGAAGGCGCACAATGATTACTGGCTGCCCTGGTTCACGCAGCGTATGCGTGCGCTCGGCTTGCATCCTTATCCCAGCGTGGCCAATTTCGTGCTGGTGAAATTCCCCGCCGATCCGAAGCTGAATGCCGAGGCGGCGCTGAAATTCCTGAACGCGCAGCGCATCCTGCCGCGGCGCGTCGCGGCCTATGGCCTGCCGGATTGCCTGCGCATCACCATCGCGGAGGAAAGCGCGGTCAAGGCCTGCGCCGACGCGCTCGAGGCCTTCGTGAAAGGGGCGGCGACGCAATGAGTGACGTATTGTTCAATAGGCTCGCGATCATTGGCATCGGCCTTATCGGCTCCTCGATCGCGCAGGCTGCGCGCAAGCACAAGCTTGTGAAGCACATCGCCATCGCCGATTCATCCGAAGAGGCGCGCAAAGTCGCTGCCGAGCTGAAGCTCGGCCAGTCCTACCACGCCGAGCCCGGCGAGGCGGTGAAGGATGCCGACGTCACTCTGGTCTGCGTGCCGATCGGCGCCTATGCGGATGTCGGCCAGGCGATCGCGCCGCATCTCAAGCCCGGCAGCATCGTGAGCGACGTCGGCTCGGTGAAACAGGCGGTCCTGCGCGACCTCGGCCCCCTGGTGCCGGACCATGTGCATTTCATACCCGGCCATCCGATCGCCGGCACGGAGCATTCGGGGCCGGCCGCCGGGTTCGCCGAATTGTTCGAGGGCCGCTGGACCATCCTGACGCCGCTGCCCGGCTGGGACGAAGAAGCCGCCGACAAGCTCGGACACTTTTGGACCCGCATGGGCGCGATGGTCGAGACCATGGAGCCGATTCACCACGACCAGGTGCTCGCCATCACCTCCCACCTGCCGCATCTCATCGCCTATACCATCGTCGGCACCGCGACCGGTCTCGAGGAACATACCCAGCGCGAGGTGATCAAGTTCTCCGCCTCGGGCTTCCGCGACTTCACGCGCATCGCCGCTTCGAACCCGATCATGTGGCGCGACATCTTCCTCAACAACCGCGAGGCGGTGCTCGAAATGCTGGGCCGCTTCAATGAGGACCTGACCGCCCTGCAGCGCGCCATCCGCTGGGGCGAGGGCGAGAAGCTCGAAGACTGGTTCACCCGCACCCGCACCATCCGCCGCTCCATCATCGATGCAAAACAGGCATAACTTTGGGCAAGCGTAAGACCTGCGCCAGCATGGATGAGGTGCGCGCCGAGATCGACGCGCTCGACCGCAAGCTCGTCGCGCTGCTCGCCGACCGCCTGCACTACATCGACGAAGCCGCGCGCCTGAAGCAGAGCCGCGACCAGGTGCGCGACGAGGCGCGGATCGCAGATGTGCTGCAGAAGGTGAGGGCGGAGGCCGATCGCCTCGGGGCAGACTCGGAGGTTATCGCTAAAGCGTACGCCTCTCTGATCGAGGCCTCGATCGATCACGAATTCGTCGCGTTCGATCGGTTGCGAAGCCGTAGCTAGTCCGTCCGGTTCGCCGCGTTCGGGGTGCGCGGCAGCTCTTCCGATGTCTTCAGGCTGGCGCGGTATTCCGGCGGCGTCTCGAACTCCGCCGCGCCGCGCATCTCCTCGGCCGGGCGCATGAAGCCGGAGCGGTCGCTGTAGTCCGGATACCAGCGTTCCTCGTGCTGCGAATCCTGGCTGAGCGCCCGCGCGCAGGCAATGTCCAGCGCCGTCACCATCGCCACCGAGCCGATCGCCAGGGCGACGGCTTCCCGCCGCCGGCTGCTCCCCATCGCCGCGCCAAGCGTCGCGAGGTCCAGCACGTCGCCGGCGACCCGCGCCCACATCCAGGGCGCGCGCCGGTCGTTCATCAGGAGGCCGATGCCGGTCCCGATCTCGCGCAGGCCATAGGCCTGCAGCAACCGCTCCTGTCCTTCGATATCAAGGGCGCGGGCCAGCTTGCGCGGTGCCAACAGCTCCGCGGCGCCGAGGGCAATGCTGAACAGGCCCAGCCCCTGCGCCATGATCTCCGCCGTGCCGCGCGAACCGGCGTGGCGGACCGGTTCGATGGCCTTAGTCATCATGGCCGCACCTTCGCGTGCCCGTTGCCGGTGTGATGCGCATGTCCGTCGGGCTTCATCACGACCTTGATGCAGCCGTCCCTCTTGTGGCGGAAGGTCTCGTACATTTCCGGTCCGTCCGCCAGTGCGACCGTGTGAGTGATGACAAAGCTGGGGTCGATCTGCCCCTCCTCGATGCGGCGCAGGAGATCGTCCGCCCAGCGATTCACGTGGGTCTGGCCAGTGCGGATGGTGAGGCCCTTGTTCATCACCGCGCCGAAGGGGATCTTGTCGAGCAGCCCGCCATAGACGCCGGGAACCGAGACGACGCCCGCCGGCCGGCAAGCCATGAACATCTCGCGCAGCACATGCGGCCGGTCGGTCTCCAGCATTACCGCCTGCTTGGCGCGGTCCATCATGCTGTCGATGCTGCCTGTTACGTGCGCTTCCAGCCCGACCGCATCGATGCACTTGTCGGGCCCCTTGCCGTTGGTGAGGTCGTTCAGCCGCGCCAGCACCTTCTCGTCCTCGAAATTGATCGCGACATCGGCGCCGCCGGCCAGCGCCATCGTCAGGCGCTCCGGCAGCCGGTCGATGACGATGACCTTCCTGGCGCCCAGCAGCACGGCGCTGCGCACGCAAAACTGCCCGACCGGCCCCGCACCCCAGATCGCCACGACGTCGGTCGGCTGGATGTCGCATTGCACCACCGCCTGCCAGCCGGTCGGGAAGATGTCGCCCAGAAACAGTACCTGCTCGTCCGTCAGCGTGCCGGGCACCTGGACCGGCGCCACATCGGCATAGGGCACGCGCACATATTCCGCCTGGCCACCGGCATAGCCGCCGGTCAGGTGCGTATAGCCGAACAAGCCGGCAGTGCCGTGGCCGAACATCTTGTCCGCAAGCTCCTTGTTGCGGTTGGTCGTTTCGCAGACCGAGAAATAGCCACGGCGGCATTGCTCGCACTCGCCGCAGCAGATCGTGAAGGGCACCACGACCCGGTCGCCGACCTTGAGTTTCTTGTTGCCGCGCCCAACCTCGACCACCTCGCCCATGAATTCATGGCCGATCACGTCGCCCTTTTTCATGCCCGGCACGAACCCGTCATAGAGGTGAAGGTCGGAGCCGCAGATGGCGCAGGACGTCACCTTCACGATCGCGTCGCGCTCATGCTCGATCCTGGGGTCGGGCACTTCCTCATACTGAATGTCGCCCTTCCCCTCCCAGCACAGCGCTTTCATGTCCTGCTCCGTCAATGTAGATGGTCCTTCCAGTAAAGAGCGACCGGCCCTTCGCGTTCCGCGCAACGCACGCGCACCTCTCTTGTTCTCAGGCAACAGTTGAGGAGGTCGGCAACGCAAACCGGCAAGCGCGGCAGCGACAACGCGAAGTCGTCCAATCACGACGGCGGCGATGCCATCCGCAAGGCTCAAAGATGGAGCGGCGGTTCGAAGGGCTCGAAGGGCGGCGTCACCAAACGGGACAAGCGCAACCCGAATTCCAGCAGCAAGACCTGATCAGCAGCGAAGTCACGTGCCGAACATGTGCACTCCCAGCACCAGCCGGCGCCCCTTGGTGACCGGCAATACCTCGTGCAGCAAGCTTGCGGACCACACGATGGCGGTGCCGCGCTCGACCGCATAGAGTTGCTCGCCATATTCGCGAAAGCGCAGTTCGCCGCCTTCGTACTCCCCGGCATTGAGGTTGATGGTCATGGTGAAGCGGCGGTGGGCATTGGCCGGCGTTGAATTGTCGCGGTGCGGGTGGAGGAAGGCGCCGTCGCGCGCCTGGTAGCCGGCGATGCGGTAGCCTTCGCGTTTCAGGCCCTTGGCCTGGAATGCCTTGTTGATCTCGGGCAGCAGGCGCCGGCGCAAGCGTGCGTCGATGAAGCGCTGCAGATTTTGGTCCTGCACGATGTATTCGACCGCCCTGCCGTAGATGCCGTCGTGCACGACCTTGTAGTCGCCGCCCTCGACGCCCGTGCCGGCATTGGCGAAACCGTCGGTCGAGTACTCCGGCACGTCCCGGCTCCAGATCCGGGCCAGGAAGCTGCAGTCGATGGGACTCAGCATGCGCGGCAAGACCAGGACCGGTGGGTGCGATTGCAGGCGCGTGGCAGGGCGCTTCGCCGCAAGCCCGTCGAGGGTCGCGATGGCCTCGGGCACCAGCGCTCCGGGTTCCATTCGATCGAGCATGGACGCGACGCGATGGCCGGCATCGAGGATGAACAGGGTCGCGGCGGGGGCCGCCGGATAAGGATCGACGCCGTAGCCCTTGAAGATGCCGGCCCTCGTGTCGGCAAGGATCGCGAAGGGCAGCGATAGCTGGCGACAGGCTTCTGCGTTCGCTTCGGTCCCGTCCCGGCTGATGACAAACACCGTGGCCTGCAGCGCCGTCAGGCGATCGAAAGCGGCACGAAAGCCCTGCAACGATGCGGCCGCTTGCTCCAGTGACGGACAGAACAGCAGCAGGATCGGCTTGCCGGCGACCAGATCGGCATTGGTCGAGACCGGCTTGCCATCCTGATCGGGCGCGTGCACGAAGGGCGCTGCATCGCCCACGTCGAGCAGGCGCACAGCCGGCGGCACTGGCGGCACATCGGCCGCCGACTCAGGTGCAACAACGGTCACGAAAACTCCCCAATTCCGACCCCTCAATCGGAATTCCAGCTTTGACGATAGTCCGCCCCGTTGCGCTTTCCAAGCGTTCATTCGGCCGGGGCCAAACTGTTGCTGGCACCATCTGGCGCGCCGGCGTGTCATCCTGGCGATCGACCGAGCGGGGAGAAGCAGGTTGACCAACATTACCGAGCAGAAACCACGCCTTGCGATGGAGCTTGTGCTCCTGGCCGTGCTCGCCACGCTGTGGGGTGCCTCCTACACCTTTATCAAGGTCGGCGTGGAGGCGATCCCGCCTGTCACCTTCATCGCGGCGCGCACCGTCATCGCCGGTTCGCTGCTCTTCATCGTCATGCGCGGTCGCGGTATCAGGATGCCGACGGATCGCGCCCTATGGCTGCGCTTCCTGGTGCAGGCCTGCCTCAACAGCGTGATACCGTTCACCCTTATCGCCTGGGCGGAGCAGGTTGTCGATGCCGGCCTGGCGACCATTCTCAATTCGACCTCACCGATTTTCACATTCCTGCTGGCCGTGGTGATCGTCCGGCACGAGGCTGTGACGGCGCGCAAATTGTTCGGCGTGGTTGCCGGCCTGGCGGGGATCTGTCTCATCATCGGGATCGAAGCGCTGAGCGGGCTTGGCCAAGCGCTGCTTGCGCAGCTCGCAATCGTCGTGGCAACGATCTGCTATGCGGGTGCGGCAATATTCGGGCGCGGCTTCAAGGGACACGATCCGATGGTACCCGCGACCGGCTCGATGCTTTGCGGTGCGGCGATTCTCGTTCCGGCCAGCCTCGCGATCGATCAGCCGTGGGATGTGACGCCCTCTGTCGATTCGATCCTGGCACTCATCGGCCTGTCGGTGTTCTCCACGGCCTTGGCTTTCACCATTTATTTCCGCCTGCTGCACACGCTGGGTTCGGTTGGCACCACGTCGCAAGCCTATCTGCGCGTGCCGATCGGTGTCGCGATCGGCGTGATCTTCCTGGGCGAGACGCTGAACTCGACCGCCTGGATCGGTCTCTTGTGTGTGATCGCCGGCGTGGCTGCCATGGCCATTCCGAAGCGCCAGCAGGCCGCCCCGGCCTGAGCCTGTCACACAGAGGAAATCCCGCTGCGACACCTGACCCAATCTCCAGAGAACACGCTGATCCTGATCAATCCCGCTGGCTTGTACGATCCGTCACCCAATGGCTATTCGCACGTCGCCAGGGTCGCGAGGGGCACGAGGCTGGTGTTCATCGCCGGCCAAGGAGGAGAGACCGAGGCCGGAGAACTGGCGTCGGATTTCCGCCTCCAGGTGCGCCAGACCATGCGCAACCTGCGCACCGCGCTCGCTGCCGCCGGCGCCGGGCCGGCGACATCGCCAAGCTCACTGTGCTGATCGTCGACCATAGCGAAGAAAGGCTGCACATCTTTGGCGAAGAGCTGACGCTGGCCCTGGGCGAGGGACCGAAGCCGGCCTGCACGTTGATCCCGGTGCCGCGCCTGGCGCTCGATGGCATGCTGGTCGAGATCGACGCGGTGGCCGTTCTGCCAGCCTGACGCGAGCAACATGGCGCGCTTCCATCTGTTGATGGCACAGATGGAGGCGCGCCATGCTGCCAATTCTGCAGGTCATTACATTGGTGCGATCGTGGCCACCATGGTCCTGCTGGCCGCGATCCCGCCGGAAACGCCCGCCTATCTGCTGACTCTGGCTGCGCTGATTGCGCTGATCGTCATGCACGTGCTCTATTGGGTGCTGACCCATCCGGTCAACAAGTTCTGGCTTGGCGATCAGAAGCTGGGCAGCGCCGGCGCCGCCTTCTTCAACACACCCGGGGCGGCGACTGTGGGCGAGGACTGGGCGCGCCTGCGCGACCGCTGGGAATATTCCCACGTGGCGCGCGCCGGGTGCGCATTCATCGCGTTCGTGACTTTGGCCGCGGCAACGGCCTTCTAGGATCGCCACCCGCATTTCTTCAGTGCCGCGCGCATATGCTCCGGCGGCTCGGCGGTCACCACGATTGGCGGCTTGTTCTTGGAAAGCGGCAGCACAATGCCCCGTGCATGGAGATGCAGCGGCCGCTGGCGCTGCTCCGGTGAGAGCGTGCCATACATCGGCTCGCCCAGGATCGGGCAGCCCAACTCGGCGCAATGGACCCGCACTTGGTGCGTGCGGCCGGTCTCCGTTTCCAACTCCAGCCAGGCGAGGCCGCTTCCGCTGCCCAGCACCTTATAGTTGGTGGCGGCCGGCTGGCCCTCGGGATCGACGACCATGCGCCAGCCGCCGTCCTTGCGCGTGGTCTTGAGCAGCGGCGCCTCGATCCGCCCCTCACTCTGCTGCGGGCTTCCCGCCACCACGGCCCAATAGGCCTTCTCGACCTTCCCGTCCTGGAACAGCCGGCCCAGCTTGGCGAGCGCCTTGCGGTGCCGCCCCAGCACCAGGCACCCCGACGTGTCGCGGTCCAGCCGGTGCGCGAGCGCCGGCGGCGCCGGCAGGCCGAAGCGCAAGGCGTCGAAGCACTGCTCGAGGTTGGGTCCGCCGCCCGGCCCGGCATGGACCGGCAGACCGGCCGGCTTGTCCAGCACCAGGATCAAGCCATCGCGATAGAGCAGGCGCGCCTGGATCTCTTCAGGGGAAAGGGGTGGTCTGGGCATGGCGCGCCTTCATAGCCCGCCTTTGAGGCACTTTCAAAGAAATGGGAAAAGCCAGTACCTAGGCTGACAGGGGGATGGGGTTTTATGGTCAAATAGGGGTGCGATGCTGAGCTATCCGCGTGATCTGTCTGGATACGGACCGAACCCGCCACAGGCCGACTGGCCGGGTGGCGCGCGAGTCGCTGTGCAATTCGTCCTCAACTACGAGGAGGGCGGGGAGAGCTGCATCCTACACGGCGATCCCGCCTCCGAGACTTTCCTGTCAGAAATCATCGGCGCCCAGCCGTTCCTGAGCGCGCGGCATATGTCGATGGAATCGATCTACGAATACGGCTCGCGCGCCGGCGTGTGGCGGCTGCTCGACCTGTTCAAGTCGCGGGGCGTGCCGCTAACAGTGTTCGCCGTCGCCATGGCGGCGGAGCGCAACCCGGCGGTGATCGAGCGCGCGCTCGCCGATGGGCACGAGATCGCCAGCCACGGCTATCGCTGGATCAATTACCACGGCGTGCCCGAACCAATCGAACGCGAGCACATGGCCAAAGCCATGGAGATCCTGACCCACGTCTGCGGCGCGCGCCCGCTCGGCTGGTATACCGGCCGCACCTCCGAGAACACGCGCAAGCTGGTCGCCGAGTACGGCGGCTTCCTCTACGACGCCGACGACTATTCCGACGATCTGCCGTTCTGGTCCAGGCTGGTCGATGGCCCGCACCTGATCGTGCCCTATACGCTCGATGCCAACGACATGCGCTTCGCCGCGGCTCAGGGCTTCAATTCCGGCGACCAGTTCTTTGCCTATCTCAAGGACGCGTTCGACACGCTGTATGAGGAGGGCGCGCAGGCGCCAAAGATGATGTCCATCGGCCTGCATTGCCGGCTGGTCGGGCGGCCCGGTCGCTTCGCCAGCCTCAAGCGCTTCCTCGACTACGTCCTCAAGCATGACAAGGCGTGGGTGTGCCGGCGCATCGATATCGCGCGCCATTGGCACACGCGCTATCCGTATCAACCCACACGGTGACAGCATGATGGAACAGCCGCAGCATCCGTTCGGCAGCAATCTGGTGAATCTCGCCGATGCGCGGCTGGGCGCGGAGGCGATCTTCGCCACGGATGATTTCTTCGCGCCCAAGGAACGGATGCTCAATCCCGAGCCCGCCGTCTTCATCCCGGGCAAGTACGACGAGCACGGCAAGTGGATGGACGGCTGGGAGTCGCGCCGCAAGCGCACCGAGGGGCACGATTACTGCGTGGTGAAACTGGGCCTGCCGGGCTCCATCGCCGGGTTCGACATCGACACCAGCCACTTCACCGGCAACTTCCCGCCGGCGGCCTCCATCGAAGCCTGCTGGACCGACGGTGTGCCTGGCCGCGACACGGAATGGAGCGAGATCGCCCCGGCCACCAGCCTCAAAGGCAACGCGCATCACTTCGTGCCGGTGACGGATGAGCGCGCCTGGACTCATCTGCGCCTCAACATCTATCCCGATGGCGGCATTGCGCGGCTGCGCGCCTATGGTCGCGTCGTCGTCGACTGGGCGCAGTTCGACCGCAAGCAACTGGTCGATCTCGCCGCGATCGAGTATGGCGGGCGCGCCATCGCCTGCAGCGACCAGCATTACGGCTCGCCGATGAAGATCCTTTATCCCGGCCGCGGTGCCGACATGGGCGACGGCTGGGAGACGCGGCGGCGCAGGGAGCCGGGTAACGACTGGGCGATCTTCGCCTTGGGTCATCGCGGCCACATCCGCCGAATCGAGATCGACACCGCGCATTTCAAAGGGAACTATCCCGACCGCTGCTCCATTCAAGCAGCAGACGTGACCGGCGGCACCGACGAGTCGCTCATCACGCAATCCATGTTCTGGCGGACTTTGTTGCCGGAGCAGAAGCTGGAGATGGACCGCCCGCACGTCTTCCACAAGGAGGTGGTGGATCTCGGCATCATCACTCATATCAGGCTCAACATCATTCCCGACGGCGGGGTGAGTCGCATGCGCCTGTTGGGCGAGCTCGTCTAGGAGAAGCGGGATGGCGCGCATCCAGGTTCCGATCCATCCGCTGACGCGTGAGGCCTTCCGCCCTTATGGCGAGGTGGTCCAGGTGGCGGAGAGCCCCCACTACACCATCAACCAGGGCTGGGCCGAGCGCTACGCCGACATGGCGGAACTCGATCTGCTGGAAGCGGGTGGCAAGCCCAACGTCGGGATCGTGCGCGCCGAGCCGCGGCCCATGCCGCTGAAAGTCACGCTGATGGAGCGGCACCCGAAAAGCTCCCAGTTGTTCATTCCGCTGACGCCGCGGCCATTCCTGGTATTGGTCGCACCGCCCGGCGATCCGCTGCGGCCGGAAAACATCATCGGTTTCAAGACCATGGCGGGGCAGGGCGTCAACTACCGCCGCGGCGTCTGGCATCATCCGCTGATCGCCCTCGACCAAAGTACGGATTTCCTGGTCGTGGACCGGCATGCCAAGGATGAGAATTGCGACGAAGTAATCCTCGAACAGGCCGAAATATGGGTTGGAGAAATTTGACGTGACTTTGCCAGGCGTTACCGTTGCCCCGCTGCCCGATCGCGCGTTTCAACAGATCCTGACCCCCGAGGCGTTGTCTTTCATCGTAGAGCTCGAGCGCAAGTTCACGCCTGAGCGGTTGCGCCTGCTGGAGCTGCGCAAGGAGCGCCAGAAGCAGCTCGACAAGGGCGCCAAGCCCGACTTCCTGAAACAGACCGCGCATATCCGCGCCGGCGACTGGAAAGTGGCGCCGCTACCCAAGGACTTGGCTGATCGCCGCATCGAGATCACCGGCCCGATCGACCGCAAGATGGTGATCAACGCGCTCAATTCCGGCGCCTCGTGCTATATGGCGGATTTCGAGGATGCGACCACGCCGACCTGGGCTAATCAGCTCGACGGCCAGCGCAACCTGATCGACGCCGTGCGCCGACAGGTCACGTTCGATGATCGCGGCAGCGGCAAGTCCTATCGCCTCAACGAGAAGACCGCCGTGCTGCTGGTGCGCCCGCGCGGCTGGCATTTGCCGGAGAAGCACGTCGTGGTCGATGGGCGCCCAATGTCGGGCAGCCTGTTCGATTTCGGCCTCTTCTTCTTCCACAATGCGAAGGAGTTGATGGCGCGGGGCACCGGCCCTTATTTCTATCTGCCGAAGGTGGAATCGCATCTCGAGGCGCGGCTGTGGAACGATGTGTTCGTATTCGCGCAGGACAAGGTCGGCATCCCGAAGGGCACCATCAAGGCGACGGTGCTGATCGAAACGCTGCCCGCCGCCTTCGAGATGGACGAGATCCTGTACGAGCTGCGCGATCACTCCTCCGGACTCAATTGCGGGCGCTGGGACTACATCTTCAGCTTCATCAAGAAATTCGCTCATGACCCCAAGGCGGTGCTGCCGGACCGCGCCAGCGTCACCATGACCACGCATTTCCTGCGCTCCTACAGCCTGCTGCTCATCAAGACCTGCCATCAGCGCGGCGTGCATGCAATGGGCGGCATGGCCGCGCAGATCCCGATCAAGAGCGATCCCGCGGCCAACGAAGCGGCGATGGCCAAGGTGCGTGCCGACAAGGAGCGTGAGGCGACCGACGGCCACGACGGGACCTGGGTTGCGCATCCGGCTCTGGTGCCGCTTGCGAAGGAGATCTTCGATCGCCTGATGAAGGAGCCGAACCAGATCGCGCGCCAGCGCCAGGACGTGCATGTCAGCGCCGCCGACCTGCTGGCCGTGCCGACCGGCGACATTACTGCAGACGGTCTCGCCGTCAACATCTCCGTCGGCATCGCCTATCTCGAGGCATGGCTACGCGGCACCGGCTGCGTGCCGCTACACAACCTGATGGAGGACGCCGCGACCGCCGAAATCTCCCGCGCGCAGGTGTGGCAGTGGCTGCGGCACGGCGCGACCCTGACGGACGGCCGCGTTGTGGACCGCGCCTTGTGCGAAAAGCTGATCGCAGACGATCTCGCTGCGAACCGGCAGGCGCTCGGCGAAGCCTTCACCCGCAGCAAGTTCGAGGAGGCCGCCAAGCTGTTCGCGGAGCTCATCTTCGCCGAGGAGTTCCCGGAGTTCCTGACCCTGCCGGCCTACGAGCGCGTGACCGCATAACGCCTCCACGTTTCGCGGTGGCGTTGTCGAGGCGACGCCTTCATACTCCCTCCGTCACCCCCGGGCTTGACCCGGGGGTCCAAATTGGATTGCCGGGTCAAGCCTGGCAATGACGGTTGAAGAATGGGCGAGCGCTAGATGTCACTCACGACCGGATTCTTGAACGGCTCTATCGGTCCTGGCTTCGATGCCGATGCGATGCGTGCCGCGCTCGAGGAACTCGACCGGCAGGCGATCGACCCACTGACCAAGGGCTTCCCGCCGGCCCATGCGGCGCTGGCGCCCGGCGACATTGGCGAGCAAAGCTGGAACCTGCTGGCGGGCGATCTGCCGGCGCCGGTCGCCGTGCTGCGCAAGTCGGCGCTCGAGCACAATGCGCGCTGGATGCGGCATCTGTTGGACAAATTCGGCCTGCAGCTCGCGCCGCACGCTAAGACCACCATGACCCCGCACCTGTGGGCGCAGCAGGCGGCCAATGGCTGCTGGGGCCTCACCGTTGCGACGGTGCAGCAAGCCGAGGTCGCGGTGGCGTATGGCTGCCGCAATTTGCTGATCGCCAACCAGGTGACCGGCCGCGCGCAGGTGCGCGGCATCGTCGCGCTCAACCACGCGCACGAGGATCTTGCCATCCATGTGCTGGTGGATTCGCTGGCCGGGCTGAAGGCGCTTTCGGCGGACGTCGCGCATGCCAACACCGAGCAGCCGATCAATGTGCTGATCGAGATCGGATTCGAGGGCGGACGCACCGGCTGCCGCACCCTGGAGCAGGTGAGCCAATTGCTGGACGAATTGCCGACACACCAAGGGCGGGTGCGCCTCGCCGGGATCGCCGGCTATGAAGGCATGATCGCAACCGCGACCGGCGCAGAAGATGGGCCACGCGCCGAAGCCTACTTCGACCGTTTCGCCGAGGCCGCACAGCTGGCCGACCGGCGCAACGCATTCATCACCGACGAGGTAATCCTGACCGCGGGCGGCAGCGCTTATTACGACATCGTGGGGCGACGGCTAAGCCGGATCACGTTGGATAAGCCGACGGTCAAGATCCTGCGCAGCGGCTGCTATGTCACCCACGATTGCGGCACCTATGTCGAGCATCTGGAAGAAATGCAGCGCCGCGACCCGGCGGTCGCCAAGGACCTCGGGCTGCTGGAGCCGGCTTTGTTCGTCTGCTGCCTGGTGCAATCGGTGCCGGAGCCGGGCTTGGCGCTTTTGACCATGGGCAAGCGCGACGTCGGGTTCGACCTGCATCTGCCGCAGCCGGTCTGGCGCTACCGTACGCACGCCACACCGCAGCCGGAGCCGACACCCAAGGAATGGCGGATCACCAAGCTCAACGACCAGCACGCATACCTCTCGGTCCCGGCGAATGCAGATATCGCGGTCGGCGACCTCATCTGCTGCGGGATCTCGCATCCCTGCACGACATTCGATCGCTGGCGCGTGATTCACGTGGTGGATGACGGCTGGACATCCTTGGGCGCCGTGCCGACCTTCTTCTGATCGACGTTACGCTCCGCCCACCAATCCTGCAACTGCAGCTTCCAATAGGTAAGCTGCGCCGCCACCGGCCCCAGCGGCCCGCCGTTCCACGTGAGGCCGAACGGTGCGAACAGGCGGTAGCGATCATCGCCCTCCGCGATCGCAGCGGCGATCAGGCATCCGGTCGCCGCAGTGGTGTTGAGCCCGTGTCCGCCGAATGCTGTGCAGTACCACACGCCCTCGCCCAGCCGTCCGACCTGCGGCATGTAATGCCGCGCATAGGCCATGAGCCCCGACCATGCGCATTCGATCGTGAGCCCCACGAGCTGCGGATAGACCTCGATCATGTCCCGCCGCAGCAGCTCGGCGAGATCAGCCGGGTCGCGCGTGCGGGCGGTGATCCTTCCGCCCCAGATCACTCGCCCATCGCTGGTGCGTCGATAATAATCGCCGGCGCGCCGGTCATCGCTGATGCAGAGCGATGTCGCGATCGCCGCGTCCAGCAGCGCGGGATTGCACTCGCTTGCCATGGCGTAGGTCGCGATCGGCAGCATGGCGCGCCGCAAGGCGGGCATGAAGCGGCCGGTATAGCCGCCGGTGCAGATCACCAGGTGATGCGCACTGACCCGGCCGCGCGGCGTTGCGACCAGATGCGAGGTGCCGAAGCGCCCGGTCGACAAGGCCGGCGAATTCTCGAACACTTTGCCGCCCCGTCGCTCGATCTCGCGCGCCATTGCCAGCGCATAATCCAGCGGCTGCATGGCGAAGGTGGTAGGCTCGACGATGGACTCGAAGTAAAGCGGGCTCTTGAGCTGCGCGCGCGTCTCCTCGACGCTCTGCACCCGCATGTTGAAGCTCAGTGTCGCCATTTTGTCGCGATAGCGCTCCAGCGCACCGCGCGCCGGAATCCGCCGCGCGGATATATGACCGCGGCGCTTGGGATCCACCTTCATCCCGAACGCCGCCAGATTGTTCGCGACGTATTCGACGCCGTCCTGCGACAGGCCCATCAGCTCGCGCGCGGTCTCCTCGCCCGCCATCTGTGCGATCCGGTCATAGCCGACCGCGTAGCCCGGTGCGCAGAACCCGCCGTTGCGGCCCGACGCGCCCCAGCCGATGCGCCGCCCTTCCAGCAGCACGACCGAATGGCCGGCGCGCGCCAGCTCCAACGCGATGGTGAGGCCGGCCAGTCCGCCGCCGATCACGGCGGTGCCGGTCGCGATCGTACCGTCGAGAAACGGGCGCTGAGTCTGATCGGCGCGCGTGCGCGCGTAATGGCAATCGATATAGTCGCTCATTGCTGCGACTTCGCAGCCTTGAGGCGCAGCGCCATGGCGGCCTTCGAGCCCGGCGGGCGATCCAGCGCCTGCGAGATGAAGGCGCCGGTTTCCACCAGCTGATTGAGATCGATGCCGGTCTCGATGCCGAGCCCGTGCAGCATATAGACCACGTCTTCGGTCGCGACGTTGCCCGAGGCCCCCGGCGCATAGGGGCAGCCGCCGAGGCCGGACACCGATGCATCCATCACCGCTACGCCCATCTGCAGGACCGCGAGCAGGTTGGCGAGCGCCTGTCCGTAGGTATCATGGAAATGCGCGGCGAGGTGACTGATGTCCACGTCCTGCGCCACCACCTCGATCATGCGCTGCGCCTTGATCGGCGTGCCGATTCCGATTGTGTCGCCCAGGCTCACCTCGTAGCAGCCCATGCCGATCAGCGCCTTGGCGACGCGCGCGACCGCGTCCGGCGCGATCTCGCCTTCGTATGGGCAGCCGAGGACGCAGGAGACATAGCCGCGCACCTTCAATCCCGCCGATTGCGCGGCATCGCACACAGGACCGAACCGCTCCAGGCTCTCCTCGATCGAGCAGTTGATGTTGCGCTGCGAGAAGCTTTCCGAGGCCGCGCCGAACACCGCGATCTCCTGGACGCCGGCGGCAAGCGCCAGCTCCAGCCCCTTCACGTTGGGCACCAGCACCGGATAGGAGACCTGCGGCTTCTGCTTGATGCGCCGGAACACTTCCGCTGAATCTGCCATCTGCGGCACCCATTTGGGCGAGACGAACGCGCCGGCTTCGATGGCGGTGAGGCCGGTCTCCGACAAACGATCGATCAACGCGACCTTGGTCTCGAGCGGGACCGGCTTCGCCTCATTCTGCAGACCGTCGCGCGGCCCGACTTCCACTACTTTCACGCGGGATGGCAGGCTCATGATTCCGCCTCGAACGCGATCAGCTCGACGCCCTCGGCGACGGGATCGCCGGCGCGGAACTTCACTTGGCGAACGATGCCGTCGGCATGGGCCGCGATCGTATGTTCCATCTTCATGGCTTCGACCACCATCAGCGGCTGGCCGCGCGTCACGCTCGCGCCGTCCTCGACCATCACCCGCACCACGGTTCCCGGCATGGGCGAGGCCAGCTGGTCGTGGCTGAGCGTGGCGGCTTCCGCCTCCGCCAGCACGTCGACACGCGTCACGCGCGTGGCGCGGCCCCGCTCGATCACCGTCACCTGGCTGCCGTCCTGGACGATGGTGACGCGCAATCGCCCGTGATCGGTACCGGCAACCAAGGCGCCATTGTCGATCCTGGGGGCGGTCAGGCGCAAGGGCGCGCCCGCATCGATCGCGATGCTCCAAAGCGCGCCTGAGAAGGTGAGGTGCGCATCGCGCTGCTGCCCTGCATTGTCCCGCAACAGGATCGAAGACCCGCCCTCGCCATTGAGCCGCCAGCCGTTGGTCAGGCCCCAGGGGGAATGCGGATCGCCGCTGTGCCGCGCCGCTTCCGCTGCGCGTTGCCCATCGGCAAGGACCAGGAACGCCGCCGCCAATGCCAGCGCGCGGTCCGGCATAGCGCCCACCTCGGGCAGCAGCTCGGCGCGGTGCCGCTCGATGAAGCCGGTATCGATCTCTTCTTTCAGGAAGTTCGGGTGCCCGAGCACGTCGATCAGGAACCCGGCATTGGTGGCAAGGCCGGCAATCTCCGTCTCCGTCAGCGCACGGCGCAGCCGCTGGACCGCGCTGGTGCGATCCTCGCCCCAGGCGATCACCTTGGCGATCATCGGATCGTAATGGGTGGAGATGACGTCGCCCGCGCGCACGCCGGAATCGATGCGCAGGTTGTTGGCGGCGGTCGGCCAGACGAGATGCGCGAGGCGCCCGGTCGCCGGCAGGAAGCCCCTGGTAGGATCCTCCGCATAGAGCCGCACTTCCATCGCGTGGCCATAGCGCTGCAGCTCGCCTTGCGTCTCGGGCAGCTTCTCGCCACTCGCCACGCGCAGCTGCCATTCCACCAGATCGAGGCCGGCGATCATCTCCGTGACCGGATGCTCGACCTGCAGGCGCGTGTTCATCTCGATGAAGTAGAACTGGCCGTCGGCATAGAGGAACTCGACCGTCCCCGCGCCGACATAGCCCACCGCTTTCGCCGCCGCGACCGCCGCTTCGCCCATGCGCTTGCGCGTTTCCTCGCTCAGGCCGGGTGCCGGCGCTTCCTCAATCACCTTCTGGTGCCGGCGCTGGATCGAGCAATCGCGATCGTGGATATAGACCGCGTTGCCATAGCTATCAGCGAACACCTGCACCTCGACGTGGCGCGGCCGCTCCATATACTTCTCGATCAGCAGCCGCTCGTCGCCGAACGCGGCCTTGGCCTCGCGCCGCGCCCCGTCGATCGCCGGCTGCAGCTCGTGCTCCGCGCGCACAATGCGCATGCCCTTGCCACCGCCGCCGGCGGAGGCCTTGATCAGCACCGGAAAGCCGATGCGCATGGCTTCGTGGATCAGGTGCGAATCCGCCTGTTCCGCGCCATGATAGCCCGGCACCAGAGGCACCCGCGCGCGTTCCATCAACAGTTTCGATTCCGACTTGGAGCCCATGGCGTGGATCGCCGCCGCCGGCGGGCCAATGAAGGTGACGCCGACCTTGCCGCAGGCTTCGGCGAAACGCGCATTCTCCGACAGGAACCCATAGCCGGGATGGATCGCCTCCGCGCCGGTCGCGACCGCCGCCGCGATCACCTTGTCCATGGCGAGATAGCTCTGCGCGGCGGGAGCGGAGCCCAGCAGCACCGCCTCGTCCGCCATCTCGACATGCAGCGCATGGGCATCCGCCTCGGAATAGACCGCGACGGTCGAGACGCCGAGCCGCTTGGTCGTGCGCATGATGCGGCAGGCGATCTCGCCGCGATTGGCGATCAGGATCTTGCGGAACATCCCCTTAGACTTTCCCCCTCAGACTTGATTCCCCCTCCGCCAACTGGGGGAGGGGATTAGCGCGCATGCGTCGAACCATATGCAAATCGCCTTACCCTCAGCTCCAATTCGGTTTCCGCTTCTCGAGAAAAGCGACAATGCCTTCCTTGCCCTCGGCGGACGCGCGTGCATCCGCAATGCGCGATGCGGTGTCGCGGCGCAGGTCGTCATTCATTGGCGCGAAGGCGACGCGCTGGATCAGATCCTTGGCTGCGGCCAATGCATTCGGCCCGCTCTTCAGCAGATGCGCGACGATTTCATCATACGCGGTTCCGAGCGCCTCCGGCTCCATCACACGATGCACCAAGCCCAGCCGCTCTGCCGTCTCGGCATCGAATCGCTCCGCGGTCAGGAAGTACCGCCGGCAAGCGCGCGGCCCGATCGCGGCGGCGACATAGGGCGATATAACCGCGGGAATGAGCCCGAGCCGCACTTCCGAGAGGGAGAAGCTGGCCCTGGTGCTCGCGATCGCAATATCGCAGCAGGCGACAAGGCCGACACCGCCGCCGAACGCGGCTCCTTGCACGATGGCGACGACCGGCTTGGGGCAACGATCGATCGCCTCCATCAGGTCCGCCAGCGCCAACGCGTCGCGCTCATTCTCCGCGCGACCCATCGCCGACATGCGCTTCATCCAATCGAGATCGGCGCCGGCGGAAAAGCTCGGGCCATTGGCGGCGAGCACGACGACGCGCACCGAAGCATCGCTCGCAACGTCGCGGAACGCCTGCGTGAGTTCGGCGATCAGGTGTTCATCGAACGCATTGTGCTTGTCCGGCCGGTTGAGCCGCACCGTTGCAACCTTGTCCGCCTTCTCGATCTGAAGATACGACATGGCGTTACATCCGGAAAATGCCGAACTGGGTGCGCTCGATCGGCGCGTTGAGCGCGGCGGAAAGTCCCAGCGCCAAGGTCATGCGCGCATCGGCGGGATCGACCAGGCCATCATCCCACAATCGCGCGCCGGCGAAATAGGGGTGGCCCTGCGCATCGTATTGCGCACGGATCGGCGCCTTGAACTCGTCCTCCTCGTGATCGGGCCAGTCCTGGCCGCGCGCCGTCATGGCATCGCGCTTGACTTGCGCCAGCACGTTCGCCGCCTGCTCGCCGCCCATCACGGAGATGCGCGCGTTCGGCCACATCCACAGGAACCGGGGCGAGAAGGCGCGGCCGCACATGCCATAATTGCCCGCGCCGAACGACCCGCCGATCAGCATGGTGAGCTTCGGCACCTGCGCACACGAGACCGCCGTCACCATCTTGGCGCCGTCCTTGGCGATGCCACCGGCCTCGTATTTCCTGCCCACCATGAAGCCGGTGATGTTCTGCAGGAACAGCAGGGGGATACCGCGCTGCGCGCACAGCTCCAAGAAGTGCGCGCCCTTCAGCGCGGATTCGGAGAACAGAATGCCGTTGTTGCCGACGATCCCAACCGGATAGCCCCAGATGCGGGCGAAGCCGCAGACAAGCGTCGTGCCATAGAGCTTCTTGAACTCGTCGAACCGGCTGCCGTCCACCAGCCGCGCGATCACCTCGCGCACGTCATAGGGCTGGCGCGGATCGGCGGGGATGATGCCGTAGATCTCTTGTGGATCGTAGAGCGGCTCTTCGGGTGCCGCCACGTCCACCGACACGGACTTGGTGCGATTGAGATGTGCGACGACCGAGCGCGCGATCTCCAGCGCGTGCCGGTCGTTCTCGGCATAGTGATCGGTGACTCCCGATTGGCGTGAATGCACATCGGCGCCGCCCAGCTCCTCCGCGCTCACCACCTCGCCGGTCGCGGCCTTCACCAGAGGCGGACCGCCGAGAAAGATCGTGCCCTGGTTCTTGACGATGATGCTCTCGTCCGACATCGCCGGCACATAGGCACCGCCGGCGGTGCACGATCCCATCACCACCGCGATCTGCGGAATGCCCGCGGCCGACATGGTGGCCTGGTTGTAGAAGATGCGCCCGAAATGATCGCGGTCGGGAAACACCTCATCCTGGTTCGGCAGGTTGGCGCCGCCGCTATCGACCAGATAAATGCAGGGCAGGTTGTTCGCCTTGGCGATCTCCTGCGCCCGCAGGTGCTTCTTGACCGTGATCGGATAGTAGGTGCCGCCTTTCACCGTCGCATCGTTCGCAACGATGACGCATTCGCGCCCCGACACGCGCCCGATCCCGGTGATGATGCCCGCCGCCGGCACGTCGTCCTCATACACGTCATAAGCCGCGAGCTGCGACAGCTCGAGGAAGGGCGCGCCCGCATCGATCAGGCAGCGGATGCGGTCGCGCGGCAGCAGCTTGCCGCGGCTCAAATGCTTGGTGCGCGCCGCTTCGCCGCCGCCCAGCTTGATGCGCTCGACGAGGCGCTTCAGGTCGTCGACCTGGGCCTGCATGGCGGCGTGGTTGCGTTGGAAGTTGTCGGAGCGGGTGTCGATCTCGCTTTTGAGGATGGACATCAGGCCGTCTCTTCGAAGATTTCGCGGCCGATCAGCATGCGCCTGATCTCGCTGGTGCCGGCGCCGATCTCGTAGAGCTTGGCGTCGCGCAGCAGGCGTCCCGTCGGATAATCGTTGATATAGCCGTTGGCGCCCAGGCACTGGATCGCCTCCAGCGTCATCCAGGTCGCCTTCTCCGCGCAATAGAGGATAACGCCCGCGGCATCCTTGCGCGTGATCTGCCCCTTGTCGCATGCCTTCGCCACGGCGTAGCAATATGCGCGGCAGGCCGAGAGCGTGGAATACATGTCCGCGATCTTGCCCTGCATCAGCTGGAAAGTGCCGATCGGCTGGCCGAACTGCTTGCGGTCGTGGATGTAAGGCACGACCGCATCCATCGCCGCCTGCATGATGCCAAGCGGCCCGGCGGCCAAAATGGCGCGCTCGTAGTCGAGGCCGCTCATCAGCACATTGACGCCCTTGCCTTCGGCCTGCAGCACGTTCTCCGCCGGCACCTCGCATTCGTCGAAGACCAGCTCGCCGGTGTTGGAGCCGCGCATGCCGAGCTTGTCCAGCTTCTGCGCGACCTGAAATCCCTTGGTCTTGGTTTCGACGATGAAGGTGGTGATGCCCTTCGGCCCCGCGTCGGCATCGGTCTTGGCATAGAGCACGATGATGTCGGCGTTGGGCCCGTTTGTGATCCACATCTTGGTGCCGTTGAGCACGTAACGGTTGCCGCGCCGCTCGGCCTTGAGCCGCATGGAGACGACGTCCGAGCCGGCGCCCGGCTCGCTCATGGCAAGGGCCCCCACATGCTCGCCGGAGATCAGCTTGGGCAGATACTTGCGCTTCTGCGCATCGGTGCCGTTGCGGCGGATCTGGTTCACGCACAGGTTGGAATGCGCTCCATAGGAGAGGCCCACCGAGGCGGAGGCGCGGGAGATCTCCTCCAGCGCGATGACATGCTCCAGATAGCCCATCCCGGCGCCGCCATACTCCTCCTCGACCGTGATGCCGAGCAGGCCGAGATTGCCGAACTTGCGCCACAAATCGGCGGGGAAGTCGTCCTGGCGGTCGATTTCGGCGGCGCGCGGGGCGATCTCGGCCTCTGCGAAGGACCGGACACTCTCGCGCAACGCCTCGGCCGTCTCGCCCAGGTCGAAGTCGAGGGATCGCAATTCCATGAATACTCCTCCCGGCGGGTGCTTGGATGGCGTGCCCCTTAGCCGGCATTCTAGACGGGCAGGGGCCGGCGGCAAGGGCGGTGGATACCGCGCAAGCTTTGGCCTTTAGCCCGACCATGTGGCGCAACGAGGTTGCGTGGGAAGCGTGGTCAAGCGACGTTTTGCTTTTTCGCGCGACTTGGTGGTCGAATCCGGTTTGTAGGACCGGCGGGCCTTCGCCTAGAGTCGCCGCCTCATTCTGGGAGAATTGCGTCGCATGGCCGATCCGTTGTTGCAGCCGTTCCAGCTCAAGCACTTGACGCTCCGCAACCGCGTCATCAGCACCTCGCACGAGCCGGCTTATTCCGAGGAGGCGCTGCCCAAGACCCGCTACCGGCTCTATCACGAGGAGAAGGCCCAGGGCGGCATCGCCATGACCATGATCGGTGGCTCCTCCATCGTGGCACCCGATTCGCCCCAAGCCTTCGGCAATCTCTATGTTGGCAGCGACGCCATTATCCCCTGGTTCAAGGAGCTGACATCCGGCGTGCACAAATACGGTGCGGCAGCGATGGTCCAGATCACGCATCTTGGCCGCCGCACCTCCTGGGCCAAGGAAAATTGGCTGCCGGTCATCGCGCCGTCGCCGGTGCGCGAGCCGGCGCATCGGTCCTTCCCCAAGGAGATGGAGGACTGGGATTTCGAGCGGGTGGTTTCAGCTTACGGCGCCGCGGCGCGCCGCTGCCGCGAAGGCGGCATGGACGGGATCGAGATCGAATCCTACGGCCACCTGTTCGATGCCTTCTGGTCCCCGAACACCAACCAGCGCACGGACGAGTACGGCACCCAGACGCTGGAGAATCGCCTGCGCTTCTCCTTCAACGTGTTGCGCGAGATTCGGCGCCAAGTCGGCGACGACTACATCGTCGGCCTGCGCATGGTGGCGGACGAGACCATCGAGAACGGCCTCACCAGGAAGGATGGCCTCGAAATTGCGCAGCGCATGGCGGAAAGCGGCCTGATCGACTTCATCAACGTGATCCAGGGCTACATCGGCAGTGACGAATCGATCTCCCACGTCATCCCCGGTATGGGCACGCCCGCCGGCCCGCATCTCGACCTCGCGCGCGAAGTGCGGCAGCTGGTGAAGCTGCCGGTGATGCAGGCCGCGCGCGTCAACGATGTCGCGACCGCGCGGCACGCGATCAGTTCCGGCGCGGTCGACCTCATCGGCATGACGCGCGCGCACATGGCTGACCCCCACATCGTCGCCAAGATCCTGCGCGGCGAGGAGCAACGCATCCGGCCCTGCGTCGGCGCCGGCTACTGCATCGACCGCCTCTACCAGGGGATGGAGGCCCTGTGCCTGCACAACCCGGCCACCAGCCGCGAACAGACCGTGCCCCACGTCATCTCGCCTACCACGGGTGCCAAGAAGAAGGTGGTGGTGGTCGGCGCCGGTCCCGCAGGCCTGGAAGCGGCGCGCGTCAGCGCCGCGCGCGGGCACAAGGTCGTGTTGTTCGAGGCCGCCGACAAGCCGGGCGGTCAAATCCTCCTCGCTGCGAAATTGCAGCGCCGGCGCGAGATCATCGGCATCGTCGACTGGCTGGCGGCGGAGATAGAGCAACTCGGCGTCGATTGCCGTTACAACGCCTATGCCGAGGCGCCGGAGGTGCTGGCGGAGGCTCCGGACATCGTGGTGATCGCGACCGGCGGCCTACCCTTCGCCGGCCGCCTCAAGTTCGGCGCGGAGCTCGCAACCAGTCCATGGGATGTGCTGGCCGGCCAGGTGCCGGTCGCGCCGGAGGTCCTCGTGTTCGACGACCACGGCGCGCATGAAGGCCTGACCCTGGCAGAGTTCGTCGTCGATCACGGCGGCAAGCTGGAGTACGTCTCTCCGGAACGCGCCGCCGGTGTCGATGTCGGCGGGATCAACTACCCCGCCTATTTCAAGAAGCTCTACGCCGCCAAGACGGCCTTCACCCTTAACCACCGCCTCAAAGGCATAAGGCGCGACGGCAACAAGCTGGTGGCGGTCCTCACCAACGACTACGACAAGTCGGAGACCGAGCGTCGCACCGACCAGGTGATTGCCGAGCACGGCACCTTGCCTGCGGCCGAGATCTATTTCGCCCTCAAGGAGCAATCCTCCAACCGCGGCGAGATCGACATCGACGTCCTGATCGCCAACCGGCCGCAGACTCTAGTCCGGAACCGGGACGGTCGCTTCCAGCTCTTCCGGGTCGGCGACGCGGTCAGCAGCCGCAACATCCACGCCGCGATCTACGACTCGCTCCGGCTCTGCCTCCAGTTTTGACCCTTCTGGGCACGCGGTCTTTGAGGGCGGCTTGACGGCGCCTCCCGCGGCACCGCAGTGTCGGGCCCATGAACAAGCCATTCCCCGGAACCCCGATCACGGCCGACGATCAGACGCTGATCGGCACCGCCAAGACCCTCATCGAGCAGCGCTACCTCGAGAACCGCCACCACATCGCCAGCGCGGTCCGGGGCGCGTCCGGCCGGGTCTACACCGGCCTGCACCTCGACACCTATGTCGGCCGCGCCTCGGTCTGCGCCGAGGCGGTCGCACTTGGCGCGGCCATGGCCGGCGGGGAAAAGGGCATCGCGGCCATCGTCTCCGTCCGCCACCCCCGCCCGCGGGAGCAGCACCAGGACTGCAAGGTAGTCTCCCCCTGCGGGATCTGCCGGGAGATGCTGACGGACTTCGCGCCTGGGGCGGCCGTCATCCTGATGCGCGACGATGTCCACGTCCGAGTCCCGGTTGAGGAGTTGCTGCCCGCCAAGTATCGGCGGCATCCCTAGGCCACCTGCGACAATCCCCGCCATTTTTCGGCTGCCAATCGGGGCCGCCAAGAGCTATGGTCCGCGCCGGAATTTGAGAGGCGAGAGGCCCGCAACCCCCGTGTCCTACGTCCAGACCGCACCCATCGGCGCAACCGCCGCGCGGCCGGCCACGGCCGACCGCGCCGTTGGCCTCTGGCTGCTGGCCTTGGCCGGCATGGTGCTGGTGCAGGTGATGCTGGGCGCCATCACGCGCCTGACCGATTCCGGCCTCTCCATCATGGAATGGCAGCCGATCATGGGTGCGATTCCGCCCTTGAATGACGCCGAGTGGCACCGGGTCTTCGCCCTCTACCAGCAGATAGCCGAGTACCAGCAGGTCAATGCCAGCATGACCCTGGAGGGGTTCAAGTCCATTTTCTGGTGGGAATATGTCCACCGGCTGTGGGGGCGGCTGATCGGTGTCGCCTTCCTGCTGCCGTTCCTGTGGTTCTGGGTCCGGGGTCAGATGCGTGGTCGGACGAAGCGCCTGCTGGCGATCTTCGTCCTGGGCGGCCTGCAGGGCCTGGTGGGCTGGATCATGGTGGCGAGCGGCTTTGCCGACCGCACCGACGTCAGCCAGTATCGTCTGGTCGCGCATCTGCTGCTCGCCTTGGTGATCTATGCCGCGCTGCTGTGGAGCGCCCTCGACCTGCTCTCTCCAGCCCGCGTGTCCATGGATCATCGGCTCCTGCGCCGGCACGGCCGGATCATGATGGCGGTCATCACGCTGGAGATCGCGATCGGCGGCTTCGTCGCCGGCCTCGATGGCGGGTTCGTCTACAATAACTTCCCGATGATGGGTGATCACTGGATCGCGCCGGACCTGTTCTTCCAGTCCCCCTGGTGGGTGAACTTCTTCGAGAATCCGGTGACGGCGCAATTCCTGCATCGTCTCGTCGCCGGCTTTGTCGCCATCGCGCTGATCTCGCTGGTGGTGCGCGCGCGTCGCGCCGAGCTTGATGAAGGCCTGAAGCGGCGCTTCTACTATCTGCCCTTCGGCCTGCTGGGCCAGGCGGCACTCGGCATCGCTACCTTGATGCTGGTGGTGCCGCTGCCGCTGGCGGTGGCGCATCAGGCCGGCGGGTTCATCCTGTTCTCGCTTGGCCTCTACGCGCTGCATGGCCTGCGCCGCGCGAAGGCGTAGTCGCCCATGAGCGAAGCCGAGGCACCAGAGCTCGAACGGCTGCCGGTGTCGGTGATCACCGGCTTCCTGGGCTCGGGCAAGACGACGCTCCTCAAGAACCTGCTGCTGCAGCCGGACATGGCGGACACCGCCGTGGTGATCAACGAGTTCGGCGAGATCGGGCTCGACCACTTGCTGGTCGAGGAGGCGAAGGAAGACACCATCCTGATGTCGTCGGGCTGCCTGTGCTGCTCGATCCGCGGCGACCTGATCGATACGCTGCGCCGGCTCTACAAGCGGCGCGAGCGGGGCGAGGTGCCGCGCTTCAAGCGCTTGGTGATCGAGACGACCGGCCTCGCCGATCCCGCGCCGATCCTGCAGACCCTGATCGGCGATCCCTTGCTCAGCGCCTTCTATCGGCTGGACGGGGTCGTTACCACGGTCGATGCCGTCAACGGCATGAGCCAACTCGACCGCCAGTTCGAATCGGTGAAGCAGGCGGCGGTGGCAGACCGACTTGTCTTGACCAAGATCGATCTGGCCGATGCCGATCATCGCAAGGCGCTGGAGGCACGCCTGCGGGGCTTGAATCCCGCGGCGTCTTTGTTGCCAGTCGCACACGGGGCTGTAGCGGCGGAACAATTGTTCAATGCGGGCCTCTACAATCCCGCCGAAAAAAGCCCCGATGTGTCGCGCTGGCTGAAGGAAGAGGCCTACGCCGAGGCACAGGCTGATCATCACAACGGCCATGATCACCACGACCATGGTCATGCCAACGACGTGAACCGCCATGACGATCATATCCGCGCCTTCTGCCTGACCTATGATCGCCCGATCGACTGGGACAAGTTCGTCAACTGGATCGAGATGCTGATCACGATGCGCGGTGCGGATCTGCTGCGGATCAAAGGCATTCTCGACGTCGCCGGATCGGATGTGCCGGTTGCGATCCACGGCATTCAACATCTGTTCCATCCGCCCGCCGTGCTGCCGGGCTGGACCGGAGAGGATCGGCGCTCGCGCATCGTCTTCATCACGCGCGATCTGGAGCGTACGTGGCTCGAGCAATCCATGGCGGAGTTCCTGGCCTAAGGCTCGAACTGCGTTTCCAGAACACAATCCGTTTCAGGATTTTACATTTAACTTGCGGCAGGCTACCGTTCGGCGCTTGGTCAGGGTTCGGCGCGGCTCCATGCATCCATCGTTCATGTGCCTCGCTGCCGCCTTGTCCGGCCAAGGATCCCGTCCCACCACTGCGGATCCGTCGTCGAGTTTCCAACGGGGAAAAAACTCTAGGAGGCAACGCAACATGTCTCAACGTAGCAAGCTGACGGCAACCGTCACGGCCGTGGCCTTCGTCCTGGCTGGCCAGGCGGCCAGCGCCGACATGGTGACGAGCATCGGTCAGGGCGAGGGCGAAGTCTCGATCGTGGCCTGGCCGGGTTACATCGAGCGCGGCGAATCCGATCCCGCTTACGACTGGGTAACCGGCTTCGAGAAAGAGACCGGCTGCAAGGTGACAGTGAAGACCGCCGGCAGCTCCGACGAGATGGTCTCGCTGATGAATGCCGGCGGCTTTGATCTGGTGACCGCTTCGGGCGATGCCAGCCTGCGGTTAATTGCCGGCAAGACCGTGCAGGAGATCAACATCTCGCTCATCAAGGATTGGAGCAAGATCGACCCCAATCTGCAGAGCGCGGTCTGGCACACGGTCGGCGGCAAGCATTACGGCGTGCCGTGGCAGTGGGGCGCCAACGTCCTCATGTACAATGCCGACGTGTTCGAGAACGCGCCGCAAAGCTGGTCGGTGGTGTTCGAGGAGCAGATGCTGCCCGACGGAAAGTCCAACAAGGGCCGCGTGCAGGCCTATTACGGGCCGATCTATGTGGCCGACGCTGCGCTGTATCTCAAGACCAACAATCCGTCGCTCGGCATCACCGATCCTTACGCACTCACGAAGCCGCAGTTCGATGCCGCCATCGACCTGCTGCGCCAGCAGCGCAAGATCGTGAACAAATACTGGGGCGACGCGGCGGCGCAGGTTGACGATTTCACCTCCGAAGGCGTCGTCGCCTCGACCTCTTGGCCATACCAGGTCAACACCCTGCGTGACGCCGGCAAGATCAAAATCGGCTCCACGATTCCGAAAGAAGGCGCCACCGGCTGGGCCGATACCACGATGATGCACGCTCAGGCGCCGCACCCGAACTGCGCCTACATGTGGCTCAACCACTCGCTGTCGAACAATGCCCAGGCCGGCACCGCCGCCTGGTTCGGCAGCGTCCCCGCCGTGCCCGCGGCCTGCCAGGACCCCATCCTGACGGAGCAGGGCTGCAAGACCAACGGCATCCAGAATTTCAAGCGCATCTATTTCTGGAAGACACCGGTGCGCGACTGCGGAGGCGGCCGGGAGTGCGTGTCCTATCGCGACTGGGTGGCTGCCTATCAGGCGGTGCAAAGCGGAAGCTGATCGCTTTGCTCCAGCCGGACTTGATCTAACCGGGGCGGATCGGCGACGATCCGCCCCGACTCTATCCACCTGGTCCCAACTCACATCGAAGCGATGCCCCAGACCTCGATCGCCGTGTCCTTCCGCGCCGTGTCGCGCCACTACGGCGCGGTCAAGGCGGTCGATGACGTCAGCTTCGATATCCTCGACGGCGAGTTCTTCGCCATGCTGGGGCCATCCGGCTCGGGCAAGACCACCTGCCTGCGCCTGATTGCCGGCTTCGAGCAGCCGACCAGCGGCGTGGTGACGATCCATGGGCAGGACATGGCCGGCGTCCCGCCCTATGACCGCGACGTCAACACCGTATTCCAGGACTATGCGCTCTTCCCCCACATGAACGTGGCGGAGAATGTCGCCTACGGTCTCATGATCAAGAAAGTATCAGCGGCGGAGCGCGCCAAGCGCGCGGAGGAGATGCTGGCGATGGTGAAGCTCGCCGGCTTCGGCGTGCGCAAACCCTCGCAATTGTCCGGCGGCCAGCGGCAGCGCGTGGCACTGGCGCGCGCGCTCGTGAACCGGCCGAGCGTGCTGCTGCTGGACGAGCCGCTGGGCGCGCTCGATCTTAAGCTGCGCGAGCAGATGCAAGTGGAGCTGAAGGCGATCCAGCGCCAGGTCGGCATCACCTTTATCTACGTGACCCACGACCAGGGCGAGGCGCTGTCCATGAGCGATCGCGTTGCCGTGTTCAATCAGGGCAAGGTCGAGCAGATCGCCTCGCCCGCCGAGCTCTACGAAAATCCCAAGACCGAGTTCGTCGCCGGCTTTGTCGGCGTCAGCAATCTGCTGCAGGGCGAAGCAGCCGCCGCCGTGACCGGCGCTGCGCGCGCCTGCTCGATCCGCCCGGAGAAGATCCATCTGGCGCCCGCCGGCAGCGCCACGCCTGATAACGCCATGACGATCGAGGGCGAGGTGGAAAGCCTGCTCTATCTCGGCGCCAACACCCGCTTCGACATCCGCCTCCCCGGCGGCGGCCACCTCGCCGTCATGCAGCAGAACCGCGGCACCCACTACGCCCCCGAGTTGGGCACGAAGGTCACGCTCTGGTGGGACCGCCGGCATTTGATGACGTTCGCAGGGTGAGAGCGGCGATGTACGAAGCGCTTACCCCCCTCTTTCACCCCGGACAGTCGACGCGCGCGCCAGCGCGCGGCGATCTGATCCGGGGCCTATGCGATTTAGCCGGAACACTGATGGGCCACATGGGCCCCGGCTCCGCGCCCCTGCGGGGCTCGGCCGGGATGACAGAGTGGAGTGTGGCGCCATGACTGCTGCCACCCTCGCCCCCAGCTTCACCAGCCGCCTCTCCACCTACTTCTACCTGCGGCCCAATCTGTTGCTGGCTGTGTTCCTGCTGCCGCCATTGCTGTGGCTGGGCGTCGTCTATCTCGGCTCGTTGTTCGCGCTCCTGGCGCAGAGCTTTTTCCAGCTCGACGATTTCACCGGGCAGGTCGTGTACGAGCCGACGCTCGACAATTACGGGCGCCTGTTGAGTGCGGTCAATCTCTCGATCATCGGCCGCACGCTCGGCATGGCAACCGTCGTCACCATCATCAGCGGCATCATCGCCTTTCCGATCGCCTACTACATGGCGCGCTACGCGACAGGCAAGACCAAGGCGCTGTTCTATGTCGCGGTCATGCTGCCGCTCTGGTCGAACTACCTGGTGCGCGTCTATTCCTGGCGGCTGATCCTGGCCAAGGAGGGCGTGATCCATTGGGCCTTCAATGAGCTCGGGTTGGGCTGGCTGCTGGACTGGATCCTGTCGCAGGAGTACCTGCCGGCGTTGCAAGGCTCCTCGCTCTCGACCTCCTACATCGGCACCTGCATTACCTTCGTCTACATCTGGCTGCCCTACATGATCCTGCCGCTGCAGGCGGCGCTGGAGCGCGTGCCGCGCTCCTTCATCGAGGCGTCCAGCGATCTCGGCGCCAAGCCCAGCCAGACCTTCCGCAAGGTGATTTTCCCGCTCGCCATTCCCGGCGTTGCGGCGGGCTCGATCTTCACCTTCTCGCTCACCCTCGGCGACTACATCATCCCGCAGCTGATCGGCTCCTCTCGGCCCTTCATCGGCCAGGCGGTCTATCAGTTCCAGGGGACGGCCGGCGACATCCCGATGGCTGCCGCCTTCGCGATGGCGCCGATCATCATCATGGCGGTCTATCTCTCCATCGCCAAACGGTTCGGAGCCTTCGATGCGCTCTAAGGCTCTCGCAGCGGATCGCGCAACGCCGCGCGCCAATGCCGGCCTACGCGCCGCCGCCTGGTTCGCGGTGCTGTTCCTGAATCTGCCGATCCTCTTCATCGTGCTCTACGGCTTCACCACTGACGATCAGAGCTATTCCTTCCCGCCGCCCGGCCTCACCACGCGCTGGTTCGGCGTCGCCTTTGGGCGGGCGGATCTGTGGAGCGCCTTGTGGCTGTCGGTCTCGGTCGCCTTCATTGCCATGATCGCGGCCTTGATCCTTGGCACGCTTGCGGCGGCGGCAATGTACCGCTTCAGCTTCTTCGGCAAGGAATCGATCACCCTGCTGATCCTGCTGCCGATCGCGCTGCCAGGCATCGTGACCGGCATCTCGCTGCGCGCGGCCTTCGATCTGGCGGACATTCCCTTCAGCTATTGGACCATCGTGGCCGGCCACGCGACCTTCTGCATCGTGGTGGTCTACAACAACGCGATCGCGCGCCTGCGCCGCTCATCGCCGGCGCTGATCGAGGCCTCGATGGATCTCGGCGCCAATTCGCTGCAGACCTTTCGCCATGTGATCCTGCCGAACCTGGCGACGGCCTTGCTCGCCGGCGGCATGCTGGCCTTTGCTCTGTCGTTCGACGAGATCATCGTGACTACCTTCACCGCGGGCCAGCAGACGACCCTGCCGATCTGGATGTTCCGGGAACTGGTCCGCCCGCACCAGCGCCCGGTCACCAACGTCGCCGCCATCATCGTGATGGTGATCACCTTCGGGCCGATCCTCGTGGCCTACTATCTGACCCGGGACACGCAGGACGTGGCTGGCAGCGGGAAGTAGCGCTCAGCGAACGGCCACGCGCACCGTGTGAACCGCGTTGCGCGCGCCGTCGAGCGGCTGGCCGGTTCCGCCGGCTTCGGAGGCACGCGCGCTCAATACAGTTTCACCTGGCTCGTTCGGAGTCCACGCCAGCGAGAAGCGCTGCCATGCCCAGCCGCGGCGTGATTCGAGTGTCGCGGACGCAAAGCTCTCGCCGCCATCAACGCTCACCTCGACCCGCGTGATTCCGCGGAACGACCAGGCCCAACCCCAGATCTCGACAGGCGCATCGCGCGTGACCGCCGCATCAGCCGCCGGCGCCACGATGATCGACTCGGTGCCACCGCCCACACCGGCCGCCGCTCCGGCTGGCCGGCGGCAATTTCCCTTGCGTCGAGCGGGTCGTTGTAGAGTACCGAAGCGAACTGCCCCTCGGCGCGCCGGTCGGCGAGGTGCAGCCGCCACAGCCATTTGACGCTGTTGGTCCCGTAATAGCCGGGCACCACCAGCCGCACCGGAAAGCCGTGCTCGGCCGGCAGCGGCGCGCCGTTCAGTTCGTAGGCGATGAGGACATCGCCCGCTTTCAGGCGCGCGAGGGGCAGGTCCTTGAGATACCAGTCGCATGGCGTCCCGGCGAAGTCGCCGCCATCGAGGCCGTACGACCAGAGATACCGCGCCTGCGCATCGACGCCGAACTCATCCAGCAGCGCCGCGAGATCGGCGCCGCCCCAGCGCACATTGGAGACGCGCCGCGTCGGCACCGTCGGCTCCATCGGGCTGCCGCAGCATTGATGCACCCCCTCTACGATCGCCTTGGGACGCGCTTTGAGCTGATCCAGGCTGAGCGTCATCGGGCGGCCCAGCAGGCCGTCGATGAGCAGGGACCATTGCGCAGGATCGACCCGCGGAATGCCGAGATGCGCCAGGACGAACAGGTCCTCGGTCGGCGTCACGGGATCGCCGGTTTCGTGCGGCTGCAGCTTGATGCGCCGGACGCCGCTGGGTGGATCCATCGGCGGGCGTGGTGGGACAGAGTGACCGGCCGGTAGGGGAGGCTGGGACGTTGCCATCGCAATCCTCGCACAATGAATTGGTCATGGAACTCGCACTGATCCGCTCAGCTGCCGGCCTTCCTGCGCTCCGCCTCATAGGTCTGCAGGTGCACATTGGCGATGCGGAGCAGGGGTGTTGAAAGCCCGAAGCGCCGCGCCCGGCGCAGCATGTCGCCGAGGATGTGATCGCCCTCCGTCGCGCCGCCCTTCTGGATGTCGCGCAGCATGGAAGCGCTGGCGTTGGAGCCGGCCGCGGTCAGCATCCCGCGCGCCGCATTCAGATGCTGGTCGCTGGGCGGATAACCGGCGGCACGCGCGACCGACGTGGTCTCCGCCAGCAACTCTTCCATGACCGCCTTGCCCTCTTCGGTCGCGACGATCGAGCCGACGCTGCCGCGCATTAGGCAGGTGCCGGCCGCCATCACCGTCAGCAGCACCCATTTCTCCCACAATCCCTGCTCGATCGGCTCGATGCGCTTGCTGGTGAAATTGGCCTTTTCCATCATCTGCTCGATCGCGCTCGCCGGCGCGTCCAGCATCTTGCGGTCGATCTGGTCCTTGAACCGGCCGAAGGAGAGGCGCGGCGGCAAACCTTCCATCTGCACCACCGCGCCCTCGGGCGAGAGGGTCGCGAAGATACCGCATAGTCCGCCCAGCACGCGATCCTGCCCGAAGCGCTCGCGCAGCACGTCGATATGCGCCATGCCATTCAGCAGCGGCATTGCGAGTCCGGCGCCGGCTTTCATATGCGGTGCAGCGGCCCCGATCGAGGACGCGAGGTCGTACGACTTGCAGGTGACGAGGATGAGGTCGAACGGCTGGCCCGGGCCCGCGCTCGTGATCGTGCGGACAGGAAGCACCGCATCGCCCAGCGGGCTCTTGATAACAAGTCCGTGCTCGGCCAGCTGCCGGGCGCGCCGCTCGCGCACCAGGAAGGTCACATCCGCGCCTGACTGGATCAGCCGCCCGCCGAAATATCCGCCGACTCCGCCGGCGCCGATGACCAGGACTTTCACGCTTGTCTCCGCTCGAATATGTTGTCGGCCATGACCGACGATCTGCAGCGCCTGAAGAATATCGGCCCCGCCAGCATCCGCCAATTGCGCGAAGTGGGCATCGAGGATGCGGCCACCCTGCGCAAGCTGGGCGCGCTCGCCGTCTATCGCCGGCTGAAGCACGCGTTCCCCCGCGAAGTCTCCCTGGTCATGCTCTACGCGCTCGAAGGCGCGTTGCGCGATTGCCACTGGAATCGCCTGCCAGCGGGCGTGAAGGAGAGGCTCCAGGCAGCGGCAAAGACCGAACTACGCGCAATGCGATAGCCCGCTTCCAAGAATTGCAAGCTTTGCTTTATAAGATTCCAGGCGGTGGTTGGGAGGGAGCCTATGCATCGCGTTGCCGGACTATGTCTTGCCTTGGTCATCATGCTGGCGCCGGCCTTGTCGGTGGGCGATCAAGGTCCCTAGAGAAGGCCGCCTTCGACGCTCTGCAGTGGCGGGGAGAGGGCGCCTACAGTCTGACCAATTCGCGCGCGGTCATCCAACTCTCCGCCGGCCAGTTGGTATTGCTGGGCGCGGACGCCCAGCGCTACAGCTGACTGGTGAGCGGCACCGAGTTTCCCGCGACCGAGGCGGTGCTGAGCACCGAATTCAGTGACAGCGACGTCTATTACGAGTGGCGCGATGAAGGCTATGTCAGCGATTCCGACTGGTCGGATGTCGATGTCGACGCGTTGCTAGAGCAATACCGAGACGCTACGAAGGCCTCCAACGAGGAACGCAGTGCCAATGGCTTCAAGCCGATGCACGTGACCGGCTAGCTCGAGCCGCCCCATTACGACACGGCTACCAGGACCGTCACCTACGCGCTGGAACTGCATGATGAGGACGGCAGCTGGGCCAATGCCGTGGCGCTGCGCCTCAGGCGTGCCGGATATACCGAGTTCACCTGGGTTGGCCCGATCCAGCAGTTCAAGAACGCGAGCGGGCGGCCCGTGCTGCTCAACCAGGCGCTGGCCAGCCACGCCTTCGAGGAAGGTCATCGCTACGCCGACTTCAAGGAAGGCGACAAGGTCGCGGCCTATGGCGTTGCCGGCCTGCTCGCGACGGCCCTCGGCGTCAAGTTCGGCAAGGGCCTGATCGCGGGGCTGATCGCCTTCCTGATCGCGAGCAAGAAGATCATCATTCCCGTCGTGCTGGTCGCCGGCGCCGTGGTCCTCAAATTCGGCAAGCGCCTGTTCGGCCGCGGCCAGGCTTGAGCCTCATAGCCGGTCGCGCATCGCATACCACAGCATTGCCAGCGTCATCAGCGGATGGCGCAGCGCCGTGCCGCCGGGGAAGGGGCGGTGGGGCAGGTTGGCGAACACGTCGAACCGTTCGGCCGTCCCGCTCAGGGCCTCCGCGATCAGCTTGCCGGCAATGCCAGTGATGGCGACGCCCTGACCGGAATAGCCCTGGGCATAGAAGATGTTCCCGATGCGCCCGAGGTTGGGCAGGCGGCTCATGGTAATGCCGACCATGCCCGACCAGGCGTACTCGATCTTCTTGTCGGCGAGCTGCGGGAACACCCGCGCCATGTGCGGCCGCACGAACGCGGCGATGTCGGGCGGCGGGGTCGGCGTGTATTTTTCACCGCCACCCCAGATCATGCGCCGGTCACCGGAAAGCCGGAAGTAATTGACAACGAAGCGGCTGTCGCACACACAGGAATCGCCGGGGATGAGCGCGCGCGCCTCCTCTTCGCTTAGCGGCTCGGTCGCGATCAGAAAGTTCGCGATCGGCATGATCCGCGTGGCGATGCGCGGCTCCAGATCGCCGAGATAGGCATCGCACGCGATGACGGCATAGGCCGCCTTGATCTGCCCGTTGCCGGTGGAGACGACGACGCCGCCCTGTGCCTCGTTGAGCGCGACGGCGCGCGTGCGCTCGTAGAGCTGCGCGCCCGCATCGATCGCGGCCTGCGCCAGCCCGAGTGCGTAGTTCAGAGGATGCAGGTGCCCGCCGCCCCAATCCGCGATGCCGGCATGGAAGGCGTCACTACCGATATACTCATCCAGCTCCTCGCGCGGGACGAAGCGCGCCTTGGTGTAGCCGAACTCGCGCCGCAAGGTCTCGACCTCGGCGCGCATCCAACCTTCTTCCTTCGGTCGGTGGGCGACCAGCAAGGTGTTGGCCTTGAGATCGCAGCGGATGCGATGCCGCGCCACCCGCTCGCGGATGATGCTGCGACCCTCCTCGGCCAGGCTGAACATGGCCTTGGCGCGGTCGCGGCCGTAGCGCGCCATCAGCTCGATCGGCCCCTTGCGCAAGCCGGTGTTGATCTGCCCGCCATTGCGTCCCGATGCACCCCAGCCGATGCGTGCCTGCTCGATCAGCACGACGTTGTAGCCGCGTTCCGCCAGATTGAGCGCGGCGGAGAGGCCGGTATAGCCACCGCCGATCACGGCGACGTCTGCCATCGCCTCGCCCCGCAATTCGGGCAGATGCGGAAACGGCCGCGCCGTCGCGACATAGTACGATTGAGGATGCTCGAGCGTATCCATGATGCAGGGCAGGATAGGCGACCGGCGCGAACCTTGCCAAGCCTCTGCACGCCATGCAGTCTGCACTCGCCTTTCGTCATGGTCGTGCTTGGCACGTCCTTCCACGACTTTGCCTGCTACCGCGCGCTCTTGGATGACGAAACTCGTGGATGGTCGGACCAAGTCCGACCATGACGGCGGAGGATAGGCCGTGCCTTTACTCCCCTCGTTCCACCAGCTTCAGGATGCGGTGCAGGCTGGTGTCGCCGATGCCCATCTCTTCGAGATGCTGCACCGTGCTGAGCAGGTAGTCGCGGTTGCTGCCCATCACGCCGGTCGCGTGGCGGACGATCTCGGCGATCCTCCGCTCATCGAGCTTGCCGGCATATTGGTAGTGCGTGCGGTCGGCGACATAGGTGAGGCCCTCGACATGTTTGCCGCGCGCAAGGCGCAGCGCGACACGCTTCGGCACATAGCAACCGGTGATCAGTTCGCGCTGGTGCAGATATTCCGCGACATCCGCCGCGTCGGTCGGCCCAATGCGATAAAGCCGACCGATGCACATGCCGCCGCGATCGAGGCCGAGCACCAACCCGGGCTTTTCCGTGGTTCCGCGGTAGTGCGTGGAGGTGATGCAGAATGCGCGATGATAGCCGTAGAGCGTCGCCGGCATGATCTCCACGAACGGGAAATCCGGCCGCCACATCAGCGAGCCATAGGCGAAGACATAGAAATCCTTGCCCGGCTCCGGCGTGTGGCGCCGGCTTTCGATCAGGAGCTTCTCTGCATCGGTCACGCTCATACGGGCCTGGTCCGGTTGAGCAGATAGAGGCCGAACACGATCACCGCCATGCCCGCGAGCGCCAGCGCCGACAAGGTCTCGCCGAACCAGAAATAGCTGCCGATGGCCGCGATCGGCGGGGTCAGATAGAACAGGCTGGCGACCTTGGAGGCGGCCCCGCGCGAGATCATCCAGGTGAGCAGTGCGATCGAGACGCCGCTCAGCACGATCACCAGCCAGGCGAGGGCGAAGATGAAAGTCGGCGCCCAGTCGATGTCGCCGATGCCGAACAGTAGACTGACTGGCACGGTTACCAAGGATGCAGCGATGTATTGGATGGCACTGCCGCTGCGCAGGTCGAAGCTGGGGCAGAACCGCTTCTGATAGATCGTGGCCGACGTGATGCCGAGCAGCGACAGGACCGCGAACAGCAAGGCTGCCGGATGGCTCAGGTCGATCACCATCCGCTCCCACAGCACCATCATCAGCCCGACGAAGCCGACGACGATTCCGATCCATTGCAGGGACCTCGTGCGTTCGCCCAGCACCGGCCCGGCCAAAGTCGCGGTCAGGATCGGTTGGAAGCCGACGATCAGTGCCGCCATGCCGGCCGGCATGCCGCCATAAATCGCGAGATAGCAGCCGCCCAGATAGACCGCGTGCAGCAGGATCCCGATCACCGCGATGTGGCTGATCCGCTTCCAGGAGCGCGGCCACGGTGCGCGCATCAACATCGCCACGCTCGCCATCATGATCGCCGCCAGCACGAAGCGCATGGCGAGGATGGTCATCGGCTGGGCATACGGCACGCCCAACTTGGCGATCAGGAATCCGGTCGCCCAGAGCAGCACGAAGATGCCCGGCGCCACCCGTGCCAGCGCGCTGGTGAACGGCGTCTCCGGCGCTGTCGTGGCGGCCCCCGTCGTCTCGCTGGGCTGGCGTGCGGAATCGGCGCTCATGGCTTGGTTCGCGAGGGAAATTCTGCTGGACTTGGGCAGGCGTATGGCCGATGCAAAGCGCCGCACCATAACAACGGCAGCCCGCATGCACAATCACCAGGCCAGCGATCAGCTGGGGCCGCGGCCCCGATCCAAACGCGGGCTAGCGTTCCTGCTGATCGGCACGCTGGTTCTGCTCGTGGTCCTGGGCGGCGGCTACTATGCCTACTGGCGCATTGTCGCCCAACAATTGGAAGCGGGTGTGGAGGCCTGGGCGGAGCAGCAGCGCGCGCTCGGCAATGAGGTCACGTTCGAATGGGACGGCATCGGCGGCTTTCCCTTCCGCTTCGCGGCCACCTTCCGTCAGCCGGCGCTCCGCTGGCACTGGCCGCGCGGTGATGGCGCCTGGAAGGGCGCCAACCTCGACGCCTCGATGGCGCCCTGGAACCTGCGCCGGATCGACGTGAAGTCGGGCGGACAGCATGACGCGGCCCTCCACCTGGCCGATGATGCCGCGGACTGGCGCATCGCAAGCACCGCCCTGGCCGGCACCATCACACTGCATGGCAGCGGCGCGTTGCGCGGCTTCACCCTAGCGCTGCAGCAGCCCGACCTCACACGGCCAGATGGCGTGGTGCTGTCAAGCGCGGCTGCGACCATCATGCTGGATCAGCCGGAGACGCCGCCGACGGACTACAGGATGCCGCTGGGGCGTGTCACGCTGGACGCGCGCGGCATCGCATTGCCGCCCGGCACGCGCCTGCTGACGCAGGACGCAATCGAGACTCTGTCTCTGGACGCGACGGTCAAAGGCCCGATGCCCTTGGCACCGCTGAAGGAGGCGCTGGCCGCCTGGCGCGATGCCGGCGGCGTGATGGAGCTGAGCAGCTTCGCCTTCGAGCAAGGGCCGCTCGGCTTGAGCGGCAATGCGACGCTGGCGCTCGATCAGGACCTGCAGCCGCAGGGCGCCGGCACCGTCACCACCACAGGCCTCAGCGAAGCAGTCGAGATACTGATCCGCGACGGCATCATCCCCGCCGACCGTGCGCTCGTTGCGCGCACCACGGTGAAGGCACTCGAGAAGCCCGGGCAGGATGGCAAGCTGCACGCGACCATCGGACTATCACTGCAGAACCGCGTCATCAGCTTCGGCCCCGTCCCGCTGTTCGCCCTCGAACGCATCGAGTTGCCGTAGCCCTAAATAACTGCCATCCCGGGCAGCCGCGAAGCGGCGTGACCTGGGACCCATGCCGCGATTCAGCGACGCGGAACGATCGAAGGGGTCCCGGCTCTCACTTCGTTCGGCCGGGATGACAGTTTGAGAAGCGGTGTGGTCGTGCGCCTTACCTGCGCACCCGGAAGTTCTCGAACTGCCAGGGGTCGCTGGTGTCGATGTTCGGTTCCGGGAACAGCACGTTGCGGTCCTTGAGCGGTGTCCAGTCGGAGCGCACGCCGACCACCGGGCCCAGGTATGGCCGGCACACATCGAGCACGAAATCGTGGTCGAGGTCTTCCGGCTCCACCAGGCCGCGATCGGGATGCTCGATCAGCCAGATCGCGCCTGCCAGCACCGGCGCCGCGATCTGGATCGAGGTCGCGTTGTAGTCAGGCCCGAGCAGCTGCCGCGCTTCGTTGATGGAGAGCTGCGAGCCGTACCAGTAGGCGCCGAAATCGCCCATCAGCAGCGCGCCTAGTTCGTCGATGCCCTCGACGATCTCCTCGTTCAGCAGCCGCGCCTTGGCCTGCATCTCGAAGTTCTTCATCTGGTATTCGCGCACCGACAGCACCGCATCGTCGCACGGGTGGTAGGCGTAGTGCACGGTGGGGCGGAACACTGCCTTGCCGCTGCCGTCGAACACCGTGAAGTAATCCGCGGTCGTGACGGATTCGCCATGGGTGATGAGGAAGCCGATCATCGGCCCGCCGATCGGCGTCCAGGAGCGCACTTCGGTGACGCAGCCCGGCTGGCGCAGATAGATCGCCGCCTTGCAGCCGACCTTGTGCTGCGCGGCGTTCTCAGGCAGACGCTTTTCATGCGTGCCCCAGCCGAGCTCCGCCGGCTGCGAGCCTTCGCCGACAAAGCCGGGGATCGACCAGGTGTTGCAGAACTCGCCCGGCCGCTTCGGCACGTTCGTCACCTGCAGGTCATGCTCGGCGACATGGATGACCTTGGTGCCGGTCTTCTGCATCAGCTTCGCCCACCCGTCGCGGCTGGTGGGCTTGGTCGCGTCAAGGCCGCTTAACTTCGCGACGTCGAGCACCGCCTGCTTGATGAAGTGCGTGATGAGGCCCGGATTTGCGCCGTGCGTCAGCAGGGCGGACGGCCCGCCCTTTGCGAAACTCTTGGCGGCTTCCAGCGCGCGATGCCGCAGGTAGTAGTTGGTGCGCTCTTCTTCCGGGATCTCGGAGTTGTCGTAGTAGTTGGCCCACGGCTCCACGCAGGTGTCGAGATAGAGCACGCCATGCCGCTGGCACCACTTGATGACCTCAAGCGAATCCACCTCGACCGACAGGTTGAGGATGAGGTCGCCCTTCTTGCAGTATTTGCCGAGCGTCGAATCCATGTTCGACGGCACGATCGGCTGGACCAGGTAGTTCATCCCCTTGTCGATAAAGCGGCGGGCGTCGATGTGGTGGTCGTGGCCGTCGATCACGGTCACGCGCGACAGCGGCATGTCGAAATGCTTCTCGATCAGCGGCATCGTGCAGCGGCCGACGGAGCCGTAGCCGATCATCAGGATGTTGCCGCTATAGGGGAACTTGTCGATCATGCGTCACCTCCGGACCTGCACCTTGCTGCGATAATGGCGAGGGTCAAACCCGGCCGGCGATCGCACTGGGGGGCGACTAATGCGGCCAGCGCGGTCTGGCGGGTTGTCGCTCAAGAAAACTGGCGCGCCGTCAGGAACGTTCCGCGGGTCGTTATGCCGGCGCGCCAGCCGCCGCAGTTACGGGAATCGGACCCCTCAATCAAGCGAAATTTTGAGGACGCGGACCGACGCCACGCTCTATGTTGGCGCGGGGACATGGGTATGGCTCAGCACCTTCATCTCACCGCGCCGAAATTCGCCGCCTGGAACAAGGGCTGCATGCGCGTCATCCAGGCCACGGAACCGGCGGCGATCGCCGATGCCCTGACAGACGCGCTGAAAATCGTCCTGGATTTCGACGGCCTCTTCCTGGCCGCGCTCCATCGCGACGCGCCGCCTTCCGTGCCCTACTACAACGACCCGCGCGAGCCGGAGCTGAAGTACCATGACGGGCCCTATCTACTCGACCCGTTCTACAACAGCTTTCTCGCCGGCAAGGCCGATGGCTGCTATCGCCTGGCGGAGCTGGCGCCCGAGGGCTTCCTGCGCAGCGAATACTTCGCCAGCTATTATCATCTGCTGGACTTCAGCGATGAACTCGGCCTGCTGGCGAGCCTCGATACCGATGCCTCAGCGCACCTTTCCGTCATACGGCGGCGCGGCCGGCCGCGCTTCAACCGGCGCGACCACGACTGGCTGGAAGCGGCGGCACCCCTGGTGCGCGAGGCCGTGCGGCGCATGCATGAAACGCAGCACCCCGCACCCAACGATCGGTCCGGTCTGCATGAAAGCTTACGCCAGGCCTATCGGCATTTCGGCGCATCGACTTTGACGGATCGCGAACGCGAAGTCGTGCAGCTTCTGCTGCGCGGCAATTCGGCCAAGGCGATCGCGCGGGTGCTCACCATCTCGCCGGAGACTGCGCGTAACCATCTGAAGCGCATCTATCCAAAGCTCGGGGTCGCCTCCCAGGCGGAATTGTTCGCCCTGTTCTTCAAGGCTCTGGAGCAGGTCGAACCAGGCTTCGAAGGCGACCCGCTGACGCGGCTGCGCTGACCCATCTAGGCTATTTCGCTGAACGGCGCCGCCCGGCACACTCCATCTGACGTGATGGAATGGAGCATCGTTATGCGCGAAGAACCCTTATTCGGCGCAGGCGTGGCGCCTGCATCCAACTACGACACGGACCGCATCTGGCGCGATGACCAGCGCCATTTCGTCCATCCCTTCACGCATTTCGACAGCTTCAAGAAAGACGGCTCGCTGGTGATCACCGGCGCCAAGGGCGCCACCATCACCGACTCGCGCGGCAAGTGCTATCTCGACGGCATCGGCGGGCTGTGGTGCATGTCCATCGGCTTCGGCGAGGAAGAGATGGCTGAGGCGGTTGCCGATCAGATCCGGCGTCTCTGCTTCTATTCTGCCTTTGTCGACACCACAAACCCGCCTGCGGTGGAGCTGGCGACGAAGCTGGCTCAGCTGGCGCCCGGCGATCTCAACCGCGTGTTCTACACCTGCTCCGGCTCGGCGGCGAACGACACGGCGGTGCGCCTCATCCACTATTACAACGCGCGGCGCGGCAAGCCGGAGAAGCGGCACCTCATCTCGCGCATCGGCTCGTATCACGGCAGCACCTATCTCGCCATGTCGCTGACGGGGCGCGAGAGCGACCGCTCCCCGCACTTCCAGTACGCGACGGATTTCATCCATCACGTCTCCTGCCCCTATGTCTATCGCCGGCCGGAGGGGATGAGCGTCGCGGAATTCTGCGATCATCTGGTGGACGAACTGGAGCAGAAGATCCTTGAGCTCGGCCCCGACAAGGTCGCGGCCTTCTTCGCTGAGCCGATCCTGGGTGCGGGCGGGGTGATCGTGCCGCCGCCCGGCTATCACCAGCGCACCTGGGAGATCTGCCGGAAATACGACGTGCTCTACGTGTCGGACGAAGTGGTCACGGCGTTCGGCCGATTGGGTCATTGGTTCGCGTCGAAGGACGTGTTCGGCATCGAGCCCGACATCATCGTCTCGGCCAAGGGCATCTCATCCGGCTACGTGCCGCTGGGCGCGGTCATTTTCAGCGATCGCATCTATGACGTGATCTCATCGCCCGATCCCGATGCCTGGTTCACCCACGGCTTCACCTATTCGGGCCATCCGGTCGCCTGCGCCGCGGGCCTGAAGACCATCGAGATCATGGAGAAGCGCGATATCTGCGGTCATGTGCGCAAGGTCGGGCCCTACCTCGAGCAGCGCCTCAACGGCTTGCGCGACTTGCCGCTGGTCGGCGACGTGCGCGGGAGCCATTTCATGATGTGCACGGAATACGTCGCCAACAAGCAGACGCGCGCGCTTCTGCCCGACGGCGCCAACGTCGGCAAGCGCATCTCCAACCATTGCGAGGCGCGCGGTTTGATCATCCGGCCGCTCGCGCACCTCAACATCATGTCGCCGCCCTTGGTGCTGACCGAGGCCGAAGTCGACGAGCTGATCGCCGGCCTCTCTGCTGGCATCAAGGCCGCTGCCGATGACCTGGTGCGCGAAGGCGTAAAGATCGATTAGCCCGGAGCTTTTTCCGCCGGACTGGAAGCCGGTTCGGCGCAGAAAATGCGACGATTCTAGCGTGTTCCTGTGCGCAGGAAGCTGGCCCAGGCGGCGTTCACCGCATCCGGCGTCGCGGCGCGGTGGTCCCCGCAGTCCAGCCTGAGGTCGGCCTCGCCGAGCGGCGCATCGACGAACCTGCAATGGTGCCGCCCGGCCGGGTTGTGCGGATGCGCATCGGGCTGGAAGTGCACGCAGGTCACGCACAGGCGCTGCGGCACGATTTGGCCGTCGATCTGCAGCCGGCGGATCACTTTGATCAGGATGCGCAGGAACAGCGCGCGCTCGGCTTCGTCGAGCTCCTGCATGGCCGCGATCAGAAAGTCGGGCCATTGCGCCGCGACGCGCGCCGCGACCTCGCCCTGACGCGTCAGTTTCAGCGATGAGGCACGTCGGTCGCTGGAGTCGGGCACTTTGGCGACCAGACCCTTGGCGACCAGGGCCGCGATTGCTACGCTCGCGGTCTGCGGAGTGATGCCCAACGCGTCGGCCGCGTCGCCTGATCGGGGGTTCTGCGCCGACCGCGCCGCAATGAAGGCCAGGATCTGGCTTTGCGTGGGCGTCAGGCCGGATTCAGTGGCATCTCCCCATGCGGCGCTGCGCATCGCCAGGCCGATGCGGTTGAGCCCGCTCAGCAGTTTGTTCGAAACCTCGTCCGCCATCTGTGACTCGTCCCGTCCCCAAGCTCGGTGGTTCGTTCTACTGACAAAGTTCACCGCGACATGAATAAGCGTTCATGTTTGTATCCGAACCTTTAGTTTGCAAAAAGGGTGAACCATACGCGTTTGCACACCGGAAGGGGCATCTTAGGCAAGAAAAGCAATGAAAACTTCTAAAAGCCGCATGAAATGGCATGAGACTGACTGGTCTGCACTGCGCCAGGCGATCCTGGCCCACAAGGCGCGGGTCGGGGTCATAGGCCTGGGTTACGTCGGCCTGCCCCTGGGGTGCCTGTTGGCGGAGAAGGGCTTTCCGACCACCGGCTTCGACATCGACACGCCCAAGGTGACCGCGCTCAATTCCGGCCGCTCCTACATCAAGCACATTCCGAACAAGCGCATCGCCGCGATCCGCAAGGCCGGCACGTTCGAGGCCACGGATGACTTCAATGGGCTGAGGCAGATGGACGTTATCATCATCTGCGTGCCGACGCCGCTCACCAAGTATCGCGAGCCTGACCTTCAATTCATCGTCAAGACCGGGCAGGAGATCGCGCCCAAGCTGCGCAAGGGCCAGCTGGTGGTGCTGGAGTCGAGCAGCTATCCCGGCACGACGCGCGAAGAGCTGAAGCCCATCCTGGAAGCGACCGGCCTCAAATCCGGCACTGATTTCTGGCTCGCCTATTCGCCGGAGCGCGAGGATCCCGGCAACGCCAATTTCGGCACCAACGACATTCCGAAAGTGGTGGGCGGCGACGGCAAGGTGGCGCTCGATCTCGCCATCGCGCTCTATGACCAGGTGGTGGTGAAGACCGTGCCGGTGAGCTCGCCGGAAACGGCAGAGACGGTGAAGCTGACCGAGAACATCTTCCGTGCCGTCAATATTGCGCTGGTGAACGAGCTCAAGGTGATCTGCGCCGCGATGGGCGTCGACGTGTGGGAAGTGATCGACGCAGCCAAGACCAAGCCCTTCGGCTTCATGCCGTTCTATCCCGGCCCGGGTCTTGGTGGTCACTGCATCCCGATCGACCCCTTCTATCTTACCTGGAAAGCGCGCGAGTTCGGCATCAACACCCGCTTCATCGAGCTGGCGGGCGAGATCAACACCGCGATGCCGCGCTACGTCGTCGCGCGCCTTGCGGAGGAGCTGAGCCAGCAGCGCTCCAAGGCGCTGAAGGGTGCCAACATCCTGATGCTCGGCCTCGCCTACAAGAAGAACGTCGACGACATGCGCGAAAGCCCGGCCTTGATCCTGATCGAGCTGCTGGAAAAGGCCGGCGCCAAGGTCTCCTACCACGATCCCTTCATCCCGGCGGTGAAGCCGAGCCGCGAGCATGGGGCTCTGACGGGGCGCAAGTCGGTTCCGCTCACAGCAAAGTCACTGTCGACCGTCGATGCGGTGCTCATCGTCACCGATCACGACGATGTCGACTATTCGATGGTTGCGAAGCATGGACGGCTCGTGCTGGATACGCGGAATGCCATGAATCGCGCCGGCCTCGCCGGCACCCATATTCGCAAGGCCTGACCTTAGGGATGCCAGAGATCATCGTCACCGGCGCCGCCGGGTTCATCGGATCCTTCGTTGCGACTGCTCTGCTTGATCGCGGCCAACAGGTGCTGGGCATTGACAGCCTCAATGCCTATTACGATCCGGCACTAAAGAAGGCGCGGCTGCAGCGGCTGGAGGGCCGCAACGGCTTCCGCTTCCGCCAGGTCGACATCGCCGATGAGGCGGCGTTGAAATCGGGACTGGAGGATGTGCTGCCCGAAGCGCATCACATCATTCATCTCGCCGCGCAGGCCGGCGTGCGGTACTCCATCCAGCAGCCGGAAGATTATGTGCGCGCCAATCTCAACGGCCATTTCAACATGCTGCAGATGGCGCGCCAGGCGCCGAAGCTCGAGCACCTGGTCTATGCCAGCTCCAGCTCTGTCTATGGTGCCTCGAAGAAGGTGCCGTTCGCGCTGGACGACGCCGCCGATCATCCGGTCTCTCTCTATGCCGCGACCAAGCGCGCGGACGAACTGCTCAGTATTTCCTACTCGCGCATCTTTTGGCTACCCCAGACCGGATTGCGCTTCTTTACTGTTTATGGGCCGTGGGGCCGGCCCGATATGGCTTATTACAAATTCACCAAAGCCATTCTCGAGGGGCAACCGATCGAGACCTACGCCGGCGGCGCCCTGCAGCGTGACTTCACCTACATCGACGACATTGTGGCCGGTGTCCTCGCAGCACTCGATAGACCTCCACCCGTCGGTGGAGAAGAGCCGCATCGCCTGTTCAATCTCGGCAACGACAGCCCTGAATCCGTGAACGCGCTGGTGACTGCGATCGAAGCAGCCTGCGGCCGTAAGGCCCAGCGCATCGACCAGCCCATGCCCTTGGGCGACGTGCCCAAGACCTGGGCCGACATCTCGGCGTCGCGCCAGGAACTCGGCTATTCACCGACGGTCAAGCTCGAAGAAGGCATCCGCCACTTCGTGGCGTGGTACCGCGAGTACGCGAAGGTCTGAGCCAGCAGCGCTCAGGATCAGCGCTTTGCGATGATGTAGACCGCGTGGACGATCCCGGGGATGTATCCCAGGAGAGTCAACAGGATGTTCAGCCAGAACTGTCCCCCAAAGCCGACCTGCAGGAAAACGCCGAGCGGCGGAAGAAGAATTGCGATGATGATTCGAACGATGTCCACTGGGGCCTTCGATTTTCTCTGTTTGACCCCTGATCTAACCGGCCACACGTTCGAGAGTTCCACGGCCGTGGCGATCACGGCGATATGTTCCGCTGCTTCTGCAGCTCGGCCTGTTCGATCTCCAAGTCCCGTTCGTCAAGGCTTTGTATGGAAGAGTCTCACTTCTTATGCACCCCCGGCACCCAGCAATAGCCCTCGGGATCCAATATGTAGGCCTCGCGCAATCCGTGCGGCTTGTCGGCCGCTTCCGCCAGCACGTGGTGTCCGAGCTTCTGCGCGCGCGCGACCGCCACATCCGGGTCGCAGTGATAGAGCCTGAGCTCCGCGCCCACGCCGCGCACCTGCGCATCACCGATCAGGCCCAGGAGCGGATTGCTGTGATAGGTACCGTCGCTGTGCACCATCCATTCCGCGCGACTCGGGCCGCACGCGTACCGCAAGACCGCAAAGTCCTTGTCGGCATAGGCGACACTCGCCCCCAGTACGTCGCGTGCGAACGCGACCGCGCGGCCCACATCACGCACCAGCAGGTTGATGCCAAGCCCTTGCAGGGACCGGCCATATTCCTCGGCCGGCATGAACTCCTTGTCAGCAGCGCCCATCTCTTCCCCCAGCACTGATTTCCGCCATACTAGCGACTCGGATGTTAGCCGAAAAAGCTGCTAGACTTGTCACCATGACAATCCGCCTTCTGCCGCCCAATCTCGTGAACCAGATCGCCGCCGGCGAGGTGGTGGAGCGGCCCGCCTCCGTGGTGAAGGAACTTGTAGAGAATGCGCTGGATGCCGGCGCGCGCCGAATCGACATCCATCTGCGCGATGGCGGCCGCTCCCTCGTCGTGGTGGAGGATGATGGCGATGGCATGACGCGCGCGGAACTGGCGCTGAGCGTGGAGCGCCACGCCACCTCCAAGCTGCCGGACGACGACCTCGTCCACATCCATTCCTTCGGCTTCCGCGGCGAGGCCTTGCCCTCGATCGGCGCGGTCGGCCGCCTCTCGATCGCCAGCCGCGCCCGGGCCGCCGATACGGCGTGGTCGATCGCGGTCGATGGCGGAATACGATCGGAACCGCACCCGGCCGCGCGCGGCGAGGGCACGCGGGTGGAATTGCGCGACCTGTTCTATGCCGTGCCGGCGCGCCTCAAGTTCCTGAAGACGCCACGTTCGGAATTGAACGCCGCGCAGGAGATCGTGGAGCGCCTTGCCATGGCGCATCCCGATGTCAGCTTCACCTTGCGCGATGAGGAACGGCTGGCCTTGCGCCTGCCTGCGATCGGCGCCGATCTGCTGCAGGATCCGGCGGCGGCAACCCTGGAGCGGCTCGGCGCCATCATGGGGCGCGACTTCGCCGACAATGCCGCGCGCCTTGATGCGATGCGCGAGACCGTGCGGCTCACCGGTTTCGCCGGCTTGCCGACGCTGAACCGCGCGACCTCGACCCAGCAGTTCCTGTTCGTGAACGGCCGGCCGGTGAAGGACCGGCTCATCATCGGCGCGATCCGCGGCGCCTATCAGGATTTCCTGGCGCGCGACCGGCACCCGATGGTGGCTCTGTTTCTCGACCTGCCGTCGGAAGAAGTCGACGTGAATGTGCATCCTGCCAAGGCCGAAGTGCGCTTCCGCGACGCCGCCCTGGTGCGTGGCCTGATCGTGAGCGCCATCCGCGCCGCTCTGGCGCAGGCCGGGCACCGCGCCTCCACCACCGTCGCCACCAGCACGCTCGGTTCCTTCACCGCGCCGACGCAATTTCCGACCCAACTCTCAAGTCCGGCGCCGTGGCGCGGCTATACACCAGGGCCCGCGCGCTCCAGCACTGCGCTGGCGGCGCAGGCCATGGCCGCCTTCGCACCGCTATCGGCGGAAATCGACCGCCCCAGCGCACGTGTCGAGGAGGCGCCCACGGCGGAGAGCGCGCCAACTTCGCATCCGCTCGGTGTCGCCCGCGCGCAGCTGCACGAGACTTACATCGTTGCGCAGACGGCAGACGGCATCGTGATCATCGATCAGCATGCCGCCCATGAGCGCCTGGTCTATGAACGCATGAAGGCGGCGCTCGATGCGGGCACCGTGGCACGTCAGGCGCTGCTGATTCCCGAGGTGGTGGAGCTCGATGGCCCGAGCGCCGAGCGCTTGAGCGCGCGCGCCGGCGAGCTGGCCGAGCTCGGCCTCGTCATCGAAGGTTTCGGCAGCGGCGCCATCGTGGTGCGCGAAGTGCCGGCCCTGCTCGGCCAGTCCGATGTGCGCGGCCTGATCCAGGATCTCGCCGACGAATTGGCGGAGTTCGGCGACGCGCTCTCCTTGAAGGAGCGCCTGCAGGAGGTGTGCTCCACGATGGCGTGCCATGGCTCGGTGCGCGCGGGCCGCCGCCTGACCCAGCCGGAAATGGACGCGCTGCTGCGCCAGATGGAAGCAACGCCCCATTCCGGCCAGTGCAACCACGGCCGCCCGACCTACGTCGAACTGAAGCTCGCCGACATCGAGCGCCTGTTCGGACGAAGGTAGTCTTCCATGCCGGCAACGGAAATCCCGGACCGCGTCGTCTGGGCAGTGGAGACATTGGCTCTCGATCCGTCAGATCAGGTGCTGGAGATCGGCTGCGGCCACGGCCTCGCTGTCTCCCTGGTTTGCGACAAGCTGTCACGCGGTAGACTCACGGCGATCGATCGCTCACCGAAGATGATCACAGCAGCGCAGCAGCGGAACGCGGCATATGTCGCTGCCAACAAGGTCCGGTTTGAGACTGTGGCGCTGGCAGACGGCGATTTCGGACAACGACGCTTCTCGAAAATCTTCGCCATCAATGTCAATCTATTCTGGATCGATCCATCCAAGGAACTGCCAGTGGTCAGAATGCTGCTGCGGCTGGATGGTACGCTCTATCTCTTCTATCAACCGCCGAGCTCTGCACAGCTCAAGCCATTAGCGGCCAAGCTCGCGCGCAATCTGGAAGCCGGAGGCTTCAGGGTGGACCAGGTCATCTCTGGCCGCGGCTCTGTAGGTTCGCTGTGTATCATTGCCCGGCCTGCAAAGGAGGCAGCATGACTCAGCATCTCGCCGCCGTTGCCCTCGTCGTTCCCGACTACGACGAAGCGATCGCCTTCTATGTCGGCAAGCTCGGCTTCGAGCTGATCGAAGACACCAGGCTCAGCGAGACCAAGCGCTGGGTGCTGGTCGCGCCGCCAGGCTCCCACGAAACGCGCCTGCTGCTGGCCAAGGCCGACAGCCCCGAGCAGAAGACCCGCATCGGCAACCAGACCGGTGGCCGTGTTTTCCTCTTCCTCCACACCGACGATTTCCAGCGCGACTACGCAACGATGCGTGACCGCGGCATCCGCTTCCTCGAGGCGCCGCGCCACGAGCCCTATGGCACGGTCGCGGTATTCGTCGATCCCTACGGCAACAAATGGGACCTGATCCAGCCGGCGTGATCGAGCCCGTCTTCAGAACCCGATCTTCACTGTGCGCAGGTTCTTTGCCGCCACTTCCTGCTCCAACAGGCGCACGATGTCGGGCGCCTCGTCGCCGGGCTGGCCGAGCAGGCGCAGCTTCTTCGCGACCACCGCGAAGTCACCGGGCGTAAGATGCTCGATGGAGCGCAGCGCCGCCGGCGGCTCGCATCCGAAGAACTGGCGATAGGCCGCAGCGCTCTGTACCGGGGTCATGAAATCGAACTTCACCTTTAAGGTGAAGCGCCGCAACGCCGCTGGATCGATGCAGTCGAGATGGTTTGTGGTGCAGGCGAAAGGCAGAGGATGGGTCTCCATCTGCACCAGCAGCTCGTTCACAATCGACACTTCCCACGATCGGCTTGCGCCCGAGCGGCTCCACAGGAAGGTCTCCACTTCGTCAATGATGAGAAAGGCGTCGTCCTGCCGCGCCTCTTCGAAGGCCTCGGCCAGGCGCTGCTCGGTTTCGCCCACCCACATGGAGAGCAGGTCGGACCCGCGCGTCAGTAGCGGCTCGAGCCCCATGGCGGCAGCGAGCGCGCGTGCAAAGGCGCTCTTGCCGGTGCCGGGCGGGCCCGAGAGGCAGAGCGAGAAATCGCGCGCGCCGCCGGGTGCGGCCAGCGCCCGCTGCAAATGCCGGAGATCAGGATCGGTGTTGGCGAGGTCGGCCTGGAAGCGGCCGTGTGTCGCGATGCGGTTCGACCGCCGCCCGCTCAGAGGGTGCGCCAGCGACTTGACGACGAAGTCGAGCTCGTCGCTGCCGCCGCCGGCCATCGCTACGGCGTGGACAGCCCCGGTCATGAGGCCCGGCGAGACCTTGTGCAGGCGCGCCAGGACATCGGCGTCTTCTGCCTGCATGCGAAGGCCCTGGCGCCGTGCCGCCGCTTCCCACAGGCGCGCACGGCCCGCGGCGGGCAGAGCCTTCATCTCGAATGCGAAGGTCATGCGCCGCAGGAAGGCGGGATCGAACTCGTCGATCGCATTGGCGGTCCATAGGACCGGCACCTGGTTCTGCTCCAGCAGCCGGTTGAAGAACACTTTCGATCCGGCGCGCCGCACCGGCCCGCGCCCGGAGCTGGCGCGCTCGCCGCGTTGCAGAATGTCCTCCATCTCGTCGAACAGCAGCAGCGCCTTGCCGCGGCGCGCCGCCAGCTTGTCCGCAAGTCGCAGTGCGTCCAGGCGATCGCTGCGCGAGGGCTCTTCGCCGCTTTCATCGGTCTCGCCGACCGCAAACAGGTCGCGCCCGACTGCGCGCGCCACCATCTTGCAGAACTCCGACTTGCCGGTGCCCGGCCCGCCATAGAGCAGGATGTTGATTCCCATCCGCCCCTCGGCGCCGCGCAGCAGGCGCAGCACGAAGTCGCGCTCTTGCGCCACGTGGTCATAGGCTGCCAGATCCAGCTGCGGCGGCAGTGGTTCACCGATCAGCGCACGCTCCATGTCGGCGACCGACTCGTTGGGCGGCATCAGCGCCGCGACGATGCGGTAGGGCACATAGTAAGTGAAGCGGTCGGTGCCGCTGCTGGCGATATCCACCAGATGCAGGCCCTTGAGCGGCCCACGCAGCAGCTTGTCCCAGATCTCCGTCGGCTTGCGCCCGAGGCAGAGCGCGGTGAGGCTAAGCGTATCGATTGCGCGGGTCTCCACGATGCCGTTACACAGCCGCTCGAAAGTCGCGTCGCGATCGGTGTGGAACACGAACCGGAAGATCTCCGCTTCCAGCGGATCGAGACCCACCGCCCGCACGAACGCGTCCAGATTCGCCGAGACCGCATCCGCGGCGGTTGCGCCGGCCGATGCGCTCCTGGCGATCGCGGCCCGGAGGCGCGCCCAAAGGCGCTGCGGCAAGGGCTTGTCCCATGCCGGCGACTTGCGCTTGCGCCCCTTCGGCGTGCGCGCGGTCGTAGCGGCCTCGAAATCGAGGCCCACCATGCACTGGTTGCTGCGCAGCCAAAAGGTGAGTCGCCGGCCCGGCGGCGAAGCCGGGTCGAAGGCTTGCATCATGGCGTGCACATAGGCGGCGACTGCCGCCTGCGATGCGGTGATCATGATTGTCGCTTTCCAAATCCAGAACGCACGGAACTCTCGGCGGCAGCGCGAAAGCGCGCCGTCTCAGGCTCAACTCTGCTCGTGTCTAACGCCGGCCTGGTCCCAGATGCCGGCCAGCGCCGCTATCGCGGCTGGAAAGCAATCCAGGACAAAGCTGGCTGCATGTGAGAACGCATGGGTTTCTCCGTTGCCAACTTTGTTCGCCGCCTAGCTGCTGGCGAAGGGCGGTGTAGCTACCAGAAGTGCAACCGGAAATCAATCCCCCGAGTCGCGCCCGCCGCTTGCCTCTGCAGGTACCCCGTGACACCATCCCGCCGGTGGTTCCAACCCGATTCGGAGCGCCATGGCGTCGCGGTTTCCCTGGGCCTCGTTGCCGGACGAGGAACTCCTCGAATTGCGCCTCAAGGACCTCAAGGTCACCGTCGAAGGGACGTGGCTGGAGCTGTGCCTGCGCGCGCTCCACGGCGAGCTGGAGGCGAAAGGTCTGCGCATCCGCCCACACGCCTGGATCTCCAACGAGTGGTTCAGCCCGGATACCACCCCCGGCATCGCGATCCCGTTCTATCTCGCCCATCCGCGCCTGATGCGGCTGGAGCGCAAGATGATCATCGACGTCGAGGGTGGCACGGTGCCGGACTGCATGCGCATCCTGCGCCACGAGGCCGGCCACGTGATCCAGCATTCCTATCAGCTCAACCGCCGCCGCCGCTGGCAGCAATTGTTCGGCCGTTCCTCCACACGCTATCCCGATTTCTACCGGCCCAACCCCGCCAGCAAGAACTACGTCCAGCATCTGCGCCTGTGGTACGCGCAGAGCCATCCGGACGAGGATTTCGCCGAAACCTTCGCCGTCTGGCTGCGGCCGCGCTCCGACTGGCGCAAGCGCTATGAGGGCTGGCCGGCCTTCAAGAAGCTCGAATATGTCGACGAGCTGATGCAGGAGATCGCGACAGAGCGGCCGGTGCTCACCCATCGCCATCGCATCGATCCCTTGAGCAAGCTGACGCAGACGTTGGCCGAGCACTACGCGCAGAAGCAGGCGCTCTACGCGATGCCCACCACCACGATCTATGACCGCGATCTGCGCCGCATCTTTTCCGACGAGCCGCGCCATCGCCACTGGCCGGCGGCCTCCACCTTCATCAGGCATCATCGCGCGCGCATCCGGCGCATGGTCGCGAAATGGACCGGCGAATATCAGCTCACCCTGGATTCGGTGCTGGACGAGATGATCGCGCGCTGCCGCGAGCTCAAGCTGCGGGCCGTCGGCAATCAGCGGGAACTCATCATCAACTTCACCGTGCTATTGACGGCAAAGACGGTGCATTCGCTCTACAGTCCGTCGCGGCGGGAATGGTTCGCGCTATGAAGAAACTGCGCATCCTGGTTCTGCTCCACCCCGATCTGATGCCGCCCGATTCCTTGAAGGGCCACAGCGAGAAAGACATCAATGTCTGGAAGACCGAGTACGACGTGGTGAGCACGCTCCGCTCGGCCGGACATGAAGTCATGCCGCTCGGCGTCCAGTACGAGCTGAAGCCGATCCGCGATGCGATCGAGGAGTTCAAGGCCGACGTCGCCTTCAACCTGCTGGAGCAGTTCCATGGCGAGACGGCCTACGACACGAACGTTGCCTCCTATCTGGAGCTGCTGAAGATTCCCTACACTGGCTGCAATCCCCGCGGCCTCATGCTGGCGCGCGGCAAGGCGCTTTCGAAGAAGCTCGTCGCCTATCACCGCATCCCGGTGCCGGCCTTCGCGGTCTTTCCCAAGCGGCGCAAGGTGAAGCGGCCCGCCCGCCTCGGCTTCCCGCTGATCGTCAAGAGCGTGAGCGAGGACGCCTCGGTCGGCATCGCCCAGGCGTCGGTGGTGGAGAACGACGAGAAGCTGGAGGAGCGTGTCCACTTCATCCACGAGAAGGTCGGCACAGACGCGCTGGTCGAGCAATATATCGAGGGACGCGAGCTCTACGTCGGCGTGCTCGGCAACGAGCGCCTGCGCGTGTTCCCGGTGTGGGAGCTGGAATTCGGCGACATGGCCGAAGGCGGCCACTCCATCGCCACCGCCAAGGTGAAGCACGATCTCGAATATCAGGAGAAGCTCGGCATCAAGAGCGGCCCGGCCAAAGACCTGTCGCCGGAACTGCGCACCCGCATCAGCAACGTCGCCAAGCGCATCTGCCGCACGCTCGAGCTCGACGGCTACTCCCGCGTCGATTTCCGACTCTCGGCCGATGGCATCCCGTATTTCCTGGAAGCCAACCCCAATCCCGAGATCGCCAAGGTCGAGGATTTCGCCGAAGCCGCCGCCAAGGACGGCATCAAGTACCGCGACCTCCTGAACCGCATCGTTACCCTCGCCATCCAACGCGCCACCGTGGCGGGTAGTTGACGCGCGTTTTCGCCGCTTCTCACATGTCGTCCCGGGCGCGCGTGCTGCTTCTCGCGTGTCATCCCGGGCGCGCGCAGCGCGACCCGGGACCCATGCGTCCTATGAGCGCCGCGGCGAGACCGCATAGGCCCGGCTCGCACTGCGCTCGGCCGGGGTGACAGTAAGTGTTGCTGGCTATGTGTGCGGCAATTCCGCGGGCAGCGTCACTTCCAGTATCTCTGATCCCGCGCCAGCGCTCAGCGCATAGACGGCGCCTGCCGGAATGACGCAGCTGTCGTTGCCCCTCAGAGAATGATCGCCGTGCCGCTCAACGTGGAGACCGACTTCGCCCGTCAGCACGAACAAGAACAGGAACTCGCCCCCATGCGCACCGAACTTCGCGATAGCGGCGCCACCGCGTGGGCGAACGACGCGCGCGCCTGCCAATCCATCGGTTGCCGCCGCGATACCGGTATCGCGCATCTCGAATCCATCCGCGCGCCAGGGCAGCCACTTTGCGTCCGCCGCGATATGACGCACGAAGCGCTGGCCACCGAAATGGCGCTCCGGCAGCACATGCGGCGTCGGCAAGGTCATGGCGTGGTCGGCGAAGGTCTCGTGCACCGCGGGGCAGCCGAGCTCAATCACCTCCAGTCCGGCCGAGGCTTCCAGCACCCGGTGGCGGATCTCCGGCGGCTGCAGCACGCAATCGCCGGCCTTGAACAGGAACGGCGCGCCCTGGTCCTCGTAGACCAGCCGCGCCCAGCCCGCCTTGCAATAGATCATCTGGAAGCGGATGTGATGGAAGTGCACGTAGTCCGGCACCGGCCCGCCGTCGGGAATGCGGATATGCGAGGCGATGAAGCGCCCGCCAAGCCGGCTGGGAATGAGGTCGCGATATTGCATGCCGGCGCGCCCGACGCCCCAATGCTCCTCCATGCGGCCCAGCACGAACTCATGCGTGCCGGCTGGAATTTCAAGCGGCCGCTTTGCTTCTATCAGTTCGATGCGCGTTCCGCTCGGCGCGGTCATCCCCTGCGCCGTGCCCGCCGGCAGCGACGCCAAGTCGCAAAGTAGGCGGAGTGTGATCGGCGGCGCATCCGCATCCGCCGCCTCGAGCCGCAGAGTGAGTCCATATCCCGACATCACGACGACCTGCGGCGAATCCGCCGGGAAGATCAGGGTGACCTTGAAACCCAATTCATCCGTGAAGAACGCCAGGTTCGCCGCTAGGTCGCGGCAGGGCAGCACTACCTGTGCGAGCTGGATATGCTCCGTCAGCGCTGCCGCGCGATTGTGCCCGATGTCGTCCATGCCCGAACATTGCCTCGGCGGGCGGTGCGAAGGCAAGGACCCGCAACATCTCGGTGACAATAGAGGCGCGTCGGAAAAGAGACACAATTGCTGGCTTCTATGCACGATGATCTACGCGACCTGCGGCAATCGAGAGACACGGCATGACGGATCTTGCGGCTGAGATCACTTCGCAACGCCTGCGGCGCGCGCGCAGCAGCTGGTCGCTGCTGCTGCGGGTCCTCGCGGCAGGGCTTCTGCTGTGCCAAGTCATCATCTGGTACCAGCCCCAAACACCACTCCTCGCCGTGCTGGATCAGTTCGCGATCCAGCTCGCCGGTTTGGCCGTGCTCGCTGCCGTGTGCGCGCTTCTCTCGCGGCGTTGGCTGTGCTTGGTCTTGCTGGCCGCGCTGGCCGCGACCCTGTCCTGGCCGATCTTCGCAGAGCGCGGCGAGGCGGCGACCGTCACCGACCCGGCCCGGCTCAAGGTCCTGTCGGTCAATCTCTGGCATTCGGCCGCCGGCCACCAGCGGACGATCGACGCCTTGCTGGCGAGCGATGCCGACGTCATGGGCCTCATCGAGGTGACACCCGCCTGGCGCGCGGTCTTGGGTCCGCTGTTCGCCAAATATCCGTATCAGGTCGAATGCTTCGATCGCGATCCGGAATGCCTGACCATGCTGCTCTCGAAGGTGCCGATCGAGAAGTCATTCGCCGGCCGCATCTGGAAAGCGACGCCAATCGTCGCGAGCGGCGAGATCCTTTGGCAGGGTCGCCCCGTCACCGTGCTGGCGGCGCATTGGTTCCGCCCCGTGGTTACCAGCGCCGACAGTCGTTGGGGTGCCAAGGACCCGAAGCGCGCCGCCTATATGGCGGAAGGTCTGCCGCTGAGCCGCCAGGCAGGGCAAGCCGGCCTGCTCGCCAAATATCTCAACCGCCAGCCGCGCGATCTCATCCTGATGGGCGATCTCAACAGCGTGCCGTGGAGCCGCGTGCAGCGCGCCTTCCGCGCCAGGACTGGCCTCGACAACCAGGCCGGATGGTCATCCTCCTGGCCGTCCTTCCTGCCCTGGCCGTTGCGCCTGCCGATCGACCATATTCTCGCGCGCGGCCATCTCGTGGTGACCAAGTTCTCCACCGGACCGGAGACCGATTCCGATCACTTCCCCGTCGTGGCCGAAATCGGCTGGCGCGACTAGTCAGGTGCTGCCGGCGAACAGCAGCAGGTTGCCATCGGGGTCAGTGACGATGAAGGTCTGCACACCCCACGGCTCAGTGCGCAGCGCCTGGTTGAACGTCGCCCCCGTCGCCTGGAACTCGCGACAGAGTGCCATCACGTCATCCACGGCAAGGCTGGCCGCCAGCATGTCGACATCGGCCTTCATGGCTGCTGCCAGCCGGTCAAGCACCGCCCGATCCAGATGCCTCAGCGCCAGCGACGCGCCGTCGCGCGAGACCTGAGCATAGAACGGCGGCTCGCCGTAAATGAACTCCACGCCGAAGCCGAGTGTCTGGATGAAGAAGTCACACAATGCCACGATGTCTGACACGAACAATTGCGGCGTGGCATTGATCAGAACAGGCCTTGAGGCTGTTTCGCGATCCGTCATGGCTCGATCTCCGCCTGGTGCGGAAGATCGTAGCAAAGTCAGCCGATCGCGTCCGGCACCATCTTGCCTTTGGTGATCTCTTCCTTGCGTTTCGCCACATAGGCATCAAGTGCTTCCTTGCGGCCTTCTTCCATCGGCGGCGGCTCGTAGCTTTTGAGCAGTTCCTTCCAGATCGCGTTGGCGCGCTCCGTGCCATTGCGTGCGCCGGCATTCTCCCAGCTCTGATAGTTGCGCCAGTCGGACAGCATCGGCTCGTAGAAGGCGGTGGAGAACCGCTCCAGCGTGTGGCCGACGCCGAAGAAATGGCCGCCTGGTCCGACTTCGGCGATCGCGTCGACCCCCATCTCCGCTTCATCGACCGCGATCGGCTTCAGAAACTCGCGCATGTTCTGCAAGAGCTCCGCATCGAGGATCAGCTTTTCGAACGAGGCGGTGAGGCCGCCTTCCATCCAGCCCGCCGCATGCTCGATGAGATTGACTCCGCCCATGATCGCACCCCACAGCGACATCATCGATTCGTAGGAGGCCTGGATGTCGACGCAGTTCGATGCCGTCACGTTGCTGGAGCGGTACGGTACGCCGACCCTGCGCGCCAGCTGCCCGCCTGCCAGCGCAGCCTTCGTGTATTCCGGCGTGCCGAAGGCCGGTGAACCCGATCGCATATCGACATTGGAGGTGAACCCGCCATAGAGCACCGGCGCGTCCGGCGATGCGATCTGCGACAAGGCCAGCATCGCCAGCGCCTCGGCATGCTGCTGCACGAGCGCGCCGGCCAGCGTCACGGGACTCATCGCGCCCGACAGCGTGAAGGGCGTCATCGCCACCGGCTGGCCGCTGCGCCCCATCGCCAGCAGCGCCTCGCACATCGGGATATCGAGCCGGAGCGGCGAATTGGAATTGATGATGGTGAGGGTGACGGGGACAGCTTTCATCTCCGCGCGGCTCAGGCCATAGGCGATACCGGCCATGTTGATCGCATCCTCGACGCGATACTCGCCCAGCGCCCAGCATTGCCAGGTCTTGTCGGTCAGCGTCAGCGCCGCCTGATAGAAATCGAGATGACGCGTATCCGCCGGCAGGTCCGTCGGCTCGATCGGGCAGCCGCCTTCCTGGTGGATCACGTTCAGCTGATGCACCAGCTTCAGGTAATCGCACATGTCGGCGTAATTGCCCGGCCGCTTGCCGCGGTCGCAATCATGGGCGAAGGCCGGCCCGCCCGTGGCGGCGAAGATGATCTCGCCCGCGCCGCAGCCGATGTCGTAGGCGCGGTTGCGCGCCTGCATCCGGAAGCTGGCCGGTGCCTGGGCGATGCTCTGCTCCACCAACATGGGGTCGAAGCGCACGCGCTGCGTCGCTTCGTCCACCTCGGCGCCGGCCACTTTCAGGATTGCGCGCGCGTCGTCCTGCATGACCTCGATGCCGGTCTCGCGCAGCAATTTCAGGGCAGTGTGATGGATGGTCTCGACCTGATCCGCGCTCAGCACCTCGATCGGCCGATAACGGTTGACCGCCCGCGCAAAGGGTAGCTGGCGCACTGCGGCCTGGGGCGCGCGGCGCTCCCGGCGACGGGTCGCGGCGGTGGCGGTGCTGGTGGGGGCGACTTCGGTCATGCGGCGCCTCCTTGGGCCTCGCGGATCGGGCCGTTAAGCTGTATACAGCTTCCGCAACCGTGTCAATTCATTGAGATTTCCTGCCCAACCGGAAACAGCTGGCTGATTAGCTCCGCCCGGAGATATGGCGCAAAGGCCTTGGCCGACACCACGATTCCGATCGTGGTGCCGCTCTTCGGCGCATCGGCGAAGCCCACGATCAGGCCGATCAGCTTGGGCTGGCCGCCGGAGACCAGGACCACCGGCCCCCCGCTGTCGCCCAGGCGGATGATGCAGTTGGTGGCGAAGAACAACTCGCCCTCAGTGACGCCATTGGGATCCGGCGGCAACGGGCCGCAGCCATTGTGGGCACGCAGCGTATCCTTCGCGCCCTGGCCATAGCCGGCGGAATAGAAGTACGCGCCACGGGCGATCTCGGCACGGACCATGGCCGTCGACAGCGGCGCCAGGGGTAGCGGCCGGACATGCGTCATCGGCGGCGTGATGCGCACCAGTGCCCAATCGGTCTGGGCCTGATCCGCCTTGATGCTGCCGGGCGCGACGCTGCCGCCCTCGGCGACGATGGCCGCACCCTTGGCCCGCATGGCGGGCGACGCGCTGGAGGTGAAGACCAGCTGGCCGGGCGCGGCGAATCGGCCCTTCGGCCGCAAACAGTGGGACGTGGTCGCGATCATGTCTGGCCGCACCAGGACGGCCGTGCAAACTTCGGGCGATCCGGTCACATCGAGGCTCCCGATCGCTCCCTGCCAGGATACCGGTGCGGGCGGGGGAGCCTCCGGCGGGCGGACGGCGCAGGCGCCCAGCCAGGCACAGCCGATGGCGAGGACCAAAAGTCGCAGCGTTGCGCGACAGGATGGCCGAAGCCTCGCGATCGCGGCTAAGCTTGGCTCACTAGGTTCTTCGGAGTTCGACATCCATGTTCCCCGTCACGCGACGTTCAGCCCTGCTCGGCAGCCTCGCGCTCGCTGCCTGCCTTTGTCCCGCGGTCGCGTCGGCCCATGACGTCACTGCGGGCGCTCTCACCATCCAGCATCCCTGGTCGCGCGCGACGGCCGGCAGCGCCAAGACCGGCGCGCTCTATGTAACCGTCACCAACAATGGCACACAACCCGACCGTCTGCTCGGCGTTTCCACCGACGTCGCAGAGCATTGCGAGCTTCACACGTCGGAGGCCAGCGGCGACGTGATGATCATGCGCATGGTCGAGCATCTCGAAATACCCGCCGGCGGCAGCGTCAGCCTCGCGCCCAAGGGCACCCATGTCATGCTGATGGGCCTGAAAGCGCCGCTGCAGAAAGGCACGACGTTCGCCGCGACCCTGCGCTTCGAGAAGGCGGGGGAGGTCGCGATCGACGTGGCGGTGCAGGGCATTGCCGATTTGCAGCCGATGGATTGATATTTGCTCCGTGGCTGCGCCGGTCACCGATGCGGCTGTCACTGGAGCTTCTGGGCAAAGGCTCTGGCGCCGACCGCCAGGCTGACCGATCCCGGCGGTTCCGGGCGCCGCCAGAAGCCTGACACGACGGCGATCAGCCGGCGCTTCTCCGCTTTGTCGGTCAGCAGGATCGGCCCGCCGCTATCGCCCTTGATCACCGGGCAGGTGGTGATGACCAGCTCGTCGTTGGTCCCTTCCGTCAATTCGCGCCAGTCCGGGATAAGGGTGCAGCCCTCGCTGCGGTGCAGCCGCCGGCTGATGGTGATGCCATAGGTGCCGTAGCCGAGGTTGGACAGCACGTCGCCGTTCTGGATCCGCCGTTCGATCTCCGCCAGGCCGATCGCCTCGACCGGGATCGGCGGCACGTCGATGACGGGCCGGGTCAACCGCAGGATCGCCCAATCGACTTCGGTCGGCGAGGATTCCGGGTTTTCCGGGTCCATCTTTTCGACGCCGAGTCCGACGATCTCCAGCACCCGCACCGTTGGCAGGCGCTGCGCGCCTACGTTCGGCGTGAATGTGAGCTCAGCCGGCGACAGCTTCCGCCCTTTCGGGAACAGGCAATGCGCCGCGGTGACGATGACGTCCGGCTCCACCAGGGTCGCCGTGCAGGAGGTGGAATCGCCCTCCGCATCCAGCCTGCCGATGGCGGCCGTCCAGGGAATCGGGCCGCTCGGCTCCGGCGGCCGCCTGGCCGGCGTCTCACAGGCCGTCAAGAGGACGGTAATGGCAATAAACCCGGCAAAAGCCGCGGAAAAAGGGATCGGAAAGCCTGACCCGGACTTGAACATTGGCACGTGACGGTGATCTCCCCACCGGATAGTGGGCAGGTCTGCTGTCCTTCTGTCAAGCGTCCACCCGTGACGCGGCCGCAATCGACAGGGCGGGCAAAGCCGGCTAGACAGGCGCCAACTACGCAAGGCGATTCTCGCAATCCCTTCCCCAGCTTTGGGAGGGAAACCGAGCCACCTTCGCCAAGCGATTTGGCTCGCGAAACGACAAGATAAGGACTCAGGCGCATGGCGCGCGGCATTCTGGTTGCGCTCGACACGACGGAGGTGGCGGTGGCCGCGGGCTGGGCGCGCGCGACCAGGGACTCGGTCGCCGGCGTCAAGCTCGGCCTGGAGTTCTTCAATGCCCGCGGACCGGCGGGAGTAGCGGAGGTCGCAGCCCTCGGCGCGCCCCTGTTCCTTGATCTCAAGTTCCACGACATTCCGAACACGGTGGCGGGTGCCGTGCGGGCGGTGGCCCCGCTGAGGCCGATGATCCTCAACCTGCATGCCTCGGGCGGCGCCGCGATGATGAAGGCCGCGCGCGATGCTGCGCGCGACGCCGCGGCCAGGCTCGGTAGCACGCCGCCGAAGCTGATCGGCGTAACGGTCCTCACCAGCCTCAGCGACGAGGATCTGGCTCAGGTGGGCCAGCACGCAAGCGCATCGGATCAGGTGCGCCGCCTGGCGGCGCTGACCAAGGAATGCGGCCTCGATGGCGTGGTGTGCTCGCCCCACGAGATCGCCGTGCTGCGCCGCGACCTCGGCCCGGATTTCCTCCTCGTGACACCGGGCGTGCGCCCGGCCTGGGCGGCGGCCGGCGATCAGAAGCGCGTGATGGAGCCGCGCCAAGCGATGGAAGCCGGCGCGGACTACCTCGTCGTCGGACGGCCGATTACGGGTGCGGCCGATCCCGCCGAGGCTGCGCGCCGCATCCAGGCGGAGATCGCGGGAGTTGCCGCCTGATGCCGGCATTGCGACCGCAACCTATTCCGGTCTTGCTGCTGGTCAAGTCCGCCTTCCAGGTCCTCTGGCAGCAGCGGGACGATGGGTTGCGCCTCGGCTTCGTTCCGACCCTGATCTGCTTCGCGGCGGTGGCCTATGGCCAGGGCGCAGCGCACAGAGCCATGCAGTACATGCAGGCCGGGACGCCGGAGCGGGTCTCGTCGGGCGACCTCTTCACGATGATCCTGTCGGTGCTGATTGCGATGGCCGCGTTGGGTGTGCTGGTGGCGAACTGGCTGCGCTTCACGCTGCTAGGCCCGATGGCGGCCATCGGCCTGGGGCTCAGTATCGGCCGGGGCCATGTCGGGTTTGTGGTCACCTGCATTGTCCTGATGTTCGTGGCCAGTATCGCGTTCGCGGTCATCTGCATGCCGTTGCTGTTCCTTCCCCCCTTCCTGAAGGGCATCGGCATCGCGGTCGCGTTCATTGCCGTCCTGGTAGCCATGGCGCGCTTGCTGCCCTTCGCGGTCGCGCAGGCGATCGGTCAGCCTTTGACGCTGCAGCAGTCCTGGAACGCGTCCCGTGGCAATGGCGTGCCGCTGACCAGCGCGCTGATCCTGGTGTGGCTGCCATTGTGGTTGCTCGGCGGCATCGTCACCAATGTGCTGTTCGCTGTTGGATTCGGCCAAATCGCACCGCTCGCCATGGTGTTCATCGCGGCGGTGTTCCAGAGTGCGACCTCCATCCTGCAGGCGATCGTGCTCGCCAATGCGTTCCGGCAGATGGTCGGCGTGCAGGTCTGATGTCATGACAGTCAGTGCCAAGATCTGTGGGTTGAAGACGCCGAAGACAGTCGCCGCCGCGGTCGCCGGTGGTGCCTCGCTAGTCGGCTTCAATTTCTATGCAAAGAGCCCGCGCAGCGTCGATCCGGCGACAGTGAAGCGACTCGCGGCCGACGTGCCGACCACCGTGCGCACAGTCGGCGTCATCGTCGATGAAAACGACGCGCGCATCGCGGAAATTCTCGGCGCCTGCGAGCTCGACCTGCTGCAGCTCCACGGCCACGAGACGCCCGAGCGTGTGGCGCAGATCCGTGCGCGCTTCGGCAAGCAGGTGATCAAGGCCATCCCGGTCAGCGATGCCGCCGACCTCGAGCGCGCCGCCGCTTACGAAGACGTCGCCGATTACCTGATGTTCGACGCCAAGCCCCCCAAGTCGATGGCGAACGCCTTGCCCGGCGGCAATGCGCTCAGCTTCGACTGGACCCTGCTCGCCGGCCGGCGCCTGCAGCGGCCCTGGCTCCTGGCGGGTGGCCTCACCCCCGACAATCTCATCGAGGCGGTGCGCATTTCCGGCGCTCCGATGGTGGATGTCTCGTCCGGGGTGGAGGATCGGCCGGGCGAGAAGAACATCAGCAAAATCAAGGCGTTCCTGGACGCAAGCCGGCGCATCTAGGTCGTTTCCGGCCTTTGACCTTTCCCTGAGCCTATGGTTGATTGCAGCCCGCAATCGAACCCCAGGATGATCGCTTTGACCGCCTCAGCTCCCGCTCCGCGCAATACCTATCGCAACGGCCCCGACGAGTTCGGGCGCTTCGGCATGTTCGGCGGACGCTTTGTCGCCGAGACTTTGATGCCGCTCATCCTGGAGGTGGAGAAGGCCTACAAGGCCGCCAAGGCCGACCCGAAGTTCGCGGAGGAGATGGAGTATTACCGCAAGCATTATATCGGCCGGCCCAGCCCGCTTTATTTCGCGCCGCGCCTGACCGAGCATTTCGGCGGCGCCAAGATCTATTTGAAGCGTGACGAGCTCAACCACACCGGCTCGCACAAGATCAACAACTGCATGGGCCAGATCCTGCTCGCCAAGCGCATGGGCAAGACCCGCATCATCGCGGAAACCGGCGCCGGCCAGCATGGCGTCGCGACCGCCACGGTCTGCGCGCTCTTCAATCTGCCGTGCACCGTCTATATGGGCGAGACCGATATCGCGCGCCAGCAGCCCAATGTCTTCCGCATGAAGTTGCTCGGCGCCGAGGTCGTGCCGGTGAAGTCCGGCACCCGCACGCTGAAAGACGCAATGAACGAGGCGCTGCGCGACTGGGTCACGAATGTCGAGAGCACGTTCTACATCATCGGCACCGTTGCCGGCCCGCACCCCTATCCGACTTTGGTGCGCGACTTCCAATCCATCATCGGCGAGGAAGTGCGCTGGCAGATGGCGGAGGCCGAGGGTCGCTTGCCGGACACGCTGGTTGCCTGCATCGGCGGCGGCTCCAACGCCATGGGACTGTTCCACCCGTTCCTCGATGACCAGAGCGTCGAGGTCTACGGCGTCGAGGCCGGCGGCGACGGGGTCGAGACGGGGCGCCATGCGGCCTCGCTCACCGGCGGACGGCCGGGCGTGCTGCACGGCAACCGTACCTATCTGCTGCAGAACGAGGATGGCCAGATCAACGACGCGCATTCGATCTCGGCCGGCCTCGACTATCCCGGCATCGGCCCGGAGCATGCCTGGCTGCACGACATGAAGCGCGTGAAATACGTCTCCGCCACCGACAAGGAGGCGCTGGAGGCTTTCCAGCTGCTCTCGAAATTGGAGGGCATCATTCCCGCGCTCGAGCCCTCCCATGCGCTGGCCTACGTCTCCAAGATCGCGCCCACGCTGCCCAAGGATCATCTGATCGTGATGAATCTGTGCGGCCGTGGGGACAAGGATATCTTCGCTGTCGCCCAGCATCTCGGGGTGAAGCTGTGAGCGCGGACGGACCGATGACCACGACCCGCATTGAGCGCCGCTTCGCCGCGCTCAAGAGTGCCAGCCGCGGCGGCCTCGTCACTTTCATCACCGCCGGCGACCCCAACTACGAGCTGTCGCTTGATCTGCTGCGGCGGCTGCCGGAAGCGGGCGCCGACGTGATCGAGCTCGGCATGCCGTTCACCGATCCGATGGCGGACGGCCCCGCGATCCAGGCGTCATCGCTACGCGCCTTGCGCAACGGCATGACCCTGAAGAAGACGCTGCAGCTTGTGACGGAGTTCCGCAAGGGTGACACCGAAACGCCCATCATCCTCATGGGCTATTACAACCCGATCTATTCCTACGGCGTGCCTGCGTTTTTGAAAGATGCGAAAGCCGCCGGCGTCGACGGCCTGATCGTGGTCGACCTCCCGCCGGAAGAGGATGAAGAGCTCTGCATCCCGGCGCTCAGGGCCGGCCTCAATTTCATCCGCCTCGCGACGCCGACGACCGACGACAAACGCCTGCCGACGGTGCTGCGCAACACGTCGGGCTTTGTTTACTACGTCTCGATCGCCGGCATCACCGGCACGCGGTCGGCCGCGAACGCGGATGTCTCCGCCGCTGTCGGGCGGCTGAAGCGCCACACCGATCTGCCGGTCGCGGTCGGCTTCGGCATCAAGACCGCCGACCAGGCCGCCGCGATCGCCAAGGTCGCCGATGCCGCCGTTGTCGGCTCTGCCTTGGTGAGCCGCATCGGCGCCCATGTCGATGAGAGGGGCACGGCTTCGCCGAAGGCAGTCGAGGACACGTTGGCCCTGGTGCGCGAGCTCGCCGCCGGCGTCCGCCGAGCACGACAATAGGAATTGGAAAGGGAGTTCGTCCATGAGCTGGCTGACCAATTTCGTCCGACCCAAGATCCGCGCCCTGGTGCGCAAGACCGACGTTCCGGAAAACCTATGGGACAAGTGCCCCGGCTGTGGTCAGATGATCTTCCACCGTGACCTCGAGGCCAACTTGAGGGTCTGTCCGCAATGCGGCGCTCACATGCGCATCGCCGTGAAAAAGCGCCTGGAGCTGCTGTTCGACAACGGCACCTATGAGCGCGCGGAACTGCCGAAGGTCGAGTTTGACCCGCTGAAGTTCCGCGACCGCAAGCGCTATTCCGATCGGCTGAAGGAAGCGCAGAGCAAGACCGAAGAGCAGGACGCCATCATCGTGGCGCACGGCCTGATCGGCGGATTGAAGGCGGTCGTCGCCGCGTTCAACTTCGATTTCATGGGCGGCTCGATGGGCGCCGCGGTGGGCGAGGGGCTGGTCGCCGCGTCCGACCTCGCGGTGAAGGAGCGCGCGGCCCTGATCGCGATTCCCGCCTCCGGTGGCGCCCGCATGCAGGAGGGCATCCTGTCGCTCATGCAAATGCCGCGCACCGTGATTGCCGTCGATCGCGTGAAGGAAGCCGGCCTGCCCTTCATCGTGCTCTTGACCGACCCCACCACGGGCGGCGTCAGTGCGTCGTTCGCCATGCTCGGCGACATCCACGTCTCGGAGCCCGGCGCCCAGATCGGCTTCGCCGGCGCCCGCGTGATCGAGGAAACCATCCGCGAGAAGCTGCCCGAAGGCTTCCAGCGCGCCGAATATCTGCTCGACCATGGCATCGTCGACCTGGTCGTCGCCCGCAAGGACTTGCCGACGGAGCTGGCGAAGATCATCGGCCTCCTGACGAAGCAGCCGAAACAAGAGGCGGCGTAGAGAGTTACACCTTTGCCGTACTTTTCTTCCGTCATCGCCGGGCCTGACCCGGCGATCCAAGTTCGCTTCAGAGCGGCTCATCAATACTTGGATCACCGGGTCGCGCAGCTTCGCTGCGGCCCGGTGATGACGGGAGGAGGCGGGGAACGATCGCAATGACCGCCGCCAGCGACATCGTGCTGGAGCGCGTCATGCGGCTCCATCCGAAGATCATCGATCTGGAGCTCACGCGCGTCGAGCGGCTGCTGAACCTGGTCGGCAATCCCGAACGCAACCTGCCGCCAGTGGTGCATGTCGCCGGCACCAACGGCAAAGGCTCGGTCATCGCCTATCTGCGCGCGATGCTGGAAGCCGCCGGCAAACGCGTGCATGTCTACACCTCGCCGCATCTAGTGCGCTTCCATGAGCGTATCCGCCTCGCCGGCGAACTTATCGAGGAGCAGGCGCTGGTCGACCTCATCGAGGAATGCGAGCGCGCCAACGGCGGCGATCCCATCACCTTTTTCGAGATCACCACCGTCGCCGCCTTCCTCGCCTTCTCGCGCGTGAAGGCGGACATCCTGCTGCTGGAAACCGGCCTCGGTGGTGAATTCGACGCGACCAACGTGATCGACGCGCCGCGCGCCACCATCATCACGCCGATCTCTTTCGACCACATGCAGTTCCTGGGTAATTCCCTGGCCAAGATCGCGGCCGCCAAAGCCGGCATCCTGAAGCCGGGCCGCCCGGCGATCATCGCGCAGCAGCCGCCGGAAGCCGCGGCGGTGATTGACGCGCGCGCCGCGGCGTTGCGCGCGCCGCTCTGGCGTTGCGGCAGCGAGTGGAATTTCGAGATCGGCGAGCGTGGCTTCACCTACCGCGACTCGCACGGCGCCATCGCGCTGCCCAAGCCGGTGCTGCCGGGTCGCCATCAGTTCGGCAACGCGGCGACCGCCGTGGCGGCGACGCGCTGGCTCGAGGATTTCGCACTGTCGGAGCATGCGATGGCCGCTGGCCTTGCCAACGCAGTCTGGCCCGCGCGCATGCAGCGCCTGAGCCGCGGACCATTGGTCGATCTGCTGCCGCCGGGTTGGGAGCTGTGGCTGGATGGCGGCCACAACGCGGATGCGGGGCAGATCATCGCCGACATGATCGGCGAGTGGCAGCAACAGGAACGCAAGCCCGTCAGCCTCATCTTCGGCATGCTCACCAGCAAGGATCCGCTCGCCTTCCTGCGTCCGCTCGCGCCACTGGCAGAGGATCTCTCCGCCGTCGCCATTCCCGGCGACCACTCATCGCTCTCCGCCGCCGACGCCGTCAGCTTCGCGGGCCAGGCCGGCTTGCCTGCCGCGGGCTATGAGTCCATCGCCGCGGCGCTCGCGGCGATCATCGAGCGCCATGGTCTGGCGCCGCGCCGCGTCCTCATCTGCGGCTCGCTCTATCTCGCCGGCACGGTGCTGGCGGAGAATGGGTGAATAGACCTGCGGGAACCGAGCGTCCTTCTGTGTGTTGCTCCGCCATTCCGAGCTTGCCGGCGCGAATCGCTCCGGTTAGTTTTGCGCCGTCACGTCCTCGAGAGTCTTCATGCACCGAGTCGTCTTGGTCCTCGCTGTGTGCGCAGCTTTTCTATCCGCGTGTGCGACCGAGTCCAGTCCTGCGTGGCGGCCTGCCCAGCCAGCGGGCAAGCCGGTCTTCATTACGCTGCAGGTCGAGCGGCACCTCAACAAATACTACAGCACCGTCGGCGCCGGACGCAGCGGCGCCTTCGCGGTGTCCGAGAAAGGGCATGTCGGCTTCTACGCCTATTGCCAGGCATTCAGCTGCCGCGACGAAGTCAGCTTCACCCGCGAAGCCTTGCGCGGCTGTGAGGTGCGCGCGCACTCACCTTGCGTCATCTTGGCCGTGGGCCGCACCGTCCGCCATCGCTATATGACCTACCGCCAAGCCGAAGCGGAAGGACTGCTCTAGCGCCAAATAAGAAAACCCCGCGCCGAAGCGCGGGGCTTGTCTCATGCGCAATGTGGGATCGGATCAGAGGACCGATTCGATCCAGTCGGCGAGCTGGCGCTTCGGCATGTTGCCGATCTTGGTCGCCGCGACCTGGCCGTCCTTGAAGATCATCAAGGTCGGAATGCCGCGCACGCCATAGCGCTTCGGCGTCTGCTGATTGTGGTCGATGTTGATCTTAGCGAGCGTCAGCTTGCCGTCGAGCTCGCGCGTGATCTCATCGAGCGCGGGCGCGATCATCTTGCAGGGGCCGCACCATTCCGCCCAGAAATCGACCAGCACGGGGCCGGCAGCTTTCAGGACGTCGGCCTCGAACGAAGCGTCGCTGACATGGATGGTGTGAGAGTGGGTCGTGGTAGCCGTAGCAGCTGTCATCCCAGTGTTCCTTGTGTGGGCCGGCCGGTGGAGGTGAACCGGACCGGATCCCGTTTGGTTGCCGCATTCCGCTCTGGCGTCGGGACAAAGCGGAACGTGAAGGGGGCGAACCCTCGGGCTGGAATCTAGGGAGCCGCCTCCACCCTCGTCAAGGCGACGCATTCAGCCATGCGCGTTTAACATATCGATTGGGATTTCCATCAGGCGCGGCCCTTCCGTCCATAGCAGGAAGCAGCGAATTCTCTTGGTTTCATAGAGGTTTGAGAGAGCGGACCGATAGGCGCCCAATTGCCGCATGTACTGCTGTGAAACATGCATGACCTGCATGGGAGCAGGGCGATTGCTCTTGAAATCGACCACCCAGACCTCGTCGTCCAGTACTACCAGCCGGTCGATCTGCCCGCTCAGCACCTCGGTCCTGCCGTCGGGCGCGCGGCGGGTCGCCACCACCGGCACCTCGGCGCGGCTGTCGGGGCCGAAGATCGCGGCGAACTCCGGCACGTCCAGCAAGGCGGTCACGTCGCGCGCCAGCGGCTCGCGCTCGGCCGGCGGAACGGCGCTCGAGCGCCGCGCGACATAGGCCTGCGCAGCGGCAAGGCGCGCCTCCTTCGGCAATTGCGGCAGCATCTCGAGCAGGTGATGGATGACGCGCCCGCGCTGATAACGCCAACCCTGGTCCTCGCCCAGCGGCGACAAGGTCGCCGGGTCCGGCTCGCTCGGCCGCGACGGAGTCAAGGGCCGCGGCGGATCCGGCAGGTCGGGAATCGGCGCATTGAGCCAGGCGGGCAGGGCGACCTCGCTCTGCGTTGGCGCCGGCGCTGCCACAGCGGCGATCAGCTCGCCCGCGGTGACGCGCAGCAAGTCGCCATTCCATCCGTCCTCCGGCCCGCTCAGCCACGCCGGCCGCTCCTCGGCCCGCACATGCGGCGCCTTCATCGCGGCCTCGCGCACGTGGTCGTGCCAATTCGCGTTCTTGATCGGCTGCAGGCCGCACCAGCCGCAGACGTAAAGCCGCTCTTCCGCCCGTGTCAGCGCGACATAGAGCAGGCGGTTCTCCTCCTCCTGCTGGCGCTGCATCGCCTCCGCGCGCGCCGCCGCGGCGACCGGATCGTCGCTGCCCATGTTGGGCGACCATATCGGAATCTGCGCATCGCCGGCCTCGATCCAGAACAAGCCGCTGAGCGGCTGCGGCCTGCGCCGCTGGTCCGCCAGGAACACGATCGGCGCTTCCAATCCTTTCGCGCCGTGCACCGTCATGATGCGCACGCGGCCTGCGCCTTCGTCGAGGTCGCGCTTCACCTGCAGCTCGCCTTGCTCCATCCAGGCCAGCATGTCCTGCAGGTTGGGCGCGTGGCGCGATTCGTAGGCCAGCGCCAGGTTGAGGAACTCGTCGATCGCCTCGCCGCATTCATCGCCGAGGCGCGCATAGAGCCGCTGCCGTCCGCCCGCCGCTTCCAGCAGTTCCGACAGCTGCTCGTACGGCGTCGCGAACCCCGCGCGATCCAGGAACGGCTCCAGCAGGTCGCGCGCCCGTGCCGCGGCCGGTATCGCGTCGGCCAGTTCCTGCACGCGCATCCACAGGTTCTTCCGACCGCGATCGACACAGAGCTCGAACAGCTCTTCTTCCGTGACGCCGACCAGCGGCGACTTGAGCAACGCCGCCAGATTGAGGTCGTCCTCCGGCAACAAGAGGAACCGGCAGAACGCGATCAGGTCCATGACCGCGATCTGGTCCAGCAACGTCATGCGGTCGACGCCGACCACCGGGATCGCGCGGCGCTTCAGGGCGCGCACCATCAGGTCCATGAACTTGGTGCGGTTACGCACCAGGATCATGACGTCGCCCGCCGTGACACGCCGCGCCACGCCATTCTGGTGCGTGCTGCCGCTCTCCCGCAGGTGCGCGATCTCCGCGGCGATGCTTTCCGCCAGGCGCGCTTCCGGTGCCGCCGCCAGCTCGCGGATGGTCGGCGGCGACCAGGGCGCCGGGCTGTCGGCCGCGATCGGCTTCGCGATCGGCCAGATCACGATCTCGCCGAACTCGCCGATGCGGCTGACACGATGGCTGATGTCCTCCTCGATCGCCGCCACGCCTGCGCGCGCTGCGCCGCCGAACACGGTGTCGACGATCTCCAGCACCGCTTCGGTGGAGCGGAACGAGGTGCGCAGCGGGACTGATTGGAAGCGGTCTACGCGCTGTCCGTAGTGCTGCTCATAACGCAGGAACTCCTCCGGCGCCGCGCCCTGGAAGGAGAAGATCGATTGTTTGCGGTCGCCGACCGCGAAGATCGAGCGCGGATTCTCCGAGGCACCCTGGCCGGCGAAGAACTCCTCAGTCAGCGCCGCGATTACGCGCCATTGCTCTGGGTTGGTATCCTGCGCCTCGTCGATCAGCACATGGTCGATGCCGCCATCGAGCTTGTAGAGCACCCACGGCGCGATGCCCGGCCGCTGCAGCAGGTCGACCGCCTTCTGGATCAAATCCTCGTAGTCGAGCTGCGCCGCCACCGCCTTGCGCCGCGCATAGCGCCGGAGCACGTCGGCGCTGACATGGATTAGCGCCTCGGTGCCGACGGCAACCTCGACCGCACGCAGTTTCTCCCGGACCTTGGCGAGGCGATCCGCTTCTGCAGTCAGGCAGGCAACGAGGTCGGACCAGGTCGCGACCGCGCCCTTGGTCGCCAGCCTCTTCAGGATCGATCCATCCTGCGTGAAGAAGAGGCTGCAATAATCGTCGAACGTCTCAGCCCGTCCGGTGGGATCGGCATTGAGCCAGCTGCGCAATGTCTCCGCGCGCTCCTGGTCCTTGTCCGAGCCTCGCGCCAGCGCGTCCGCCGCGCGCCGCAGAAGGGCAGGATTGCAGGCGATATCCGCCACCGCTTCGGCCAGAACCGACTCCCGAGTCTCGTCCTCGCCCACCTTCAGCAACCGCCGCAGCGCCGTGCGGATGGCCGGCATCTCCGCGCTGTCGATCAGGCGCTCGAAGCGCGCGCGGCGGGTGAACAGCTCCTTCATCAGGTCGTTGAGCCGGCCTTCCAGCATGCGCGCGACCACCATGTCGAGCGCCTGGCGCAACGGCGTGTCCGCCGCGTTGCGTGCGGCATTCAGCATCTCGTCGCGTGCCTCGCCCATCAGGGCCGTGGCGTCGCGTTCCTCGATCAGAGTGAAATGCGGCGCCACCTCCGCTTCCAAGGGGAAGCGCCGCAGCAACGACTGGCAGAACGCATGGATGGTCATGATCTTCATGCCGCCCGGCGTGTCGAGCACGCGCGCGAACAGCCGGCGCGCCACCGGCATCAAGGCGGCGGTATCCTTGCCGCCGGTCAGCGCGCGCAGCTCCGCGCGCAGCGTGTCGTCGGAGGCGGCCGCCCAGGATGCCAGCCGCTCAGCGATACGGTTGGACATTTCCGCCGCTGCCGCTTTGGTGAAGGTCAGGCACAGGATCTTCGCCGGCGGCACGTTGCTGAGCAGCAGGCGCACCACGCGGTCACCCAGAACCTTGGTCTTGCCCGATCCCGCCGAGGCCGAAACCCATGCGGAGTAGCTTGGGTCCGAGCCGCGGCGTTGCGCCTCGGTCGCTTGCCGCAGAATGTCGCGCTTGACGGCGGTCATGGCCACTGCTCCCGCTCGCTCAGCCACTCGATGTTGCGCGCCAGGTGCGCGTAGTCATCGTATCTGGGGGCGAATTGCGGATCGGGCGTCGCGACATAGGCCGCGGTGTCGTCGCTGAAGTCGCGTACCAATGCGATCAGGCCAGCGATCGCGGCACCGGCGAGCGCCATAAGGTTGCCTTTGACGCGATCGACTGTTCCGCCATCGCGACTGCCCGACAGTTTCCAGTGCGCCAGTTCCGCGATCTGCGTGCCGCCAATGCCCTCGAATGCGCCCGCGAGCGCCATCGCCGCCTCCAGGGTCAATTGCGGCGCGAAGCCGAGCTCAATGTCCTCCTTCTTGGGGAGCGTGCCGGTCTTGTAGTCGATGATCGTCAGACCGCCATCCCGCCACGTGTCGATGCGATCGGCGCGCGCGGCCAGCGTGAAGGACGGCGCGACGTCTGCCAGTTCCAGCGTGCCCTTCAGCTCGGTGGCGATGGCGGTCAGCTGTGGCGTTCTACGCTCGCGCTCCTGCTTCAGCCACCAGGCCGCGATGCGCTGGAAGCGCGGCTGCCAGAACGCCCACACGTTCGGTCGGTCGAGCCACGGCCGGAACGCCGCTTCCCCTTCGGCGCGCAGCAGCGCCAGCGCATCCGACGGCAACGCGTGTGGGAACGTGCGCGTGAACTCATGCAGCGCCGCATGCACCGCGGTCCCGAGTTCCGCCGCGTTTGGATCCTGGTCCAAGGGATCGAGTGCCTCCAGGCGCAGGATGTGGCGCGCATAGATCGCATATGGATTGCGCCGCCACGCTTCGATTTGGGTGACTGACAATTTGTTCGGCCGCCGCGCGGCGCCAGGTTTCGGCATCGGTCGCCGGCCGGTCTCGACCTTGTCCGGTCGATCAATCATGTGCGCGAGGCGCCGTTCCAGCGCATGCGCGTTCGCGGGCAATCCGTCACCCGTGCAGCTCAGGAACGCATTGAGCCGCAGCAGCCAGCGCGACGGCACGGTCGGCGCGCCATCGACCCGCTCGGCGCGGGTCAGCAGCACCTTGGGCGCGCCCATCGCCTGCTGGAAATCGTGCGCACTGAGGCCAATCTTGCGCTCCGGCGCCGGCAGGCCGAAGCCCTGGCGCATCGGCCGGTTGAGCCAGGGATCGATCGCGCTCTCCGCCGGCCAGGTCCCTTCATTCAGGCTGCCCAGGACAAGAAGATCAGCCTGCTGCAAGCGTGCTTCGAGCGGCCCCCAGATGAAGAGCCGCGGGTGCCGCCCGAAGCGCGGCCGCACCGCGATGCCGGACAGCAGCTCCAGCATCAACGCGGTGAAATCCTCCGCCGGCACGTTCGGCAATCCGCTGAAAGACTGCAGTGCATCGTGCACGAAGTCGGACAAGGCCTCGCCCGCTTCGCCGCGCCACAGGCGCTGGATGCCGATCTCCTCGCTGGTCGCGGCCAGCGCCTCGGCCGAGGCGACGACGGCGCGCAACCGCTCGACCGGCGGCATCGGCTTTGTCCAATCCGCCATCGCTGCTGTCGCGCGCTCCAGGCTGTCAATCACCTTGAGCAGTTTCTCGGCATCGAGATCGGACAGGCTGGAGAACTCATCGCGCGCTTCTATTGCCTGCCGCAGGCCTTGCCAGCCCGGCGCCGGGCGCGGCCCGCGCAGCAGGTCGCGATCCAGCCGCCGCGCCGACTTGCGCAGCGATCCGAGCCTGCGCCCGCCGGCGGCGAGCGGATGCTTCAACAGCGCCAGCAAGGGGATCGGCGCCCACTCGTTCGCCGCCGCATCGCACAGCGCGAGCAGATAGGCGCCCGGCGCGGTCTGCGACAGAGGCTGGCCGGCGGAATCGTCGATCTCGATGCGCCAGCGTTTCAGCTCCGCCGCCACCCGCCGCGCCAGCCTGCGATCGGGAGTCACCAGGGCTGCGACGCCTTCCTCGTGCTCCGCGATGAATCGGCGCAAGGCAAGGGCGACGACCTGCGCTTCCTCGCGCTCGCTCGGGCAGTCGATGCGAGAGACCCCCGCTATGGCGGCGCCAACGGCCAGCGGCAACAATGTCTCCGCACGCTCTTTCCAACCATGCGTGCGCTCCGCCGGCAGCAAAGCGGCAGACACGATCTCCGCGCGCGCTTGGCGCGGCGCATCAAGAATACGCGCCCGGCTCTCGTCTCCTTCCCCCGCCTCGGGGGAGGGAAGCTCGCTTCGGGAGAGGGGATTTGGGACTGCAACATCCGCCACCTGATCCCGCGTAGCCTCGAACCGCTTCAGCAGCTGCGCCAGGCCATATTGCGGATGGCTGGGATCGTCCGCGATCGCCTGCCAATCCTCGTCACTCGGCGCGCGATCAAGTCCGGGCAGATAGACCGCACCCTGCGGCAGGCGCGCGATCGTATGCATGAGGTCCGCCGCTGCAGGAATCGAACCCGTGGAGCCCGCCGCGATGATCGGCATCTGCGGCGGTGCTGCTTCCCACACGGCGCGTTGCAGATCGAGCAGGCGATTGCGTCGCTCCGCCGGATCGATCGCCCCTTCCTCCGCCAGGATATCGGGCCAGGCCCGGCGCAGGATGTCGAGGAAGTTGATGGTGAGCTGCCAGTGCGCTGCCAGGCTCTCCGGCACCAGCCCTTCCAGCGCGGAGAGATCCTTGCGCTCCGTCTCCACCTGGTCGAGCAGCCGCGCAAGCTCCGCCGCCAGTTGCGTCGCCTGGTCCAGCCGGATCGTGCCCGCCCGCGGCCCGCCGCGGGCGGGCGCTGCCATGATCAGCCGCGCCAGCAGCATGCGGCGCTTCAATTCGCCGATCGCCGGCGGAATGTCCGCCGCCTCGCCGAACAGAGCACCACCCAGCACCGTCAGATCATCCGAGTCGAGATCGCCAATCGGCATCAGGCGCGGCAGCAGGCTGGCGCTGCTCTGGTCGGGGCGCACCGCCTGGCGCAGGAACGCCTCCTGCAGCGTGCGGCACGCGCGCCGGTTCGGCAGCAGCACCGTCATTTCGCTGAGCTTCAGTGGATCGCCCTCCACCTGGCGCAACAATTCCGCCGCCAGCGTCTCGGCAAAGGAGACGCCCGATGGAATCGAAAAAACCCGAGGTGTGTCGCGGAGCAGGGGACTCGGCATCCCCTGAGTCTGTCTCAGAACCGCCAGCCGTGGAAGGTCAGGTCGCGCTCGACGTCCTCAAGATGCTTGGGTGTGGAGACATGGTACCACTCGCCGTCATGGCGAATGCCATAGAGCCGCCCTTCCTCGATCGCGCGGTCCCACAGCACGTTGGCCGAGAACGCACCCTTCGGTGCGTCGCGGAACAGGCGCGGATGGCACAGCTGAATGCCGGCATAGAGGAATGGCGCCACCTGCCGCTCCGGCCGCCGCGTCAGGCGACCGAGCGGGTCCATCAGGAAGTCGCCCATCCCGTCATAGCCGACCGCGCGCGCCGTCGAGTGCAGCAGCAGCAGCGCGTCCATCTTCTCCGGATCGAAGCCCTGCGCGATGCGTTCCAGGCAATCGGTCTTGCCGTTGAGCCAGATGACCTTGGCATTGACGGTGAAGAACGGCTCGTCGCCCAGCAGCGGCAGCGCCTTCACGATGCCGCCGCCGGTCTCCAGGATCTCTTTTTCCTCGGAGAACACGATCTCCGGCGTCTTGCGGTCCTTCAGATGCGCGCGGACCTGGTCGCCCAGATGATGCAGGTTGACGACGGCGCGCTCCACGCCCGCCGCCGCCAGCCGATCCAGCACCACGTCGATGATCGGTACGCCCAGCACCTTGGTCAGCGGCTTCGGCACCTTGTCGGTATAGGGCCTGAGGCGCTTGCCGAATCCGGCAGCCAGCACCATGGCGCTCTTAGGCATCTTGATTCCGGTCTTTTTGTTCACGGGCACAGGTCCTGAATACGAGCTATTGAACATCGAGCACGGGCCGCCGCTCCGCCGGCGCCAGGTGCTTGTCGAACCAGGCCTTCACCGGCGCCAGCGCCGGATGGGCGATATCGTGCTGTAGCAGTTCCCACACCCGCGGCATGAAACGCTGGTAGTTCGGTTTGTTGTCGCGCTTCAGCAACCGTGTGAAGGTGCCGGCGATGCGCGTGTTGCGTTGCGCAGCGGACAGTGCATAAGCCGACCGGAACGCGGCCGCGTTCAGGTCTGGATTGCCCGTGAGATAACGGTCGATCATGGCGCTGGCCAGATCCTGCGGCACCTGGCGCCGCACATCCTCCAGCAGCGAGGCAAGATCGAACGGCACCGGTCCGGCCACCGCATCCTGGAAGTCGAGCAGGCCGCAGGCCTGGAAGCCACTGCGATCGGGCAGCACCAGCAGGTTGTCGACATGAAAATCGAACAGGGTGATGGTCCGGCCCGCCTTCCACATGCCAGGCAGCACGGCGCGCCACGCCGCTTCGAATTCCGCGCGCACCGCGTCCGGCGCCGGCGCGCCCTTGATCGCCGGCCAGTACCAATCCAGCAGCAGCGAGACCTCGCGCAGGCACCGCGCTTCATCGAAAACAGGCAGCGTCTTGAGGGCGCCCTGCGGCACGCGGCGACGCACTTCGATCAGCGCGTCGGTGGCGAGCTCATAGAGCGGTCGTTCGTCGCGCCCCTGCCGCAGCAGCATGGTGTAGGTATCGTCGCCCAGGTCCTCGAGCAGCAGCAGGCCCCGCGCGTGATCCTGCGCCAAGATGCGCGGTGTGCTGAAGCCAAGCCCGCCCAGCAGCCGCGCGACATTGATGAAAGGCCCGACGTTCTCCATTGGTGGCGGCGCATCCATCAGCACCGCCGTCTTGCCGTTGAGATTGAGCCGGTCATAGCGGCGAAACGAGGCATCGCCCGCCAGCAGTCCGCGCTGAGCAGCGCCCCAGCCTGCGTCTTTCAGGAACGCCGCGATGTGCTGTTCGCGCTCTGTCCGGTTGATCGGCGTCACGATCACAGCAGCTCCGCCAACCGACTGCGCCAGGACGCGCCGCCTTCGATCAGTGCGCGCCGCGCTTCTCCGTGGGTGATCTGCAGCTCGATCGTCAACAAGTTCTCCTTCGGCAGCAGCCCCGCCGCCAGCTCCGGCCACTCGATCAGGGAGACGGCATCGGCCAGCGCCTCTTCGATCCCCAACTCATAGACCTGGTCCGGCCGGTCCAGCCGGTAGAGGTCGAAGTGCCAGAGGTCCGCGGGCCCGCTGCCGAGCGTGACGGGATAGGTCTGGACCAGGGTGAAGGTCGGGCTCGGCACATCCTCCGATTCCGGCGAGAGGCCCGCCACGATCGCCCGTGCCAATGTCGTCTTTCCCACGCCCAATCCGCCCTTCAGCGCCACTACATCGCCCCGCTGCAGCACCTTGGCCACTCGCCGCCCGAAGGCGTTGGTGGCGGCCAGGTCCGGCAGGTCGATGACAGGTGCTGAGTCGCTCTTGATCATGGCCATCATGGCGCCAAGCTTTTAACGATCCCTTTTCATAAGATCAATTCACCCAGCGGCTTAGTGGGTTATTCTGGAACGGAACGGGATCGAGGCGGGATCGGCGTACGGAACGGAATTGGCGATGTCGCCCGCAAGATGGACTTGGGATCCGGCGGGCGGCAGGATGCGCCGCGATTCGGGCCCGGGACGACTGAGCGAGCGCCCTGTTGAAGACGAATAGGAATATGGAGCAATCATGGCCCAAGCGGCGCATGTAACGGACGTGGCAATCATCGGCGCAGGCCCGGTCGGCCTGTTCGCCGTGTTCGAATGCGGCATGCTCAAGATGAAATGCCATGTCATCGACGCGCTGGAGACGACCGGCGGCCAATGCGCCGCGCTCTATCCGGAGAAGCCGATCTACGACATCCCGGGCTATCCCGCGATCGACGCAGCCGGCCTCATCCAGAAGCTGGAACAGCAGGCTGCCCCCTTTGCGCCAGTGTACCATCTCGGCCAACAGGTGGATAAGCTCAGCCAGAACGGTGACCGCTGGCACCTGGAGACCTCGACCGGCACGAGGATCGACGCGAAGGCGGTCGTCATCGCCGCTGGCGTCGGCGCTTTCGGCCCCAATCGCCCGCCGCTGGAACGGCTTGCCGAGTTCGAGGGCAAGAGCGTCTTCTATCTGGTGAAGCGGCGCGAGGACATGCGCGGCAAGCGCGTGGTCATCGCGGGCGGCGGCGATTCCGCCCTCGACTGGACCTTGGCGCTCGCCGGCATTGCCGAGCGGATCTATGTCATCCATCGCCGTCCGAAATTCCGCGGCGCGCCGGAATCCGTTGCGCGCATGGAGGAGCTGGCGAAGCAGGGCCAGATCGAATTGGTCGTGCCCTATCAGCTCCATTCGCTAGAGGGTTCGAACGGCCAACTCAGCGCCGTCAATGTCGCGACCCTGGATGGCCAGATGCGCCGCATTGAAGCTGACGTGCTGCTGCCGTTCTTCGGTCTCGCGATGAACCTGGGGCCGATCGCCCACTGGGGTCTCAACCTCGACCACAATCACGTCACGGTCTCGCCGCACAACCTCGCCTCGAGCGCGCCCGGCATCTTCGCCATCGGCGACATCGCCACCTACCCCGGCAAACTGAAGCTGATCCTCTGCGGCTTCTCCGAGGCGGCGATGACGGCGCACGCCATCTATCCGCTGGTCCATCCGGGCGAAGCGCTGCACTTCGAATACTCGACCACCAAGGGCGTGCCCGGCACGGCGTAGTGTGTGCTGGATCTTCTTTCCGTCATGGCCGGACGAAGATCCGGCCATCCAAATTCCCATCAGAGCGGCGCATTGAGACTTGGATCACCGGATCGCGCCGCTTCGCGGCTTGTCCGGTGATGACGGGTAGGAAATACGGACGCACCTTCGGCCCAGGTTACATGGAAAATACCACGTCGAGAGCGCGGTGGAATCATAACCGGTGCCTGCCCTAGTCTTGCGTCAGCTCCACTCAGTTCTGGGATAGGCCACATGACACTCTCTATGTATCAGGCGTCCGTGCCCGTCTTCGTGCGCGGCCTGGAGAATCTCGGCAATATCCTCGCCAAGGCCGCCACGCACGCTGAAGCGAAGAAGATCGATCCCGCTGTCTTCATCAATGCGCGCCTCGCGCCCGACATGTTCCCGCTGTCGCGCCAGGTGCAGATCGCCTCGGACGCCGCGAAAGGCTGCACTGCCCGCCTGGCCGGCGTCGAGGTGCCGAGCTATCCCGACACGGAGACCACGTTCCCTGAATTGCAGGAGCGCGTCGCCAAGACCATCGCGTTCGTGACGGGGCTCACCGCGTCGCAGATCGACGGCAGCGAAGACCGTGTGGTGACCCTCAAGCAGCGCGGGGAGGATGTGCGCTATCGCGGCCAGGACTATCTCTTGAAGCTCGCGCTGCCCAACTTCTTCTTCCACGCCGTCACCGCCTACGACATCCTCCGCCACAACGGCGTCGAGGTGGGGAAGGCCGATTATCTGGGGAAGCTGCCTTAGCGCCTTCTACAGTTCCGTTGCTTTTTCCGTCATCACCGGCCCGACGCGCAGCGTGGAGATCCGGTGATCCAAATCTGCAAGTGGTGCGCTCCGCAACGAATTTGGACAGCCGGGTCTTACGCCCGGCCTGACGTGGAGAGAGCGTGCGCGGACAGGCTTAGCTCAACTCGCCGCCGCCGCGCGCCCTGACGGATCCAGCGGCAGCGTGCACACGACGCGGCGGTACCCCAGCCCGATCTCTGTCTCGACGCGGCCGCCATGCAGCTCCACCAGCGTGCGGACCAGAGCGATGCCGAGACCGCTGGTGACATCGCGGCCGGAGCCGGCCGAGCCGCCGATTTCCGCCGGCAGCGCGCTGCTTTCGATCGCGCCGCCGTCAGCGGTGCCGCTGCTGACCTCGACCGCGAGGGCGAGCTGCAGCGGCTGGCGCTTGGCGCGCAAGGTGACGGTGCCGCCATAGGGTGCGGCGGAGAGCGCGTTCGACAGCAGGTTGGACAAGGCCTGCTTCAGGCGCTGCTGGTCGCCCATGATCTCCCCGAGGTCGTCGGAGGTGTCGAGGCTGAGCGTGACCGAGCGCATGCGCGCGCGCTGCTGGAATAGCCGCTCGCTTGCCTCCAGCATGTCCTGCACGTCGATCGGCTTCAGATCCAGCTTGATATAGCCGGCCTCGATCGCCGCTACGTCGATCACGTCGGAGATCAGCAGCAGCAGCGCCTGCGCGGCATCCAATATACCATGGCTGTATTCCTGCTGCTTCTCGTTGAGCGCGCCGAAATATTGCCGCGACAGCAACTCAGCATAGCCGATGATGGCGTTGAGCGGCGTGCGGAACTCGTAGCTGACATTCGCGATGAACTCCGATTTCAGCCTGTCCGCCGCCATCAGCGCCTCGTTCCGCTCGCGCAGCGCGCGCTCCATGTTGATGCTGTCGGTGACGTCCGTGTATTTGTAGAGCCGCCCGCCATCGGGCAGCGGGATCGCCGCCACGTCGATCACCTTGCGGTCGCTACGCTCGATCCTGACGTTGCGCAGCTCGCGCTCTGCCACCTCGCTCACGATCCGCTCGCGCAGCGCCGGCCAGTCCTTGCGCCCGGTGAAGAAGCCGGCGACCATGTCGACCACCTTCGACACGTGCGGCTGGTTTTCCAGCTCGTCCTCGGTCAGCGACCACATGCGCGTGAAGGCGGGATTGTGCAGCTTCAGCCTGCCGTCGCTGCCATAGACCGCGATGCCTTCATAGAGATGGTCGATGGTCTCGCGCTGCACCTCGGTGAGCGTGTTGTAGCTGGCTTCGAGGGCCAGGCGGTCAGTTACGTCCTCATACGTGAGCGTGACGCCGCCCATCGGGTGCGGGGTCGCGACCATGCGGAAGGTGCGGCCGCGCGGCGTGTGCATCAGCTCCTCGAACGGGCTGATGATGGACATGATGTGGCGCGCGAACTCCTGCTTGTAGTTGCGGAAGTCCGCCTGCTCGGTGATCTGCCGGCGCTCGCGCAGCGCGTCGAGCACTTCGTCGATGGTCGGCTCGGATTGCAGGAACTGCGCATCCAGCTCGAACAGGTCGCGATAGGCGGCGTTGAAGAACTTGACGCGCTTGTCCGGCCCGAAGATCACGATGCCGGTGCCCAGGCTCTGCAGCACATCGTCGTGCGCGGCGATGTGCCGCGCGAGCTCCGCGTGCGTCTCTTCGAGCGCGGTCTGGTCCAGTGCATAGCCGATCAGCGCGCCGGTGGGCAGCGGCGCTTCGTTGAAATCGAACAGCCGCCGCGTGCCGCCCACCACCTGCTGCTGGCTTTCGGATTGCACCATGCCCAGCTTCTGCGCGCGGGCGGCGAGGGCGCGCGCGGCGCTGTTGATGTCGCGGCCGGCCCGCGGCGCCTCGCCCGGCGGCAGGTCGAGCAGGCGATGGAACGCCTGGTTGCCGTAGGTGATGGCAAGGGTTTCGTCGCGGCACCAGATCGGCATGGGCAGCCGGTCGAGCAGTTCCATGAAGCCGCGCACGGCGGCCTTCGACTCTTCGACCTGGCCCATGGTCTCGGTCACGTCGTCGATCCAGAGGCGCCGGGGCCCTCCCTGGTCCAGCCGCTGCAGCCGCAGCCATCTGTTGGTGTGGACGTGGCGCATGATGGTCTGCGTTGCGCCCTTTCCGGAGGTGAGGGCGGTCCAGGCCTCCTCCGCGTGCGGCCCGTCGCTCCGCAGCAGCCCGCGCAATTCCGCCAGGGTTGTCTGCGGCCGGTTGAGGCTGAGGAGCTCCGCCGCGCGCGACTCTAGCTCGATCGCGCCGGCGCCGGTCCACTCGATCAGGGCGAAGGGGCTGGTCGCCAGGCGCTCCCGCGCCTCGATCAGCTGGCGCGAAAGCTCGGCCCGCGCATCCGCCTCGCGCCGCAGCGCCAGGCGATGGGTGATCTGCTGGGCCACCAGGACGATGACGGCGATGCCGATGAGGACGGCCGCCCAGACGAAGTTGATGCCAGGGATGTTCGACCCGGTAAATTCCTGAATCACAACATCCGGCTGTGTTTGTGCCCACGCCGGCGCGGCCGACATATGGGCCGCCCCCAACGCAAGGCCCATTGCAATCGAATTGGCACGCCGCCTGTGGGCCCTCAGGCCTGCTAGTCCATCCCCCCGAAACATGGCGCGACTGTAGTCGCTGAGGCCGGTCGCGACAACCCAACTCTCCTCCCCCTTGTGCAGCGGTGCGGAGAGGGGAATAGAGTGCGGACGAGAAATGGGTGGGAGAGATCGATGAGCGTCCTGACACCGGAGCTTCGCGAGGCGCTGGCCCGCGTCGGCACGTTGACCTTGATCGACATGCCCGACCGCCGCGGCCTGCGCTCGATGTGTCTCTATGGCGTTTGGCCGACTCGCGCCGGCCAGCCGCGCATGGTCTGCATCGCCTAAGCCATGCGCTTCGAGCGAGGAGACGAAGCGTGATTTCGAAGCCTCGAAGGCAGCGCGCGCCGGCAAGGGATGACCGCGCGGCCGCTGGCGTGGGCCGCATGGCGCGTCTTCGGCAGGTCGTAGCGCAGGTCGTAGCGTTGGCGGCTTCGGGCATCGTCGCCGCCTGCGCCGCCACCTATGTCGTGGCGCCGCCGCCGCTTGTGCCCGCGGAGGCGCAGGCGCCGGTCGCGGTGCTCGACCACGGACGCCATTCCAGCCTCGTCATTGGCCTCCCCGACGGCCGCATGGTGCGCTACGCCTATGGGGATTGGCGCTGGTATGCGGAAGGCACGACCGGCGCGGCCGAGGGCTATGCGGCGCTGTTCCGGGAGACGCCGGGCGCGCTCGGCCGGCGCGTACTGCCCGGACCGCTCACGGCGGAGACGCTGCGCGAGCAGGTCCACGTGGGGATCGAGGATATGGTGCTGCTCGATGTCGATGCCGCTGCGGCGCAGCGCGTCGTTGACAGGCTCGACGGCATCGCCGAGGCCGGCCGCGACCGCATGGTCACGAACCAGGCATTCGATCTCGACTTCTTTCCGCACCCCGTGCCCTACACGCGAGCGCACAACTCGAACCGCGTCCTCGCCGGCTGGCTGCGCGAGATGGGCGCCGAAGTCGAAGGCGACGGCCTGATCGCCGACTGGAGGCTGCGCCGCTGAAAGCCCTCTCTCTCATTTGAGCAGGGCAATCGCATGTGCAGACCGCGCACTGAAAGGCAAAACGGCGCGATCCTGAGGAACCGCGCCGCTTTGGCGATCTAGTACGATCGGCCTAGTACCGATAATGCTCCGGCTTGAACGGTCCGGCCGCAGCGACGCCGATATACTCGGCCTGCTTCTGCGTGAGCTTGGTGAGCTTGACGCCGATCTTCTCGAGATGCAGGGCCGCCACCTTCTCGTCCAGGTGCTTCGGCAGCACATAGACCTGCCTCGAATACTTCTTGTAGTTCTGCCACAGCTCGATCTGCGCCAGTACCTGGTTGGTGAAGGAGGCGGACATGACGAAGCTGGGATGCCCCGTCGCGCAGCCCAGGTTCACCAGGCGTCCCTCAGCCAGCACGATCAGGCGCTTGCCGTCCGGGAACTCGACCTCGTCCACCTGTGGCTTCACGTTGTGCCACTTGTAGTTCCGCAAGCCGGCGATCTGGATCTCGCTGTCGAAGTGGCCGATGTTGCACACGATCGCGCGATGCTTCATCTGCCGCATGTGGTCGAGCGTGATGACGTCGACATTGCCGGTGGCGGTGACGAAGATGTCGCCGACCGGCGCCGCCTCTTCCATCGTGGTCACTTGGTAGCCTTCCATCGCCGCCTGGAGCGCGCAGATGGGATCGACTTCCGTCACCATCACGCGCGCGCCCTGGCTGCGCAGCGAAGCGGCGGAGCCCTTGCCCACGTCGCCGAAGCCGGCGACCACCGCGACCTTGCCCGCCATCATCACGTCGGTCGCGCGCTTGATGCCGTCCACCAGGCTCTCGCGGCAGCCATAGAGATTGTCGAACTTCGACTTGGTAACGGAGTTGTTGACGTTGATCGCGGGAACCAGCAGCGTCTCCTTGCGCGCCATCTCGTAGAGCCGCCCGACGCCGGTCGTGGTCTCCTCGCTGATGCCCTTCACCTGCTCCATCAGCTGCGGGTACTTGTCGTGCATGATCTGCGTCAGGTCGCCGCCGTCATCCAGGATCATGTTGGGGTGCCAGCCGTTGGGCCCGGTGATGGTCTGCTCGATGCACCACCAGAACTCGTCCTCGCTCATGCCCTTCCAGGCGAACACCGGGATGCCCGCCGCCGCGATCGCCGCCGCCGCCTGGTCTTGCGTGGAGAAGATGTTGCAGGACGACCAGCGCACCTCCGCGCCCAGCGCGATCAGCGTCTCGATCAGCACCGCGGTCTGGATGGTCATGTGCAGGCACCCGGCGACGCGTGCGCCTTTCAGCGGCTTCGATTCGCCGAACTCCTTGCGCAGGGCCATCAGGCCCGGCATCTCGGTTTCGGCGATGTCGATTTCCTTCCGCCCCCACTCGGCGAGGCTCATGTCCTTGACTTTGTAATCGGTGAAGGCGGCCATTCCGGTCTCCGTTAATTTCTGCTTGAAAGCCCGCCGCCTTCTACCAGCCGCGCCCCCTCCCGACAAGGCATGCTGATGCATGGCCCTAGCTTGAAATCATTGGCATATTCCACAAGACCAGGAAGGAGAAGGGTGTCCAAGGTGCCACCGGCGCGCCGCCCAGCCGGAGCGCCCGCGCGGTCCACTGGTTGCAGGTCTCGATGATGGTGTAGCGGCCGTTGGCCACATAGAAGGTGTCGCGCTCGCCATAGCCCGGCGCCGCCTGCACCGGCCGGCCTTGCGATTGCCGCAGGCTGCCCCGGACGAAGTCCACGATCCGGCCATAGGCGGCAGCGTCCATCGGCCATTGCCGGCACTTTTCCGTCGCGCTCGGCTTCGGCCGATACTCGACATGCAGCACCGTCTCGTCCCACAGCACCGATTTGAGCGCCCTGCCGATGTCGACATCCGCCCAGGTCGGCGTGTTGATGTAAAAATCGCGGCTGCCCCAGCCGAGGCCGATATGGTCGAAGAACGCGACCGGCCCGGTGAAGGCATCCGCCGCGAACACTGCGCGCCAATCCATATGCCCCGCAGCAACCGGCACGACCAAGTCGGTGTGCACGCCATTGTCGCAGGCATAGATCACGATGCCCCCTTCGGGCTCGGTCGGCTCCGGCACGAACAGCAGCGCCCCGAACGCCGCGATGGTGTAGAGCGCCAGCGCGGCGAGGGCGATACACACGAGACTCAGCAGCGCGCGAATCAGGACTCGCATGGCGCGCAGGATCGTAAAGGATTGCGCCCAAATTCAGGCGGCAAGATGGAGCACCTTATATGGCATGGCCTGCGCTAAGCCGGACCTACGCCGGTCGTGTCCCGCGTCCCTGGGCCCTTGAGCTTCCAACGTGGCAGCGATGTATCATCCGGCATGGAAACCGGTGCCGTGAAGCGCGCCATGCGCCAGGATCGATTGGAAAGAGGTATCAAAGAGCTTTTCACGATGGCAGTCGCGTCGGGCCGGCTGGATGTGGCAGAACATCTTGTCGACGCGCTGCAAGTCCTTTGTCCTGAGCCGTCGATCGGCTCCACCTTGGCGGATGCCTACCTGGACCTCTCCGAAGAGGCGCAACGCGCCAGCCCTCGAACGCACGAGCCCGGCGGCAAGACCGGTGTAGCGGAGGAAGATGGCAGAACTCGAACCGCTGCTGCAGAACATATCCGGGCTGAGCGCCTTCGCCATCGGCCTCGTTGCGCTGGCCGGCCTCGTCGTCGGACTCGCGCCTAGCTCCTTGCCCCTGATTTCGGTCGCTGCGGGCTTGGCCGGCGGGCGCGAGGCGGCCCAGCCCACCGAGCCGTGGGCCGGAATTCGCCTGGCTTTCGGCTTTGCGCTCGGGATCGCGACCATCGACGCGCTGGTCGGGGCGCTCTTCGGATTGGCAGGCTTGGCCGTGCTCCGGATCCTGGCGAGCGCGCTCGCGGTTGCTTACGCCTTGCTCGGCGCCCTGCTGGCGGTCGTAGGGTTGGCGCTGCTGCGCGTGATCCGCATCTCCATTCCCGCGCTCTCGCCGTCGCTGCCGTCACGCCGGACGTTCTTGGGAAGCTATCTACTGGGCCTGCCTTTCGGTCTGTCGACCTGCCCTGCTTGCACGCCGCTGGTGCTCCCCGTGGTCGCGGCGGCCGCGTCCACGGCCGATCCGGCGATGGGCGGAATCCTGATGTTCACCTTCGGCATCACGCGAGGCATTCCGATCGTGCTCGCTGGCGGCATCGCTGGAAGGGTAAGCCACCTGCGCCGCACGCGCAGCTTCATCCGCTGGGTCGAGCGCGTCAGCGGAATCGTGATCCTGGGCGCGGCGGCATACTTCTTCTTGCAGGCCACGATCTATGCCGGCTGGCTCAAGCCCTGGCCGTGAGCCGGAACCTGAAAAAGTTCAAGGAACGAGATCGAGCAGCCCTTCATAGCGCACGAGCCGTCCGACAAAGGGCAACCGCACTTCTACCGCGAAATCATAGCGCCCGTCACGCTCACCCTCCCAAGCCTCAAGGCTCGGCGCCAAGTCGAGCGGCACTGCGATTCCGAAGAGCGTCACTCGCTCCAGCATGTAACGCAAGCGGCCATCTTGCACTGCCAGCTGCATATGCAGTCGGAACGGACCGAGAGATTCGACGAGGCGGCTTTCTTGCAGTCTGAAGCAGGATTCGAACCTGCGGTCGCCGAACCGGCGCTTCCAGATCATGCGATCCGGCAGATGAACGCCTTCGACTGACATCGCGACCTTCGCTGCCGCGGGCGGCAATCCCATGACGTTCGCCAGCAGGTCGGCGATTGGTCCGCCGCGCGATACGCGCGCGTAGCCGTTCAGTCGAATGGTGCCGCTGTGCGCACGCCGGATCGTGTCAGGCAATCGATCGAACGCGGCACCGAGGCAAATTTGAAACGCGTTCGCGCTGGCTTGCGTCAGATCATGCGGCATGGTGGTCGGATTTTACCGTCTTGAACGGCCGCGCGACTCCGCTGCCACCTTGAGCAGGGCGCGGGCCAGGATGGGCGCCGTGATGCCATTGCGCGTCTGCATCCTGTGCGCGAGCACGGCGGCGATGTGCCCGTATCGCGGTCCGAGGGAAAGCACGTTGTAGTAGGCGGCCTTCTCCAGGTCCCTCGGTTGACCGTACAGCCCGACCATATAGATGTGCGCGAGCAGCCACTGCCGAGGCAAGCATCGCCGCGAGCCGGTACTGCGCGTCGATCGCGCTGCGTTTTGCGGCGCTGAGCAGGTTGCGAAGCGAGCGGCTGCCCTTCGCGCTCACGTCGCCAGCGCGTTGAAATCGTCGAGCAGCATCGCGATGCGGCCGGAGTCCCACTGGTCCATCACCTGGCGCGCGAAGCGGGCCGAGGCCAAGTAATCCAGATTGCGGATGCGCTGCTTCACGCGGGGCAGGGAATTCGCCGCCATGCTGAGATCCTGGATGCCGAGGCCGAGCAGAAGCGGCGCGAACTTGGGATCGCCCGCGATCTCGCCGCATACGCTGACCGGAATGCGCGCGCGCAAGGCGGCTTCGGTGGCGAATTGCACCAGGCGCAGCACCGCCGGATGCAGCGGGTTGTAGAGGTATGCGACCTGCTCTTCGCCGCGGTCGATCGCCAGCGTATACATCGTGAGGTCGTTGGAGCCGATGGCGAAGAAGTCCGCGACCTGGGTCAACGCATCGGCGGAGAGCGCCGCGCCCGGCACTTCGATCATCACGCCGAGCGGCGGCAGCGGATCGGGCAGCTTCAGCCCACGGCGTTTGAGCCGCCGCGCCACCTGCAGCAGCGCTTCGCGCACCTGCTTCACCTCCGAGGTGGAGGAGATCATGGGCAGCAGGATGCGCACCGGCCCATGCACGCCCGCGCGCAGGATCGCCGCCAGTTGCGCGTCCAGCAGCTCGCGCCTCTTGAGGCTGAGGCGGATCGCGCGCAGGCCGAGCGCCGGATTGGCCGACTCGCCCAGGTGATCGCGCAAGGATGGCGCCAGCTTCTCGCCGCCGACGTCGAGGGTGCGGATGGTGACCGGCTGGCCCTCCATCGTCTCGACGATCTGGCGCAGCGCCTGGTACTGCTCGTCCTCGTCCGGCAGGTCGTCGCGGTTCATGAAAAGGAACTCGGTGCGCAGCAGCCCGACGCCTTCCGCGCCGGCATGCATCGCCATCTCCGCCTCGCGCGGCAGCTCCACGTTGGCGAGCAGCCCGATGCGCTGCCCGTCGCGCGTGACCGAGGGCAGCTTGCGCAGGCGCGTCAGCTGCCGCTCGTCGCGTTCGATGATCTCCAGCCGGCGCTGGTAGTCCTCGATGGTGGCGGGCGTCGGATTGAGGATGACGCGCCCCGCGCCGCCATCGACGATGATGCCCTGCCCCGTGCGCGCGAAGCGCAGCAGGTCGGGAATGCCGAGCACTGCGGGCAGGCCCAGCGAGCGCGCCATGATCGCGGTGTGGCCTTCCTTGCCGCCCAGCACCGTCGCGAAGCCTTCGATGGTCTTCGGGTCGAGCAGGGCGGTGTCGGCTGGCGTCAATTCCTCCGCCACCACGATGGAGCCGGCGGGCAAATTCTTGAACGCCTCGTAGGCCGTCTGGGTCAGGTTGCGCAAGATGCGGTTGCCGACCTCGCGCACGTCGTCGGCGCGCGCCGAGAGATAGGGGTCGTCGAGCGAGGCGAAATCCTGCTCGACCTTGCTGATGACGAACTGCACCGCCGCCTCGGCGTTCACGCGGTGCTCGCGGATGCGGCTCTCCACCCCGCGCGTCACGCGCGAGCCGGTCAGCATCTGCTTGTGCGCTTCCAGCAGGAAACCTAGTTCTTCCGCCGCAGCACCATGCAGCTCCTCCGCCTTGCTGGAGAGCTTGCGCAGCTGGCGCTGGGATTTCTGCACGGCGTTGTGGAAGCGCTCGAGCTCGGCTTCGATCTTGTCCTCGGCGATCTGGTATTCGGAGACGGTGATCATGCCGGTCTCGACCACATGCACCTGGCCGATGCCGATGCCCGGCGCGACGCCCAGGCCTTCGAACGCGCGCTCGGCTCCGCGTTCCTGCAGTCGGCGCAGGCGGCGCGCCTTGCCCTTGTCGTCACTCTTCATCGAATTTCCGCTCGATGAGGTCGACCAGCGCCTGCATCGCCTCGCTGGCCTGCGCCCCGCTGGCGCGCAGCTCGATGTCGGTGCCGATGCCCGCCGCCAGCATCATCAGACCCATGATGGAAGTACCGGAAACGTCCATGTCGCCCTTGATGACGCGGACCTGCGCGTTGAAGCCGCCCGCCACCTTCACGAACTTCGCCGCCGCCCGCGCATGCAGCCCGCGCTGATTGCAGATGCTGGCCGTCCGTGTGATCGCGCCGTCGGGCTTCATGCTGTTGTTCCCCCTCCCCCAAACTGGAGGAGGGCCGGGGTAGGGGAAGCGAGCGATGATTGTGTGCAGGGGAGACGCGGCTTCCCCCTCCCTAACCCTCCCCCGTGTCGGGGGAGGGGATTTCGCTTCGTTCGGATACTCATCATCTTCACCAGCCGCCAGCCAGCCACTGAGATGCTACCCCCGCGCGGCCAGCAATTGCGAGGCGACGTTGATGTATTTGCGCCCCGCCTCCTGGGCAGCGGTGACGGCGGCTTGCAGGGTGTGGCCTTCGCGCATGCCGGCGAGCTTGATCAGCATGGGCAGATTGATGCCGGCGATCACTTCGACATTGGCGCGGTCGAGCACGGAGATGGCGAGGTTGGAGGGCGTCCCACCGAACATGTCGGTCAACAACACCACGCCGTCGCCGTTCTCCACCTCCTGGACACGGTCCAGGATCTCCTTGCGGCGCTGCTCCATGTCGTCTTCCGCCCCGATGCAGACGGTCGCGACCTTCTGCTGCTTGCCGACCACGTGCTCCAGCGCCGCCAGGAACTCGGCGGCCAGCCTGCCGTGGGTTACCAGAACCATGCCAATCATTGACGCATCCCTGTTGTCTTATGCCCCGTTCTTATGTTTGTTCCGATCGGCCGGAGAGCTCGCGTGCCAGATCGCGGTGAAGGACCGCGATCGGACGGCCGCTCGCTCGGAGGGCGTCCGCCAGCTTCCTGGCGACATAGACCGATCGGTGCTTTCCGCCGGTGCACCCGACGGCAATGGTGAGATAGCTTTTGCCCTCGCGCTCATAGCTCGGGAGCAGCGGCAGGACGAGCCCTTCGAGCGATGTCATGAAGCCGGCGACGCCCGGGTCGCGCTCGATGAAGCGCGCGACCTCCGGCGCTTCGCCATCCAGCGGCTGCAGCGCATCGACGTAGTGCGGATTGGCGAGGAAGCGCACGTCGAACACCAGGTCGGCTTCGCGCGGCACGCCCATGCGATAGGAGAACGACATTACCGTGATGGCGAGGCCTGGCTGCCGGTCCAGCGCGAAGCGCTCGGTGATCAGCCGCTTCAGCTCCGCCATCGACCGGTTGGAGGTGTCGACCACCAGGTCCGCCACCGCGCGCACCGGAAACATCAGCGTCCGCTCCTGCGCGATACCGTCGGCGACGTTGCGGTCGGGGGCGAGGGGATGCCGCCGGCGCGTCTCCGTGAACCGGCGGATGAGCACCTCGTCGGAGCAATCCAGGAACATCAGCACGATCTCGAACAGCGGATCGGCCTTGAGCGCTTCGATCCGCTTCAGGAAGTCCTCACCGCTGAAGCCGCGCGAGCGGCTGTCGATGCCGATCGCGATCGGCCCGCGTGCGTCCCCGCTGGCGATGCCGCTCACCAGATGCGGCAGCAGTTCCAGCGGCAGGTTGTCGATCGCTTCGTAGCCGAGGTCCTCGAGCGCGCGCAAAGCCGTGGTCCGCCCTGCGCCGGCCAGGCCGGAGATGAGCAGCACGCGTCGGCGGTCCTGCGTGGCGGGCGCAGAGTTGGAGGAGGCTTGCTCCCGGCCCGCTGTGGTTTGGGTGGTCATGAGGGCGGGATTATAGAGCGCGTCAGCTTGGCCAGAGCAAGCCGGACTTTGGCAGGGGCCGAGGGTTCTCGCAGGTGGATGCCGATGGTCGTCACCATGAGGCCAAGCCATTCAGATTCCAGCGATTCTGGGATGAGCTCGACCTCGCCCAAAGGCCTGGATTGGAGCACCAGCGAAAGCGGCACATCCGGTGGCGCCGCTGGCACGCTCATGATGCCGAGTCCCTTCACCTCCATCTTGCCCTTGAGGTCCGCCGGTCCCTCCGGCGGGAAGGACAGCAGCAGCTGCTCGCCCTCGCGCTTCATCTCCACCACGTCGTCGGCGATGAGGGTTGCACCCGAATCGATCAGCCGCAGCGTCAGATCCGACTTGCCCGAGCCCGTCGGCCCCAGCATCAAGATTCCCTGCCCCCGCCACGCCACCGCCGTTCCGTTGACCAGCCTGCGCATACGTGACGCCGTCAAAGCAGTTCCCTCCCCCGAGGCGGGGGAGGGTTAGGGTGGGGGCGACGGCGCTTCAGCTCGACGCGATCTTCGGCGGAGAGAACAACCCCCACCCCAACCCTCCCCCAGCTTGGGGGAGGGAGAAGCAGATCGCATCTGTGCTCAGCCACGGTCATCAATACGCCGGTAGTTCGATGGTGAAGCAGGCGCCGCGCACATTGCCCTCGGGCCCGATCATGTTGTCCGCGGTCAGCGTGCCGCCGTGCGCCTCGACGATCTGGTGCGAGATGGAGAGGCCGAGGCCCGAATGCGTGCCGAACTTCTCGCCCTCCGGCCGCTCCGAATAGAACCGCTCGAAGATCGCCTTCAGCTTGTCCGGCGGAATGCCGGGGCCGTTGTCCTCCACCGTCACCAGCACGTGGCCGTGCTCGCGCCAGCCGGTCAAGGTGATGACGCCGCCCGGCGGGCTGAAGGAGACGGCGTTACTGACCAGGTTGCGCAGCACCTGGCCCAGCCTGCCTTCCATGCCGAGCACCATCAGCGAATCGCCCTCGCGCGCGATCACTTCGATGCGCGGTGCATCGGCATCGACCGTCGCACCATAAATATCCGCGATCGCGGTCAGCAGCTCACGCATCGACACGGGCTCGGCATCGGCGCGCGACATTTCCGCGTCGATGCGTGAGGCATCGGAGATGTCCGTGATCAGGCGGTTGAGCCGCTGCACGTCGTCCAGGATGATGGTCATGAGGCGCCGTTGCTGCACGGGATCGTCGATCCGCGCAGCGGTCTCCACCGCGCTGCGGAGCGAGGTGAGGGGGTTCTTGATCTCGTGCGAGACGTCCGCGGCGAAGCGCTCGATCGCATCCATGCGCTTCCACACCGCTTGCGTCATGTCGCGCAGCGCGCCGGATAGCTCGCCGATCTCGTCCTTGCGATGCGACAGATCGGGGATTTTCACCTGCCGCCCTTTGGCGCGTCGCACGCGCTCGGCCGCATCCGCCAGGCGATGCATCGGCCAGGCGATTGTGCTGCCGAGATAGAGCGAGAGCAGTACCGTCACAGATAGCGCTACCGCGAACACGCCGAGGATGGTGAGGCGCGTGTCGCGCATGATCGCTTCGATCGAATCGCCTGGTTTGGTGAGAAATAATGCGCCCAGCACCTGCCGATAACGCTGCACGGGGACGGCGACGCTGAGGATCAGGCGCCCCCCGCCGGCGTCGCGCACCGCGGTCGCGGTCTCGCCGGCCAGCGACTTCTGCACCTCCTCGTAGTCCTGGGCCGACTGCACGGTGGATTCGGCGTACGGCGGCAGCGGCTTGCTGTCCGGCAACAGGCCGGCGATCCAGTCATAGATCCCGGTGATCGCACGCCACAGGAAGGAATCGTCGGCATTCAGCGGCGCGAGCGGCTGCATCTCCACGACGCCGCCCGGGCCGGACAGCAGGAACGAATCCGCGATCAGCGACCCATCGGGGGAGAACAAACGCGCCCGCGTCTGCGACACGTCGACTAGGCGCCGCACCGTTTGCCGTGTGGTCTCCGGCAACAGCCGTTCCTCGCCCAGCGGCCCGGTGACGACACCGCTGGCCGCCAGCGCACCGGAGAACAACTTGCCTTCGGTCTTCAGCAGCTCCAGTTCCGACTCGATCAGACTCTGCCGGTAATTGTCGAGGTAGAGCAGCCCGACCACGGGAATGAAGAGCGCGACGATGTTGACCGCCAGGATGCGGCGCGTGAGCGGCGACTTCCACAGCGGCCGGCGGCGCGGGCCGCGCCGGCCCTCGAGTGCCTCGCGCGCGCCCGGCGTCGGCTTCGAGCGCTCGACCCGCATCTCCGGCTCGGGTTGCAGGATCGGCGGCGCAGCCTTCTCCAAGGGCGAAAGGCGCGATCCCTCGGACCGCGCCCCGCCCTCCAATTCCTTCCCCGTCGTGGTGCGCGCGATCTCGTTCATCGCAGCAGCCTCTGCCCGCTCTCCCAAACAAGGATCCCCTTCCCCCCTTGTGGGGGAAGGATGCGGAGCCTCAGCGAACGAAGTGAGCCGCCGTCCGCGAATGCGGACATTCGTCCGCGGGGGCGCAGCTGGATGGGGGGTAGCGCGGCGACGGCCGCGCGCGCTCGAAGGAGCGCCAATTCTCTCGGCCGCAACGCTGCATCACCCCTCATCCCAACCTTCCCCCACAAGGGGGGAAGGGGTCTTCTTGTGCGGGTCGTCCCGCCGCTTGCGGAAGCGCTGCCGGTCCTACCCATCACGGTAGCGATAGCCGACGCCATAGAGCGTCTCGATTTGGTTGAACTCGCCGTCGAGCGCCTTGAACTTCTTGCGCAGCCGCTTGATGTGGCTGTCGATGGTGCGGTCATCGACATAGATGTTTTCGCCATAAGCCGAATCCATCAGCTGATCGCGGCTCTTCACATGGCCCGGGCGCTGCGCCAGCGCCTTCAAGAGCAGAAACTCCGTGACCGTCAGCTCCACCGGCTGGTTCTTCCAGGTGCAGAGGTGCCGGTTGGGATCCAGCGTCAGGTCGCCGCGCATGATCGCCGCTTCGCCGCCCTTCTCGGTTGCGCTGCGATGGGCCTCGCGCCGCAGCAGGGTGCGGATGCGCTCGATCAAGAGCCGCTGCGAGAACGGCTTCTTGATGTAGTCGTCCGCGCCCATGCGCAGGCCCATCAACTCGTCCACCTCGTCATCCTTGGAGGTGAGAAAGATGACCGGCAGGTCGCTCGACTTGCGCAGCTTCTCTAAAAGCTCCATGCCATCCATGCGCGGCATCTTGATGTCGAGCACGGCAAGGTCGACCGGCTGCTGCATCAGCCCGCGCAGGGCCTCCGCGCCGTCGGTATAGGTGCGGACCGCAAACCCCTCGGCTTCCAATGTCATCGCAACAGAGGTGAGGATGTTTCGGTCGTCGTCAACCAGCGCAATTGTCTGCGGCACGTGTTGGGACTCCTCTCTTGAAGGCAAGGTTTATAGAATTACCCCAGCCCTGCCAAGCATGGCTCGGAAAACGGCGGAATTACGGCGTAATTCCAGCGACTTAATGATGTGGAATTGAATTGGTATGGTTAAGGGAAAACAGCGATGAACAAGCCCGATCACGCTGCCGAGGCCCGCGCGCTCTTGGGGATGCCGCGCGGTTCCCTGGGCAGCCTCGCCGAGCGCGAGGGCAAGCTCTATCCCTTTGTGTCGCTGGTCCTGCCGGCCCTGAGTGCCGATGGCGAGATCATCCTGCTGCTCTCCGATCTTTCGGACCACGCCAAGAACCTGCAGCGCGACCCGCGCGCCTCGCTCCTGATGGACGGCACGCTCGAGCTGAAGGAGCCGCTGACCGGCCCGCGCCTGACGCTGGTGGGAGAAGTCAGCGTCTCCCCCGATCAGAAAGGCGACAGGGAGCGTTACCTGAAAGCTCACCCCGAGGCGGAGATGTATGCCGGCTTCGGCGATTTCCGCTTCTACCGCTTCCGCTTCTTCGAAGGCCTGTTCGTCGCCGGCTTCGGCCGCATCTTCCGCCTGAAGCCCGAGGAGCTGAAGGAATGATGGGTACGCCGGCGCAAGCTCGCACGGTTCCCCCTCCCCCATGGGGAAGAGTCGTGGTGGGGGAAGCGAGTGAAGCGCGCCACATGAATTGCGCAGTTCGGACACTTGATTTGCGCACCTCCAAAAAGCGGGCTTCCACGGCCGTTTGAACCCCCGAAAAGCGGCATTTTAACCCTCGGAGCTGCTCCGTCCAGCGGCCTGCCCGAGCGCAGACCGCAGCTCCGCCATGCGAAAGGGCTTGTGAAGTGCGGCCACGGTCATCCGGCCCTTAGCCTTGGCGATGGCAGCGACCATCGCCGGATAGTTCTCTGCCCCCGACATCACCACCAGGTGACCGGTGTAATCGAGGTCGATCAAACACTGCGTTAACTCGAAGCCGTCAACCTCCGGCATCAGAACATCGATGACGATGACATCGGGCTTGAATCGGACGACGGCCGTGACGAAGTGACGGCTGTCTTCGATCGACTCGACCGCGTGCCCCAGTTGCTCCGCCATTTGCCGCGTGATCGTGGCAACTTGCGGATTATCATCCACTACCAAGACGCGAACGCGCCGGCCATGTTGAGGTAGGACCATAAGCCGAGTATAGGCCGGCTCTGAGATGCCTGTCACGGTCCCTCCACAATCAGCTCGCCGGCGCGCTTGGCCAGGAATCTGCCCTTGATGCCGGCGAGCTGCCCCGCGAGCGCAGCGAAGCAACCCCGGTCGAACAGCTCCGCGCCATAGTCCTTCTCGCTGCCCCAATAGGGCGGGTCGAGGAAGAACAGCGTGCCCTGGCGATCGTACCGGGCAATGAAGGCGTCGAACGGCAGGCACTCGATGGTGACGCCGTTGAGCCGCTCGTGCAGCGCCTCCAGCATCGGCAGCACCCGCGCCAGGTCGAAGCGCGCCGGATGCTGGAACGAGACGCCGAAGTTGCGCCCGCTGACCTTCCCGCCGAAGGCCGTGCGCTGCAGGTAGAGAAAACGCGCCGCGCGCTCCAGGTCCGTCAGCGTCTCGGGATCTGTGCGTGACAGCCGCTCGAAGTCGGCGCGCGTGGTGAGCTGCCAGCGGATCATCTCGGTGAAGGGCACATAGTGCCGCTGCACCACGCGGAAGAGCGTCGCCACGTCCTTGCTGCGGTCGTTGATGATCTCCACAGCGGGCGCCGATCGCCGGCGCAGGAACACGCCGCCCATGCCCACGAAGGGCTCGGCATAGACGCTGTGCGTGATGCGCTCGATGCGCTTGACCAGGCGGTCGGCCAGATTGCGCTTGCCACCGACATAGGGTGCCACCGGGCGCGCCGGCTCCACCTCTCGAAAGGATTTCATAAGGGATTCTCACGATCATTCTTCCGCCCCTGCAGGGGTGGCGGGACGGCCGTTGTTCGGCCGATGATGGTCGTGCGAGGTCGCTCTCGCGGTTCGCGCTGCTCTAACAGCGCGGCCCCCGCCGGCCGTTGGCCGGCAGAGGAAAAGCAAGTCGACTGTTCACGGTGTTTTGGCCACCTCCACGCTCGGCTCGGCCCTCGAGACCTCGGTCACGAACTTCATGGCCAGCACGTTGGCCAGGTCGCCCGGTCCGGTGGCCGTGAGGGTGAAGGCGCCTTTGCCGCCGACCACCTGCTTGCGGAAATAGCCGACCACCGCCGGGTCGGCGCCGACCACCACGCCGTTGATGGTGGCGCCGATCGACAGCAGCTCGCCCCGCGCGCGGCTCGGACCTTCGCCGACATTGTCTTCGCCGTTGCCGATGATGTTGACCAGCACGCGCCCCGCCTGGAACGGCGACTCGCGGATCAGCGCCGCCGCATGGTCCAAGGCGCCGGAGAGATTGGTGAGCGTGCCGACCGACTTGGTGTCCTTGTCCAGGATCGCCTGCAGGCGCGCCAGGATCTCTTCGCCCGCCGCCGCCGCGTCCTCGGCCGACGCGATCGATCGCCACGTGCCCACCGCCGGATAGTCGCCATCGGCCCACAGGAACACGGTGAAGCCGATTCGCCCCAGCTTGCCCTGCTGGATCGCGGCGACGACCGCTGGCGATTGGATCGCGTGTGCCATGCCCTCGATCTGAAGCATCGTTTCCTGTGCGTTGATCGACGACGACACGTCGAGGCCCGTGATGAGATTGGCGTCGACCTCCGTGCGCTCCTCGGCGGCATGCGCGGCAACCATGGCGACCATCAGGATGACGGCCAGCACAAGCCCCAAGGCGGCCCACAGCAGTTTCTCCATGCCGGTCATGGCTTCGGCTCCTCTCTCACGTCCAGCGCATCGGCCCGGCCCGCGATCTCGACCAGCAGCGCGATCGAGCGGTGCGGGTCGAAGACGCGGGCGCCCTTGTAGGTGAAGTGCTCGCGCAGTTCGTGATCGAGCGCGGCGGCAAGTGCCTTGAAGGCGGTGCAGACGATCTCCGTCTCCGTCATGTGATACGAGAGCAGCCATTTGCGGCCGCGCCAGGTGATCGGCTCGCCGGTCACCGCGCAGCGGGCGTCCGTGTCCTCGACCTGGAGATAGATCTCGCCAGGCACATAGTAGTGGACAACGAGACGCCAGCTCGGGATCAGGCTGAAAGCGACCTTTGAGACGATGTCCTGGATGTTGGCGACGGTGCGCATCACTTCTCCGCTGGCTTGGGCGTCTCCGCCTTGATCTCAAGGATGCGCTGGATCAGCGCGGCGAACTCCGCCGTGGCCGGTGCACCGGCGTCCTGGCGCATCGCCTCGACCTGCGTCAGGAGGATGTCGAGCACGTCGCCGACGGTGTTCTCGAAGCTGGGCTCTTCCTCCGCTTCCGGCTTGTGCAGCTCGGTGATGTAGCGCTGCTTGCGCGCCAAGCGGTATTGCGCGCTGGTGTCCTGGACCATGCCGTGCTTGGCCCACACGTCGCGCATCTCCTCGATCGAGGCGATATAGGTGAGGCTGCCGCCCTCGCCGAGCCAGGCCTGGAAGGCAAGATCCGCGATCGGCACGCGTGCGTTGCGCGCGCTCGACCACACGAAGCCGGCATCGCCCTTGATCTGCCAGTACCAGTCGCGCGGAGCGTAGGTCTTGGATTGAAGGTCGGCGCGCTCGCTGGCCGCCCCGCCAACCCCAGCGCGCGCGCCGACCCGGCGGGCCGCTTCGAAGCGATCGATGAACACGCCCTTTTCGATCTCGATGCGCTGCGACTTCATAGATATTGCGCTCCTGTTGAGGTGGTGCCCGCCGCGTTGCCAGGAAGATAGGTGGCGCCGCCGCCGGCGGTCTGGATTATGGAATTGCCGGAGCCGTTGTAACGCGTGCCGGTCGCCGAGCCGCTCCAGGTGATGCTTGTGAAGGCGACATAGGCGAGGTCTTGGGCTTGGACGAAGGCACCGGAGAAGTTCGGCGTGCCAACCAGTGTGATCGTCTGTCCACTGCCGCTAACAACGCCGCCAGTAGCGCAGTAGATGTGCCGCGCCGCGCCGGAGACAATCGAATAGCCGGCGAACACGCTGATGCTGCCGTAGCTGGAGCATTGCATCTGCGCCAGGCCGGCACTGG
>NZ_QORW01000015.1 GCF_003574735.1 Dongia deserti
ATCCAGTGAATAGGGTCGTGACATCGATGCTGGCCTCCACCCCAGTCAGCATCTTGAATCACAAATCACCCCAGCTGGGAATCCCACCAGATTCACACTTCGGGAAACGTGCTCTAGTCACGACCCTCAGCCAGAATCCCCTTCTCCCTTCGCGGGAGAACGATGCGAAGCCTTAGCGAACGAAGTGAGCTTAGGCGACGCTGGATGAGGGGGCCGCGCAGCGAAGAGCCGCGCGCAGCGCGCGAGTGCTAAGGATATCCCGAATAAACGAACCCCAGCACCGCGATGAGGAGGAGCGCGCCGAGCAGGCCGCCGATCATGAGCCAGCGGGCGAAGACCTCCCATGTCCGCCTCTTGGATTGCGCCAGCTCGTCGTCGGCGCGCGCTTCATCGGCACGCGCTTGCTGCAGGTTGTCGTTGCCGTGCAGCGCCTGATCCGCCGGTTCACGTCGAGGTGGTGCGGCCTGCGACTCCTCGTCGCGCTCCACCAGCGGTATCATGCGCCGATGTCGTGCCGATGACACTGAGCCCTCTCAGTTTCCTAGACGTCCATCAATGACTCGTGCAACATCCCGCCTCTCCCGCCGTTGCAGCGCGGCGCGCCTATGCGACCTTATGTGCCAGGGTGATGGATCCGCTCCTCCGGTTCAGACGGCCTTGGATAGAAACGCGTTCAACCGCTCCAGGACGAGAGCCGGCGCCTCGAGCTGCGGCAGGTGGCCGACGCCAGGCAGTGTCTCGAACGAGGCCTGGGGAATCAGCGCATGCAACGCCTTGCCGCGCTCCAGCGGAATCCATGGATCGTCCTCGCCCCAGACGATCTTGACCGGACAGCGGATCGTCCCGAACGACGGCTCAACTTCGGCGGTATATTTTTCATCGGCCTGCGCGAATTGCCGATAGAAGCTGCCGCGTCCCTCCTCGGAGAGCCACGGCTCGACCAGCTTCCCGAAATCGTCGGACCCGACGTCGTTCACGATCGCGCCCTTGATGTAGGCTTCCACGACCGCGCGGTGGATGTGCGGCGGCAGGCCCAGAAAGGCCTCCACGTGGCGGCCGACATGGTCGAAGAACGCGGATCCCCATGGGCGCATCGCGACGACGTTCATCAGCACATACCGCTCGAAGTCGCAGCCATGCAGCAGATGCGCCCGCAGCGTCGTCGCGCCGCCGAAATCGTGCGCGACGACCATGGGCCGCGCGAGACCCCAGTGCGCCAGCATCTCGGCGAACACCGTTCCTTGCACATCTAGCGATGTGCGCTGCGCCGCGCTCTTGGCGGATCGCCCATATCCAGGCATGTCGTACCAATGGACGCGATAGCGCTGCGCCAGGTCCGGAATGATCCGGTGCCATGAGAACGAGGACCAAGGCCAGCCGTGCGCCAACACGAGTGCAGGCCCGCTGCCGGTTCGCCCCGCCGCCACAATGCCCGCGGATGTCTGCACGGTCTCATCGAGTTTCCACGACATCGAATGGTCTCCCTATCTTCGGAACAGCGCCACCCAATCCCCTTGGGCAGGGCCATTTGGCGAATGAAGTGAAGAAAATGGGGTCAGAGTCGATTTATCGCTGCGTCCTGCGCGCCCACGTGCTTCCTGCATCAGGCTCGGCAGCTTATCGGTGGCACCACGAGGTTGTCGCGCCGTTTTCCCCGTGGTGGAGATGGGTCGGAGTCGACTTAGCGCAGGGCGGACAGCGCGACGTCATCTCCGACAAACGAGCATGGGATAGCTCTCCAGTCCGGAGACGAGCCGCGTATAAGGCGGGTGTTTTGCCAGTTAAACTACGGGGCCGCGATCAGGCGCGCGGCGTCCGTATTCGGCGGCGCAGGAGGGCGATATCTGGCAGGGCGAGTCATGAATCGGCCGACCGGCGCGGCGATCACCGCCCGCCGGTCGGAGACAACTACGGTCCCGATCGGGCCTAGCGCCGCGGCTGGTCCGTCGGTTCGGAGACGCCGGCGAGCGCCTGCTTGGCAGCCTTGTCGCTGCTCCTGCCGAGATCGGCGAGGGCAACCACGCCGACAAGCCTCTTGTCCCGATTGAGAACGGGCAGGCGTCGAACCTGGTGCTCCGCCATGATCTGGGCGGCGCGTTCGTCCGTTTCGTCCTCGAAACAGTAGAACACCTTATCCGACATGACTTCGCGGACGGTCGTGTTCCCGGCGGAACGGTCTTCGGCGACCGCCCGCATCACGATGTCGCGGTCCGTCACCATCCCGATGAGCCGGTCGTTCTCGCCGACCGGCAGCGCACCGATATTGTCCGCCCGCATGCTGCGCGCGGCATCGCGGATCGTCATGTTGGGATCCGCAATCGCGGCACCTTTGTGCATGATCTGCTGAACTTGCATTGGCCTTCCTCGCATCCGCTTGGGCTTGAGCTTGCACGCGTGTCCGCGAGCTCCTGTCCGCTTGGTCGAGCGGAAGGCATGCACGCTCGCCGGCATCACGCATCACGCCGCAAACCGCTGGGGATGAGGAGTCGTTCCCTGCTTTGAAAAATGATCCGGCGCGAGGAGAAGGAATGCGGTTTGGGTTCGCCGCGGCAGCTACGGAACCAGCCCGCGCCCTACTGAATCCCCCGCGCCTGCAGCGCGTCTTCCACCACGGCGCAGATCTCCTTCAGCGAGAACGGCTTCGAGACCACGCGGTCGATCAGCGCGTCGAGGTTGTGCGCGCGCTGGCGTTCGTTGGCGAAGCCGGTCATCAGCACCACGGGCAGAGCGGGCCGGTCCTTGGTCGCCTTGAGCGCGAGCGCGATGCCATCCATGCCAGGCATGACGATGTCGGTCAGCAGCAGGTCGTACGGGCTCTCTTCCAAAGCCGCGAGCGCGGAGCCGCCGTCGCCCACCGCCGTCACGTTATGGCCGTAATGCGCGAGCGCGCGCTTGACGAACTCGCGCACCGCTTCGTCGTCTTCCGCCAGCAGAATCGCTGCCACCGAATCACCGCTTGATTGGCCGGCGTTCTCCGGGTTGTCCCCACAGTCCGGTTGCCGGTCTAGCCCTTCACTCATTCTGGCTCAACTTGTCCTTCCACACCACGGGGCCTGCGCCCCGCACGTCGCCACGGAAGGATAGTCGCGCCGCCTTAAGAATTGGTGAGCCCGGTCATTCCGCGGACCAATCGATGTCGAAGCGCGGCGCCCCGGCAGGCCAATTGTCGAAAGATTTCAGAAATTTGATGTTTTGTCCCGGCTCGATCTGCGTCTCGGCCAGGCGGAACTCCAGCGGCTCCAGCTGGCTTCCGGCCGCGTCGATCGGCGTGACGATCAACGGCGGAAGAGAGACTGGATAATAGGACTTGTTGAACACCGTTCCCCACAGATGGAACACCTTCTCGCCCGTCTGGTCGCCCGGTTCGAGCTTCCAGTCGTCGATCGCGAGATCGAGATCGGCGGTCGCATCGTCGGCCGAGAGTCCAAGCAGCGAATAGATCGCGTCGGCACCCGGCACGGTGCGCGCGATCACGTCGCGGAACACGTAGCCCGCGATCAGCAGCCCGACCACGAGCCCGGCGATCAGGATGAGGCCGAGGCTGGAGCTGCGCTTGGCCGGGCGCATCGGCTTCATGCGCGGCGGCACGGTGATGGGTCCCGTGGTGCGCCGCGCCAAGCGCGCGATCGGGTTGGGCCCTTCCTGCAGGGGCCCTTCCTTGACGGTGTAGCCCTCGGACTTGTTGGCGCCTGCCACCTGCTCGGCGATCGCCGCCAGGGATTGCGCCATCTCGGCCGGGGTCTCCGGCGGGCTCGGCGGATGTGATTCGGCCTCCTCCGGCGGCGCGGCGGCCTCGGGCTCGGCTGGTGGCGCAGGCGGCGTTTCCGACAGTTGAGGTGCCGCCGGCACCGTTTCGCTGACCGTGTAGCCCTCCGGCATTTGGCGCCACCGGTGCTCGCATTTGGCACAGCGCACGTTGCGGCCCGCTGGCAGCAGCTTGGCTGGATCCAGATTGAACCGGGCTCCGCAGGACGGGCAGGCGATGATCACGCTTCTTATAGGTCCCCTGAAAGCACGTAGGCGCTTCTAAAAGCTTATAGTTCTGACCCGTCGAGCCGGGCAAGCCTGCAAGGCTATTGCATTTAGCCACCAAGAGCATCATTCCCCTCCCGGGGAGCGTCGGGGTGGGGGAAAGCGAGCGATAACTGTCTACCACTGGGACGCGGCTTCCCCCTCCCTAACCCGGGCAAGCCTGGACCTGAACAGGGCGAGCGTGCAATTCTGCCGAGCCTGAGGGCGACTCGGGAAGTCGGTTAGGGGCCTGGATAGTGGTTTTGTTCGACGGCGTCGCCGTGCGTTATGGCGCTGGGCCGGAAGTATTGCGCGGCATCTCCTTCACATTGGCGCCTGGTTCGTTCCACTTCCTGGTGGGGCCGAGCGGCGCCGGCAAATCTTCGCTGCTGAAGCTGATCTATCTCGGCCTGCGCCCCGCGGCCGGGCGCGTCGAACTCTTCGGCCGCGATGTCTCGGTCCTGAGGCGCGGCGATTATCCCGCCATGCGGCGGCGGATCGGCGTGGTGTTCCAGGATTTCCGTCTGATCGAACATCTCTCCGCCACGGACAATGTGGCGCTGCCCTTGCGCATTGCCGGTGTGCGCGAGAGCGACATCAAACGCCATGTGCCGGAGCTCCTGGCCTGGGTTGGCTTGAAGCATCACCTCGATGCCTTGCCCGCGACCCTGTCCGGTGGGCAGCAACAGCGCGTGGCGATCGCGCGCGCCGTCATCTCGCGCCCCAGCCTGCTGCTGGCGGACGAGCCGACGGGCAATGTCGACGACCGCATCGGCGTTCGGCTCATGTACCTGTTCGAAGAGCTGAACAAGATGGGCACGACGGTGGTCGTCGCCACCCACAATGAAGGGCTGGTCGGCCGCTTCAATCACCGCCAGCTGCGCATCGAGAACGGCACGATCCGCCCGTTCGATCCCACGACCGCGGCGCCGCCCCCTGATCACACGACGCCCGATGACACCGCGCCGGATTACGCCGAGGCTGAGCAGCAGGAGAGCGCCTGAGCCATGCTGCGCTTCCGCACCGACCTGCCGCTCGACCGCGATTCGACCGCGCGCTTCCTGCCGTGGATCATCGGCTTCATGGTCTATCTCGCGATCATCGCCGCGACCGTCGCCTTGCTGGTCCATCATGTGACGCAGCGCTGGCAGCGCGACTTGAGCGGCCAGCTGACGGTGGAGCTGCCGGCGGTCATCGACGAAGAGCCCGCCGCGCGCAAGCAGCGCCTCGATGCGGCGGTCGAGGAGATCTCCGACACCAACGGCGTCATCGGCACGCGCCTGCTGGATGACGCGGAGGTGCGGCGCCTGCTGGCACCCTGGCTCGGCGATCAGATGGAAGAGCTCGGCGTCGCGCTGCCCGACCTGGTGGCGGTATCGACCGCGCCGGACATCCGCCCCAACCTCTCCGAGCTGGCGGCGCGCCTGCAGCGCGTCTCGCCCGGTGCCGTGATCGAGGACCATGCGCAGTTCAATGCCGGCGCGCTCAGCTTCCTGCGCACCATCGAGGTGATGGCAGTGAGCCTGCTGGCCCTGGTGCTGGCCGCAACCGCCGGCGTGGTCGCGTTCACGGCGCGCGCCGGCCTCTCGATCCACCGTCGCATCGTGGAGATCGTACATCTGGTCGGCGCGCACGATTCCTACGTCGCGCGCCAGTTCCAGGCCCAGGCCTTCCGCTACGGCTTCTTCGGCGCTTTCATCGGTTCGCTGCTGGCGACGGCCACGCTGCTGATGGCCGCGGTCTTCGCCGCCCGCGGCGCCGTCCCCATGAGCGCTGCCGTCCGCACCTTCGAGCCCTGGATGATCTGGCCCCTGGCCCTGATCCCGTTCGCCGCCGTCCTCATCGCCATGATCACCGTCCGCATCGCCGTCCTCACCGCGCTGAGAAGGATGGCGTACTAGAACTGCGCTCGCGCAGCGAGCACGACAATCCCCTCCCCCAACATCGGGGAGGGATAGGGAGGGGAAGCCGCGCCTCGCTGCGTGACAATCTTCGCTCGTTTCCCCACCCCAGCTCTCCCCCATGTTGGGGGAGGGGGAGATAGAGTTCTGCTCCCGCATGACACCGCCTTTCCGCTCTGCTAAGACCCATCGCCCATGAGAGCCGGACGAATCACTTTCAAGGAACAGCCGCCGAGCCTCGGCCGGCGGATCTCCCATGGCGTGCTGCTGCTGATCGTGATTTGGCTGGGCGGCTTTCTCGCCTTCGCCGCCGCCATTCCGCCCAGGGTGCCGGACCCCGACCGCCCGGTCGACGCGATCGTGGTGCTGACGGGCGGCGACGTTCGCCTGGCCGAAGGGTTCGCGCTCTTGGATCGCGGCCTTGCGAAGAAGCTGCTGATCTCCGGCGTCTCCAGCGGCGTCGACATGCCGGCGTTGTTGCAGACGCTGAACGGCGCCGCCCAGCCGCAGCAGGCGGTGCTCGATTGCTGCGTCACCCTCGGCTACGACGCGCGCTCGACCGAGGGCAATGCGCGCGAGAGCCTGCGCTGGCTCACCGAGAACGAGTTCACCACCGTGCGGCTCGTCACTGCCAACTACCACATGAACCGCAGTCTGATCGAGTTCCGCCGCGTCATGCCGGGCATCACCATCATCCCCAATCCGGTATTCCCGCGCCAGATGCAGGACCCCTATTGGTTCGTGCGGCCCAACACGATCTTCCTGCTGTTCAACGAGTACCATAAATACCTCGCCGCGGCCGTCCGCGCGAAGGTCTCCGACGTCGGCAACGCGATCGCGGGTGTGGGCACCCGCATAGCGGCGATGGTCGGGTTGTGATGAAGACACTGACTCCAACAACACTTCCCTTCCCCCCTTGCGGGGGAAGGATGCGTAGCCTTGGCGAACGCAGTGAGCCTAGGCGAAGCTGGATGAGGAGGGATAGCGCGGCGAGAGCCGCGCGCGCTCGCCAGAGCGCTACAACGCTGCCTCATCATCAGCGCTCGCGCGCTGCGCGTCTTTCGGCGCGGCCCCCTCATCCAGCTTCGGCTAAGCTCGGCTTCGCCTCGCTAAGCCTCCGCATCCTTCTCCCACAAGGGGAGAAGGTGAGTCCTTTTGGAGCGTTGCACGCGTGACTCTCCTCCGTTCCCTGCTGTTCAACCTCTTCTACCTGCTGTGGTCCGCGATCATGCACGTCGTGAGCCTGCCGCTGCTGCTGGCGCCGGCGGCGTGGGTGTGGAAGGCGGCACACCTCTGGATCGACGGCACGCTCTTCCTGCTGCGGCTCTTCTGCGGCCTCGGCTATCGCGAGCTGGGCCTCGAGCATTTCCCCCACGGCCCGGCGATCATCGCCGCCAAGCATCAGTCGGCGTGGGAGACGCTGTTCCTCTCGCGCCGCCTGAACCACCCCTCCTTCATCCTGAAGCGTGAGCTCCTGAGCATCCCGCTCTTCGGCTGGTTCCTGCGCAAGATCGGCATGATCGCGATCGACCGGTCCGGCCGGGCGGCTGCCCTCAAGCAGATGGTGCGCGACGCCAACACCGCCTTCGCGCAAGGCCGGCAGATCATCATCTTTCCCGAAGGCACCCGCGTCGCCCCCGGTGCGCACAAGCCGTATCAGCCGGGCATCGCCGCGCTCTACAGCCAGCTCAACGTGCCCGTCGTGCCGGTCGCACTCAATTCCGGCCTGTTCTGGGGCCGCAAGGCCTGGACCAAGAAGCCCGGCCGCATCCTGATCGAATATCTGCCCGCCATCCCGCCCGGCCTCGACCGCAAAAGCTTCATGGCGGAACTGGAAGCAAGGCTGGAGCCCGCCGCGAAGAAGCTACTCTCGGGTGCGGTCTAACGTCTACGCAAGTACAGCTGAAACTACGAAGCGGACTCTCGAACAGAGGCTAGCCAGTCCTCCCAGAACCTCTGTTGTATTTCGACCGGGGCCGGGACAACGTCGGGACCTTCTGCGAATATGTCAACGAGATCCACGATGCTCGTGTGTTGTCCCTCGGTCAGCTTATAGGCCTTCAAGCCCTTGCCCATGTCTCTGGCCATCCCTGAGGGATACACATTCATGCTCGCCCCATAACAAAACGGGATCAAGCCGTCGTCCCAGAGCTGTCGTCGAATCTTGCACAACGCGTCAAAGAAATCAGCCGCCTCAGCTTCGATCAGCTTCCCACGATAGCTGCAGCTCAGGCGACAAATGTCGTTATCTCCGTGCAGCAGGAATAGAGCCTGTTCGTCGTCCTCGCCGCCGATCAAATATAGGCTGCGTTGCGTGTTCATGCCGCGGACCAGTCGTTCCGAAACGAACCCTTAGGTCGAGGATATTAGGTGACAGTCCCTGAGTAGTGCAAATGGCGGAACAGCTAGTGTGCATTCGCGCGAAGCCACGCGGCGAAACCCTCTTCTTCGATCTCGCCCGCTGCGAGCCGCAGCATTGTCAGAACGCAATCCTGGTCGCTCGCGGCCAGTGTCATGCCGTTGAGGCCCAGGAACAGTTCCGCCGCGACAAAGGCGGTGCGCTTGTTGCCGTCGATGAAAGAAATGATTGCACGCGCGGCCAAACGCGTAAGCGGCGGCCAAGGTCGCGAGATCCGCTGCTTCATCGTACGCCAACCGGTTCTGCGGAATGCGGACTCTCGCAGCCCATCATCGCGCACGCCCGTGCGGCCGCCGTGTTCTGCCAACTGCTCATCGTGGATCGCGAGAATGATGGCCTTCGAGAGCCACGCCGTCACTTGGAAAGCTCGCGCAGGACGTTGCGGCGCTTCTTCATGATCTTGCGCGCCGCTTCCATCTGGCGCTCGAACTCAGGGTCGTACGGAGCAACGCGGTAGCCGTCTTCCGTTTCGATCCTGAAAACCTGCTGCCGCTAGAGAACCCAAGGGGAGGGTTATCCACAGGCCCCCACGCACGCCGCTGCTGTGGATTCTGTGGATAACGTGGATAACTTTGTTTTCATAATGTTCTGCAACGACTTAATGGGGCTCATCTGGGGATAAGTCTGGCTCAACCCTGTTGAAACAAAGAGAGAACATTCAGTCGACTCTCGTCAGGTCATTTGTTAGTCTCTCTGCCCCCGCGGTGGTTAAGATGGGGCCGAGGGGCCATATATTGAGGGTTGAGGATTAGGGCGATGGCGCAGGTAGCCGCGATCTCGCAGCAGATCTGGGACATGAAATACCGGCTCAAAGGGCCGGACGGCGCACCGGTGGACAAGACCATCGAGGATAGCTGGCGCCGGGTGGCCGCTGCGCTCGCCGAGGCCGAGCAGCCGGAGACCCAAGCCAAGTGGGCCGACGCCTTCTACGAGGCGCTCTCCGGCTTCAAGTATCTGCCGGCTGGCCGCATCCTCGCCGGCGCCGGCGCCAAGCGCAACGTGACGCTCTTCAACTGCTTCGTCATGGGCGCGATCCCGGACGACATGAGCGGCATCTTCGAGCATCTGAGGGAAGCCGCCCTCACCATGCAGCAGGGCGGCGGCATCGGCTATGACTTCTCGACCCTGCGCCCCAAGGGTGCGCCGGTGAAGGGCGTCGGCGCCGACGCCTCTGGCCCGCTCAGCTTCATGGATGTGTGGGACGCGATGTGCCGCACCATCATGTCCGCCGGCCACCGCCGCGGCGCGATGATGGCGACCATGCGCTGCGACCATCCGGACATCGAGAGCTTCATCGAGGCCAAGCAGCAGCCCGGGCGGCTCCGCATGTTCAACCTCTCGGTGCTGATCACCGATGCCTTCATGCAGGCGGTGAAGGAGGATGGGCCCTGGGAGCTGAAGTTCAACGGCACCACATTCCGCGTCGTGCGCGCGCGCGAGCTGTGGGACCGGATCATGCGCTCGACCTACAGTGCGGCCGAGCCCGGCGTGATCTTCATCGACCGCATCAACCGCGCCAACAATCTGCATTACTGCGAAAATATCCAGGCGACCAATCCCTGTGGCGAGCAGCCGTTGCCGCCCTACGGCGCGTGCCTGCTCGGCTCCATCAATCTCACCACGCTCATCCGCGAGCCGTTCAGCGCGAACGCGCATCTCGACCTCGAGGAGCTCCAGCGCCTCGTGCGCATCGCCGTGCGCATGATGGACAATGTGGTCGACGTCTCGCAGTTTCCGCTGCCGCAGCAGACCCACGAGGCGCGCTCCAAGCGCCGCATCGGGCTCGGCGTCACCGGCCTTGCCGACGCGCTCATCCTGTGCGAGGCGCGCTACGGCAGCGCACGTGCAGTCGAGCTGACCGACCAGTGGATGCGCGCCTTGACGCGTGACGCCTATCTCGCCTCGGTGGAGATCGCGAAGGAGAAGGGCTCCTTCCCGCTGTTCGACCGCGACGCCTTCATGAAGAGCGAATTCGTCAAGAGCCTGGATGAGGACGTGCAGGACGCGATCGCTGCGCATGGCATCCGCAACGCGCTGGTCACTTCGATCGCGCCGACCGGCACCATCTCGCTGTTCGCGGACAACGTCTCGTCGGGCCTCGAGCCGGTCTTCAGCTTCAAATACACGCGCAATGTGTTGCTGCCCGACGGCGCGCGCCAGGCAGAGGAGGTGAGCGACTATGCCTATCGCCTCTATCGCCGCCTGAAGGGCGAGGATGCGCCGCTGCCCGACTATTTCGTCGATGCCCAGACCCTGTCGCCGCAGGATCACGTGCTGATGCAGGCGACGGTGCAGAAGCACATCGACTCTTCGATCTCCAAGACCATCAACTGCCCGGTCGACCTCTCCTTCGAGGCCTTCAAGGACGTCTACATGATGGCGTTCGAAACCGGCTGCAAAGGCTGCACGACCTACCGCCCGAACGAGGTGACCGGCGCGGTGCTCGAGATCGCGCGGGAGAAGGACAAGGAGAAGGCGCGCCAGCCGGAGCTGCCGTTGAGCCTGAAGCCGGAATCGAAGGCCGAGGATATTTTCGAAGCCGGCGGCGTCGTCTACATGACCCAGCCGCTCGATCGCCCGGAGGCCCTGCCCGGCCAGACCTACAAGGTACGCTGGCCGGAGAGCGACCACGCCATCTACATCACCTTGAACGACATCATCCAGGATGGCCGCCGCCGCCCGTTCGAGATCTTCATCAACTCCAAGAACATGGAGCACTATGCCTGGACCGTCGGCCTGACGCGCATGATCTCGGCCGTGTTCCGCCGCGGCGGCGACGTCTCGTTCGTGGTGGAAGAATTGAAGGCCGTGTTCGACCCGCGCGGCGGCTCCTGGGTCGACGGCAAGTATGTCCCCTCGCTCCTCGCCGCGATCGGCGACGTGATCGAACGCCACATGATCGCCATCGGCTTCCTGCCGGACCCCGCCAAGGAGCGCGCCGAGCTCGAACACATGGCCGCGCGGAAAGTGGCGAACTTAGCCGACGGCCTCGGCAACGGCGACGCCGGCTCCCTGCGCCTGCGCCACTGCCCCAAGTGCGGCTCGCCCAGCCTCATCCGCCAGGAAAACTGCGACCTCTGCACGAGCTGCGGCTACTCGAAGTGCAGTTGAGGCAGTAAGGCAATGCCACTTCTCTAACCTGTCATCCCGGGCGCCGCACAGCGCGACCCGGGACCCATGAGGTCGAGGTCAAAATTAGGAGAACCTGCTCCCTCGTTTCCATCGCTAAGGTCTGCGCCGCATCGGACGCGCACCGCCACAATTCCGCTTAGGTGAGGCGCCGCCACAGCTTCACCCAGCGGCCGGCTGAAATGCTACTCCGCCACCAACTCCCCCGACCCGCCGACATGAGCGGGGAAATCCTTCAGTTTCGGCAGCCCGTCCTTGATCCGTAGCACCGCCTCCACGTAATTCAGGTGCACGCTCGGCTTGAACGCGAGGGTCGGAAGCTTGTCCGCATAGACGTCGGTGAAGCCGAGTGTCGGGTGGCCCGTCATGAGGTGGCCGCCGCATTGCGTGCAGAAGCGTCGATGGCTCATCCCGGTCTTGTTGAAGCCGCCGAGCAACTCTTCGCCCCTGGTCACACGCACCTGCTCCGCCTTGAACAGCGCGAACGCGACCAGCGGCGCGCCGGTGTAGCTTCGGCAGTCGCTGCAATGGCAGAACCCCATCTCGAGCGGCGCGCCCTCCGCCGCGATCTCGACGGCGCCGCAGAAGCATTGTCCTCTGTGACTCTGGCTCACGATCCTTCGTCTCCGGTCAAGTGTTGCACGTTTGGTCGGTCCGCTAACACGAGCGGACCGAGGGCGGCTAGTCCAGTTCATGGAGCGCGCACATCGCCGTTAGGACGCACGCCCCCCTTCGCGGCAACATGCGGCCCCAGCCTACGCCACGCGTGCTCGACGGTGAAGACGTGGCTGTAGAGATTGGCGATCCACTGCTTGCCTTCGATGGTCAGCTCGAGATAGCCGAGCGCATGGGAAATAGCGGAGTCGTTAAAATGGGGTCAGAGTCGATTTCCTTGCGCCTATCGCCCGCCCGCGCGCTCCCGCCTCTTCTCCTCCACCAGCTGCTCGAACTCCGCGACCAGCGCCTTGAGCTTTACGCCTTCGCATTGCGGGCACCACAGCAGCTTCTTGCTGCGCAGGAACAGCACCTTGCGGCCGCTCTTGCACTTCTTGCAGCCGGGCGCGCCGGCCCAGGCATCGAAGTCGGGCAGCGCGAGCAGATCACGCAGGAAGAACGGGTGCGCCGCCGCCACATAGGCGATCTCCGCCGGCTCGAACGTGCGCGGCGACAGCTCGAGCCGGGTCAGCTGCTTGAGATCGGCGAGCGGGCTCAGATCGCCGTCGCTCACCTTGGCCGCCGTCAGATGCAACTGCTCGAGCCCGACCAGCGCCCTGAGCGGCGCCAGCGGCGGCAGCACTTGTGTTGTCTGCACGCCGCCGGTCAGGGCCAGTATCCGCAGCCCCGTCAGCGGCTCCAGCGGCGCCAGCGATTCGATGGCGCCGACATCGTTGAGATACAGCTCGGCGAGCCGCGTCAGCCGCTCGACCCCGTCGAGCCGCTTCAGCTTCCGGGATTGCCAGACCGTCAGCGTCTCCAGCGTCGCGAGCTTGCCGAGGAATTGCAGGTCCTCGGCGTCGGCATGGCGCAGGCTGAGCGTCGTCAGGCGTGGCAGGCGGCAACCCGCCAGCACCGGCACGTGCCGGCGCGGCAGCCGATAGACCGTGAGCTGGGTGAGCGCTTGGAATTCCTGCAGCGCCGCGAAGTCCTTGGCGGTGCCGTCGACCCACAACGTCTTCAGCCCGCGATCGACCCCCGCCAGCGATGTTCGCAGCGGCTCGTTCTGAGGTACCTGGAGCACTCCATCCCCCGGCTTTCGCCCCGTTCTTCCGCCCCATCATAGCACCCTTCGAATGGGTGTGAGCCTGCCGACTTTCGTGAGAGCTGCGTCGCCCTGGGCTTCTGGTGCGCTAGGCGGCCCACCGGCCTGGCCTGCGCCTTCGCCACCGCCACCGATTTTCCAGCCATCGAGATTTTGCAGGAAAGCGCATCGTGGGAGGCCTAGCCAGCCCACCTAGCTCGCCGCCACGAGCAGCACCGGCACCGACGTCGCCGCTACGACCTCTCGCTGCTCTGTGGCACGAGGTGCGGGCCCAGCCTTCGCCGCGCGTGCTCGACGGTGAAGACGTGGGCATAGAGATTGGCGATCCACTGCTTGCCCTCGATGGTGAGCTCCAGGTAGCCGAGCGCGGGTCCGATGTAAGGCTCGACATTCTCCCAGAAGAAGGCCGGGTATTTCTCGATCATGTCGGCGGGGCTGGCATAGCCGTTGCGCGCGGCTAGGCCGGTCTCCACGAACTCGTAATAGAGCGCGTTGAGGCGCCGCAGATAGAGCGGATCGGCAAGCTGGCCGATCAGGTCGGCAGCGCGCACCAGGCCCGCTTCCGTATCGGTCTCGTCATGCAGCCCGTCCTGCGGCACCGGGAAGCGCGTCATCTCGATCGCGCGCGCGATGCGCTCGCCATCCACGCCGGGCACTGACCTGAAGCGATCGCGCACGAAGATCTTCGAGCGGTCAACATGATAGGGCGCGAGCGCCGCGTCGGACGCGCCGCGCTCGAGCGTCACCATCGCGCCGCTCTCGTCGATCACAAAGCGGTCGGACTCATCGCCCGGGCACACGCCGCGCACGTAGCCGATGTCGTGCATGATGAGGGCGAGCGTGAAATGCAGCCAGTCGGCCGGCTCCAGCGGCTGCCGCAGCAGGCGCCCGCGCAAGATGGCCTCTCCGACGAGCGCGGCGAGCGCGGTGTGGTTGGTGCTGTGGTAGAGCGCATCGCTGTTGGCGATCCACTCGATCACTAGCCGCCCGGCGCTCTCGAGGATGCGCCCATATTCCGGCTCCCGCCCGCCATAGCGCCGGTCATAGGTCTCCGCGAGGTGGCGCCCCAACGCTTCCGCTAACAAGGTCGTCGGATTGAACATCCCAGCCTCCATCGGCTCGCGAGCGCTGACCGATTATAGGCCCCGCTGAGAGCTCAGGGGTAGTTCGGTTGGAGCGGGAAGCGCCGTGTGCTATCGATACAGCCGCTCCACGGACCTTGCCGCGATCTCGACATGACCTCCATCACCCTCACGACTCCCCGCCTCATCCTCCGCCCGTGGCGCGACGACGACGCGGACACCTTCGCCGCCATGTTCGACGATGCCGCGGTCATGGAATTCCTGACGCCGGTGAAGGACCGCGCGGCGATCGATGCGATCGTCAGGCATGTCCGCGCGCATTTCGATCAGCATGGATTCGGCTGGTGGGCGGCGGAGCTCAAAGAGACCGGTGCCTTCATTGGCTTCATCGGCCTGTCGTACATCTCGTTCGAGGCGCATTTCACGCCGGCGGTCGAAGTGGGCTGGCGGCTCGCCAGCGCATACTGGGGCCGGGGCTATGCCACCGAAGGCGCCCGTGCGTCCCTCGAAGCTGCCTTCACGCGGCTCGCCCTCGACGAGATCGTCTCCATCACCGTGCCCGCCAACACGCGCTCGCGCCGCGTGATGGAGCGCATCGGCATGACCCACGATCCCGCCGACGATTTCGACCATCCGCGCCTGGCGCAAGACCACCCGCTGCGCCGGCACGTGCTCTATCGCATCAGCCAGGAGCGCTGGCAGCAGGCGCGCTGATCCAGGTGTCCCGGCACGCCTATTGCACGACGTGCCAGACCCCGCCTTCGCCGTCGCCCTCGACGTCACCCGGCGCTGTGTCGTCGTGATAGAGGTAGAGCGGCATTCCGTTGTAGGCCCACTGGCGCGTTCCGTCCGTGCGCTCGATGATCGACATCTGGCCGAACGCCTGAGCGTCGCTCGGCGCGGTGACCGGCGGCCATTCCTCGGCGCATTCGCCGTAGCAGTTCGAGGCGCCCCGCGTATCCGCGTCGTAGGTGTAGACCGTCATGCCCTCCGGCGTGGTCATGATCTCCCCCGCCGGGCTCTCGCGCATGTAAGTGCCTGAAGGCATGTAATTTGCCTCGGCCACGCGGGATGGCATCCCCGTGTCGCTCATGCCTATCTCGCCCGCCTCGCCCCCATAGTCTTCCGAGGCGCAACCGGCCAGCCCGGCCACAATCACCAGGCCGGACGCCGCGGTGATCCTGAAATTGATCATGCGATGTTCCTCCCTTGTCGCGCGTTTCTGAGGCCCGAGAAACACCCGGAAGCCTGACGGCGTCCCGACGCGCTGAACAAATCTTGGTGAAGCGTTCCCCGTCCCCCCAAGTTGCAGGGCTATCGCATTTTTCCAACAGAGCATGATTCCCCCTCTCCCAAGCTGGGGGAGGGTCGGGGTGGGGGAAGCGAGCGATGACTGTCTCGCACCGAAACGCGGCTTCCCCTCCCTGACCTCCCCCAGGCTGGGGGAGGGGAATTACAGCGTGCGTTCTTCATCTGCGCAGCACCCAAGTTGGGGGAGGGGAAATCAGCGCGTGCTTGTCATGCGATCGCCCGGCAGCGGTCCGCTCAGGAACAGCAACACGCGGATGCCACCATGCGACACCGGGGCCTGCGGCGGCCGGAACGGGATTGGCTCTACCGCATCGATGTGCAACGTGGGATAAGGCGCGGACCTAGGACCTCTGCGATGAGGCCTCATCGCAGCATGCTCTTGACGATTGGCACTGCGGCCGCTTAAGCGCAGTCGGTGTTCCTAGCAGCAAACGAGTTCGGAGACGCTCCTCTGCTAGGCTTCCTCAGTGCTCGCCTCCACCATGTCGGCGCTCCACTGGGTTGCCAGCTTGAGCAGGCGGCGACTTTCCTCGAAATAGTCTTCAGTCGTCTTGGTCGCCCAATCGCGCTGCAATTCTGCTGCTTCGGTCCAGCTGCGGCACTTGGCGAGCGCAAATCCAAATTCACTATCCCGCCGCAAACGATCACTCGCAAATCGGAGGACCTCGCCATTCAAAGCGGCACATCGCTCGCCGGCGCGGAACGCAACGTTCATCATCGGCGGATTCCACCATTGAGTGGCCTCCAGCGGCGGCGCACTCGCATTTTCTCTTGCCCTTGCCTGGGCATTACGATCTTTCATGGGAAGATCTCCTTCTTTCGAAGCGGCGTGCTGCTGTTATCAGCTACGTCGAGTGAGATCGCATTGATGGACATCAAACCAACGGAGTGCATCTCCGTTGCACGTTCGACAGCATGTTCTTTGCGTCATTGGCGCTGCGCATGTTTGCTGGCAAATGTGCGATGGCTTCGCTGTCTCAAAGTGGCAGAGCCGCTCGTCACGGCAGCGCTCCGGTCCGGAACAGCGACACGCGGATCCCGCCGTGCGATACCGGGCCTTGCGGCGGCCCGAACGGCAAGCCGGTGGCCTCGGCGAGCCACGTCTCGTTCGTCACCAGGCCGACGCGCCAGCCGGCGAAGCGCGCACCAAGCGTCTGGCCGAGCGCGCGGTAGAGCGACATCAGCCCCTTCTTCTCGCCGATGCGCGCACCGTACGGCGGGTTGACGATGACGAGGCCCGGCTGCCCGCTCGGCGCCGTCAGCGCGCTCAACGCCTGCTGCTTGAACTCCGTCAGCGCGGCAACGCCGGCGCGTTCCGCGTTGGCGCGGCTCATCCGGATCGCGCCCGCGTCGCGATCGCTGCCGTAGAACCGGACCGCCGGCGGCGCAATGTTTCCAGCGCCGCCGCCCTTATCGCGCAGCTTCTGCCACGCCGCCGCATCGAAGCTCGCGAGCTGCTCGAAGGCGAAGCGCCGCGAACGGCCGGGCTTGAGGCCGGCTGCGATCTCGGCGGCCTCGATCACGAAAGTGCCCGATCCGCACATCGGGTCGAGCACCGGTTCGCTGCCGTCATAGCCGCACTGGCGCAGGAACAAGGCCGCCAGGTTCTCCCGCATTGGCGCCTTGGCGACCGCCTCCTTATGGCCGCGCTTGTGCAGCGACTGGCCGGACGTGTCGACGCTGATGGTGCAGAGATCATCCTCGATGCGCGCCTTGATGCTGAGCTCGGCATCCGGCGAGGCGCGCGCGCCGAGTGTCTCCTCGATCGCAGTCTGGATGCGCTCGGCCGCAGCGCGCTCATGATAGATGCGCGAGTGCGCGCACGATGCCTCGACCCGGAACGGCACATCCCGCCGCAGGATCATCTCCCACGCGACCTTGCGCGCCCGCTTGTCGAGCTGTGCCAGGTGGAACGCGCGGAACGCGGCGATGCGCGCCAGCACGCGGGCGGCGCCGCGCAGCTCCAGGTTCGCGCGCCAGACCTCGCGCCAGCCGCCTTGCACCGTGACCCCGCCCTTGACGGCCTTGGGTGTCCTGAATCCCTGCGCCTTCGCTTCCGCGCACAACGCGGATTCCAGGCCCGGCGCGGTCACCAGGAAGATCTCGAACTCGCTGCCTGCGTTCATCCCGGTTCCATATCGTGCTGGCGACCAGGTTGCGACAAGTTTCTGGGCCGCGCTTTCGCGACGCCTCAGTTCCCGCGTCGGCGATTTGACAGTCCTTTGATGGATGTCTGAAGCTCTGCCAAGGCCCGCCCGATAGTCTGAGCGGCGTGATCCCTGGAGAGACCAATGGCCGAAACATCAGCGCGCGACTGCTGCATCTGGCGTGCGGGTGCCGACACCTTGCCGGCGATCCTGTTCATGGCGGGGTTGGGCGACGACAGCAGCATGTTCTTTCCGCTGAAGGACACCGAGCTTGCCGCTCGCTATCGCCTTCTGGGGCTGGACCTCCCCGGCTTCGGCAATACGCCGCCGCTCAAGACCGCGACAACTCTGGAGGCGCTCGCGCGCGTCGTTCGCGCGGTGGCCGAGGAGGAAGGCGCCCGGATCGTGGTCGCTCACTCGGTCGCGTCGATCATTGCGTCTCTGGCCACCCGGCCGGCCCCATCGCCCATCGAGACGATCCTCTCGCTGGAGGGAAACCTGACCGCCGAGGACGCCTACTTTTCCGGCACGGCAGCGGACTTCGCGAGCGCGCACGAATTCCGGCAAGCGTTCCTCACGCGGCTTGACAGGCTCGTGGAAGACCATCCGATCATCGCGCGATATCGATCGGTCGTTGCGAAGGCCGATCCGACGGCGTTGTGGGAGTTGGGATGCGAGGCACGCAGGTTTTCGGCGGTCTGTGTGCCCGGCGAGGTGCTCATCGAGTCCGCAAAGGCATGCTACCTCTACAATCCGGCAAACTGCCCGGAGGCGACCCTGGAATGGTTGCGGACCCACCCCATTCCGGCACTCCGGCTGGAAGGGGCATCGCACTGGCCCAGTCTGGACCAACCACACCTGGTCGCACGGAGCATCCTCGAGGCGCTGACCCTCCTTGGCCAATCAGGCTGAACCGGCCCCATCGCGCAGCAGGACTTTTGCATGTGACTGCAGCTTGTGCATCGGCAAATGCGATTGCGTTGCGTCGCGGAGAGGCAGAGCCGGCCGCTTCAGAACTCCGACAGCGGCAGAGCCGGCGGCTCGTGCACCTCGCGGCAGGCGGCGAAGACCAGGATCTTGTTCACGGTCACGCCGTCATCGGAGAGCGGCAGGAAGATCGTTTCCTCGGTCACGTAGCGGCCGTCGATTGCCTTGAATGCCACCGGATCGACCAGCGGCTCGCGCATTGCCACCACGCGGTCGTAGCAGCCGACCGCATCCTCCTTGCTCGGCGCCAGGAACCCATCCATGACCGACTTGCCCGTGGGATCGAATCCGCGCGCTTCGACTTCGCCCGTGCCCACCAGGCGATAGACGTACCGCCGCTCGTCGGGCACGACGTCGATCAGCGACACGCCCGGCAGCACCTGCGGCGGGATCTCGACCGGATCGATCTCCTCGCGGCTGGGCATGGACCGATTCCCCCGCTTCTTCAGCCAATAGCGATAGAGCAGCAACGCGTCCGGGTGCCGCAACACAGCGGGATCTATGTGCCGAATGTCAGCGAGCATGCCACGTCGTTCCGATATGAAGTCTCCTGCGTACTCTCTCGAATGCTAACGCATGATTAAGATGTAAAATATGATGGATCAGGCACCGGACCCTATTTTACATTTCAGCCTTCCGACTTCTGGGAACCCAATTGTCCTGCGTTTATGCTTCGAACGCCACTGGGTTTTTGGTCTCAGAGATAGCGTGCCTGGCGGGTCATAGTGATGGGGCAAAGACAGAAAATAGTGAGCAGCGCTGACTGGCCTGCCCTCTTTGCGGAGGCAAAGGGCCTGTTGGATGCGGGCGATTCCGGCGCGGCGTCTCGGCTGATTACCGATATTCCGAGCTCCCTCGACAGCCCGGAGACGGCGGCGATTCGCGACCGGATCTATCGCGCGCTCATTCCCAACTGGCACTACAGCATGATGAACGACCAGGTGCGCAATGCGGCGTTCCTGCGCGCGTTCCGGGCGGTCGGCATCGCCGGCAAGCACGTCCTGGAGATCGGCACCGGGGCCGGGCTTCTGGCCATGATGCTGGCGCGCGAAAATCCGGCGAGCCTGGTGAGCTGCGAGGCTTCCCCCGTGCTGTTCGACATGGCGAACCGGGTGATCGGGGAGAACGGCCTCGCCGGCGCGGTCAGGACCATCAACAAGCCTTCGAGCGCGCTGCAGGTCGGCGTGGATCTCGCGCAGCGCGTCGACGTGGTGGTGGCGGAGATCGTCGACAGCGTGCTGGTGGGCGAAGGGATCCTGCCGTCGGTGCGCGACGCCAGGGCGCGCCTGTTGCAGTCCGGGGGTCGCATCATTCCGTGCGCCATGACTCTCTACGCGGCGCCGTTCAGCTCGGACCTGATCTATCGCGACAGCTTTGTCGAGCAGAACCCGGACTTCAAGCTGTCGGCGTTCAACGAGTTCGCCTCGCGCGTGCATCGGCCGCTGGTGTTCGGCATCCACCCGCATAAGATACTCGGCGACTCCGCCCGCCTCTTCAGCATCGATCTGCAGGCGAATGATCTCGGCCCATTCAGCGGAGACGCGGAGATCCGCATCACGGCGGAAGGGCCGCTGCACGGCTACGTGCTGTGGTTCGAGCTCGAGCTTGCGCCCGGCATCGTCGTCTCCAACCCGCCGGAAGAGATCTACAGCCACTGGGGCCAGGCCGTCAGCATGGTGGAATCCGGCGGGACGGTGAAGCCCGGCCAGATCATCAGGATCGGATTCGACGTCGGCGATCAGAACTTCCTGCTGAAGCCGTAGCGATCAGCCCAGCCGGGGCGCATGTGAGCCGAGAAGATGACCCCCTTCTCCCCTTGCGGGAGAAGGTTGCGTAGCCTTAGCGAGGCGCAGCACAGAAGTTTCGAAAGCGACCTGGCCCGACTCTTCTCTACCCGTGGCGTGATGCCATTCGCTTTAGTTCACGCCCGATCTCGTCGCGATCGTAGCCGACCCGTTCGACGGCCGTTCGAACCTCGGATTCACGGACGCCCGTGCAGTGCGTCCAATAGACAATCTCGTGGATCTGCCGGGCCTCTGTCGTATCCCGTATCCAGCCGGATCCCACCTTGTCGAGTTGCACCGCTGCCTCCGTGAACACTCGCGTCACTTTTTTGAGGGTTCTGTAATCTCGGTTGCATTGCGATGCAACACCGATGTCATGCAAAATCACCGGTCTCTCGGTAGGGATATCATCGTTGTCACATCGTGATGCACACCGGAATTCGAAGCGCGGCCGTATCATAAGATTGCGAGCAGAGCCGGCGTTCTTCGGCAACTCAGACAGGTATAAGCATAGCAAAGAAAAAATCGAGGAAATGAAGGAAATGGGTCGGAGTCGATTTTCCTCATGACTATCTGTGATTGACACGTGGAAAATCGACCTGAGCCCATTTTCCGAACGCGGAGGTCGCCATGGAATACAAGGCCCGATGCCATTGCGGACGTGTCCGATTCTCGTTCCGCTGCCCGGAAATCACGACCGGCGCGCGCTGCGACTGCTCGCTCTGCCAACGCCGCGGCGCGGTGCTGTCGTCGCGCTACGTCCCGGCGGCCGACTTCACGCCGCATCACAACCCGGACGATCTCGGCCTCTATCGCTGGAACGAGCAGGTGCTCGGCAACTACTTCTGCAAGGCCTGCGGGATCTTCGTCTATATCGCCGACGGCGAGAACGGCAAGGACGGCTACCGCGTCAACCTCGGCTGCGTCGAGGGCATCGATCCGTTGGCACTCGACATCGCCATGATCGACGGAAAGTCTGTGCCGCTGGTGGAACCGCCGGTGGGTGGCCGTTTCTAGTCCTTGCGGCTAGTCGTCCACCTCTACGTCAACATCGTCGTCGTCGTCATCGACATCCGAATCGAGCTGAAAGTCCGGTTCCTCGTCGTCTTCCACCATGGTACAGCCCGCAACCGGTGCGAACGCAACCACTCCGACCAGGAAAAGATTGCGGATCAGACGTGAGATATCCTGCATGTCTCTCTCTCTCCAAGCTGGCGCACGTTCATGAAAACAGCTTGATGCCCCGGCGCGTTGCGGTGCGCTCGCCATCGTCCGTCCGTTCATGTTCGCTTAAGATGAGTTAACTCGCCTCGCGCATAGCGAGTGCAAGCGATGGCGCGTGCCCGGCCTTCAGCCTAACTCCCCATCCCAATAGCCGCGCGTGCCCGCCATGTCGAAGATGGCGGTGCGTGTGCGCAGCGCGTTGACCGAGATCTTGTTCGAGTCCGGATAGACGCAGACATCGGCGGGATTGCGCTCGCCGATCATCAGGTACCTGCACGGCCCCGTGCCGCTGTTGAGGAAGGAGTGGCCGACGGTCTGCCCCGCCGGGAAACAGACATAGTCGCCCGGCTTCATTTCGTATCGCTCGTCGCCCAGCAGCAGCGTCACCTGCCCCTCGAGGATCAGCGCGTGCTCCTCCTCCAGCATGTGATAATGCTTGGGCGCCAGGCGCATGCCGGGTGCCGGCGCCTCGATCAGCATGCCGACGCGATAGCCCTCTCCGACCGCGGCGTAGGTGAGATGCTTCGAACGGCCGCCGAAGCGCGTGCCCTCGCCCGGCCCTTCCTCGTTCCATTCCACGTCTGAAGACGAGAGCGGCGGCTTCGGCTTGGCTGCCAGGGGCGCGTCGCTCGGGCCATCGGATGGCGGCAGCACGCCCGGCGGCAGGCCGGTCTCCTCGCCCTCCCAATAGCTGCGCCGCGCCCCGAGATCGAGAATCGTGCGCCGCCCCAGCGCGCGCACCAGCACCTTGTTGGTGTCGGTATAGACCGCGATGTCGTTCAGGTTGCGCTCGCCCACGATGACGTAGCGGCATGGCGCGCCGCTGGTGTTGATCAGGCAATGGCCGGCCTTCTGCCCGGCCGGGAAGCAGACATAGTCCCCTGCCTTCATCGCGAAGGTCTCGGCGCCGATCCGCACGCTGAGCGCGCCCTCGAGGATGTAGACATGCTCCTCCTCGAAGATGTGATAATGCGCCGGCGCGCTCTGCTTGCCCGACCCGAGCTCCTCGATCGCGACACCGACATGATAATCCTCGCCCAGCGCCGCGAGGCTCAAATGCTTGTACCGCACCGCGAAGCGCGGCACATCGGACCACGCGGTCCATGGAACGTCATTCGATGAAATGGGCTTTGTCGGAGCAATGTTTTCGGTAGACATGGTTCAGCCTCCGTGACCATCCCGCTTCCGGCGATACTCCGGCAAGTCTGGGTCAAGGAACGGCAGCATGCAACGCCGAACGCCTTTCTCTCCGTCATGGTCGTGCTCGGCCAATAGTCGACCCACGCGCTCTGCGCGTCCGATCTCCGCGCACGCCAGATCACAGTGCGCCTGCAGGTTGATCCACGATTGCTCATGGCGGCCTCGACTCGTACCAGGCAGACCGTGCTATAGTTTCATCCGGGCCGTACGGAAGGACACTGTCCTGGATACTTGACGGATGAGCGGCCATGGACACGCCGACTTCGGATTTCGTACATGCAGGCACCCTTGAGGAATTGAAAGCCAAGGGGCGACTGGTCGTGCGCGGCCGCCATCGTCCGATCCTGCTCGTGCACGAGAACGGGTGCGTGTTCGCGCTCGACAATCGCTGCCCGCACATGGGCTTCCCGCTCGATCGCGGCAGCATCGAGGACGGCATCCTCACCTGCCATTGGCATCACGCGCGCTTCGATCTGGCGAGCGGCTGCACCTTCGATCTGTGGGCAGACGACGTGCCGCGGTGCCCCGTTGAGATCCGCGGCGACGAGATCTGGGTAAGGCCGGTGTTCGGCTACGCCGACCCGGTTGAGCACTGGCGCCAACGGCTCGCCGACGGGCTCGCGCATAGTCTCGGCCTCGTCATCGCCAAGGCCGCACATGGCGTGCTGGCTGCCGGCCGGCCACCATCGGACGTGGTGCGGCAAGCCGCTTTGTTCGGCGTCCGCAACCGCGACGGCTGGAGTTCAGGTCTCACCATCCTGACTGCACTCGGCCAGCTTCTGCCTCTGCTGCCGGAAGAGGAGACGCATCTGGCTCTCTTCCACGGGGCGCGGCGCGTGGCTGCGGACTGCGACGGTGAAGCACCGCGCCGGGAACGAGCGCCGCTGGCGAGCCGCACCGACCTCACGACCCTGAAGCGCTGGTTGCGGCGTTGGGTCGCCGTCCGCCACCGAGAGGCCGCTGAGCGCACCGTCCTGACCGCCATTGAGGGGGGCGCCTCGCCGGCCGAGCTCGCCGATCTCCTGTTCGCGGCCGAGACGGACCGCGCCTTCGCGGATGGCGGGCACTCGCTCGACTTCATCAACAAGGCCTTCGAGTGTCTCGATCTCGTTGGCTGGGAGCATGCCGCCGATGTGCTGCCAAGCATCGTCGGCCAGATGACAGAAGCCCGCGGTTCCGAGGAATCGACCGCATGGCGTCAGCCCGTCGACCTGATTGCCCTCAGCCACGACGCTGCGCGCGAACTGCCCCGCCTCTTCGCCGGCCGCAGCGCCGGCGGGTGGTCGGATCACGCGCTGCTGGCCGAGAGCCTGCTCGCCGATGATCCGGCCGCCATCATCGATGCGCTCAAGAGCGCAGCGCGGGCCGGCGCCTCTCCGGCCGACCTCGGCAAGGCGCTTGCCTATGCGGCGGCGCTCAGGGTAGCGCGCTTCGGCACCGCCAACGAGCATTCCGACTGGGAAACGGCCCATCATGTGTTCACCTATACGAACGCGCTGCACCAGGCGCTCAAGCGGATCGGCAGCGAGGCAGTCAGCGCGAACGCGCCTGTCGAAGCCGCACGCGGCCTCCTGCACGGGGCGATGGCGCTCCATCTCGCGCGCTATCTGAACGTGCCGCCGGCGGCGCTGCCGGGGGAGAACGGCGGCGAGGATGGCGATCGGCTCGACCAGCTGCCCACGGCCGTCGAGGAGATCCGCACCACGCTGCTCGATGCCTTCGATCGACAGCAACAGGTCGACACTGCTGCGCGCCTCGTCGCTCGCCATCTCATTCTCGGCCACGCGCCGGAGGCGCTGATCGCGACGCTCGCACATGCGCTGCTGCGTGAGGATGCTGGCTTCCATGCCTACCAGATGCTCGAGGCCGGCGTGCGGCAGTTTCGCGAATGGGGCAACACGGTTGCCGGCCGGCACATTCTGATCGCCGTCGCTCGCTATCTCGCCGCCCATTCGCCAACCGAGCGCGCGACATTGCAGACGGCAGACATCGCACGCCGGCTGATGCGCGGCGGTGAGCTTCACCAGTAGCAGGGAGTGGGTCGGAGCCCCCGCCGACAGCCAAGGAGCTGCGCAGCGCTCCGCCTATGAAAGGGGAAACCGGATCGTGCAGACCAGACCTTGAGGAGCAAAGTCGACGTCCACCCGGCCTCCAAGGCTCGTCGCGAGGCTGTATTCGATGAACGTCATGCCGAAGCCGCTTCGCGTCCGCGCCTGCACCGGTGGGCCATTGCTTTCCATCCAACGCAGATCCAGGAAATCGCCGTCGGTTCTCCAGTTCAGGCTCACGCGTCCCGTGCTGGTCGACAAGGCGCCATACTTCGCCGCATTGGTGACAAGTTCGTGAAGCGCCATGCCCAGCGTCGTTGCCACATCGGCCTTCAACGTCACCGGTGGGCCGCTGGCCAAGACGCGGTCACCTGCGTCGGCATAGGGCGCCAGGGTATCGGTCACGACAGTCTCGAGCGACACGTCCCGCCATCCAGTGCGAGCAAGCACCTCGTGATTGCGCGCCATCGCCTGCAGTCTCGCCACGAAAGCCTCATTGAACGCCTGAGGTGACTGGCTGGTGCGCAGCGTCAGTGCCGCGATCGCCTGGGCCTTTGCCAGAGTGTTCTTCACGCGATGGTCCAGTTCAGCCGACAGCAGCTTGCGAAGCTGCTCGGCCTCGCGTCGTACGCTGACGTCGGCGCTGAGGATGAGGCTGGGCACGGAAACGCTCATCATGAACATGAGCAGCAACAGAAAGGAATCGTTCTGGGTGTTCCGGGCGAACGGTCCCACCTGCGCCATCGCACCCCAGACGGCGAAGGCGGCGAGTATCAGGGCCGCGGTGGCCGTATCAGCGCGGCGGCCCCGCAGGGCTGCCCATGACAGAGGCACGACGGCGAGGAAGCCGAGCGCGTTCCGGGTGCTGCCTTCGGCGATCAGCGGGCTGAAGGCGATGATCCCGACGAGGCTTGCGGCGGCGACGGTGATCGCGCTCGCCCGCAATTCGCGCGGCGCCGAGGAGAAGAGGCCGGCTCTGCTCCACAGGATGAGCACCGGCGCGACGACGACGGCTCCGGCCAGGTCGCCCAGCCACCAGGTCGCCCAGATCGGCAGGCTCTCGTCCATTTCGGCATAGCCGGTAGCAAGCAGCGTTCCGACGCCCACCGTCGCGCTGATCGGCGTCGCCACCAGGAGGCATATCAACGCGAACCTCGCCACGCCGGTCGGCGTGTCGAACGTGGCCGCGCCGCCCGACCAGCGATTGACCAGGTAAGCGCCGACCAGGCACTCGAGCGTGTTGCCGCATGCAATCAGCGCGGAGGTGTGGATGGAGCCGGTAACGGCGACGTTGGCGAGGAGCGCGGCGACATAGACCGCCGGAGAAACCCGGTAGCCCCACAGGATCACGGCTGCCAAGGCGAGGCCAGTGGGAGGCCAGATCGGCGTTGCACTCGGATTGATGGAGGCGAGCTTCAGCGCGAGAATGGCGATGACGAAATAGGCTCCGCCGACCAGCGCGATCCTGGGCGCGTGCCAACCCAGTCGGGCTCCCGAAACAGCCTGCGGGACGGTATGTCCTTGTTCGCTCGTCACTTATCAGAGCCCCACAGAAGAAGCGCTCAAGGCGCGTGCACCACCCACTCGAGCGCTATGTTACCTCGGCGGTGCAGGAAACCAAAACGCCTGCGACGCTGTGCGCTTCTGCTGATTTTCAACCGCAGATCGGATCGAGGCGATCAAATTGACCGGCAGGCTGGTCCGCCTGCGGCAGTTCCAGGTCCCTCAGCCGCACGCAGGCGTTGGTGCCGCCGGAAATAGATGTCTGGCCGCTGCGCGTTCCACTCACGCGGCGTGCGATTTGAATTCCCTTTTCACGGGTGCGGCCAACTCAAGCTCGGCGCGCTCCAGATGGTAGTGCTGTGTGATGCCCATCGGCTTCAGGAAGTCCTCCCCGCTCTCAGCGGCTTCAGTTGTGGTTTACAACGACCGTCGCGCCGATCGCTTCCGCGCGGGACTAGGCCCCACTGCCGTTGGAACTTTTCCGCCACTCTGTGTTAAAACTGTCGGGAAAAGGGGGCATTTCCATGATAGCCAGCTTCGATGTTCCACCACAGGGCGATCCAGCGAGCAGGCCTACGATCCTTGTGGTCGAAGATGAAGTTCTGGTGCGGCTGGATATCGCCGCATTCCTGAGATCAAGAGGATTTCGGGTATTGGAAGCTGGTAATGCCTACGAGGCGATTCAGCTCCTTGATGCCGAGCAGGATATCGATCTCGTATTCTCTGACATCACGATGCCAGGGAGTCTTAATGGTATGGACCTGGCGCGGTGGGTCCGCCACAAGCACAATAGGGTCAAAGTTCTCCTCACATCCGGCACGGCCAACAACGTTCAACTCGCGTCGCGAGACAACGAAGTTGTCGAAAAGCCGTATCATCCCAGTGACGTAGAAAAGAACATTCGTCGGCTCTTGGGCAATTGAGACGGGGGACCATCAGATGAGGCAGGGAACACTCGTCGCGCGCTCCAGTTCACTAGGCATGTCGAAACGTTCGCGCCGACCTCAACGCGGAGCGAAATCAGCGCAAATTATCCTGGTCGTGGAGACAGATGTTCTCGTACGCGTGACCGTCGCTGAATACATTCGCGAATGCGGCTACAAGGTCTATGAAGCAGTGAGTGCCGCCGAGGCTTTGGAGGTGCTAAGAGCTGGTCACAAGGTGGACGTAGTCCTCTCCGACGTCAGGCTTGGCGACGCCGCGATGGACGGATTTGCTTTGGCGCAGCAAATTCGCCAGGAATTTTCATCTGTGGAGACCATTCTCACCAGCGGACTGGTGATGACAGTCCAAAAGGCGGGAGAGCTGTGTGATCAAGCGTCGCTGGAAAAGCCATACCATCACGAGCAGTTGCTGAGTCGCTTGAGCATCCTGTTCCAGAAGCGCGAGCGGTCACGCACCACCTAGTCTGCTTCACTTGGGCTTCCACCGCGGTCGGGCATGAAGGTTGCGGGAAACGGTCTACTCATGGGCATGCTCAGTCGCTTGCCGGCAGCGCGTCGAAGTCGACCAGCAAGGGTTCGCGGCCACACGAGCGGATGAAGCGCAAGAGTTCGGCAGGCCGGAGGCCGGTGCTCTCGGTATTGATCAGCGGATGGAAATTGATCCGTTCGGCATCGAGCAATGCAGCGTCGATGACCGAGGTGACGGTGCCGGCCGTGTCGTTGATTAGGGCGAGCGGCGTCAGCGCGCCTGGCGGCACGCCGAGCAATTCCACCATACGTTCGGCCGGCGCAAAGCCGAGACGCCCGCTGGCGCCGATCCGGGTATGGAGCGTCCTGAGATCAAGGGCGCGGTCTTCGTCGATCGAGAACAGAAACAACCGGGCCTTCTTGTCCCGAAGCAAAAGATTCTTCGTGAAGGTGCCCGCCATGAAGCCGCGGAGCCGCTTGCCGTCCTCTACGGTGTCGTGCGCCGGATAGGGCACGGTCGGCGCTGCGATCCCGAGGGAGGCGAGCCGGTCGAACAGGCGCGCCCGGGCCTCATCAAATGCCGCCTCGGAGATGGAGCGGTCATTCATGCCGCAGCGCTTCCGCGTTCGGTCTCGGTTTGCAAGGGTTCGAGGTACCGATGCCGCCGGTAGCTGAGCCAGATCAGGGACAGTGCGGCGAGTGCAAGCCACGGAAGCAGCAGCGCGTTGAGCATTTGCCAGCCGAACGTTTGCAGCGGCGCCGCTGCGCTGAATGAGCAGGCGAGGCCGATGGCGAAGATGGTCATGTCGTTGGTGGCCTGCGCGCGGCCCTTTTCCGCGACCGTGTAGGTGTTCGTGAGCAGCGTCGTGCCGCCGACATAGAGAAAATTCCACCCAACGCCGAGCAGGACGAGCGCGCCGGCGAAGGAACCGAAGCCGCTGCCGGTCAGGGTCATGAGCACGTGGCCGGCGAACAGCGTAACGCCTGCCAACATGACGCGGAGCACCCCGAAACGGGCGATCAGCGAGCCGGTGAAGAAGGACGGCAGAAACATGCCGAGCACATGGAGCTGGATGACCGTCGCCGTCGTAGACAGCGCGTGGTGGTGATGAACCATGGCAATCGGCGTTGCCGTCATCGCCAGGATCATGATGCCGTAGCCGGTCGCCGCGCCGAACAGGGCGATGAGATAGGCCGGCTGGAAAACGATGGCGCGCCAGGGCCGGCCCTGCACTGCTTCGCCGGGTTCTGCTTTGGGAGTCGGAACACGCAGCCCGAGGAGCACGCCCGCGCCGATCAGGGATACGAGGGCGAGCAGCAGGAAAGAGCCGACATAATGCGGCTCGACAAGAGGGCCCCCCAGGTGGCCGAGCATCGGCCCGGCGAGCGCGGCGACGATACCGCCGGCGAGAACGAGCGAGATCGCGCGCGGCCGAAAGGCTTCATTTGCCACTTCGCTGGCGGCGAAGCGATAGAACTGCGCGAACGCCTGGTAGGCTCCGACGAGGAATGTGCCAGAAGCGAGCAGTGGAAGCGCGCCGAGCCAGATCCCCGCGGCCGCGAGCAGCCCGCCCGCCACGCCGAGCAAGGCGCCGACGACAAAGCCCGTCCGCCGGCCGACCCGCGCCATCCACATCGACGCCGGAAAGGTCGTAGCGGCCGTGCCGAGGAACATCGTCGCGATCGGCATCGTCGCCAGCTCTGGTCGCGATGCGATCTGGCCGCCGGCGAGACCACCCACCGTCATGACCAGGACGGACGCTGTCTGGAACAGGGCCTGGGCGCTGGCGAGAAGGAACACCTGCCGGTGCATAGGGCGGCCGATCATCGGCAGGTCCTTTCCTCGGCGTGACGGGCTTAGGGATCAAACAGTCAATTTCTTGTTTGAATGATTAGAGAATGATAGAATTCTGTCAATGGCAGGCGCAAAGAATCAGCTTTTTGAGCAGTTTGCGGAGCTGGCACGGGTGCTCGGCCAGCCGCATCGGCTGGAATTGCTCGAGCACGTCTCGCAAGGCGAGCGTTCGGTCGAGCGTCTGGCCCAGCTCACCGGCCTATCGGTCGCCAATGCTTCGCAACATCTGCAGCACCTGAGACGAGGCGGATTCGTCCAAGCCCGTCGCGACGGCAAGCGGGTTCTCTACCGGCTCGGCGACGGTCCGATCCTGGCCCTGCTGTCCGCGTTGCACTGCTATGCCGAACGAAGCTGCGCCGAGGTCCGCGAGATCGTTGCGGACTATTTCGACCAGCTCGACAAGCTGGAGCCTGTGTCGCGCGAGGAATTGGTAGCCCGGCTTCAAGACGGCAGCGTGACCTTGCTCGACGTCCGGCCGGAGGACGAGTTTGCGCTCGGCCATCTGCCCGGCGCACTCAACGTGCCGCTCGACGAGCTGGAACGGAGGCTCTCCGAACTCCCGAAGGACCAAGAGATCGTCGCCTATTGCCGCGGCCCCTATTGCATCCTCTCCTTCGAGGCCGTCGCGACACTCAGGGCCAAGGGCTACAGGATCCGAAGGCTCGAGGACGGCTTCCCCGAGTGGAAAGCGGCCGGCTTCGAAGTTGAAACGGCGGCGTGAAAAGTGCGCGTCCGTCGATCATCACGAGCAGAAGTGCCGCACAACTGAGGCGCCGCTAAGGCAACTCCAGATCCCGCGCCCATCGGCGAAGAACGCCTGCGGCAGTGACGAGGCCTCCGACAGCTCCGATTCCTTGAGCCGTACGCAGGTGTTGGTGCGGTCGAACAATCGGGCCCCCGTCCGCGGCTTGGGCCAGGCGCCGATCAGACATTCATCGAAATTGGTGAGCTCGAACTCCGCGCTGCAGCCGAATGAGACGCGGTCCTCGCGAACGACGCGGATTTCGAAGGCCACGTCTCAGTTGCTTTGAGAGCCTGCATGCACGCTCGACCAATCCAGGCCAAAGCGGGCAAGATACTTACGTAGACGATCCGCATCGTTACTTGACGACCTCTTCAGCCGCGAAGCGGCAAAGAGCCTGCGGCCGGCTGCACTCAACGAGGCGCAGCTGCGACAAACGTTCAGCACTGCCGCAAGCTGCACGCGATCGAAGGGATCGATCTGCGCCAACTTTTCAGTATCGATGAGCGCGGCGAGAAAGTCGTCGCCACTCGGCTGCCCTGCCGTGTGCCACTGCGCCCGGAGTCGGTAGATTTCATTCTTCACGACGTCTTCGGTAATTCGTCCGCCCAATGCGAGCGTCGTCATGCGCGCCACTGATGCGCCGAGGTCACGGAAGTTGGCGCTCCACTCCGCCTCGGGAGAAGTCGCGAAATCGAGATAGCGCCTGCGCGCTTCTTTGCTGAAGGACACCGAGCGGCCGTCCTCGTTGGCGTGACGATGCAGCTCGAACTCCAGGTTCGGCTCGATATCCTCCTTGCGCTCGCGTAATCCCGGGAGACGGAAGGTCCAGAGATTGAGGCGGGCCAGCAAATCTTCGCGGAAGCGCCCATCGCGAACAGCCAGGTTGAGGTCGCGATTGGTGCCGGCAATCAGCTGGAACTCGCTCTCGACTTCCCTGTCAGAGCCGACCGGAAAGAACCGCTTTTCCTCAATCGCCCGCAACATCATCGCCTGCTCATCAAGACCAAGCTCGCCGATCTCGTCCAGGAATAGGACGCCTTTATCGGCGGCGCGCAGCAGGCCGGCACGGTCGGCGATCGCACCGGTGAAGGCGCCTTTAACATGCCCGAACAAGGTCGACATCGCTGCATCGCCGCGCAAGGTAGCGCAATTCACCTCGATGAAGTTGCCGGGCACCTGATGCCGCGCCTTCTTCAGCTCGAAGATGCGGCGGGCAAGCTGAGATTTCCCGGCGCCGGTGGGACCAGTCAGCAACAGCGGCGCCTTGGAGCGGATCGCCACCCGTTCGATCTCATCGATCATACGGTTGAAGGCCAGGTTGCGTGTCTCGATACCTGATTTCAGGAACGAGGTGCCTTCCACCTGCTCGGCGCGATAGCGGCTCGCGATGCGGTCATACTTTGAGAGGTCGAGGTCAATGATCGAGTAGGAGCCGGGCTGACTGCCGCTCAACGGCCTCGGTGGTGAAAGCTGAAGCAGACGGCCAGGGAAGTAGTGAGCCTCTGTCAGCAGATACATGCAGATTTGCGCCACGTGCGTGCCCGTGGTGATGTGAATGAGATAGTCCTCCGCCTCGGTATCGAACTGGTAAGCGCGCGCGAAATCATGCAACGCGCCGTAAACCTGCTCGAAGTCCCAGGGGTCGCGTATGTTCACTTCGTGAGTGCGTACTTCGGTTTCGGGCGAGATCTGGGCAATGTCCTGCGCGACCACATTGCCAAGGGCCGTAAAGCGCGCTTCGCGGATCAGCTCCAGGCGATGGATCAGGAAGTCCTCATGCTGGCAGAGCGCTACTGTCGGCCGCCAGCGAGACCAGCGCTCCTCCCCCTTGCCGGCATCGAGCGTGGTACCGAGAAAGCCGATGACAACTGTGCGCTTCATGAGCTGATCCTATCGTATAAGTAGCGAGAAATACAGATACGAATGGCATGATGCCGGAGCTGGCAAGGTTTTCTCCAAATCCGGAATAACCGCGCGTTTTCAGTTACTTAGCAGACAACAAATGCCGCAAGGGCAGTTGGCACGCGTCCTGCTTTAGGAAGGTCAGATAGTTTTGAGGGAGTGACGATCATGGCCAATAACAGCTTGTTCGCGAGCGTGCGGGGTGCCCTGCTGCCGCGCACTGATACCCTGAACGCGGAGGGTGCGCCGGCCTACGCCTATGAGCCGCGCCATAAGCTGGCGCAGCTCGCGGTGACCGGTTGCTTGAACCAGACATTCTACGCCGATGCTGAAGCACAGCTCAGCAACGTGTTGGCGCTGACCAGGGACCTCGACCCGGTCTTCGTCGCCAAGTGCGCGATCTATGCCCGCGAGCGCGGAATGAAGGATATGCCGGCCGTGCTGCTGGCGACCTTGTCGGTGAACGCGCCGGACTTGATGGTTCGCGTGTTCGACCGGGTGGTCGATAACGGCAAGATGCTGCGCAATTTCGTGCAGGTGATGCGCTCGGGCCAGGTGTGGCGCAAGTCGTTGGGTAGCCGGCCCAAGGCACTGGTTGCCAACTGGCTGAACAGCACGTCGGTCGAGGCGACCGTGAAGGCTTCGGTCGGTCAGTCGCCGTCTTTGGCGGATGTCATCAAGATGGTGCATCCGAAGCCGCGCGATGCCGAGCGGGCGGCCTTGTTCGCCTGGCTGATCGGCCGTCCGTACGACGTATCGGCGCTGCCGGACATCGTGCGTGCGTACGAAGCCTTCAAGCGCGATCCCAGCACCGAAATGCCGGACGTGCCGTTTCAGATGCTGACGCAGCTCCCGTTGAGCCGCGAGCAGTGGGCGGCGCTGGCGAAGCGCGGCGGTTGGCAGATGGTGCGCATGAACCTCAACACCTTTGCACGCCACGGCGTGTTCGAGGTGAGCGGGATGAGCGCGCTGATCGCCAAGCGCCTAGGCGATGCGAAGGAGATCCGCAAGGCACGGGTGCTGCCGTATCAGCTGCTGATCGCATCGCTGATCGCCGGCGATGAGATCCCGCACGTGGTGCGCAAGGCGCTGGCGAAGGCGCTGGAGATCGCCATCGCTAACGTTCCGGAGCTGGATCAGCGCATCGTTGTCTGCCCGGACGTGTCCGGGTCGATGAAGAGCGCGGTGACCGGCTATCGCAAGGGTGCGACCAGCAAGGTGCGCTGTGTCGACGTGGCGGCCCTGGTGGCGGCTGCGTTCCTGCGGCGCAATCCGGCGACGCGCGTGCTGCCGTTCGAGAACCAGGTGGTCGACCTCGACCTCTCTGCCTCGGACGAGGTGCTGACCAATGCGGTGAAGCTGGCCTCCATTGGAGGCGGAGGAACCAACTGTTCGGCGCCGTTGGCGCGGTTGAACGCGGAGCGTGCGAAGGTCGATCTGGTGGTGTTCGTCTCGGACAACCAGTCCTGGGTGGACGCGACCCGGTCGAGTGACACCGGCTTGATGCGGGAATGGGCGCAGCTGAAGGCGCGCAATCCCGAGGCCAAGCTGGTCTTGATCGATCTGCAACCCTACGGGACCACGCAGTCGGTGGAGCGGGCTGACGTGCTAAACGTCGGCGGCTTCTCCGACGCGGTGTTCCAGGTCGTGGCTGACTTCGCCACCGGCGAGATCGGCGTCGATCATTGGGTCGGCAAGATCGAAGCGGTTGAAGTTTAGCACACGGGATCGGCGCCGGTTGGGCAACCGACCGGCGCCGACCGCGGCGAATGCCGACGGGACTACATGGGAAAGGCCGCAAGGCCCAGAAGGTTCAAAGCCTTCGCCGGCGCAAGCCGGAGGTCTCGTCTCACTGGTCGCCGCGGCCGAAGCGTCGCGAGGAATGCCTGCGGAACTACATCGACTGTCACTCGATGTTTCGCAAGAAACCTGGTCCTCGCGACGCTGCGGCGTGGAATGGAATGCACGAACACGGCGAATGCATGCAGGACTACAGTTGAACCTGTTGGAAGTCTTGCAGACCTTTTTGTCGCCGTGGCCGGAGCGCCGCGGGGAATGCTGGCGGAACTACATTTAACTCGGTGGTCGCGGGTTCGAGTCCCGCCGGGTTCCCGCAAGGGAGTCCGTAGCTCAGCTGGTAGAGCACCGTGAAAGTTTCGCTACCGATAGTCCCCGCGGCGTGGCAGGTTGAGAAAATTGGAGAGGGCCATGACCGAACAGACTTATGACGTGATGCACCAGAGCGGCCACGCGCCTGTCAAGATGTGGACCAAGGGCGTCGCCGTCGAGGAGGGTGCCAAGGAACAATTGGCCAAGACCGCACGCATGCCGTTCATCTACAAGTGGATCGCAGTGATGCCGGATGTCCACAAGGGCATCGGCTCCACGGTTGGCAGTGTTATCCCGACCTTGGGCGCGGTCATTCCGGCGGCAGTCGGCGTCGATATCGGCTGCGGCATGATCGCGGCACGCACCTCACTCATTGCCAGCGATCTGCCGGATAATCTGGCCGGCCTGCGGTCGGCCATCGAGCAGGCAGTGCCCCATGGCCGCACCGTCGGACGCGGCCAGCGCGACAAGGGCTCCTGGGGCGACCCGCCGCAGAGCACGGTCGAGGCATGGTCGGACTCGCTGGACGAAGGCTTCCGCGCGATCGCAGACAAGTATCCGCGCCTGAAGAACAGCAACCACGTTACGCATCTCGGGACGCTGGGAACCGGTAACCATTTCATCGAAGTCTGCCTCGACGAAGTGGATCGCATCTGGTTCATGCTGCATTCGGGCTCGCGTGGAGTCGGCAACGCGATCGGCACCTTTTTCATAGAGCTGGCGAAGCAGGATATGCGCCGCTGGTTCGTGAACCTGCCGGACGAGGACCTCGCGTATTTCCCCGAAGGGACTGAACATTTCGTTGACTATGTGCGTGCGGTCTCCTGGGCGCAAAACTACGCCATGACCAACCGGCGGCTGATGATGGCGAACGTGGTGAAGGCAGCGCGTTCAGTGATCGCGAAGCCGTTCGAGGCAGACGTGGAGGCGGTGAACTGTCATCACAACTACGTCATGCACGAGCAGCATTTCGGCAAGCGCGTACTGGTGACGCGTAAGGGTGCCGTCAACGCGGCGAAGGACGTGATGGGAATCATCCCCGGCAGCATGGGTGCGCGTTCGTACATCGTGCGCGGGCTCGGCAGCGAAGAGAGCTTTCACAGCTGCAGCCATGGGGCCGGCCGCCTGATGTCGCGCACCGAGGCGAAGCGCCGATTCACGCTCGAAGATCACGCGGCGGCCACGCAGCACGTCGAATGCCGCAAGGACGCCGACGTGATCGATGAGACGCCGGCGGCGTACAAGCCGATCGACGCCGTGATGGAGGCGCAGAAGGACCTGGTGGAGATCGTGCACACGTTGCGCCAGGTGGTTTGCGTCAAGGGTTGAACCGAAATATTGGGGGAAGGCGCGCTCAGCGCCCTTTGAAGATCATGATTGTCATCGATGGCGCCGCTGGGGAGGGCGGCGGTCAGGTTCTGCGTACTTCGCTGGCCCTGGCCATGGTCACGGGCCAACCGTTCCGCATCGAGCGCATTCGGGCCGGGCGGCGCAAGCCCGGCCTGATGCGCCAACATTTGACGGCGGTTCTGGCTGCCACGCAGATCTGCGGTGGAACCGCGATAGGCGCGGAACCGGGCTCAACGACGCTTGAGTTCACGCCGGGTAAGGTCCGGGGCGGCGACTACCGATTCGCGATCGGCACCGCCGGCAGCACCATCCTGGTCTTGCAGACCATCCTGCTGCCCTTGCTCCAGGCGGGCGAGAGGTCGCGGCTTGTGCTGGAAGGCGGCACGCATAACCCGCACGCGCCGAGCTTCGCGTTCCTGGAGCGGGCATTCCTGCCGCAGCTCGCGCGCATGGGAGCGGAGGTGTCGGTCAAGCTGGTACGGCCGGGCTTCTATCCGGCCGGCGGCGGTCGGATCGAGGTCGAGATCGCGCCGCTTGAACGGCTGCTGCCGCTGCATGTGCCGCTGCGCGGTGCACTGCAGCGCACGCATGCGGAGGCATTGGTCGTCAATCTGCCTGGCTCGATCGGTGAACGAGAACTGGTGGTGATCGCCAATCGGCTGAAGTGGTCAGCGGAGGACCTGAAATTGCGGACCGACAAGCAGGCACTCGGCCCTGGCAACGTCCTGACGCTGTTCCTTGAGTTTGCGACGATCATCCAGGTGCTGGTTGCGTTCGGCGAGCAGGGCGTATCGGCCGAAGCTGTCGCCAATCGTGCGGCGGGCGTGGCAGCGCGCCTACTAAAAGTGGATGCCGCTATCGAGCCGCACCTCGCTGACCAGCTGCTGCTGCCCATCGCTTTGGCTGGCGCCGGTTCATTTACGACGTTGGCGCTGACATCACACGCGAAAACGAACATCGAGGTCATCCGCCGCTTCATGGATGTGTCGATCTCGGCAATGGAGAATGGTGAGGATCTCTGCGCGGTGCATGTCGCAACGTAGTCGATCCCTTCAGTTCTGCACTGACCTGGGTGCAAAGGTCCGGGCGGCAGTCTCTCTGGGGATTGCCGCCGCCACACGATGTTTTACGGCAGCTCCAGATCCCGCACCCCGTCGCCGAAGAACGCCTGCGGCATCGAGGATTTCTCCGACAGCTCCGATTCCTTGAGCCGCACGCAGGTGCTGGTGCGGTCGAACAATTGGCGCCAGGTCTGCGACTTGGGCCAGGCGTCGATCAGGCATTCGTCGAAATAGGTGAGTTCGAATTCCGCGCCGCAGCCGAAGGAGACGCGGTCGTCGCGCGCGGCGGTGAGCCAGATGCGATTGTCGCCCTTGCTGGCGCGGCCGATGAACACGCCGGAATGGCAGGCGGAGACCACCGCCACCGTCGGGCGCTCGCCGCATTGCGCATCGAGGATGCGGTCGAGCTTGCTGGGTGAGAGCAGGCGGTCGGAATCGTAGTCCTCGCGCAGATAGAGCCCCTTCTCCGTGCCGTGCGAGGTCATGAACACGAAGCAGCCCTGCGCCGCCGAACCCTTGAGCGCGCCGTCGAGGTTGCGGGCGCTCGCCAACGCGCGCGTCGTCGTCTGCAGCCGGCGGTCCGACGTGAGCCGATAGAGCTCGACACCCGGCCGCACTTGCAGAAGCTCCGTCAGCCGGTCGACCGCATTGTCGAACACCGCGGCCGAATCATCCCCCGCCAGCAGCACCACGCGCCAGCTCTGCAGCTTCGCGCTCTGGGCGCTCCCTGCCGGCAGCAATGCCGCGACGACGAGCGCCACGCCGATCATCATGCCACGCAAAATAGTCATTACGTCCATATCTCCTTGAGCCGCCGCAAGGCCGGCGCGACCAGGTGCTCGGGCGCTGCGGCATAGCCGAACATCAGGCCCTGCGGCCCGTCGCCGAACAGATCATAGTCCGAGACGGCCGCGAGTTGGATCCCCTCGCGCGCGGCGGTCCGGGCCAGCGCCTTGTCGTTGCGGCCCCCGAGGCGCCGGCCGATCCGCCCGACCAGATGCAGCCCGCTCTCCTCCGCGCGGAAGGCGACGAGGCCCTTGAGGTGCGTGTCCGCCGCATCGAGGAACGCGCGCTGGCGCGCCGCATAGACCTGGCGCATGCGCCGCACGTGAGCCGCGAGGTGGCCGGAGCGGAACAGCTCGGCCAGCGCGGGCTGCGCCACCATCGAGGGCTGGTCGTCGAGCCGCGTGCGCAGATTCCGGAACGCATCGGCGAGCTGCGGCGGCGCGACCAGGTAGCCGAGGCGCAGGCTCGGGAACAACAGCTTCGAGAGCGTGCCGACATAGATCACGCGGTTGTCCTTATCGAGGCTCTTGAGCGCCGCCAGCGGCCGTCCCGCATAGCGGTACTCGCTGTCGTAATCGTCTTCCAGGATCCAGGCGCCGGCTTCGCGCGCCCAGTCGAGCAGCATGAGGCGCCGCTGCAGCGAGAGCGCGACGCCAAGCGGGAACTGGTGCGAGGGCGCCACGCAGACCAGGCGCGCATGCCCTGCGACCTTGCGGCCCATCGCGACATCGAGGCCCTCTTCGTCGATCGGCACGCCGACCACTTCGCAGGCATTGGCGGCGAGCACGGCGCGGATGCCGGGATAGCCGGGATTCTCCATCCACACCTGGTCGCCGGGATCGAGCAGCAGCCGGCAGGCCAGATCCACCGCCTGGCGGATGCCGCTCACCACCAGCACGTGATCGGGGTGGCAAGCGATGCCGCGCGCTTCGCCGATATAGGATGCGATCGCCGCGCGCAACGCGGGATGGCCGCCGGGATCGCCGCCGATCGGCAGCGACGCTGCGGGCCGGCGCCAGCTGCGCGCGAGCAAGCGCGTCCACAGATCGAACGGGAACTGGCTGACATCGGGCACGCCGGTCGCGAAACAGCTGGGCCAACGCGGGCCGCCGCGGCGATCGGCGCCGACCGGGCCTGCGCTCGCCGCATCGCGCGCGCGGATGCCGAGCTCAGGCTGCGGCGGAGCGGGCTGCGGATCCTGGCGCGCGATCGGCAAGTCCTCCGCCACGAAGACTCCAGAGCGGTGGCGCAGTTCCAGGAAGCCCTCGCTCGCCAGCTGGTCGTAGGCGGCGAGCACGGTGTTGCGCGAGAGGCCGAGCTCGTCCGCCAGCACGCGGGTCGCGGGCAGTCGGGCGCCGGGCTTGAGCCGACCCTCCAGCACCGCCTGGCGAAGCTGGCGATAAAGGCGCTGGAACAGGGGTGACGCACTGTCACCATCCAGCTCCAGCGGGAGCAAGGAACCGGTCCCCGCCTTACGGGCCATGCGTAAAAATTCCTGCGTAATTCTGGTATCCTTTACCTTACGATTCTGGAGCTTCCGATGGAACCAAAATTGCGCTCGACTGCCCTCGAAAGGACGCCATCATGACCGCCTTCACGCCCACCCATCGTTCCAAGGTGAAACGCCTGCACGAGCGCGGCCGCTATGACGAGGAAAGCGTGTTCGCGATTCTCGATGCGGGGCTCGTCGCGCATATCGGCTACGTGATCGACGGCCAGCCTTATGTGACGCCGACCGCCTATTGGCGGCGCGGTCGCACGCTCTATTGGCACGGCTCGTCGGCGAGCCGCATGCTGCGCACGCAGAAGGACGGGGTTCAAGTGTGCGTCACCGTCAGTCTGCTCGATGGACTCGTGGTGGCGCGCTCAGGCTTTCATCACTCGATCAATTACCGCGCCGTGATGGCCTTCGGCCGCGCGCGCATCATCGAAGATGCGAAAGAGAAAGAGGCCGAGCTCGACTACTTCATCGAGCGCATCTATCCCGGTCGCGTCGCGGCTCTCAGGCCGGTGAATCAGCAGGAGCTCAAGGGCACGACGCTGCTCGCGATGGAGATCGAGGAGGCGTCCGCGAAAGTGCGCGTGGGCGAACCGAAGGACGACGAAGAAGACTACGCGCTCGACATCTGGGCCGGCGTCATTCCGATCCGGCAGGTGGTCGGCGCGATCGAGACCGATCCGCGCCTCAAGCCAGGTGTCGCAATGCCGGAGCACCTCAATCGCTTCAGCGATGGCGCACGATTCGACTCACTGCTGTCGGAGAGCACAGGGCGACTCGCGAAGGCGGCCGAGTAGAAAAGAGCGACGCCAATCAAAACGCCCCCTCGCGGGGGAAGGGGTGTTTCTTTGGGGATAAGGTTGCTCTAAGCCGCCCGCACCTTTTCCAGGAATGCGGCGAGTTCGGTGCTGAGTTCTTCGGCTTCGCGGGCGAGGTCGCCGGCGCTTTCGCGGGTGCGCTCGGCGGCGGTGCCGCTGTCGGCGGCGACGTTGGTGACCTCGGCGATGTCGCCGGCCACGCGCTGGGTTCCGCCGAAGGCCTGCTGGGTGTTGCGCGCGATCTCCTGGGTCGCGGCGTCCTGCTGCTCGATCGCGGCGGCGACCGCCTGCGCGATCTCGTTGACCTTGCGGATGGTGGCCCCGACGCCGCGGATGGCGCCGACCGTGGTCTGGGTCGAGGACTGGATGGCGGCGATCTGGCTGGTGATCTGCTCGGTCGCGCGCGAGGTCTGCTGGGCGAGGTTCTTCACCTCCGCGGCCACCACCGCGAAGCCCTTGCCGGCATCGCCGGCGCGCGCCGCCTCGATCGTGGCGTTGAGCGCCAGCAGGTTGGTCTGCTCGGCGATGTCATTGATCAGCTTGGTGACGTCGCCGATGCGCGCGGCGGCATCCGACAACAGGCTCACTTCGGTATCGGCCTGGCCGGCGACCGTGACCGCCTCGCTGGTGGCGTTGTGCGATTCCACCACCTGGCGCGAGATCTCCTGCACCGTGGTCGTCAGCTCCTCGACCGCTGCGGCGACCGTCTGCACGTTGGTCGCGGCACCCTGCGAGGCCTCGGCGGCAGAGGCCGAGCGCTGCTTGGTGCGCTCGACACCGTCGGCCAGCTGCTCCGACAAGGCCGCCATCTCGCGCGCGGAATTGCCGACGCGCTGCACCACGGCGCCGATCGCCTTCTCGAACCGGTCGGCGAAGGCCATCATCTCAGCGCGCTGTTCGTCCGCGACGCGGGCACGCTCCGCTTCCATCTCCGCCTGCATGTGATCGGCGGCCTGCCCGCTCTCCTTGAACACCTGCAGCGCACCGGCCATGCGGCCGATCTCGTCCTTGCGGTCGAGGTTGTCGACAGCAGCCGACCAATCGCGCTTCGCAAGACGCGCCATCGCCTCGGTCAGGACAACGGCCGGACCGGCGACCGAGCGGCTGATCAGCCAGATGAGAGATCCCGCCACCGCGGCGACCACGAGACCCAGCGCCATCAGCATGTTCATGGCGCCGTCGATCGCCGCCTGCAGCTCGTCCTTGGCTGCGTCGAAACTCTTGGAGAAAGTGTCGCTCAGCGCGACCGATTCGACGGTGATGTTGCCGTCCATCCTGGCCAGGTTGCGGCGGCCCTCGTTGAGCGCCCCTGTCGCGGCGGCAATGGCCTGGAAGGCCTTCTTGAAGGCATCGATCTCGGCAACGACGGTCTGATATTGCGGGCCGACGTTGCCCAGGATCGCATAGGTCTTGAGCTCGTCAATCTGCGCCTTGAGCGTTCCCAGGTCATTGCCGGCCGCCGAGCCGTCGCCTGCCGACATCGTGCCGGCGTAGCGGGCGACCTCGCCGTTCAGCTTCGAGAAGGTGCCATAGGCCGCGACCGTCTTTCTGATCAGGCTCAAGGTGCCGCCCTGGGCCGCGCCCTCGGCCAGCGCCGCAAAGGACGCCGACAGCGATTCCGACTGCTTGGCGGCGTCGTCCGCGGCTGCCTTGTGGGCCTCGCGCGCCTGGCGCATGCCCTCGAAGACTTTCCCATACTCGTCCACGATTCCGGCGAGCTTGGCAACCTTGTCCGCGACCGCCGTGCCTTGCGTGAGCGCCGCCAGCTCGGTGACGTTCTTGCGCATCTTGTCGATGCCGACCGTCACCGCCTGTGCCTGCGCGTCACCGCTCATGCGCAGGTACTGGTTCTGCGCCGCGATCACGCGCGAGACGTTGGTTTCGATCTGCGCCGCCAGCTTCGATGCCGCGTAGGCATTGGCCGCGCTGTCGAAGGTGCCGGAGATCGTGCGCATGCCAGTCATGCTGATCATGGCGACGGCGGCGAGGCTCACCATCAGAACCGCGAACACCACCAGGAATTTCCGCGCGATGGCCAGGTTCTTCAGGAACGCATGACCGAACGTCGACTTCAAAGCGAGCTTCGCCACAGAGTCCCCCATCGAATCCGGCGCGCCCAGCCGGCGACGATCCCGCGGCTAGGCCGAACTACATAAGGCGCGATTATTAACGGGATATCTTAACGGAATGTAACCGGCGCACGTTTTGCGCTAGTCCCGTGCCGCGTATTGAGCCAGTTCTGGCTCCGGTACGGGCGGTCGCCCGACCGGTTCGTCCCACATGGCTAGTCACTTCGCCCTGTTGAACGCGCGGGACGTGCAGGAGCGCGGCCGAATGCCGACGTCGGGTCAAAGGCCGCGGCTGTGGGGCCGAGATCGGCATGGACGTCCGCCCAGGCGCCTCGCTTGACTGTCGAATCGGCCGGCGTTAATCGACTTCGACATTGCCCTCTTTGTTGGCGGCCCTGATGGGTAAACCGCGCATCCGATGGGAGGAGAACACCTCGCCAGCCCTGGCAGCGGCGGTTGGACGCGATCCGATTGTCATTCTGCCGGTTGGCTCGGTCGAACAGCACGGCCGTCATCTCCCGGTCGGCTGCGATGCCGACAGTACCCAGGCCGTCGCTCTGCGCGCCGTTGAGGGGTTCGAGTTGGGCGAGCGATCGCTGCTGGTGTTGCCGGCGCTATGGTACGGCTTCTCGCCGCACCATATGAGCTTTCCGGGAACAGTCACCCTCAGCTCGGAAACCTTCCTGACAGTTGTCCAGGACATCGTCGAGTCGGTGTTGAAGCAGGGCGTGCGCCGGGTGGTGATCCTCAACGGTCATGGGGGCAATGTCAGCTCGCTCGATCTCGTCGCGGCGCGCCTCGGCCATGCCTGGCATGGAAAGGCGCGCGTCGTTGCCGTCACGTACTTCCACTTGGCAGCGCCGCGGCAAGCCGAGTTTCGCGAATCCGCGACGGGCGGCATGGGCCATGCCTGCGAGTTCGAGACCTCTGTGCAGCTGGCGCTTCATCCCGATCTCGTCGATATGCCGGCGGCCGTAACCTGCTATCCGACGCCGCCCTCATCACGCCAGTCGACAGACCTCTTCAGCAGCTCGCAGGTGCGCAGCTACCACGACTTCAAGGATCTGTCGCCGACGGGAACTTTCGGCGATCCTACGCTCGCGTCGCCTGAGAAGGGCGAGGCGATCCTGCGCATCTGCGTCGAGGAGTTGCGCGCCTTCCTCGCCGAGTTCGCCACCTGGCCGATGAAGTAGGAGGGACCGCAACCGCGCCACTTGCCCAATTTGTGGAGTCACGCGCGAAGTAGGGCCCCAGGTCGCTAGGTGTATTGAGCTTTCTGGATGTCTGGCAAGGCAACGGCTTTGTCGATTGCACCAAAGGAAACCAGTCTGCCGCCACGTCGGCTATCGAAGTGATAGGCGTCCTACTGCTGACAGATTTCACTCGGCCGCAGCTGGACCCTGAGCGGAAGGCCGACCGACAGGCGCGTCAGCGACTGCCGCGGCGTGATGCTTAAAAGAGGCACGAGTATTTTGCGACCAAGTTCCGATAACCTGACAATACCATCTGGCGGAGTGCCCCGAGGAGTCTGCGCAGCAACTCCAGGTGGCTGGCGAAATTGGCGATGGTGCCGCGCTTGGCCGCCTTGGTCGGGATGGCGGGATCTTGAAAGGCCCGGTTCCGCGAAACGCCAAGTCCAAACGGCACGAGAGTAGAATATTCGTCGAGCAAATCGAAGCGCATCGTCTTTCTCCTGCGCGGAACCTCGGCGTGTTGTTCCGTGAAGGCCAATCTGTCGATGCGCCGTCAACCGAGTGCCAATCAGGGCGTCAGTTTTCCGTCAATGTAGCGTCAATTGTGCTAGTCTGACGTCAATTCGCCTTGTCAGACTAGGTAGGCCGGCCTTAGACGAGATGTCATGACGGGTTACCGGTTCCATCTTCTTGGCCCACCCAAGTTTCAGACTGTGGCAGGCGATCCGGTCACAATCCGTTCGCGCAAGGGTACGGGGCTGCTGGGTTGTCTTGCCCTGGAGGACGGCAAGCCGGTCGGCCGCGATCATCTTTGCGCGCTGCTCTGGTCGGACCGGCAGACGGCCCAGGCCCGGGCGAGCTTGCGTCAGCTGCTCGTCGACCTGCGTCAGGATTTCGGTCATGCGAGCCATGTCCTCGATACCGCCACCGATGGCGCTATCTCATTCTATGAATCGGCTGTCGTGTCTGATGTTGCTGAGTTTCAACGGGTCCGCCGCGCGGACGACCGACAGAGTCTGGAGCAAGCATTCGCCCTGCGGCGCGGCCAATTCCTTGAAGGTCTAGCGCCCGAGAACGCCGCTTTCGCCGATTGGCTCGAAGACAACCGCCGCGTACTAGACAATCTGTGGTGCGAGGCGACGGCGAGGCTGCTTCGGATTCTTGAGCGCGAAGGTGATCACCGGCGAAGCCTGGACGTTGCCGGACGTCTGTTGTCCATCGATCCACTTTGCGAACTGGCACACCAGTCGGTGATCCGAGCGCATATCGCCATGAACAATCGCAGTCTCGCGCTCAGGCACTATCAGGACTTCCGGGAAAGGCTTGATCGCGAATTGGGAGTGGAACCAGACGCATTGACCCGACAAATTGTGCAGGATGTGTCCGCGCAGCGTACAATGCTAACGCAATCTGCCGAAGCGTCGGTATCTGCCGTCCCGAATCGCAGGCCAAAGGCCTCGATTGCCGTCCTGCCGTTCGAACAGTCCGGTGGCAATCCGGAGGACCTTCACTTTGCCGCTGGGCTTACAGAAGATCTGAGTACTGAGCTTTCCCATTTCGCCGACCTTGCGGTCATCGCCCAAGCGTCGGTGAGGCAACATGCCCAGGTTGCCGAGGGCAGGGCGCGCCGGCTCGATACCGAGTATCTGGTTCGCGGCAGCGTCCGCCGGGCGGACCAGCGCGTCCGCATCACCGCGAGCCTCGTTCATGCTGCTGATGGAGTGACGCTCTGGTCCGAACGATTTGACCGCGATTTCAGCGATCTCTTCGCGCTTCAGGATGACATCGTCCGCCGGGTGGTCGCCGTGCTGGCCGCCCGTGTCGAAGCCTTCGAGATGGAAAAGACCCTGCAAAAGCCGGCCATCGGTTATGAAGCTTACGATCTGTTCCTGAAAGCCAGGTTCCTGCAGCGGGAGAGCAGCAGGGAAGGCATTCTTGCGGCGCGGGCCCTGCTTCGCGAGGCCATCGCCCGCGAACCCCGATTCGCATCCGCCTATGCCGAATTGTCGCTTGGATACTCTTACGAACACCAGAGTGATTGGAGTACAGATCTTGAGCTCGCGCGGCAGGAGGCGGTGGCCGCGGCCGAGCAGGCGGTCGCCATCGATCATACGAACAGCAATGCCCACCGGGCCCTTGCAGAAGCGCAATTCTACTGCAATAAAAATTTTGATATCGCTAAGGCCCACGCTGATATGGCATTGGGGCAAAATCCAAATGATCAATTCAGTATGTGCCTCCTGGGATTTGCCTTGGCCTGCAACGGTCATGTCGCGGATGGTCAGCGCTACTCCCTAGAATCTCTCAAACTCAGCCCGCTAGTGCCGGAGCCCTGTCTTTACGCGATCGCAGTTGGTGCATATTTCGAAGGCAATTTTGCTGACGCGGCCAGCGGTTTCGCGCGCGTTGCCGGGACATTTGATGAAGCTCTGGCTTTTCGGGCAGCATCGCTCTGGAACCTCGGCCAGGCTGACACAGCGCGTGATGCCATGCAGCGATTCATGACGCTCAAACGCCAGAAAATGGCTAAGTATCCCGACGACGACGTGGAGAAATGGCGATCATATCTTCTCCGTTTAATGCCGATTGCCGATCCCGCTCGCCTGGAAAAACTCTTTGAAGGGTTCCGGAATGCGGGGTTGCCGGTGTGAAAAAGCGCCAGGCGGTCTGAATTGGCGTGCGGTTCCAACACCGATCGGTACGCCAAGCCTTTGATAACTCTCTGCCAAGAGGACATGCCGGATCGGGGCTTGTGACGTCTGATTCTGGCACGAGGCCGTTCGATATACCCTCGCTCCTGGAGCGACTGCCTAGGGGCAGTCAGCGGACATCGCGTAATAGAGACAGGGCCGTCGGCGATCAGGATCCACACATTAAGCGAGTGGCCCGGGACCGGAACCCGGTTTGCGCCGGGAAACGTCCCTCTAACTGAACTCAGCCCCGCGCTCCAATAGCGCCTCGACGACGAAGCGCCAGACGATGCCAATAAGCGCCACCGTCGGAATAACGGCAAGGCAGACGCTGGCGTTCAGCAGCCCCCACGACACGTCCGTGTTGCGGGCAAGCGCCGCCATCACCACCGAGAGCGGCCGGTTTGCCGCATCGCCGGACAGCACCAGGGCGAACAGGAACTCCGCATAAGAGAGTATGAACGCGAAGATGCCGGTCGCGAAGATGCTCGTGCGCGACAGTGGCAGCACGATCCTGAGAAACACCTGCGTCCGGCTGCAACCGTCGAGCAGCGCTGCGTCCTCGATGTCGCGGGGAATGCGACGGAAGAATATCGTCAGGATCAGCACCGTGAACGGCAGGGTGAGGACCGAATGCACGATGATCAGCGCGGCCTTCGTGCCGAGCAGCTGCATCGCCTGGATCAGCAGGTAGAATGGCGTGATCAGCGCCACCGCCGGCACCAACCGCGACATCACGATAGCGAGGAAAGTTGCGGTCTGACCGCGGAAGCGGAGGCGCGCGAAGGCGTAGGCTGCGGGCGCACCGAGGATGATGTTCACCGCCATCACGCCAAGTGCCACGAGCATGCTGTTCAACATGCCGGCGGGCACCTGCCGCGCTGCATCGGAGATCATGTTCCGGTTGGCGCCGGCGGTCAGATAGGTTGCCGGTATCCTGCCCGTGAAGATGTAGCGATAGTTGTCGGAGGTGGCGCTGTAGCCGAACCAGTTGGGTGGAAAGCTGAAGATGGCCTGGTCCGGCACAACGCTGGCGAACAAGCTCAGGCCGATCGGCCCGGCGCACAGCAGGAACAGCAGCAGCGCGGCGAGATGGACAAGGAGGCGCCGCATCGGTTCACCCGCTCCGGATGATCGCCGCCGGCAGGGCCTTGATGATGGCAGCCATAAAGGCAAGCGACAGGATGACAAGGATGAAACCGACCGCCGAGCCGGTACCGAAGTTCATCATCGAAAAGCTCTCTTTCCAGATCTGAAAGGAGAGCAGCGTGGTTGCCGTGCCTGGTCCGCCGGCGGTCAGCGCATAGACAAGGTCGTAGCTCGTCAGCGCCACCAGCGACTGATAGATGGCAAGCACGACGACCACCGGCTTGATGCTTGGAAAGGTGATGAAGCGGAACCGCTGCCAGGCGTTAGCGCCGTCCACAAGCGCGGCTTCGTAGAGGCCGCGGTCGATACCTCCGAGCGCCGCCATCAGCAGAATGCTGGCGAAGGGAAACTGCGTCCAGACGAAGGCGAGGACGACACTGAGCCGGGCGAGCTGCGGATCGGTCAGCCAGGGAATGTAGCGATCGATGATGCCCAGATGATAAAGGCCAAGATTCAGAATCCCCCAGGATGGATGGAGAATCCACATCCACACCACGGCTGAAATGGCGCCGGGTAGCACCCAAGGCAGGATGACCACCGCCCGCAGGAGTCCACGACCAAAGAAACGCATGAGCAGGAGGCGCGCCACGCCGAAGCCGATGATGATCGTGAGCGGCGCCGTGACAAGGGCAAAGACCACACTATTGACCAGCGCCTCTCGGAAGCCGGGGCTCAGCACGACCTGCCGGTAGTTCTCGAGCCCGACAAACGGCTCCACCGGCATGATGACGATCACTTGATGCAGGCTGGTATACAATACCTGCGCCACGGGATAGAGCGTGAACAGCAGAACCGGTACCAGCACCGGCAGCAACCACGCCATCGGATAGCGGTCATAGGTGCGCGTGGTCATCGTGCATCATCGCCGCATTCCTCCGCCTTCGTCCCGATTTTTGTCGAGGGATGCTACGGTGGTATTCGAGGATATCGAGCGCTGCCCCTCGTCCTGCCGTCTCCCTGCTGAAGGGAACGCGTTCTGGACCGCCATCCGCGAGTCAGTTCCCGCGCACCAGCTTGCGCAGTTCGAGCCAGCGCTTGGCGCCCGCATCCATGGTCTCCGCCACGCTTGCCTCGCCAACCATTGTCTTCGCCAGCAGCGGCCGGAAGAAGCCGCTCCACATGCCGAGCCACTCCGTCTGCGTGCCGTTGATGGCGAGCGTCGCCTGTTTCTTGAAGGTGTCAACGTCGATCCAGCTCGACCAGGCTTTCTGCACGCCGGGATCATCGAACAGCGGCAGCTGGGCGAAACCCAGACCCTTCTCCTCAGCCCAGCGCTTCGCGATCTGAAAATCGCCGCCGCCCATGAACTCGATGAACTGCCAACTAGAGTCGCGGAGCTTGTCGTCCTCCGCTGCTTGGCTCGTCATCGCATAGAACTTGCAGAAGCCGAGGCACGCCTGTGCTTTGCCGGGCATCAGCGCCATGGAGAACTGGCCGGCCAGCGGCTGCGTCGCCTTCTCGTTCATGGCCGCCAGCACATAGTTGAACAGCACGCTGAAGGCATGCTTGCCGGTATTCATCGCCGGAATGATGCGCGACTCGTGATTCTCGAAGGCGATGATGTCGTGCTTCTTCACGGCATCCTGCAACCACTGCAAATGCTTGAAGGCCTCTGAGCCAGGATCGCTGAACAGCGGATTCAGATCCGCATCAAACATTTGGCCGCCGCGGCCATAGACCTGCGAGACGAAGGCTTGATAGAAGTTGGGCAGCGTCTGGTTATATTCGTAGACGAACGGCTTCTCCATCCCGGTCTTCTTCAGCTTCAGGCTGGCCTCCAGCACCTCCTCCCAGGTCGTTGGCACGGTGATCTTGTTGTCGTCGAGAATCTTCCGGTTGTACTGGAAGGTGATGAGGTCGGCGTAGTAGGGCAGGCCGTAGAGCTTGCCCTTATAGGTCATGTCGCGAACCGCATAGTTCGCGATCTTGTCTTTGTAGCTCGTGAGCTCTGGGTAGTGATCCTCGATCGGCACGAGCCAGCCCGCCAATGCCCAGCCGGGTAGCCAATCCTCGCCGCAATACATCACATGGGTCGGCGTGTTGCCGCGAAGCCGCAGCATCATCGTGTCGAAGTAGTCTGGCCAGGTATAGTCCGTGAGCGTTACTTTGACGTCCGTATGACCGGCCTCAAACTTTCTGATGTTGTCCTGGATGGTATCGAGTGAATAGTTCCAGACTACGAAGTTGAGGTTCGCCACATCCTGCGCAATCGCCCTAAGCGGGATTGCACCAAGTGCAGCCGCGGCGCCTGTAGCGCCGAGCAGCTGCCGCCGACTGAGATTGTGCATCATGGTTGTCCTCCCTGTGTCAGGAGATGATTGTTGTTCTTGTCTCCGTCTGTCGTTTTGTTGGTCGATAATGGTGCTCCCACACCAAAATGTGAGTCAAGTCAGCGTCGACGCAACGGGCCCTCCTTCCTTCGCTTCATCCTGAGCCAGTCGAGGGCGACATGAAATTTCGCGAGTCTGGTAGCTGTCGAAATAGCTGCAATCGAGCACGAACGTCTTCGGATGCGTGCCGAGAGTCCGGACCTGGCACGGATGAGAAGTAGCCGGCGCGCCTATGGATGTCTCCATCTGCTGGAAGAACGGACACATCGCAGCGGCTTCGCTACAGCCGGGTTTTGACCTTCGCTCCCTGCGCCCGGCTAGTTCTAGGCACATCCAGTTGCCCATGCCTACAAAACGCGTTAGGCCTCGCGCAGGCCCACACACTTCAGGAGAACTCATGTTTGACCACGTCAAATTCGGAGTCAGCGACTATGCAGCGAGCAAGGCGTTCTTCCTCAAGGCACTCGAGCCGCTCGGTGTAGCTGTTGTCTCGGAGGGTTCCCCGACGTACGGTGTCGAGCTTAGCCCAAAGGGTGATAAGTCTTCATTGTGCATGTTCCAAACCGAGGAGAAGCCGGCGCATCTTCACTTGGCGTTCACGGCCGAGAACCGCCAGCAAGTCGAAGCGTTCTATCGCGCGGCTCTGGAGGCGGGTGGCAAGGACAACGGTGCGCCTGGTCTGCGCCCGCACTACCACGCGAACTACTATGCAGCTTTCGTCATTGGTCCGGACGGGCACAACATCGAAGTGGTTTGTCACGAACCCGAGGCCTAACCCTTCCGTCAAGGGACGTCCACAAGCGCACGACTCACCTTCGCGTGGTTCGAGCGCTCTGAACTAGGCGGCGTCGACGTTCGGCCTTCGTCTGTGCCAACGGCATTGGCCGAGCCGGAACTCATCTTCCATCACATCGTGCACCGTGACCAGAATGCGGCCTAACCCCTTCGCTCGGTGAACCGCCGGTGGGCTGCTGTCATCTGAGTAGGTCCGCTGTCGGAGGTAGATCAGACCTTCCCGTGGATCTACTGCGCGATCCGAGTTTAACCCGAACCCGTCTTGCAGTGGAGGAAGCACTTGCCCGCAGAGATGAAGGCCACAGGTTAGCCGGTCGCCTGCCATCCGAGATCGGCGACACGTTGATGGCGATTGATGCACCATGGGAACATCCAAGGCGAGAGGGGAATTTCGCATAGATGCGCCAGGATGCGCCAAAAGCCGCCGCGCTGCTGCTTCCCCGGGCTAGGCAGACCATTCGCCGCACCGGCGCCATCGTTGGTACCGCCCTCACAGCAGCCGCCTCCGGCGCCGGCAGCTGGTTCCGCGTGACCTTCGTCGATCTGGGCCGGCAGCTCCGCTGGTCATACCTGCCGCCGCTGATGGTCTATCTTGCGGCCGGCATCTCCGGCCTGACGGCGATCGTCGGGACCTTCTTCGTCAAGGACTATCTGGGCCTGTCGGCGGCCTTCCTTGCCGGGCTCACCTTCTGGGCCGGCATCCCCTGGGCGCTCAAGATGCCGCTCGGCCATCTGGTCGACCTTATCTGGCGCTGGAAGGCGCTGCTGGTCTGGCTCGGCGCAGGGCTGATCGCAGCCAGCGTCACCATCATGTACGCCTTGATCGCCCATACCGAAGCGATGACCGCGATCATGTCCGCCGACGCCTGGTACGTCATGGCCGCCCTGCTGGCGCCCAGCGGCTACGTCGTTCAGGACGTGGTGGCGGACGCGATGACGGTCGAGGCAGTGCCGCAGTTCGACGAGAACGGAAAGAGGTTTGCGGAAGCCGACATCAAGGCCATGCATACCACCATGCAGACGCTCGGCCGCTTCGCCATCATCAGCGGGACGGTGGCCGTTGCAGCGGTCAACGTCATCTTGTTCGAAGGTGTCGAGACTCTGGAGGAGACGGAAAAGGCGGCCATCTATGCCGATGTCTACCTGCTGGCATTGTTCATTCCGGCCGTCTCCGTCGCAGGCGTCACCCTCGGGTCGTTGATGCAGCACTGGCGGGCCAGACGGTTGCGCGCAAAGGGCGTCGAGGAAGAAAAGATCGAGGCGGACCTCTTCGCCCCGTCGGGGAAGGTCAAACCCAACTGGCTGATCCTCGGCGGCAGCGGCGCATTCGTCGCCTTCAGCCTGGCCACCGGACTCGGCAAGGCACCCTATGCGCAGGAGATCATCTTTCTCGGCTCGATAGCGATCGTTGTCTTCCTGATCCGGCGCCTCGTGCTGGAGCTTGCGCCCGACCTGCGCGGCCCGCTGATCGGCACCGCCATCATCATCTTCGTGTTCCGGGCGGTACCGCTGCCGGGATCCGGCGCCACCTGGTTCCAGATCGACGTGCTCGGGTTCGATCAGCAGTTCATCTCGGTGCTGTCGCTGATCACCTCCGTGCTGACGCTTGCCGGCCTGGTGATTCTGCGGCCGCTCATGGCGCGCCGATCCATCGCCTATATCGTCGTGTTGCTGACGATCGCCGCGGGCGTGCTCTCGCTGCCGAACATTGGTCTCTATTACGGCGTGCATCATTGGACCGCGGCGTGGACCGGCGGTGTGGTCGATGCGCATTTCATCGCGATCATCGATACGGCGCTGGAATCGCCGCTCGGCCAGGTCGCGATGATCCCGATGCTGGCCTGGATTGCCCGCAACGCGCCGGCAAATCTCAAGGCGACCTTCTTTGCGGTGATGGCCTCGTTCACCAATCTCGCCCTGTCGGCCGGCTCGCTGCTTACCAAGTACCTCAACCAGATCTTCCTTGTGACGCGCGAGGTGCGCGATCCCGTGACCGGTGCCATTGAGGTCGCTGCCGACTACAGCGAGCTCGGCTGGCTCCTGATAGCCGTCGCCATGATCGGTGTCGCAATCCCACTGGCGGTTATTATGACGGTGCAGAACAGCCGCCTCCGGACCGAGCAGTGAGGCTCCTCAGCGTGGGCGAGGCGCGTATCGAGCCATTCAGGCTCCGGTGCGGATGCAGGGCGGTCGCCCGACCGGTTCGTCCCACATGGCCAATCACTTCGCCCTGTTGGACGTGCGTGCCGATCTCGGCCCTTGCGTCGGAAAGGCCGCTGCAGTCAGGCTCGGAGCCGGAGCGGACGTGTGCGCGTCGCAGTCATATATCGCGCTTCCGTTTGGCGCGCGGCTTGGAGCGCTGCGCACTGCCTGCTTGTATTGCGAGGGCCGCGGTTTCGACCGGACAGATCTCCTGTGGACAGGCGGCGATTTCGCACAAGCGGCAGATGTGATCGCAACGCTCCCGGTCCGGCGTCATTGCGTAGAGCATCTTGCCCAACAGCTTCTCGAGCATGGCTTGCTCTTGCGATGTGAGCGCTGCCAATGGCCGCCGAACCGCACCGCGCCTCGCCGCAAGCACAAGCTCGGCGATGCTGTGCCCTCGTCGCGTAAGATACAACGCGATAAATCGCTGATCCGAAGAGCCCGCGCGACGTTCCGTGAGACCTGCGGCGACGAGGCGATCAACCAATCGTCCCGCTCCTGAAGGCGTCAGTCGCAGAAACTTGCGCAACGTGTCCAACGACATTCCGGGATACGCATGGATGGTAGCGAGCGCGGCCGGTGCGCCAGCGATCATTCCGCTCATTGCTTCGATCGCAGCAAGCATGTCGTCCGTTGCTGCAAGCGCGAACGCGCCGGCAAGATTGGTCAATCTCGGTGAGGGCATGTGATCACTCATTGTTTGAGTGGAACAAATAATCGGCTGTTTTGTTCCACTGATCGCAAAGAGGCTGCCATGTCGGATCTTTCCCGTCCAGACGGACCCCGCCGGCTGCAGGCAGCGTGAGAGCATAGGAAATCTTCGGTAGGAGTCGTCGTATGACAGAGTCCGCAACTGCACTTGTTTTCGCAGACCCGTCCGGCGTCGTCCGTATCTGGAATTCGGCCGCCGAGTCCCTGTTCGGGCACCGGGCCACCGAGGCCATCGGCCAGACGCTCGACCTCATCGTCCCGCCCGACTACCGTGCGCGCCATTGGGCAGGCTTCCAGGCCGCCATGGCTGCCGCGGATGGCAATATCGATCATTCATCGTTCAACATCCCTGCGCTGCACCGGGACGGAACGGTCATTCGGGTTGCGGTCAGGCTGCTTGTGGTCCACGACAGCCGAAACCGGGTGGTCGGCGCCATGGCCGTCTTCTCGCCGGACGACGACAGCGCGCCGCCGCTAACGCGCTTGTAGACCCGCTTGCAGATCAAACGGCGGCCGCCTCACGCGCGCCCGCCGCTCACTGCCATGGATGTGTTCGTGTCCACGTCCTCGAGGAACAGCACGCTCTGCGACCTCCTGATGCCGACTACAAAGGTCGGGAGTTCGAGGTCTAGCTGACGTGAACTGCAATTAGTTTCGGTCTAGCTTTGTAAGCGACGTCCGCGGCGGATCATTCAACTGTCGTCTCTGATCCTTAACGGACCTCCGGCAGGTCTGCTTCAGCGCGGCTACCCGGCCAGTCCGCCGGCACGAAACTCACTGGCTAACCGGCTGCGATTCTCCTGCAGGCAATACAAGAAGTTCTCTTCGATCTTGGCCGAAGGGTTGGACGGGATCATGGTTCCCGGCTTCTTGGATGGGTTATCGGAATTGGATCATCGAAACTGACTATAAGTGCAGACTGCGCCCTGCCGTGTGTCTCAGGCAATTGCTCGGCGAGCTACCACCTCTTCTTTCCGGGCCCGAAAGCACCCAGCTTACCTTGAGCCAGCACCGTCGTTTCCGCGGCGACAAATGCTTTTGGCTTGGCCTGCTTGGGTTTCTTCGGCTCACGATTGCCGCGTTTCCGACCTTTGCTCATTCCGCTCTCCTATGATTGATGTGGTGCTGCACAGCTATTTCATGTCCGAGGCAACCAGCGTGTATGAGCCTTTGCGCTGACGGCGGGAATAAATCCGATCCGCCGACCTGAAGATTCGGCTGCGGTAGCGATCGAACGCATTGAGCAGTCCCGGCTCATCTCTCGTGGCGCTCGGGTCCACACGGCACAGCGCATCAGCCTCGACAAAGAACGGGATCTCAAGTGCTTCGTCGTATGCCCAAAAGCGCACGCAACGCTGCCTGGCGTCGTAGATGCGGCTTGCGTTTGGAAAACTGAGTGCCATCGGACCCATCATAATCTCTTTCCTCACCCGAGTCCGACTTATTCGGATACCGACCGGAGGACAGTCGGTTCAAGTCCGGCCGCTAGAATCCAAAATGGCGGGTCGATCTCGATCGCAGATCGCGCGGTGGGGCAAGCCGGATCGCGTTTCCATGCGCCAGTCTCGGCTGCGAGTCCCCCGAGCCTGACGGCGCGGACGGCTGTGAAGCTCGGGTCACCTGGAGCCGTTCAGCGACGTCCCGCCGCTCGGTGCGACGATCATGCCTCAGGAGCTGCGCTCTTACCGCAGAGGCCGTTCAGATCTGCCGCTGCGTCTTCGATGAGCTGCTTAATCCGCGGGTCCCGCGCATCGGTCGTCTCGGCGAATAGGCGCAACAGGTAGAGCGCCTTCTTTGCCGCCTCTGTCCAGTTGGTCGCCGGCGCGGCGAACAGGAATTTCTCGAGCTCGGCTCGGCTGTCCCGTAGTGACGCCTGATCTGCTTCGACTTCTGAACGATGCCGCCTCGCTTCAGTCGCTTTCTGCGAGGCCATACCACGATGCTGGTCGAGAAGAACTGCTGGTGTCGTGTTGTCGTTGTCCGACACGATCGCCGATGATCCGTCAGGTCGCTGCGGGCTTGGCCAGTGCGTCCGCGCACTTGCTCGCCAGATCACGGTTCGGACCATCGGTCGCGGGCATTGTGGCCCAGCCGCTCTTTATGACAAAGTCCCGCTGCTCGTAGGATGACTTCATGGCGAGCAGCTGCTCGATCTTCGCGGTCATGTCGGGATCAAGCTTCGATTGACTGACACAGATTGGGACGAGCGCATCGATCACGGCGCCGTCGGCTCTCTGCTGCGCCAAGCGTTCAGCCGAGCCACCGGTATACCATCCACCCTGAGAAAAGCCGACGATCATAGTCGCGATCGCGCCAACGATCGCACCGGTAATGCCCGGTTTTGTCCATGTTGGGATTTGCATTGGTGTACTCCCTGTTCGGGCAGCGGCGGTGCCGTTGCTCCGACTACCAGCATGCGCCCTTATCGGCGACTAAGATAGGAGAATAACCGGGCACTCGGGGCTTGCCTAACGCGGGGTCGCGCACATCCTGCATGCTGCGCGTCCGCATGGGATGGCGACGCCAGCTGGTGTGGGTGATCCTAGGACTGATGTGCAGGTTCAATGCCTCCGCGGCGCGCCCGCTCGCGGCGGCAAAGCCCAATCGGGGACGTGATGGCCCCATCTTACGCGAACGAGCGGACGACGTGGATGATCGCCGCCATGATGAGTGCCAACAGGGGCACCACGACCGGTCGGACAAACCAAACCGTCATGTTCTGCTCGTCGGGAAAAGACCATCCATTGCATGCGCCATGCTCACCGGTCAGCGCTACGGCGTTGAGGCGCGCGGCACCTTCCGCGTCCGCCATGCAGCGCACTCATTTCTTATACCTCGCTGTGAGCGGCATCCATGGCTAGAGCCGCCTCAAGCTGCTGCGGATCAATGACTGCGACCTGCAACGCGCCACAATTATCCCAGGCGCCGGCCTTCATCTGCATCATCGTTGCCATCCGGCGATAGGCCGGAAAGGAGCCTTCCGGCAGCTCTTCATCGGTTTCGACAGAATAGGTCCCGGCCGGCTGCTCACCATCAAATCCGCTGAGGCTGAAGGGCCGCTTGAATGTGACCGTTCTCTTGGTGCGTGTCGTCACGGCGCCTCCGGAAAAGAGGGAAAACCTTCCCCATGTACTGTCGCTCATAATTGCTTGGTTGGCTCACTTCGGGCGCAAGGTTGCCGGACCGAGCCGCCGGCTCGGCGGGCGCACCCATATTGGCAATATTGGCGGATGTTCATCAGATAATCCTCAAACGCTTTACTTACAACATTTACATTGAAAAGCGTCTGAATAAATAATTCTGCGATATAAATGGCGCAGTTCTCATACTCGCTTGCGCAGCCTTGCGGTCGAAGGTGGGAGTCACCCGGCATTCACCGGTCGCGCGGATGCGCTCTCAAGCGGGCGGGCCGCCATTCGGTCCCATCCACCGGGCCGCTTAAGCGAAGAGACGGAGCGAAGTGAGCGTTGCGGTGCCGGAACCGTTCTTGTTTGGAACAATCGTAAGACGGAGGTGGCTAACCTGGTGAAGGTTCAGCCGCTGTTGTTCGCGCTGGTAGGTGGCTCCCCGAGGGCTGAAGGTGTACTCCTGAACCAGGAGCTGGCGGTATGTTCGGCCTCCATCCTCGGAGACTTCTACGCGCACCTCTTGGGTGCGTTCGCGTATTGCCTCTTCGACCTCGTACACGAGCCGCGAGATAGTCTGAGGTTGATCAAACTCCACCAAGATTTGCTCCGTGACGTCAGGCCGTGCACTCGTCCAACGCGTCGCTCCAGGCCCTGATTGTCCGTCCAGCAAGTGTTCGATCGGATGCGCCCGATCCTCTGAGGAATAGGCGATCGTCGCGCAGCTGGGGATATCGACCTCGTCTGCGGCACGATCGCGCATTGGCCCATCGGATCCTAGCTGTCGCTTACGAAAGTTGGATGGGTTCGGGTCGCTCATTGTCGCCTGCATTGGATCCGTTTCGCACTCACAGTACGTGGGTGCTCCTCAACGATATTCCAGCCCCCAACGCGCGACATGTCCTAAACCAGACCACAAGTCGTTCTTGATAGGCGCCAGTGGAACAGAGGAGGCGAAAGCTCATGAGGATGTCGAGACGCCGGCGATCCAACCTGCGGCCGGTCCGTCCTCGTAGGCGTCGCCAACCCGCCGGGCCCCGCGCGGAACTATAGCACGATCAGCCTAGCCAAGCCGGTGGCCGCCTGGGTCATAGGAATGCTTGTACTTCCGCCATGTTAAACATGTGCGCCGCCACGACAAGACTGGCAGTGGTTGATGGATAAACCACGAGGGCGCTCATGTTTTCTTGCTTACCAGAGAGACTTGCGCTCGGGAGAAAGCCATGAAGCAGAGCAAAAGACCGAGTGATCTCGCCCGTTTAATAGACGCCGAGATTGCCGACAGCTTTGACGAAGAACTGGAGATGGAGGTTGACGATCAGCGGCTGGGGATGCTGCTGGAAGGCTTGGCCGAGAAGGCCGAGCCCGAGGGTCTCGACCGGCATTTCTATTTTAAGGAATTGTTCCGGCTGCAGCGGGAACTGGTGAAACTGCAAGACTGGGTGGTGGACCAGAAGCTCAAGATCGTTGTCGTTTTCGAAGGGCGTGATGCTGCCGGCAAGGGCGGGGTCATCAAGCGGATCACGCAGCGGCTCAATCCACGCGTCTGTCGCGTGGTGGCACTACCCGCGCCCACTGAGCGCGAGCGCACACAATGGTACTTCCAGCGCTATGTGCCCCACCTCCCCGCTGCCGGCGAGATCGTTCTCTTCGATCGGAGCTGGTACAACCGCGCTGGTGTCGAGCGCGTGATGGGATTTTGTACGGCGGAAGAGGTCGAGGAGTTCTTTAGCACTGCGCCCGATTGGGAGCGGATGCTCGTTCGCTCTGGAATCGTGCTGATCAAATACTGGCTCTCGATCACAGACGAGGTGCAACACTTGCGGTTCCAGATGCGCATCCACGATCCCATCAAGCAGTGGAAACTGAGCCCCATGGATCTTGAGTCGAGGAGCCGATGGGAGGAATACACCAAGGCAAAAGAAGCGATGCTCGAGCGAACTCACATTCCCGAAGCGCCATGGTGGATCGTCGATGCCGACGACAAGAAAAAGGCTCGGCTAAACTGCATCCATCACCTCCTGAGTCAAATCCCTTATAAGGAGGTTAAGCGTTCACCGGTCGTGTTGCCTCGCCGCATCCGGCACGCCGACTATATACGCGGCCCCGTTCCGCCAGAGATGTACGTTCCGGATGTCTATTGACGCATTAGGAGCCCAAATAACTTGCGCATCCGGCGATCGATTTGCACCTGCCGCGGGCCGACACGTTCGGGTGACCGGTGCGCCATTGACGGCGGCGTCGCAAAAGTTCGCCGCACGAGGGCGCCGGCAGGAGAGGTCAGCTATATCGCGGGACTGCGGGTAAGTTCCGACGAACCACGACGGTGGTTGCCTGGATCGCCAGCAACGCATGTCCACCTCTGGCAGTGATTGAGACAAACCAAATTGCTGATGTAGGCCACCGACATGGCAGCTACTTCGAGACAGAGAACTCCCTGCGACTCTCACGCGAGATCTGTATGAATTCATTTTTGTTTTCCGGCGTACCATCGGGTTCCGCCCGCAGATTCCGCGGAGCTCGGGGGCAGCTTCAACTGCAGCGCGGTCGCGACTCTCGTCACCACCTGGTCTTGAAGCTCAAAAACGTCGGCCCACTTGCCGTCAAACCGCTCGACCCAGACATGGCCGCTTGTCGTGCTGTCGATGAGCTGGGCATTGATGCGGATGTCATCGCCAACGCGCCGGATGTTTCCCTCGAGGATGTGACGGACGTTGAGTTCCTTGGCGACCTCCGCGGGCTTCACCGCCTTGCCCTTGTAGGTGAAGGCGGCATTGCGCGAGATCACCAGCCCGCTGATTTTTGCCTTAGGGACAATGAGAATGCCCGCAAGCGCCGCGCTGGACGCAATCGGCGCCTAGTCGACGCGTGCGAGCAGCGCTTTGCCTGTGCTCGCCTCGATGATAAAGGTTCGAGTGGTGACCTTGCGGGAGCTTCATCCAGGCGGGCCTGGTCATGGCCGGAGGCATTTCTGCCGCGATTGTGGCGCCGGCCTCTTCTACACCAATGACGACGTATTGCCTGGGATCATTGACATCCAAGGCGCAACCTATGATGACCCCGATGCAGTTCCGGCTGGATTTCATGTTCAGGTCGCCGAGCGTGTTGGATGGATGGAACATGCGCACGAATTGCCGACGTTTGAGCGCTATCCGCCAGAATAATTGGCTGACCGTTTCGTCCCACATGGCATGCGAGCGCCGGCGTCGTGGAGCCGGCACCTCCGTCGGGGCCTTCAACCCGGCCCAGCGCTGCCTTGATAGAGAAATGCCATCGGCTTTGGCCCTGGCATGTAGCCCGTTTCGAGCCGCGTCAGCCTGAAGCCGTTCTGCTCGATCAGGGATCGAATTGGCCGGTTCAAATGGCAGCCGCCGCCGATCCGCTTCCATGCCGGGGTCAACCAATCCTGCCATTTCCGAACGCCGGCATCCGGCGCCAGGCCGTGCTCGACGAACAGGAGCTGCCCGCCTGGCTTGAGGACGCGACGCATCTCGGCGAGCGCCTGGGCCACCGCCGGTATCGTGCAGAGCGTCCAGGTCGTGACAACAGTGTCGATGCTGCCGCTTTCGATCGGAATCGCCTCCGCCGAGCCTTCGACGAGCGCGACCGGCACGCGGCGCGATTGCTTCCCGGCCATCGAGAGCAATCGCGACGCAGGCTCCAGCCCGATGACCTCACTCACGCCGCCGGAATAGAACGGCAGGTTCAATCCAGAGCCGATGCCGATCTCAAGAACCCTGCCGTCAGCGGCCGAGATGGTGCGTTCCCGATATGGCAGGAGGCGCTTGTTGCGCATTGCCAGATGCACAAGGTGGGGAACGATGCAAGTGCCGTAGAAGCTCACGCTTTCCTCGCTCCGGTATGATGGTAACAGCGCACAACACAAGGTGCGCGCTTGATCAGCGTCATTTCGGGCCTGACCGCAGGTACTTGATCAGCGCGGCGGCGGCGAGAACGAGCACGATGATCACCAGCAACCAGATCAGCCACATCCCGCCGGCCATCATCCAGCCCATATCGCCCATCATCTGATTCATGCTTCTGCTCTTTCGGTTTGCGGCGGCGAGCGCTGTGAAAGCGCTCGCCGCGACTTCACGCTCTTCAAGCGGCTGCCGAGGGGCGGTCGCCGAGGAAGAGGTACTTGACCAGGGCGGCGCCCGACAGCGCCAACAGCGCCAGTAACGCGATACCGCCCGCAATCATCGGCCAGCCGTTCGCAGCGCATTCAAAAGCGGTGTTCGTCATCAACCACTCCATTCCATCAAAGTTTCACCATCTACGCAGAGGCGCTCAGCGACCTCTATGGGATGAATTCGCAGGAGGGAGGCTGCCGGTTACACTCAAAACCAGGCTTACCACGGGGCAAGGCTACCATCGCAGAAGGTGCGGACCGAGGACTGCGCCCAGCAGAGTCCAGAGCAGGATGGGGAGTCCGTACCAGATCGCGATGAACGGAATGGAATCGCCAGGGCAATGAAGCGCATAAGCAGTCGCGCCCAGCGCCCCTGCGACCAGGCCGGCGATCGCGCCAGTACGCCTCAGGTCCGTCGGTGCCGCCATGCGCAGCGCCCAGATCAGCGCTGCAAACGGAGCGATCGCAAAGAGCGGTATGCACATGAGACAAGTCAACCACTCCGGACCGAAGATCATGTCCTGGCGCGTCATCGGCGTGGCGAGCAGGATGGCGCCCAAGCCGAGGGAAGCGATTGCCAGGAAGGGCAGAAGGAGAAAAGCCAATCGCCTCCGCACGTTTCGACCGGGGTAACTCGCCGCAATCAGGAACAACGTGCCGAGAGCCACCAAGCTTAGCGTAAAGAGCAGCTTGACGAGCAGGAGCATCGAACCTGCGCCTTGGAACACGTCCGGCCGAAGGCCAACCGTGATCAGCATCAGGATGACAGCAGCCACGCCGCCGATCACCAGCGCCACGGCGAGCGCTTTGCCGACGATCCCACGCCTAACGGGCTGGACATCCGAACTCAGAAGGTCGATGAACTGGCTGGTCTTCACGACGGCCGCCCTTTGCTGATCAGGAGGGCCAATGCCTTCATGCCGCGATGCACGGACACCTTGATGGCGGATTCGGACATGCCCGATCGCGCAGCAGCCTCGCTCACGCTCAATCCGTCCAGCTTCACGTACTGAATGGCTTGCCGCATCTTTGGCGCGATGCGGGCCAGGAGCATCTGCAAGTCGTACGCGCTCTCGGCGTCCGACAGGTCGTCATGAGCAAGCAGATCGTCCGCCTCTTCAATCGGCAGGTCCTTGATCGAGACCCTCGTGCGCCGCAGATGATCCAAGAGCTTGTAGCGCGCGATGGCATAGGCCCAGGGCGTGAACGGCTGGGAGGGATCATAGGTATGACGGCGCGTGTGAATTCCGATCAACGCTTCCTGCACCAGATCCTCTGCTTCCACGGCACCTCGACCTAGTCGGGCGAGCCGACCCTTGAAGTAGGCCCGCAAGTGCCCGGTCAGCTTGGACAGCAACGCCTTGTAAGCGGCCGCGTCCCCCCGCAGGCCCTCGGTCATGAGGGCCTGGAGTTCGCGCTCGGCAGACTTCACGTTCATTAGTTCGCAGGACCCGCGGCATCGGTTACAGGCGGGAGGGTAAAGTAGCCCCTGGAATGCCCATGACAAAGGTGGTCTGGGTGGCATGAGGCCTCGATTGTCCGGTGGCACAGATGATTGACACATTGGAAGCTTGGTAAAGGGGGAAGGCTGCTGACCATTCCGGTGCGGCCAACCATCACATCCGCGAGATGCATGCTTGTTCAAGGCCGGCTTTGAAGCCAGACTGTCGGCAATGAGACGCGAACGGTTCAGACTGGTCTATGTTCTGGTGCTCGGCCTTCTGGCGGTCCTGGGCTTGGGCGTCTCTTCTGTGCAAGCGAGCAAGATGGCCGCGGGCATGTCCATGTCAGGGCAACACATGTCCGCGAGTGGCGGCAGCGATTGCGGCTTGTGCAAGGAGACTCCGAGCGGCGCCGAGATCATGGTTTGTGACGCCACATGCACGGCGCCCGTGAGCGCCGCGGTGCCGCAGCTCTTTGTTCTGCTCATCCAGCGCCCGGTTGATCGCCCACTGTCCGAGTCCCCGATTCCGTCCGGCTGGATAACATCGCCCAATCCTCACCCTCCGAAACGCATCGTCCTAATCTGACGCCCTGTCGGTCTGCGGGCTGACAGGAGGCGCCTGGGCGCGCTCGCGCGAGTACGGGCAGGGGCGTTGTACGGCGCAATCGACGCGATTTCATCAATACGCGACGCCGCCCATCATGAGTAACGGGTTCGAGGTTTAGGATGATGACAGAGTACACTTCATCGATGTCGCGCCGCAGCGTCCTGTTGGCCGGTGCCGGCGTCGCGCTCGCTGCGGCGACGCCTTGGAGAGCGCCGGCAGATGGCGTGCGAGAGATCAGGCTTGCGGCGGCGCCGGGTCGAGCCTTGCTGGTCGGCAGCGATCCCCAGACTGACGTGCTGGGGTATGATGGAAAGGTACCTGGCCCGACGCTGCGGCTCAAGCAGGGTCAGCCCGTGCGCATCATCGTCGAGAACAAGCTTGACCAGGACACCACGGTCCATTGGCATGGCATTCGACTGCCCAATGCCATGGACGGCGTGCCGGGCCTGACGCAGCCGCCGATCAGGCCTGGCGAAAGCTTCACCTACGAATTCACGCCGCCGGATGCGGGCACCTTCTGGTACCACCCCCATGCCAACAGCCTCCAGCAGCTTGGTCGGGGCCTCGCTGGCGCGCTGATCGTGGAAGCGCAGGAGGCGTACCCGGCTGATCGCGAAATCCTTTGGGTGATCAGTGATTGGCGGCTGAGGCCAGATGCGCAGATTGCAAGCGGGTTCGGCAATCCCATGGAAGCAGGGATGTCCGGCCGCGTCGGCAACGCGGTAACGATCAATGGCGCGTTGCCGACGGTCGAGTCAGTCCAGGCCGGAGAGCGTATCCGCCTGCGCCTCGTCAATAGCGCGCTGGCGCGCATCATGGCGCTGCGCTTCGAAGATCACCGACCGGTGATCGTTGCGATCGACGGGCAGCCTTGCGATCCGCACGAACCTGAAGGTGATCATCTTCTTCTCGGTCCTGCCATGCGCATCGATGTCGTGCTCGACATGGTTGGCGAGCCGGGTCGGCGATACCGCGTCGTTGACGATTTCTACGATGATCTTGCCTATACGCTCGTCCAGCTCGCCTACGATGAGAAGCCATTGGAGCGCAGAACTCCGCTTGGCGCCGTCGCCCGTTTATCCGAGAATCCTATTCCCGAGCCGGACCTCGCCTCCTCCGAACGCCACGAGCTTGCTCTCCAGGGCGGAATGATGAGTGGCATGGGCCGCATGATGGGCGACGGAATGATGGATAGGATGATGGATGGCATGATGGGCGGCGGAATGATGGACGGAATGATGGACGGAATGATGGGCGGCATGGGCGGCGCGGCCTGGTCCATCAACGGCACTTCGATGAGCGGCGACGGACACGCGGGCATGAAGCCGCTCCTCACGCTGAAGCGGGACCGCACGCACATTCTCGCGCTCCGCAACGAGACCGCTTGGTGGCATCCCATGCATTTGCACGGCCACAGCTTCCTTGTCCTGAGCCGGAACGGCACGCGCAATCCCAGACGCGAGTGGAGCGATACGGTGCTTATCCCGCCGAGGAAGTTTGTGGACGTCGCGTTCGTGGCCGACAATCCCGGCGACTGGATGCTGCATTGCCACGTCACGGATCACCAGATGTCCGGCCTCATGACCGTTCTGCGGGTTGCTTAAGGCTCGTCTCACGGAGGAGGTTCACATGAAGCGTACGATCAAGATCGCCGCCCTGCTGACCGTGGTCGCCTTGCCATGGCGCGCCCTGGCCGATACCGATCCAGGCCACGCTTTACAAGAATCCGCAGTGCGGCTGCTGCGATGATGAGGACGCCTTACCTCATGAACACGACCAAGCGTGGCCCGGTTAACACGATGCGCCTGATTGCACGATGTCTGCTGGCGCTGGCGATGATGATGACACCCTGGTCAACCGCCTTTGCCCATTCCATCGATGAGACCGCGGCGATGCTCGGCGGAAAGGAGAAGTATTTCCAGCCGATCGACAAGGTAGCGCCGAACTTCACGCTGCGAGACGCAGACGACCGCATCTTTCGGCTGGCCGACTTCCGCAACAAGGTCATCGTCTTGCATTTCGTCTACACCCACTGTCCGGATGTCTGCCCGCTGCATGCCGAGCGCATCGCCCAAATCCAGACCATGATCAAGCAAGGGCACATGCAGGATCGGGTGCAGTTCATCACGATCACCACCGATCCCAGCCGGGATACGCAGCAGGTGTTGCGCGACTACGGCAAGGTGCATGGGCTTAAGTCTGCGAACTGGCTGTTCCTGACAACCACGGCCGATCAGCCGGAAGACGAGACGCGTCGCCTGGCCGAGTCCTTTGGGCACAAGTTCACGAAGGAGAAGGACGGGTACCAGATGCACGGAATCGTCACCCACGTGGTTGATCGTGAAGGGCGGTGGCGGGCGAACTTCCATGGCCTGGAATTTGACCCGACGAACATGGTTGTCTTCGTCAACGCGCTGATCAATGACGTGCACCCCGAGCCCGCGGAGCAAGGCGGCTTTTGGGGCTGGTTGAAATCGCTGTTCTGACGAGCGAAGACCCTGCACAATCGAACCTCCGCCCCCGAAGGAGATGACCAAATGGCCGAATTCGCGACCCCGGATCCCTATGGAGTGCTGACCGAGGCTGACACCTTAGAGATCCGGCGCCTGCTGCCCGGCCCCATCGAGCGCGTCTGGACGTATCTTACGGAGAGCGAACTGCGCCGCCAGTGGCTCGCAGCGGGCCACATGGAACTCAAGGTCGGCGCGCCCGTCGCGTTCGTTTGGCGAAACGACGAGCTGACCGATCCGCCCGGCCAGCGGCCCGCCGGCTTCGGCGACGAGCACCGGATGCAGAGCCGGATCACCGAGCTCGATCCGCCTCGCAAGCTCGCCATCGTCTGGGAAGGCAGCGGCGACGTTTCCTTCGAGCTGGAACCAAAGGGTGATAAGGTGCTGCTCACCGTGATCCACCGCCGTCTGCCCAACCGCGTGAGCCTGTTGAATCACGGCGCCGGCTGGCACATGCATCTCGACCTGCTGGTGGCGCGCGTGTCAGGCGTGGAGCCGGCGCCATTCTGGGACGGCTTCAGCCGCCTGCTGCAGGAATACGACCGGCGACTGCCGGCCGATGGTCGTGCATGATGCCGCACTGATCCTGGCCGCGGTTGCCGAGGACAGCTGGATCCGGAGCTAGAGACAAATAGGCGTCCCTGCCCGGGCTTTGTCCGCCAAACGTTTCTTGATGTCGCCGAGCCGTCGGGTTTTATGCGCCGCGGAACTTCACGCCGACAGCTCCATTCCGCGCCCACCGCAACTCGCAGGGAATGAGGCGCCCATCCAGCATCTGAAGCTGAAAATCATGGGGCAATATGATTGGATCGCGAAGGAGCAGCTTTGCGCCGCCCTCGGAGAGATCGCGGACCGAGCAGTCGATGACGCTTTGGCCATTGTTGAAGACGACCTTGCCGCCCTTGATCACCCGGCGCCGACGTTGGATTCGGCGCTCGGGCGCCGCGTCTACCGCGCAGGCGATGCTCGTCGTTGATGCTAGCGAGTCCAAGCAGCGACATCCTTCAGTCATTTTGCCGAAAGCTCAGCGGTAAGCCATGCCGCTCGCGTCGCACGCCGTTGCTTGCCCTACGGTCGGTCCAGCGCGCTACGCTGGGACGCGAGCTGCACGACCCAATGCTTTAGCTTGCGGGCCGCTCCAAGGGTATGGCTGCAAAAGGCTGTATGTCATCTGGAGTAGGATTGCGGGTCCTGAAGGGCGTTCGACGCCAATGGCGGACTCGCCAGGATGCGGGGACCTTGCCTGATATGAATGGCCAGCCGCCTATGGCCGATCCAGATGGTTCGATTGAGTCTGACCCAAGGCGGGTCCTGGCGCGGCTCAGGCCTCGGCTTCCACCCTGCGGGTGACGCGTCGCGCCACTGACCCGACCGTGCCGCCCTGCACGATCACCGAGAACACGACGATGATGTAGGTCGCGGTCAGGATGACGTCGCGCATCGGGCTCGCCGGCAGTGACAGGGCCAGCGCGATCGAGATGCCACCGCGCAAGCCGCCCCACAGCAGGATGGGAAAGCTGCCGCGCAGCCGCGCCGAGAAGATGTTGATGACGGCCAGCGGCGGCCAGACCGAGCCGGCGCGGGCGAGCAGCACCAGCGGAATGGCCATGAGACCGATCGCGATCGCGGACCAGTGGGTGCTGATCGCCACGACCTCGAGCCCGATCAGCAGGAACAGCGCCGAGTTCAGGATCTCGTCGAGCAGGGACCAGAATTTCTGCATGTGATCGCGGGTCCGCTCGCTGACCGCGTGCTTCATGCCGTGATTGCCGATGAGAAGGCCGGCGACGGCCATGGCGATCGGGCCGCTGACATGGATGTGATGCGCAATCGCATAGCCGCCCATCACCATGGCGAGGCTGATCAGGACTTCGAGGTTGTGTTCGTCGATCGAGCGCATCGCGATGAAGCCGAGATAGCCGACGCAAAGGCCGAGCAGCGCGCCGCCGAACGCCTCGACGATGAAGAGTTCCGCGCCGTGCGCAAAAGAGATCGGCTGGTCGGTGACGGCGGCGCCGACCAGGATCAGGAAAACGACCAGGCCGACGCCGTCATTGAAGAGGGATTCACCGGCGACCGTGGATTCCAGCGATTTGGAGACCTTGGCGTTCTTGAGAATGCCCATGACGGCGACGGGATCGGTCGGGCTGATGAGCGCGCCGAAGACGAGGCACCAGGCAAACGGGAGATCGACGCCGAAGAGTGCGGCCAGCAGCCTGAAGCCGGCGCCGACGATCAAGGTCGAGAGCAGGACGCCGATGGTGCTGAGCGTCGCCACCGCCCACTTGTTGCGCCTCAGCTCCGAGAGATCGACGTGCAGCGCGCCGGCGAACAGCAGGAACGACAGCATGCCGTCGATCAAGGCTTCGTGGAAGTCGATCTGGGCGAGATAGGCCGTCAGCGTCGCGACGAGATGAAAATAGGGGACGACGAAATCGATCAGGATGACCAGCAGCGAGGCTGCGGCACCCATGACGGTGAGGCCGATCGCCTGAGGCAGGCCAAGAAGCCGGTGATTGAGATAGCCAAGAAAGGCCGCGAGCACGATGAGGGCCGCGGCGGCATCGAGTGGGGTCAGCGTCATGGTTTTTCTGAAAAGACTCGCATCGATGGATGTGCACTATATCCGGAAGTGTGGACGGTACTGAGCCCAGCGTGCCGACCGGCGGCAGCGCCTGCGCACCGCCGAACCGATCGATCACATTGATCGCAACCCCTCGGCCCATCGGTGGATAACTCAGGCACGTGGGATAGCGTGCGAGCATCTGCTTCGGGGTCACGCTGAGAGGTCTGCCGCCGAGCCCAAGCGGCCGCTTTGATTTTGTCGTTTCGGTCGGGAACAAAGTCACTCCCCGGCGCATTCGGCCTAGGCCTTTGTTCGCACGATTATAACCCTGCAGATTGCATTTTTGTGGCGTACGTCGCCGTCTAGCGCGGGATAGGCATTCCGGTTGCCGTGGTCGCGGCTCGATATTTTAAGATTTTGAGAGGGGCAATTTCTTGAATACTGTCACTTTTTTCATCACGACTGCGCGGTCTGGCACCCAGTGGATTTCTGGCACGCTGCGGCGGCTATATCCCGACTTGCTCTCGGTCGAGCATGAACCGATCAGATATTCCTACGCACCTAGGCGTTGCATCCGCAATCACGACGAGCTTACAGTCCTACGCACGCTCCCCGCAATAGAGCGCCATCTCGATGGCATCCGCGAGACGCTGAACGGCAAGTCCTACGTCGAAGTGGGTTTCCCGGCATTTGCGGCGGCGCCCCTCTTGCTGCAGGAGTTTGGCGAGCGTCTTCGTCTCGTTCAGCTCGTGCGGCATCCGGCCCGCGTCGCAGCGTCAATCGTCACGCATCGATGGTACGAGGCAGGCGCTCGGCCCGACATTGCGGCAGACGTCGCTCTCACGCCAAGCGATCCAGGCGTACGCTTGCGGCACTACTCCGACCAGTGGTCAGGCATGAGCCAGTTCGAGAAGGCGCTTTTTTTCTGGGCAGAGGTGCACCTCTACGGCTTGGAGGTGCAGGCGGCGCTTCCGACCGTTCCCTTCCTCCGAATCTCCTTTGAGGATATCCTTGCGAGCCATGATGCTCGTGTCTCGTTCGCGCAATTTCTCGATCTCCCCTATAGGTCGGCGTTCGACGGCGCTCCGAACCAGAACGTCGATCAGTACCGAAAACAGACTGTCGCGACTATCGAACCGAGCAGAATCAACAAATATGCGGAGATCGCGAGTCTCGCCGCGCAATTCGGTTATCACACGGGTTTCGAAGAGAGCCGCGCGTTCCATTCGCGCTATCGCACGCCCTGGTCCACAAGGGCCAAGCGTCGCTTGAGAGCGACCCTGCACGCATGTCAGGCAAACCTGCAAATTCGGGAGAAGCAGTCTTGAGTCGTGGAGACGCGGAGTGGCAGCTATCAGACGCGATCTAACCGATAGTAACGAGCTGGCGCCGTCGATCGGCGCGGGACGGTCGACGGCACAATGGGTTCGTCGGCGAACGGCCCTTCGCGAGTAGCGACGCCGGGGGCATCATCTCAGCATGGCCAAGATCTTTGCAGTCATTGTGACGTTCAACCGGGCGGAGTTGCTGCGGCGCTGCCTCAGCTGTGTCTTTGCACAGTCCCGCCACTGCGATCGGGTCATTGTGATCGACAATTGCAGTTCCGACGGAACGTCGGAGATGCTTCGCCGGGAATGGGCCGATCGCGTTGAAGTCCACACGTTGCCTGACAATCTTGGAGCCGCGGGCGGGTTCAACGCCGGAATCCGGATCGCCTATCAGCGAGGCGCGGACTTCGTCTGGGTGATGGATGACGATGTCTTGCCGAGTCAAGACGCGCTGGCGAAGCTGATCGAGGCCGATCAATTCCTTGCCAACAGTGGAATCGCCCCCGCTTTCGTTCTGTCAGCCGCTTGGGCGGAGGACGGCAGCCCGATCAACGTACCGAAGATCAATACCCGCCCAGGGGCAAGCGGGTACGAGAGCTGGCCGCGCTTTCTCGACCGCAAGATCGTGCCTGTGACCCGCGCCACGTTTGTATCAATCCTTCTTCCTCGTGCAGTGATTCAAGAGTACGGCCTGCCGCTGGCGCAGATGTTCATCTGGGGCGAGGATTCCGAGTATACGCTTCGCATCACGGATCAACGGCCTGGATTCCTGGTAGCGGAAAGCAGGGTCCTTCACCTGAGGCAGTTAAGCGGTGCCGTCAACATCATGACGGAATCGAACGGCACGCGGCTCAAATACCACCGCCACCTGATCCGGAACCACATGTACGTCGCTCGGAGATACACGCCCAGACTGGAATATTATCGGCATGCGATCCGGCAGGCTCAATTGGTGCTGCGGCTGATGAAGGCCCGTGAGTTCGGGAGGGCTGGCATTGTATTGACCGGCATATTCGAGAGCTTTTGGTTCAATCCGTCGATTGAAAGGGCAGACGCGCTGCCATCTCGAACGGACGCAACCATCCTGTCCAGCCGCCCCGTCATCGAAGATGCTGAAAATGGTGATCCGAAGCCGCAGCGCCTCGCGGGATCGCGCACGCCCGAGGGGCGCGCCACATGAGCACGGAAAGGCATATGGAAGGCGTTGCTCTCAGCAGCGACAGAGCGCGCCCGGCAAGTCCGGCAAGATACCTGTTCGCGGTCATCGGCGGGGCGATCCTGGCCCTCGCCATGTTGTCCACCCTATACGCTACTCTCTACGTGACGGCCTATCTGCCGCCGCCACCGCTCACCAACAACGTGTGCGCAGACGAGAAACTGGTCTTCCTGCGCCACAACCCGCCGGTTCATCCGAACTTTCTGGTCGCCGGCTCGTCCATCGCCTGGCGCAACATCGACAGCGCGGTGATCGCCGGCAGCCTACCTGGCGCGCGGCCCCTGAATGGGGGCTTTTGCGGGATGCAGATCAACCAGTCCGCCTTCATCACGGACTGGATGATCGATCGGTTGCCCTCCATCGGTCGGGTGCTGCTGGTCGTGTCGCCGATGGACCTCGTCAGCTGCAAGGGTTCTGGCCAGGTGTTCGATCCGGAGGATGCCAGGAAACTGGTGTTCGAGGGCCAGCCCATGTGGAGCTTCTACCTGCGATATTTCGATCCGATATCGCTCAGGCGGAACATAGACCGGCAAATACAGATCCGCGAGCAGGCCCGCATTCTGAAGGTCGATCGCAGCTTCACGAAGTACGGTGACGCCCCGCTGGATACGGACGAGAACCGGGGGCTGTTCTACGGCCCGATGCCCGAACCAGACCCGAGCTGCTTTTCTGCTCTCCGCGCACTGGCGAGCGAACTGGCCGAGCGGAACCGCAGCATGACCGTCGTGATAGCACCGATGCATCCCCGCTGGAAATCGCAATACGACCCAGATGGCACGTTTCGAGAGCGGTTCTCCCTGCAGTTGAAGCGAGCGCTGCAAGGAACCGGCGCGCAGTTCTGGAATGCGGACGGGGCAAAGATCCTGGATGCTTCGGCCTTCACTGATGCGATCCACATCCGTTGGTCCTCTGCGAGGACTCTGACGAAAGAGATCGTGGAGAGACTAGCCGTTGAGTAGGCACCGATGGGATCCGCTCCGCTCGACCGGAGTGGACAGCTGCCGGAGGTGAAGCCGACATATGGCAGGTCCGTCCAGGACGCTTCAGCCTGACCCCGCGTTGGTCGAAAACCAAGCACACTTCGACGCGGAAAGACCAGAACCTCGCGATACCGGCGCAAGACTGTCGCTGTCCACAGACAGGTGTTGCCGGGAATCGAGGAGCCATCATGCGCGTAGCAATCATCGGCCAGCAGGCATTCGGCAAGGACGTGCTGGAAGCATTCCTGGCGCGCGGCCACGAGGTCGCTGGCGTGTTCTGCGCGCCGGAAAAGCTAGGAGCGCGCCCGGATCCGCTGCGCGTTGCCGCTGAAGAGCAAGGGCTCAAGGTGTTCCAGCTGCCGAACCTGACCAGCCCAGCGGCGCAAGAGGCGCTGCGCGCGCTCGACGCCGACCTGGCCGTCATGGCCTATGTACTGCAGTTCGCCTCCCAGTCCTTCGTCAGCATCCCGAGGCACGGCACGATCCAGTACCACCCCTCTTTGCTGCCGAAATACCGGGGGCCGAGCTCGATCAACTGGCCGATCATCAAGGGCGATACCGAGACGGGGCTCACCATCTTCCGGCCGACGGACGGGCTCGACGAAGGGCCGGTCATCCTCCAGAAGAAAGTCGCGATCGGGCCCGACGATACGCTGGGCAGCGTCTATTTCGACCGCCTCTTCCCGCTCGGGGTCGCGGCCATGCTGGAAGCGGCGGACCTCGTCGTGTCGGGCCGTCATACGGAAACGGTCCAGGACGAGACACTCGCTTCCTACGAGGGCTGGTGCCGCGATGCGGAATCGCGGATCAACTGGAACAGCCACATCGACCTGATCCACAACCTGATCCGTGGCTGCGACCCGGCGCCTGGCGCGTGGACCCTGGTGCACGGCCATAAGGTACGGCTGTTCGAGGCCAGGAAGCATCCCGTGCGCCGCTTCGGGGACGTCATCGGCAAGCCTGGCGAGATCGTCTCCGTCGGCGAACAGAGCATCCAGATCGCTGTCCAGGGTGGCCTGATCGAGATCGCGAAGGTTCGCGCCAGTGCCGGCCAGAAGCTGTCGGCCGCAGCATTCGCGAAGTCGCACGGCCTGTCGGCCGGAGACCGGCTGGAGTCTGCGGCGCCGCTGAGCCCGGCGCTGGCAGCGGACTAGCTGCGCCGTGATCTCCTCCCCACGATAGCCCCGCCTTGAGCAGCCGCGGCTAGCCCCTGGCGGCGGCCTGCAGCGCAGCGATGTCGAGCTTCACCATTTTGAGCATGGCTTCGGTCACCCGCTTGGCCTTCGCGCGGTCCGGGTCCTTCATCAGCGCACCGAGCCCTTTGGGACAAATCTGCCAGGAGAGTCCCCAGCGATCACGCAGCCAGCCGCATTGCTCCGTGGCGCCGCCGTCCTTCAGGGCATCCCAAAGCCGATCGATCTCCGCCTGCGTGTCGCATTCGACCATGATGGAGAAGCTGTGATTGAAGGGGTCGAGGGGGCCGGCCTCGATCGCCATGTAGCGTTGGTCGCCGAGGGTGAAGGACGCGATCTTGACGCTTCCCGCCGGGCCGCTGGGAGTCTCGGCGGGTATCGTTGTGGTCCATTCAATCGCCGAGCCGGGAATCAAGGACGTGTAGAAGCCGACCGCCGCCTCCATGTCCTTTTCGAACCACAGATGTTGACTGACTTTCATGGTCTTGCTCCTTTCAGACAGCGCGCACGCCCGCACGGGCCGCCTCGGATCCCTCCGAACAGCCGATGCCCGCCTGATGCACGCCTCCATAGGACGTTTAAAAGGACCGGCGCCCGACAGGACGGTGGCGATTTTTTTGCGTCGGGGTGGGCTATGGCTGCAGAGAGGCAGCTTGACCCTGACCGGATGAAAATGCCTCCTTCTACATGATCTGCGCGGTATGAAGCCGATCAGCGGAATCGGCGGATGCACAAGGAGGAACAGTTCGTGCTCTATGCAATCTTGGCTTATCACGCGGAGGGCGTGGTCGAATCGTGAACCAAGGAGGAGGATGCGGCGCTCATGGCCGACCTGCTCCAGGTCAATGATCGCCTGATCCGGGAGAAGTGCTTAGGCCCCGCCGCACGGCTTGGCCCGACACGGCGCGCCGTGACCTTGCGGGGAAAGGGCGACGGCATGATCACGGACGGCCCGTTCGCCGAGACCAAGGAGCAGTTGCTCGGCTTCTACGTCGTGGATTGTCCGGCGCTCGAGGCGGCCATTGCGGCGGCGCGCGACCTGCGGCGCGCCAATCCGACCGCGGTCTATGAAATACGACCGATCGCGCTCTATCGCCCTGGTGCGCCGCTGGAAGGCCGAGACGAGAGCTGAAGCTATCGCAACTGGAACCAGCTGCGGCTGCAGCTGACGCGGGGCGGATGCAACGTATCTAGCCTCAGCGCGTCGAGCTCAGCGCAGCGGTGACTCTTGGTCCTCATCCAAGTTTAATCCGCCTCCCCGCCTCTCCTCATCGTCACGCGCCTATCATGAAAGGGCAATGAGTCAGCCCGCGACGGCTGCGCACAGCGATGGGTTGGGCAATCATGGATAGCACCGTTCACGCTGGCGCGATCTCGGGCTGGCTCTTTGACCGGTGGAGCAAGTACCCGCTCACGACGATCCTATGTGTGGCCACCGGCGACGTCGCGCTGATCGCACTCTACGCTGTCGGGCTTCGCGCGCCGGTTTTCGGCGAGGATCGCGCTGTCGAAGTTGCGACAGCACTCTTGTTTCTTGCGGCGTTCGTGGTCGGGGCCTTCTTGCGGCGACCGGGACCGCGCGATTACCGCATCCTCCTGCCCGTTGCCGCCGGCCTGGGCATCCTTGGCTTCCTCGACGAGATCAGCTTCGGCGCACGACTCTTCGGCTGGTCCATGCCGGAGATGACGGGGGGTGGCGAGTTCGATGGCGCGCATGACCTTTTCATCCTGACATACCGCCTCTCATCGCACGTCGATCCCATGCTGATGGTGACGATCGTCGGCGGTGCAAGTGTCATTGGCCTTGTCTTCATGATCCTCTGGTGTCGTGAGCTGTTCGGCCTGGCCCGCCGCATCGTCGCTGATCGGACGTACTCAGCGATGGCGCTTTTCATTGCAGCAATAGCTTTCTCCGCCCTCCTCGATCTCGATATTGGGGTACTGGATCGCCTCGGCCCCCTGGAAGAAATCGCTGAGCTCAACGCCGCGCTAGCCTTACTCGTAGTGAGCATGGGCGCGAACCGCCGACGGGTGCACGATGCGACCGCCGACTGAGAGTGCGCGATCGGCAATGGCTCGGCCGCCTGCGTCTGCGTTCCAGGGTGCGAGCGGATCTCAACGAAGGGGAGCTGGCGAACAGGGAATCCCAACACAGCGATCGATCGAAGCTGAAGCCCTCATCGAGCTGCTTCAGGGAGCCATCCATGACGTCCTGCGGCAGGTCCTTCCGCCGGGACCGCTGTGCCTGGTCGATTACCCGAGTCACCCCAACGTCGGAGATTCCGCGATCTGGGTGGGTGAGGTCGAGTATCTTTCCCGAGTGCGGGGCGTGCGGCCAGCCTACTGCTGCGCCGCAACCGACTATTCTGCGGCGGAGCTGAGGGAAAGCGCTCCTGAAGGCGCGATCCTGATCCACGGCGGCGGCAACTTCGGGACGCTATGGCCTGAGCATCAGGACTTCCGCCGCGAGTTGATGGAGCGGTTCCCTGGCCGCCCGATCATTCAGCTGCCGCAATCGATCCACTTTTCCGATGAGTCGTCGATCGCCGACACCGCGCGGGCGATCCGCAACCATGGCGCATTCACCCTGCTCGTCCGTGATCGCGCGTCGTTCGCGTTCGCGCGTTCCCATTTCGATTGCCCAGTTCACCTTTGTCCCGACATGGCCTTCTACATGCGCCGGGAGCACCGCCGCCCTTCGCGTGCGGATCTGTTGTGCCTGCTGCGCACCGACAAGGAACGAAAGGCTACGTTGGATGATTCGCTTGTGCCCGAAGGCGCGATTGTCACCGACTGGCTGACGGAGACTCGCGGTGAGCGGCGCGGCGCCAGGTTTCGGGCCACCATCCGCGCCGCCCTGACCGGCGCCGCTGCTCGCAGGCAGGCTCGCTACGACGCATTCGCCTGGAGCCGGTGCCGCCGCGGCGTGCGAATCCTTTCGCAGGGAAAAGTGGTGATCAGCGACCGGCTGCACGCACATATCATATCCACCATGTTGGGCATTCCGCACGTCGTGCTCGACAACTCATACGGGAAGCTGAGCAGCTTTCTGGCGGTTTGGACCAGCGAGCTCGAGTCCATGAGGCGTGCCGAGACGATGGAAGAAGCACTTGCGCAGGCACGCGATCTTCTTGCCTGCCAGAAATATTAGAAACTTTTAATGTTATGCTTTCTCGAACTTAATCTGAAGCACGCGCGATTTCTCACCTGTCCCTGGCATCTTGGGCAACTGCGAGGACGCACTTTGTCGAGCGTTCCGCCCGCTTCGCAAGCAGATACGGCCGAACCGTGTCACCACGCAAGCGATCGGAGATCCCATCAGAGACATGGAGAGAGACTCATGCTTACGCGCATCAACCGAAGCGCCTCCGCTGACAATGCACCGAACCCGGATCGGCGGAAGATGCTGAAGCGGCTCGGGCTTGGCATCGCCATCGCCTACGCAACACCCACGATGCTTCAACTCAGTCAGGCCCAGGCCGCGAGCAAGGGCAGCGGCGGCAGCGGCGGCCGTGGGAGTGGTGGCCGTGGGAGTGGTGGCCGCGGCAGCGGCGGCCGTGGGAGTGGTGGTCGCGGCAGTGGCGGTCGCGGCAGTGGCGGTCGGAGCAGTGGCGGTCGGAGCAGCGGCAGTCGCGGGCGCAAGAGCGGACCCAGCGGGTCTCTTCGGTACCGGGGCAACTCCCGTCCATCGTAATCGGCGCGTTCGAGCCCTGACAGCCTCAAGGTCGCCAGGGCGCTCGGACTCCAGCAGCGGATCACGATCCCAACAGCCAACTCACTCCGGTTTCCGACCCAAGCACGGCGCTTGGGTCGGGAAACGAGCCGAAGGGAAGGAAGCACTCTGCCATGTTGATGGCGTTCGAAGGGATTGCACGACCAATCGAGCTCGACGGGTGCGAGGAACTGCGCGGTCGCTTTGGAACCGTGTTCCGCGGTTGGCGAATGAGGAAACTGGCCTCGTCGGCGGATGACCCAGTCATCGCCTTGCGCAAGAAGAACAACAGCTATCGCCTGGAGACGCCATCACTCGGTCCGGCGATCCATCAGCCCACCGACATCAGCGCCGTTTGTGCCTTCATCGCCGATCTCGTCGAGATCTACGTGGCCGACGAACCATCACTGCTCTGCCTGCACAGTGGCGCCGCGGCCTTTCCCGACGGGCTCGTGATGTTTCCCAACCAGTTCCGCGCTGGAAAGAGCACGCTGCTCGCGCGCCTTGCCGCTTCCAGCGTTCCGGTTTTTGCGGACGACGTGCTGCCGATATGCAGATCGTCGCGTCAGGGCGTCGCTCTGGGAATTGCTCCGAGGCTGCGCCTTCCCCTTCCGAAGAACGCCGGTGTCGATTTTCGCCGCTTCGTCCGGGCTCACAGCGGACCAAGTGACAATCGTTACCTCTACCTTGACCTGCCGCCGGAGGTCTTGATCCGCCACGGGCGCAGAATGCCGGTGGCGGCCTGCGTCCTCCTCGATCGCCGGCCACGGGGCAAGGCGCAGCTCGTGCCGACGTCGAAGAGCCTCGGGCTCCAACGGGCAATCCGGCAGAACTTCGCGCGATCGGTCTCCGCAGCCGACATTGCCGATTGCCTCCACGACCTGTTGCGCGGGATGCCCTGCTACACGCTGCGCTATTCCAGCCTGGACGATGCGGCAAGCCTGCTGCTGGATGTATTCCAGGGCCGAACAGCGCCGAATCAGGAAGTAAAAGCCGCACCGGCGCCTCAGAGCATGGCATCCAATGCCATGCTCTCGGACGCCCGCCATCCGAAGGCGCGGTGCGACGGCTTGCGCAACACCGGCCGATACCGGCGCAATCCGGCGATCATCCTTCGCGCCGTTGAGAATGATGCGTTCCTGGTCGACCCGCGGGGTCAGTCGATCTACCACCTGAACCCGGTCGCAGCGGGACTGTGGCGCCTTCTGCACAAGCCAACGAGCGTCTCCGATGCCGCAGCAGCAATTTCCAACGCCTTTCCCGCAGTCGATGCTGCGACAATCAAAGGCGATGTGCAGGCGCTGATCGCAGACCTGCACGCCAATAAGCTGATCGAGCGGTGCCATTCGCGCATGCGCCGAGCGAGGCACTGATGATCCATGAGGCATCAGGCCGTTGCTCGGCGTTGCATGGCGCACGATTGGCGCGTTGCATACCGTCTCTCGCTTTCCTGCTGGCCGCCACGCTCCTCGTCTGCGCTCGCGCTCAGGCGTCGGACGTGTCCTTGCAGGACACGCGCACGGACGCCAACGTCATCACTGCAATCGACGTGTCGGACTCCATCGGCCGGCATGAGGAATGGCTTCAGCAGGCAGGGCTCGCGCGGGCGCTGCTCGATCCGAGCTTCCTTGATGCCGCGACGGCCGGTCCCCATCGACGGATCGGGTTCGCAGTATTCACCTGGTCGAGCGATGGTCGGTTCGACGTGCTGGTGCCGTGGACAATCATCGGCTCCGCCGAACAGGCGGCGCACGTGTCCGCGGTCGTTGGTTCGGTCGAACTCGTCGACCGTTCCGATTATGGAGGCGGGGATGTCGAGGACGCGCGCGATCGGGGCAGCGTTGTCAGCCCTGAACGGCGAACTGATATCTCAGCGGCGATCGATCACGCGTCGCTGCTTCTGGCATCGGCTCCCTTTGAAACCAGTCGATCGGTGATGAACATCTGCGCAAATGGTGTCGACAACGCGGCGACGGATGGCGATGACGGCGTAAGCGAGGCGAGAGGCCGGGCTGTCTCAAAGGGCTTGATTGTCAATGGAGTGGCGATGGGTGATCGCCAAGGTCTCGTGCAGTATTTCCGATCCCATGTGATCGGGGGGCACGGCTCCTTCGTCATGAAGCTATCCAGCCCGAATGACGCTGGCCAAATCATGGCTGAGAAATTCAGGCGCGACCTGCTGGCAGAGGCGGCGCTCGCTGAGCCTCCGAACCCGCGACAGGATTGATGATGGTATCTGCGCGCGTTCGCACCACTGGATGACATTTGAGGGTCGAGAGACATGGCAGACAAGACACAGGCATTTGAGCACATCCGGCTTATGCAGCAGCGCATAACGGAGCAGATCGAGAAGATCGAGCAATTGGAACGGTCGGGGAAAGACGCAATGGAAGGCAGGCACCGTCTCCAATTGCTTGAGCGCGCGCTGGAGGAAATGCGCATCCAGATCGGGCATCTTTCGCCAACACGCATGGACGAAAAGCGGGACAGGATGAAGGGATGATACTCCCGCCGATGGAAAATCTGGCCTGATCTCAAGTGCGCGGGTCTACTGCATCGGCAGCTGGTCTGCTCTGGCAGTTCACTGATGAGACGCCCCGCGAACGGCCAAAATGGCAGCGCGCCGGGTCAGCCCGGTACGATCCGATCGTTCAGTTTGTGATCTACGATGTCGACCGTGCGGTCGATTTCGGCATTGGGCACGCCGAGCTGATGCGAGATCAACTTCACCAGCAGGTCGACCCGCTCGATGAACGGCGCTCCAGCGGCGACAGCCCGGGCCGCCGAGGAAGGTTTGAGAAGGCTTTCCGCCGCCTTGGCGTACTTCTCGAACGGCACCTGATCCTTGGGGTCGGCCCCCAGACGCCGCGCGACGGCATCGACATGGTCATAGATCGACTTCGAGAGCTTCAGGTCCTCGTGCACCGCATCGCGGATCGACCGCGGCTCATGCAGCGTGATGCAGCGGTAGTTGCCGGTCAACAGCATCGACCATTTGGCGAGAGGGACGAAGAGCGAGTCGAACACCTTGAGCTTCACCGGAACGTCGTGACCATCCAGCCTCACCGCGCCGATGTCTGCTTCCAGCTCCCGAAGCAGACGGTTATGCGCCTCATCCGCAAATGTCGCTGCCTTGAAGTTTGTCGCCAGGCCGACATGCAGGACATTCGCCGCCTCCTCCGGCGGGCGGAATGCCTGCGGATCGGGCGAGCAGAGTGACACCAGCCCCGGCTCGAAGCGTTCCCACACCTGGGCATTGGTATAGGCTTCCTCCAACTCCATATCCGCCAGCGCCGGGATCCGTTTGAGATAGGGCAAGGGCGGCATGTTCATGATCGAGAGACAAGGCAGCCTCGCCTCCGCGATCTTGATCATCAGCACCCGGATCGTGTGGTTGGTGTATTGCGGCTCCTGCATGGCAAGACCAACGAGGTCATAGCGGGAGAGGTCGACGTCTTCGGGCGAGGCCGCGTCCAGAGTCCCAGGCAGATCGCGCGAGAAGATCGCCCGATGTATCGGCTCGTCACGCAGCTTGATGCGAACTTCGGTACCGTCGCGATTGATGAGTTCGGCAGTCTTTTGCCGACAGACCAGGGTCACGTTGTGACCGGCCATCAACAGCTTTGTCGCCAGCAACGAGCCATACGAGGCCCCAAGGATCAGAATGTCGCGCGCCATGCTTCCGCTCCCAGAGATGATGCCGGACTCATTTCCAGCCCCCAAAGCCAAGCTGGGCTGCCGATTTCCGTCAGATCAGTGATCGGCCCGGGCGAAGGAACGGTCAAGCCAGACCTTAGACCATATTTGGAACGGCCCTTCGTGCATAGAGCGGCCGCGTCCGTGTGAATCGATAGCTACCGCCATTGCCGCGCTCCGTTGGCAAGTGGCGTCAACGGTCGCTGTGGCGTGCACCCCTGAGATCGGGCCAGCCGTAGCAGATTTCGTCGAGCGTGCAGCCCCACAGGCGCTCTCGACGCTCGGCGACCGCTTTGCCGCCGACGCGCTCGTAGAAGTAGCGTGAAGGATTGTCGCGCAGGACCCACAGGAAGCTGCAGTCATAGCCCTTGACGAGCATCGCGGCAAAGGCGGCCGACAATAGCCGCCGGCCGATGCCGCGCTCCTGGAATTCCGGCAGGACATAGAGCGTGTGGATCTCGCCGACGTTTGTGTTGCCGTCGCCGGCGAAGCGCCCACCGGCCGGGCGATTGCCGGGCCGCGACAGCCCGAAGCTCGTAAATCCGATCACATCACGATCTGCGTCAGCGGCCACGATGACCGGCTGTGCGTCGGCGCGGTTGCGGATGATCCAGGACCATTCGCGCGCCTGGCGCTCGTAGGACATGCGGAGCAGCATGCGGTGCGGCAGGACTGCGGCGTAGGTCGACCGCCAGGTATCGACGTAAACTTTGGCGATTCCCGCAGCAGCCCGCTCGGTTGCCAGCCCGATCGTCGTCATAGAACCAGCCTAGCACGATTCCGTAACGCCGCCAGCCCTCCCTTAGCCAGCTCATGCCGCGCCAGCTCGTCTCTGGCACCGCGCTAGCTCGTTAAAGTGAGGTGCTAATGATCAGCTGACGCGGGCAATCGTCATCTCCGGTCCGGGCCGATCCGCTGACATGCTTGGCAGCTCTTCGACTACCGATCTTGACCCTTGGCGGAGCGGACTTCTGCTGCCAGAATAGTATGCAAGTGCTCGCATCTTTTCCGACTATGGACCTGTCGGAGGTGATGTGCTTCGAGACTCTCGCGGGTATAAAAGCGAACGTCGATTGACCGCTCGTTAGCGCGCCATAGGCGGCTATGGCTGTTGCTGGTGAGGTCGAAGAGCGCGTCAGAACAACCGAACTGCTGTAATCATTGTGGTGTAGGGCGCTCTTTGACCCGAAAGCGCAGCTGTCTCAAGATCCCGCAAATGCCATCAAGGCACGGTCCTTTTGAGGTTCATTTCGACGGAACTTTCCGCTTCAAACAGGGTTTCGTTCCGAACTGCGCGAAATACGTCAGGATCGGCGGGGAGGTGAATCCCCGAGCTGTTTAGCGCCAGATGATTGTGTCATCGCCACATTAAGTTCTTCGATGCGTTCCCGACGCGTGTGCTCTGTCGCGCCCAATTGGGTGTGCCCAGGACTACGGAGCCGACCAAGTTCTCAGCCCACGTTAATGTCCGCCAAGCGTCACTGCTGACTGAGCAGTTGACGTAGTCGTTCCGCAAGCAGGTTGCAGCGAAGTTTGGCCCCCAAGTTCGTGGCGCGGGAACTCACCTGCGGTTGCGACGTTTCATCTGCAAGGCCGCATTCCGCGGCATCAATCCTATCGGAAAATGTCACACGACCCTTCAGAAGAGTCTGTGGCCGTTGATGGCCTGCATTCGCCGGACCGCCCCGAGCTTGGCGCGCATCCTGCCCCCTGTCCGGTGGTCGGCTTGGGCGCTTCAGCCGGCGGACTGGAGGCGTTTCAAAACTTCCTGATGGCGGCGCCTCCAGACGCCGGCCTCGCTTATGTGCTGGTTCAGCATCTCGATCCCAACCACGAAAGTATGCTGGCCGAACTGCTTTCCCGCCGAACCACGATGCCGGTGCGCCAGATCGCTGATGGCATGCCGATCGAGCCGAATCACCTTTATCTTATCCCGCCAAATGCCAGCCTCGTGATCGACAAGGGGCGATTGAGGCTTTCCGGGTTTTCCGAGCCACGCGGCTTTCGCCGGCCCATCGATGTCTTTTTCCGCAGCTTGGCGCAGGATCAAGGAGCCAACGCCGCCTGTGTAGTCCTCTCCGGCACAGGAGCGGACGGCAGCGAGGGGCTTCGTGCGATAAAGGAGGCCGGCGGCCTCACCCTGGTTCAGGACCCGAAAACAGCGAAGTATGATGGCATGCCGAAGAGCGCCGTTGCCACCGGCCTAGTCGACAAAGTGATGCCGGTCGGCGACATGCCAGCGGCCATTCGAGACTATTTCGATCGCGGTCACGCGAGCATCTTCAGCCTGCCGGATGTTACCGATTTCCTGCTCGCTGTGTGTGAAGAGCTGCGCCACCGGCTCGGCCACGATTTCAGCCAATACAAGCGCAGCACGATGATGCGGCGTATCCAGCGGCGCATGCAGGTGCTCGGCATTGCCAGCCCGCCCGACTACCTTGAGCGCGTCCGGGAGAAGGCGGACGAAGCGAGGCTGCTCTTTCGTGACCTGCTCATCAACGTCACCTGCTTCTTCCGCGACGCAGAGGCATTCGACTTCCTCCGCCGCGAAGTGGTGCCGGTACTCTTGCGCGACAAGGGCGCGAGCGACACGATCCGACTTTGGACACCAGGCTGTTCAAGTGGCGAGGAAGCCTACAGCATTGCCATCCTGATCGCGGAAGCCCTCGCGCGAGCACCGGCGCGACCAACCGTCCAGATCTTCGCCACCGACATCGACGAAGCGATGCTGCAGAAAGCGCGCGCGGCAAGCTACCCGCAATCGGCGGTCAAGGACGTGCCGATCGAGCTGCTCGACCGCTACTTCTATGCGCAAGAAGACGATTATGTGCTGAATCAAAGCATCCGCGACATGGTGCGGGTCTCCAACCACAACATCATCAAGGACCCGCCGTTCTCGCGCGTCGACATGATCGTCTGCCGCAACCTTCTCATCTATCTGAACACAGCTCTGCAGCAACGCCTGATCCCGGTGTTCCACTACTCACTGAAGCCGCAGGGCTGGCTGTTTCTGGGCTCTGCCGAGAACATTGCCGGGCGCAGCGATCTCTTCGAGACCGTCGAACAGACGCACCGCATATACAGACGGCGCGGCGCCTATCGCCAGTCCGTGGCGATGCCGTTGTTCGTCGAGCCGCTTGCACTTGCGGCAGCGGCGAGCAAACCGGCCGAGGGGCAACGCATAGGCGGCGATCGCGCAGATGCCGTCGTGCGGCGGGTCATGGAGCGCTATGCTCCCGCGCACGTTGTGGTCAATTCCGATAATGATGTTGTCCGCTCATCGACCAGAACCGGAAGGTACCTCGAACTTGCGGAGGGAACACCGTCCAACAAGATCACCGATCTTGCCAAGCGCGGTCTTCGCTCCGCGGTGCGCGCAGTGCTCGACGGAGCGCGGGCGAGCAGGAAGCGCACGATCAAGCGTGAGGTGCGTGTCGAGGGAGAAGGAGATGCAATCTTCCTGGTCGATCTGAATGCCGACCCGATCAGCGAAGAGGAGACGCTCCTCGTATTCCAGGACGCACGGACGGGCAATCGGGACTTCGACGACGAGAGCGAGGTCGATGTCGAGAGCTATTCCCACGAAGAGCGGATCAGCGAGCTTGAGGATGAACTCAACGAGACGCGGTCCAGGCTGCGCACGACGGTCGAGGAGCTGGAGACATCGAACGAGGAGTTGAAGAGTTCGAACGAAGAAATGATGTCCATGAACGAGGAGCTGCAGTCGGCGAACGAAGAGCTCGCCACCGTCAACGAAGAGCTCAAGAACAAGGTCGACCAGCTCGCGCGCGCCAATAGCGATCTGCAGAACTTCATCGAAAGCACGCAAGTGCCGACGATCTTCCTGGATCGCAAGCTGCGGATCAGGAACTTCACCCCGGCAACGAAGGCGCTGTTCCGCTTCCAGGATCAGGATCGGGGCAGGTCTTTCTCGGATGTGGTATCGCGTACGGATCAACGCCAGCTCGAAGAACTCAGCCGCAAGGTGCTGGAGATCGGCGAGCCGATCGAGCAAGAGCTCACGATCGATAACGGCAACGAGAGCTATGTGCTGCGCGTTCTTCCGTATCGCGACGTCAACGACATAAGCGATGGCGTCATTCTTGTGTTCTCCGATGTCACGAAGATCAGGCAGACCCAGGCAGACTTAGCGCGCAACGAGGACCTTGCACGTCAACGCAGCCACGAAATCGAGACGCTGTACAAGACTGCGCCCGTTGGCATGGCCATGATCGACCGCAATCGCCGATTCCTGAAGGTCAATCGGCACCTCGCCGACTTGACTGGCCACAGCGTGGAAGAGCTCGTCGGCCGCGCGCTTAAAGACGTGGTTCCGGTGCTGGCGGAACGCATGGAAGGGCCTGCCGCGGATGTTTTCGAGCAGGGTCGGGAGATGAGCAATCTTGACGCAACCATCCGCATAAACGGGGATGGCGCAAGAGACTTCCTCATCGACGTCTATCCGTACGAGGAGGACGAGCGCGTGACTGCAGTCGGTGTGGTTCTCAAGGACGTGACCGACGTGCGGCGACTCGAGAAGGAGCTGCGGCGGCTGATGGACGAACTGCAGCACCGCGTCAAGAATACGTTGGCGACGGTCACGTCGATCGTCAATCAGACAGCTGCAACCAAGTCGGATCGCGCGGATTTCGTGGAGACGCTCAAGCAACGTGTCGGTGCGCTGGCGGCGACGCACAACCTCCTCACCTTGCACGACTGGCGCGATGCATCCCTGCGCGACATTCTCGATGCGGAGCTGCGGCCATATACTCAGAAGGGGCAGGTCACGATCAATGGTCCAGAGGTCCGCCTGCCGCCCAAGCACGCGCTTACGTTGACGCTGACACTCCATGAACTGGTCACGAACGCCGCAAAATATGGGGCGCTCGCGCACGATGGGGCCACTCTGTCCATCGCGTGGATGGTCAGCGTTGATGCCGCTGGCAGGCGACTCTCGATCGACTGGACCGAAAGCAGCGTGCCGGGAGTACCAACGAAGGCGAGGTCGGGCTTCGGCATGAAGCTGATCAAGAGTGCCGTCGGGCACGACCTGCAAGGCAAGTGCGACTACCGACTGGCCGCGGGGGGCGCCCACTGCACGATTACCGTGCCGTTCTAAGAGGTTTGAAAATGGGCGATCTGGCCGGCGCAAGGGTGCTGCTGCTCGAGGACGAGTTTCTCATCGCTATGGATGCTGAGCAGGTTCTGCTGGGGTTAGGTGCGGAGACGGTGAAGATCGCGAGCACGCTCGCCGAGGCGGAACAACTGGCGTCGAATTGCCATTTCGACGCGGCGATGCTCGATGTCAACATCAACGGTCAAGTCAGCTTTCCGCTGGCGGAGAGTCTATGGCGCCGCGGCGTAGCGGTCGTGTTCGCGACAGGTTACGAGATGAAGAATCAGCCTTTTCCCGAGTTCGCGCTCTGCGTCACCAAGCCGTATACGAGTGCAGATCTGCGAGATACTTTTTCCATGGCGCTTCGGCGCCGCGCCGACTAGGGGCCAATGCATGCCAGATCGGGCTCGTCGTCATGCGGTGCCCGCGATGACTGAACCTGCCACGATGCAGCGCGCTCACCAGCGGGGCCCTAATCCAAGTCCACTACTTTTTTGTGCCGTGACTGCACAGGTCTCCTCTGCGGGATAGTTCAGGCATCGACGTGCTCCCGGGCAAGGCAATGGCGGCACGGGCGGAGAGATAAAGATTCCGGATCGGGTGGCGGCTGGCCGATCGGGTGGGTGCCGCGGCACCGTGTCATTGCCGTGTCAAGCTCGGCAATGACATGACACTTTGAATTTAGGATTCATATGTTGAGACTAATACCACCAGCGAGCTGCGCCTCGCTGCCGTGGACCGGCAACACAAGCAAGCCCGGGAGGTAAGATGGCAAAGATCCAGATCTTCTTTCCTGCACTGCTCCTCGGCCTGTTCCTGGGTAGCGTTGCCTCGGCCCAGGGGACCGGCGAATGGACGACCGGCGCAGCGATGCCGTCGGAGCGTTCCGAGGTGGCGGTCGCCGCGCTGGACGGCAAAATCTACGTCGTTGGCGGATTCGGCGGCCAGCAAGAGCTCGAGATCTACGATCCCGCAGGCGATCGCTGGAGCCGCGGCGCCGCCATTCCGCGCGCGCTGCATCACGCAGGGGCGATCGGGCTCAACAGCAAGCTCTATGTCATCGGGGGGTACGCCAATGGCTGGGACCCGACCAACTCGGTCTATGAGTACGACCCGGCTGGCGACCGCTGGCGCTCCCTTGCTGCCATGCCGACGCCACGGGGTGCGCTGGCCGTCGCCGTCATCGACGACAAGATCCATGCGGTCGGAGGGTCGGGCAATGACCGGCGCAACACGCCGGCTCACGAGGTCTATGATCCCTCGACCGATCGATGGAGGGCGCTGGCGCCACTTCCGACGCCGCGCGACCATCTCGCGGCGGCCACGGTGAACGGGCGTCTCTATGCCATCGGTGGGCGCGTGGACGGCAGCTATTCGCGGAACCTGGCCGCAAACGAGTCGTATGATCCGGCGGCCGATCGCTGGGAGGCGCGGAAGCCGCTGCCGACGCCCCGCAGCGGCATCGCGGCGGCGGTACTCGGCGGTCGGATTTTCGTTGTCGGCGGCGAGGCGCCAGCGGGGACGTTCGACGAGGTCGAGGCCTATGACCCCAGGAGCGATAGCTGGACCAGCCATGCCCCGATGCCGACGGCACGCCACGGCCTGGGGGCCGCGGTCGTCGGGAAGATGCATGTCATCGCCGGCGGCCCCTCGCCCGGCGGCTCCGCCTCATCCGCCAACGAGATCTTCACGCCGTGACGCGGGGAAATTGCGGGCGGAGTTGGTTCGCAGCAAGATTCGGCAGTACTCGGGTGCGGCTGCAGGTGATTGCAGGCCTCATTTATCGGAGGTGATGGCATGCAGGATTTCAGGAACAAGGTTGCCATCGTAACAGGCGCCACCGATGGGATCGGAGAAACCGTGGCAGAGACGCTCCATGCTCGCGGCGCGTGCGTCGTTGTTGCATCCCGCGATGCGGACAAGACCAGCAAGAAGGCACAGGCGTTCGACCCATCGGGCACCCGCAGCCTTGGCTTCGCCTGCGATGTCTCAGATCCAGAGCAGGTCTCGGAGCTCGTCAGGGCGACGGTTGGACGCTTTGGCGGGCTGCATCTGGCGGTGAACAATGCAGCGGTCGTCGGTCCGGGAGGCACCACAATACCCGACACAGGCATCGAGGACTGGAACGCCGTCATCGCGGTTTCGCTCAGCGGGGTGTTCCATTGCCTGAAGTATGAAATACCCGAAATGCTGAAGAGCGGTGGCGGGGCGATCGTCAACCTGTCGGCCGCGAACGGCATCATCGGCTTCCCTGGGGTCGGTGCCTACACGGCCGCGAAACATGGCGTGCTTGGCTTGACGCGCGTCGCCGCATTGGAGTTCGCAACGCAAAACATTCGGGTCAACGCGGTCGGTCCGGGTTTCGTCGATACACCGAAGATGCGCCAGACCCCCGATGAGGTTCTGGAAGGTTTCCGAGCGGCGCACCCGATGCAGCGGATGGCAACGCGGCAAGAGGTCACGAACCTGATCGCGTTCCTTCTCTCGGACCAGAGCAGCTTTTCGACGGGCGGGTTCTATCCGGTCGACGGTGGATATACCGCACAATAGGACATTTCGACGGAAGTCCGTTCCCACGAGCGGACCGGTTCAAGTCCGGTCGTGTTATGTTTCACTCATTCGCTTCGATGGAGGTAGCCATGGGCGTGACCTTTCCAAATGAGGGCCCGGAGTATCGCGCCGCTCGGAACAAGCTGTTGGAGCGCGAGGTCGCGCTCCGGCGTGAAATGGAAGCCGTGGCCGCGGCAGTTCGAGCCCTGCCGCCGGGCGGAGCCGTTCCCGAGGATTACGAGTTCGACCACATCGACGCCCGGGGGGTGCCAGCCAAGGTACGGTTGTCCGAACTGTTTCGGCCTGGTACCGACACGGTGATCCTCTACCACTTCATGTTCCCGCGGCACCGCAGCGACAAGCGGCGCGCGCCGAGCAGTGGGCCGATGACAGCGCTTCCCCTCGAGGAGGGGCCGTGTCCCTCTTGCACGGCCTTGCTCGACAACTGGGAGGGAGCGGTGCCGCACGTCGAGGGGCTGGGGGCAAACATCGCCGCCGTGGCCAAGGCACCGATCGAGCGGGTTGCAGCCTTTGCAGCGCATCGCGGCTGGCGCAATCTGAAGCTGCTTTCAGCCGCCAACACCCGCTTCAAACGCGACTATCATGGGGAGGACGAGGAGGGACAGCAGGTGCCGATCCTCACGGTGTTCCACAAGGGCGCCGATGGGGTGGTCAGGCTGAGTTGGGCCTCCGAGCTGTTGTTCGCGCCAGCCGAGCCGGGGCAAGATCCACGGCATATCGGCACGGTCGAGCCGATGTGGACTCTCTTGGACCTCACGCCCGGAGGGCGGCCGCACGCGTACGAGCAATTCGAATACGAATGATATCGGCCGAAGGCGCCAGCGGGGACTCAGCAGGCGTAAGCAGTGCACCGGCTCTCGCTACTGGGCGGCTGCTCGAATTTCATCCTCGATGTGGACGCTCTCCACTGGGGTCACTGGGCGAACACGGAACCAGATTGCGTAGAGCGCCGGCAGAAAAATCAGAATCAGTGCCGTGCCGACCGCGGTTCCGCCGATCAGTGTGTAGGCCATGGAGCCCCAGAACACGGATTGCGTCAGCGGCACGAAAGCCAGAATTGCGGCGAGTGCCGTCAAAATGACGGGCCGCGCACGTTGGACGGTGGCCTCTACGACGGCACGATAGGGGTCCAGCCCTTCTTCGCGATTGGTCTGGATCTGCCCGATCAGGATGAGCGTGTTGCGCATCAGGATGCCCGACAGCCCGATGAGGCCGAGGATGGCATTGAAACCGAACGGCTGCTGGAACAGCAGCAGGATCGGAACCGTCCCGATCAAGCCCAGTGGCGCCGTCAGGAAGACCATAACCATCGCGGAGAGGGACCGGACCTGAATGACCAGGACCAGCAGCGTCAGGACGAGCATAATGGGAAAGACAGGCGCGAGGGCGCTATTGGCTTTGGCTGAATCTTCGATGTTGCCGCCTGTTTCAATGCGGTATCCGGCCGGAAGGCGCCCGATGATCGGTTGCAACGCCGACTCGATTTCCTTGGAGACTTCCGGCGGCTGGAGCCGCTCGTCAATATCCGACTGAACGGTGATGGTCGGCGTGCGATCTCGTCGCCTCAGAATGGGATCCTCCGGCCGGACCTCTATGCGGCCGATCTGGCTGAGCGGAACGACGCGGCCATCCTGGCTCGTCAAGGTCAGGTCGCCGAGCTGAGCGGGATCGAGCCGTTCGGGACCAGCGCTCCGCGCCACGACCTCGACGGTTCGGATGTCTTCACGCACCTGGGTTACCGGCGCGCCGGTCAGCAGAAACTGCAGCTGCTCGGCCACGTCCTGAGACGTCAACCCAATCAGTCGAAGCCGGTCCTGGTCGAGTACGAAGCGCGCCGTTGGCGCCCGCTCGCCCCAATCCTGATTCACTTGGCGGGTGTTCGGATTGGCGCGCATCACCGCCTGCACATCATTCGCGATCTCGCGAAGCTTGGCGGGATCAGGCCCCATCACGCGGAACGTGACGGGGAAATGGGAGTAAGGGCCGAATACCAGCTGTGTGACCCTGATCCGCCCTTCCGGCACCATTCCTTCGGCCACTTGTGCACGAAGCCTGACCTTCAGCTGCTCGCGCGCCTCGGCGTCAGGCGTCAACACAATCAGCTTCGCAAACGAGGGATCCGGCAGCTCCGGATTATAGGAAAAGAAGAAGCGCGGCGCACCCCGACCGATGTAGGTTGTGACGATCTTCGCTTCCGGCTGCTGTCTCAGCCAGTCCTCCACCTTCGTTGCGGCCCTGGCCGTCGCCTCGATGCTGGTTCCCTCGGGCATCTGCACTTCAACCAGCACCTCCGGCCGGTCCGAAGCCGGGAAGAACTGCTGCTTGACCAGCCCCATTCCCGCGCCAGCCAGCAGGAAAGCCCCGATCACCGCGCCGGCGACGAAGAACTTGTGGTTCACGGCCCATGTCACCAGCCGCCGGAACTTCTCATACCGGGGCGTCGCATAGATGGCCTCATGACCGCCCTTGATGGGCTTGATATCTGGAAGCAGCTTCACGCCCAAGTAAGGGGTAAAGACGACCGCGACGACCCAGGAGGCGATCAGGGCAAAGCCGACGATCCAGAAGATGTTGCCGGCATATTCCCCGGCAGTCGATCGCGCAAAACCGACAGGCGTGAAGCCGATGACGGTGACCAGCGTTCCCGACAGCATGGGAGCGGCGGTATGGCTCCAGGCATAGGCGGCCGCCTTGATCCTGTCCCAGCCTTCTTCCATCTTCACCACCATGATCTCGATGGCGATGATGGCGTCATCGACCAGGAGCCCCAGCGCAATGATGAGTGCGCCGAGGGTGATGCGGTCGAACACCCGGTCGGTGACCAGCATGATCACGAACACTGCAGCCAGTGTCAGCGGCACGGCGGCGGCCACCACGATGCCGACGCGCCACCCGAGGCTGATCAGGCTCACGACCATGATCACGCCCAAGGCGACGAAGAACTTGATCATGAACTCGCCAACTGCTTCCTCGACGTTCACCGCCTGATCGCTGATCTTCGTGAAGGAAAGGCCGGCCGGCAGTTCCGCCGCAATCTTGCGTTCCTCCGCATCGAGCGCCTTGCCCAGATCGAGGGCATTCCATCCTTCTTTCATGACGACACCGAGAACCATCGCCGGTTCGCCGTCATGCCGGATCAGGAAGGTCGCGGGGTCGTCATAGCCACGTCGCACCTGGGCGATGTCCGAGAGCTTCAACGTCCGTCCTGCAGCGACGATGGGCGTGTCGGCAATCTTCTGCAGGTCGTCATAGGCTCCGTCGACGCGGATGAAGACCTGTGGACCGTGGGTATCGATCGAGCCCGCCGGCGTCACGACGTTCTGGCGCCGGAGGCCCTCGAAGATCTCGCGGGCGCTGATGCCGAGGTTCGCCAGCCTGCCATACGAGAACTCCACGAAGATCCGTTCCGGTCGCTCTCCGAAGATATCGACCTTCTTCACGCCCGGAACATGGAGGAGGCGCTGGCGCAAGGTTTCTGCTTCCCGCGTCAGCTGCCGCGGCGGCATGCCCCGCGCCTTGATCGCATAGAGCGCGAACTGCACATCGGAATACTCGTCGTTGATGAACGGCCCGAGCACGCCGGCAGGAAGGCTGGGTGCCTCATCGCCGAGCTTCTTGCGCGCCTGGTAGAACTCATCTTCGACCGCAGAGGGCGGGGTCTTGTCGAGCAGAGACAAGGTCAGAAACGCCAGCCCCGGCCGCGTGAAGGTCTCCACCCGATCATACCAGCGCAGTTCCTGGAGGCGTTTTTCGAGCGGCTCGGCGACGAGGTTCTGCATCTCCTCGGCGGTCGCGCCCGGCCAGGCTGCCGTCACCGTGAGGACCTTGATCGTGAATGCGGGGTCTTCGGCGCGGCCGAGCTGCAGGAAGGCAAACGCGCCGGCTGCGCTGATCGCGATCAACAGAAACAGCGTGATCGCGCGCTCCCGAACGGCAAGGGCGGAGAGATTGAACCGGCTCATGGCAGGCTGGCCTGAGCGTCACTTGTCCGGACCCGCTGCCCGTCGTGCAGGAGATGGGCGCCGAGCGCGACGATCCGCTCTCCGACGGAGACGCCGCTACTCAGAATGGCGGTCTCGGCTCCGACCTGATCGATCCGCACCGGCCGAAAGGTCACGGTGGAGGTCTTCTCGTCAAAGACCCAGACGCCGGCTTGCTTGCCTTCGTCGCGCAGAGCGCCAAGCGGCACGGCCGTTCTCTCAGCGGCGAAGTCACTCGGCAACAGAATGGTCACGGTCGCGCCCAATGGCGCCGTCGCAGCATCGCCGTCGAGGACATAACGCGCCTCGTAGGTCCTGGTCAGCGGATCGGCGGCATCGGAAAGCTGCCTCAGGCGGGCAGGCCAGCGGGTATCGCGGCCATAGAGCGAAGCCTGCGCGGCCGATCCAATCGCCGGCCGTACCGTTTCGGGCAGGCTGACGGACGCCTCACGCGGGCCGACGTGCGCGATGCGCGCTACGATCTGCCCAGCGCTCACGACCTGGCCTGGCTCGGCCAGCGTCTCCACCACGGTGCCATCTGCATCTGCCACGAGGGTGGAATACTGGCTCTCGTCCTGGGCGACCTTCAGCTGCGCCTGCGCTGCGTCCAACAAGGCGCGGGCGCTGTCCGCCGCAGCCTTTGCCGCATCATATTCCGAGGCCGAAACGGCGCCCGATGGTAACAAGCGGCGATAGCGTTTTTCATCTGCTGCGGCCTGAATCAACCGTGCTTTCGCGGCGCCGACATTGCCCAGCTGGGCGGTAATCGCGTGCTCGTAGTCCGTAGCATCGATTCGGTACAGCGGTGTCCCGGCTTGAATCACCTGACCGGTATCCACCAAGCGCTCGACGATCTTTCCGCTAATCCTGAAACCCAGATCGCTTTGGACCCGGGCCGCAACGGTTCCGGTGAAGGCCCTTTCCTCAGGTGATGCCGGCTCCACCGACACAAGTCGTACCAGCGTATCGGCCGTTCGGGGATCAGCTTCGGGCTGGTCACAGCCGCCAAGAGAAAGGAGCAAAACAGCAATGAACGCGGCTAGAGCTCGCGCCCTTACGGTCCCGCCGAACCGCCCATATCCTGGCGCGGATCGGCAATGACCGGCCAAGTTCATCTCTGACTCTGTTCCAGCCATCGCAGCACCGCCATTGCATGGGCCTCTCGGCAACTCTTGTTTCCTGCTCACAACTCAGAAGCTACGACCTCGCGCAGCAGAGCACGAAGTTCCGACGATCGCTTGCGGCCGAATGCCTCTTCAAACCTGGATTGAGCCTGGTTCCATCCAGCGGACGCGGCGCGCAGTCGCTCCACGCCGGCCTCCGTCAGACGCAGGTCCTTCGTTCGTCGATCGGAACTGCCGGGAACAATCTCAATCAGGCCTTCGCGCTCCAGAGGCAGCATGTTCCGCCCCAGGGTCGTGCGGTCCATCACGAGCTCCTTCGCTAGAGCGTTGATTGAAAGGGGTCCGAATCCTCTCAACTTGGCGAGAATCGAGAACTGAGTCGTGCGCAACCCTGATGATGCGAGAAACTGATCGTAGAATTGAGTCAGGTAGCGAGCCGCCTGGCGAACCGCCAGGCAATTGCACTGCTGAAACTTCGCTGCGGCTTCTGGCGCCATGCGGGTCACTCCTCAAATTAGCGTATATGCGCTTATATAGGTGCATATACGCTCATGTCAAGGTGTTCTGCCTAAAATCGCCTTGCTTGGTCAGGTGGCGTTTTCCGGCCTGTGGACGAGGAGGGACAGCAGGTGCCGATCCTCACGGTGTTCCACAAGGGCGCCGATGGGGTGATCAGGCTGAGTTGGGCCTCCGAGCTGTTGTTCGCGCCAGCCGAGCCGGGGCAAGATCCACGGCATATCGGCACGGTCGAGCCGATGTGGACTCTCTTGGATCTCACGCCCGGAGGGCGGCCGCACGCGTACGAGCAATTCGAATACAAATGATGAGGCGCCAGCGAGCACTTAGCAGGCATGCGGATTACGCCCGGCCTGCACGCGTCTTGCCCCCGATGTGAAGCGAAGTATTCCAACGCCATCTGCAAGTCCGAACCGGACTCCACTTCAGGGACCCGAAGCACTCAACTAGGCGGCAGATGGTCCCTCGACGGCACGCTCGGCAGGAAACATCACGGTGATGGTCGGGCCGACGCCTACGCAGCCGCGTTACCGGATGTATCCGAGCGCCTCGATCTTCAGCAAAATCTGCTGAGCGGACTGATCGGGCGTGTATTCCCCAGTATCGATGCGCAGGTCGGGTGCGATCGGAGCCTCGTAGGGGTCGTTGACGCCGGTGAAGTTGGAAAGCAGCCCGGCACGAGCCTTGGCATAAAGGCCCTTCCGATCGCGCTTCTCGCATACGTCAACTGGTGTCGCCACATGCACCTCGATGAAACCACCGGCCGCCTCCACGATTTCGCGGACCTGCCGCCGGATATTCTCGTAGGGCGCGATCGGTGCGCAAATGGCAATCCCGCCGGACTTCGCAATGAGGCCCGCCACATACCCGATGCGCAGCACATTGAGATTCCGGTGCTCCCGCGAGAAGCCTAGTTCGCTTGAGAGGTGCCGCCGCACAACGTCGCCGTCGAGCACCGTCACCGGCCGAGTCCCGTCCTCGTTCAGCTTGGCAAGCAGCGCGTTGGCAATCGTCGACTTGCCAGAACTCGGCAAGCCCGTGAAAAAGATCACGAAGCCCTGCCGGTGACGCGGCGGGAAGCTGCGCCGCAATTCGTCAAGCACCTCGGGGAAGGACAGCCATTCCGGTATCTCGATGCCGTCGCGCAGGCGCCGGCGCAATTCGGTGCCGGAGATGGTCATTGGCGTCTCGCCATCGCGTATTTCGTTGTGCGGCACAAACTGGCCGCGTTCCGGCACGTACATCATCTCCTCGAATGGGATCATCTCGATTTCCAGCTGGTCTTGATAGTTGCGGACCAGCTGTTGTGCCGCATAGGGATCATAGAAACTCACGCCATTGCCGCCATTGCCCGGACCCGCATGATCACGGCCGACGATGAACCCCGAGCAGCCGAAGTTGCGGCGAATGATGGCGTGCCAGACTGCCTCACGCGGTCCCGCCAATCGCATCGCGAGCGGCAGCAGGCTCATGATCGTGGTTTGTTCGGGATACCGCCGCAGGACGTGCTCGTAGCACCGTACGCGCGTGTAATGGTCGACGTCTCCCGGCTTGGTCATGCCCACGACAGGGTGCAACAGCAGGTTGGCTTCGGAGGCTTTTGCCGCCCGGCACGTCAGCTCGAAATGAGCCCGGTGCATCGGATTGCGGGTCTGGAACGCCACCACCTGCGACCACCCCCGCTTGCGGAACTTCTGGCGCAGCGCCGCCGGATCATCCCGGAGGTGCTTGAAATCATAGTAGGCTGGCGGTTCGATGCCCGTGATGGGCCCGCCGACATAGATCGGATTCGCCTTGTGCAGCAGATGAAACACACCGGGATGGGCAGAATCCGTCGTGCCGTAGACCAGCCGTGCTTCCAGTTCGAGGTCCGGTGTCCACTTCGATTCCACGGTCATCGTGGCGACGAGCACACCTTCGCGGTCGCGCAAGGCAAGGCGTTGGCCATGGACCAGCTTCTCGCCGAATTCACGATCGACATCGAGAACAATGGGGATTGGCCATACCAAGCCATTTCCGAGCCGGCTGTCGCGCACGACGCGGTCATACTCGTCGCAAGACATGAATCCCGTCAGTGGGGAAAATGCCCCGTTCATCAACAGCTCGAGATCACAGATTTGTCTGTCTGTCAGATGCCAGGAAGGATATTCAATGGCTCGTCGGCGTTCCGCCTCGAGGGCGCCGTTGGGCAAGTACAGGACCTGCAATTTCCCGCCGTACGGCTCGATGAGCGTTTTCATGTGGTTATCTCCCCTGCAGAGACCTGCTGCTGGCGAAGCTATCGCGCGCCAGGGTCCGCTTCCGCGCCGGCGCAGGAGAGACAATCATTCCTAGCTACTCTGGTTCCCTATCAAGGTCGGCAAGGCCTTGCTTTTGTTCGCCACCAGGGCAGTGCGGCAACTACTATGGGTACCGACGACAAGATTGGCTTTGCTGCCCCTGCGAAGTCGCCGCACTGACAAATTCGTGAGCAGCGCGATGGCTACCGTGCTCGCTGCTGCGAGGCTCGCTCATCGGGCATAGCGTTGGCGGGCTCGGTGCGCACTTGCGCATTGGTGAGGTGGACCACGATGCGGCCGAGCCTGATCGCACCATCGTAGCGCACCGGCACTGGCGGCAGGTCCTGCTGGATCGATGCCACCCAGATCGTCGGCGGCGCCGACGAATCGTCATCCCATTGGCGGCCCGACCGCCAGCTCTTCCGGAAGCCGGAGATGCGTTTCATGCTGAAGCTGCACCGCACAGCCGGGCCTTGATAGATCGAATACTCGCTAGGCGGCAGCATCGCCTCATCGACGTGTTGCATGACCAAGTCGAAGCGGCGTCGACCGTCGAACACCGGCACGGTTTGGCTGCAGTGGCCGTTCTCCTTCAACGTCCGGCTGGCGGCGACGGCAAGGCTCAGCGGATCGACGATTCCGTCCGGAAGCGTTTCCGGCAACCCGCCTTCGATGTCGGGATCGGGTTCCGGCGGTGGAGTCTGCTGGAGGTCGTAGCGACCGCCCTCCGCAAAGCCGAGATGGACCGTGCGCTGATTGCTCTGCCAGTCGGTTTCGGCGACGTAGCGCCGCGGCTCGATGCGGCCGTTCTGATCGAGGCCCTCGGCGGCAAGCTTCATGTCCCACTTGTACAGCCAGCCGACCGTGCCCCGCGTTCCCCCTTCAGCAGTCACGCGGTATTGGTCCGGCTGCAGCGTCATGTCCACATCGAACGTGAAGATGTGGAGGCCGCCGAGATAGACGTCATAGGTCAGGTCGATGACCCGTGCCGGCGAGGCCGTGGCCGCGCGCGCCGGCACGGACGAAAGGCTCGCGGCGGTCGCCAGGGCGAGGCCGACACATAGGAAGGTGAGGCGTGCGGTCGGGCGAAGCATGCGTGCGATCCGCGCTGTACGAAGAATGATGGCATAATATACAATCTGTTTCGGGAAGAAACACGTTCCCGAGATCAGCGGGCGCTCCTAAACAATGCGGCTTTCGCCCTCGGTCCCATCCCGGTATTCTGGCGGCCACCGCCATTGCAGCACAGCTCATCTCGGTGCTGGCGATCGACAGCAGCATCAAGTCGTGGTGCTGCGGACGATGAGATTCCGTAGCACTCTATACCAAGTAACGCAGTGCCCAGAGCAGAACCATGTTGCTCCGACCGCTTTTCTTCGTTTTGGCATTCCTTGCAACGCCCGCGCTCGCGAGCCCTGATGAGCCCGCTTCGGCGCTTATGGCCATTCTCGATCGTGCCGAGGCGCTGCAACCGCTGGAGACATTGGTTGTCGCTCACGGTGGCGCGATTGTGGCCGAGCGTGGGTACCGCGGTCACGCGACATCCGCCCCGACAAGCATCATGTCTGCATCCAAGTCTGTCATTTCCGCTCTGGTCGGCATTGCCGTGGACAAGGGCATCCTCGAAGGTCCCGGCCAGCCGATTGCGCCGCTGCTGGCGGATGCCATGCCGCCGAACCCGGATCCGCGCCTGAGCAAGATCACGATCGGACATCTGCTTTCGATGCAGGCGGGACTTGGGTCGACATCCGGCGCGCGCTACGGCGCCTGGGTGAGCAGTGGCAACTGGGTGCGGTCGGCACTCGCGCAGCCTTTCGAGGATGAGCCGGGCGGGCGGATGATCTATTCCACGGGTTCGACGCACCTGCTTTCAGCGATTCTGACGCGGCAAACGGGGCGTTCCACACTGGCGCTGGCGCGCGACTGGCTCGGTCCACTTGACGGATTCGCCATTGCCTCGTGGGAGCGCGATCCACAAGGCATCTATGTCGGTGGAAACCTGATGGCGATGAGCCCAAGGTCGCTGCTTGCCTTTGGTGAGCTCTATCGCATGAACGGCGTGACCCCTGACGGTCGGCGGCTGATTTCCGCGGACTGGATCGAGGCATCGTGGGAGCCGTGGACAACCTCGCGCTACACCGGCGATGGCCATGGCTATGGCTGGTTTACGCGCCCGATCGCCGGAGAGGAGGTCAGGTATAGCTGGGGCTATGGCGGACAGATGCTCTATGTCGTGCCGCGTCTCGAGCTCACCGCCGTGATGACCTCCAGCGTGAACGCGCCGTCCAGCCGGACGGGGCACCGGGACGATCTCCACGCCCTTATGGGAGAGATCATCGCCGCGATTGCCGACCTTGCGAGTCACGGCATCGAGGCGGAGACCACGAACTAACGGCCGGCACTGCCAGGGAAGCGTCGGGGCTCGATAACACTCGACAGAACGTCCTCAGATCGCGGCGGTAGCCTAGGCATAGGGCAGGCTACCGAGCGCGGAATAGCGCTCGTTCAGATCGGTCAGCAATGCTACGTCTTTGCTGCTCATATCGAAATCGAATACATCAATATCTTCTTCCAAGTGGCTCCGTTGATTGGCCTTGGGCAGTGGAACTGCGCCGCGCTCCAGGTTCCACCGGATCAATACTTGCGCCGGGGTCTTTTCATATGTAGAGGCGACGCCCGCGAGAACGTCATCTGCCAGCCGTGTGGTGCGTGTGAGCGGGCTGTAGGCCTGAATGACGATGCCGCGCTCTTTGCAATACTTCAGCATAGCTTCGCTATGGCCGAAGGGGCTCCACTCAATCTGGTTGACTGCAGGCACCTCACCACTTGCATCGATCAAGGTTTCGATCTGCTCGGCAGAATAATTGCTGACACCAATATCGCGCGCGAGCCCGTCCTGTTTCGCTCGCATCAGGCCGCGCCATAGCTGCTCTCCCGCGCTCTTTGGCGGTGGTCGATGGATGAGCATAAGATCGGCGTATTCCGATTGCAGCTCGTCCAGGTATTCGCGCGTAGCTTCGTAGGGATCGTCCGTTTCCTCGATCTTCGCGACCAGGTAAACACTGCTTCGATCCATACCGCTCCGCTTGATGGCTTCGGCGATACCGGGCTGGGTGCCATAGTCTGCGGAGGTATCAATCATGCGATAGCCAAGACCAAAGGCCGCTTGGACGGTCTCCGCCGTGTTCTTGGTCAACTCCCACGTGCCGAGACCCATGACAGGCATTGGATTCCCCGTGTGCAGGGTCACGCTGGATTGCGGATTCATGTGCTCACTCGCTGTATCCGGAGCGCCGTTAGGCGCGGAATTGCGTCGGCTTCAAGACTCAAAACAGGATCACATCAATTGCTGTTCCTCCCGACTCAGAAAGTCGTGTGCACCAGGTGGCCCGGATTCGGCGCGCTCGGGATCCAGCCGAGCGGAATCGAGACGGTTCTTGCGGCCAAGCGAGAACGTGAATCGCGCTTCCCCTGGATCGTCTCCAGCAACTGGTTGCCTGGCATCGGTGTTGCTATTCTGTGCCGACCAACCGTCCCCGCAAAGGACCAAGACGTCAGCCGGCAAACAGCCGCGGGCATGCTGCCATTGTCTGCGGCCTCGCTCTCGCCGGAGCAGCGGCCCTAGGTGCTTGGTGGCAACGCCTGCGGCGCTCACCGCCGCAGACGGAAGACACCCGCCGCTGGGATCTGCGTGGCAGCTATACGCAGAGCGGCCCGCTTGCCACCTTCGTGCGATATCCTGCCAACTCGCCGCAGTCGGCGGCGGCGCTGCCGCCCGTCGTGCTTGTGCATGGAATGGTTGTTTCGAGCCGGATGGTGGAGCCGCTTGCTGGCGTGCTCGGTCGCTATTTCAGAGTGGTCGCGCCCGACCTGCCCGGCTTCGGTGAGAGTTCGAAACCGGCGCGGTCCCTCACCGTACCGGAGTTGGCCGATGCACTTGCCCTTTGGCTGCGGACACAGAACATGTCGCGTGTGATTCCGATCGGGACGTCTCTGGGTTGCCACGTCGTCGTGGAACTGGCGGTTCGCCACCCAGAGTTGGTGGATCGGCTGGTGCTGCAAGGTCCAGGCCTCGAACCTGCGGGCCGCCGATTATGGCGGGCCCTCTGGCGCCAGGCAGTCAACAGCTGGCGCGAGCCGCGGTCGCTGGGGCGAATCTCGCGGACCGACTACGCCAAGGCGGGTATCCGACGTGCCGTAGCAAGCGTCCGCACCGCGCTCGTGGAGCGAATCGAGGACCAGCTGCCGCGGGTGCAAGCACCGACCCTGGTGGTGCGCGGAAGCCGGGATGTGATCGCCCCTCAGCATTGGGCGGAGCACGTAACGGACCTCCTGCCTCGGGGCAGACTGACCGTGATCGATGGCGGCACGCACGTACTCTCCTATGGCGCACCGGAGGCTTTCGCGGCCGCCATCCTGCCATTCCTACTGGAGGCAAGACCGCAGCCGATGGAATGAGGACGGGCGACAAAAGCCAAGTGATTGGCGAGCGGGGCGAAGCGCATTAGTCTTGCCTCTGGAGCGGACGGCAGGGAGGCATTCCATGCGGCGTAGCGCGTTCACTCTTGTCCTTGCGGCCGTTCTGTGGGCGGCAGTGCTCCCCCCGGTCCGGGCGGCCGACATGCCGGTCGATCTCGAGCTCATCCTCGCGGTTGATGTGTCGCTCTCGATGGATGTCGACGAGCAGCAGCTCCAGCGCGACGGCTACGTCGCGGCGCTCACCCATCCCGATGTCGTCTCTGCCATCACCCAGGGGCGCCATGGCAAGATCGCGCTCTCCTACGTTGAATGGGCGGGGCCGACCTCGCAATACACGGTGATGGACTGGCGCCTGATTGATGGCCCAGCATCGGCCAGGGCGTTTGCCGCCGAGCTCGCGCGGGCGCCGATCCAGCGCTATCGCTTCACCTCGATCTCGGGCGGCCTCGCATTCGCCGCGCCGCAATTCGACAACAATGGCTATGAGTCCAAGCGCCGCGTGATCGATGTGTCGGGCGACGGGCCCAACAACATGGGCATCCCCATCGAGATGGCGCGCGCGCCGGTCATCAGCGCCGGAATCACCATCAACGGCCTCCCGATCATGATCAAGCGGCCGGGAGGCCCCTTCTCGATCCCCGATCTCGATGTCTACTACGAGGATTGCGTCATCGGCGGGGCCGGCGCCTTCCTGGTCGTAGTGCGGTCCACCGACCAGTTCGCCGAAGCGATCCGCCGCAAGCTCGTGCTCGAGATCGCCGGCCGCACGCCCCAGGTGATCCCCGCCGCCGCGCCAGCGGGCGGGAAGCGCATCGACTGCCTCATCGGCGAGAAGCTGCGCGAGCAATGGATGCGCGACTAGCGCGTACTCCGACCACCGCCGTCAGGCGTGCGCTGCGACCGCGCGAACCCGTTCCGCCGCCTCGCTGGCCCGCATGGCTTCGCCATAGTGACAGAAGCAGAGAATGTCGTGCAGTTCCCTCTCGGTGATGCCGAAGAAAGCCATGGCATCTCCGACCGCGTCGCCAGTGAGCCCTTCCGCACGCAGAAACGGATTCTTATATGCGATGCTCAATGGCGAATCATCGGCACGCAGGGCCATCCGCCTTGCCCGGAGAACGTACTCGACCCTGAACAACGTCTTCAGCAGCCGACCTCTCTCGCGGTCCAGCGCGTCGGCCCAACGCTCAAGGCGCTCGCGTTTCGGCATCGGGCGAGGATTGAGCGCGCTTGGCAGGATATTTGCGATGCTGCGGATCTCGTCTCGAGACTTGTGCCTCATGATCGCCTCCAACTTGCTTAAGTTGATTAGGTGCCACCTATGCAACGAGGCCGCCTCAGGCAAGTGAGCAAGCCACGCATTTCATGCAAGACTTGGGTGGAGAGAACGCACAATCACGCATAGCTGCAGCAGACGATCAGGATGGCAGGGACCGTGCATTGCATGGCCGATCAGCTTGCCTTGCTGGAGGTGGGTGCCCGATGAGGCCGGTATCTCGTCGGGTCGCGCTCATGCCCCTCAGCGGACGCGGGTGCCGGCGGAACTGTCCCAATGGAGCGGCTTGTCGAACCGGGGCAGCGGCGCATCGCTCGCACCGATCGTCACGCCGATCCGCGTCTCGGGCGGGCAGATCGCGACGTACCGCGCATAGCTGCCAGTACCGCCCTTGAACTTCGGATAGCCGATCGTCACCAGGCAGCCAGTCGCCGGCACGCCGGTGAGATTCGCGACGCCTTCCGCTTGTGCGTAGCCGTTGTGCATGAGCCAGTATTCGCCCTCCAGCGTCGGAGTCGTGTCGGTGTCGAGCGGCTCGTGGCCGTGGAAGAGGATACGCCGCTGCTGGTGCAGGAACTTCAGCGCGTCGAGCGACACGCCAGGAAATGGCCTGCGCGTGGAGAGTTCGGGGTTCGGCCAGTCCTTGGACCAATCGGATCGGACGAACACGACCGAGCCTTCCGGAATCCGGCCATGCTGCGTCTCGAAAGCCTCTATGTCCGCGATCTGCAGGTGGTATCCCGGGTCCGTGGCGACCTTCTCCACGATGGAGATCACCACAAGCGGGCGCACGGCATAGGTCGGCGGCAGTTCGTCGATCGCTGGGTATTCCGGCGCCCAGTGGGCCGGTGGGTCCAGCTGCGTGCCGAGTTGGTCGGTTGCGAGATCGTAACCGGTCGCTTCAACGCCATGCTTCGCGTAGGTGTAGGCCTCGCCCTTCTTGGCAAATCCTTCAATATCGGCCGCGGCCTTGGCCGGCTCGAATCTCGACGGGCCGAAGCCAGACCAGACCGGAATGTCCGGCGCGATGATATGGGTCAGGTCGATGTACTTGGCGCCCTTTAGTGACTGCTCGTAGACGCCCCACAGCCCATCCTGCGCGAGCGCTCCCGATGCCGATGACAGGCCGAGAATCACAGCGATACTTGCGATGCACTTCATCATGCCTTCACGCCTCCAGTCGATGCGCCCTCTCCTGCAGCGAACTCCCCGATGGCGACGAAGCGGCGCCCGCCGTGGCGCACGTCTGATGGCGTCAATCCAAAACGGCGGCGAAACTCCCGATTGAAGGTCGATAGATCGCCGAAGCCGGCGGCGAGCGCGATGTCCGCGATTGTGCGATCCGCGTAAGCGGAGTCGGCCAGCATGCAGTACACGCGAGTCAAGCGAAGGCGGAGCACAAATTTCGACAGCGATGTATTCTCGCCCTCGAACAACTTGCGGACGTAGCGCGGGGTTATGCGATGTCGCAACGAGAGAGCGGCGGCGGTGACGTCTCCTTCCAGGTTCTGCGCGATATCGGCCTTGATAGCACGCAGCCGCGCGGCGCGCGAACCACGTCCGGCCGTGATCTCGGCCACATCGCGCATCGCCCCGAGAGCCAGGCCAACGACATCATGAACGGGATCGCCCGCCCGCCAGAGCAGGCGCAGGCCGAGAAGACCGAGCAATGCGCCGGTCGCGCGATCGATCCAACGCTTGGCGGCGAGGTAGACCCGGCGTACTGGCGATGATCCGAAGAACATCGACACCAGGCTGTACCATGCGACCTCGTTCAGGGTGACGATGACCAGCAAAGCCACGGCCATCCAGCCGGGCGCCGCACCCGGCAGCATCGCGACGAAGATCGAGCCGAAGAAGACGACGGCTTTCGGGTTGGAGAGCTGTGTCAGGAACCCGCGCAGCAGGGGATTGCGCGCGCGCTCCAGTCTCACGTTTTCGTTCATCTCGACGGGATCCGCGGCATGGCGGAAGATCTGGAACGCGATCCACAGCAGGAACAGCGCGCCCGCCACTTTAACGCCGACGAACAGCCAGTGGAACTCGCGGAACAGCAGGTCGAGGCCGAGGAGAGCGGCCGCCGACCATACGACCGATCCTGCGGCGAGGCCCACGGCGACCTTGACCCCGTCGGCGCGCGAACGTGCAACCGCGGTCCGCGCCGTGACGAGAAAGCTCGGGCCCGGGCTAATGACCGCGATCAAGTGAACAAGGCCGATCGTCACGAGCGTCAGGAGATTCGCCGTCATGAGTGATCTCCACAGGCAATGCGAACCGCCGCGTCCGCCATGCCGAAACAAGGCGCCGATGCGAGCGCGTGGACCGCTAAGCGACCCATAGCAAGAGACGCTGTCGAAATCTTGGGCAGAAGGGAACAAGACGCGGGAACAGATGCGGAACTTATGCGCTGTGCCCGACTGCTAGTTCTGCGCTGCCAAGTTGCCGTCGGCGGGCACCCAGAACGCCGGGTCGAGGCGCACGTCCAGCCAGGTCATGCCCCAATGCAGGTGCGGACCGGTCGCCCGGCCGGTCTGTCCGACGTGGCCGATCACCTCGCCCTGCCGGACGTAAGTGCCGATCTTGGCCTGTAGCGCCTTCATGTGGATGAAAGCCGACTGCACGCCGAAGCCGTGGTCGATGATGATGGTGCCGCCAGTCAGGAAGAAGTCACTGGCGACCAGACGCACCCAACCCGGCGCGGGCGCAACCACGGGGCTGCCTTCCGGTGCTGCGATGTCGAGCCCATAATGCGGGGCGCGCGGCTCGCCATTCAGGATGCGCTGGCTGCCATAGACGCCGCTGATCGGACCCTGCGCCGGCCAGATGAAGGGGACAAGGAAATCCTGGCTTTCGGTCGGCGCGCCCCCGCGCACCTCGTTGATCTTCTCCTGATCGGCCTTGATGCGTGCGAGGTCAGCGGGGTTCGGCGTGACCTTCGCCTGCTCCATGTTGTTGATGCGCTGGATGTCGAACTCGCGCTGCGCGATATCGAGCATCTGCTGCTCGCTCTCACCGTTGGAATGGATGATGGTGAGCTGCGCCGTCGGCGCCTGGTCACGCCCGAAGCCGAACACGAACAGCCCGTCCTTGCCGACCATCAGCGCGCGGTCACCGAGCAGCACTGTGGCGCCGGGCGTGGTGCGGCCGGTGACGAAGCCGCCTTGGGTGAGCTGGCCGGTGAGTTCGATGGCATGGGCGGGGGTGGTGAGGAGTAAGGAAAGCGCCGCGAGCAAAAGACTGAGCCCCAGTGCTCTTCCTCTTCCCCCCTTGTGGGCGAAGGTTGGGATGGAGGGTGATGCAGCGCTGAACAATCGACGAATGGCGCCCTGACGAGCGCTCGCGGCTCTCGCCGCGCTACCCCCCATCCACCCTCGGGCTCTTGCGACCCGGGGGTCGCTGTCGCTCGCCAAGGCTCCGCGTCCTTCGCCCACAAGGGGGGAAGGGAAGTTTTCTATGGGGTCGAGACTCACAGCAGCGTCCCCTGCTTTTCCTGCTTCGACGTCTTGCGCTTGGGAGACGCGCTGCCGCCGTCGACGAGCGCGCGGGTGCGGCCGTCGTGGAATTGCAGGGTGACGGGCATGCCGGAGGACAGCGCCGCGGCGCTGGTCAAAGGCTGGTCGTCCTGGTCGCGCACCAGGGCGAAGCCGCGCTTCAGCACGTGCTCATACGAGTAGGAGTCGAGCAAGGCGCCGCAGCTCGCCAGCGCATCCGCGCGGCGCTGGATCAGATCATGCAGCAGCTTGGGCCGCAGGTGCGTGGCGCCGTTGTCCAGGCGCCGGCCGGACCGCTCAAGCGCGGCATTCACGCAGGTGACGAGATGCGAAACGGCGTAGCTGAGCGCATTCTGCATCGCCGCGATCTGGTCGCGCGGCGTACGCAGGCGGCCGGCCAAGGCATGCAAGGCATCGCGCTTGCGATCGAAGAAGCTGCGCTGGGCATTGTCGCGTCGCTCGATCCAGTGATCGAGCTGCTGGACCTTCTCCTGGATCAGGCGCACGGGATCGGGCAGGCCGCGCGCCAGCCCCTCGATCATCAGGCGATGCTCACCGATCTGGCGCGCGGCGGCGCGCGCCAGGCGATGGCCGCACAACGTGACTTCCGCGATCAGATCGGCGCGCACCGGGACCGCCATTTCTGCGGCGGCGGTTGGCGTGGGCGCACGGCGGTCGGACGCGAAATCGATCAGGGTGGTGTCGGTCTCGTGACCCACGGCGGAGATCAGTGGAATGGTGCTGGCGGCGGCGGCGCGCACCACGATCTCCTCGTTGAAGGCCATCAGGTCTTCGAGGGACCCGCCGCCGCGCGCGACGATCAGCACATCGGGGCGCGGCACCCTGCCGCCAACCGGGAGCGCGTTGAAACCGCGGATGGCGTGCGCGACCTGCTGCGCCGCGCCTTCGCCCTGCACCAGCACCGGCCACAACAGCACGTGGCGCGGGAAGCGATCCTCCAGGCGATGCAGGATGTCGCGGATGACGGCGCCGCTGGGCGAGGTGACGACGCCGATGACGTTCGGCAACAGCGGGATCGGCCGCTTGCGCGCGGCGTCGAACAGGCCTTCGGCGGCCAGCTTCTTCTTGCGATCCTCCAGCAGCTTGAGCAGCGCACCGAGGCCGGCGAGTTCCAGCCGGTCGATCACCAGCTGGTATTCGGAGCGCTCGGCATAAGAGGTGATGCGACCGGTCGCCACCACCTCCATGCCGTCTTCGGGCGCCAGGCCGATGCGGGCGGCGGCGCTGCGCCAGCAAACGGCCTTGATGCAGGCGGCATCGTCCTTGAGCTGCATATAGAGGTGGCCGGAGCCGGCACGCTTGAAGCCGGAGATCTCGCCGCGCACGCGCACGCGGTCGAAGCCGCTTTCAAGCGTGCGCTTGATAGCGGCGGAAAGCTCGCTGACCGTCAGCTCCACAAGGTTGTGGGTGACCGGCATGGATTGGGTGCGAATCTCTGTCATGGGTCGGTATTCTATGTTATCGGGTGAGCTGAGGTCACGGTCATTTGGGGCGGCATTCCCATGCGGATTCTGGTGGTTGGATCGGGCGGGCGCGAGCACGCTTTGTGCTGGAAAATCGCCGCATCCCCCCTCGTCGACACGCTCTATTGCGCGCCCGGCAATGCGGGGATCGCGGCGGTGGCGGAGTGCGTCGCGATCGGCGCGGAGGACCTGGACAAGCTGACGCAGTTTGCCATCGATCAGACGATCGACCTGGTGGTGGTCGGGCCGGAGGCGCCGCTGGTGAAGGGACTGGTGGACAAGCTGGAGGCGGCCGGCATCCGCGCCTTCGGGCCGAGGAAAAACGCGGCGGAGATCGAAGGCTCCAAGGGCTTCATGAAGGATCTCGCCGCGCGGCACAACATCCCGACCGCGCGCTATCGACGCTTTCTCGATGCGGACAACGCGAAGATCTTCGCCCGCACGCTGCCGCTGCCGGTGGTCGTCAAGGCCGACGGGCTTGCCGCCGGCAAGGGCGTCATCATCTGCGCGAGCCACGGCGAAGCTGAGGCCGCGATCGAGTCCATGATGGTCGGCCACCAGTTCGGCCAGGCCGGCGATAGCGTGGTGGTGGAGGAGTTCCTGGAGGGTGAGGAGCTGTCGTTCTTCGCATTGAGCGACGGAACGCACGTGCTTCCCATGGTCAGCGCGCAGGATCACAAGCGCGTCGGCGACGGCGATACCGGACCGAACACCGGCGGCATGGGCGCCTATTCGCCGGCGCCGGTCGCGACGCCGGAGATCGAAGCGCGCATCATGACGGAGATCATTCGTCCGGCGATCACGGGTTTGAAATCCGAAGGGCGCGCATTCAAGGGCGTGCTGTTCGCCGGCATCATGGTCACAAAGGACGGGCCGAAGCTGATCGAGTTCAATGCGCGCTTCGGCGATCCGGAATGCGAGGTGATGTGCCTGCGCTTGATGTCGGACATCGTGCCGGCGCTGCAGGCCTGCGTCGACGGGACGCTGGAGGATTTCGCGCTCCGCTGGTATCCGGACAGTGCGGTCACCGTGGTGATGGCGACGCAGGGTTATCCAGGCTCGACCAAGTCGGGCAGCGTCATCCGGAACATTCCAGAGGAGCGTGACGACGCAACCGTGTTCCATTGCGGCACCAAGAGGAACGCGGCTGGTGTGATCGAGGCCCATGGCGGACGCGTGCTGGCAGTGACCGCGCTCGGCAAGAGCGTGCGCGAGGCGCAGGCGAAGGCGTATGAGTTGGTGGATCAGATCGACTGGCCCGAAGGCTTCTGCCGCCGCGACATCGCCTGGCGCGCCATCGCGCGGGAGGGGAAGTAGTGCGAGCGGCCCCTCCTCTTCCGTCATGGCCCGCCGACGAATGTCGGCCTTCGCCGACGACCGAAGACCCGGCCATCCAAGTCAGCTTCAGCGGCGCTTCCGAAAATTTGGATCACCGGGTCTCGCAGCTTCTCTGCGGCCCGGTGATGACGGATAAAGGGAAGCCGGTAGCACAGAAGGCTGCGCGATGAACCCCGACGATCTCTTCACCGCCGGGTTCAAGTCTGAGCCGTACTGGTGGAAGGATGCGCCGCGGCCGCATATTGCGGAGACGCCGCTGCCGGGCGAGATCGACGTGTTGGTGATCGGCGCGGGCTATACCGGGCTGATGGCGGCGCGCGAGACGGCGAAGGGCGGTCGCTCGACTCTCGTGATCGATGCGGAAAGCGCGGGCTGGGGCTGCTCCAGCCGCAATGGCGGGCAGGTCTCCACCAGCATCAAGCCGAGCTTCACCGCGCTGTCGGGCAAGCACAATCAGGAGATGGCATTCGCGATCCGCATGGAAGGGATCAATGCGCTCGACTACATCGACGATCTGATCCGCGGCGAGAAGCTGGACTGCGACTGGCGGCGGGTCGGACGCTTCCACGCGGCCCACAACCGGCGGCAGTACGACGCGCTCGCGACGTTCGCCGGCAACCAGCCCAAGGGGTTGGAAGTGCCAATGGAGATGGTGCCGAAGGCGGAGCAGCATCGCGAGATCGCGTCGGACCGCTACCACGGCGGCGCGATCTATCCGCGCCATGCAGCGCTGCATCCCGGCAAGTATCATCTGGAGCTGCTGCGCATCGCGCGGGCGGCGGGGGTGCAAGTCATAGACCAGTGCGCGGCCAAGGCGATGGAGCGCGACGGGGCGAAGTTCCGCGTGCGTACCGCGAGGGGCACTGTGCTGGCGCGCGACGTGGTGCTGGCGACCAATGGCTATAGCGGGCCGCTCTCGCCGTGGCACCGGCGGCGCGTCATTCCGATCGGCAGCTACATCATCGCGACTGAGCCGCGCGCGCCGGAGGAGATGCTGAAGCTCATCCCCAACGACCGCATGGTCAGCGACACGCGGCGCGTCGTGTTCTATTACCGACTGTCGCCGGATCATCGCTCCGTGCTGTTCGGCGGACGCGTCGCCTACATGGAGAGCAATCCGCTGGTGAGCGCGCCACGGCTGCATGCGTGCCTGACGGAGATCTTCCCGAGCCTGAAAGACGCGCACATCACGCATTCCTGGATGGGGTTCGTCGCCTATACCTTCGACACGCTGCCGCATGTCGGCAAGCAAGACGGCATCCATTACGCCATGGGCTATTGCGGATCTGGCGTGTCGCTCGCGACCTATTTCGGCATGCGCATCGGACAGCAGGTGCTGGGTCGCGCGGAGGGGAAAACCGCGTTGGACAACGTGCCGTTCCAGACGCGGCCAATATATACCGGCAACCCGTGGTTCCTGGCGCCGTCGGTGTGGTGGTATAGGGTGCTGGATAGGTTGCCGATTTAGGTGCGCTTTTTCACCCACCTCACCTGTCGTCCCGCCCGAGCGTAGCGAGAGCCGGGACCCATTCGGACCGTCCGCAGCGCTGCTGGATCGGGTCCCGGGCCGCGCAGCTTCGCTGCCCGCCCGGGATGACAGATTGAGAGGTGGCGAGAACGTGTGTCGCTACCGCTTGCTCTGGAAGAACGTCTTCAGCAGCGTCGCGCTGCGTGTTTCGTCGAGGCCGCCGAACAGTTCAGGACGGTGGTGGCAGGTAGGTTGCTGGAAGATGCGGGGGCCGTGCTCGATGCCGCCGCCCTTGGGGTCGCGGGCGGCGTAGATGAGGCGCCTGATCCGCGCGAAGGAGATGGCCGTCGCGCACATGGGACACGGCTCGAGCGTCACGTAGAGATCGCAGAGCGGCAGGCGCTTTTCCTTGCGGCCGGTGGCCACGGCGCGGATCACCAGCATTTCGGCGTGAGCCGTCGGGTCGTGCAGCTCCTCCACGCGGTTGTGGTCGGCGGCCAGCACCTGGCCGGTCGCGGAATCGACCAGCAGCGCGCCGATCGGCACCTCGTCGCGCGCGCCCGCCGCCTCCGCCTGGCGGAAGGCGAGACCCATGAAATCGTGCTCCAGGTGCGGCCGCGGCTGATCGGGCATGCGGCACTTGAACCCGGCGGTTGCGCCGGCGTCAAGGCTGCGGGGCTTGAGCCCTCGCCTGCCCTGCTCTAGGGTCCGGCCCAACCAAAGGAGCCAATCCCATGCCGCCCATTGTGGGCCTGACCCTGGATACCGCCGGACCGACCGGGATCGGCAAGGTCGGGCGCTATCTCATCCGCGAGAATTATTGCTCGGCGATCGCCAAGGCGGGTGGCATTCCCTTCTGCCTGCCGCACGAGGCGAATCTTGCCGAGGCCTATGTGGAGCGGATCGATGCGCTGGTGGTGACGGGCGGCGGGTTCGACGTCGATCCCAGGCTGTTCGGAGCGGCCACAACGCATGCGACGGTGACGCTGAAGGAAGAGCGCACACTGTTCGAATGGTCCGTCACCAAGGCGATGCTGGATCGCGACAAGCCGGTGCTCGGCATCTGCGGCGGGGAGCAGCTGATCAACGTGGTACTGGGCGGCACGCTCATCCAGCACATCGAGGACGAGATCGCCGGCCACGTGCTGCACGAGCAGCCGAACCCGCGCGACGAGCCCGGGCACGTGGTGCGGGTGACGCCGGGCACCTTGCTCCATCGGCTGACCGGCGCGAGCGAGCTGGCGGTCAACAGCGCCCATCACCAGGCGGTGAAGGACGTGGGGCCGGAGGTCGCCGTGAATGCCGTCGCGCCGGATGGCGTCATCGAAGGCATCGAATCCAAGACCCATCGTTTCTGCCTCGGCGTGCAGTGGCATCCGGAGTTCCTGATGCATGGCGGCGACAGCCAAATCTTCGCCGGCCTGATCGCGGCGGCCAAATGAGCGAGACCAAGAGCAGCTTCGAAGGCGAACGCATCGCCAAGGCGATCGCACGCGCTGGCGTGTGCTCCAGGCGCGATGCGGAGGCGATGATCCTGGCGGGCCGCGTGTCTGTGAACGGTAAGAAGCTCACCTCCCCCGCCCTCAACGTCACCGAGAACGATGACATCCGCATCGACGGCAAGCCCTTGCCGGCGGCGGAGCGCACGCGGCTCTTCCGCTACTACAAGCCGCGCGGGCTGGTCACCACGGCCAAGGATCCGCAAGGACGGCCGACTGTCTTCGACTCCCTGCCGGAGGGCATGCCGCGGGTGATCTCGGTCGGGCGGCTCGATCTCAATTCCGAAGGGCTGCTGCTGCTCACCAACGACGGCGCGCTGGCGCGGCGGCTGGAACTGCCGTCGACCGGCTGGGTGCGGCGTTACCGTGTGCGCGTGCATGGGCAGGTCGAGCAAGCGCAGCTCAACCAGCTGGCCAAGGGCATCGAGGTCGAGGGCGTGCGCTATGGCGCGGTCCAAGCGACGCTCGATCGCCGCCAAGGTGACAACGTCTGGCTGACCATGAGTTTGACCGAAGGCAAGAACCGCGAGATCCGCAAGATCTGCGGCCATTTCGGCTGGCCCGTCAGCCGCCTCATCCGCGTCGCCTACGGTCCGTTCCAGCTCGGCAGCTACCTGCAGCCGGGCGACATCGAGGAAGTGCCGGCCAAGGTGCTGCGCGAGCAGCTGGGCGAGAAGAAGGTGCACCAGGTGAGTGGGCAGCTGAAGCTGAAGCAGGCACCGCAGACAGAGCCCAAATCCGCCGAACGCAGCCCCAAGCATCGACCGCGGCAGGCCCTTCGCAAACGATGAGTACAACCAAAGAGGCCGCGGCGCAGCATCGCCCCCCGTCCATACCTTCCCCCACAAGGGGGGAAGGAGCACATCGTGCGCATTGAGGCGGGGTCGCACAAGGGCACGAAGCTGGTGGCGCCCGAGGGGCTGGACGTCCGCCCGACTTCCGACCGCGCGCGCCAGGCGATCTTCAACGTGCTGATCCACCGCTTCGATGCGGTCGAGGGCGCGCGCGTGCTGGATGCCTTCGCCGGCTCCGGCGCCTTGGGGCTCGAAGCTCTGTCGCGCGGCGCGGCGAACCTGATCGCCATGGAGCTGGCGCGGCCGGTGCTCGATGCGCTGAAGCGCAACATCGCCGTGTGCCACGAGAATGCGCGGACCCTGGTCTTCGCCTGCAACGCGCTGGACCCGCCCCAGGCGCAGCCGCGCCATGCGCCCTGCTCGCTGATATTTCTCGACCCGCCCTATGGTCAGGGGATGATCGCGCCGGCCCTGGTCGCGCTCAACAAGGCCGGCTGGATCGCGCCCGGCGCGCTCATCGTGGCGGAGATGGGCGGGAAGGACGAACTGCCGGCGCTGGAAGACTTCGTGGTCGAGGATGAGCGGCGCTACGGCAAGGCCCGCATCGTTTTTCTCCGCCACCGCATCGATAAATTGCATTAGACGACGCGCGCGGTCTTGGGCGTTATTGCGGACCATGCGGCAAGAGCTCTCCATCGATCCCAAGCGCGCGGCGCTCATCCTCATCGATCTGCAGGAGGAGCAGCGGCACGATCCCTATTATGTCGTGCCGGACCTGAATGGGGTGCTTGCCAACGCGCGCCGGCTGCTGGACGCAGCGCGGGCGAATGGCGTGCGGGTGGTACATGTCGCCTACAAGCGGGATTTCACGGCGGTACCGCGGCGGCCGTTCGAGCCCGTGACGGCGGAGGGGCGGCCGACCTTCAGCGATGTTTCTTCGCCGCTCACCGCGATCTGCAGCGAAGTCGGCCCGAGCGTGGGCGAGACGGTGATCGAGAAGAACGACGCCAGCGCCTTCTGCACGGGCGAACTGGAGCCTCTGCTGCGGGATTCGGGCGTGGACTGGGTGATCGTCGCAGGCGTGTGGACGGAAGCCTGCGTGGCGGCGACGGTGCGCGATGCGATCCCGCGCGGGTTCCGCGTGCTGCTGGTGAAAGACGCGTGCGGCAGCGGCACGACCGCGATGCATCAGGCGGGCATCCTCAATCTCGCCAACCGGCTGAACGGCGGCGCGATCACCACCGCGGAGACCGCCTGCCGCCTGATCGCGGGCGAGGTCGGCGACGTGTGGGTGGCGGAGAAGCAGGTGCCGATCCTGTTCACGTTCGCGGACGCGGAGCGGCACTACGACGCGCTGTGATCCCCGGCACGCGCGGCGCGCGCGATTGCGCGGTGCTGCTCATGCTCGGCGCGCAGGCGGGCGAGGTCTTCCGCCGACAGGCGCTCCGCATTGGAGAAGTCGCGCTTCCAGGCGGGGTCATCCGACCAGCGCTGCGGCGATTGCACGGTGGTGCGGGCGGCGGGGGCGCGCGCCAGCAGCTGCAACGCGAGATCGAGCGTGGCGGCCTGCGACGCCAAGTCGTGCGGCTTGCCGGCGGCATTGCCGAGCGGGAAATCGCTGAACAGGAACCGCGGCACGCCCGCATACTCCACGATGTCCTTGGCGCAGCCCATGATGATGGTGGAGATACCGGCCTGCTCGAGGTGGCGCGCGACCAGGCTGATGGTCTGGTGGCACACGGGGCAGTTCGGCACCAGTATAGCAGCGTCGACCGCATCCGCGCGCATCGCGGCGAGAATATCAGGCGCATCTTGCTCGGTGGTCGTGCGCTGGCTGCGCGTGGTCGGCGCGCCATAGAAGCGCCGCGCGACAGAACCGATCACGCCTCCGCCGGCGTGGCGCTTCAACTGCGCGAGCGGAAACCAGCTGCCCTGATCCTCCGCACTGGTGTGCGTGCGGTCGTAGGTCACATGGGCAATGCGCACGTCGGGCGCGCCTTCTGTCGAGTGGACGTAGGCGCGGTGGAACTTGGCGGCGGCATTGTAGGGCGCGCCGGGCCCCTGATCGCCGCGCGCGGGATCATGAAGCGCCGCCGTCGTCACCAGGCCGATGCGGCATTCGCTCAGCGGCTTGGCGAGCGGCGTGAAAGGAACGTCCCCGAAGTGCGCCCAGCGATAGGGCTCATTGTAGCCGAGCGCGCGGTAGTACGCGCGGGTGCGCGCCATGTAGGGGATCGGCACGTCTTCCGGATCGGTCGTGGCGACAGCCTGGCTCATCAGTCGCAAGACTACTCGATGTTGCCGCGGGGGCAATCGGCTATCGCGAAACGCACGGCAAAAAAGAAGCCCCCTCTCCCCTTGCGGGAGAAGGATGCGTAGCCTTCGAGGCGCGGCCGAGCTTAGGCGAAGCTGGATGAGGGGTAGCGCACCGTTAGGCGCGCGCGCTCGGAAGAGCCCCAACAACCGCGCCGTATGTCGGGAATAGCGCACACGCGGCTCACGCGCCTTCGGCGCGGCCCCTCACCTAACTCCCGCAAGAGGCGAGGGGTACTTCTTTTTTGGGAGAGGGAGAAGCGCGGCCGCGCGGAGCGTGGCCGTGACCAGCGCGGACGGGCGCACAGCATTATCGATCATGTTGTGTGCAAGTAAGTCGCCTCTAGCCGAGCGCCCTTGCGGACCGGGGACGACGGACCACTGCTTCGCCGCCGTTCTTACATGCGGTCGGGCAGCTCCTGGTGCCGGATGTTGAGCGCTATTTCCGACATGAACTTGAATGCGAAGACCTGGACCAGCGTCTCAGGCTTGTCGGCTGACAGGACGAAGCCCCTCGGCCCGCCGGCCACCGCGTGGCGATAGTATTCGAGCACGTTCTTGTCTCCGCCCACCACGACTCCATTGATGGTGACGCCGCGCGCGACGAGCTCATCGCGAATGCGCCTCGGGTCTTCGCCGACGTTGTCCTCACCATCGCCGACAATGTTGATGATGGCGCGTTTCGAGGCATAGGGAGAGCTCTGCAGCAGTTGAGCTGCGTGTTCGAGAGCCGCCGAGGTGTTCGTCAGACTCCCGACGGATCGGGTTGGCGCATCAATTATTGACCTGACCCGAGAGGAGATTTCACCGGACGCCTCCTCGGCGTCCTGGGGCGAGCCAATGACGCGCCATGATACCAGCTCGGGAAAGTCGCCATCCGCCCAGATGAACACTGCGAATCCGATGCGACCATGCCTTCCATTCTGGATGGCCGCGACAATCTCCGGGGCGCGGATGGCCTGTGCCATGCCATCGACCTGCAGCATCGTCTCCTGCGCGTCGATCGAGCTCGATACGTCGAGCGCGGTGATGATGTTTGCATCTGTCGAGAAGTTGTCGTCATCGGCAGCCGCGGCCTGAGACAAGCTGAGAGCGCCGCACGCGACGGACAATGCGAGTAGTGCGCATCGAACCATGTCAAACCTCCAGTCGCCTGACTGGGGGCGACCTGCTCAATGTGGAGACTCGTGACGCCTAAACACCAATGACATGCATTTTGCTCCAAGTATGCTTAAGGAGCAGTTAAGGCTCTGTCACTTCTCCTTAGGGACAATGCACGTGACGATCGGGCAACACCACTCACGGCCATCATGCATGGCTGGCGTCGTTGCTTTGTCACTGCAATCCACCGCTTTATTGCCGTGGCTGGAAACTCGGCTTCACGAAGACCTCGCGCCGTTCCTCGACACGCCGAAACTTGTGCTCGCACTTGCAGCCGGCCGGGTCACCGGGCCGCGTCTGCAGTGAGCGATCTCGGGCACGCGCGGGCTTATGCCAATTCGCGCGCCGGCTTCGGGTCGATCGGCACCGCGTCGGCAAAGCCGAGGATCTCCTCGATCGCGGCGCTGGCTGAAAGCAATGCTGCATCGCCGCGCGGCCGACCCACCAGCTGGATGCCGATTGGGCGGCCGTCCTCGGTGAAGCCGGCGGGGATGCTGATCGCGGGACACGTCGTCAGCGTGATGCAGGCGGGCAGCGTCAGCCAGCCGAGATAATTTTCGAACTTGTGGCCGTCGACCTCGCGCACCCACCGCTCCTCGATCGGATTGGGGGCACAGCAGGCGGCGGGCGTCAGCAGGAAGTCGAACCGCTTGAGGAAGTCGACCATCTCGCCATAGAGGCGCGCACGGTACAGCAAGGCCTTGGCGATGCGCTCGGCGGTCATGGTCATGCCCTGCTCGACGTTCCAGATCACATCGGACTTCAGCTTGTCGCGATGTTGCGCCATTAGAGCGCTCATGTTGGCGACATAGCGAAGGCCGCGCAGAACGTGGAACGCCTCTTTTGCGCCGCTGAAGTCAGGGCTGGCTTCCACGATCTCGATGCCGGCGTTTGCCAGCGTGTCGGCGGCCTGGCGCACGATCGCGCGGGTCGGCTTGTCGACGGGCGTCGCGCCGCCGAGATCCATGGCAAGCGCGATGCGCTTGGGCTTCTGCTTCCGCTGCGCCGCCGTGAGGAATGGCTCGGGCGGGCTGGGGAGCGAGATTGGATCGTCGATGCACCAGCCGCTCATCGCATCCAGCAGCAGCGCGACGTCGAGCACATTGCGCGCCATCGGCCCTTCCACCGACAAATCGTCGAAGCGCTGCTCGCCGCGGGCGCTGGCGACGCGCCCGGGGCTGGGGCGGAAGCCCACCACCGAACAGAAGCTGGCCGGCGTTCTGAGGGAACCGCCGAGATCGGACCCGCTGGCCAGCGCCACGATGCTGGTGGCCAGCGCCGCGGCGGACCCGCCGGAGGAACCGGCGGCGTTGAGCGCGGGGTTCCACGGGTTGAGCGTCTCGCCAAAGACCGCGTTGAAGGTGTTCGCGCCGGCGCCGAACTCCGGCGTGTTGGTCTTGCCCACCACGATGCCGCCGTTGGCTTCGATCGCCTCTACCAGCGGCTCCGATTCCGCCGGCACATTCTCGGCGAAGATCGGCGAGCCGTAGGTGGTGCGCACGCCGGCGACGTCGTTGAGATCCTTGATGCCCACGGGGAGCCCGGCCAGCAATCCGCGCTCCGACGGCGGGAGCGCCATCAGGCGCCGCGCATGATCACGCGCGCGATCGTAGCACGGCGTGACCAGCGCATTGACCACGCCGTTGACCTGGGCGGCCCGGCGCTCGACGGCGTCGATCAGGTCGAGCGGCGTGATCTCGCCTGAACGCAGGCGGCGCACGGCTTCGCGCGCGGTGAGGCGATAGAGGTCGTTGGGCATGTGGACTCCCCCCCTTTTGGAGGGACGTTAGGGCATCGCAGAACGGCGCGCAATTGCGCCACGTCGCGTCTCTTCTACCTGTCACCCCCGGGACAGCCGAGCCGAGCGAAGCGACGGCACGGCGTGATCCGGGGTCCATGGGGCAGTCGCACGTGCGGTGGACGAATGGATCCCGGCTCTCGCTGCGCTTGGCCGGGATGACAGCAAGAGGAGCGGCAAGATCAAGCGATGTCATGACAGGGTGTGAGGAACGCTATGAGTTTAGTGCGCATGGAGCGTGCGTTGCGCACATTGGCAAGGGCACATGAGGCACATTAGGATGCGGCATTCCTTCCGCGAGCCCCTGCATGTCCTCCCGCCTCGTTGCGTCCAAGTCGGCCCTGATGGTTCCGGGGGCGGGGGCGTTTGCGGCGGTTTATGCGCTGGATTCGGCGGCGCGGGCGCTGACCGCCACGGTCATTCCGCTGCATGCCTATACGCTCTACAAGGCGATCGCAGCGGAGGATGCGGATTCGTACGTCGGCACCACCTACTCCGTGGTGGCGATGATCACCTTCATCGGCACGTTCCTGACACCCTTCATCATCCATCGACTGGGCCGCAATGCGACCTTCATCGCCGGCATCCTGGCCTGCATGATCGGAATGGTGGGCCTTGCCACCTCCACCATTCCGGGGCTCGGCCTCGGCATGCTGGGGCGTGCGCTGAGCGGCGTCCTCGGCAGCGTCTGCCTGATCCTGTTCATCGTCGATTTCATACCGCGGCAGAACCTGGTGCGCTCCGAAACGCTGCGCCTGTTCACGAGCTGCCTGGCCTGGGGGTTCGGGCCGGTGGTCGGCGTCGCGCTCCATCAGCGCTACGGCATCGTCGCGCCGGCGGCCGTCTCGATCACAGTCCATCTCGGCCTCATCCTCTATTTCCGGCGCCTGCGGCCGGGGGAGCCGAGGATCGAGGCGATTCCGCCGCCGGCCAACCCGTTGACCATGATCCGGCGCTTCGCCGCGCAGAAGAGGCTCCGCCTCAGCTGGCTGATCGTGTTCGGGCGATCGGCCTGGTGGTCGATGTTCTTCACCTATCCGGCACTCTATCTGCAGGATCAGGGGATCGACGAACGCTGGGCCGGCTGGCTGGTGGGCGTGGGCAACCTGCTGCTGGCGCTGTCGCCGCTGGTCAGGATGGTGGCGCAGAGGCTCGGCATCCGGCTGCCGATCGTCGGCGCCTTCTGGTGCGGCGGCGCGCTCACCATCGGCGTCATCCTGCTGTACGACCAGCCGCTTGGCTTCTGCCTGGTGCTGCTGCTGGCGGCGACCTTCGTCGTGGCGCTCGACTCGCTCGGCAACATTCCGTTCATGCGCTTCGCCCGGCCGCGCGAGCTGCCGCAGCTGGCGACCGTCTTCCGCACCTATGTCGATACTGCGGAGTTCATTCCGTCGGCGATCTATGCCATGCTGCTGACAATCTTTGATTTCCGCGCTGTGTTCGTGTTCGCGGGCGTGCTCGCCGTAACGGTTGGCATCGCGGCGACTTGGTTGCCGAAACGACTTTAATCTCAGCCGCGATTCAGGTTTGATTAACCACCTTCGAACAGTCTGGCGGAATCATGATGCTGCCGACGCCTGCCAACGCGAACGACCCGGATCACGAGGACGGCGAAGGCCGCATGTCCGCCACCCTGGCGCGGGCCGAGGCGGCGGTTGCAGACCTTGCCAAGGACTATCCGCGCTGGGCGCTGGCCGATGTCGCCAAGGCGCGCGCGGCGCTCGCCGCAGCGATCGAGGGTCCTAAGGCACGCGCGAGCCATGTCGAGGCCTTGTTCCGCGTGGGGCACGACCTCAAGGGCCAGGGCACCTCGTTCGGCTATCCGCTCATCACCAGGATTGGGCACTCGCTCTGTACCCTGACGCGCGACCGCGCACTGGAGTACGAGGACAAGCACCTGGAACTCGCCAAGGCGCATCTTGACGCCATCGATCTGGTGCTGACCAAGGGCATCAAAGGCGAAGGCGGCAAGATCGGCGCCGACCTGATCGCCAAGTTCGAGCAGCGCGTGGCGGAACTGATCGGCTGACCTGGGCCAGGTTGGCGCCGATTGACGCAGCGCCGGTAACGCGGTCAACTCCCGCCAGTACGACCAGCAATCGGACGAATGCGATGGCAACTCTCTACGTGGCGAGCAGCAAGGGGCTAGCTCATTGGGGCAGCGATCACGGCCTCACCAAATATCTCTATAAAGTGGGCGTGACCGACGGCAAGGCTGAGGACGCGATCGCGGAGCTGAACGCGGCGGCGCATGCCGGCCACAGCGACTGGAAGCTCTCCAAGAAAGTGGAGAATGTCGCGGATGACGAAGCCGCGATCATAGCCCGCCTCGCCACCAAGGAAAAGCTGGTCGACCCCAACTACTATCCAGGAATCAAGAAGGCATCCGGCATCGTGAAGGTGAAGCTCGCCAACGTTGAGAGCCAGCTGCTGGTGCAGCAGACTCTGAGAGGCGAGGACCCGCACGTGGTCAAGGTGAAGACCGCGGACATCTACGCCTATCTCGCCAACCTCGCGACGCAAGGCGTGGGGCAGTGGTAGGAGCGTAAGTAAAGGACGCGCGCAGCTGGCCCCTCCCCCGACACGGGGGAGGGGGAACTCAACCCACCGCCGCCTCGAAATCCACGATGGGCCCCTTGGGCACGATGCCGGTGGGGTTGATCCAGCGATGGCTTTGGAAGTAGTGGCCCTTGATGTGGTCGAAGTTCACCGTGGGGCGCACGACGGGGTGCTGATAGAGGCGGCGCGCGTAGCGCCACAGCGCCTGATAGTCGACCAGGCGCCTGAGGTTGCACTTGAAGTGGATGTGATAGACCGGGTCGAAGCGCAGCAACGTGGTGAAGAGACGCCAGTCCGCTTCGGTCAGGCGGTTGCCGCAGAGATATTGTGATTTCGACAGCGTCTGCTCCAGCCAGTCGAGCGTCTCGAATAGCGAGACCACGGCTTCATCGTAGGCCTCCTGCGAGCCGGCGAAACCGGCCTTGTAGACGCCGTTGTTGAGCGTGTCGTAGACGCGCGCGTTCACCTCGTCGATCTCAGCGCGCAGCGCTTCGGGATAGTAGTCGCCGGGCGTGGCGCCAACGCCGTCGAAGGCGCTGTTGAACATGCGGATGATGTCGGCGGATTCGTTGTTCACGATGCGCTTGGTCTCCTTGTCCCACAGCACAGGGACGGAGACACGGCCGCTGTATTTGGGTTCGCTCTTCACGTAGATTTCGTATAGGTAGCGCGCATCGTTGACGTTGTCGGGGACGACGCCCGGCGCGGAATCGAAGGTCCAGCCATTCTCCAGCATCAGCCAGTGCGTCACGGAGAGACCGATCATCTCCTGCAGGCCCTTGAGCTCGCGGAAGATCGTCGTGCGGTGCGCCCACGGGCAGGCGCGCGCGATGTAAAGGTGGTAGCGGCCCGGCTCCGCCTTGAAGCCGCCGCGCCCCGTCGGACCGGGACTGCCGTCCGGTGTCACCCAGTTGCGCAAGGTGGACTCCGGCCGCTGCATTCGACCGCGCGAATCGGCCCAGCGACCGGCCTCCGGTTGCCATACGCCGTCGACGAGCAAGCCCATGTGATCCTCCTTAATCCGACATACCTTGGCATTTGGGTAAGCGGCGGTGCGCCCGCCAGCATCAGAATCGGAAACACTCCTGTGCGCAAAATCGATCACAAAGGCGTGCGCGCGGGCCAATGTGCCAGGAATGTAATTTGCTCTGAACAGATGAACGCCAATATAGTCAGGAAAACTGACGGCGGGGCGCCGCCCCCCGCATGTGACGGCCCTGCTCTGCACGCGAGGGGGGCATCGAATGGACGCTTGCCGCGTTTGTTGTTCCAGCCTCTCGCGAAACGGTTGTCATGGTGGGACTACTTGCGCATCAGAAGCAGTATGTTCTTGGCCCCAAGCCAGTCCTCCCACTTCCTGATTGGGTCTCCGTCCATCTGAGCAACGAGCTCGTTCTCTCCCACTGTCCGAAGCTGCGCGCCATGCCGCTGCAGTCGACGGATGGTAAGCGATATCACCTGCTCGGGCTGGCGGTGCCGGCCGATGAGACCGTGGCTTCGATGCCGGAGGCTTTCCGCGCGAAACAAGCCAGCGAGATCGAACAGTGGACGGGTTCGTGGGCCGGCAAGTGGCTGCTCGTCTCGCACGATCGCTGCTGGCAGGACGCGTCCGGTGGCCTTGGCGTGACTTATCGGCAGGTCCGTGGCGATCTTTGGCTTTCCAGCAGCGCCGTACTGCTTAGCGACCATCTGCCGGACGTTCCGCCAGCTGCGCGTATTCCCTGGCAGGTGATGCACAACAGGGGGATCGACTGGGTGCCGCTGCCCTTCACCACTCGGGACGGAATCTACAAGCTGCTGCCGCAACGATCGATCGATCCGCGGACCGGATCCATAAGAACCGTGCGCTTCACGCCACCCGATCGGAGCGGGGCGGCCCACGATCTGGTGTCGGCGCTAACGACCATTCTGTCCAATTGGGCGCAATGCGGCTTTTCCAAGCGGCTCGTTGGCCTAACCGCAGGCGGAGACAGCAGAACGGTTCTGGCCGCAGCATGCGCGGCCCGAATCGACTTCGAGGCATTCACCACGAATATACGGGACATGGACAAGCGCGATCGCATCCTGCCGCCGCAGGTGGCCGCGCGCGCCGGGATCGTTCACCGCTTCAGGCACCTGCCGCCGGTCGAGCCCTCTATAGTCGAAGCGCGGACGAAGACCATCTCGCAGCATGTGGATGGCATCGCGTCTCATCCCGTGTTCGCGCGCTTCGCTCAGTTCGACCACAGCGCAGACGATGATCCGCAGCGGACATCCGCCAGCGGCAGTTGCTTTGAGATCGGGCGTTGCTACTACTCGCACAAGCTGTCTCGCGTGCAACCTGCCGGTGCCCAATCGACCGCAGACCAGATACTGGAGGCGTTCAGCTTGCGGTCGGATTGGCGCCCCGAACCGCTCGAAGCCTGGCGTAGCGCGCTCCGGCTTTGGGTCGAATCGCTGTCCGATGATGCGCCCCTGCCAATGGATTGGCGGGACCGCTTCTATCTCGAACAGTGCCTGGCATCCTGGAACAGCAATGTCCAGCGGGCCAACGACTTCGTCGAGAGCACCGGTTTCAGTCCCGCGAACTGCCTTTGGATATTCCATCTGCTGCTGCGGCCGGATCCCGAAGAAAGACGGCAGCGGAAGTTGCAGCGGGAGGCGATCAGCCTGATGGCGCCTCGTCTCCTCGAGCTGCCGATCAATCCGGAATCCCTCTGGCAGCGACTCAGCCGTGCCGCTCGGGCCCTGGGCCGTGATCGAGCGCGTCGTCGCCGTCGGGTGCTTTCGGAGAAGGAAACTTTTTGAGAAGCTATCTCGCTTCTTCTCTTGAGTTACTTGGTCCAGGCTTGTATTTGCCGCGAGGCATCATTCCTCATCAAAGTGGTGCGTTTCAGGATGCCCCGAATCGCACCAAACGCGAACGGTCCTGGACCAACCAACGCACAATGCGGCTGGCGGCACTACCTGGGTAAGAGAAGTATCGGTTCGTATGGAGCGTTGGAACCAATGCTCCGCCGTGGCAGAAATGTAATTTGCCGGTAAGGAATCGGTGTCGATATAATCTGCTGCATCAGTCGAATTGTATTTGTTGCATCGCTCGAGCTGGCGCGAGGCGATCGCAGTGACGAAGTTAGTCGCACATCAGAAACAATATATCCTTGGCCCGGCCCCAGTCAGGCTCCGGCCTGACTGGATCATAATCCAGATAGCTGGCGGACTGGGTTCTCTCCCACTGCCCGAAGCTCCGGGTCCAGCATGTGCGCTCCCGCGATGGTGTCGATTTCTGGCTACTTGGCTTGGCGGTGCCGGCTGACGAGCTCGCGGACAGGTTGTCAGAGGCTTTCCAAGCCAAGGAATCGGCTGAGATCGAGAATTGGACCGCCTTCTGGGCCGGCAAATGGCTGCTGGTGTCAAAGGATTGCTGCTGGCAGGACGCGTCCGGCTGCCTTGGCGTGAATTATCGCCACATCGACCGGAACGTCTGGCTGTCCAGCAGCGCGGAACTCCTCAGCGAGCATCTGCCGGACGCACCACGGTTGCCATGGATCCGGTGGCAAATCGCGCACAGCAAAGGAGTGGATTGGATTCCCGCGCCGGCGACGACACGGGACGGGGTGTACAAACTGCTCCCCCAACGGGTGCTCGATCCGCGGAGCGGGTCGATACGAGCGGTGCGCTTCGTCTGTCCGGACCGCGACTCGAGGGACGATTCCGGGGCCCTCGCCACCGCCCTCAAAATCGTTATGGCCAACTGGGGGCGCTGCGATTTTTCGGAGAGCTGCGTCGCCCTGACAGCGGGACTGGATACGCGAACCGTGCTGGCCGCCGCGCATGCTGCAGGCATCGCGTTCCGCGCAACGACCACCAGCTTTCCGTCGATGGACCGGTGCGATCGCACCTTGCCTCCCAAGCTGGCCGCGTCCATCGATGTCCCACATGTGTTTCGAAGGCTTCGTCCATTCGATGAAGCGGAGGTCAAGGCCAGGGCGGCCGCCATATCGGAACATGTCGGCGGCGCTACCGCGCATCCAATCTTCGACCATTTCGCACGCTTCGACCACGCGATTGCAGACCATCCCGGCCGGACGTCCGCGACCGGCAGCTGCTTCGAAATCGGACGATGCTTCTTCTGGAACAAGTTCTCGCGGGCGGGGCTTGGTGAAGCACGACCAACGGCCGACCAGATCCTGCAAGCCTTCAGCAGCCGCTCGACGTGGCGACCCCAACCGATCGAGGCGTGGCGGCAAGCGCTCGAAAGCTGGGTCGAATCCCTAGCGGACCCAGTGCCGCTGGTGTCCGACTGGCGCGATCGCTTCCATCTCGATCAACGACTGGGCTCCTGGAACTGCAACGTGCAGCGAACCAACGATTTCAGCGAAACGACAGGTTTCAATCCGGCAAACTGCCTATGGATCTATTACCTGCTGCTCCAGCCTGATCCAATCAGGAGAGAACAAGGGACCGCGCAACTCGAGGCGATTGAGCTCCTGGAACCGCGCTTGCTGAGGTTCCCAATCAATCCGGCGCCGATCTCGGATCGACTCAAGGACAACGCCAAGGCGTTGCTCGGCCCGCAGATCATCCGCGGCGTGCGGTCGTTCAAGTCTTTCATCAAAGCCGGTCGGGCACACTAGCGGCCGGGCGCACTAGCCAGGCAGCGCCCGCTTCTATTGGCTGAGAACGTAGTCGCGGTCCGGCAGGCCCGTGATGTCGAGATCGCAGGCCATCAGGCAGCCGGACCAGGGTGCCTCTGCGAGCTGTTGCGGCGTCATGTCGAGGGAGGCGCTGGTGATGAAGAGGCGCTTCATGTCCGCCCCGCCGAAGGCGATGGCGGTCGGCTTCGGCACCGGCACCTTGAGCACGCGGTCGATGCGTCCGTCGGGATCGTAGCGCGTGATGCGCCAGCCGTCCCAATGGGCGTTCCACAGGAAGCCTTCGGCGTCGACGGTCATGCCGTCGGGATAGCCATCCTCTTGTGAGATCTTGGCGAAGTTCCGGCGCGGGCCGACCTCACCGGTCGCGGGATCGACGTCGTAGCACCAGATCTCGAACGCGTAGGAATCGGTAAAGTAGGCGCGCCGGCCGTCCGGGCTGAAGGCCGGGCCGTTGGAGCAGATGAAGCCGGTATCGACCTTACGCGCGTGGGCATGCGCGTCGAACACGAACAGGCTGCCGCTGGTGTCGGTGTCCTTTGTGTCGGCGCTACCCGACCACAGGCGGCCGCGGTGATCACACTTGGCATCGTTGAAGCAATTGAGCGGCTGGCCTGCATCGGGATGCGCGAGGAACTGCCGCTCACCCGTCGCCTTGTCCACGAGGTGCAGGCCGGCGCGATCGGCCACCACCATGCGGCCGTCGGGGGTGAACACCATCGCGCCCAGGTGGTCGCCGAGCTGGATGGGCAAGATGTCGTTGCGGCCGCCGGCGCAATCGTAGCGAAAGATCGCGGGCGCGCGCAGATCGATCCAATAGATGGCGTTCTCGCGCGGCCGCCAAGTCGGGCCTTCGCCCAGGATGGCGCGATGCGCATGCAGGCGGATGATCTCGGTCACGGAGTGTGCCCCCTTTAGGCGAAGACGAGTACATTACTCCATCTCCCCTTGCGGGAGAAGGATACGGAGCCTTGGCGAGCGTGAGCGAGCCTAGGCGCAGTTCGATGAGGGGATGCGCAGCGACAGCTGCGCACGCTCGCAAGAGCGTATTGTTGCTGCGCCAACAGCGCTCGGCGCGCTGCCCGCCTGTCGGCGCGGCCCCCTCACCCAGCTCCGCCTAAGCTCACTGACGTTCGCTGTCTTCGCAGCCCTCTCCCGCGAGGGGAGAGGGGATTCCTATTGTGGATGACGATCAGGAAGCGGTGGTCGGTGTTTCGATTCGGCTCGCGGGCAGGGTGATGCAGGCGGTCGTGCCGTGGCCGAGTTCGCTTTTCAGGGTGAGAGTGCCGCCGTGGAGCTCGCAGATCGCATTGGTGATGGCGAGGCCGAGGCCGGCGCCGTCGTGCTGGCGCGCCAGCCAGTTCTCCGCCTGCACGAAAGGCTTCAGCACGCGCTCGAGGTCCTCGGCGGCGATGCCGATGCCGGTGTCGCGGACGGTCACCCTCAGTCCCGCGTGCGACCAACTGGTGTCAATTTCCACGGAACCGCCGGCGGGCGTGAACTTGATGGCGTTGGTGAGCAGGTTCAAAACGGCCTGCTTGAGCCGGCGCGCGTCGCCTCGCAGCAGAGGCACAGTAGGCTCAACCGCCTGCACGAGATGGACGCCCTTGACGGCGGCCTTCGAGCGCAGCAGCGAGACGCAGCTGGCCGCGACCTTGCCCATCTCCACCAGCGATTCGTCCAGCTTCATCTCTCCGGCATCGATCAGGCTGAGGTCCAGCAGCTCGTTGATGATCGAGAGCAGGAAGGTGCCGCTGCCGTGGATGTCGGCGGCGTACCCCTTGTATTCCGGCGCGCCGAGCGGCCCCATCATCTCCGTCTGCATAACTTCGGAGAAGCCGATGATGGCGTTGAGCGGCGTGCGCAGCTCGTGACTCATGGTGGCGAGGAACTGGGTCTTGGCGCGGCTCGCCAGGTCGGCGCGCAGGCCGGCCGCGCGCAGTTCCATCTCCCTCTGCCGATGCTCGGTGATGTCCTGGATGATTCCGAAGGCGAGGGTGCGCTCGCCCGCCTGATCATACTCATTGTGGACATGCTCCATCACCCAGCGCTCGCGGCCGTCCGGGCGGACGATGCGGTAGGTGATGCAGATCTGGGTCTGCTTGTTCGCCAGGCCATCCAGCATGGCGGTGCGCACATTGTCTTGGTCGTCCGGATGGATCAGGCGCGCGATGAAGTCCGTGTTGGACAGCCGTCGCTCACATTCCGAGAAGCCGAAGATCTCGCGCGCCGAATCCGAGAAGGTCACGACATTCTTGTCCCACTCCCCGTTCGGACTGAACACGACGCTCCAATGGACGAGCCGCGCAATGTGCTCCGCCTGCCGGTAGCGCGCTTCGCTCTCCCGCAGCGCGCGCTCCAGCACTTTCTCCTCCTCGATATTGATCATGAGCCCGCGGACGAGTTCGCGCCCGTCAAGACCGGTCACGAAGGTGATGATGTCGCGGATCCAGACGCGCCCGCCGGATTTCGTGATGAGGCGGTACTCGAGATTGTGGTCGAGGCGCTGCCGGAGGTGCTCCAGATATCGAGCTTCGATCGCTTCACGGTCTTCCGGATGCACGGCGCGGGTCCACTGGCCCTGCACGAGCCATTCCTCCACGCTGTAGCCGCTCAGGCACGCGATCTGCGGGCCGACATAGGTGATCTGATCGGTCGTGGGTTCGGCCTCCCACGGGACGGCGCGCAGCGTCTCGGCGATCGCCCGAAAGCGTTCATCATTGAGATGCGATTCAAGATCGCCAGGGCGCAGTTCGCGCCACCGCCGCGCGCGAAGCCTGCGCAAGGGAAGCCGGTGCCTCATGATGCCCCATTGTGGGCTGTGCGGCCCGCGCCGCAACAGCGCATTCGGACAGCGTACGCGTGTACGATGTATGAAAGGTCAATGCGCTCCGCCGGACGGCCTAGTCCGAACGATATATGACTCGCACGTCGTGCTTGTTCAGCTCGCGGCCTTGAGCTTGCCCCTGGGCACACTGGAGAGGGCGGGCCATTTGAACTTGTCGACCGCCTTCACGAAGGTTGCGACTGCGGGGGAGAAGCGGCGGCCAGCGACGGTCACGATGTGGATCGTGCGCGTCACCTCCGGATCGACGATCGGACGCGTCACGATGCCGGGGATGACCGGCGTGTATTCGGGGATGAAGCAGATGCCCATGCCCGCCAGCACCATGGACTGGATCCAGTCCTCGCGCTCCGAGCGGTAGACGTCCTGCACCTTGATCATGCGCTGCTCGAGGATGCCGTCGAGATAGCCGATATACTCGCAGTTGGCGCGCGTAAGATACGCCTCGCCCGCGATGTCGGCCATCGGCACCGCCTCCATCTGCTCGAACCGGTGGCCGGGCGCGCATGCGATCATGAAGCGCTCCTCATAGAGCGGATGGAGATCCAAGCGCTCGTGGCTCTCCGCCGGCTGGGTCATCATTGCCACGTCGAGCTCGCCCGACATCAGCGACTCCGCGAGGCGCTGCGGCACCGATTCCATCAGCGAGACCTCGATGCCGGGATGGTCGCGCCCGAAGGCGGCGAGGAAGCCGATGAAGCGCATCGGGCCGATGGTGCACATGACGCCGAGCTTCAGAGGTGCGTCCTTCAATTGCAGGAAGCTCTTGGCCGTGGTCTTGGCCTGCTCGCTCTGCGCCAGGATCGCCTCGAGCTGCGGGCGCACCAGATGACCCAGATCCGTCATGTGGGTGTATTTGCGCTCGCGCCGGAACAGCAGACCGCCCAGCTCCTCCTCCAGCTTCTGCACCGCGCGGGTGAGCGCGGGCTGCGTCACGTTGCACGTCTCCGCCGCACGCGTGAAGTTGAGGCAGTCGCACACGGCGAGGAAGTAGCGGATCTGGTGCATTTCCATGGGTTCGGCTCCTCGGCTCCCGGGAGAACCATAACCCAAGAGCATGGTCAGGGGCGATGCCAAGGCAGCATGGAAACCATAGGAGGGTGGCATTTTCCCGGCTGACGCGGCGGGGGCAGAGTGGCCAGCACGGAATTTCCCGAAGAAAGAGGCAAGAGATGCTGGGAAGCGAAACCATGGCGCCCGCCGCCCTCCACATGCAGCGGCCGTTGGCCGGCCAGGTGGCCATCGTCACCGGTTCGACCAGCGGCATCGGGCTCGGCATCCTGGAGCAGATGGCCGCGGCCGGCGCCACTGTCGTGATGAACGGCCTGGGCGACATTAGCCAGATCGAGGACGCGCTGACGCGTATTCGCACTGCGCATGATATTGAGGCGATCTACGTGCCGGCGGACCTGATGGAGCCGAAGGCCTGCGTCGAAATGATCACAGCGACCGAGCAGCGTTTCGGCAAGATCGACATCCTGGTGAACAATGCCGGCATCCAGCACGTATCGCCGATCGAGAGCTTTCCGCCGGAGAAGTGGGACGCCATCCTCGCGCTCAACCTCTCTTCTGCGTTCCATGCGATCTGTGCCAGCTTCGCCGGCATGAAGGCGCGTGGGCACGGGCGGATCATCAATGTCGCGTCCGCGCATGGGCTTGTCGCCTCGCCGTTCAAGTCGGCCTATGTGGCAGCCAAGCACGGCATCATCGGCCTCACTAAAACTGTGGCATTGGAAGGCGCAGAGTTCGGCGTCACCGCCAATGCGATCTGCCCGGGCTATGTGTGGACGCCGCTGGTGGAGAAGCAGATAGACGACCAGGCGAAGTCGCACGGCATCTCGCGCGATGAGGTGATCAAGAACATACTGCTGGCGCAGCAGCCCAACAAGCGCTTCGCGGAGACATCGGAGATCGGCGCGCTGGCGGTGTTCCTGGCAAGCGACGCCGCGCAATCCATCACCGGCACCGCGCTGCCCGTCGACGGCGGCTGGACCGCACATTGAGGAGAGCCGCCATGGACAGCGCAAGCATCGCGACCGAACGGCCTCGCGGCCGCGCCCATCGCGCCACTGCGGTCGAGGTGAAGAAGATCAACGTCGCCCTGCAAGGCGGCGGTGCGCATGGCGCGTTTGCCTGGGGCGTCCTGGACCGTTTGCTCGAGGATGAGCGGGTGGAGATCGAAGGCATCTCCGCCACATCGGCGGGAGCGATGAACGCGACGGTCCTGACCTACGGCTACACCACCGGCGGCCGGCAGGGTGCGCGCAAGGCGCTGGACGGGTTCTGGCGGCGGGTGGCGCACATCGCCTCGCTGTCGCCGTTCCAGGCGACCTGGCTCGACCGGCTGATGGGCAACAAGTCGCTGGAGAACTCGCCGGCCTTCCTGTGGCTGGAGATGATGACGCGACTGGTCTCGCCGTACCAGCTCAATCCTGCGAATTACAACCCGCTGCGCGAGGCGCTCGAGCAAAGCGTCGACTTCGAGGTCATGCACAAAGCGCCGCTGCCGATCAAGCTCTACATCTCCGCGACCAACGTGCGCTCGGGCAAGGTCAAGATCTTCTGCGGCAACGACGTGACGGCAGATGCGGTGATGGCGTCGGGCTGCCTGCCCTTCCTGTTCCAGGCAGTGGAGATCGACGGCCAGCATTACTGGGACGGCGGCTACATGGGTAATCCGGCGATCTACCCGCTCATCTACAATTGCGGCAGCAGCGATGTGCTCGTTGTGCACATCAACCCGCTGCATCGCGACCAGGTGCCGATGACCGCGGGCGAGATCATGAACCGCATCAACGAGATCAGCTTCAACTCCTCGCTCATGCGCGAGATGCGCGCGATCAGCTTCGTCACCACGCTGATCGACGAGGGCAAGGTGCAGTCGAACGGCATGAAGCGCATGCTGATCCACGCCATTTCCGCCGAGGAGTTGATGTCAAAGCTCGGCGTCATGTCCAAGCTCAATGCCGACTGGGAGTTCCTGGCGGAGCTGAAGGAATTCGGCCGCGCACACGCGGAGGCGTGGCTCGGGCGGCACTACGACGACCTCGGCCAGCAATCGACGGTCGACATCGCGAAGACGTACCTCTGAGTCACTCGGCCGGCGGCCCCGCATTCATCGCAGCCTGCGGGGCTGTCTGCCGGCCGGCGCGTCCGCCGTTTGACGGGCGCGCCGGCTTCTCGCTCAATCGTCGATCAATCACCGGCAAGCTCGCCGCGCATGACCGGCGCGTACGTGCGCAGGATATCGGTAACGAAGCGCATGACGGTCTGGACGGGCTTCGAGAGCATCACCTCCCGGCGGTAGACGATCGAAAGGGTCTGCCGACCCAGGATTTCACCCGTCAGGCGCTGAAGCTTCGGCTCCCGGTCACCCGCGAGGCAGGGCAGCACCGCCAGGCCCAATCCCGCCACGGCCGCAGCAATCAGGTCCTCGATCCCGCGATGGAGAAGCGCGATGTTCGCGCCGGCGCCATGCTCGGCGATCCATTTCGCACCCGGCAGGCCGGAGAACTCCGGGTTGAAGCCGAGCACCTCATGGCCCGAGAGATCGCGCGGGTCGGTAGGCGCCGGGCGGCGCGCCAGATAGTCCGGTGACGCGTAGAGGGACCACCCGACCTCCTCGATCTTTCGCGCCACCAGCGTTTCGTCCGTCACCGGACCGACCCGGACCGCGAGTTCAGCCTCCCCCTTGGAAAGATCGACCGGACGGATGGCGCTCAGGAATTCGAGCGAGGTCTGCGGGTGCTTGCGGCGCATTTCCGCGAGCAGTTCCGCAAGGTGGGGCGTGAAGAGATCCAGGAACCCTGTCGGTACGGCGACACGGATGCAGCCTCCCTGCGACACGGCGCGGGCTTGCAGATCACGGACAGAGCGTTCTACCTCCTCCGCGCGCGAAACGAGGCTTTCGCCGAGCGGCGTCAACTGAATGCCGTTCTCACGGATGACCAGGGCCGCCCCGATGGCGCGTTCCAGTGCCGTCAGCCTGCGACCGACGGTGGAATGCTTCACCTTGAGCAAGCGGGCGGCCCCGGCAAGCGTGCCGGCCCGCGCCACCGCCAGGAAGTAGCGCAGGTCGTTCCAGTCCAGCCTGTCGAGCTTGGTCATGGCCCCCGTCCCCGGCCGATTCGGCACAGGTCTGCCCATTTCCGCACGGGCCCGTGCCGTCTTTGGCAATCCCCTTCGGCCGCGCTTTCTGGCAATTCAGCCCTCGCCGCGCTGCTGGGGAGAATGGCGGCACCAATACCCCTCTGGCAAGGGCCGCTCGGGACGACGGCTGATCCCCCGAGGTCAATTTCCACATATCCACATGGAGGGCCCAATGGCCAAGACACCGGACGAAGTTGAATACGAATCAGTCTATGGCACGTCAAGAAACGACGTGATCTTCGAAGAAGCAGCCTCACTTCTAACCGCTTACTTCTATGGAAAGGGCGGCAACGATGTCTTCATCGCCGGGAACAACGATCCGTATGTGGCCGGCACTGGATACCTGGACGACTTTTTCTACGGCGGCAGCGGCTCGGATACGATCAGCTATCAGCAATCCAACGTGAAGATCGAGGCCAGCCTGGAGTCTGGAATCGTCCATCGTAGCATTAGCGGCTCTCCAGCCGACGACTACCTGGACAGCGTAGAAAATCTGGTCGGCTCGAACTTCGGCGATGATATCCACGGATCGAGCGGCGCCAACTACCTCTGGGGCTTCGGCGGCAACGACATCATCTTCGGCTACGGCGGCAACGACAACATCTCGGGCGACAGCGGCAACGACCACCTGGAAGGCGGCGATGGCAACGACGCGATCAGCGGTGGAACCGGCCACGACTTTGCGGCCGGCGGAAACGGCCACGACACCCTGAACGGCGGCGACGGCAACGACAAGCTCGAAGGGGGCTCCGGCAAGGATCAGCTGAGCGGCGGCGCGCATCACGATACCCTGCTCGGCGGTGCCGGAAATGACCGGTTGGAGGGCGGCTCCGGCAACGACGCGATCGACGGCGGCGACGGCACCGACACGGTGGTCTACACCGGATCGGGCGCCGTCTCGGTCAACCTGTGGCTGGGGACCGCGTCCGGCGCCTGGGGCAACGACACGCTGGCCAACATCGAGCGTGTCGAGACCGGCAGCGGCAACGACATCGTCTTCGGCAGCTTCGGCAGCAACCGCCTCTCCACCGGCGGCGGCAACGATACGGTCTATGCCCTCGATGGCCACGACATCGTGTATTCCGAGTCAGGCCACGACACGGTCTATGGCTACGAGGGCAACGACCTGATCTATGCCAGCACCGGCAACGACAAGCTCTACGGCGGTGACGACGGCGACACGATCTATGGCGAGGACGGCCATGATCTGATCAGCGGCGATGAGGGCGACGATGTCCTGTACGGCGGCGCGGGCAGCGACAAGCTGCGCGGCGGCGACGGCCTCGACACGATCAACGGCGGGTCCGGCCCGGACATCTTCGCCTGGGGAGAAGGCGACAGCGGCCTGGACACGATCGCGGGCTTCAACGTCAACGAGGACAAGCTCTGGTTCGAGACGGGCTTCTTCGATACCGACGCCGTCGGCCCGCTCAACCTCGAGGACGTCTTGATGGTGTTCGATGACGGGCCGCATGCGTGGCTCGCCGCCAACACCACCGAGGAGGGCTGGACATTCATCGCGAAGCTGACGAACGTCGATGCGTACGCCGTGGGCCAGCGGATCAGCGACGGCAGCATCCTGGCACCGCCGGCGGTCGACCTCGGCGACCTCGTGGGCTGAGCCCGCTGGGACCCAGCACCCGACTCCTACCACCTTGACCCTCGACATCCCGTCGGGGGTCAAGGCGCGTACGGAGCCACGAAAACGGCATCCTCCACCCCCTTCCCCGCAATTCATGGTTAGCCATTCATTAAAGGTTTTGGGATTTGATCCAATGCAATAGGCGTCGGGGTCCCGCAACCCAGGGGTTTGCCGCGCCGCCCGAGGCCTTGTCAGCCGATGCTTTTCGCCCCCTGGCTGCGACTCGGACGAATCGATTACGATTCAAAGCGATCCGGGGGTGCTCGAGGAGAGCAGACATGAGTCGAATCCTGTGCGTGGCGGTTGTGATGGCGGCCCTTTCGGGGCCGGCGATGGCCGGCATGAGCGAGGGCGTGGCGGCGGTGACCGTCGGCGACTACGAGAAGGCGATCGCGGAATTCCAGCCGCTGGCGAGCGCAGGCGATGCGGCGGCGCAATACCAGCTGGCCAAGATCTATCTCGAAGGCCGCGGCCCGGCGAACGGCGTGCCGCAGGGCGTCGAGCTCATGACCAAGGCGGCCAACGGCAACTACCCCGAAGCGCAGGCGCAGCTGGGCCTCATGTATGCGATGGGGCTGGGCGTCGAGGTCGACAACGTGAAGGCCTATGACTGGCTCAGCAAGGCGGTGACCGCGCTGCCGGCCGGCACGCGTCGCACTGTCGCCGAAGCCAACCGCGACGCCGTGCTGAAGCGCATGAATGCGAGCCAGCAGACCCAGGTCGCGGCGGCGAGCAAGGCCAAGCCTGCCGAGATGCCGGCTGCGACCACGGTGGCGAAACCAGCCGCGACGCAGGAAGCGGCGAAGAAGTCCGCCACCGAGACCACGACCGCCAAGGCGACCACACCGGCGCCGGCCACCACCAAGACCGTGACCGAGGCGGCCGCGACCAACAAGACGACGGCCACTGCCAAGCCCGCGACGACAGACACGAAGACGCCTGAGAAATCCACGCAGGTGGCGAGCGCGAAGGCACCGGACGCCGCACCCAACGCCGCGGCGCAGCAGACGGTGCCGTCGGGCGTGCGCATCCAGCTCGTCTCGATGCCGAGCGAAGAGGCGGCGTGGACCGCCTGGAAGCAGCTGTCCGGCAAATATTCCAGCCAGCTCTCCGGCCTCACCGCCACGGTGGAGCCGGCCGACCTCGGCACCAAGGGCATGTTCTACCGCGTGCAGACGGGCCCCTTCGCGACGGTCGCGGCGGCCCAGGAACGCTGCACCGCGATGAAGGAAGCCGGGCTCGATTGCCTGGTGGTCGGCAAGCCCTAAGGCTCCGCGCACTCACGCGCTTGTGAGTGCCGAGGCAGGGCGGACTGCGTCAGACTTGCCTGCACGAACGTAGTCCATGCGACGCGCTGCGGCGTCCATCGATCCCTGACCTCAATGGAGTTCATGATGAAGAACGCGCTGCTTCTGGCCTCTGCCGTCGCCTTTGCTGTTTCCGGACCGGTCATGACCGCAGCCCAGGCCGCCGAAAACGAGAAATGTTACGGCATCGCGGCCGCGGGCCAGAATGATTGCCAAGCCGCCGGCAATTCCTGCGCCGGCCAAGTGGCCGAGGCCGGCCGCGGCGATGCCTGGATCTACGTGCCGACCGGCACCTGCCAGAAAATCAACGGCGGCAGCCTCGAGCCGAAGCAGGGCTAGATCCGATAGCTCTTCAAGAGAGTCCCTTCTCCCCTTGAGGGAGAAGGTTGCGAAGCCTTGGTGAGCGCCAGCGAACCTAGGCGGAGCTGGATGAGAGGTAGCGCGCCCGGTAGGCGCGCGCTAGAGCGCAAGAAGCAGCGATGCAGTTCGCACTCGTAGCGCTCGCGCGCTGCGCGCCTTTTGGCGCGGCCCCCCTCACCCAGCTCCGCCTAAGCTCATTTCGTTCGCTAAGGCTGCGCAGCCCTCTCCCTCGAGGGGAGAGGGGCGCGCCCTTATGGGAGGTGTGGAGTCTCGCGCCCTTGTGATCGCGCTCTCGTCCCGATGCCGTGTCATTATGAAGTGGATGCGAACACGGCATTTTAGCGGACTGCGCGGGGTCGCTAGCTTGAGATGACGGCAGGTGCCGAAAGCATCGCCTGCCGATCGAATCACTCTCAAACGCAAGGAGACCCCGATCCATGAAGACCTCCCTGATTCTCGCCGGCGCCGTTGCCGCCGCCCTCACCGCTCCGGTCGTCGGCACTGCCGCCGCGGCGGACAACGAGAAGTGCTACGGCATCGCAGCCGCCGGCCAGAACGACTGCCAGACGGCCAGCAGTTCCTGCGCCGGCACTGCGGCCCAGGCGGGCCGTGGTGACGCCTGGATCTACGTGCCCGCCGGCACCTGCACGAAGATCAACGGCGGCAGCCTCCAGCCGAAGCAGAGCTAAGCCTGTTATTGAGCGGCGCGGCAGCGGCCACTGAGTCGCCACCGCGCTGGCTCTCCACCTCTGCGCAGGTGTCGACCGTGCCGACCAAGATCGATTTTCGCGACTGCGTGCATCACGGGATCGCCGGGCCGACGCCGGATCACATCCTGGCCTCGATCCGCGCGGAATATTGCCTGCCGCCGAGCGCGCCGGTCCGACAGGCGCCACATGCTCAGCCGCGCGAGATCGCGATCCGGGCGGAGGATTTCTCAGGCCTCGAGCGGGCGCTGGGCAGCGCGGCCTTCCGCCAGCTGCTGAGCGATTTCCGGCGCGGCGCGCGCCATCTGCGCGACCTGCCCGATTTCCTGGCGCAGCATCGCTATGGCCGCGCCACCGCGGCGCTGGTCGACCTGGCGCGGCTGGAGCTTGCGCTCAGCGTCAGCGAGCGCGCGCCGGCAGCGCGCAGCATCGGCCCGTGCTGCCTGCCGCCGGCGTTGCTGCGCAGCCATCCCGATCTGACGCTGGTGTTTCATCCGGCCTGGCAGTGGCTCGCAGTGAATTCCGCCGCGGATCACTGGCGCAGCGCGCTGCTCCACGACGCGGCGATCGTGCCGCCGCCCTTGCCGCGTCCAACCCGGCTCCGCCTGTCGCCCGAGCACGGGCGCATCGTTGCGGAGAGGCTGAGCCCTGCCTTGTTCGCCTTCGAGCAGGCGTTGCAGAGCGGCGCGACATTGCGGCAGGCGAGCGACGCGGCGCGCCATGACGTCGCCTTCGATCCGATCCAGTCCCTGCTTCCGTTGCTGATGGCGGGCGCCGTCATCGATGTGGAGCTGCATCCTGCGCATGAAGCGACCACACACGACAATGACGAGGTGATGCCATGACCGCCCTCATCTACCAGGCCCGCCGCTTCCGCGACCTCGCGGAGCGGATTCCCTACAGCGCGGTCGCGCTGCTGGCGCGCGTGGCGATCGCCACCATCTTCTGGCGCGCGGCCCGCACCAAGCTCGCCAATTTCGACCTGACCATCGCGCTGTTCCAGGACGAGTATCTCAAGACCCTGCCGTTCCTGCCCGCCGCGCCCATGGCCTATCTGGCGACGGCGCTCGAGCTTGCCATGCCGGCGCTGATCCTCGCCGGACTGCTGACACGGCTGGCGACACTGCCGCTGATCGGCATGGCCTTCTTCATCCAGATCTTCGTCTATCCGACCAGCTGGCCGGACCATCTCATCTGGATCACGCTCCTGGGCCTGCTGCTGGCGCGCGGGCCGGGCGTGATCTCGCTCGACGCGCTGCTGGTACGGCGGTTCGGCCGCAACGATGCAGGGATGCACGTGCACGCCTAGACACGCGTTCGCCTTAAGGTCCATTGCCATTCCCCCACGGCGCGGTCACCATGGATAGCGGGGTCCTGAAGCGGAAGGGGAGCATGGCAGTCAACGGCGACAAGGTGCGGCCGCGGGTGCTCATTCTCGGCGCGGGGTTCGGCGGGCTTTCGGCGGCCAAGGCGCTGCGCAACGCGCCGTGCGACGTGGTGGTGATCGACCGGCGCAACTATCATCTGTTCCAGCCCCTGCTCTATCAGGTTGCGACCGCCGCGCTCTCGCCGGCAGAGATCGCGAGCCCGATCCGCTCGATCCTCAGCCGGCAGAAGAATGCGCGCGTGCTGATGGCGCGCGTCACCGGCATCGATGCGGCTGCCAAGCGCGTGCTGCTGCAGGACGGGCGCACGGAGGCGTTCGATTACCTGATCGTCGCGACCGGGGCGCGCCATGCCTATTTCGGCCACGATGATTGGGAGGGCTGCGCCCCAGGCCTCAAAAAGATCGAGGACGCGACGGACATCCGTCGGCGCATCTTGCTGGCGTTCGAGCGCGCCGAGGCGATCGATGATCCAGAGGCGCGCAAGGCGCTGCTGACGTTCGTGGTGATCGGCGGCGGCGCCACCGGAGTCGAGATGGCGGGCGCGATCGGCGAGGTGGCGCACTGGGCGCTGGCGGACGAGTTCCGCGTCATCGATCCCACACAGGCGCGCATCGTGCTGATCGAAGCCGGCCCGCGCCTGCTGCCGGCGTTTCCGGAAGACCTCGCCGAGCATGCGCGCAAGGCGCTGGTGAAGCTAGGCGTGGAGGTGCAGCTTGGCCGCGCGGTCGAGCAGTGCGACGAGGGCGGCATCGTGTACGGCGGCGAGCGGCTGCCGGCGCGCACCATCGTCTGGGCCGCTGGCGTGCAGGCCTCGCCTGCGGCCAAGTGGCTGGGCGCGGAGAAGGATCGCGCCGGGCGCGTCATCGTCGCCAAGGACCTCACCGTGCCGGGCCATCCCGACATTTTCGTCGTCGGCGACACGGCGCTCGTGCTGGATCCGAAAGGCCAGCCGGTGCCCGGCATTGCGCCCGCCGCGAAACAGATGGGCGCCCATGCGGGGCGCGTGATCGCGGCGCGGCTCGCAGGCCGGACGGAGGAGCGGCCGTTCCGCTATCGCCACGCCGGATCGCTCGCCACGATCGGCCGCAGCGCGGCGATCGCCGACTTCGGCTGGCTCAAGGTCAAAGGCTGGCTCGCCTGGTGGCTGTGGGGCATCGCCCATATCTATTTCCTGATCGACTTCCGCAGCCGCTTCATCGTCGCGCTGCAGTGGCTCTGGTCCTATTTCACCTTCCGCCGTGGCGCGCGCCTGATCACGGGCGGCGAAGGGGAGATGTAGGGGCAGATTCCTTCGCGAACGCGCGACGGCGCAACGGCGTAGCCGGATAGGCCCTGTTGCTCGTACGCCACTAATCCCCATTTGGCAGCATTTCTCCAGGTTCCAAGGCAACGCCAGCTTGCAAGCGCGTGTTCACGAGCCGGTGGGTTCCTGCACATCTGGAGGGTGAAATGTACGAACGAGCCATGAGTTTGCCGTTGCTCGCGCTCTCGCTCGCAGTGGTATGCAGCCCGAGTGTGGGTCTTGCGCAAAGCGATGCCGTCCCCGGACCGTCGCAGCCAGCAGGCACACTGGTCGCGCAGAACCAGACTCGCGAGTTCGTGGTCTACTTTGCGCTCGATGACGCCACGCTGGACGATCAGGCGCGCGCCACCGTCGCAAGCGCCGCACAGGAATATCAGCGCACGGGGTCAACCAGGATTTCCGTCCGCGGCCACACGGATACCTCGGGCGACGCGGAGTACAATCAGGCGCTCTCCGAGCGGCGGGAGCAGGCGGTCACGGATGAGCTGGTCCGGCTGGGTGTGCCGGCTGGCGCGATCACCGGGGAGGCGCTCGGCGAGACGGATCCTGCGGTTCAGACCGGTGACGAGGTCCCCGAAGCGGAGAACCGACGGGTGGAGATCGCAGTTGAAGCGCCGCCACCGCCGGAGCCGGCCCCTCCGCCCGAACCGGCGCCGCCGGTTGCTGCTGCCCCCGAACCGACGCCCCCGCCGCCTGAAGAAGAGCGCGGCCTGTTCAGCGTGGGGCCGTTCTACGGCTACAACATCGAGGACCAGAATGGCGGGTCGAGCCACCTGGCCGGTCTGAACTTCAGCCTGGACTACGCTTTCGGTCCGTGGGTGAGCGCGGGCCTCGAACAGGCGGGCTTCTATCACTTCAGCACCGAGAATGACGGTTTCGGCGGTCGCAGCGCGGCGAGCGTCAACCTCCTCCTCGGCCGCGACGACGTGGTCCCGTACCTCGGCGGCAATGTCGGTTATCTCTACGGGTCTGGCATCGACGACGACTTCTTTGCCGGACCGGAGATCGGCATCACCGCCGGCGCCTTCAACGCGAAGGTTGCCTACGACATGCTGTTCGATCGCGATGCCGGCGACGGGGTGGTCGCGGCCACGATCGGATACGGGTTTCGGTTCTGACGGTACGCGCTCGGCGGCTGCGCATGAGACGGCGCGGCCGCCGAGCGCTGCGCTGGTGGATCGCCAGCAGCAAGAATGCGAAGCCGTTCCGCTACGCCACGCGGGATCGCTGGTCGAATGAGAGATGTAGAGGGCGGCGCCTACCGGCACCGCCCGACATTCATACGGCTAAGGCGTGGTCCGCTGATTCAAACGTCAAACGAACTGGATCGGCACCGGCGGTACCGTAGTTCACCAGAGTGGCGACGGTCTGGAACCCATCGCCCCCACCGTCTGTGTCCACTTGCACCACGATGTCCGATCCAGATTGCTGCAGACGCACGAAACCGGTGAGGTCGTCGCCCGGATCGAAATTGGCATCGAGCAGATCGCTGAGATCGATCTTGTCGCCCTCGGCATAGCTGTAGTCGAGGATCAAGTCTGCGTTCGCAACCGTATTGTCGCCGGCCTTGAGGACATAGGTATCCCCGCCTCGACCACCGGCCAGCACATCGATTCCTGTGCCCCCAGTCAGTGTGTCGCTTCCGTCGCCGCCGAGCAGGAGGTCATTGCCCGAGCCACCGCCGAGCGAGTCGTCGCCCGCAAGTCCGACCAACACATCGTCGCCGTTCAAACCCAGTGAACCCGCACCGCCAGTCAGAAGGTCGCCACCCGCCGTGCCGATCACTAGATCGTCGTCAGTATCTGCATCGGGCGAGGTGTCGGCCGGAGGAAGCGGGTTGAAGAACGAGTCAATCGAATAGGTGCCAACCCCATATCCCGTTGCCAGTGAGATATGGGCCGCCTCGAAATTCTGCACGTCTGCATTCCAGGAGCTGCTGTCCAGATCGAGAACATCGCCTGTCGGATTGCCGTCGAAGTAAGCCCGCAGGTCGTTCTGGAACGTAGTGTTCGCTAGGATCTCGGCGAGCTGATCGGGGGTGAAGACCAAGGTGACGGTGTCAGTGCCATCTCCGCCATCGTATACCACGGTCGTGGTGGAGGGCTGATGACTCCACGACGTTGTGAGCACATCGTTGCTGTTCCCCGCATTCGGGTCGGTATCTATGTCGTTTAGGTTCACGCTCGAGAGGTCGACAGTACTCGCGCCACCAAAGCTGGGCTGGAACTCAGCGATGCTGATCGTTGTCGACACAGGATCGTTGACGTGGTCATCGATCGTAACGGTAAGCGTGCCGGTTTCCTGGTTGTTGCCTAAGGCTGGATTCCATTGAACTGCGCCAGAGAACAGGAAGGCATTTATCGCATCAATAGTCCCACTAAGAGTGATTGTGGCAGTCCCGCTCCCCACAACGGCTACTACGCCGGGGATGCCCGCCGCTGTCAGTAGGTCAGCCGGGTCATCCATCTGAAGGGTGACCTGGACAATCGTGCTGTCGACGTCCTGGAAGCTGACCCGGTTGATCGGCGTCATGTTCCCATCGTTGACGTCCGACCAATAGAGCAGGCCTGGCGCATTGATGATCGGCGCAGCATTCGCGTCGTTGGTGCCGCTGATGGCGAAGCTCACAATGGTGCTGGCCTCGCCGTCGGTCCCGTCCTTGACATAGATCGTGAAGTCGTCGCTGACCTCGGCGTCATGCGCCAGCGCGTTGGT
>NZ_QORW01000016.1 GCF_003574735.1 Dongia deserti
GATCCAGTGAATAGGGTCGTGACATCGATGCTGGCCTCCACCCCAGTCAGCATCTTGAATCACAAATCACCCCAGCTGGGAATCCCACCAGATTCACACTTCGGGAAACGTGCTCTAGCGCACCCGCTTGCGGCGCAGCTTGCGGCCGACGGGGTCGCTGAACATCTGATCGAGCATGATGTCGGTGCTACGCGGGTCGTTGCGCTTGCGCAGGTCGTCGGGTGTCGCCGGCGGCGGCTCTGCCTCAGGCAGAGGCGGCAGCGGCGCTTTCTCCTGCGGTGGCGGTTCCGGCTGTTTCTGCCGGTCGGGTGCGGCGGCTTTGTGCGTGGGCTTGAGGTACGCCGTCAGCGTCGGCAGGGGCGGTCGAGGCTTAAGCTTGGGCGCCAGGAAGCCGATCGCGTCTTCGGGCTCGGCCGCTTCCGGCGCGGGCGGTGTTTCCGCGCTCGGTGCCTCGGCCATCGGTCGCGCGGAGGGCGGGGCCTGAGCTGGTGCGGGGACGGGCGGACTGACCGGAGCTTCGATGATTGGTGCGCCGGCAATCTCCTGCGGCATTGAGATCGCGGGCGTGCCGGCAATGCCAGGCGTCACCGTCACGTGTGGCTGCATCAGGCACCAGGCGGCGATCACGGTCGCAATCAGGGCAACGCCCGCCATCACGGGCCGGCTCGCCGGCGCCTGCCATCCGGCGATGGCGAGCTGCCGCGCCGTGACGCCGGCGGCGTGCATGCGCCGCGTCGTCTGATCGACGTAACGTGCGAGCGCCGTCGCCAGCGATCGGCACGCCGCGCCGCTCAGCGTGAGGGCCGCGGCACCGAGCGCCACGGCGCGGCGCTGTGCTTCGCCGATGCGGCTTCGCAGCGTCGGCCTCAGTGCCCCCCAGGCTGCAGACACGCGCGCGCGGATGTGGCGCTGTGCCCGTTGCACGGAATTCGCCAGCGCCGGCGCCCATGTGCACCACACTGCCACGCCGAGGCTGTGTGCCGCGACGCCGAGTGCACGGGCCTGCCGCAGCGTTGCATCGATGCCGAACGTGAGTGCCGCTCGCAGTACACGCCAGCCTGCACTGCCGGCCGCGCGCGTGCCAGCGCCAAACGCACGCGTGCGCTCACCTGCTGCCCGGATGCGATTCTCCAGCGCCCGGTGCAGCGGGGTCGAGGACGACGTGCCAAATGCTTGCGCCCTGGAGCGCGGCATGCCGGCCGGCGGCGACGCCTCGCCGACGCTGCGCTCCGCTGTCATGCCGATGGCGTTCTGGTTCGGGCCCTCGTCCAGCACGCTCCTGAACGCCAGTCCGTAGGAAGATAGAGGTCGACCCAGTCGCGCCCTGGTCCGCTCGGCGTGCGGCGCGCGCGCCTGCGCGGCGATTCGCAGCGTACGATCGATGCGGGTCACCATCACCACGTCCAGTTCCGGCAGCGGCGGCTGGTCTGCCCGCGCCGGCTGTGCGGCAGCTGGCGTGTCCGATGGCATGGCAGATGGTTGAACGGTCGGTGCGCTGACAGGCGGCGCACGTGCCGGCTCGCCGGCACGCTTGCGCGCCTCGCGCCAACGTGCCATGCGCGCCGCCATCTCGGCGGCGACGTCCGCCTCGCTCTTCTTCGACAGATCGAAGGCGCTCGATTCTCCCGGCGGCGGCTTACCGCGCCCGTTTCGATCCACGATCCACGATCTCCCCCCGCTCGGACGAATCAAAACAGCCCGACGTCTTTCCCCAGGGGTCCTCCGGCAATCCGGAGCAGCAGGTGGCCGCCGGTATAAAATCCTCGGCCCTCGGCGAACGGCCACACGCAAACAAATTTTGAGTGAATCTATCGTCCTCGTGCGAGTCGCTGCAAGAATCCGCGCACGCGCTCGCGTCCCAGCTGCGCGACACGATCGCAGCATCTGAGTAAGTGCGGCACGCTGCAGATGGGCTGCTGATATTGGCTGTCGGCAAGCGCGATCAGGAAGCCGGCACCGCCACGGCGCGCCGCTTGGGACTCAATGGCAGCAGGTGATACCGTTCGCCGAGGCGGTCGCGGTGTTGAAGAAGATGCAGGGACGCCGGTGTAGGGGGAGCGCTTGGACCTGGGTCACGTCGCTACAACAGATGGGCGGGAGCGCTCCGCTCGCGCTCCAAATACAGTCACGAGAAAGTGGCCGGCTCCCTGATACACTCGCCCTGCCCCGCTGTTTGCTAAGGGATGGCCGGCCCCACGAGACGGGCCGGTGCGAACAGTGGAGACAGAGAATGAACAGATGCGCACTTCTGCTGCTCTCAGGCGCCGGGCTGCTGCTGGCGGGCGGGACCGCGCAGGCTGGTGCGTGCACCGCCGAGATCATGGCGTTGCAAGAGCAGATGGCGAGAATGCCGACGATCGCGAGCAGCTCCCCATATAGTCCGGATGCGGGGCCTGCCCCGCTCCCGCCCGCCCATGGGCCGCTCCCCTCGCCGGGTGAGACGTTGGGCGCGGCACCCGGCGCCGATGCGGGCGGTGGGCGTGAGCAGGCACATGCAGTGCCGAGCGGATCTGCCGAGGCCGGCAGCTCGCCGGGCAGCGAGCCTCTGCCGGTGCCGGCTGCGCGCAGCGGCACCTTGGCGCAGGGCGGGACTGTGCCGCCGCCGGCCGAGATCCAGCCGATGGATTCAGATGCGATTCAGGCCGGCCAGATCGGCGCCGCCCCGGACAGGGCTACCTCGGCCGACATCGACGAGGCAGCGAAAGCGTTGGCCCGCGCTCGCGCTTTCGATCGGGCGGGCGATGAAGCGGCCTGCCTAAACGAGGTCAACAAGGCGAAGAACGAGCTCGGCGAGCTCCGCCAGCAATAGGCCGGCAAGCAGCGCGATCACCGTGCCTCGCATCGTGCGAGGCGCGGTGCTTGGTCTTGCGCCGTTGTCCCTTGTGATGGAGTTCACTTCCCCCGAGGGTGATGCGTCGCCTACGCTGGCCGCATCGTAGGATCCGACGTGACATTTCGTAGAAGGGTATTTCATCCGTGCCGCACATTCGGAAGATCGCCATTTCGCTTGCGCCTGCTCTCATCGCAACGAGCATTGCCGGTTGCGCTTCGCCCTACGCCGCGCCACCGCCGCCGGAACCGCTGGCCATTACGCCGCAGACCAGCGCGGCCCTCAGCACCTACCTGCGGGCGGTCAAGGTGACGCGGCCCGGCGCCTTCGCCGTGTCGCCGGACGGGCGCAATTCCTTCTATACCTATTGCGGGCAGATACGATGTGCCGTGTCGAACTATTCGATGCCAGCGCTGCGCGGCTGCCACAATCTGAGCGGCACGCCCTGCGTCCTCCTCTATGTGCGCGACGAGCCGCGCCTCGCCTTTACGCGCATCGAGAATGATCTTCCCGGCCGTCACGGGTCGGAGAGGCAGCGCGAGGTCGATTTCGATCTGCATGACCGATGAAGGAGCAACAGCCGCGCGGGTCGGGTGTTGTCGCTGTTTGCGCGCATAGGCGGTAGGGGTAGCCTCACATTAATTTCAGGTGGCGATCTCGGTGCGTTTCGCCCCTCGACTGTTTGCCAAGTGACGCCAGCGAGGGCGATTGCATGTCGCGAGGGCAATGCTGGTAGTGGACACTGGCAGACGGTGGAGAGGAGCTCATGAGACGGAAAACAGCACTTGCATTCGGGATCGGCGCCAGCCTGATGCTGGCGGCAGGAACGGCAAGCGCCAATTGCGCGAGCGAGGTGTGGGACCTGCAGCAGCAGATCGGAATGCAATCGAACATCCAGCAGCCCGACGCGAACCCAGCGACCGATTTCGCGCGTGGCAGCTCAACGATGAGCCCGAGCGGCGATACGGAAAACTACGGCACGTCCACCGGCACGCCCGAAGGGACCGCCAGTAGCAACGCGCCAATTGGGTCGACCGAGTTGAGCGCGGTGGATCAGGGGCCGGATGCCACTCCAGCGACGGACTTCACGCGCGGCAGCTCGACCATGAGCCCGAGCGGTGACCCGGATGGGGTGGGCACATCGACCGGGCTGGCTGCAACGGGCAATCCGGCCGCTCAGGTCAAAAGCGACCCAACGGTCACGGGCAGGGTCGGTACTGGGACTATTACCGAAACCACGCGGGCCGGCACGCTGAGTGAAGAGCCCGACAGCCGATCTGTCGCCCTTGCCTCGCTGAGGAAGGCGGAGATCTATGCCAACGCAGGCCAGGAGGAAGCCTGCATGGCGGAGCTGAGCATCGCCAAGCAACACATGGCCGTCGAGTAGCATTCGACGTTCGAACAGCGAAATGGCCGCGGCTGGAAGAGTCGCGGCCATTCCTGCGCGTGCGCCCGGCCGTCGTCGTTTGTCGACCAGCGCGCAACATAGACTTCGATCTGCACGATCGGTGCTGATGAACAGGCCGTGATGAAGAGGCAACGTCAGCGCTCGTCCGTTGTTGCATCCCGATTCGGCTGCGCGGTGTCCGTTGAGCGCTATTCGGCTGCGGCCGGTGGTCGCGCCGCGATCACATTAATTTCAGGCCGCGATTCCGGACGGTTTTCGGTTCCTCCGCTGTTTGCCCGTTACGCCAGGGTGAGCGCTCGCATTCCGCGAGGGCAGGGCTGGCGATAGACAGTGGAGAGAAGTTCATGACACGGAAGATTGCACTTGCGTTCGGGATTGGGGCGAGCCTGATCCTGGCGGCCGGTGCCGCCAGTGCCGATTGCGCGACCGAAGTCAACGCGTTGCAGCAGCAGCTGGGCGCGCTGGATGTGCCCGCTACGAGCAGCGACACGGAGATGAGCGCGACCGGCGGCGTGACCACAACGCCCAGCGACAGCAAGATCGAGCCGTCGACCGACCAACCTGATGTAGCGGAGACCGCGCCCACCACCGACGACCCTACCGTCACGGGCACGGAAACCACGACTGAGACTGAAAGCACGGCGACCGCAGACACAATCACTACGACGCCGAGCGACAGTAAGATCGAGCCGTCGACCGACCAACCTGATATAGCGTCGGGGACCACGACTGTGCCGAGCGGCACGGTCGGCACCGGCACGGTTACCGAAACGACGCGGCTCGGCGACATTCCCGCCGACAACCGCTCCGCTGCGATCGCGTCATTGAAGCAGGCGCAGCTCCATGCCGATGCCGGCAACGAAGACGCCTGTATGTCGGAGCTGGAGATGGCCAAGCAGCATCTGGGCGTGGAATAACGTCCCCTCGCTAGACGAGACACGGCCGCGGCCGCGAGGAACCCTCGCCAGGAGCTTTCTCCCGCCGCGGCCCTCTTTTTGTTCTGCCATAACCGCGCCGGCTTGGATGCTGGCGACGGCTCGCATCCTCCAAACGCGGGCCGATTGCGCAACGCCGGCGAATCGCGGAGAGTGACGAACCGGCGTCCTCTGCTCGCGATCTATGTCCAGCCAATTCCCTGCCAGCATCGACCGTCGCACCGTCACTGCCTTCCTGCGGCGCGTGATTGCGGCCGCGGAAGCTCTGCCGCGCGACCGCCTGCATCAACGCGCAGCGTGCCCGGCCGGCATCCCGCTCGACCTCTGGTTCGATACCGAAGCCGAGGCGGATTTGAACGCGCCGCGGCTCGCCGACGCAGAGACCCATCCTCGCAGCAAACCGACGCGGATCTATGTGTTGAGCGCTGCCGGCCTCGGTCTGGAGACGCCACCGAGTTGGGGCGATCCCGACTGCGATGCGGCGACATTCCACGCAATCCTGAGTGAAGCAGGCCTATGCGGCGCCTATCCGTTCCGACCGCAGGAATGGCTCGCGCTCGACACCACGGCGGGCATCGGCCTGCAACTCGCGCGCGCCCCCGCCGATCTCCCGGCTTGGTTCGCCGGCGCGCCGCTGCGCCAGCATCTGCACTGGCTGCTGCGCGCACGGGGTGACCGCATCGCCCATGCCGCGAGCCTGGGCTGTGATGGGCGCGGCATCCTGCTGCTGGGACATGGTGGTGCCGGCAAGTCGGGCACCACATTGGCGGGTCTGGCCGCAGGCTTGCAGACCGTCGGCGACGATTACCTCGCGCTTAGTGGAACGGCACCAGCGGTTGCGCGATCGCTGTTTCGCATTGCCAAACAGGATCGCGCCGGGCTTGCGCGCACAGCTCAGCTGGCGGAGCGCCTGGCCCATCTGCCGCTGAACTGGATGAACAAGGTCGAATTCGATCCGACCACCATCTTTCCGGATTGCTTCGCCGACGCGTTGCGGATCGACGCAATCGTTCTGCCGAGAGTCGCGCATGCGCAGGTTCCCCGCTTCGCTGCCGCGACGCCAGGCGAGGCGATGCGGGTGCTGATTCCCTCCAACCTCTTTCAGTTTCCGGGCGAGCCAATCGATGGCCTGGATTATTACGCTGACTTGGTGCGAGGCGCGCCGGTCCATCACCTGGAATTGTCCGACAGTGCTGCCGACAATGGCGCGGCCCTGGCGGAATTCGTAGCCGCGTTGGCCTGACAGTCGGTTGCGACCGCCGGGCGTCCGGCCCTATGTTGGCCGTATCATGGAGGGGAAGATCCGCGCATGGGTTTTGCGGCAGATATCACGGTGGTGATTCCAGTCTATAATGGGGCACTGTATCTCGCTGAATCGGTCGAAAGTGTGCGTCGGCAGAGTCATCGGCCGGGCCAGATCATCCTGGTCGATGACGGTTCAACCGATGCGACGCCCGAAGTCGCCGAACTCTTGTGCCGCGATCGAGAGGGAACACCGGTCCGCTACGTGCGCCAGGACAATGCTGGCCCCGCGGCGGCAATGAACCGCGGAGCCACCTTGGCGGACAGTGCCCTTCTTGCCTTTCAATCGGCCGACGACATCTGGATCCCGCAGAAGCTCGAATGGCAGTTGAAAGCCTTGGCCGACGGCGCCGACCTGGTGTTCGGCCATATGCAGAACTTCATCAGCCCGGAGCTGGATGCGGCCACGGCCGCCAGGCTCCAATGTCCGCCTGAGCCGATGGCGGGCTGCAATGCCTCAACGCTCCTGACGAGCCTGGAGACGTTTCGCAAGGTCGGTCGCCTCGATGAGCGGTTCCGCATCGGGGAGTTCTTCGATTGGTACGGCCGCGCCAATGATCTAGGGCTGACGTCGGCGATGTTGCCCCAGGTTGTCGCGATGCGGCGGCTGCATGGCAAGAACCACAGCCTGAGCCGCAAGACCGAAGCAGTCGGCTACGCCCACGTGCTGAAGGCCATGCTGGACCGGCGGCGCGCGGAAAGCGGGCAGCCATGACGCTGATCGCGCTGTTGCAGGCGCGCAACGAGCAGCGCTTCCTGCCCGGTTGGCTCGAGAACGTGGCACCCTGCGTCGATGGCATCATCGCGCTCGACGACGGCTCGACCGACGCAACCGCGGATATCCTGCGGTCGCATCCCAAGGTAATGGAGCTGCTCAGCAATCCCCCCGGCCAGCCATGGGACGAGCGCGGCAATCAGATGGCGCTCATCCAGGCCGGCCGCCGCCACGGTGCAAGGTGGTTCTTCTGCATCGATGCCGACGAGCGGCTGGAGCGCGCCGTTGCGGATCGTATCGGCGATCTGCTGCGCGAAGCAGATACCGGCAACATCCATATCTATTCTTTTCAGCACCGCGAGCTGTGGGGTGATCGCCATCACTACCGCAGCGACGGCGACTGGAACACCGCAGCGTGCTATCGCCTGTTCCGTAACGATCCAACGCACCGGCGGTTCGATCCGCGACCCCTGCACCGCTACTGGTTTCCGTTCGAGCTGGCCGCGAACCTGGAAAGCTGGGGCCGGCATACGCAGCTCAACATCTACCACCTGCGGATGATCGCGGCGTCTGATCGCACGGCGCGGATGGAGCGCTACGAAGCGATGGACCCGCAAGGGCTATATGAGCCCAAGAAGGGTTATCGCTACATGATCGATGAAGCGGGGCTCCAGCGCACCCGAGTGCCGCCGGAACGCGATTTCTTGCCCGTCGCCGATCCGGCGGTCCCCGTCGCTGCGCATTGAGCATCGACCATTACCGATGCTATTGTCCGCGCAGTTACAAAGGGGGAATCGTCATGAGCCAGCGGACTGTCCTTGAAATCGCGGCGCCGCAGTGCGTCGCGCAGGATTTCGAGGGCGAGGTCATCGTGCTCAATCTAGCCGACGGGACCTATTACAGCCTGCGCGAACTGGGAGCAGTATTGTGGCGCGATCTGGCGGCGGGCCATCCGGTGGAAACACTCGCCGCGCAAGCAGCGGGCAAGCTGGGTGGGCCTCAGCCTGTACTCGACTTCGTAGCCAATGCGACTGCGCAGGGCCTGCTGCGCCCAGCCCCCAATACGGCGTCGCCAACAGCCGAACCGCAGCTTCCCAGCGCTTTGGCGGGCGGCGGCGAAGCAAAGCTGGTCTTCGAAGTTTATGAGGATATGAAGACTCTGATCCTGCTCGATCCGGTGCATGAGGTTGACGAGACCCGAGGCTGGCCTAACTTGCCCGCGAACACTTAAGTCCCTCGCCATCGGCGAACCGCCGCTGCCAGCCTGTCCAGCCGGGTGAACGGCACGGGCCGGCCCCAGCTTGCAACCATATTCCGGATCTCCACGCGGTCGTTGGTCCGCACGCGCACATGATCGATTCCGCGCAAGGCGAACAGGCAAGCGGGGCATAGTATCACCACATGCCGGCGAACCCTGCCGCCGCGCGCCTTGCTGGCGCGTTCGACCGGGATCATCTTCAGCGCAAGGCCAGGCCCTTCGATCTTCAGATAAGCGTGACCCCGGGCGTGATGGACATCGAATGAAAGATGTAGGCGCAGGCGGGCAAACGAGGTGGCGCCGGTCGGCACCGGAATCGCGATCTCCTCGCCCGGCTTCAGACGTGCGTGGCGGACCACGCGCGGCGATGTCTGGCCCAGCGGGGTAGCCGAACATGGCTGATCGCGAGCGATACGCATGGCGCGCGCAGACGCCACGATGCGTCGCGCCTCGAACTGTGCCGGATTTCGCGCGCCATAGCCTGTGGTGCGTGTCTCGAATTCGGTGAGCGAATGACTGCTCAACCGTTGTGTCAGCGCCCGTAATATATCGAGCGGCACCGGGCTGCCGATGCGTTCCCGCAGCATCAGCAGCGGTGCGGCGATGTACGGCTCTATCCGGCGCCTGCGAGCCTCGTGCAAGAGCAGATCCCAATCGATCTGGCCGGCGCGGATCAGCGGATCGACGTCGAGTGCCCAGTGGCCTGTATTCGACGCACCATACAGCAAGGATTGCCCCAATGTTACCAGCGCGAAGTCCGTGGGCGCAGGGCGGAGCACATCGACATCCAGAAAGCGGACCGGAAGCGCCCGGTCCCACAAGTCGAGATCCTGCCCCTCGTTGACACATTCGGCGAGCGCATGGCGGTGCAGATCGAATTCTCCTCGCGCGCCTGGAATTGGGCTACGAAGACCGATCGCATGCCTGTGCCGCAGGTTGTCGATGTTGGTGTCCTTTTGCCGTGCCCCGACCCAGCCTTCGCGCCTCGCAATGCCAACACCTCGCTCCCAATCCGCGGGATGAATCAGCACATCGATATCCCGCAGCGCGCGATCTTGCGCCAGCGTCGGATCGGTCGAAAGCCGTGCTGCGCCTTTCATCAGCATCAGGCGCAGCCCCTCCGCCTGGAGAGCCGCAAGCAGCGGACGCACTGTGCCGAGGGTCATCTGGGTCTGGGTCCAGATGTAGCGGCGCGCGCCGACAAGGCGCGGATCCGGCGCCGCACCGGGCGCCAACGCGCGCATCCGGTGTGCGATGGCCGCCAACAGGCACACTTCGGCCCAGGCGGCATCGGCGAGATCCTGTCCCGCGTCCCACTGTCGCCATGCGCGCCGCGCCGTCTCGAGATCGGCCAGCGCCGCGATCAGCAGCAGAATCTGCCCTTCCGGCGGCCAATAGCGCCGGAGACATTCATGCATGGATGGATTACCCCCTCACCCGGCGAGACCATAATGGGTGCGGCGCGGCGACGCCAGTGCTCTTGGCGGATCACCCAACGTTTCGGCTGAGTTCCTCCACCAGCACGCGGACGTTTTCCGAGTAATCCACCGGCGCGACCACCAGCTGCACGCCACCATCCCGGAATGCTGCTTCCAGGGCGGGGGCGAGGCCGTCTGCCGTTTCGACGCGTCGGCCCTTGGCGCCGTAGGATTCGGCATATCTGACGAAATCGGGATTGCCGAAGCCCAAGCCGAAATCGGGGAAGTGGTCCACCGCCTGTTTCCAGCGGATCATGCCATAGGCGTTGTCCTCGAGGATCAGGACCACGAGATTGAGCTTCAGCCGTACGGCCGTCTCCATCTCCTGGCTGTTCATCATGAAGCCGCCGTCGCCGCAGACCGCCATCACGCGCCGGTCGGGATATAGCATCGCCGCCATCATCGCGGATGGCAGGCCGGCGCCCATGGTAGCGAGCGCGTTGTCGAGCAGCAGGGTGTTGGCCACGTGCGTGCGGTAGTTGCGCGCGAACCAGATCTTGTACATGCCGTTGTCGAGGCAAACCATTCCGTCCTCCGGCATCACGTCGCGCACGTCGTGCACGATGCGCTGCGGCGTCAGCGGAAAGCGCGCCTCCTCCGCACGGTCGCGGATCCTGTCCAGGATCTCGTTGCGCAAGATGGCGAATTCCGGGTCGAGATGGAGCCTGCCTTCGATCCGATCGGCGAGCAACGCAAGGCTCGGCCCGACATCGCCTACTAGCTCCGCATGGGGATAGAACACCTGCTCCACATGGGCCGGCGTGAAGCCGACGTGGATCACTTTCGGTCCTTTGGGGCCCATCAGGAATGGCGGCTTCTCCACCGTGTCGTGGCCGACGGAGAGGATCACATCGGCGCGGTCGATCGCACGGTGAACGTAATCGCGCTCGCTGAGCGCCGCCGTGCCCATATAGAGGTTGGAGCCGCCGGTGATCGCGCCCTTGCCCATCTGGGTGTTGAAGAACGGCAGGCGCGTACGCCGCACGAAATCGGACAGAGCTTCGGTCAGGCGCGGCCGATTGGCACCGGCACCCGCCATCAGCAGCGGACGCTTGGCTGCGAGCAGCATCTGCGTTGCGCGCTCCAAGGCCGCGGGATGCGCGACCGGCACCGGCACATCGTGCGGCGGCACCAGTGGTACATCCTTGATCTCCTCGCCGGCGATATCCTCCGGCAGCTCCAGCAGGACGGGGCCGGGGCGTTCCTCCATCGCCACGCGGAAAGCATCGCGCACCAGAGTTGGGATGCTGGCACCGTTCACGATGGTGCGTGCCATCTTGGTGATCGGGCGCATGGTCGCGATGATATCGACGATCTGGAATCGCGCCTGCCGGCTGAACAGAATGCCCTTCTGGCCGGTCAGCATGATCATCGGCATCGCGCCGAGGTGGGCGTAGGCCGCACCGGTGGTGAGATTGAGCGCGCCCGGTCCCAGCGTGGTGATGCACACGCCCGGCCGACCGGTGAGGCGCCCGTGGGTCGCCGCCATGAACGCCGCCGCCTGCTCGTGGCGCGTCACCACCAGCTCGATGCGCGACCTGCGCAAGGATTCGACGACATCGAGATTCTCCTCGCCCGGCACGCCGAAAATCCGCTCGACGCCCTCGTTCTCCAGAGCCGCCACCAGCAAATCGGAACCCTTGATCATGTTCACCCCGAACTTCGCCCAAAAGCCGATGCGGCGAACAGCGGCCGCCGTTGGCTGTTTAAGGGACAGGTCAAACGACGCTCTAAACTACGCTCGCCGTGCCGGCTTGGGAATCGCAGGCTGAGGCGGCGACGATTAGGAGGATAACGATGATCAAGACCTTATTGATATTCGGAACGGCCGTCGGATTGGTGGCGGCGGCTAGCGGGGCAAGCGCTGGCGCCTGCACGGCGGAAATCGAGGCGCTGCAAAAGCAACTCTCCAGCAGCGATGCCGGAATGGGTCCGACCGGCACCGGCCAGGTCGTCGAATCCGGCCGGCTTCATCCGCCGACCAATGCGATGAACGAGGCGGCCGAGGGCACGGCTACCTCATCTGAGGATGTGCTGAGCCAGAATGTGGGCGAGCCCACCGATGCTGAAGCGGCCCAGACGGGCGAGTTCGACGCCTCCGCGGCTCCCCTGCAGGCAGAAGCCGCGCTGGAGCGCGCTCGGCAGTTCGATCTGGCCGGCAACGAAGCCAGCTGCATGAACGAAGTCGCCAAGGCGAAGGCGCGGCTCGATATTCAATAGGTGAACCGAGGGGCGCCGTTCGATCTGGTCACTTGCGCCCGCCTGGAGCGGGCTTGAGGGTTGGATTCGGCGGTCGGCCCTGTGGATTCAGTGTGTCCGCCAAGGTTTCGAACATCTGCTCGAGGGTTGGCGGCATGAACGGCCTCGGCTTTCTTTGGACGGCTCTCTGCGGCGAACTGGCAGCCGCCCGGGGAGCAGACGCTTTCGGCTTCAGCTGCGGAATCAAAGTCGGCCTCAGACCTTCCGGAGCGCCTTGCTGGCTGGCAGCAGAAGCGCCATCGATCGGGACTGTCGCGGTTCCCACTGTCGGCGGCCGCAGAAACGGCGCCGGCTTGCCATCAGGCACGAACGGCCGCGCAACCATCGGGGGCCCCTGCCAAGCCGCCCTGCCCGCTTCCTGCTGACTGGCGAGATTGACCATCGGACCCTCCGCCGAATCCTGCGGCGGCGGAGGAGCGGAGATCGGTGCGTCATTGAGTTCGCCGCCGTCGCGGACTGGGCCAAGTTTCGCCTGTTGTTCCGCAGCTTGTTCCGGAGCCCTCTCGCCAGCTTCAGGCTTGATGACCGGCTCTGGCAAGTTCGCGACCTCGGGATCCTGAGCCTCGCCGGTGGATAGAGTCGCGTGGCTGGCGGATTGCGTTGGCTTCTCAGGCGATGGATTTTCGCCCGGGGCTTGGCCGCTGGGCGAAGTTGCGTGCGCGGCTGATTGTGTCGGCTTCTCAGGCGACAGATCCTCGGCCGGGGACTGGCTGGTCTGGCTCTGGAGCGGCAGCGGAATCGGCTCCATCGCGACATCGTCGGTTCGCGACTCTTGGCGCTTATCCTGCAGAAGCGCCGCCGGCGCAGTGATCCCGATGATCAGCAGCACCGCACCCAAGCTGATCGCCCAGTTTGTTTTGTGCCGCTCGTGTCCGGCGCTCGTGGCGATCGGCGGCAGAACGTCCCATTCTTCCGGCTCGCTGTGCGGGAAGATCCGCCGATGCGCTGCCATCTGCGGGTCGGCACGCAGGGTGTCAAGCCGCCGCGCCTCGATGCGCGTCTGCATGGCAGGCAGCTCGATCTGACGTTTGAGATGAGGGGCTTCCGCTTCGACAGCCGCAGGCGGAGCCTTGTCCTGCTTGCGCTTTCTGACGACGGGCTCGTCGAACGTCGGCTCCCGACGGCCGGATGCCGCCTCAAGTGCCTCGATCGTAAGACCTAACGCCAGCCTGGAAGTCTCCGTGCCCTCGTCCTGTTCCTTCGCCGCCATAGGCCGAGCTGCAGCCGGCTCGGTCGCGGGCGGTTCGTCCACAGGCTCATCGAACGTCGGCTCCCGACGGCCGGAAACCCGTTCGAACGCTTTGATGGACGGTGCCGTTGCTGCCGGCATCTCTACGGCCCCGCCTGCGTCGTGCGATTCCGTCACGCTTGGCGCAGCCGGAGCCTCGTCGACGGCTTGTGCCACATGCGCCGACTCATCAAACGTCGGCTCCTTGCGGCCGGCCATTTCGTCCAACGCCTCGATCGGCGGTACGGCCGGTGCGAACTGTGGCACTTCCTGCGGGCGATCGAAATCCTGCTGTTCGGCCGGTGCTGCTGATGTTGCCCCGTGTCTTTCGACAGCGGACGAGTCGTCAGTCCGTGCTACCTCGAAATCGCGCGCGGCCATCCAGCGAGCCTTGATATCGCGAGCCTTGGCACGACGCATCTCGATCGTATCGGTCTCGTCGGCCGGCGTGGCATCAGGCGTGACCTGCGCCGTCGCCTGCTGGCCAATCTCGCGCGTCTTACTTGATCCAGTGTTCGGCGCGACTGAAGGCACCGGGCCTCCGGTCACATCAAGAGACGATACGTCCTTTGTCTTGGCTTCTATCGGACCTGCATCGCGTTCTGGCGTCTCGACTGCGGGTGCCGATGCGATGCCGGATACCGACTCCGACACTGCCGCGAGCGGCATGTCGCTGCGCCGCTCCTCGCTTTCGTGTGTGGCGATTGAACCTGTGTTGCCGCTCTCGGCCGCGGGAACCGGCGCCCGTTCGGTAGCAGATGGTGTGACCCGACCGGTCGTGGTTCGCACACGTGCCGGGGATTGCTTCAAGCTCGGCGGCGGCGGCATGGCGCGCTGGATCGAGGGCGACGCAAAGAGCGGCGCGCGTGTTTCGCTGCCGGCCGGCGGCGCAGATGGCGGAACGCGCTGCGGCCTTGGCGCTTCGGCGGGGCGGCTTTCCGCCGGGCGCGGCGGTTGCGCACTGTGCTCCGCGAATTTCGGCATGCGCGCTGGCTGCACCGGCGCGCCAAGGGGCGGCTGCTTCGCCTCGCCGGAGGGCGGGCTGTCTGAAGGCGTTGTGGCGGGCGTGCCATGAGAGCGGCCGCGCGCATGCTTCCAGGCCGCCATGCGTTTGGCGATTTCAGCCGCAACCTCTGTGTGGGAGCGCTTGGAAATGTCGAAGGGATTGCGCTCCTTATAGGTCCCCGGGGGCTTTGCGCTCTCGCCCGAACTCATAAATCAATCCGTTCCATGTCTTTTGGCCAAAGTGATTTTGACCGGGTACGGGAACGGTTGAAAGCCGCAGTCGTTCCCAAACGCGAGAGGTCACAGATCGCTCACAGATATGGCAGAAGCAGGCGCACCGCGCTGTCTCGCAAACGCTCCGGCGGGCTCCGCTCAGCCAATTCCGCCAGGGTCAATGGATTGGCTTGCCTCTGCGCGATCGCTTCGGTGACCTGCGCGCCAAATTGCGGGCAGCAGACTTCCATGTTGATCTCGAAATTGAGGCGCAGGCTGCGCAGGTCCCAGTTGGCGCTGCCGATCAGCGACCAGCCATCGTCGACGACGAACAATTTGGAGTGCTCGAAGGGCACTGGGGCGCGCCACACCCGCGCGCCGGCGCGCAGCAGCGGCGCGATATGGGCGCGCATTGCCCAATCCATCCAGGGGTGATCGCAGCATTCTGGAATGACCACATCCACCGTGACTCCGGCCATTGCTGCCAGCACCAAGGCGCTCATCAGTCGTTCGTCCGGCAGGAAGTAGGGTGTCAGTATCTTGATGGAGCGCTGCGCACAGCCGATCGCCTGCAGCATGGCGAACTCGATCTTGTAGACATCCTGGTCCGGGCCGGAGGTGATGATGCGCGCCGCGGCCGTTCCCGTCTCCACCAGCGCCGGAAACCAGGCCGGGCCGCCCAGCCGCTCTCCAGTGCAGAAGTGCCAGTCGGTCGCAAAGGCCTCTGTGATCTGCGCCACCACCGGGCCGGTCACGTCGAAATGCATGTCGCGCACCGGATGCTTGGGATTCGCCGCCAGCACATTCGCCGCGCTGATGTTGATTCCGCCGATGAAGGCGCGCGTGCCGTCCGCGACCAGGATCTTCTTGTGGCTGCGCAGGTTGAGGAAGGCCATGCGCCACGGTACCAGCGTGTGCATGAAGCGGGCGACCGGAATGCCCGCTTCCACCAGGCGCTGGTAGACGGGGGAATACCAGTAGCCGCTGCCGATGCCGTCCACGATGACGCGGATCGCGACGCCGCGCGCCTTCGCCGCCGTCAGCGCGGCGATGAACTTCCCGCCGGCTTCATCGGGGTCAAAGATGTAGCTGGACAGCGCCACGCTCACCCGCGCGCTGGCGATCGCCTCGAGCATGGGCGGATAGGCCTCATCCCCGTTGCGCAGCATGGTGACCGAATTGCCGAGCCTTGACGGCCGGCCGGTCAGGAAGCCGATCGCGCGCTCGAGCGGCGCGAAGTGATCGTGCCTGGGATTAAGGAAGGTTGCCGGATCGTCGACCCAGTCGGCACTGTGCCGCCGGCCGGCCCGGAAGGCACGACGCTGCACGCGGTTGACCCCGAACAGCAGATAGAGCGCGCTGCCGATGATCGGCGACAGCCAGGCAAGGCCGATCCAGGCGATGGAGGCCGCAACGTCGCGCTTGCGCTCCAGGACATGCAGGGTGACGCCGCCAGCCAGCACGATATGGAGCAGCGGTCCCAGCACCGCCCCAATGGCTTCGAGATGGGAAATGAGTTCCTGACCTATCACGAGGCGACTTGGCTATACGGCGCGGCGGCTGTCAATCGCTCACCGCGCGCTCCAGCTCCCGCATCTCTTCCTGCAGGAAGCCGCCAGACTGGCGCTGCCACAGCCGCCAATAAGTGCCGCGCCGGGCCAGCAATTCGCCGTGAGTCCCGCTTTCCACGATGCGGCCCTGGTCCAGCACCACCAGCCGGTCCATCCGCGCGATGGTGGAGAGCCGATGCGCAATGGCGATGACCGTGCGCCCGCGCATCAGGCCTTCCAGCTGTTCCTGGATCGCCGCCTCGACCTCGGAATCGAGGGCAGCCGTCGCCTCGTCCAGCACCAGGACGGGTGCGTCCTTCAGGATCACCCGTGCGATGGCGATGCGCTGGCGCTGGCCGCCGGAGAGCTTGACGCCGCGTTCGCCGACATGGGCATCGAAACCACGACGCCCTTGCCAATCTTCCAGGCCCTCGATGAAGTCGAGCGCATGGGCGCGGGCGGCCGCTGCGCGCACCTCCGCGAAGCTCGCTTCCGGCCGGCCGTAGCTGATGTTGTCGCGGATCGAGCGGTGCAGCAGCGAGGTGTCTTGCGTCACCATCGCGATCCTGGCGCGCAGGCTCTCCTGCGTGACATCCGCGATGTCCTGCCCGTCGATCAGGATGCGCCCGGTTTCCAGGTCATAGAACCGCAGCAGCAGATTGACCAGGGTCGACTTGCCCGCGCCCGACGGGCCGATCAGGCCGATGCGCTGGCCGGGCTGGATGGTGAGGTCGATGCCGTGCAGCACGCCGCGCTCAGTGCCGTAGCCGAAATGCACGTTCTCGAACTTCACCGCACCCTGTGTCACGCGCAGCGTGCCCGCGTTGGGCTTGTCCGGCATCTGGCGCGGGACCGCGATAGAGCGCATCCCTTCCTGCACCACGCCGACATTCTCGAAGATCGCCGTCACGTTCTGCGCGACCCAGCCCGCGATGTTCACGATCTGCCAGGTGAGCGGTAGCGCCATCGCCACGATGCCGACGCCGATCGAGCCCTGGATCCACAGCCAAACCGCCATGGCGCCGGTGCTCACGACCATCGCCGCGTTGAGCGTGGCGAGGCTGAGCGCGAATTTGGTGATGATGCGCTGCTGCCGGTGGAAGCTTCTGGTGTGCTCATCGAGCGAATCGCGGACCACCGCATCCTCGTCACGCGGACGCGCGAACAGCTTCACTGTCTGGATGTTGGTGTAGCTGTCGACCACGCGCCCCGTGAGGGCGGAGCGCAGCTCCGACATCTCGCGCGAGCGTTCGCGCAGCTGCGGGACGAAGAAGCGCAGCAGCAGCACGTAGCAGCAGAACCAGACCGCCATCGGGATGGAGAGACGTGGATCGTTGCTGGCGGTGAGGACAATCGCACTGCCGCCGTAAACGGTGATGTACCATACCGCATTGGTGGAGGCGACCACGCTTTCGCGCAGGGCAGGGCCGGTCTGCATCACGCGGTTGGCGATGCGGCCGGCGAAGTCGTTTTGGAAGAAGCTCCAGCTCTGCCGCACCACGTGCCAATGGCTTTGCCAGCGGATGAGGTTGGTGAGGCCGGGCACGATCGCCTGGTTGGTGATGAGATTCTGCGTCAGCAGCGCGAGCGGCCGGCCGACTAGCAACACCCCCGCCATGCCAACCAATTCCGGCCATCGCTCGCGCCAAAGCGCGGCCGGCTCGTTGCTGGCCACAAGACCGACGACGCGGCCGATAAAGACGGGAATCATTGTGTCGAGGACCGCCACCAGGAAGCCGGTGCAGAGCAGCGCGCCGACCAACCAGCGCGCCTGCCGCGCGTAGTGCCAATAGAACGCCGCCAATCTCGCCGGTGGCGTGTCCTGCGTCGGCAGCGCCGTCGGATTGAGCAAGTCCTCGAAGTACCGGAACACGAACATGGGTCAGACCCTGGCAATGTCATGCGAACCTGTCATTGCCGGGCCCAGAGCGCAGCGATGCGATCCGGCAATCCAAGCGGCAACCGCACAGCTACCAACTTGGATCGCCGGAAATTCGGCGATGACACCCGGGAACGGCGGTCCGGTTCCCGGCTCGGCATCAAAAACCGAAGCCTACTTCGCCACTTCGATCGAATCCACCCGGTCTGGATAGAAAGCGAGGTGGCCTGCGATCTCCTTCACCGCAGGATAGGGGTCGACATAGCTCCAAACCGCATTCTCGGCGCTCTTGTCGGCCCCTTTCAGGCTGAAATAGGTGGCGTCGCCCTTATAGGGGCAATACGTCTTATGTGCCGTCGGCTGGAATAAGCTCATTTCAACATCTTCCCGCGGAATGTACTGCACGGGCGGATAGCTTGCTTCCTGCAGCGTGAAAGCGCGTATGCTGTCGGCGACGACGCGACCGCCGAACTTGACCTGCACGCGCGCGCTGGTTGGCGTGACCGTAATCGGATGATCGGCGCTGGGGGCTTTCATGTGCAATCCTCTTCGAAACATAGACCGGGCACCGGCCGTCATAGTTCGGCCGGACCACCTCTCATATAGATCGCGGCTTCGGCGACACCAAGGCCCGGACGCGCTTCGGGCTTGCTCCACGACCCGGCCGGACCGCAGGGGCAAGCCCGTCGCTGCTCCATGCAAGGGCCTGCGGCGCCGCGCAGGCCAACCCTCAATACTTGCCTTCGCAGTCAGGCTGGAAGCTTCCGGCATTGCCCGAATAAGGGCTCATGTCCGTGACACCGCCACCATCCGGATAGCCGCCTTGGCACGTACCGCCATAGGTGGTGCAGCCCGCCAACAACAGTGCCGCACCCAGGAGGGCGCCGGTGCAGACGCGTTTCAGAAGAGTGCGCTCCATGATGTCCTCGCTTTTCTATTATTGCATCCTGTGAGCATGGGCCGGTACCCGCTGGTCACGCTTGCACACAGACCGGGCTTCGACGTGAGGCGAGCGGCCAACGGGCTGAAATTTATCACGGGTTGCCATACAAGGCACGGTGACAATTTCGCCCCTGCCGGCAGATTCCGCCGGCCACTCCGGATTTCGCTGCAATGCGGCATCGGTGGTCGCGACACCGGCCATCGCAACTTTTGTCCCCCGGGCGCATTCCTTCCAGGCTCGCGCAAGTACGGTCTGTCGGGACGTTGCGCGCACGATATCGGCGCAAAGAGGCCGAAGGTGTGAGCATGCCGGTCGACGTAACAGCCACTCTGCCGCGTGACCCAAGCCGCCGCGAACTGGTGGCAGACTGCATCATCCACATCCTTGGCATCGCCGGCGGATCGATCGGCGGAGCCACTCTGGTCGCACTGATCGCCATGCGCGGCGACTGGCTGGAATTCGGTGCGCTGCTCATCTACGCCAGTGGCATGATCGCCATGTTTTGCTGCTCCGCAGCCTACAACTTCGCGCGCAACAGCCCTTGGCGTGCCATCCTGCGCCGCTGCGACCATGCGGCCATCTTCGTCATGATCGCCGGCAGCTATACGCCCTTCACCCTGCTGCGGCTGGATGGAGCGTGGAGTTGGGGCCTCACCAGCGCGGTGTGGTCGATCGCCGCTGTCGGCATGCTGATGAAGCTAAGCCCACGGCACGATCTGCGGTTCAGTTCGGCCGCACCTTATTTGCTGCTTGGCTGGGTCGGCCTGATCGCGATCGATCCGTTGTTCAGCTCGCTGGGCTGGGAAACGCTGGCGCTGATCGGCCTTGGCGGCGCTCTCTATACCATTGGCGTGCTGTTCCACGTCTGGGAGAGGCTGCCGTTCCAGAATGCGATCTGGCATGCCTTCGTCCTCGCGGCGGCGTCGGTCCATTATGCCGCCGTCATGTGGGGAGTCGTGCTCCGCGGCGCGTAAATGGCCGCTACTGCTTCTTGCCGGATGCCGTATCCGTGACGTGGGACGGCTGTTGCTTGCCGTACTGAGCCGCGTAGGCCGAGACGTGCCTCGCCCCCTTGTCCTTTTTCGGCTTCTTCTTTTCGCGGTTGCCGCGCTGTTCACCCCTGGGCATGTCGTCTGCTCCCTAGGCTGTTGACGCAGCGCCATTATATCGCGTCCAAGGTTCAGTGCCAACGCGGCTACTTGCGTGGCTTGTTGCCGGGCTTGATCTTCGGCTTGGCCTTGCGCTCTTCGCCGTAAATCTCCGTGCCGAGTTTCGCGGCCTTGCCTTCCAGCACCTTCTTGTGCCGCTTCCCGTGCGGCTTGGCCAACTCCTGCAGCGTCTGGCGGTATTCCTTGACCTTCTTGCTCTCCGGCATCTGACTATTCCTTCAGGCCGATGGCGCGCAATTTCTTGGCATCCAGTCCCTGACGCCAGCTGCGCGCGGCACGCCATTCCCTCGGCAAGGTGACCTTGCCGACACTGTCGATGTTGTAGTCCGCTGGCTTCAGGCTCTCTTTCACCTCGCGCCATTCGATCGGCATGGCGACCGAAAGACCTTCGCGGGCGCGCACACAGTAGGCTCCGACAGCGGTCGAGCCGCGATCGTTGCGCAGATAGTCGACATAGATGCGCCCCTTGCGTGCTGCCTTGCTGGCCTTGGCGAGGAAGATCCTGGGCTCGTCCCGCGCCAGTGCGTCGGCAATCGCCTTGGCAAATGCCTTGGCAATCGGCCAGCTGGCCGCCGGGCGCAACGGCACTATGACGTGCAGCCCCTTTCCGCCGGTCGTCTTCACAATGGACTTGAGCCCGAGATCTTGCAGCCGCTGGCGCACCAGCCTGGCGGCCAAGGTGACGGCGCCGAACGGCACGTCAGGTCCCGGGTCGAGGTCCAGTATGAAGCGGTCCGCCTTGTCCAATTTGTCGATATGAGTCTGCCAGGGGTGGATCTCGATCACGCCGAACTGCACGAGGGTGATCAGGTCCTTGACGTTGCGCACGCACAGCAACTCCTCCTTGTCCTCCGGGTCCTTCACCGTGCTGATGCGTCCCTTCAACGTCTGCTGCGGATGACGCTGGAAAAAGCTCTCGCCGGTGATGCCGTCGGGATTCCGCACGACCGCGACCGGCCTGTCGCGCATGTCCTGCAGGATGGTCTCCGCCACGCGCTCGTAGTAGCGGGCGATGTCCAGCTTGGTCTTGCCGGTGGTCGGATCGATGACGCGCGTCGGGTGGGTGATCTTGACGCCGGCGACGATGTCATCATCGCGCTCGACAGGTCCGGCCGACCGGTCCGCGCGATTGACTTTCTTGGCCGGCTTGTCGCCACGGAGCCCCTGATAGGACGCCTGGCGCAGCAAGCCGTCGGAAGATCGGCCGCGATGCTCGATCTCCGCCACCAGCTCCGGCGCGACCCAGTGCGCACGGGCCTTGTATGCACGCTCCATCCCATCGAACGGACATTCGTCGACCTTGCGCGCGCGCAAGGTCTTCTCGAGCGACATCGACTCCTTGGCATTGAAACCGGTGCCGGCGCGCCCGTCATACACCAGGCGCTTGCCCTCGTAATGGCCGACCAGCAGCGAGCCGAGGCCACGCCCGGCGCGCGAGGGCGTATAGCCGCCGATCACGAATTCATCGCGATCGACGCATTTGGACTTGAGCCAGTCCCGCCCGCGCCCGGAGCGATAGGGACTGTCCTTGCGCTTTGAAATCACGCCTTCCAGCGACATGCTGCGGGCCGCCTCGAAGAAGGCATCGCCGTCCGCCTCGTGATGCTCGCTATAGGCCATGACGCCGTTCGGCTTTTTCGCGAACAAGGTCTCACGCAAGATCTGCTTGCGCTGGACCAGCGGCAGGTCGCGCAGATCCCGCCCGTTCAGATAGGGCAGATCGAACAGGTAGAACACCATTCGCTTATCGTCGCCTTCGGACAGGGCGCGCTGCAGCTTGGAGAAGCTGCTGAGGCCGTCCTCATCCGGCACGACGATTTCGCCATCGAGCCAGCCCGACTTTATCCCGGTCTTGGCAAGCGCCTTGGCGATCGTCGGAAACTTGCGCGTCCAGTCCAGGCCTGAGCGCGTGATGAGCTTCGCGGTGCCGTTCTCGATCCGTGCGCCCATCCGATAGCCGTCCAACTTCACCTCGTGGATCCAGTTGACGCCGCTGGGCGGCGCGTCCACCAGGATCGTGAGCTCGGGCTCGATGAAGGCCGGAAGCTTGCCGGGTTTTCCCGCATCCCCTGCCTCCATGGCGGCCACATTCTTTTTCATCGCCCCTTTCGAGCGGGTCGAATTCCACACCGGCCCGTCGCTTTCCGCGATCTGGCGCATGGTGCGTCCGGTCTTGACGCTGGTCGCATTGGCGATCGCAGCGTCGCCGTGGCCCGGCTTGGCCCAGCGATCGCGTTTCTTGATCAACAGCCAGTTGTGACGGACGTTCGCACCTTTGCCTTTGTCGCGATCGGCCATTCGGACCAGATCGAACTTGCCCTTCAGGCGCTCGCCCTGGAACTCGAAAGCGATGTGGCCCTTCTTGTGCGCCTTGGTCGGGTCGCCTTCCGGAATCCAATGGCCGCGGTCCCACAGCATCACGGTTCCGCCGCCATACTCGCCCTTCGGGATGGTGCCTTCGAACGTGCCGTATTCGATCGGATGATCCTCGACTTCGACCGCGAGCCTCTTCTCGTTGGGATCGAGGCTGGGGCCGCGTGTCACGGCCCAACTCTTATAGACGCCGCCAACCTCCAGCCGCAGGTCGAAGTGCAGCCGGCGGGCCGCATGCATCTGGACGACAAAACGGTTTTGGCCGGATGCCGGCGGTGTCGCGCCACTCGGCTCGGGCGTGACGGAGAAGTCGCGCTTCCTGCGATAGAGGCCCAGTTTGTCCTTGCGGCGCATGGCGTGTCACATCAGCTGGCGCACGTACAGGCACCTGCCTCCACCTCCCCGCCGGGACATGGAGGCAAGCTGCTTCTCGATGCATGATTCGCGCGGGCTGGGCCGCGCGCAAGCGATATCTATCCGCGCCCTTCGCAGTCCGGCTGGAAGGAGCCGGGGTTGGTCGAGTAGGGGCTCATGTCCGTGATGCCGCCGCCGTCCGGATAGCCGCCGGTGCAGCCTGCAAATTGGCTGCCGACCTCGTCTCCCGTGCTGGAACAGGCAGCCAAGGCGACACCGGCGCTCAGCAGCAGCGCCGTACCGGCGAGCTTGAGACCACGATTCATGGATTCCTCGCTTCTCTTCTATTGAGACAGGGATCGCCCCGCCCAAACGACCGCGGGGCGCGAGATCAACCCCGATGTGCGCAGGCGGTTCCCCGCGTCGCGCTGGCCCACAGGACCCGCGGATATGCCTAGAATCGAGCGTCCAGTTCACGCGCCATCTCCAGGTGATGGCGCACCGTCGGCAAGAACTCATTCGCCAAGCTCGCGGTTTCACGACCGGTCGGAGCTTGTGTCTCCAGCCTGCTCACCGCCTTGATGTGTGCCGCGACCATCTCGTCCATGTAGGCGCGGTCGAACGATGCGCGGTCCAGCGTGCTTAGACGCTCTATTATGGCGACCTTTTCCGGCTCGATCTGCCAAGCGACCAGATAGCCCCGCTCGAGCGCGAAGTTGTCGAGCGTGATCGCCATGTCGCGATGATCGATCAGCATCTGTTGGGCGAAGTCCCGCACTTCCGCGGATTGCGCTCGCACATAGGCGAGGCGCGCCAGCTCGATCTCAGCAGCATTGGAGGCGGCGACCTCTTGCGCGAAGGTCGCATCGCTGGGCGACACCCGCGCCACCGGCTGCGGCACCGCGACCGGAGCGGGCTGCACACTCGGCCCGGGCAGCGTCCTCACGACCGAGGAACTTGGAGCTGTCGTCGACATCTGGCTACCGGTCGTGCCGAACAATTGCTCGGCTGCGGTCGGGTGACGCATCGATTCGTAAGCGTAGGGTTTGCCGTTGCCGGAACTGCAGCCGGTCATCAGCAGTGCGGCGGTGGTCAGGCATGCGACTGGACGAACGAATTGTTCCATCGCTCTCACCTTCTGATCGCGTGTTACGTGCTTAAGGAATCAACCGCGCTGTTGCACTTTCGTTGCAGCACCCCACTTGATGCCTTGAGAAATGGGCACTTTTTGGAGGGAGCCGCGTTAATTCTGAAAGCACAGTCAGGACGAATCCATGCTGACAGAGAGGATAACGCCTCGGCCCGACATCGCGAAGAACGGCGCCATTGGAGGCGAGAGCGCCTCTGGCACCATTTTCCGGCCCGGCCGCAATGCTTGGCGGGTGGCCCGGGCCGACCGCGCCGCCGTCCTCATCGATGCTGCCGCATATTTCGGAACGTTGCGCAAGGCGCTGCTGCGCGCGCGACACAGCGTGTACATCATCGGCTGGGACGTCGACAGCCGCACGCCTTTGGTGGGCCCGACTGCCGAGGCCGATGACGGGTTGCCGCGCGAGCTCGGGCCGTTCCTCACCGCCCTCGTGGAGCGTCGGCCGGAGTTGAGGATCAACATCCTGCTGTGGGACTACTCGCTGTTCTTCACCAGCGAGCGGGAGACCATGCCGACCTTCTCGCTGCGCTGGAAGACGCCGCCGCAGATAGACCTCTGCCTCGATGACGCGATCCCGCTCGGCTCGTCGCATCACCAGAAGATCGTGGTGCTCGACGAAACCTTGGTCTTTTCCGGCGGCCTCGACCTCACGATCCGCCGCTGGGACACCTGCGATCACGATCCTCTCTCTCCCCATCGCGTTGATCCCGCGGGCAAGCCCTACCGCTGCTTTCACGATGTGCAGATGATGATCGACGGCGATGCCGCCCGGGCCATGGCCGACCTGGCGCGTCAGCGCTGGGCGCGCGCAGCCTGCGAGGAGCTGCCGAACGTGCCGCGCGCGGACGTGCCTTGGCCGGAGGAGATCGAGCCGCATTTTCGCAACGTCGAGGTCGCGATCGCCCGTACAGAGCCGCCCTATGCGTCCCAGGCCATTGTCCAGGAAGTGGAAACGTTGTTCCACGACATGATCGCGTGCGCACGTCGCACGCTCTATGTCGAGAGCCAGTATCTCACGTGTTCCAGCTTCTTCCGGGCACTATCCAAGGCACTCAAGCGCAATCCCCAGCTGGAGGCGATCATTGTCTGTCCCTTCAGCTACCGCGGGCGGGTCGAGCGCACGGTCATGAGCTCCGGTCGCGCGCGCATCGCACGCATCCTGCGCCAGGACGGAGTCGCGGATCGGGTGCTGATTGCCGCGCCGCGCATCAATGACAAAGGCGTCGTGGCCGATCCACACGTCCATTCGAAAGTGATGATCGTCGATGATCGCTATCTCCGCGTTGGATCGGCCAATCTCTGCCATCGATCCATGGGCACGGATACCGAATGCGACCTAGCCATTGCGGCGGGAAGTGACGAGCAAGCGCGCAGCAAGGTCGCCATGCTGCGGGAAACTCTACTGGCCGAGCATTGCGGCGCCACTTTGCAAGAGGTGCAGGCGGCGATCGCACAACATGAATCGATCATTGCCGCCATCAAGTCCCTGCCCAAGCGGTCGCACTGGCTGCAGCCGATTTCCGATCGGTCCCTGCCGGTCTCTCCCCCGACCTTGTGGGAAACCGTTGCCGACCCGCGCGAGCCGATCGACCCGACGCGCATCCTCTCGGAGGAAGGCAACGCCATCGGCCGCAGCAAGCGCAGACCTATTGTGGCTGCGGTCGGCATATTGCTGGCGCTGATCTTGTTCCTGGCAGTTGCCTGGGTGGTGACGCCGTTGGCGGAGCTGGCCGACCCCGACCTATGGACCAGGTGGATTGCGGGGCAACATGGCCCATTCGCAGCGGTGGCCGTCATCCTTCTGTTCGTGGTGCTGGGCCTTGTCATGTTCCCCGTCATGGTGCTGATCGCCGCGACGGCGGCGGTCTTTGGAGCATGGCCTGGCGTGCTCTATGCGGCAGCTGGCGCGCTCGCGAGCGCCCTCACGACCTATGCGATCGGCCGCTGGCTGGGGCCGCGGGGTCTGCGCCAGTTCTTCGGACCGCGCCTCAACCTCATCACGCGCAGCTTTGCGCGCAAGGGAATCCCCACTGTGACGCTGGTGCGGTTGGTACCGGTCGCACCCTTCAGCATCGTGAACCTGGCGGCTGGCGCCATTTGCATTCCAGCGCTGGATTATCTGCTTGGTACCGCCATCGGTCTGATGCCCGGCCTCGCCGTGATGTCTCTGCTGGGCGACCAGGCGATCGAACTCATCCAAAGGCCGACCCTGAAGGGGGTCGCGATCCTGGCGAGCTTGCTGGTCGCTGCGGTCGGGATCTCGATCGGGCTGCAGATCTTCGTCTCACGCCGCCGCGACCGCGCCGAGCGCAGGCGGCCGGGCCGGAGACTCTTGCGTGAAAGTGTGCCATGAATAAAGTGAACAGAGGGTCTATGTTCGATGAACCAAGAGAACGTCAACAACGCGGCGCCGGAGCGCTATGCCCGCGTCCTGACGTGGAACATCCACCGCGCGATTGGCAGTGATCTGCGCTACGATCTTGACCGGATCATCAACCTCATCAAGCCGCATGATCCGGACATCGTGGCGCTGCAGGAAGTGGATTCACGCGGCAAGGATCAGACCAACCTGCCCCTCGCCGCGTTGAGGAAGGTGCTGGGCAGCCACACGGCGGAAGCGCGGACGATCGTCGCGCCGGACGGCCATTATGGTCACGTACTGATCAGCCGCTGGCCGATGCATGACGTGAATATCCATGAGCTGCATGTCTCCAAGCGCGAGACCCGTTGCGCCATTGAAGCGACGATCGAAAGCCCGTTCGGCTATATCCGCGTCATCGCTGCGCATCTGGGCCTCAGGCCCAATGAGATCCGCCCGCAGCTCGACGTCTTCGAGCCGCTGGTGCGGGGCGACCCCGATGCCGATCCATCCATCATGCCGGGCGGCCTGCTCATGATGGGCGACTTCAACGACTGGCACGGGCGGGTGCGTTCGACGCTTACCACCCTCATCCCGACACACACGATGCAGAGGACTTTTCCCTCCTGGCGACCGATGCTCAACCTTGACCGCATCTATTGCCGGCCCGGCCGGGCGCTGCTGCGGTCCTGGATCGACACCACGGCGCGGCGCGCTTCGGATCACCTACCGGTCTATGCAGAGGTCGATCTTGCCGCGATGGCGATGGAGCGCGCACCGGCCAACCTGGCGATCCCGCAAGCCGTTGCTAATTAGGATTTGAGCCGGCGCTGCAAGAAGCGCAGGGTCGCCGCTTCCTCGGGCGGCAATGCATGGTCCTTGGCAGCGATCCGCCGCAGGCGCAGCTCGCCGGTCGTGTAAGCCTCCAGCACGCTTGGATGCACGTAGCATTTGCGGCAGATCGCGACTGTATTGCCGAGGCGCGCCGCCACTTCCTGCAAGGCCGCGCGGACCTGCCGCTTGGCGGCGGTGGCACTGGCGGGCCCGCCGGTCTCGTGCAACAGATTGGCCGCCAGTACGGTGCCGGCCCAGGTGCGGAAGTCTTTCGCCGTGACCTCCCCGCCGGACAGCCTGCGCAGATGATCATTGACGTCCGTCGACGTTACGCGCAGCACGTCGCCTTTCTCATCGAGATACTGGAATAAATGCTGTCCCGGCAGCTCCTGGCAGGATCGGATGATTTTCGCGATCCGGCGGTCGCGCATGGTGAGGCGCCAGGCCTTGCCGCTCTTTCCCTTGAAGTGGAAGCGCAGCTCACTGCCGTTGATCCTCACATGGGAATCGCGCAGGGTGGTGACGCCATAGCTGTTATTCTCGCGCGCATATGAGTCGTTGCCGATGCGGATCAGGGTGACGTCGAGCAGGTGCACGATGGTGGCCAGCACCTTTTCGCTCGGCAGGCCGGGCAGTGCCATCCGTCTGGCGACCTCGGCTCGCAATGCAGGCAAAGACTTGGCGAAGTCCACCAGGCGCTCGTATTTGGCGCTGTCCCGGATCGCGATAAAATCGACGTGGTAGCGGTATTGCTTGCGCCCCTTGGCGTCGCGCCCGGTCGCCTGCAGATGGCCGTTCTCGCTAGCGCAGATCCACACGTCGGTCCAGGCAGGCGGAATCGCCAGTGAACGGATGCGCGCCCTGGTATAGGGATCGCGCACTGGCTTGCCGTTGCTGTCGAGATATACGAAGCCTTTGCCGCGCTTCTGCCGGCGTATGCCCGGGTCGTCATCGTTCACATATTCGAGGCCGGCCCTTTCCGCGTCGCCCGCTATCGGCGACGGTTCGGTTGGTCTGAGCGCTTCATTGACGCTACGCATGCCGCCCACTCGCCTCATTCCTGCCGAGGAATGAAACACTGGTTGAGTTCCGTCAGTTCCTTCAGACGGCGAGCAGCTTGCGCAGTGGCTCAACCAAGCCGGGTGCAGCTGCCAGGATGACATTGCCTTTGATGAGGGTATCGGGCGCGCCGAAGAAGTCGCTGCACCACCCACCGGCCTCGGTCATGAGCACCAGGCCAGCCGCAACATCCCATGCATTGATATGAGCCTCGTAGTAGCCGTCGAGCCTGCCATCGGCCGCAAATGCCATGCCGAGCGCACCGGAGCCGAAGCGCGTGTACTCGCAGCTCGCCTCCAGGCAGGCGCTGACGGCTTTCACATGGTCCTGCACTGGCCGGCGGTAGCTGAAGCCGAGGCCCATGCGCGCTTCTTCCAGTCGGCGCGCCCCGCTGACGCGAATGCGCTTGCCGTTGAGATAGGCGCCCTCACCCGCCCGTGCGGCATAGAGATCTTCAGTCGCAGGATTGTAGATGATGCCAAGCACCGATTGGCTGCCGATGACCAGTCCCAGCGACACACACCAGATCGGAATGCCCGCGATGAAGTTGCTGGTGCCGTCGATAGGATCGATGATCCAGGTCGCCGCGCTGCCCGCATTCTGCAAGCCGCCCTCTTCGCCCAGGAATGAATCCTCTGGAAAGGCCTTGAGCAAGGCACCGGCCACGAACGCTTCGCACGCCTTGTCCGCTTCGCTGACGAAGTCCTGCCGGCCCTTGCGTTCGACGGCGAGGCTTTCGCGCCGGCGATAGCGATCCAGCGCCATCTGCCCGGCCTCCCGCACCACGCCCTGGGCGAACCGGTAGCGCAGCCCGAGCTCGTTCTGATCCATGGCCCTCACCTGATCTTGCACTGCAGCAACTTTTCATACTTTCCAGACGGCGCCCGATCGGTCAATGTGAACTTGTAACAAAACTTTCACAATCGGCCGAAAAACGGCCGAGACATTCTACGTGGAGGAAACCGATGACCCGATCTTTCGCAGCCGCCCGGCTTTCCGCCGTGGCCGCGGCCGCACTCATCTCGGCGGCAATGGCCGTCACCGATGCCAGGGCCGAGGGCAACCTGACCATCTATTGCTCCGTGCAGGAGGAGTGGTGCCAGCTGATGGTCAATGAGTTCCAGAAGGCGACGGGCATCACCGTCGCGATGACGCGCAAGAGCTCGGGCGAGACCTTCGCGCAGGTGAAGGCCGAAGCCGCCAACCCCAAGGGCGACATCTGGTGGGGCGGCACCGGCGATCCGCATCTGCAGGCCGCCGAGGAAGGCCTGACCGAAGCCTATGAATCGTCGATGCTGAAGGACCTCAATGACTGGGCCGTGTCGCAACACAAGACCGGCGGCGGCAAGACGGTCGGCATCTACATGGGCGCGCTCGGATTCGGCTACAGCGCCGACGTGCTCAAGGAGAAAGGTGTCGAGGGTCCGAAGTGCTGGGCCGATCTGACCAAGACCGACTACAAGGGCGAGGTCCAGATCGCCAACCCGAACTCCTCCGGCACGGCCTACACGTTCCTGGCCACCATGGTACAGATCCTGGGCGAGGAAGACGCGTTCGCCTATCTCAAGAAACTCAACGGAAACGTCAACCAGTACACCAAGTCGGGCGCGGCACCAGCCCAGGCGGCCTCGCGCGGTGAGACCCTGATCGGCATCACGTTCCAGCATGACCTGGTGACGCCTGCCGTCACATCCGACGTGCCGATGGTCGTCGTGTCACCCTGCGAAGGCACCGGCTTCGAGGTTGGTTCCATGAGCATCATCAAGGGCGGTCCGAACCCGGACAATGCGAAGAAGTGGTACGACTGGGCATTGACGCCGGAGGCGCAGGCGCTTGGCGCGCAAGCCAATTCCTTCCAGGTGCCCTCGAACAAGAGCGCGCCGATCCCCGAGGCAGCCCCCAAGCTGTCCGAGATCAAGCTCATCAACTATGACTTCGCCAAATACGGCTCGTCGGAAGAGCGCAAGCGTCTGTTGAGCCGCTGGGACAAAGAAATCGGCGCGGCCCAGTAGTCGCACCGGGAGAACGCAACCGGCGGCGGCCAGGAGCCGTCGCCGGTTGCGATTCAGTCGGCAATGGCAGGTTCGGCCCAACAGGATCGCATCCTGCTCGCCCTGCTGGCGGCGGGCGCGGCGGGTCTTGCCCTGCTGCCCTGGTATGCGATCGAAAGCGGCTTCTGGAGCTTTGCCTGGCTCGCCTCCTATCCCGATGCGAGCACCGCCCCGGCGACGTTGCTGGCCGCGTTCCATGAACGCCCGTGGCTCTGGCCGCTGTTCCTGGGGCTACTTTTGCCGGTGCCGGCGCTGTTCGGTCACCGGCGTGCAGCAGCGTTGGTGCTCGCCGGGGGCATCTTCGGGATCTGCTATCTCTTTCTGCAGGGCTTCCTGATCGGGCTGCGCGGGTGGTCGCTGCCCGCGCTGGAAGCGATGTTCGGGCCGGTGCCGCCCCAGGACGGGCTTGGAACCGGCGCGCTGGTCGCCGGCACCATTTTTCTGCTGCTGATCGCCGCCGGCATGGCGCGGCGGGGCGCCATGCGGGGCGATCAGTTTCTGGTCGGGGCCATCGCGCTGGTTGTGGCATCGATCCTGCTGTTCGTGTTCTTTCCAATCGCCGCCGTGCTGGTGGAAGCAGCGATCGACGCCGCGGGCGGCTTTTCCCTCGGCGCGCTCTTGGGCCGCCTGACCACGGAGGATATCTGGTCCCTCGGCTGTTTCGCTGGTCAGCGCTATTGCGGCGTGTTCTGGAACTCCCTGTGGCTGGCAGTCGCCACCGGCATCACAACGACGCTGCTGGGCCTCGCGTTCGCGCTGCTGCACAAGCGCACGGGATTCCGCGCGAAGGGGCTGCTGCGGTTGCTGGCGGTGCTTCCCATCATCACGCCGCCCTTCGTGATCGGTCTCGGCATCATCCTGCTGTTCGGCCGCAGCGGCGTCGGCACCGCCCTCATCAGCGATCTGTTCGGTATTCCGCCCAGCCGCTGGATCTATGGCTTTTCCGGCTTGCTGTTGGTGCAGACCCTGGCTTTCACGCCCATCGCCTATCTGGTGCTGATCGGAGTGGTCGAAGGCATCAGCCCGTCCATGGAGGAAGCGGCACAGACACTGCGCGCGGACCGCTGGCGCACCTTCCGCACCGTGACCTGGCCGTTGCTGCGGCCGGGCCTCGCCAATGCGTTCCTGATCGGCTTCGTCGAGAGCTTGGCCGACTTCGGCAATCCGCTCGTGCTGGGCGGCAATTACGATGTGCTATCGACCGATATCTTCTTCGCCATCGTCGGGTCGCAGAACGATCCCGGCCGTGCGTCGGCGCTCTCCATTGTCCTCCTCTTCCTGACCCTGTCGGCTTTCGTGCTGCAGCGGCAATGGCTGGGGCGGCGCTCCTACACCACCATTTCCGGTAAGGGCGATGCGGGCATTCCGGCGATCCTGCCGCGGGGCTTGAGAGTCCTGATCTATGCCGCGACCATGCCGTGGCTGGCCTTCACCGTGCTGTTGTACCTGATGATCCTGGCCGGTGGTTTCGTGCGCTCACTCGGGCTCAACAACACGCCCACATTCCAGCATTACATCACCGCCTTCGGCATCGATTGGGGACCGCACGGCATCCTGTGGAGCGGCCGTGCCTGGCCGTCCTTCTTCACCACCATCGAGCTCGCCGCCATCGCGGCACCGCTCACCGCCGCGATCGGCCTGCTGACCGCCTATCTGCTGAACCGGCAGAACTTCTTCGGCAAGAACAGCTTCGAGTTCCTGACCATGCTGAGCTTCGCCATTCCCGGCACGGTGATCGGCATCAGCTATATCGTCGCCTTCAACGTGCCGCCGATCGAGCTCACCGGGACAGGACTCATCCTTGTCATCTGCTTCGTGTTCCGGAACATGCCCGTGTCGATCCGCGCCGGCCTCGCGACCTTGAGCCAGATCGACAAGAGTCTTGACGAATGCTCGCTGACCCTGCGCCACGGGAGCTTCGCCACCATGCGGCGCGTGATCCTGCCGCTCCTGCGCCCGGCCATCATTGCGTCCCTGGTCTATGCCTTCGTGCGGGCGATCACGTCGGTCAGCGCGGTCATCTTCCTGGTCAGCGCGCAATACAATCTCGCCACCGCCTACATCGTCGGGCGCGTGGAGATCTCGGACTTCGGCGTCGCCATAGCCTATTCCTCGGTGCTGATCCTCTGCATGCTGGCGGCGATCGGCCTCATCCAGCTGGGCGTGGGCGAACAGCGCCGCGCCCGCCGCACGTTCGGAACGCCCGCAGCCCTGGGGACCTCGTGATGACCATCGTCAACCGCTCCGCCGCCGTAGTGCTAGAGAAGGTGCGCAAGCAGTACGGCGTCGTGATGGCCGTGGAGGAAGTGTCGGTCACGATCGAGGCCGGCACTTTGGTCACGCTGCTGGGGCCGTCGGGCTGCGGCAAGACCACCACCCTGCGCATGGTCGCCGGCCTCGAGATGCCGACCGCCGGCCGCATCCTGATCGGCGACAAGGACGTGACGCTGCTGCCGCCCAACGAGCGTGACGTCAGTATGGTGTTCCAATCCTACGCTTTGTTCCCGCATATGACCGTGCTCGAGAACGTCTCCTACGGCCTCGCCGACGCCTCGCTCAGCAAGGCGCGAAAGCTGGAGAAGGCACGCGAAGGGCTCCGGCTGGTGGGTCTTGATGGCTACGACGAGCGCCTGCCTTCGGAGCTCTCCGGCGGGCAGCAGCAGCGCGTTGCCTGCGCCCGCGCCCTGGTTCTGGAGCCGCAAGTGCTGCTGTTCGACGAGCCGCTCTCCAATCTGGATGCCAAGCTGCGCCGCCGCATGCGCGAAGAGATTCGTGAGCTGCAGCAGAAACTGGAACTGACGTCGATTTACGTCACGCATGACCAGGAAGAGGCGCTCGCGGTCTCCGACAAGATCGTGGTGATGAACCAGGGCCGGATCGCGCAGGAAGGCACGCCGGCCGATCTCTATGAGCGGCCCGCGGATTCCTTCGTCGCCGACTTCATCGGCGCCGCCAACCTGATCCCGTGCGAGATCCTGCGGCGCGAAGATGCGCTCGCCATCGTGCGTTTTGGCGACACCGAGCTGCGGGTACGGGCGCCGCGTATCAGTGGCAGCGCGGGTTATCTGGTGGTGCGCTCAGCCGCGGTTGCGCTCGCCGATGCCGGCGCGGCGCGAGGTTTGACGGCGACGGTCCGCAAGGCGACCTATCTGGGCGGACATTGGGAATACACGCTCGATACGCCGTTCGGTTCGCTGTTCCTGGCCCAGCCGGTCGGCAGGCGATTTGAGCAAGGCGCGACCGTCGCGCTGCAGCTGGATCCGCAGCACCTGTCGGTCGTAGCGCGCACCTGAACGGTCGGGTGAGTAGACCGGGAGGGAACGATCGGGCGCGGCAGCGAGCAGGCTGAAACACCTTAGGGACAAGCAACCCAGCCGGAGCGGCCTGGCACTTATCCTTCTCACACGCGCTTTATCGATCGTCCCCCAAACCCCCGTCTTAGGGGCCTTGTCTAACAAGACCCCGGAAGCTCGATCCGGTTTAGATCGCTTCCTTGAGTTCCTTGGCCGCGCGGAACGCGACCTTCTTGCTCGCCTTGATCTTGATGGCCTCGCCCGTCGCCGGGTTGCGGCCCATGCGGGCAGCGCGCTTGCGCACCTGCAGCACGCCGAGACCGGCGAGACGGATGCGGGCACCCTTCTTCAGGTTCTTCACCAGGAGGGCGATCACGTCATTCATGATCGCTTCGCCCGCCTTCTTCGACAGGTCATGCGCGGCGGCGATGTCCGCAGCCAGATGCTTCTGGGTGACGGTCGTCGGGGTCGACTTCGCGCCCTTCGATGGTTTGATTCCCATGGTTATAAGCCTCTCTTGTCAGTAGGGGATCAGTCCCCGGACAGAATCACGACCGGTCGATAAAGACAAGGCCGATCAGTCGGAAACGCGTGATTATTACGCCTATTCTGCGAGTCGGGCCATCACAAAACGCTTTGTGGATAATATGCGAAGGGCCGGAAAGGCCTGCGGGGTGGGCATTTCTTGCCTCTTGATCGCAGCGTGCGATGGCGCGCCAAGACCAATTCGAGTCGCGACTTCCTCTCTGATGCCGCGACTCGGAGAGTCGGAAGAGTGCATGCATGCGCTGTTTATCAAGCGTTTGCGCGCTGATCTTGACTCAACGCTTTGCCTGCTCCCGCAGGTCGAAATCGCGCATCTGACACAACGCGGGGCGCGCCGAGGCCAACTCGATTTGACTCGGATGGCCTATATCGCCCGACCGAAGATGTGATCGAGATCACTGGCGACCGATCGCGGTAAGGTCCGCGCCACGGGGCCAAATGAGACTCCTGAACGCGTGCCCTGTCCGAGTCGCACGTCAAGTGACCTGCCCGGCCACCGTTCGGCGGACATCTGCAACGCTGCGCGCGCCCTGGTCCGACAGGTGCAGATGATGCGCGCCGGCCGCATCGAACCCGATGCACAATTGGAGGAGCCGCGCAAGAAATAGGCCTTAGCGGCCGATCACCTCGGCCACCAGCTTGGCTGGCGGTGCCTCGCGCTGGAGCTGGTCGCACGTGCATTGGTCGGGCTTTTTGTCGGGACGCCAGCGCAAGAGGCGCGTGCCGTGGCGAAAACGATTGCCGGTCACCTGGTCGTATTTCACTTCCACTACAAGCTGGGGCTTCAAGGGCTTCCACTCGGCCGAGCGCTCGTTGCTCCAGCGGCTCGGCGCCCCAGGTGCCTCGCCGGTGAAGCCGGGTGGCTCGATCATCTTCTCCAGCCGCTTGGTCAGTGCCTTGCGCTCCTCGTCCTTGATGGTGGAGGTAAAGCCCACATGGTGCAGCTTTCCTGCGTCATCATAGAGCCCGAGCAGGAGCGAGCCGACCAGATTGCTGTCGGCGGCATAGCGAAAGCCGCCGACCACGCAATCGGCCGTGCGCAGCAGCTTGACCTTCAGCATCTCGCGCTCGCCCGGCACGTAGCGGCCGTCCAGGCGCTTGGCGACCACGCCATCGAGTGAACCTCGCGCCTTCTTAAGCCAACCGCGCGCGGTCGCCGCGTCGCGCGTATAGGGCGTGAGGCGCAGAGTCAGCTGATCGCCAAGGGATGCGAAGAAACGCTCAAGCGCCATGCGCCGCCGCGTGAGCGGCGCTTCCATCAGAGAGCCATCCTCCGCGGTCGCCAAGCAATCGAACACGATGAACATCGCCGGCGCCTCTGTCGCCAGCTTGCGAACGCGGCTTTCTGCCGGGTGAAGCCGGTTCTGCAAAGCATCGAAGGAGAGCGCATCGCCGCTCAGGATCGCGAGCTCGCCGTCCAACACGAAGCGATCGAGCGGCAGAGTCTGCAGCGCCGCAACCACATCCGGGAAATACCGCGCCAGCGACTTGCCCGACTTCGACTGCAGCTCGACGTCGGGTCCGGCACGGTAAGCGAGGCAGCGAAACCCGTCCCATTTCGGCTCGAACTGCCAGCCTTCCTCCTTCGGCAGCTCTTCCACCAACTTCGCTTCCATCGGCTGCGTGCCCGGCCGGACCGGCAGGGAGCCCAAGCCGACCTTGGCGCGCAGCCGTGGGGTTGCAGGCTCAGCGGGCCTTTCGGTCTCCACGGTCGCCTTGCCCGGACTTCGCCCTGGTTTTGGCGCGCTGGCGGATGTCTTGCGAGATGGAGCGGCTGACATCGTCGCTTTCCTTGAATCGCCCTTCTTTGTCTCGACGGACATGGCGTTTATCGCCTTTCGGTGCGATCAACTCGCGTCTGGCCATGGGTCTCTCGAATCGAGCCGTTCCGATTGCAACGACTTCGCCCATCGGAGGTTCCCGATGGGACGACCGTAAACCCAGTCCGGAACGATGCCATGACCGCCGCAACTTCCCAGCCAACACCGAAAACCGCCTCTCATATCCTTCTGGACGTGCTGGAACAGTGGGGCATCGACACGATCTATGGCCTGCCCGGAGATGGCATCAACGGCATCATGGAAGCCCTGCGCCAGCGCCAGGATCGCATCCGCTTCATCCTCGCGCGCAACGAGGAAGGTGCCGCGTTCATGGCCTGCGCCCACGCCAAGTGGACCTGCAAGCTCGGCTGCTGCCTCGCCACCACCGGTCCGGGCGGCGTGCATCTGCTGAACGGCCTCTACGATGCCAAGTTCGACCGCGCGCCAGTCCTCGCCATCACCGGCCTGCCTTACCAGGACCTGATGCAGACCTCCACCCAGCAGGATATCGACCATACGCGCCTGTTCAGCGACGTCGCTGCCTATTCCACGGCGATCTTCAACGCGGCCCATATCGAGAACGCCGCATCGCTCGCGTGTCGCACGGCGCTGGCGCGCCGCGGCGTCGCCCATATCGCCATCCCGGTCGACGTGCAGGAGGAGAAGATCGAGGAAGCAAAGCCTTCGCCCCGCAACAAGCCGCACCACGTCAGCACTGCCTATGTCGAGGCCGAACGCCACCCCAAGCCGGAGGCGATCGAGCGCGCCGCCGAGGTTTTGAGGAATGGCGAGAAGGTCGTCATCCTGGCGGGACAGGGTGCCATGCATGCGCGTGTCGAATTGCTGGAGATCGCGGAGCTGCTCGGCGCGCCCATCGTGAAGGCGCTGCTCGGCAAGGCGGCGGCGCCCGATCACCATCCCATGGTCATGGGCGGGGTCGGCTATCTCGGCACGCGGCCGTCGCAGCAGGCGCTCGAGGAATGCGACACGCTGCTGATCGTCGGCTCCAACTTCCCTTACATCGAATACTATCCGAAGCCGGGCCAGGCGCGCGCAGTCCAGATCGATATCGATCCCACACGTATCAGCCTGCGCTATCCGATCGAGGTGCCGATCGTGGGCGATGCCGCGCTCAGCCTGCGGGCACTGATCAACAAGCTGACCCCGCGCGATGACCGCAACTTCCTCCGGCAAATTCAGACCGCCAAGGAGGAATGGCTGACCTCGCTCGAGGATGGTGCTGAACGGCCGGGACAGCCGCTGAAGCCGCAGCGCGTGGTGCGCGACCTCAATCTGCGCCTGGCGGAGGATGCGATCATCGTCACCGATTGCGGCCACAACACCGGGCTGGCAGCGCAATACGTGATGATGCGAACGAACCAATTGTTCGGCGTCTCCGGCACGCTCGCCTGCATGGGTGCGGGTGTGCCCTACGCGATCGCGGCCGCGCTCGTTTATCCGGGGCGCCAGGTGGTGGCGATCGTCGGTGATGGCGGTCTGTCCATGTCGCTGGGAGAGTTGGCGACCTGCCGCAAATACGACCTGCCAATCAAGATCGTGGTCATCAACAATTCCTCGCTCGGCCAGATCCAGTGGGAGCAGATGATGTTCTTGGGACACCCGGAATTCGCCTGCTCCCTCGGCTCCGTCGATTTCGCGAGGATCGCCGAAGCATGCGGCCTCAAGGGCCTACGTATCACCCGTTCCGACGATTGCGCCGCCATCATGGATGAAGCCTTCGCGCATGCCGGCCCCGTGCTGGTCGATGCGGTGGTGGATGCTGCCGAGCCGATGCTGCCGCCCAAGCGCCGCGAGAATTACGTCGAGAACATGAACAAGGCTCTGCAGCAGATGCCGCAGGCACGCGGAGAGATCGAGCGCGCCATGCAGGAAGAACCCGCGCGCACCGCCTTGCAGCCCTGACCATGCCGGATACGAAACCTGACCGCCCCGAGCCCTACCCCGCCGAGAAGGCGCGCGGTGGTGAGATCATCCTGCGCAAGCGCTGGCAGCGCATTGTCTTCTTCGGCGCGCTCGCCGTTGCTGTGCTGCTCGGCCTCTTGCTGTCGCTGTGGGGACGTTAATCCCTCAACTGCCCGGCAGTTCCAGTCGTGCGCAGACGTGGGCCGCGGCGACAACGAAGCCGGCGACGACGATGGCGGCACCCGAACAGGGGTTTGGCGAAGCGCCCGGCGCCCTGACCCGGACGACGGCAGCCGGACCAGGGCTCCGGCGACCCCGCCTGCCCCTGGTGGCCGCGCCGGCGGCCTCGGGAAAGGCGTGCACCCCCCGGCCACCCCCTTCCCCCCGCTTTCTCGGCTGTGGCATAATGGCTTCAGCGCAATCGGGCTCGTCTCGATTGCGTGCTTTTATTTCAAGTGCTTAACAACTTACAGGAGCCTTCCATAGCTAGATTGCCTGCCCAGGAGCCCGCGCCGTCCCGCAGTGATGGACCGCGCGTCAATCACCAGATCAACGTCCCGCAAGTGCGCTTGGTGCGCGAGGACGGCACCATGGTGGGGGTAGTAGCGACCCGAGAAGCCATCAGCATGGCCGCCGACGCCGGCCTTGATCTGGTTGAGGTCTCGCCCAACGCGACGCCGCCGGTTTGCAAGATCCTCGACTTCGGCAAGTTCAAATACGAAGAACAGAAGCGCAAGAACGAGGCGCGCAAGAAGCAGAAGGTCATCGAGGTCAAGGAGATCAAGCTGCGCCCCGGCATCGACACGCACGATTACGACGTGAAGATGCGCAGCATCCACCGCTTCCTCGAGGAAGGCGACAAGGTGAAGGTCACCATGCGCTTTCGCGGCCGCGAGATGGCGCACCAGGAACTGGGCGCGAAGGTGCTGGATCGGGTGAAGCAGGATCTGGATGCCATCGCCAAGGTCGAAAGCGCGCCCAAGATGGAGGGCCGCCAGATGATCATGGTGATCTCGCCGAAATAGGCGGCACTGCCGACCAATTGCAGGAAGGGCGCCGAACGAAAGCGGCGCCCTTATGCTTTGCAAACGAAATCTAAAGGCGGTGTCGCGCGTTCCTGCGCAGAAATCGACGGGCACGAGCCTAGCCGCTCTGCAGTTGCTCGCACGGTCATGCCAAAGCCTGACATTGGCTCCATGTAAGGAGGGGCCAGCAATGACTGCACGAGCGAGGTGGGATGCTCTCCGAACTCTCAGCGTTTCTGGTCGCCGCGAAGCGCAGCACCTATGCGTCCGCGAGCGATGACGCATCGGTTACGCCGGCATTGACCGGCTCCAGGCAGCTGGAATATCGCGCGGGACGCTTCCTCTATCGCGACGTCCATTTCGGCACGACGCGGTTCGCGGGCCAGGAAACCGTGGCACTCGATGGTCGTGTGATCTGGTCCATGGTCTATGGCGGCGGCATCGCGCCGGACGTCACGGACGCGGCCATGATCGCCATTATCCAGTCCTGTCTGCGCCAAGCCCTGTATATCGTCGAGCCCGCACGGCCGTTTCGGGGGCCACGCACGTTGGGAAGTGGCGCGCTGCACTATTCAGACGACAGCGAGGGCGATCTTGCCTCCTTCCGCGGCACCGAACGCGTCACCCGCAACGGCGCAGTGGTCTATCGGCTCGAATATTGCGGCGGGCTGATCCGCTAGCGTCAACCACTCAGCAGCGCCCGCGCCAACAGCACGGCGTTGCGCGGGTTTTCCCCGACACGGCGCACGGCATAGGGCCACCAGTCGCGCCCGAAGGGGAGATAGAGGCGCACCTGCTCTCCTTGCTCGCGCAGCTGGCGCTGCAATTCGGTGCGCACGCCGTAAAGCATCTCGAACTCATACTGGCCGGATTCCCAGCCTCCGGTGTCGGCGACCTGGCGGATCTCCGCGATCAGCGCGTCATCATGGGTGCCGAACACGGGCCGGAAGCCCCGCGCCTTTGCATCCGCGCTCAGCATCATGCGCGCAAGGGCCAGGTAGTTCTCGTCGATGGCATCGCGCGACTGGAATGCATGCGGCCTGGGATCTGCGAAGGCACCCTTCACCAAACGCACGCTGCCGCCGCCTGCGATGATCGCCGCGACATCATCGACCGTGCGCTTCAGAGAGGCTTGCAGGGTCTGCCCCACCGGAATCCCTTCGGCGGCGAGGCGATCGCGCAACGCCAGCGTGCGGGTGACGTAGCCGGCATCCTCCATGTCCAGCATCAACACCGGCGCGTCGCCGCTGGATTGCTGGATCGAGCGCCCGATCTCCAGCGCGTTGCGTTCGCCCAGGGCATCGTCATACCCGTACCCGATCTGCGTGGGATCGACCGAGAGGTGCACCTGCAGGCGCGCATCCTTGAGCAGCATCACGGCGAGTTTTTTCTGCCGGACCGTCTCGGCAATCAGTGCGGGATCGGCGACATATTCGCCGAGATAGTAGAGCGATGCCTTGAATCCTGCTTGCCACAGGCGTTTGGCGGTCTCGATTCCGTCTTCGACGGTCAGGCCGCCGACGAACCGTCGCGCCAGGGCTGCGGTTGCGCGATTGGCCTGCATCCAGCGCGCGAGGCCCGGTGAGCGCGCCAGCCCGATCATCCAGCTCTGCCAAGTCTTCATGGCGGCACTTTAGGAAATGCGGCCGCGCACCGCTTCCATGATCAGCCGGCCGCCCAGCAGGCCAACCAGGCCGCCGGCGAAGCGGTCGATCCACAGCTTCGCGCCGAGATAGATGGCTCGCGGGCGCGCGGCGGAGAAGGCCAGTGCGACGATGGTATACCAGCCGGCCTCGAGCGCGAAGATCAGCGGCAGCAAGGTCCAGAACATCCAGGTCGGAATCGGATGCGGCAGGAAGGCAGCGAAGACGCTCGCATACCAGATGGCGGTCTTCGGGTTGCTGAGCTGCGTCACCAAGGCGACGACGAAGCTCCTGCGCCAGCCGCCGGCCGCCGTCGGCTGCCCGCCGTTCGTCGGCAGCGGCGTCCTCGCGCCGCGCCAGATGCGATAGCCCAGATACATGAGATAGGCACCGCCGGCGATTTTCAGGACCAGATAGAGCCACGACACCTGCATCAGCACAGCCTGCAACCCAGCGAGCGCGAGGCCGGCAAAGGCAAGACCGCCGCATCCCATGCCGAGCGCAGCCGCCAACCCGTCACGCCGCGAGAAGCCCGCAGACGCGCGCACCACCACCACGAAGCTCGGGCCAGGGCTCATCGCACCGATGGCGAGCGTGCCGAGAATGGTGACAAGGGCGAGCGCGGGATCCATGGTTGAGCTCTCTTTCTATTTCCATAGGAGGCGCAATCTCACCGCACCTCCGCAATCCCCGGATGATCGCGCAGAAAATAGATCAGGTCCAGCACCGGCGGCTCAACTGTCGTCGAGGACAGCATGGCGTGTGCCTGGCCGCGATGGTGAGTCTGGTGATTGAAGAAATGTGCCAGCACTTGACCCACCTGCATCGTCATCGGCTCGCCGGCCATGGTGTGATAGACCAGATCCTCCTTGAGCCGCGCCGGCGCAAGTCCATCCACGAACGCAACGATGCGCTCGTCCATCGCCGCGCGCGCCGCTTTCAGGGCAGAAAACTCCGCGTGCAAAACCTGATCGAGACTGGTGATGCCGGCGCTCCCGGTGCCCTCCAGCCGTCCCATCCAGACTGCGTCGCCGACCAGGATGTGGTTGAGCGTCTTCAGCAGCGAGGGAAAGAAGCCGCTGCGTGCCGCCGCGAATTCCTCCGGCGACAGCTTGCCCACCGCTTCGTAGAGCCGCTGATTTGCCCAGCGGTTGTACACTGCCATCCTCTGGAAATGCGCCTTCATCGCCTCCTCGCACCCTTCCGACACGCTTGCAAGCCAGCATAACAGATCGCCTCATCGCATTTCTGCAACAGGCCTCGCGGCTTTTGGCATTTGACCGGCGCGCCGCCAAGCCGCTCCAATTGCCCCGTGCAACCAAGAAGCAAAACGATGGTGCCCCGGATCGACATTTCCGCCTTGTTCTCGGACCCGGCCGACCGCGCGAAGACCGATGTGGCGATCCTGGGGGCAGCCAGCTCCATTGGTTTCATGACCGTCTGCGGCCTGCCGGCGGACGTGCCGATCGGCGCCCGGTCGCGGCGCGCGCTCCTGCGCCTGTTCGATCTGCCGCCGGCCGAGACACGCAAGCTCTGGCGCCAGAAGTTCGATGCGAGCCATCGCAACGTCTATCGCGGCTGGTTCCCGCTGCAGAACGGCTTCGAGACCTACAAGGAGGGGATCGACATCGGCCCTGATATCGCCTTCGGTGCCGACGTGGTCGATCCGCGCGATCCATTGCGCGAACCAACGCCGTTGCCGCCGGACAGCGCGCTGCCCGGCTGGCGCGCGGCCGCCGCAGCCTACTTCGTGGCGATGGAGCGGGTTGCGCAGGCTCTCATGCGCGCGCTGGCGCGCGGCCTCGGCCTGCGGGAGGGTATTTTCGATGATGCCTTTGCGCGCGGGATCTCCACACTGCGCCTGATCCATTATCCGGTGCGGCCACCGGAATCCATGATCGGGGTTCCGGAGGACCGCTTGTGGGTCACGCTCGACGGCCAACGCCACTATCTGCTCGGCCGGACGCATGTGGATTCAGGGCTGATGACACTGCTGGCACAGGATGGCGTGCCTGGCCTGCAGGCGCGTGCCGCCGATGGCGCCTGGATCGATATCCCGCCCGAAGAGGGAACGCTGGCGGTCAATTTCGGAAAGCTGCTGGAGAAATGGACCGGCGGTCGCATCAAGGCGACCGAGCATCGGGTGATCGGCCGCGCGGAAGAGCGGTTTTCGATCCCGTTCTTCCATGACGCCAGAGCCGATGCATTGATCGAGCCCTTGCCCTTGCCAGGGATCGAGCCATTCACGCCGTTCTATTTCGGCGATTATCTGTGGTCGACCATGACCAAGTTCGTCGAGTTCCAGGGCCTTGAGGGATTGCGTCGCCCTCAAGGCCGATAGATCGTTCGCGATCACGACCGCCAGAACGGCTTCTCCACCACGTGCTCGACGTCGGCGCGGCTGACGCCGATATCCTTCAGCATGGTGTCGCTGAGCCCGGCCAGCTGCCGCCGCTCGCGCATGCGCTCCAGCCAGGCAATCGGCGTCTCGATGATGCGATCCAGGACGGGTGCCAGGTCGCTGGCGACGATCTGCGCCAGACCACTCCGCGGAACCAGGTCCAACATACCGTGTGCTTGGTACTTCATGGTCCATCTCCTTCTGTCGAGTGGTCCTTGCGCGGCGCTTCACAGGGGTCGGGTGAGAGCTGGCCGCCCCTGTCCCTCGCGCCGCGCTTGGACTGGACGGCCGTTGGGCCGTCCCGGAAAACGCATGGAACTCGTGTTCGCCGTCACGGCCGCCAGAACGGCTTGGTGCTGATGGCTTCGACGTCGGCCCGGTTGAGGCCGATATCGTTCAGCAAATGATCGTCAAGTTCCGACAGGTGCCGGCGCTCTGCCGCCCGCTCCGCCCAGACGAAGGGGGTCTCGAGCAGGCGGTCCAGAACCGCGACGATCTCGTGCCCGACACCGCGCGACAAGCCGTTGATCGGGCTTGAAAAGACGTTGGACTTCATAGCTCACCTCACAGGTCTCTCTATGGCGTCATCGCCGTTGAGATGGAGAATGGGCTTGATTCCCAGCGCGGACAAACGATAGTTTCTCAGAATTCCTGTTAGAAAAATTGACACGTTAGAAAGGGCCTGCAATGCGCCTTCCGCCCTTGAAATCAGTGCACTATTTCGAAGCCGCCGCCCGGCTGCAGAGCTTCACCAAGGCGGCGCAGGAACTGAACGTCACGCACAGCGCCATCAGCCATCAGATCAAGGCTCTGGAAGAGTGGCTGGGCCAGCCCTTGTTCGAGCGCAAGACCCGACAAGTGCGCTTGACGGAAGCCGGCAAGCGTTTCCTGGGGCCGGTCAAGACCGCGTTCGAGCAGCTGGCAGACGGTGCTGCGGAGGTCACGCGCTTCGGAAAGGATCGGCCGCTCACCGTGACGGCGTTGCCGTCGCTGTCCGCCAAATGGCTGGTGCCGCGCCTGTCCGACTTCCAGCGCCGCCATCCGGAGATCCAGGTGCGCCTTTCCGCCACCAGCACGGTGGAGCAGATCGGCGGGCGCGACATCGATCTCGGCATCCGCTTCGGCCGCGGCCAGTGGGACAATCTGGAAAGCGAGTTGCTGGCGAGGAACGACATCTATCCGGTCTGCGCGCCCGGCCTCTTGACCCCCGACAAGCCGATTCGGGAGCCGCGCGACGTCCTGCAATATCCGCTGCTGACCGACAGCGACTGGATGCGCTCCGGCTTTGACGAATGGTCCGATTGGCTGAAAGGCGCCGGTTTTCCGGAGGCGAAGATCAAATCCAACCTCAGCCTCAACTTCTCCAACCTATTGATCCAGGCGGCGATCGACGGGCTCGGCATCGCCATGGGCAATGTCATCAATGCCGGCGATGACCTGCGCCACGGGCGCCTCATCAAGCCGATCGACTTCACCGTCCAGACCGACACCGGCTATTGGATCGTTTACGCCAAGGGCGCCTTGAATCAGCCGAAGATCAAGGCGTTCCGCGACTGGCTGATGGAACAGGCCAGCGGGCACGTGGAAGTGTGCAAGGAAGCGAAGGTGGCATGAAGCGACTGGTTCTGGGGGTCATTGCCCTTCTCGCCGCATCGGCCGTCGCCCTGGCGGAAGAGCCGCGCCAGCGCGTGATGAACATCCCCCTCGACATGCCGCTCGATGATCCGCTCGACGGCGAGTATCTCGAGGGCATCTACCAAGAGAAGCTGCACGATGTCTTGAAGGACAGCGTGCTGATCGAAGCGCCGATCCCGCATATCGAGAGCCGCTTCACCGAGAACCGCTCTCTCGAGCTCTGGTTCTCGTCGGAGGAGGACGGCCGGCGCATCTTCTGGGCGCGCCTCACCCAGGGATTCGAGGGAAAGACCATGCAGCCCGAAGCCGCCCTCGCCAACTTCGAGGCGACCTTCGGCAAGCCCGACAAGGTCGCCGAGTTGAAGGGCGACCTCAGTAGCGTCTGGATCCTGCTTAAGCTCGACCCGCGCCTGCCGGAAGCGCGGCGCGCGACAATCCTGAAACAGCTGGACCTCAGCTTCACGCCGACGCCGCATCAGATCGGCGATTTCGGCCTCACCGACCTGCGCTCGCGCGTCAAGCTGCTGACGCCCGATTTCCGCGGTGCCGTGTTCTATCTGACCGCCTTCAAAGGCAAGATCGCGAGCATGCAGACCGACCTCATCGACATGGTCCGCGCACAGACGGTGCTCAATCTCACGGCGCCATAGCGACGTGCGGCAAGCGCTCGCTCTCGTCGGCCTGATAACTGCGTTTTCTGCGTCCCCGTTCGCCGACGAATCGTCCAGGCAGCAGATCCTGGGCCTTTCGCTCGGGCAAAGCACTGCCGATCCTTCCGACCTGCGCGACCCGGCGGCTGCATTCGGTTCAATGACCTACTGGCGCACCGCTCGGTGCCCTACTCATCAAGATCGATCCTCCCTTGCCCAATGAGCGGAGAGCCGCCATTAGGCGGCACATTGACAAGGTCGTTGCGAATCGCCCGAAGGGCGCAAGACGATCCCTTTGTCGAGCTGCCGCCGCCCGATGATATCGAGCGTCGCCTGGAGATTCTGGGCGACGCGTTCCGTGGCAAGTTCATGGCGATCTACACCATCTCAAACCAGATCGACGGGACGGAAAACCGAGCTGATCGATGCCGCCGTCGCGCACGAGCTGCTGGTGCGGGCACGCAAGTAGCTCGCTCAAAACGACGAATTCGGCCCCTTCAGGAACTCCGCTTCCTCCTCCGTCGTCTCGCGACCCAGGGCTTCATTGCGATGCGGGAAGCGGCCGAAGCGCTTGATGATGTCGCGGTGGCGATGGCCGTATTCCAGGAATATGGCGGCTGCGTCGCCAAACTCGCGCACGCAACCTTCGAGCAACGCGATGAAGCGGTCCTGGTTGGCGAGCGTCTCGCAATGCTCGAACGGCAGATACAGGAACACGCGGTCGGGAAACGGATAGTGGCGATCGAAGCCGCGTCGGATCGCTTCATCCGCGATCTGATGCGCCCGCTCATCGCCCAAATAGGCCTTGGCCTGGCCGCGATAGATGTTGCGCGCGAACTGATCGAGCAACAGCACCAGTGCCATCGTCCCGTCGGGCGAGGATCGCCACTCCTCGAACGCGCCCATCTGCGCCTGGTGGACCAGCGGGCCGAAGCGGGCGCGGATATCCTCGTCGAATACCGTGTTCTTCTCGAACCACAGCGGGCGCGCCCGTTCCGAAAACCAGAATTGCAGAATTTCGCGTGGCGTGGTCATGCCGCCTGCACCTCTCGCCGAATGCCTACCCGAGCGGCTTATAGCACGCATCATCTCACTTGATGAGATGGCGGCGCGCCGGTTCCGCCTAGGCCGGATCCCGCCCACCCTGCGAATGGCTGCCCTGCAGCACCGCCGATCGCAGCAATGCGATCTCCCGCTCGATGCGCGCAAGCTCGGCCGGGCCGGCAACCTCGCCGTCCGACGAGCTGGCCTCGTGACCGATGAAGAGGGTGGCGAAGCTCGCGGTGATGTAGCCGAACACCGTGAACCCGTAGATCGATAGCAGCAGGCAGAGCAGGCGTCCTTCGCCGGATTGCGGCCAGAAGGCCGAGCCCATGGTAGTGAGAATCATGGACGTCCACCACAGCGCGTCGCCGAAATCGCGGAATCCGCCGGGCACTTGCGGGGCTGGCTCGAAAGCGAGCATGCCGGCGGCGCCGAGCAGCGCGACCAGCACGGTCGCGAGCATCACATAGCCGAACCCGCGCCGGCCGAGGCTGCGCTTCAGCGCGTTCATGCCGCGGTTGGCGGTGCCGACCAGTCTGACCAGGCGTAGGCCGCGGAACGCGCGCGCCAGCCGCAGCGCCCGGAAGGCGGCGAACATCCGCACCGCCGGCACGATCAGAGCGATGATGGTGAGCCATTCTGCGCGCAGGAAGGCCGGCCGGTCGGGTGCGAGCGAGAGGCGCAGCATGAACTCCAGCACGAACACGATCCAGATCGCCGTGCCGAACACTTCGAGCAGGTGCGAAGCGCCCCACACCAGCTCCACCACGACCAACACCAGCCACGCGAAGCTCAGCACGATCATGGGCACGCGCAGCCAGGAATCGAGCTCGCGCAACAGCGCCCAGTTGCCTTCGGTCCGGTCTCGCCCGTTCGCATCTTGCCTGTTCGAATCCTGCATGGGTCTTGTCCTCCCTGTCGCCGCCGTTTGCGCCGCTTCCGCCATCGCCCGCGCCGCCCTTGCGCCGGACAGCACGCCGCGTTGGCGGAACCCGCGCAGCCGGTGCGACGTTCCAACCAGACGCCGGTTGGTTGATCTCTCCTGCCAAAGGGAGTCCCGCAATGCCGCCAACGCGCCAAGACAACGACACATGGCGAAACCGCACTCATCCGATCGAAGAAGACATGCAGTTCCAGCGCGGCACATGGCGCGCGGAGCGGATCGGGTGGGTCGTCCTGTGGCTGATCGTGCTCCTTGCCCTACTCGGCCTTTTCTCCGAAGGGCCGCTCAGCATGGCTTCGGTGGAAAGCCCAGCGGGGGATCTTCGCATCACCTATGGTCGGTTCGAACGCAATGGCGCGCCGGCCGAGCTCAAGCTGGCGGTCGAACCGCGGCGGGCGGGCGAGGTCGCGATCCGCATCAGCGCGCCGGTGATGGAGGCGTTCACCATCGAGAGCGTCACGCCCAAGCCACGAACGGAGCGCGGCATAGCCGGCGGGGTTGAACTGCTGTTCCCCGTCGCGGCGGGCGGGCCGCTCACCGTCCATATGACCATGCGCGCGCGCAGCGTCGGCGTGGTCACCGGCGAGATCGGCATCGGCGAAAATCGGCCGGCGCGGCTCAGTCAGTTCATCTACCCGTGAGGTCGAGCTATGGATGCAGTCCTTCGTACCGTCGCAGTTTACGGTTTCCTGCTGGTGGTGCTGCGCATTTCCGGCCGACGCACGCTCGCGCAGATGACGACGTTCGACTTCGTGCTGCTGCTGATCATCAGCGAGGCGACGCAGCAGGCGCTGCTCGGCGACGACTTCTCCATCACCAATGCGCTTGTGATCATCGCCACCCTGCTGGCAATCGACGTCGGCCTCTCGCTGATCAAGGGGCGTGTCCCCGCTTCCTCCAAGCTGATCGACGGGCTTCCCATGATAGTCGTGGAGAACGGCGCGGTGCTCGAGGAACGCCTGCGTCACGCCCGCATCGACGAGAGCGACATCCTAGAATCGGCGCGCGAGACTCAGGGCCTGGAGAGCATCGACCAGATCAAGTTCGCCGTGCTCGAGATCACCGGGTCGATCACCGTCATCCCGAAAGACCGGTGACGCGCTGGATGGTGGCCTCTTACCCCGCGTTCTTCTGGATGACGCGCTGCATGGCTGGGCGGGCGGCAGCCAGGTCGGCGAGCCGCTTCAAGTGGGGGAAGCGCTCATAGGTGTTCGGGCAGCATTGCTGCCAGCCGGACAGCATGAACACGAAGATGTCCGCCGCGCAGAACCGGTCACCCAGCAGATAGGGCCCGTGCGCCGCAAGGTGCTGATCGATACGCCCCCACAAGGTCGCAATCTCCTCCATTGCCTTGTTCGCGACGGCTTCGGTTCCGCCGGCGTCAGTCGTGTGCCGTTCCGGATAGTAATAGCGCAGCATGGCCGGCTGCACCGAATTCGTAAGGTGCGTCAGCCACTGATAGAAGTGCCCGCGCGCCATCTCATCGGGTCCGGGCGCCAGCCTCGCCTCCGGATGACGATCGGCGATGAGCATCACCATGGCGGCGGACTCGAACATCACGAAGCTGCCATCCACCACCAGGGTCGGCACCCGGCCGTTGGGATTGAGCTTAAGATAGGCAGGATCCCGATGCGCGCCGGCATCGGTGTTGGTGAGCCTCAGCTCATATCTGGCGCCTGCCTCTTCCAACGCGCCGTGCGGCGCCATCGACGCCGATCCCGGCGACCAATAAAGCGTGTACATGGATTATCCAGCCCTGATCTTGAACGCAGCCGTCACCAAGCTAGCCAAGCGGCGCAGGACGCGCCAGGGCCACGCACAAATAAAACCGGGGCCCGAAGGCCCCGGTTCGAGAACTCTATCTCTCTGCTGCGCTTAGCGGCGCTCGCCGAGGAACTGCAACATGAAGATGAAGAGGTTGATGAAGTCCAGATAGAGCCTCAACGCGCCCATCACGGCCTTCTTGGTCGCGACTTCGGCGCCATCGCCGGCATAGTACATCTCCTTGATCCGCTGCGCGTCATAGGCGGTCAGGCCGGTGAAGACCAGCACGCCGATGACCGAGATCGCCCAGTGCAAGGCCGAACTCTGCAGGAACAGGTTGACCAGCATCGCGATCAGCAGGCCAAAGACGCCCATGATCAGGAACGAGCCGATGGCGCTCAGGTCACGCTTGGTCGTGTAGCCATAGAGCGCCATGCCGGCGAAGGTCGCCGCCGCGATGAAGAAGGTGCGGGCAATCGACGTCCCGGTATAGGCCAGGAACACGTATGACAGCGACAGGCCCATCAGCGCCGAGAACGCCCAGAACAGCATCTGAGCGGTCGAGGCGCGCATCGCATGGATCCGCATGCCGAAGATGAACGCGAACACCAGCGGTGAGAACACCACCACCCAGATCAGCGGCGTGGCGGCCAACTGCGCATAGATACCGCTGACTGCGCCGAAATAAGCGACCAGGCCGGTAACAGCCGTGCCGCCGGCCATGAGCCCGAACACCTTCTGCATGTACTCGCGTAGGCCGACATCAATCTCGGCAGCGCGGGCGCCGGCCGGCGTGTAAGCGCGGCCCAAATAGTCTCTCTGTGGTCCCGTGGCCATCTGTTCGCTCCTTGTTCCCTGGGGCCCCTGCCCCCATTAGCCGAATGCTAATATGAGGGTGAAAGCCTTTGCCTTCAATGCCATTCGGTGTGCCCTCCAATGGGACAATGTGCCGGTTTCCTGCACAAACCCGTGAAAACGCCTCCGGAAAAGCCCTTGCGAAACCCGATCCCGGCCGGCGATATAGCCGCCACCCTGGGGCGCTGACCCCCTGATTGCACACTAAGAGCGCGAAAGCACAGTCGATGAACCGCATTTTCTCCGGCGTCCAGCCGACCAACAACCTTCACCTGGGCAACTACCTGGGCGCCGTCCGGAACTGGGTCCGGATGCAGAAAGACTATGACTGCATCTTCTGCGTCGTCGATCTGCACGCCATCACCCTGTGGCAGGAGCCGGTGGCATTGCGCCAGGCGACGCGGGAGGTTGCGGCCGCCTATATCGCTTCCGGCATCGACCCGAAGTGCTCCATCATCTTCAATCAAAGCCAGTGCCTCGCCCATGCGCAGCTGGCCTGGATCCTGAATTGCGTCGCGCGCCTCGGCTGGCTGAACCGCATGACGCAGTTCAAGGAGAAGGCCGGCAAGAACCGCGAGAATGCCTCGATCGGCCTCTACGCCTATCCGGTGCTGATGGCGGCGGATATCCTCGCCTACAAGGCGACCCACGTGCCGGTGGGAGAGGATCAGAAGCAGCATCTGGAGCTGGCGCGCGACATCGCCCAGAAGTTCAACAACGACTACGGCGTCAAGCTCTTCCCCTTGCCGGAGCCGGTGATCGGCGGGCCCGCAGCGCGCATCATGTCGCTGCGCGATGGCACCAAGAAAATGTCCAAGTCCGACGAAAGCGACTACAGCCGCATCAACATGACCGACGATGCGGACACCATCGCCCTCAAGTTCCGCAAGGCCAAGACCGATCCCAATCCGCTGCCCGGGCCTGAGTGCCTGGACGAGCACGGGCACGTGAAGGCGGATGCCGAGGCTGCGCGCCCGGAGGCCTTCAACCTGCTGTCCATCTACGCGGCCCTGTCGGACGCCGCGCTGGCCGACGTGGTGCACCGCTTCGCGGGACAGGAGTTCTCGAAGTTCAAGGGCGAGCTCACTGACCTCGCGGTTGCCAAGCTCGGGCCGATTTCCGGCGAGATGAAGCGCCTGCTGGCCCATCCGGACGAGATTGATGCCCTGCTGCGCAACGGCGCGGAGCGGGCGCAGGCGATTGCCATGCCGATCCTGCGCGAGGTGGAGGAGATCGTCGGGTTCCTTCATTGACCTTGCCCTGCGCGGGGCCAATCCCCAACTGTCGTTGGTCGCCCCACCAGGAGAGCAGGCACTCATGACCGCCGACCCGTTCCTCGATTCACCGGCCGACCAGCCGCAATTGCCTGGCTCCGGCCGGCGCTGGGCGCGCCGCGCCAAATGGGCGGGCCTCGTCGTTCTGGCCGTTCTGCTGCTCTATTACCCGGTCGGCATGCTGCTGGTGCACCGGATCAACGACGACCCGGAGTTCGCAGCGCGCGACGTTCCGCAGGGTGGCAGCCAAGCCGTGGCGCTGGCGGCAGCGTTGATCCAACGCGAGGTGCAGGGCACCGCCTGGCCGGCCAACGATCCTTTCTTCATGCCCGGCTATGCGCTCGACAACATGCCGAACTACCAGATCGGCATTCAGCAGGCGCTCGCGCGGTTCTCCACCGAAATGGCCGACCAGATCGGCCGTTCGCGCGGTTCCTCGAGCACCGATCGCGACCTGACCGATGCACGGGGGGCCCTCAACTACGCCCCCGACAAGTGGTACTTCGAGGCCGCCTCGATCACCGCCAACTCGGAATCGCAGTACCGGGGGGCAATGGTGAAGCTGCTGAGCTACAACGACCGGCTCGCGCGCGGCCAAGCGCCGTTCGAGCCGCGCGCCGACAACCTGATGGCGACGCTCGATCGCATCGGCAAGGACCTCGGCTCGGCCTCCAGCGCAATCGACCAGCAGATCGACCAGCATTCCGGCGACTGGTTCGATTTCTATGCCGACAATGTGTTCTATCTCAATAAGGGCCGGCTCTATGCTTACGGCCTGCTGCTGCGCGACCTCGGAGCCGACTTCAAGGCGGTCATCCAGGAGAAGGGCGCCACCACGGTGTGGCAGCGCATGGTGGATTCGATGCTGGAGGGGGCGGTGCTACAGCCCATCATGGTGATCAACGGCACGCCCCACGCGATGATGCAGCCCAATCATCTGGCCGCTCAGGGCTTCTACCTGCTGCGCGCCCGCATACAGCTCGAGGAAATCACCGATATCCTCCAGAAGTAGCGCCAGGGATCAGGTAGCTGGGATCGGAATTGTCACATCCGATCACCGATACCTGATCACCGATGCTTATTTCCCCGCTTTCCCCTGCAGAATCACCGTCGTAGAGTAGCCTCAACGATTGGCCGCGGTCCCCGAGTCGCTGTCGCCGAAGACGCTCAGCTCGCCAGCATTTTCATGAGGATGCGTCTCGCCGACCGCCATCACCAGTCGAGGGGGTACCTGGCTGACGCGTGCGCTTCTGCCGGGTGGTTGGATCGCAAGGACCGGGGGTTCGGTCGGGCATGCTGGGCGCCCTTCTAGACTGGTTACTCAGCTTCCAAGTCTATCTGCCGATCGCCGAGATCTCGGTGTCGGTCCTGCTGTTGCTCGCTCTTGGCGGCGGCATCGGGTTCCTGTCCGGACTGTTCGGCGTCGGCGGCGGCTTCCTGATGACGCCGCTCCTGATCTTCATCGGGGTACCCTCGCCGGTCGCGGTGGCGACCACGGCGAACCAGACGGTGGCGACCTCGGTCAGCGGCGTGCTGGCGCACTGGAGCCGGGAGAACGTCGATTTCAAAATGGGCGCGGTGCTGCTGTCCGGCGGCGTGTTCGGCTCGCTGGTCGGCGTCGCGATCTTCTCCATCCTGCGCCGTTACGGCCAGATCGACCTCGTCATCCATCTCGCCTACGTGATCCTGCTCGGCTCGATCGGCCTGATAATGCTGGCGGAATCCGTGCGCACCCTGCGCCGCGTGCGCCGCGCGCGTGGCCGCGCCATGGCCCCGCGCAAGCTGCACCAGCATGTCTGGGTGCACGGCCTGCCCCTGAAGATGCGATTCAAGAAATCGCGGCTCTATATCTCGGCCATCATGCCGATCGGGATCGGCTTCGTGGTCGGCATCCTTTCGGCCATGCTCGGCGTCGGAGGCGCCTTCCTGATCGTGCCGGCCATGATCTATCTGGTCGGCATGCCGACCTCGATCGTGGTCGGCACCTCCCTCTTCCAGATCATCTTCGTCGCCGCCGTCACCACCATCCTGCAATCGATCGAGAACCGCACCGTCGACGTCCTGCTCGCCTTCGTGCTGACCATCGGCTCGGTCATCGGCGCGCAGTTCGGCGGACGGATCGGCGCGCGGCTGCCGGGCGAACAGCTGCGATTCCTGCTGGCGCTGCTCGTCCTTTCGGTCGCCGGCGGCCTGTGCTACGAGCTGGTGGCGAGGCCGGACGACCTCTATGTGCTGCAGGGGCTGACGCGATGAGACGGCGGCTCATCCCCTGCTTGGTCGCGGTCCTTGGTCTCGCGCTTGCGGCGCCCGCCGCGGCCAAGGGCATCGTCGCGGATGTCGATGATCATCTGGTGGAGATCACGACTGACTTTGCCGGCCAGGACATCCTGGTCTTCGGCGCCATCGACGGGCCGGGCGACGTCGTCCTGGTGATGCGCGGTCCGGCGGGCCGTGTCGCGGTCCATCGCAAGGAGCGGCTCGCCGGCGTCTGGGTGAATGCGGATTCGATCGAGTTCGAGGGCGTGCCATCGCTCTATGGCGTCGCCTCCTCCCGGCCGTTGTTCGAGATTCTGACCCCCGATGTCCTCGACCGCTACCAACTCGGCGTCGGCCGCGTGCAGTTCCGGGACGTGGCTGGCGACGTGCCGGGTATCGGCCCCTTCCGCACCGCGCTTGTGCAGCAGAAGAAGAAGCAGGGCCTCTATGCCGACCGCGTCGGCCGGGTGACCTTCATCGGCGCGACCCTGTTCCGCGCCAATCTGCATTTGCCGTCCAATGTTCCGACCGGCACGTTCCTGATCGATGTCTATCTGGTGCGTGACGGCCGGATCGTGGATGCCCAGAACATGCCCCTGGTCATCAGCAAGGTGGGCTTCGGGGCGGATATCTTCAAATATGCCAATGCGCGCTCGATCGCCCAGCGTTTCGCCTATGGCGTAGCGGCCGTGGTGGTTGCGTTGTTGACGGGCTGGCTGGCGCATCTGGCCTTCCGCAAGCGGTAGAGGTGAATCATGAGCACCGATCCAGGCCCCGATCCTCAAGTCCAACCCGCGAGTGCACCGCCGGCGGCGCAGGAGCGCGTCTTCCTGGTGGTGGTCGACGAAACGCCGGAGCTGAAGGTCGCTCTGCGCTATGCCTGCCGCCGCGCCTTCCGCTCGAATGGCCGCGTCGCCATGGTGCATGTGATGGAGCCGACCGGCTTCGGCGACTGGATCGGCGTCAATGAGCTCATGAAGGACGAGGCGCGCCAGCAGGCCGAGGCCACCATGCAGAAGATGGCGACGGAGGTGAACAAGCTCTCCGGCAAGATGCCGATGCTCTACTTCCGCGAGGGCGACCGGCGCGAGGAGTTGCTGAAGCTGATCGAGGAAGAGCCCGGCATCTCGATCCTGGTGCTCGCCGCCTCGACCAGCCCGAAGGGGCCGGGTCCGCTGGTTTCGGCCCTGACCGGCAAATATGTCAGCAAGATGCGCGTGCCGGTCACGATCGTCCCCGGCAATTTGACGCCAGAGGACATCGAGCACGTGGCGTGATCGGAAGTCGGAGGTCAGATGGTACCAGCGTTCCTCTGACTTCTGACTTCTGACTTCTGACTTCTGAACTACCGCCTGATCAGGCGATAGAGGAAGAGCAGGAGCATCGCACCCAGCACCGCGATGATGATCGAGGGCAGATTGAAGCCTGTTACATCGCCGAAGCCGAGCCTGGTGCTGATGAAGCCGCCGACCATGGCACCCACGATACCGAGGATGATGGTGATGATGAACCCGCCGGGATCACGGCCGGGCATGAGCAGCTTAGCGACGATGCCAGCGACCAGACCGAGAACCAGCCAGATTATCCAGCTCATGTCATTCCCCTGCAGAGATCGAGGGCAGCAGTTTAGCCGCTGCCCTGTGACGTGTCACCACGCCGCCGGACCCCGGTCCGAGGTCACAAGTATCTCACCTGCGTCATCATGCCGGACAGCATGTGATAGAGATTATGACAATGGAACATCCACTTGCCGGGATTGAAGGCATCGAACGCCAGGGTGACGGAGCCGCCGATCGGCACCAGCTCGGTGTCGCGCACTGCGCCCTTCACGCGCGAGCCGTTGACCGCGACCACCTGGAAATGGTGGCCATGCAGATGCATCGGATGGGACATCTCGGTGCGGTTGGTGAGCATCATCTCGACTCGCTCGCCCTCCTGGACCATGAGATGCGCGTGGTGCGCTATGGCGGCCTTCTCTGCGATGCCCCAGCGATAGGTCATCATGGAGCCGGTCAGGTCGATCTTGAGCTCGCGGTCCGTGCGCCGCTCCGGCAGCGGCTCCGCGGCCTCGTAGAGCATTGATGCTGCGCGGTCGATCGCGCCGATCGCTTGATGCGCTTGATCAGCGATTTTGGCGATCGTCCCGCTTTTGGTCGCCAGGACAACGCCCGTCAATGCGGTATCGCCTTCACGCTGGAACAGAACCGGCCAGGCGCCCTCTTCCACAGGCAAGGTGAAGCGCACGTCTGCGCGCTGTGCAATCGCGAGGGGAAAGCGATTGCCCATCACGGGTACGATCGGCCGCCCGTCGACGTCGGTGAGCGAGCCTGACAGCGGCCCCAGGTCGATCATGAAATTGGTGGCAGAAGCCGCGTTGATGACGCGCAGGCGCACGCGCTGGCCCTTGTCGACGCGCACGACCTCCGGATCATCGAGCGTCCGATCGTTGGCCAGGAACGCGTCGTAAGAGACGTCGTTCAGATCCATGCCCGCCATGTTCATCTGCGACATGTCGTGGGGCATATCCATGCCGGACATATCCATGTTCGACATATCGTGCCCGGCATGCGGATCCTGCGCAGCGGGCGCCATGGCGCCGTGGTCGTGGCTCATGCCTTTGGAAAGGGCGCTCAGGATCCGATCCGGCATCTCGAAAGTGAAATCGTGCAGCAGGATCACGACCTCCTGCTCGTCGCGCGCGGCATCCTTGGGGTCGCGCACGATGAGGGGTGCCGCCATCAGCGACTGCTCCTGCAGCACATGGTGCGAATGCATCCAGTTGGTGCCGGGCAGCGCAACCGTGAAGTCGTACTCGTAGCTCTGGCCCGGCTCGAGCGCCGGTTGCGTAACGCCCGACACGCCGTCCTGGTCGTTGGGCGGCGTCAACCCGTGCCAGTGGATGAGAGCAGCCTCTCCAGCGTCGTTCTTCAGGCGCACGCGGAAACGCTCGCCGGCATTCATGATGAGTCCGTGGGTGCCATCGGGCTGCATCAGGCCGAAGACTTTGGCCGCCTTTTTCTTGACCTCGATGGTGCGCGTGCCGATGGTGATCTTCGTCGTCGCACCGTGCGAGGCGGCGCGCGCAGGTGGCGCGAAAGACACGGCGCCGAGGGCGGCGCTGGCGACGAGAAAGCGGCGACGGGATAAGCGACGCATGCCGCCAACCTAACCCTCGCCAACCCCGACGCCAAGCACAGCGGCGAACGCTGCCCCATTGCAGCGGCGCCATGCCGCACCCTTCACGCCGATTTGAGCAGGCTCTCCACCAGCGCCTTGATCCGCTTCAACGCGCCCGCGCGATCGATGCCGCCCTGCACCAAGCCATGCCGGAGCCAGAGTCCATCGATCATGATGCTGATTGCCTGCGCCGCGTCCTGCGCCTGAGGTGCGGGCAGCAGATGCTTCAGCGCCGACATGAGATTGCTGTGCATGCGCGCGTGAATCGCGCGCTGGAGCCTTGCGAATTGGGGGTTTCGCGGCACCGCACCGCAAAAGCTGAGCCAGGCATGCGTGATCTGCGGCACGAAGAAGTGCTCGTCGAAGTTCCCTTCGATCACAGCTTCAAGCCGCTCCCGCGGCGAGCGCGCGGCGGCGAGCCGTCGGACCACTTCGTCGCGCAAGGCGGCGTTGGAGCGCCGCATGGCGGCTTCGATCAGCTCATCCTTGTTCCGGAAGTAGTGAAGCACGATGCCTTTGGAGACGCCGGCCTTGGCCGCGACGCGTACCAGGGTTGTTCCGGGCAGACCCCAGACCTGCAGCGCCTCATAGGCGGCTTCGCTGAGCTCCTTCCGGCGGATCTGTTCGATGGACAGGCGCGGCACGGCATTCTCCGAGACAAATCAAACGCTTACATAGAGCCCCTTGACTCCATTGTCCAGCAGGTCGATAAATTGACCATCGGTCAGTTTACTGACCGATGGTCTATAATTCTTGGGAGGCGGAGATGATCAGGTTCTCCAAGGTTTCGGTCGCCGCATTGCTCCTGGTGGCCGCGAGCACGGCGCAAGCGGCGGAGCCGCAATCCTGCCGCCAGGTGCGCATGGCAGAACCCGGCTGGAACGACCTTGCCTTCACGACCGGTGTCGCTTCGGTGCTGCTGGAGGGGTTGGGATACGAGCCGAAATCCGATGTGCTCGGACTCGAGATCATCTATGCCTCCCTGAAAAACAAGGATCTCGACGTCTTTCTCGGCTACTGGGATCCGGCGATGCAGGTTTATTTCGACTCGTATCAGAAGGACGGATCGGTCGAGACCATCAAGCAGAACCTGGAAGGCGCCAAATACACATTCGCCGTTCCGCAGTACGTGCATGATGCCGGCATCCACGATTTTGCCGATCTTGCCGAACACGCCGACAAGTTCGATCGCAAGATGTATGGCATCGAACCCGGCTCCAACACGATCATGGAGCAGATCATCGCGGAGAACCGCTTCGGTCTGGGTGACTGGGAGCTGCTGGAATCGAGCGAACAGGGCATGCTGCAGCAGGTGAAGAAAGCCGTGCGCAAGCAGGAGTGGATTCTGTTCCAGGGCTGGGCGCCGCATCCGATGAACAGCGAGATTCCCATGGCCTATCTCAGCGGCGGCGACGAATGGTATGGGCCGAACTATGGCGGCGCCACCGTCCACACGCAGGTCCGGAAGGGCTATGTGGCCGAGTGCCCGAATGTGGGCAAGCTGCTGGACAATATCACGTTTACACTCGAGCTTGAGAATGAGGGCATGGCTTATCTCATCGGCGAAGCGATGTTGCCGAGGGACGCGGCGAAGAAGGCCATCACCGCGCACCCCGATCTGCTGGCGCCATGGCTCGCCGGCGTGACGACCTTCGACGGAAAGGATGGTCTTGCAGCGGTCAGGGATTCGCTGGGGCTGATGAACTAGCGAGGAGCGCACTTCCTTTCCGTGCGCGATAGCGCGAGCGCAGTTTCTCCATGCCAGCCATTGTCATCGGCAGCAGCATGCGCCTGCATGTGCGTATGATCGGATCGGCGGATCACTCGCCCCTGCTGCTGATCCAGGGGCTCGGTATGCAGATGACCGATTGGCCGGGTACGCTGCTGGCGGCGCTGTCACAGCACCATCGCCTGGTTCTGTTCGACAACCGGGACTATGGCCGCTCGAGCCCGTGCGGCCCTGCGATCGATCCGGCGCTCCGCGAGTCCGATTATCCGTTCGCACCGGTTGCCCCAGAGCGCGCGCCGTACTCGCTGTATGACATGGCGGCCGATGCGTTGAGCCTGCTCGATGCGCTGCGCATCGACAGCGCTCACGTCATGGGATTTTCGATGGGCGGCATGATCGCGCAGATCATGGCGGCCCAATGGCCCGATCGCGTGCGCTCGCTGGTATCGCTGATGTCGTCCGGCGGCCAACCTGTCTTGCTGGACGACATGCCGGGGGCGCAGTTCTTGGCGCGGATGATCGTGCATGTGCCAGATCGCGCGCGCTTGATCCGCCGGATGGTCGCCGCGCAGTCCGCGTGGACGGGGCCGCATCACGTGATCGACCCGCGCATCGTCGTGCGACGCCTTGAGCTTGGCTATCGCCGCTGCTACCGGCCGGCGGCGATTCATCGCCAGGCCTTGGCGTATGCCAGTGCAGGTGATCGCTCGTCCCTGTTGCGATGCATTCGATGCCCGTCGCTCGTGATTCACGGCGGGGCCGATCCGATCATCCCGCTGGCGTTCGCCGAGGCTGCTGCCCGCTTGATTCCCGGAGCAAGCCTCATGGTGCTGCCGGACGCAGCGCACGATTTGCATCCGGCCGTGGTGCCCAGGCTATCGGCTGCGATCCTCGCGCATCTCGCTGTCGCCGCACCTATTCGGATTAGGTCGGATGTTGTCTGAGACGCTTGACGCGCCTCCTGCTATGCCCGGCGCTTCATCGAGCGCGAGATGCCCGACTGAGTTGGCGAAACGGATTCGGGTTCGCCTAGGGGGATCACTATGAAGATCGCCGAGTACGCTGAGCTTGACGCAGTTGGCATTGCTGCGCTCGTGCGCACGGGCGAAATCTCAGCCCGGGAGGTGACGGAGGCTGCCATCGCTGCTGTGGAAAAGCTCGATCCCGTGCTGAATGCGCTGGTTCTGAAAGACCCTGAGTCGGCGCGCGAGCATGCCAAGCATACCGCAACACAGGGAGCGCTGGCAGGTGTTCCCTTCCTCGTCAAGGACATCTGCGTCCACGTCAGGGAATGGCCCACGACACTTTCCTCGCGCTTCTTCGCCGAGGCGCCCGCCCAGCCGGACAGCGAAATTGTGCAGCGCTGGCGTGCGGCAGGCATCGTCTTTCTTGGCAAAACCAATTTGCCCGAGTTCGCGGCCGACTTTGTCACGGAGCCGACGTTCCGCGGCGCTACTCTGAACCCTTGGGACCTTAGCGTCACGGTGGGCGGATCGAGCGGTGGTGCCGCATCGGCAGTTGCGAGCGGCATGGTGCCTGCCGCCCATGGTTCGGATGTGGGTGGCTCCATCCGTGTACCGGCTGCTTGTTGCGGGATCTTTGGCCTGAAGCCCTCTCGTGGGCTGAACCCCGTCGGTCCGTATAACGGCGAAGTCGGCGGCGGTCTCCATTGCGAGCACGTTCTGTCCCGCAGCGTGCGCGACAGTGCCGCCTTTCTTGATGCAACCGCTGGCCCGGAGCCAGGGGCACCCTATCAGGTAGCCAAGTCCGTGCCCTCTTATGTGAAATCGCTATCCGCACCTTCGGAGCGTCTTCACGTCGTCTGCGTTCCCCGCCGGCCGGATGGAAGCCCCGTCGCGCCTGAGATCGAAGCGGCGTTGAAGAAGGCAGCGCAGCTGGTCGAGACCTTGGGACACGAGGTCACAATGGGCGCGTTTCCGCCGGAGGTCGCGGAGGGCGAGAGCTGGATGCCGCTATGGATGGCGGACATCGGCATGGCGATCCGCGGGCGATCCGCCCAGCTCGGCCGGGGGCCAGGGCCCGATGAGATTGAGCGGCTTGGACGCTGCATCCTGGAGAGATTCGAGACCATGACCGCGGCCGACTACATCACCGCCAAGCGCCGGGCACATGCGGTCAAGCTTGCCATGGCCCGCCAGTTTGGAAGCTTTGATCTGATTCTGACGCCAACAACGGCGACCTTGCCCCCGAAGCTCGGCGCGATCGACAGCAATTCACCTTCTTTCACGTTCGAGAAGTGGGCGGCATCCGCCTACGGCTTCGCCCCTTTTACCGAAGTCTTCAACGTAACGGGACAACCAGCAGCCAGTTTGCCGCTGTTCCAGTCTGAATCCGGATTGCCAATCGGCATTCAGCTCGTAGGCCGACAGAATGAGGACCATCGCCTGTTATGCCTCGCCGCCGAACTCGAGGAAACAACAGGCTGGATCCGTCGACGCCCTCCAGTCTGGGCCTTCTGAGAAGCACTTTTTCGAGAGCTCTTGGAGCCGGTCCGTAAGTCGGGTGGTCACTTTGTGATTTCATGCCGGACGCCGCGCATGATTTGCACCCATCCGCGGTGCCAGGCGATCGGCCGCGATCCTTGTGCATCGCGGGACAGCCGCACGCTTGCAGCAATCCATTCGGACTAGGTCAGATGCCGTGGTCTGAGGCAGCGGCAGGACGAGACCGATTAAGCCGTTCTCAACTCGCCCGATGCTATTCCCGCGCCTCAGTCGGGCGCGAAGTAGCCATCCACCAGAAGGCACGCCCCGATGTCACGGGGCCGGGGCGAGCGCGGTATCGCAGCCTGCGATCGTTCCGGCTCCGACCATTTCGGAAGTCAGAAGGCAGAATTCAGAAAGAGCCCGTCCGACTTCTGACTTTCGGCCTACAGCATCTTCTGCTGAGCGTTCTCGGAGCTGACCGATTGCAGCAGCGATTTCACGCAGCGGTCGGCGGGCGTCGATTCCGCGACCTGGTTGCGGGCTTCCATGTAAGCGACGGCAAGGCCGGTTGCGCCGGCATAGAGATAAAAGTCCACGACGCAATCTGCGCCGGAATATTGCCAGATCTCGGCTGGCGCATCCTTGCGCACCAGCTTTGGCTGGCCGAGGGTGCGAGACAGATCCGCGCCGCCCAGACCGATGAAAGAGGCAGTATCCTTGGAAAGGATGGGTGCGGCGGGCTGGACGCTGGCACGCTTGGCGGCAGGGTTCGCGGAGTCAAGCGAGGCAGTGGATTGGCACGCGCTGATCAGGAGCATCGCGCCAGTCAGCGCGATCCAACGGAACTTTCCGCGGCCAATCTGGCCAGGTCGCATTTCGGGCCCCCGCCCAAAAGCACGCCGCCGGGTAGGGCCGGCTTGTCTCGAGAACCGGCCGGCACCGCCCACCGGCGCCGGCGGTCAACCCCATACGCTGTTACGCCGCAGCCTCGCTGGTGCTGGCTTCCGGCAGTGATTCCACGGTGCCAGAGATGATACCACCGCGCTCGACTTCAAGCTGGCCGTATTTCACCTTGCCGAACACCCGGCCTGTCGCCCGCACCGTCAGGCGGCCATGCACGGTCAGGTCGCCATCGAACCGGCCGCTGATGTCGGCGGATTCGATGTCGGCCGAGCCCTTGAACTGGCCGGACGAGGCAATGTCGATCTGCCGGCAGTCGTTCAGCACCGCTTCGACGCGACCCTCGACCACCAGGAAATCGCAGGTGCGGATCTCGCCATTCAGGATGATCTCGCGACCGACGATCAGCTTCTTGTGGTCGGTCTCACCGGCGCGCGGTGCGGGAGGCTGCTCACGGCGCTGTGTGAACGCGCTGAGATCAGGTGGGCGGCGCGCAATCTCCGCGGGCCGCGAAACGCCTGGTGTCGGCGCGTCCTGCCGCAAATAGCTCTTGGCCTCAGCCGGCGCCGTAGGCGGGGTGTCCGCAGTGTTTGGCGTCGACATATCCTGATCCTTCTTCTTCCCGAACATCTTAACCCTTTCCGTGACGTGCGGAGTGCGCCCCGTGCCCTCGGCGCGGCATACTCTCAGTGTTAGGCCCCATCAGCCCCGCCAACGACACAGACCGAGAAATCGCCAGTTTATGCCAATGGCTTGACGGTCTGAGTCGTGCTTTTGTGGTTTAGCACATTCTGCGCGACGTGCACCATAAAAGCCGCCCCCAATACCGGCGCCAACAGGTTGACGAACGGTATCGTGAGGCACACCGCTATCATGACACCAGCGATGGTAAACGTTCGGTTATGACGGCGGTGTAATTCGTGCGCGCTGGCACGATCCATGCGCCGGAACGCCACCATTTCGAAATACTCCCGGCCCAACAGCCAGCCATTCACGCCCCACGTGATCAGCACATAGATCGGAAAGACTAGGAGGAATGGCAGAGCCAGGATATTGGCGATGATGGCGATGGCAGCCAGCTTCAGTCCGTCGAATACGGCTTGCAGTATCGGCACCGGCTTGGCCGGCGGAAGGGCCGGATAGTGCTTGGCCTCCACCGCGTCGATCACCTCGTCGGCGAAGATCCCGGCGATGGCCGCAGCAATGCTGGGGAAGAGGAGCCAGGCAATTACGATGGCCCCGATCGCGCCGCCGAACTGCGCCAAGCCCTCCAGCCAGCCGCTCAAGCCTGCCAGCCAGCCGATCAGCAGGTAGACCAGCACCACGAACAGGACAAAGCCCAGGATGGCGAGGCCGATAGTCTTGGCAATCACCCGCCGGATCGGCGGATCGTTCAGTTGACCGAGGGTTTTCGCAAGCGCGCTGAGCACGACCGTTCCTTTCAATTCAATGATTTACCCCATATCGAGGGCCGCCGCGACACCCGCAAGGGATCAGTCATTAGTTAACAGGAATTGGAATGTGCGTCATGCGGTCCGCCCTTCCGATTCCTGATTCCTGAAAACCGATACCTGACTATACTCCGCCGACTTTTTTGGGGCGGGAAGAGATAGGGTTTCATGTCTGAAGTCATCGATGTGGTCGGCATCGGCAACGCGATCGTCGACGTGCTGGCACATTGCGACGATGCGTTCATCAAGCGGCTGGGCCTGACCAAGGGCGCCATGACCCTGATCGATACCGCCCGGGCGGAGGAGCTCTATGCCGCCATGGGCCCGGCCATCGAGATTTCCGGCGGGTGTGCAGCCAATACCACCGTCGGCGTCGCCAGCCTGGGCGGCAAGGCCGCCTTCATCGGCAAGGTGGGCAACGACCAGCTGGGCGGCATTTTTCGCCATGATGTGCGCGCCGCCGGCGTCCACTACGACATCGCGCCCGCGACCTCCACGACCCCGACCGCCCGCTCGATGATCCTGGTGACGCCGGATGCCGAGCGCACAATGAACACCTATCTCGGTGCCTGCCACGAGCTGACCCCCGCGGACATCGACCCGCACCTGATCCAGCGCGCCAAGGTCACCTACATGGAGGGCTATCTGTGGGACCCTCCGCTGGCCAAGGAGGCGTTCCTCAAGGCCGCGCGCATCGCCCACGAGGCTGGCCAGGAAGTCGCCCTCAGCCTGTCCGACTCCTTCTGCGTGAACCGCTACCTCAAGGAGTTCCAGGACCTCGTGAAGAACCACGTGGACATCCTGTTCGCCAACATCGGCGAGATCACCGCCCTCTGGGAGACCAACGATTGGCACGAGGCGGCGCGCATCACCCAGCAGCATTGCGACCTCGCGGCACTCACCCGCAGCGAGCTCGGCTCCGTCATCGTCACGCCGGACGAGATGATCGAGATTCCGGCCTGGCCGGTCGACCGCATTGTCGACCTGACCGGGGCCGGCGATCTCTATGCCTCGGGCTTCCTCTACGGCTATACCCACGGGCGCGACTTCGAGACCTGCGGGCGCATCGCCTCGCTTGCCGCGGGCGAGATCATTTCCCATATCGGCGCCAGGCCCGAGACGCCGCTCGCCGAACTCGTGCTCAGCCGGCTGGTGTAACAAAATGCACGCATCCAGCCGCTACACATCGGGAACGCCGCCGACGCTCCGCTGATCCGGCGACCTTGGTTTCGCCGATCCGACCGCGCGCTCCCTACGAGCGGCGCGCCCTTTTGCTCAGTTTGAAAGTAGACCCATGAAGTTGCGTAACATTGCCATCATCGCCCATGTCGACCACGGCAAGACCACCCTGGTTGACCAGCTCCTGAAGCAAAGCGGCGCCTTCCGCGCCAACCAACAGGTGATGGAGCGGGTCATGGACTCCAACGACCTGGAGCGCGAGCGTGGCATCACCATCCTCGCCAAATGCACCTCGGTCGACTGGAAAGGTACGCGCATCAATATCGTCGATACGCCCGGCCACGCCGATTTCGGTGGCGAGGTGGAGCGCATCCTCAACATGGTGGATGGCGTGATCCTGCTGGTGGACGCGGCCGAAGGCCCGCTGCCCCAGACCAAGTTCGTCACCATGAAGGCGCTGGCGCTGGGCCTGCGCCCCATCGTGGTCATCAACAAGTGCGACCGGCCGGATGCGCAGCCGCACGAGACCCACGATGCGGTGTTCGACCTGTTCGCCATACTCGGCGCACAGGACGAGCAGCTCGACTTCCCGACCTTGTTCGCGTCTTCGCGCCAGGGCTGGGCGGTCGCGGATCTCGAGAAGGAAGAGCGCAAGGATCTTTCGCCCATGTTCGACCTGATCGTCGACCATGTGCCGACGCCGCGGGTGCAGAACGACGCCCCATTCTCCATGCTGGTCACCACGCTGGAATACGACAACTACCTGGGGCGTGTGCTGACCGGGCGTATCCAGACGGGCAAGGCCCTGGTCAACATGCCGGTGCGCGCGATCCAGCCCGACGGCAACATCGTCGAGACCGCGCGCCTCACCAAGCTGCTGTCGTTCCGCGGCATCGAGCGCGTGCCGGTCGAGGAGGCGGAGGCCGGCGATATCGTCGCCATCGCAGGCCTGACCGACACCACGGTCGCCGACACGATCTGCGACCCGGTGGTGGAGATCCCGCTGCCGGCCCAGCCGATCGATCCGCCAACTTTGGCCATGACCTTCTCGGTCAACGATTCGCCGCTGGCCGGCCGCGAGGGCGACAAGGTGACCAGCCGCATGATCGGCAACCGCTTGCTGCGCGAGGCCGAAGGCAATGTCGCGATCAAGGTGAGGGAGACGGAAGGCCGCGACGCGTACGAGGTTGCCGGTCGCGGCGAACTGCAGCTGGGCGTGCTGGTCGAGACCATGCGCCGCGAAGGCTTCGAGCTGTCGATCAGCCGCCCACGCGTGTTGTTCCGCCAAGATCCTGAAACCGGCGAACGCATGGAGCCGATCGAGGAAGCGGTCATCGACGTCGACGAGGAGTTCACCGGCGTCGTCATCGACAAGCTCGGCCAGCGCCGCGGCGAGCTGGTCGAGATGCGGCCCTCCGGCGGCGGCAAGACGCGGCTTGTCTTCCACGTGCCCGCGCGCGGGCTCATCGGCTATCACGGCGAGTTCCTGACCGACACCCGCGGCACCGGCATCATGAGCCGCTTGTTCCACGGTTACGGCCCTTATCGCGGCCCGATCGCGGGCCGGCGCAACGGCGTGCTCATCTCCAACGCCGACGGCGCGGCGGTCGCCTATGCCCTCTGGTACCTGGAAGAGCGCGGCGAGCTGTTCGTCAATCCCAGCGAAGCGGTCTATGAGGGCATGATCATCGGCGAGAACAGCCGCGGCCATGATCTCGAGGTCAACCCGCTGAAGTCGAAGCAGCTCACCAACATCCGCACCACCTCGAAGGACGAGGCGATCCGCCTGACCCCGCCGCGCGCGATCACGCTCGAATACGCCATGGCCTATATCGAGGACGATGAGCGCGTCGAAATCACGCCCAAGTCCATCCGCCTGCGCAAAGCCATCCTCAACCCGCACGACCGCAAGAAGGCAGAGAAGCGCGCCGAGGCGGAAACGGCGTGAGTTGGCACTTGGCGCTGCATCGAGGCCCCCTCACCCCCACCCCTCTCCCTCGAGGGGAGAGGGGCTATTCGCACGAACCCATCAACAGCGTGCCCTCTCCCCTTGAGGGAGAGGGGCAGGGTGAGGGGTATGTCGATGCCATGCTCGACGTCGCAAACAAGGTCCATTCCAGATGAGCGAAACCAACTTCACAATCCTCGACGGCGGCATGGGGCGCGAGTTGCACCGGATGGGTGCGCCGTTCAAACAGCCGGAATGGTCGGCGCTGGCGCTCATGGCTGCGCCTGACACGGTGACGCGGGCGCACCAGCGCTTTGCCGACGCCGGCGCGGAGGTGATCACCACCAACTCATACGCGCTCGTGCCCTTTCACATCGGTGAGGCGAAGTTCAAGGCGGAGGGGCGTTTCCTGGCAGACCTCGCCGGCGGGCTCGCACGCAAGGTCGCGGACGGATCAAAGCGCAAGGTCCTGGTGGCGGGGTCATTACCGCCCCTCTTCGGCTCCTATCGTCCTGATCTGGTCGACGAAGCGAAGGCGCCCGCGATCATCCGCCCGCTGATCGACGGCCTTTCGCCGCATGTCGATCTGTGGCTCGCCGAGACACAAAGCTGCTTGGCAGAGGCGCGCTTTGCCCGCCAGACGCTCAGCGAGGACAAGCGCGCGTTCTGGGTCTCCTTCACACTCGATGACGACAATCCGGACCTGACGCGGCCGAAGCTGCGCTCCGGCGAATGCGTCGCCGCTGTCGTCACCGCCATGCTGGAGCTCGGCGTCGACGCAATCCTGTTCAATTGCAGCCAGCCGGAGATCATGGCAGGCGCCGTCGATGCCGCCCGGTCGGTGCGCGACGCGCGCGGCAGCGAAGCCAGGATCGGTGTCTACGCCAACGCCTTCCCGCCCCAGCGCGATGAAGCGGCCAACAAAGGCCTGAGCAACATCCGCGCCGATCTCACTCCGGATCGCTACGCGGAGTTCGCCATGGACTGGCGCGAGCGCGGCGCGCACATCATCGGCGGCTGCTGCGGCATTGGCCCGGAGCACATCGCTGCGCTCAAGGCGATGCAAGACTGATCAAAGTCCACAGAACGGAGGGCGCATGGGGATCCATGCGCGCCAGTCGTTCTGGGGATGGTCAAGCCAACTCTAGGGGAAACGCCTGAACGCCTTGGTCTCGTGCTTGGCCGAGTGCACGATGACTCCCACCGTCACGATCGCGGTCAGGACCAGGGCCACGACGATCAGGAACGGCCGGTCTGCGAAGGTGAAGTAGGCTTCCGTCCCTTCCCAGGCGGTTACCGGGCTGCCATTCATGTCGGTTCTCCTTTTCTCACTCGGCCGGCACGCCTTGCGGCGCCGCGTGGCCGTTGCCGTTGGTTGAAGGGGTGAGGCCTTCCGGATAAGGCTTCAGCGGAATCTCGACGAGATCGAGGCCGGCGATCTCCGCACCCGGCGTGATGCGCAGCAGACCGAACAGCTTCAGCACATAGGACACCACGAAGCCGGGGATGAAGCCGAGCGACGCAAAGACGGCGAGGCTGACCAGCTGGCCATAGAGGCTGGAGTCGGGGCCCGCTGCGCTCGGATAGCCACTCGCGAAGATGCCAGCGGCGACCAGGCTCCAGGCACCCGCCGCGCCATGCACCGCGAAGGCGCCGACCGCGTCGTCGATCTTCAGCTTGATCAGCATGTCCTGCACCTTCGGGATGATGCAGCCGCCGGCGAACCCGATTAGGAACGCGAGCGCCGGATGATAGACATCGAGGCCCGACGCGGCGGAGATGATGCCGGCCAGCGCGCCGGACATCATCCAGAACGGATCGCGCGTCATCAGGAAGCAGCCGATGATGCCGCCCGCGAAGCTCATCAACGTGTTGAAGGCGAACGCCGAGAGCGTGGCCGGCTGGCCGTAGATGTTGATCCACTGATCGCCTGTCACATAGATGATGCAGCCGCCCAGGAAGCCGAAGAAGCCGACGATGATCATCATCAGACCGATCATCGTCATGGGCGCGGAATGCCCAGGAATCTCCATCGGCGTGCCGTCCGGCGCGAACCGGCCGATGCGAGGGCCGAGATTGATGATCACACCGAGGGCAAAGAAGCCGGCGATGACGTGCACGCAGCCTGCTGCCGCCACGTCATGCAGGCCAAGCTTGGTGTGCAGCCAGCCCGCCGGATGCCAACCCCATGCCGCGGCGAGGATCCAGATCACCGATCCGAGCAGGACGGCGAGGATGATAAACGCGCTGAGGCGGATGCGTTCGATTAGCGAGCCCGAGAGGATGGAGGCCGTGGTGGCCGCGAACATGGTGAAGGCCGCCCAGAATACACCGGACGCATTGTCCGTGAGGTTCGGCCCCATATTGGCGCTCCAGGGCAGGCCGGCGACGCCGGCTTCGTCGATCGTGAAGCCGCCGGGAAAGGCGAGATAGATCCACCAGCCGAACAAGAAGAAGGTCGGCACGATGAACGCGAACGCGAGGATGTTCTTCACCCCCGATGCCAGCGCGTTCTTCACGCGCGACGCGCCCATCTCGTAGGCCAGGAACCCGGCATGGATCATCACCATGATGGCGGTGCACCACCAGTAGAAGATCTCCATGTTGATCGTGCCGGACATGGTGATGAGTTTGCGCAGCTCATCCACCGCGGCTTGGGTCTCAGGATCCATTCGGTGCCCCCTATCCCTGTGTCATGCGCTTGCTCCCCTCACGCGATCCGTTGGACCGCACCCGCAAGCGTGCCCTGTTTGCTGTTTGGGCAGCGGAACCTCAGCAAGGGGTATGCCAGCGCGCCGCCTCGTTGATTCGGCATGGATTTTCGAGACCAACGGCGCGACCATCTGGACGCGCTTTGAGCAAGTGCGTAACGATTGGGCAACCGGTCCGGCCCTAGTCTCCGAGTCGGACGGTGCGGAGAGGAAAGTTCGATGGCCGAAGCGGTTGCCGTGAAGAAGGACTGGTGGTCGGCGATCGCGGCCTATCTCACGCCCCGCATGCTGATCATCTTGGCGATGGGCTTCGCCTCCGGCCTGCCGCTGCTGCTGACGCTGTCGACGCTGTCGTACTGGCTAGCGACGGTCAAAGTGGATCTGACCACCATTGGCCTTTTCGCTCTGGTCGGAACGCCGTACACGTTCAAGTTTCTTTGGTCGCCCATCATGGATCAGGTGCCGTTGCCCGTGTTGACGCGCCTGCTCGGTCGGCGGCGCAGCTGGCTCTTGCTGACGCAAGCGCTGCTGGCGGTCGCGATCTTCGCCATGGGGCTGACCGATCCAGCCACAGACCCGCTGGGCACAGCGGTGGCTGCGCTCGTCGTCGCGTTCCTCTCCGCCAGCCAGGACATCGTGATCGACGCCTATCGCATAGATCTGTTGCCGCTGGACGAGCAGGGCCACGGCGCCGGCGCAACGCAAGTCGGCTATCGTTTCGGCTTGCTACTGGCGGGCGCGGGTGCGCTGGCCATGTCCGACCATGTATCCTGGCCGGTCGTCTTCGCCGTGCTGGCCGGCGCCATGTTGGCGGCGATGGTGGTGACGCTGCTGGCGCCCGAACCCAAGGCTCCGCCGAAACCGGAGCACCGCGACTACGGAGAGGTCGTCAAGGAAGCGGTCATTGATCCGTTCGCCGATTTCATGATGCACAAGGGCTGGATCCTGATCCTCGCCTTCACCTTGTTCTATAAGTTCGGCGATGCCTTGGGCGGCACGATGGCCAATCCGTTCTATGTCAAGATGGGATTCACCGGCACAGAGATTGCGGCGGTCAGCAAGGTGTGGGGCGTGTGGATGACGGTCGCCGGCGCCATCCTCGGCGGCATCGCGGTCGCGCGCTGGGGCGTGTTCAAGGCGCTCATGATCGGCGGCATCCTGCAGGCCGTCACGAATCTCACCTTCGCCTACGTTGCAACGGTCGGCCACGATCTTCCTGCGCTCGCCATCGCCATCACGGCCGACAACATTGCCGGCGGCGCTGCCGGCGCGGCGCTGGTGGCCTATCTGTCCGGGCTTTGCAACGTCGCTTACACCGCGACCCAGTATGCGCTGCTCACATCATTCATGGCGCAGGGGCGCACCTGGCTTTCTTCAGGCAGTGGGTGGCTGGCCGATCACATGGATTGGGCCACGTTCTGGATCGCGACCATGCTCTTTGCCGTCCCGGGCCTAGTGCTGCTTGCAATCATGATGCGCTACTTTCCCTATCGGCCTGCCGCACGTCCGGCCGATCAGCCCGCGGTATCCTGATGCCCACTAGATCACCCCGCGTCGAGATCGAGTTCTGCACCCAGTGCCGGTGGCTGCTGCGCGCGGGTTGGACAGCGCAGGAGCTGCTGACCACCTTCCAGGACGAGATCGGCGAGGTGGCACTCATTCCCGGTACCGGCGGCGTGTTCGAGGTGCGGGTCGATGGCCAGACCATCTGGTCGCGCAAGGGCGAAGGGCGCCATGCCGAGCTGACCGAGTTGAAGCAGCGCCTGCGCGACGTCATCGCGCCGGAGCGGGAGCTCGGCCACTCCGACCGAAAGAAGCAGCCATAGCAGCCTGGCCGCGCCACTCACCAATGGCGGCCAGCGCGACGCACGCAAAAGCCAAGATCGACGCGGCGGTGCGTGCGTGGTTCCAGAGGGTCCACCGCTCGGCATAGGCGCGCCAGACCGCCACGGCGTCGTCGGCGTCAGCCGGCACCAGCGCCAGCGCCTCGTTCATCGGCACATGGACAATGAAGGTGAGGGCAAGGCTGCCCGCTGCATAGATCAGTCCCGCAGCCGCCAACGGCGCGGCAATCGCCCAGCGCCGCGCCAGCAGGGCTGCAATGGTGGTGAACCCGAAGGCGCCGAAGAACGCGAACGCGAACACTGGCGTACGGATAGTGGCGTTGATCCCCTGCATAGCCAGCATTGCGGCGCGCGGCTCGGTCACCGCCAGTCCAGGCATTACCGAGATGGAATAGGTGTAGAAGAAGCCGGCGATCAGTGCGCTCGCCAGCAAAGCCAGCGACAGCATGAAGCGACGCGCCACAACCATCTGGTTCCCCCGTCACGGTCCGCAGATGCAACGAAGCTACCGAGCAAACCCTGCGCAGCCAAGAACGGAAAGAATAGTGCGCGGCGCCTAGATATTCACATCCAGCGCATAGCCAGCCGAGCGCACGGTGCGCACGAGGTCGGCGGCGCCTTCGATGTTGATGGCCTTGCGCAGGCGGCGGATGTGCACGTCGACGGTGCGCGGCTCGACATAGATGTCGCGGCCCCAGACGTGATCCAGCAATTGCTCGCGGCTGAACACCCGTCCCTGGTTTTCTAGAAGAAAGCGCAACAGGCGGAACTCGGTCGGCCCCAGATGTACATCCTTGGCGCCGCGCCGCACCCGGTGCGTGGCAAGGTCCATGGAGAGGTCCTGGTACTGCAGCACCTCGGTCTCGGCCTGCGGCAGGGCGCGGCGCAAGACAGCGCGGCAGCGCGCGACCAGCTCGCTGGGCGAGAACGGCTTGGTCACGTAATCGTCGGCGCCGACTTCCAACCCGCGCAGCTTGTCGCTTTCCTCGCCGCGCGCGGTCAGCATGATGATGGGCGTGCGGCGATGCTCCGGCGAGCGGCGGATCTGCCGGCATACTTCGATGCCGGACAAGGCCGGCAGCATCCAGTCCAGCAGGATGAGGTCCGGCCGCTGCTCCTTCACGATCAGCAGTGCTTCCTCGCCGTTGGCGGCATCGATCACGCGGAAGCCTTCGCGCTCCAGGTTGTAGCGCAGCAGGGTGACCAGGGCCGCTTCATCCTCCACCACCAGAACCAATGGCTGGCCGTGCGCCTCGCGCACGGGCAACGGTGTGGTCTTGGCGCGATCAGGCATCGATTGGAACATTGGTCGTATCGCCTTTCGGTCTCTCTTCGTCCAGGCTCCGGCCGTGGACCAGGAAATAGACGATCTCCGCGATGTTGGTCGCGTGGTCGCCGATGCGCTCGATATTCTTGGCAATGAACAAGAGGTGCGTGCAGGGCCCGATATTGCGGGGATCCTCCATCATGTAGGTCAGCATTTCGCGGAACAGGCTGTTATACATCTCGTCGACTTCCTCGTCGCGCCGCCAGGCGGCACGGGCGCCTTCCGCATCCTTCTCGATATAGGAATCGAGCACGTCCTTGATGATCTGCAGCGCGAGCTGGCTCATGCGCGGGATGGAGGCCACCGGCTTCATCGGCGCATGGGTCGACAGCACAATGGCCCGCTTGGCGATGTTCTTGGCGTAGTCGCCGATGCGCTCGATGTCGGACGCGATCTTGATGGCGGCCACGACCTCGCGCAGGTCCTGCGCCATCGGCTGGCGCAGCGCCAGCATGCGCACGGTCATCTGCCCGACCTCGGTCTCCAGCGCGTCGATGCGCTTGTCGTCCTGCACCACCTGGGTCGCAAGCTCGCTGTTGCGCCGCACCAACGCCTCGACCGCGCGGGTGAGCTGGGCTTCCGCAAGGCCGCCCATCTCCGCGATCACGTTGCTGAGGCGCTTCAGATCCTCATCGAAGCTCTTGACGATGTGGTCGGTCGGCTTGTTCACCATGATGTTTCCTTCGCGCCTCTTAACCGAAGCGGCCGGTGATGTAGCCCTGCGTGCGCTCATCGCGCGGGGCCGTGAAGATCTGCTCGGTATCGCCCCATTCCACCAGCACGCCGAGATGGAAGAACGCCGTCTTCTGGCTGACGCGCGCGGCCTGCTGCATCGAATGGGTGACGATGATGATGGTGTAGTTCTCGCGCAGCTCGTCGATCAGCTCTTCGATGCGCGCGGTCGCGATCGGATCGAGCGCCGAGCACGGCTCGTCCATCAGGATGACCTCGGGCGAGACCGCAATGGCGCGCGCGATGCAAAGCCGCTGCTGCTGGCCGCCGGAGAGGCCGGTGCCAGGCTGGGCGAGGCGGTCCTTCGCCTCGTTCCACAGGCCGGCGCGCTCCAGGCTGGTCTGCACGATCTCGTCCATCTCCGCCTTGTCGTGCGCCATGCCGTGGATGCGCGGACCGTAGGCAATGTTGTCGTAGATCGACTTCGGGAACGGATTCGGTTTCTGGAACACCATGCCGATGCGCGCGCGCAGCATCACGACGTCGAGCTTCGGGTCGTAGACGTTCTCGCCGTCCAGCCGGATGTCGCCGGTAACGCGGCAGCCGTCGATCACGTCGTTCATGCGGTTGAGGCAACGCAAATAGGTCGACTTGCCGCAGCCGGATGGGCCGATCAGCGCCGTCACCTGGCGCGAGGGAATGTCGAGGTCGACATTGAACAAGGCCTGCTTCTGACCGTAGAAGACGTTGACCTGGCGGCTCATCATTTTGGGCTCTTCGCCCGGCCGGGGCGCCACCGCCGGCTTCACGTTGGCATTTGTCAGAACCATTCCGCTGGTATCCATTTTGCCGTCATCCGCTGTCAGTTGGGCTTTGTGTGCCGCCCGTGCCATAGCCGCTCCTCACCATCACCATCGCCGCTCGAACCTGCGGCGGATCACCACCGCGGCTGCATTCATCAGTACCAGGAACACCAGCATCACCATGATGCCGGCCGAGGTGCGTTCGACGAAGGCGCGCTCCGGCGCATCCGCCCATAGGAAGATCTGAACCGGCAAGACCGTCGCCGGATCGGTGATGCTGGTGGGAATATCCACGATGAAGGCGACCATGCCAATCATCAGGACCGCCGCCGATTCGCCCATGGCGCGCGCCGTGCCGATGATGGCGCCCGTCATGATGCCGGGCATGGCGAGCGGCAAGACGTGATGCATCACGACCTGCTGCTTCGAGGCGCCGACGCCATAGGCGGCTTCCCGGATCGACGGCGGCACGGCCTTCAGCGCCGCGCGCGTGGCGATGATGATGGTGGGCAGTGTCATGAGCGACAGCACCATGCCACCGACCAGAGGCGCACCGCGCGGCAGGCCGAAGAAGCCGAGCAATACCGCAAGGCCCAGCAAGCCGAACACGATCGAGGGCACCGCCGCCAGATTGTTGATGTTGATCTCGATGATGTCGGTGATGCGGTTCTTGGGCGCGAACTCCTCGAGATAGATCGCCGCCGCCACGCTGATCGGCAGCGAGAGGATGATGGCCGTCAGAATCGTGAGCAGGCTGCCCACCAAGGCGCCGCCCACGCCCGCCTGCTCCGGCTCGCGCGAATCGCCGGTCGTGAAGAAGTCGAGATTGAAGCTGCTGACGATGCGGCCTTCGGCTTCGAGCTTGTCGAACCATCCGAGCTGCTGGTCGTCGATCGGTCGATCCGTCGCTGGCACGTCGCGATCGATGCGGCCCTTGGCCAGCATATCGATCTCGTCGGCCGCCAGCACCTCGACCCGCTGGGTGGTGCCCACCAGGGCCGGGTTCTCCATGACCATCCGGCGTACGGCATCACCGGCGGCGTTGCTGAGGAAATCGTTGAGCGCGCGCCGGTCGCCGCGGGACTCGACCTCCGGGAACAGGCTGCGCAACGCCTCGCGCACCACAGCCTGGTAGTTGCCCTGCCACAGCGATTCGGGCAGGCGCGTGTTCTGCGGGTCGACCTCTGCCGGGTCAATATTGACGTCGAGCACGATTCGGGTCTGCCAGAAGGCGGTGTAGCCCTGCAGGACGACCGTGACGGCGAGAAAACCCAGCATGAATACGGCGAAGCCGATCGCCAGCATGCCATAGAGGCGGAACCGGCGCTCGGCGGCATAGCGCCGGCGGATGCGGTCTTCCGACAGGTCCGGACGGCGCAGCTTGACGCCGGTTTCCGAGGCAGATCCGATGAGCGCCACGTCAGTCATATTTCTCTCGATATCTGCGAACCACATTGAGCGCGATGACGTTGAGGCAGAGAGTGACGACAAACAGCAGCAGGCCGAGCGCGAAGGCCGCCAGGGTCTTCGGCGAATCGAACTCCTGGTCGCCCACCAGCAGCGTCACGATCTGCACCGTGACCGTCGTCACCGCCTGCAGCGGATTGGCGGTCAAATTGGCAGCAAGGCCAGCCGCCATCACCACGATCATGGTCTCGCCGATGGCGCGGCTGATCGCGAGCAGAACGGCGCCGACGATGCCGGGCAGCGCGGCGGGAAACACCACTTGCTTGATGGTCTCCGACTTGGTCGCGCCGAGCGCGAAAGAGCCGTCGCGCAGGCTCTGCGGCACCGCGTTCATCACGTCATCCGACAAGGAGGAGACGAAGGGGATGATCATCACGCCCATGATGAGGCCGGCGGCCAGCGCGCTTTCCGACGCGACATTGAGGCCGATCGCGTCACCCGCCTGGCGGAAGATCGGGCCTATGGTGAGGGCGGCGAAGAAGCCGTAGACCACCGTCGGGATGCCCGCCAGGATCTCCACCAGCGGCTTGAAGATGCTGCGCACCCTGCTGGTCGCATAGTCGGACAGATAGACCGCGATCATGAGGCCGGTCGGCACCGCGACCACCATGGCGATGAAGGTGATGAGCAGCGTGCCGGCGATCACGGGAATCGCGCCGAACGCGCCGGAGGAACCGACCTGGTCGGCGCGCAACGCCATCTGCGGGCTCCATTGCAGGCCGAACAGGAATTCCGTGATCGGGACCTGGGCGAAGAAGCGCAGCGATTCGAACACCAGCGACAGGACAATGCCGACGGTGGTGAGAATGGCGAGGGTCGAGCAGGCGAACAGGATGCCGAGCACGATCCGCTCCACGCGGTTGCGCGAGCGCGCCTCGACATTGATGCGGCTGTAGGCAAAGCCGATGCCTAGCACCGCCAGGGCCACAGCGGCTCCGATGGCGCCGAGACGCGCCATCGCGTTCCACGAACGATAGGTCGCCGCCGCAGCCTGCACTGCGGGGTCGGCGATCTGGCTGAGGTCCGCCCGCTCGGCGGCCTGGCGTGCTTCGCTCAGCAGCAGAGAAAGCCGGCTCTCATCGAGGCTTGCGACTCGCTGGGCCGGCATGGCGGAGATCGCCGCCTCGGTGACGATCGCCGGCTGAGCCGTCAGCCAGACGAGGGCCACCAGCAGCGCCGGCAGGCCGCACCACAAGGCAACGTAGAAGCCGTGGTAGTTGGGCAGCGAGTGCAGGCGGCGCAGGTCACCGCCGGCCTTTACGGCGGCGCGTGCGCGGCCCATGAAGAAGCCGATCAGGCTCAAGCCCAGGACCGCGACCAGAATGGCCGTCGCGGTCGCACCCGTCGAGCCGCTGACGCTGTGCAGCGCCGTGCCGAGCGCTCCTTGCGGCTCGACGCCGCCATTCCCGGACAGTGCCGTCAGACCCAGGCCGGCAAGGACTCTGGATTCGATCTCAGTGCGCTCTTGCGGCGTGAACGGGACGAGGCCCTTATCCGCGAGATAGCCGTCCTGCCCCATTGCGCGTTCGCTCAGCAGCTCGCGCACGAAGGCGTCAATGCCGGGAATGATGGTGCGATGCGCGTCCTTCACATAGATGTAGAGCTCGCGCGCGACCGGATATTGCTTGGCGGAGATCGCTTCGTAGGTCGGCGCAACGCCCTCGACCGACGCGGCCTTCAGCGTGTCCGCGTTCTGCTCCAGGAACGAATAGCCGAAGATGCCGAAGGCCGAGGGATTGGCCTGCAGCTTCTGGACGATAAGATTGTCGTTCTCGCCGGCGTCGATATAGGCGCCGTCCTCGCGCACCTGCTGGCAGGCGGCCTTCTTGGCATCGCCCTCGAGTGTGGCAATCTCGGGGAAGTTCTCGCAGCCTGTGTCCATCACCAGCTCGACAAAGGCGTCGCGTGTGCCGGAGGTCGGCGGCGGACCCAGCACCTCGATCCGCGTGGCAGGCAGTGATGGATCGATCTGGTTCCAGGTGCGATAGGGATTTGGAATGAGCTGCCCGTTCTGCGGCACAGTCTTGGCGAGCGCCAGGAACAGCTGCGCACGCGTGATGGAGAAATCCGACCCCGACTTGGCGTTGGCAATGACGATGCCGTCATGCCCGATCGGGATCTCGGTGATCTTTGCGACCCCGTTCTGTGTGCAGGCGTCGACCTCGCTCTGCTTGATCTTGCGCGAGGCGCCGGCGATATCCGGTGTGCCCTCGCCCACGCCTTCGCAGAACAGCTTCAGGCCGCCGCCGGTACCGGTTGCCTCAACGACGGGCGACTTGAGGACGCCCTGCTTTGCCAAAGCCTCGGCGACCGTGGTGGAGAAAGGATAGACTGTCGAGGAGCCGACGATATGAAGCTGTTCCCGCGCCGCAGCAGGCAGCGCGGCCATCAAGATGGCCGCCAAACCGAGCAGGATGGCTGCTACGCGTTTCATGCCCAAATCCGCTCCCGTCTGGTTCGTCCGCTCATCCGGGCGGACATTATTGCTTTTATGTTACAGGAATGTGACAACAAGATATGGGGGCAGCGTGTCAGCGCTACCCCCATTCGCGGTGTTTAATTCATCGGAGACAGGGCCATCGCCTTGGATGCGACGTCCTTGTACTTGTCGTCGGTGAGGGTGATCAGACCCTTGTCCGCGAGGTAGCCCTCCTCGCCCATGGCGCGCTCGCTGACATATTCAGCGACGAACTCGCGAATGCCGGGGATCACGCCGACATGGGCGTTCTTCACATAGAAATAGATCTCGCGCGACACCGGATAGGACTTGTCCGCGATGGTGTCGAAGGTCGGCGCGACGCCCTCGATCTTGCCGCCCTGCAGCTTGTCGGCGTTCTCTTCCAAGAAGGAGTAGCCAAAGACGCCGAAGGCATTGTGGTTGGCATCGAGCTTCTGGACGATGAGGTTGTCGTTCTCGCCCGCCTCGATAAAGGCGCCGTCCTCGCGGATCGACTGGCAGGCCGCCTTCTTGGCGTCCTTATCCAGGGCTTCGATCTCCGGGAATTCCTCGCAGCCCACATCCATCACGAGCTCGACGAACGCGTCACGCGTGCCGGAGGTCGGCGGCGGGCCGAGCACTTCGATCTTCTGCGCCGGCAGGCTGGGATCGATCTCGTTCCACATCTTGTACGGATTGTCGGCCAGCTTGCCGTTGACCGGCACCTGCTTGGCGAGAGCCTGCCACAGCTGCTTGCGCGTCACGTCGATCGACGTGCCGGCCTTCGAGTTGGCGAAGGCGATGCCGTCATAGCCGATCAGCACTTCGGTGATGGAGGTGACGCCGTTCTTCTTGCAGCCTTCGATCTCGCTGTCCTTGATCTTGCGCGAGGCGCCGGTCACGTCGGGCGTGTTCTCGCCTACGCCGGCGCAGAACAGCTTCATGCCGCCGCCGGTGCCGGTCGATTCCACGACCGGGGTCTTGAACTTGCCAGCCTTGCCGAAATTCTCGGCGACCGCGGTGGTGAAGGGGAACACCGTCGAGGAACCGACGATGTGGATTTGGTCGCGCGCCTCGGCGGCACCGGCAGTGATTGCCAGCCCAGCGAGAGCGGCGATGGCAACGGACATGCGCTTCATAGCCTCTCCTTCCGGTTTGATAGGGACGAGGCCGGTGGCTCGCTCTCTGGCGACCCCTAATCGCCGGCCCCCTCTGTACTCGGCGGCAAACTAGGTCGCTTTCGTGACACGCTTTCGACAGGCAGGTTACGGTTCTATGACGAGCCCTGGCAAAGCAGATGAGCCGTCGGTTCTAGGGCGCTGAACGCACGCGAAAAGCCCGCCAGATCGACAGGTGGGCGTCAGATTTATGACGCGGCGCGCAGGTCAGCCGCAGCCTCTTCCGCCGGCAGATAGACCGTGAAGACACTGCCATGACCCGGCGTCGATTCGATCTCCAGGCTGCCGCGATGGCGGTTGACAACGTGCTTCACAATGGCAAGGCCGAGGCCGGTGCCGCCAAGATCGCGCGAGCGTGCAGCATCGACCCGATAGAACCGCTCCGTCAGGCGCGGGATGTGCTCGCGTGCGATGCCCTCGCCGCGATCGGCAACCGCCACCGCGATCATCGCCTTGGCGCGGCGCAGGCCCGGCAGGTGGGCCTTGATCTCGATCGGGTCGACGATGCGCGCGGCGCTCACCGTGATCGACGTGCCCGGCCTGCCGTACTTGATCGCGTTGTCGATCAGGTTCTGGAACACCTGGGTCAGCTCGTCGGCATCACCGATCGCGCGGCCCATCGATCCCGCCGGCAGCTCGATCTTCATGTTGCGTTCGGCGGCCCGCAACGACAGCCCATTCGCGACGCGGCCGACGACTTCGCCCAGGTCGACGCCGCCGGACGGGCGCGCATGCTCATTCAATTCGATGCGGCTGAGCGAGAGCAGGTCCGCCACCAGGCGGCTCATGCGGCTCGCCTGCTCATGCATGATGCCGAGGAAGCGCTCATGGGCCTCGAGGTCGCCTTTGGCCGGCCCGCGCAATGTTTCGATGAAGCCCATCAAGGTCGCGATCGGCGTTTTCAGCTCGTGGCTGACGTTGGCGATGAAGTCGCTGCGGAGCCGTTCCAGGCGATGCGCGGCGCTCGCATCCTTGAGGGCGACCAGGATGCGGTCCGCATCCAGCCGCTTCAGATCGGCGATCAGCAGCCGGTCGGGGCCGATCGGCGTCTCGACCCCCTCGATCGCGGTCGGGGCGCCTGCCACTTCCGTGTTCTGGCCACCCATCACCTGATCCAAGGCATCGATCAGCGGCGGATAGCGCAACACGCTCATCAGGCTGCGGCCGGTTACTGCCTCCCCGAGCAGATGGCGCATCCGGTCGTTCGCCCACCGGATGTCTCGCCGCCGATCGACTACCAGCACGGCAAGCGGCATGGCCTCCAGCACCTGGTAGGAATCCGCATGCTGCTCCGGTTCAGGCTCCGTCAAGCCGGCGGGTGCTTCGCTCTCATCAGGCGCGGGCTCGGCAGCGGCGGAGGCTTCGCTCGGCGGCTCGCTAGGAGTCGCCAAGTGGGTCCTGGTCGCGAACCAGGCTGCCCATGTGGTGAAGCCGACACCGCCGATGCCGATGGCAGCGAGCCACACAGGATCGCCACCAACTGTGACGCCGATCACGGTCAAGAGCGCCGCCCATATGGCGGCATCGTAACAGAGAAGTGTAAGGAACGGTTTCGGCAACAAGCCCATGTTCCGGCATACTGTAGGCTAGAGCTTACCCGGAGGCGAATCGGGAACCCCGCTTCATCCGGGACTGAGTATAGCGGGTTCCCTCAATGACGGGACGTTTGTCATGAAAAGATCAAATCCGGGTAGGGCGTCAGTGGCGGCCATGCTGATCGGGCTGGGGGCCTCGAGCGTCACTGGTGCGGCGCTGGCGCAGGAAACGACCTACCAGCCCTGGTCCGGCACGACCCAGGCTCAAGCGAACCAGACTAGCGATCAGAAGCTGCAAAGCCTAGTGACCGATCTCAACGCCCTTATCAAGAAGGCGGAGACCGCCAATGCCGCAGACCCCAATTTCCTGGCCGATCTGAAAAAGCTGGCGGCGAAATATCCGGTCACGCCGTCGCTGGGCGGGCCCGGCACGGTCTTCCTTTACGACAATTTCGCCGACGGCAACTACACCGCCAATCCGGTGTGGAAGGTCTCAGCCGGGACCTGGGAGGTCGATACCAAGGGCACGATGATCGGCCTGTCCAGCAAGCTTGGCGCGTCGACCAGCACCAAGGTCACGGGCAATGATGTCCTGAAGGCGATCCTGGGCGTGCAGGAGCAACAGGCGCCGCAATCGACCTATGCCTCGATCTATACCGCGGTGCCGATCGCCAACAGCTTTCGCATGACGATGAAGCTGGTGTCGGTCAACAAGAACGGCCCGCTCAACATCGGGCCCTATCAGGGTGCCAGCGCGAGCAGCGGCTATCGCCTGGTCTACCATCCCGGCAAGGACACCGGTCTCGTCCTTCAGCGCATCGTCGGCAACCAGGTGACGCAGATCGGCGCCTACAACGATCCGCTCAATCTGGAAGACGGCAAGACGCACGAGCTTATGTGGCAGCGCGAGCCGACTGGAAAGATGCGGGTCTATCTCGACAACCAGCAGCTCATCATCGCGACCGACACGCAGATCACCGGCAATCTCGATGGCTGGCTGAACGTCAACCAGGGTGGTGCTTACTGGATCCGTGAGATCAAGGTAGTGGGGCTCTAGCTCAGAAGTCAGGGATCAGGTATCAGGGATTAGATTCGCCCAATGCTGTTTCCGACCACTGATACCTGATTACTGATTCCTGACCATGAAACTCTATTCCCTGCCGCTCTCTCCCTATTCCGCCCGTGTGCGCGCCGCGATCTATGCGAAGCAGCTCGACATCGAGATCGTCATGCCGCCGGAGGGTTGGCGGCAGTCTGAGGAATTCCGGCAGCTCAATCCGGCGCGGCGCGTCCCTGTCCTGATCCTCGATGATGGCACGGCCCTGCCGGAATCCGGTGTGATCGTCGAATATCTAGAAGATGCTTTTCCAGCCATTCCGTTGCGGCCACGGCATGCAAAGGATCTGGCGCATGTGCGCCTCGTCACCACCGTCGCAGAGCTCTATGTGATGCAGGCGCTGATGCCGCTCTTCTTTCTGCTGGACGCCAAGACGATCGACAGCACGGCTGTCACAGCGGGCTTCGACAAGCTCGATGCGGGACTCGCGCACCTCGAGACATTGCTGCGCCCCGGCGCCTATGCCCATGGGGAGCGCATCAGCATGGCGGACGTGTGGCTACTGCCGGTGCGCTTCACGCTCGATGGCCTGATGGAATTTGCGAAACGGCCCGATCTGCTGGACCGCTATCCTGCGATCGCCGGTTATACGGATGTCGTCAAGCGCGACGCCGCGCTCGGGCGCGTCTGGCAGGAGATGATCGACGGATTGAAAGCCTTCTACGCTGCACGCGCCGCCAAGGGCTAAGCTGCCGCAACCTGCTCTCGGAATTGCGCCTCCATTTCGCGCCGGATGCGCACGGCTTCGCTTGCCTCGTCCACCACGACATCACTCCAGGTGAGGCTGGCGCCCGTCTTCACCGCACGCCGCAGCTTCACATGATGCGCCAATCCAATCGGCAAGGCACCGATGCGCAGGCTGTCCGATGCCGGCATCAGCTTGCCCCAGACCGTGAAGCCGCCTTCGCCGTCCAGCACCTCGCCTTCCTTGAGGTCGCGCTTGGCCGTCGCCACCGCATCGCCGCGGAAGCCGGTCGGCGCACCGGTCGCTTCGCCGCGCAGGCCCGCGCTCGCGACCGAGATGCCGAGCTCCAGGCCAATCAGGTGATAGGGCTTGTAGAGCGCCGCGTAGCGCCCGGTGGGATCGGTGACCAGCCCATATTCGGCGAAGCAGCGCTTGACGTAGTCGCTCGGCGCCTCGAACACGACATAGACGCCCCAGCGCAAATCGCGGAATACCGGCTTTCCGTCCCGCTCGAGCGATGAGATGACCTCCACCTGTCCTGTGTGATGGAGTTGCCCGCCTTCGGCGCGCGGTCGCAGCACGCGTGGCAGGTCGTCGACACCGCACGGCGGAAAGGACAAACCATCAGGCGCTGGCGTCAGCCCGGTTGCATTGGCGACCGCCGCCATCTCGATTGCCGATTTGGTGCCGTCGAGGAAGGAATTGAACATCTGCGGATTCATGCCGCCTTGGCGCGCCTGCTCCGGGGTCAGACCGTAATGCGGCCAGACCGTGTCCGGCGTCGAGTGATGGTACGCGGGCAGATACTTGGTGCCCTTGCCTGCCGCGACGACGTCGAACCCGCACGCCCGCGCCCAATCCACCTGCTCCGCGATCAAGGCTGGCTGGTCGCCGTAAGCGAGGCTGTAGACCAGTCCCGCCTTGCGCGCCTTGGCGGCGAGCAGCGGCCCTGCCAGCACGTCGGCTTCGACGTTCACCATCACGATATGCTTGCCGTGCTGGACCGCAGCGAGCGCGTGGGTGATGCCCGCAGCCGGATGACCGGTCGCGTCGATCACCACATCCAGCGCGGGATGCGCGATCAGGGCTTTCGCATCGTCGCCGATCCAGGTCGTGCCGTGCTCCACGGCCTCGCTCGCTGATCGCCCCGCGATCTGTTCCGCCGGCCAGCCGACGCGCGCGAGGGCCGCGCGCGCCCGCGCGGGATCGAGGTCGGCGATGCCCAGGATGTGCAGCCCGGGTGTCCGGCGCGCCTGCGCCAGGAACATGGAGCCGAACTTGCCGGCGCCGATCAGACCGACGCGCAGCTTCTTGCCCGCCACATCGCGTTCGAGCAGCAGCTTGTGCAGATTCATCGGTATCTCCTCAGGCCGCTGCGCCTTGCCGGTTGCGTGCGTAGGTGATGAGGCAATCGTCCGGCAACATCTCGATCGGCGTGAAGTCGCGGTTGGCGATCCAGGTCGGTCGCTTGAAGCGCCGGATCGCATTGTCGCAACGATTGAGCGACAGGTAGAGAACCCAGCGCGACCACGGCGTCAGGTTCGAGCCGGACGCGTGCACCAGATTGCCATGGAACAGCAGCATGGAGCCGGCCGAGCCTTTCGGCGCGACGATGCCGCCCTCCTCCACCAGGCGCTTGATGGTGTCGTTGTCGATGGTCCAGAGCGGATAGCTCGTCGTCGTGACGTCGTGGCCTGCCTCCAGCCGCCCCAGGCGGTGGCTGCGCGGGATGAACATCAGCGGCCCGTTGAACTCGTTCGCCTCCGCCAGGAACAAGGCGATGTTCATGGCGCGCGGGCTCGGCATGTCGTCGTCATTGAACCAAGTGGCGTAGTCCTGGTGCCATTGCCACACCGCGCCGTCGAACGCCGATTTCGCGTTGATCTTGAACTGGTGCATGTAGAGCTTGTCCGAGCCGAGCATTTGCATGCCGGGCTCGACCAGCCGCGGATGGCGCGCCACCATCGCGAACACGTCGTTCCAGGTCTGCACGTAAAAGGCGGAGCGCGGCGCGTTCGAATCCTTTTCGTGGATCACCTCCGGCCGGTTCTGCGCGAACAGGCCGGGAATCTCGGCCGTCAGCAGCGCCATTTCCTCCGCGGAGAATACGTTCGGCAGGAACAGGTAGCCCTCGGTCTCGAACTCCTTGATCTGAGTGTCAGTGAGTTTCATGGGCATCTCCTTCCCTTCGCTGCCGGTTTGCCCGGCTTGCTCTCGTACTTTTCATCCCCCGCGACCAATGCCGTGAAGTTGGCGGCAGCACCTTCCGCGTGGCGGCGCGCCAACTTCTCAGCCTGCTCGGCGTCGCCGCGCATTACTGCTTCGAGGATGGCGTCGTGCTCATCCCAGACGGTGTCGCGCACGCGGTAGTGCTGCAGGTAGCCGCCCATCAGGCGGCGGACGTGCTGCCAATGCAGCAAAGCCGTCTCGGCAATGATCGGATTGCCGGACAGCTCATAAAGAAACCGATGGAAACGCATGTCGGCTTCGATCATGCGCTTGACCGAGCCGGAAGCGACAGCCGCCCTGCCCTCCGCGATCAGCTTGGGGCCCCAGGCGCGCGCATCGGTGCTGCCGCGCAAGGCGGCGCCGCGGCATGCGATGCCATCGAGCGCGCTGCGCAACTCGTAGAGGTGGGAAACGGAACCGGCGTCGAGCGGCGCCACCACGACACCGCGGCGACCGGATTCCCTGACGAAGCCTTGGACCTTCAACAATGCCAAGGCCTGCACGACCGGCTGGCGCGAGACGTTCAGCTTCTGCGCCAGTTCGTCCTGATTGATGCGCGCGCCGGCGGCGAGCTCTCCGTCGCAGATCGCGTCGAGGATGGCGTCGTAGGTGCGGTCGGTGAGCGACCGCTCGAGCGTCAGATGCCGCATGCTCTCGTCCCGCTCTCGTGAACTCGTATACGGTACACAGTACGGGCCAAAAAAGCAAGCGGCCGGATTTCTCCCGCCGCCAACCAGCGTGACGCGGGCACAGATCCTAGGCGGCGCGCTCGAGATGCCCAGCAAACGCCTGGCCGAGCACTTTGTCCCAGCCGCCATTATAGTTCTCGCGCATACCCTGGCCGTCTTTGCCCAGCGTCTCCCAGCCGCGATGAACCAGGCGCACGCGCGTGGCGCCGTTCTCCGCCGCGAAGCTGAGCTCGACGACAGTGTGCGGGCCGCCGATGCGGCCGGGGTGCCACGTCATGGAGAAGCCGCTCGGCGGCGACCACGAGAGGACGCGGCCCCAGTCATGGGTGCTGCCGTCGTCGGCCGTTTCGTAGATTCGCCCGCCGATCTTGGCTTCGATCGTCGCGGTCCGCGCCTTCGCTTGCGTGACCGAGAACATCTGCAGCGGCCACCATTGTCCGATCTCAGCGGTGAAGGCGTGGAAAGCCCGCTCCAGATCGCACCGGACCACGATGCTCTTCTCGATTGGAGGGACGGCGAAGCGCGCGACCTCGGCATTGCTCATGATGCTCGCTCCTTTTCGACATGGCGCGCGAACGCGGCGAGCGCGTCGCCCCACAAGTCATCCAGATAACTGCGCAGTGCGCCGATCCCGTCCGGCGCAATCGCGAAATAGTGCCGCGTGCCCTGCCGCGTTTCCGCGACCAGGCCGCTCTCCTTCAGCACCTTCAGATGCTGGGACACCGCCGGCCTGCTGATAGTCATGCCGGCGGCGATCTCACCCACCGCCCGCGGCCCGCCGCGCAGCCGCTGCATAATCGTGCGCCGCGTCGGATCGCTTAGAGCGGCAAGCGCATCCAGTCCGTTAGTCATACCTTACCGTAAGCCATAGCTAACCTTATGTCAATCCTCATCGTGGCCCTGGCAACGCGCGAAAGGTGCCAGCGGTTCTTTCCTTATCCGCCTCGCCCGCTTTCCGGGGAGCCGACCGAATGGCCACTCAAGAGCACCGCGACGATCCGGCCGCGCGCATCGCGGAACTCGAAGCGCGGAATCGCGAGCTTCAGCGCACCGCGCATTTGCACCGCATCCTGCTGGAAAGCGTTATTGATTACGCGATCTTCACCCTGGATACGGATCTTCGTGTGACGGGCTGGAATAGTGGCGGGCAGCGCCTCCTCGGATGGGCGGCGGACGAGATCCTGGGCCGGCCTGGCGAGATTCTGTTCGTGCCCGAAGATCGCGCGCGCAGTGTGCCGGCGACCGAGGCGCAGATTGCCATGGCCGAAGGGCGCGCGACCAACGAGCGCTGGCACCTGCGGAAAGATGGCAGCCGGTTTTGGGGCGCCGGCCTCACCATGCCTTTGCGCGACGGCAATCGGCTGGAAGGCTTCATCAAGATCATGCGCGACCAGACCGAGCGGCGTCGGACCGAGCAGACGCGCAAGCTGCTGCTCGGCGAACTATCCCATCGCGTGAAGAACACGCTTGCTCTGGTGCAGGCATTGGCCGAGCAGACGCTGAAGCACACGCCCGATCCCGCCGCGTTCGCCGATTCATATCGCGAACGCCTGATCGCCCTGTCCCGCGCGCACGACGTCCTGACCAGGGAAGTATGGGAGCGCGCATCCATTGCCGACGTGGTAGACACCGCGATTGGTGCGTGGATGAGTGGCGGCCGCGTGACCGTGCAAGGGCCAGAGGTCTGGCTCAATCCGCAGCAGGCGATGACCTTCAGTCTGGCCATGCACGAGCTTGCGACCAACGCGGCGAAATACGGCGCGCTCTCGACGCCGGAAGGGCGCGTCGCGATCTCGTGGCGCGGCGAGGACGAGATCGTGCTCGAGTGGATCGAGACCGGCGGCCCAGCGGTGACCCCGCCGAGCCGCCGCGGCTTTGGTTCGGTGATCCTGACCCAAGCCTTGCGGGCGGCCGTGCACGGCGACGTCCAGCTCGATTTCAAGCCGGGTGGACTCCATCTGCAGATGCGTTTCAAGCGCCCGGACCTGGCCGCCACCCGCCTCGATGTGGACGAGACGGGCCGCGCGTGACGTCAGCGCGGGGATTTTCCGCCACCCACTGGCGGTTCCGTGCGCTTCAGCGAGGCCGCGTTATTGTCGCGGCAATGATCTGCGGAAACCCTCCAACGCCCCGATCCGGCGATACCACGCGGCGATGCGCTCGCCCGGCGGAATGGCCTCTGCCAGCCCGAGTTGGAACAGGTTGGACGCGACCGACAGGTCCGCAATGGTGGACTTGGCACCGGTGAGGAAGTCGTCCGCCCCGAGTCCCTCTTCCAGGATCGGGCCAAGTTCGCGCAGCCGCGCCTCGCCGCGCTCGATCGCCGCCTTGTCGCCCTTGTCGCCCAGGAAGACCTTGTTGCGCACGACGTCGATCACTGCCGGCGACAGGCGGCACTGGTTCCAGTCCAGCCACTGATCCACCCGCGCCCGGTGCGCGAGGTCGGACGGATACCAGTCGGTCAATGCATGCTTCTGGCAGAGGTAGCGCAGGATCGCGTTCGATTCATGGAGCTTGAGATCGCCATCGAGCAGCGTCGGCACCTGATGGTTGGGATTGGTGGCGAGATACGCTGCTGACAGATGCTCGCCTTTCGCCATGTCAACATGGCGCAGCTCATACGGCAGCCCCGCCGCCTCCAGCAGGGACACGACGCGCCGCGCGTGCTGCGAATATGGGAAGTGATAGAGAATATACATGAGCTCCTCCGATGCTTGATCGCAGCGGAGGACTCATAGACCGCTATGCTGACAAATTCTGTCAGTATGCTCCGGCATGGCGCGATCGAGATCGTGCAGCTCCCTATCCAGTCCTTGGCTTCGGCCGATGCGATGGCTTCATCGCAACCCGCGAGCGCGTCGGTCACGAACGGACCGCCACCATCGAATCCTCTGCACCACCCATGGGACTTGGCGCACCATGAATGCGTGCCATTGCTGCCTATGCATGCACCATGGTCGCGAGCGCTGCGAAGGCCGCTGCGGTCACGATATCATTCACCGTGGCGCCCATCTGCACGATCTGCACCGGCTTGGCCAGGCCGACCAGCACCGGGCCGATCACCGTCTCGCCCAGTTGCTTCATCAGCTTCGCCGTGATGTTCGCCGAATGGAGCGCCGGCATGATGAGGATGTTGGCGGGTCCCGACAATCGCGTGAAGGGATAGAGCCCTTTCATCAGCCCATAATCCAGCGCAACGTCGGCCTGCATCTCGCCTTCGTATTCGAAGTCGACGTGGCGCGCGTCCATCACCCCCACCGCCTCGCGGATGCGCTCGGCTTTTTCGCGCGGCGGGTTGCCGAAGTTGGAGAAGGACAGGAACGCGACGCGCGGCTCATGTCCCAGTTGCCGGGCGAGCGAGGCGGACTGCACCGCGAAATCGGCGAGCTGCTCGGGCGTCGGCAATTCGTGCACGGAGGTGTCGGCGATGAGCACGGTGCGGCCGCGCGCCACGACCACCGAGATCGCCATCAGGGTCTGATGCTCGCGCACCGGGATGACCCGCAGCACGTCTTCGATGCAGACCGCGAAACTGCGCGTGGTGCCGGTCACCATCGCGTCGGCATGACCGGCCTCCACCATGCAGGCGCCGAACACATTGCGGTCCTGGTTCACCATGCGCTGCACGTCGCGCAGCAGCGAGCCGCGGCGCTGCAGCCTGGCATAGAGCATTTCGTGATAGGCCTTGTTGTGCGGCGAATTGGCGGCATTCACGATCTCCAGCCCCGCCGCCTCGCCCAGGCCCGCTTGCTTGATGGTGTCGCGGATGCGCTCGGTGCGGCCGATCAGCACCGGCGTGCCGTAGCCCGCCGAGCGATAGGCCAGCGCGGCGCGGATCACCCGCTCCTCCTCGCCCTCCGCGAACACCACGCGACGAGGATTCAAATGCAGCCGCTCGAAGATGAGATGCATGGAGGCGGCGGCCGGATCGAGCCGCGCGGCAAGGCTCGCCTTGTAGTCCTCCATGTCGATGATCGGCCGGCGCGCAACGCCGCTATCCATTGCCGCCTTGGCGACGGCCGCCGGCACGTAGGAGATGAGGCGCGGATCAAACGGCACAGGAATGATGTATTCCGGGCCGAAGCGCAGGCGCCTGCCGGCATAGGCGGCATCGACCTCGTCAGGCACGTCCTGGCGCGCCAGCGCGGCCAAGGCTTCCGCAGCCGCGATCTTCATCTCGTCGTTGATGGTGCGCGCCCGCACGTCCAAGGCGCCGCGGAAGATGTAGGGGAAACCGAGCACGTTGTTGACCTGGTTCGGATAGTCGCTGCGCCCGGTCGCGATGATGGCATCGGGGCGCACGGCCTTCACCTCCTCCGGCGTGATCTCCGGATCGGGGTTGGCCATGGCGAAGATGATCGGCTTCGGCGCCATGCTTCGCACCATGTCCTGCGTGACCGCGCCTTTCGCGGACAAGCCGAAGAACAGGTCGGCGCCTTCCATCGCCTCTGTCAGCGTGCGCGCCTTGGTCGCGGCGGCGTGGGCGGACTTCCACTGGTTCATGCCCTCGGTGCGGCCCTGATAGATCACGCCCTTGGTGTCGCACAGGATGGTCTGGTCGTGCGGGAGGCCCATGCGCTTGAGCAGCTCGACGCAGGCGATCGACGCTGCGCCCGCGCCGTTCACCACCATCTTGATGTCCTTGAGCTTGCGCCCGGTCAGGTGCATCGCGTTGATCAGGCCCGCGGTCGCGATGATGGCTGTCCCGTGCTGGTCGTCATGGAACACCGGGATGTCCATCAGCTCGCGCAGCCGCTGCTCGATGATGAAACATTCCGGCGCCTTGATGTCCTCGAGGTTGATACCGCCGAACGCGGGGCCGAGATAGCGCACCGAGTTGACGAAGGCATCGACGTCCTTGGTGTCGATCTCGAGGTCGATGGAATCGATGTCGGCGAAGCGCTTGAACAAGGCCGCCTTGCCTTCCATCACCGGCTTGGCGGCGAGTGCGCCGAGATCGCCGAGGCCCAGCACCGCTGTGCCGTTGGAGATGACGGCGACGAAGTTTCCCTTCGCGGTGTAGTCGTAGGCGGTGGTCGGATCCTTCTCGATCGCGAGGCATGGCCAGGCCACGCCGGGCGAGTAGGCCAGCGACAGATCGCGCTGTGTCGTCAGCGGCTTGGTGGCGATGATCTCGAGCTTGCCCGGCCGGCCCGTGCTGTGGAAAACAAGCGCTTCCTCTTCGGTGATGCGCGGCTTATTGGTGGACATGGAAAGGCTTAGGGCTCCCCTTGGTTTCCCAGGAACGTCGTTATTCCCTGCTTTCGGCAGGGCGAACTATCAGGCTGGCATGAATTTGCGCGCGTTGCAAAGGGTTGGCGGGGCTGAGGGCGTTTGCCGCGGGAAGCATGCGCATGTTGTCGCCTTGGGACGCACCCCCCTCCGCCGCCCCTCCACTGTCACCCCGGGCTTGACCCGGGACCCATCCATCCGCCCGCACTTGCGAGTCCGGTGGACCCCGGCTCAAGGCCTGGGTGACAGGAGAAGAGGTGGTGGAAACGTAGCACTGGGGGCGCCGTATCATGTCTGACTCCCAGCGCACCCCTGACGCCATGGACGCCGCCACGACACCACTCATGGCGCAGTATCTGGCGGTCAAGCGCCAGCATCCGGATGCGCTGCTGTTCTACCGCATGGGCGATTTCTACGAGCTGTTCTTCGAGGATGCCGAGAAGGCGGCGGCGGCGCTCTCCATCGTGCTCACCACCCGCGGCCTGCATCTGGGCGAGCCGATCAAGATGTGCGGCGTGCCGATCCATGCCGCCGAAGGATACCTGAACCGCCTGATCCGCCAGGGCTTCAAGGTCGCCGTCTGCGAGCAGGTGGAGGACCCGGCGGAGGCCAAGAAACGCGGCAGCAAATCCGTGGTGCGCCGCGACGTCGTGCGGGTGGTTACGCCCGGCACGCTGACCGAAGACGGATTGCTGGACGCAACCAGCCACAATTATCTCTGCGCCCTGGCCGATGCGGGTGGAACGCTCGGTCTCTCCTGGGTCGACATCTCGACCGGCCAGTTCCGCGCCCAGGCAATCGAGCGCAAGGCGCTGCCCGCCGCGCTGGCACGTCTCGACCCGACGGAGATCCTGCTGCCCGAGCGCTTGCTCCTGCAGAGCGATCTCTACGAGCTGTTCCAGGAATGGAAGTCGGCACTCTCGCCGCTGCCCAATGCGCGCTTCGATAGCGAGAATGCGCGGCTCCGCCTGCAGAGCTTCCACAAGGTGGCGGCGCTCGATGCGTTCGGCGCCTTCACCCGCGGGGAGCTGGCGGCCGCCGGTGCGATCCTCGATTACGTCGAGCTGACCCAGCAGGGCAAGATGCCGCGTCTGGGCCAACTGGCACGGATCGGCGCTGGCGCGATCCTGGAGATCGATGCCGCGACGCGGCGCAACCTGGAGCTCTCGCGCACGCTCTCTGGCGAACGCCAGGGCAGCCTGCTCTCCATCATCGACCGCACCGTGACCGGCGCCGGCGCGCGGCTGCTGGGCGAATGGCTCGCGGCACCTTTGACCGACATCGCCGTCATCGCCGCGCGGCAGGATGCGGTCGCGCATCTGCTGAGCGAAACCCGGCTGCGCGAAGACCTGCGGGCCCAGCTCAAGAAAACGCCGGACCTGGAGCGTGCGCTCTCGCGCCTGTCGCTGGAGAGAGGCGGCCCGCGCGATCTGGCGGCCATCCGCGATGGGCTCAAAGCCGCGGTGGACATCAAAACGCTGTTCGCCGAAGCGCGCTTCGGGTCGCCACCGCCCTTGCTGCAGCAGGCGCTGACCGACCTCGGCCATCACGGCGATCTGATCGAGCGCTTGGGCCGCGCGTTGGCGGAGAGCCTGCCGCTGCTGGCACGCGACGGCGGTTTCATCGCGCACGGCTACCTGCCCGATCTCGATCAGTGGCGCAGCCTGCGCGATGATTCACGCAAGCTGATCCTGGAGCTGGAGGCGCGCTATCGCAGCGATCTCGGCATCGCCTCGCTCAAGATCAAGCACAACAACGTGCTCGGCTATTTCGTGGAGGCCACCAGCACACAAGCGGACAAGGTGAAAGCGGATGGCCGCTTCATCCAGCGCCAGTCGACCGCCAATGCCACGCGTTTCACCACCGTCGAGCTGGGCGAGCTCGAGACAAAGATCGCGCAGGCCGCCGACAAGGCGGTGGCGCTCGAATTGCGCTTGTTCGCCGACCTCGTCACCGAGGTGACTGCGCGCGCCGACGGCATCTCGAAAGCGGCCGGCGCGCTCGCCCTCATCGACGTCACGGCCGGCCTTGCCGAGCTCGCGGAAATGGAGAGCTGGTCACGCCCGCACGTGCTGCGCGACGGCGTGTTTCGCATCGAGCGCGGCCGACATCCCGTCGTCGAGGCGGCGCTGAAAAGGACAGGCGCTGACACCTTTGTCGCCAACGATTGCGATTTGAGCGACGGGCGGCGCCTATGGCTGGTGACCGGCCCCAACATGGCAGGCAAGTCGACATTCCTGCGGCAGAACGCGCTCATCGTCATCCTGGCGCAGATGGGAAGTTTCGTGCCGGCGGGGCGCGCCGAGATTGGTGTCATCGACAAATTGTTCAGCCGCGTCGGCGCCGCCGACGACCTGGCGCGCGGACGCAGCACGTTCATGGTGGAGATGGTAGAGACCGCTGCCATCCTCAACCAAGCGACCAAGCGCTCGCTGGTCATCCTGGATGAGATCGGCCGCGGCACCGCGACCTTCGACGGCCTTTCCATTGCGTGGGCGACGCTCGAGCACCTGCACGAGATGAACAAGTGCCGTGCCCTATTCGCCACGCATTATCACGAGCTGACCAGCCTCGCCGCCCGCCTGCCCGAGATGAAGCCCCACACCATGAAAGTGATGGAATGGCAGGGCCAGGTGAAATTCCTGCACGAAATCGCCCCCGGCGCCGCCGACCGCAGCTACGGCATCCACGTCGCGGAACTCGCCGGCCTGCCCGCGGCGGTGATCGCGCGGGCGCAGGAAGTGCTAAGCACTTTGGAGCAAGGCGAACAGGCGAGCGCGCTGACGCGCCTCGCCGACGACCTTCCCCTGTTCTCCGCCGTCGTTTCGACCGCCTCGAAGCCCACGGGCGCCTCCGAACCGAGCGCGTTAGAGCGCGCGCTGGCGGAGATCAACCCCGACGAACTGACGCCGAAGGAGGCGTTGGAGGTGCTGTACCGCCTAAGAGGATACTCAAACTGAGCTTTCACGCGAATCGGACCCAAGTCTAGACTGCAACGCTCTTTCGGATGTCGTTGGGTGGATTGGCTGGGTCATGAACGCCTTTTCGATCTACAAGCCCTTTCGCAATCTGATCTCGACACTCGGTCGGGAGGATGCTCTTCGCGTTCTCTGGGCCTACATTAACTACATGCAGATTAGAGGTTTCGAACCCCCGGGCGACATAGAGATGGGCACTCAATTCCTGAATGCGCCCATGCCAGAGGTGGTAATCCCACCGTGGCAGTTAGAGCTGATCGCAAAAGAAGTGCTTATTCATGGCGGCACCCGATCTGCAAGGGGCAAGACGCTGCGAGAGTGGCGCAGCCTTGCGAAGCTAATGAACGAGCTCAGGGAACTCGAAGACACGCTCTATGCACTGCAGGGGCCGGGTAAGAACATCATGCTTGAGCTAAACCGGATAGCTCATCGCCAGTTCATCTGGCAGGCGCATCCGATGAAGTCCACGGCTTTGATGAGATATCTGAAGATATTCGATACTCCGCAGATCGATGAGATATGCCGGTCGCAGACGGGAATGTCAGTTCAAACGATATATCTGTGCGGTATGTGTTTCTTAGGGCACTTTTTCGGCAGCCCGACCGTCGCCCTTCCGGTCAATTCGGAGATCAAACAACTCAACAATGAGGACATAACGAAGTTTGTCAGTTTTTGCTCTCGGCCGCTGAACGAGATTCGCGAGATACTGAAATCGGAGCAGGTGTTTGACGATCGATTCGCGTATGCATTCAATTCGCTTCGCGCTTTTCCTTTGATCCAGATGCCATGGGAGGGCAACGACGCGATCGTATGCCCCGTCGTGGCACTCTTGTTTTGGAGAATCACGGGCGGGCTTTATTATTCACTGTGCAAACATAAGCAATTTGGCGATGCGTTTGGGCGATCCTATCAAGCTTATGTGGGCGAAGTGATCTCGCGCTCGATATCCCGTCCAGACAGCACAGTGCTGGCCGAACAACGGTACGGACACAAAGCCCTTCAGCGCGATTCTGTGGACTGGATCTTAGCTGAGGGAGATTTCGCCCTGTTTCTTGAATGCAAGGCGAAGAGGCTTTCCTGGGACGCAAAAGCAGCTCTGAATGAGATTGGGCCTCTTGAGTCAGATATAGCTAGCCTCGCTTCTGGTGTTGTTCAAGTCTACAAGGCCATCGCGGACTATCGCGATGGGCTATATCCTCACTTTCCATTTAGGGAGGCGATTGCAGTACTTCCTGCCGTCGTGACCCTCGAGAACTGGTTTATGTTTGGACCAAAAATTCGGGAGTTGCTCCATAACGCGGTTGTTGAGCAGCTAAAAGAATCAAACCTACCGGTGGAAATAACTGAAGAACTACCATACTCCGTCGTTTGCATTGCTGACCTCGAAACTGGTTTGCAGTGTGCCAACTTCGTAGGGCTGAGGGACTATTGGGACGGGAAAGTGAGAGATGCCGAGATGCGAGACTGGAACTGGTCCAGTTACAACCATCACAGATTTGGCGACAACATCAAAGTCAAGCCGTTGTTCGGGGGTGATTACAAGGACTTGTTCTCGACTGTGGAGGCAATCTAATCCTGCCCGAGCGCGGCTGTTTGCTTCTCGGAGAATTGGGGTCAGACTCGACTTCTCTTATCCCCGTTTTTTCTTCGCCTTCGGCTGCGACGAAGAGTCATTCGCTGCATTCCGCTCCATATGTTCCCGCAGCACCTTGTTCACCGCCGTCTGATACTGCGGCGCCGTCGCCTTGAACCACGCAACCACGTCGGCATCGAGTCGGATCGTCACCGGCTGTTTGATCGGGCGATAAAAGCGGCCGACCTGCGCCTTGCTCCAGTCGGTCACTTCCGGAATATCGCTGGTGTCGATCGCCGAGTCCGGCATTTTCTCGAGCGCAGCCAGCTCCCGCCGTTCACGTGCGCTCATCGTACCGCCTGCGCTCCGCTTTCGTGGCCTTGCGCGCCGAGATGATGCGGACGACTTCTTCGCCATCGTCTTCCTCATACGTGTGGGCGACCATGAAGATCGCTATCGGGCCGATCAGGCCGATTGTTTGCCATCGCTCTTCGCCGCCTTCATGGCGATCCTGTATGCTGATGTGGTTCGGATCGTCGAACACGCGGCTCGCCAGTTCGAAGCTGACGCCGTGCTTCTGCCGATTGGCAGCATCCTTTCGCGGATCCCACGTGAACCGCATTTATAAATATATGCCTACATATCTGTATTTACAATGCCGAACAAGATCTCTATCGCGCAGAGACCCCGTCAGCTACTTATAGTGATATTCCATCTGAGAAGACAAGCAAAAAGAGCTCCTACTTTCGGCGCATCGGGATTCTTGCGATGCCCGTCCAGCCGTGGCAGACGGCACAGGTGCCTTGGGCGATCTTGTTGCCGGCAGAGGGATCGGCGGCGCATGCCGTCCTGGAACGCGCGCTGGCGGAGACCAACCCGGATGAGCTCAGGGCCGAAGGAGGCGTTGGAGTTTTTCCAAACGACAACTATCGCGCTTGGTCGCTGGAAGAGATGCTCTGACGCTCCAATTCTTCTGGTGTCCAGGAGCTGACAAACGGCTCCGACAAGCGATAGCCGAATTTTGCGATGGGTCCACGCGCCGCGTTCAGCAGCCCTTCGAGGTTCGGGGTGGATCGAGCGATCTCATTCTTCCAGCGCGCGAAGTATTCCTGGTTGTGATCGGAAACGGTTTCGCGGGGCGTAAAGCTCTCCAATCCTGTGAAATGGCATATTTCCTTCAAGAAGACGTGCGGCTTGGACACGAAATCCTCGTATCGAATGACCATTGCGCGGTCCAGCTGCTGCAGATCTTGCATCAGTATCTGATGCGCAACGCACCAGTGGAAAAGCAGCTCCAACATGTGCGTGTTGGACCATTTCCTGGTCGCGCAGGATACGGCGATCGGGTGCCGAACAACGAAGATGAAGCGGGCTCCAGGAAACATCGCCTGCAGGAATCGGCTACGAATCAAATTCGGCGGCGACTTCTCCAGGAGCACCTTCTTGCTGAAGTCGTAGTAGGGACCCCACTCGCACAAGAGCTTCCGTCTGTTCTCCTCAGACACGCGATCCGATGTTTCGATCATGTGTGCATCTTCGGCGAACGCAAATCGGCCCGGTCCTCCGAACATCCTTGCGGGCGGGAAAACGGATTGCAGGTGCTGCCCTTCGTCCTCTGGCGCGGGGGTGTCGTTCAGCCCGCTGGCGTCAGGATGCTCTCTCAATAGACGATGGATGATCGAAGTGCCGCTCCGATGGAGCCCGCCGATGAACAGGAACCGGTGACCGTCGACCCTCGGAGCCTCCGTCAAGGGCGGTCTGCGAGCCTCCGTCAAGGACGACGTGGCCAGCGTTGTTCGCCGGTAGGCTCGGTAGAGTCGTCTGCCTAGGCCGATCATGCGACCCTTTCCAGGGGCTGAGACGCGAGGAGGCCCCCTCGACGCAAGGCTTCAAGATCACGCGCATATCGCTCAGACAACAGCCGCTTTTCGTCCGGCGAGAGCGGATCAAATCGCTTTCCATGACGATGCACGTGGTACTGGTGCACGACCTCATCCGGATCAAAGTTGGGCGTCTTCTTCAGCTGTATGGCCGCCTGGATTGCCTCACATGTCGGCGACTGGTTGTGCACCTCCACATTCCATGACAATCGCCCACGCAGGCGCTCCGAGCCGATGATTTGCCAGAATGTCTCCTCTGGCGTTGCAGATTCGAACGTGGTCACGCGAAGCTGCGCATTCGGGAAATGTTCGGCGATCCGTTCGATCACACTCGGCCAGCCGCCCTCAACCTTCATCCAACGAGCCTTGATGCTTTTGAAATCGTTCCGCTCCCCGAACATGGCACGCATGGCGTAGTACGATGGCAGGAATGTGTCGTAAGACCTGATGCAGAGATGAATGCGGGAGATCCTCGATCCCAAGGTGCGCTTGAGTCCACGCAGCATCTTGGCGAGATTGGGGTAAAACAGATCGGTCTTGCTGCCTAAAGGGAATGCATGGCCCAGGAAATTCTCTTCCGACACGATGACCGAGTTAAACGCCCTTCCCTGGGATCGATCGATCATCAGTTGTGCAAGGAGACTCTTTTGCTGAGCTGCAAGGGACCAGTGCAGCACATGCCCAAATCTCCTTCCCAGCTTGGGCAATGCTTTCGTTACTTGGCGAACGGTGCCTTCACTATGTTCGCCCATCGCAGGCGCGGTTAAGCAAATCATCCCCTCTTGAAAGAGCTCTTGGGAGTTTTGGTTCAACGCATGCTGGATTGAAGTTGTCCCCGTTCGATGGGCTCCAAGGTGCAAAATAACATCGCAGTCACTGAGCTTCATAAACTGCGTCCCCCTGGTTTTGAGCTCGCCCACGGCGCGTTGCCAAGTCAATCCCTCGCTTCGGTCTTTATTGTACCGTTGTTATAGCTGTGGCTTCGAGTGATATAGCTGTGGCCTTGGCTTCGGATGAACGAGTCTGCGTGAAAGCGCACGATGGCAGCGCGGGCCGTCGACACCGCACTGCTGAAAAGTGCAATACCGGGCCTACAGCATGCGTAGCGGCGATCGCGGGATGCCGCTGCTCAGCAATATCGACGAGCCGGCATAGCGCTCTACTTCGGCATCTCCGCCTTGATCTGGATCTGCGAGTACCAGGCCGAGACGTTCTCCATGTCCTCATCCTTCATGGACTGGGCGATGATGGACATCTGTTCGTGCTTGCGCTCGCCGGATTTGAACGCCTTCAGCTGACGCATGAGGTATTCGACGTTCTCGCCGGCCAAGTGAGGCGCATCGGGGACCTTGGCGATGCCGTCCAGACCGTGGCAGACGGCGCAGGTGCCCTGGGCCACCTTCTTGCCGGCGGCGGGATCGGCGGCGAGCGCGGTATTGGCCGAGACAGCGGCGATAAGCGCCGCGACCGAAACGACGAAGGGCTTCATCGACTAGAACTCCGAAGGAAAGAGGGCCGCGGGTAAACGGAGACCCGCGGCCCGAACCCACTCACTGGCTGTAGGAGATGCGATACACCGCTCCGGCGAAGTCGTCGGAGACCAGGATCGAGCCGTCGCGTAGCTGCGCGATGTCGACCGGCCGGCCGATATATTCGCCGTCCTGGGTCAGCCAGCCGGCGGCGAACTCCTCCTGCTCGCCCGCGGCGGTGCCATCATCATTGAGCGGCGTGAACAGCACGCGCGCGCCGACCGGCACCGTGCGGTTCCACGAGCCGTGCTGGGCGGTGAACACGCCCTTCTTGTATTTGGCCGGGAACTTGTTGCCGGTATAGAACAAGAGGCCGAGGTCGGCGGCATGCGCCGCCGTCTCCACCACCGGCGCCACCGTCTCGGCCGGCGCTTCCATGTCCTTGTAGTCGGGAATCCGCACGCCGCCGTTGAGATACGGGAAGCCGAAATGCTGCCCCGGCCCGGTGATGCGGTTGAGCTCGCCCGGCGGCGTGTCGTCGCCGAGCCCGTCGACCTGGTTGTCGTTGCTCCACAGCTCGCCGGTGGTCGGATGGAAGTCCATGCCGACCGGATTGCGGTGGCCGATCGAGTAGACCTCCTTCTCGCTGCCGTCCTGGTTCATGCGGATGATGCCGCCGATGCCGACCTTCTCATAGAGCTCCACCTTTTCCTTCGGTTGCACGTTGTAGGGCTGGCCGAGCTGCACGTAGAGCTTCTTGTCCGGCCCGATCCGGCATACGCGCGCGGTGTGGTTGAAGCTCTCCTCCTCCTTGGGGATGAGCTCGCCCTGCTTCACCACTTCGCCGACCGCGATGTCCGGGCTCTCATAGAAGAACTCGGCCGCCGGGAAGACGAGGATGCGGTTGCGCTCCGCGATGTAGAGGAAGCCGTCCCTCGAGAAGCACGGCCCGTTCGGAATGTCGAAGGCGAGCGAGGGGGCGAAGCGCTTCACCTCGTCCGCCACCCCGTCTTTGTTGCGGTCGGTCATCGCCCACATTGCGTCCTTGCGCGTGCCGACAAAAGTGACGACGCCCTGCGGCCCGACCGCCATGTGGCGCGCATCCGGCACCACGGCATAGAGATTGATCTTGAACCCGGGCGGCAGCTTGATGCGCTCCAGGTTCTTGCGCAGCTGTGCCGCGTATTCGTCATTCTGCGGAACCGGCTGGAACGCCTCCATCGGCGTGCCGGTCGATTGCATGGCGCTCAGTTTCTGGAGATTCTCGGTCGGCACCGTCTGCGCCTGTTGAGCGTGAGCCAGCCCCGCAAAGGCCACCGCGCCAGCCGCGATGGACGAAAGCAACAAATTCCTCATTTGCTCCTCCCATTGTTCGTTGTCGCGCCCTCGTTACCCTCCCCCATGAAAACGCTATCACGAGAAACCGGCTGTCGCCTATTGATCTGACGACCATGCAGTACGCCAGTACTGCATGGACCAATCAGTGAATTGGCTCCATGGCTGCAGCCCGGCGTGCGGACGGCCACGTCGGGCTGATGCTCGGCGGACGCGCCCGAGCGCCTACGACGTGATACCGGCCTGCTGTAGCGAGCTATCGACGTAGAGGTCCACCTGCTGGCCCTTCACCGTCGCCTGGTAATGGAGGAAATCATGTCCATCGGCCTGGACCGTACCAACCTCGGTCCAAGCTTTGCTCGCGCTGTCCACCGAGGAGGTGTTGGGCGATGGAATAGTGTCGAAACCGCCAGTGAAGTAACCCGTGACATAGAGCGCGTTGCTCTCGTCAGAAAAGTTCAGGACATCCAGCGGCTCGACGAACAGCGTGGTGCCCACACAATGGCTAAGACCGATCGCTTCGATTCCTGTTGTGGCCCCTGCTAACAAATCAAGGTTGGCAATGACGGCGCCGTCCACCTGCAGCTCCAGCCGGTCGAAGCCGGGGCCGCCATCGAGCAAGTTCATCTGCACTGCATCTGGGATATCGAAGGCGAACAACTGGTCGTTACCGTTCCCGCCATAGAACCAATCGGGACCAGAGACCTCGAAGACATCGCCGCCGTAGTTCCTGAACTCATCGAAAATGTCGTTCCCGTCACCGCCGTGGAGCGTATCCTCGCCCTTGCCGCTCTCAAGATAGTCATCGCCGGCCTCGCCATACATGAGGTCATTGCCACTCCATCCGGCGGCCTCGTCATCCCCGTCTCCTCCGTAGAACTTGTCATCTCCCCCATGGAGATTGGCAAAATCATTCCCGTCCTCACCGAAGACATGGTCGCTGCCGCCAAGAGTGGTCACCTCGTCGTTGCCGCTCCCGCCCTCGATCCAGTTGTTACCTTCGTCTCCCCAAATGACATCGTCGCCGCCCTTGCCGTCGATGATGTCGGCGCCAATCCCACCGAAAAGCTCATCATCCTTGTCAGTCCCGATCTGGGTGTAGAACGGCCAATGCAAGGCAGCTGGATTAAACACGAGGTGGCCCTTGTTCAGCAAAGCCAAACGGAAACTGTAAATATCCCGCAGTGCCATTGTCGCCTCCTGGAATGGAGCCCCGGTGGGGCGCTCGCAACAGCTGAAAGACTATATCCTTGGCGACCGAAGGAGGATGACGATCGTCACGACGCATGCGAAGGTCATCGCTTTGTCTCAGCTAATCGCAGGAACAAAACGTGCGCGAGAAGGAAAAAAACCGGCGTGTGCGACACGCCGGGTGTGATGTTTGGAAAGATTGCGCGGCGAATTATTGGCTGCCGAGCAGGCGTTAGACCGTCAGGTCGCTCTGCTGCAGCCAAGTGTCGACGTAGAGATCTACCTGCTGGCCGTTGACCGTCGCCTGGTAGTGGGTGAACTCATTGTTGTAGGCCTGCACCGTGCCGACCGCGGTCCAGCCGCCAACCGTGCTGTCGATCTTGCAGTTGTTCACTGCGAAAAAGCTGTCGTGGCCGCCGGTAATATAGAGCGTGTTGCTGTCGTCGGAAAAGTCCAGTACGTCCGCCGGATTGACGATCAAGGTGGTATCGAGGTCGTGGCTGAGGCCGATCGCCTCGATGCCTTCGGTGAATCCGGCCAGCATGCCCAGATTGGAGATCACGGCTTCGTCTGAAACCAGCTCCAGCCGGTCGAAGCCGGCGCCGCCGTCGATCGCATTCATGGCGAGCGCGTCCTCGACCCCGGCCGCGAACAGCTGGTCGTCCCCGTCGCCGCCATAGAACGAGTCGTGACCTGGGCTGCCGTCGAACTCCTTAGTGTCATCCAGGACATCGTTGCCGGCTCCGCCATAGAGTTTGTCTTCGCCTGTGCCACCCTCGAGATTGTCGTTGCCGTCGCCTCCGTAGAGGGTGTCGTTGCCTTCTGCGCCGCCGAACCCGTCATCGCCGGATTCGCCGTAGATCACGTCATCGCCTGCGTCGCCCCATCCCGCGTCGGAGCCGATTCCCCCATACATCGTGTCATTACCCCAGCCGCCGTTCAGATAGTCATCTCCTTCCTCGCCGAAGAGATGATCATCGCCGCCATCGCCGTTCAGCAGATCATTGCTGCGGCCGCCAAGGATCCAGTCGTTGCCGTTCCCACCCGAGACCGCATCCTCGCCGCCCTTGGCGTTGATAATGTCATGACGGCGCGTGCCGAAGATGATGTCGTCGTTGTGCGTACCGAGAATCGTGAAGGGCACCACCGGCGCACCCGGGCTGATGATGTGTGTCGCGGCCTTGAGGAAACTGGGCGGCCACTCGTAAAGAACCTTGCGGACCATATGAACCTCCTTAATAGAGATTGACGCCTACGCCGCTTGCGTGGCGCGGTGCCAAGTCAGGTGGGAGGGTTTGCGCCGAAGGCACGTGACAGCGATCACGGAGGCCTCAAAGGTCCCGCGCTACCTACACTCCAGTCGCAAGGTTGGGAAACTTGCAGGCAAGGCAATGACCCTGCCGCGCAAGTGGAGCGCCCGATGGGGGCGGCAAATTGAGCGTTTGGGCGGCATATGCGTCCTGTTCTGGAGGCTTCTTATGCGCTCGCGACTTCCAGCTTTGCGACATCCGAGGAATGGAGCTTCAGCCGCGCCGAACCAACGAGGTCCGCGAGCTGCTTCGGGTTGGTGGCGCTGGCGATCGGCGCCGTCACCCTAGTCATCAGCCAGGCGAGGGCGACCTGGGCCGGCGTGGCCTCGGAGCGCGCAGCGATTTGGTCCAGCGTCGCCAGCACCTTGAAGCCGCGCTCGTTCAGATACTGTTCGACATCCTCGCCGCGCGGGCTCTGCTTGAGGTCGGCCTTGCTGCGGTACTTGCCGGTGAGGAACCCGGAGGCGAGGCCGAAATAGGGGATGACGCCGATGTCGTGCCGCGTGCACAGGGGCGCCAGCTCCCGCTCGAAATCGCGCACCATCAGATTGTATTCCGGCTGCAGCGTCTCATAGCGCGGCAGGCCGTGCTTTGCGCTCGCCTCGAGCGATTCGGCGAGGCGTTCCGCGGTGAAGTTGGAGGCGCCGATCGCCCGCACCTTGCCGGCCTTGATCAGGGCGCTATAGGCCTCCAGCGTTTCCTCGGGTCGCGTGTCCGGATCATCGCGATGCGACTGGTAGAGATCGATATACTCGGTGCCGAGCCGGCGTAGCGAATCCTCGACCGCGCGCGTGATGTAGGCCTTGGAGAGGCCCGTCTTGCCCGGCCCCATCTCCGATCCGACCTTGGTCGCGATGATCACGTCATCGCGCTTGCCGCGCCGCCTCAGCCAATCTCCGATGATGATTTCGGATTCCCCGCCGTGATGGCCGGGCGCCCACTTCGAATAGACGTCGGCCGTGTCGACGAAGTTGAAGCCGGCATCGATGAAGGCGTCGAGCAGCTTGAAACTCATCGCCTCATCCGCCGTCCAGCCGAACACATTGCCGCCGAGACACAGCGGCGCGACGTAGAGATCGGATTTTCCCAGCCGACGCTTTTCCATTTGTTTTTCCTATCGCGTGATGAATCCGTCGTATCCCGTCACCTGGCGTTGAGCCCGTGTCCATTCCACAGTCGCACGTGCGACTGAACCATGGATCCCAGCTCAAGGCCGGGCTGACAGCGGAATGGTAGCACCTGCGTGACTCGGGCAGTAGCATCAACCCGCGTTCCTCTTCCACACGTCGCGCAGCGCATCCATCTCCGATACACGCGCGGCGATGGCGGCGAGTGCCGGACATTCCCGTTTGAACCAGTCCGGCCCCGGCCGCCACATGTTCATCACCGCGACATAGAGATCGAGCGCGGAGAAGCGATCGCCCAGCACCCACGGCTTGCACGGACTCTGTGCCGCGAAGTAGCGCCACAGCGCCTTGCGATGCTCGTCCGTCGCCTGGCGCAGATGTCTGCCGGATGCCTCGTCGTGCGCCCAACGCGACGGGTCGTCGCCGTAAGTGAAGGTCGGATAGATCGCCGCGACAATGAAAATGAGCCAGCGCAAGAACATCGGCCGCGTCGGATCCTGAGCCCGCGGCGTCAGCTGAGCATCCGGTGCTTCGTCCGCCAAGTGCAGGATGATGGCCGCGCTCTCCGTCATGGCGCGCCCATCGGGCAGCAACAGGGTCGGCACCTGCCCCAGCGGGTTGAGTGAGAGCAGCCGGTCACGCTGCGGCCCCGGCTCGAGATAGGGGATCATCTCCACGTCGTATGGCAGTCTCGACACGGCGAGTGCCGCCTCCACGATCATCGACCCCGCGGCTTTAGAGGCGATCAGATGATAGTTGTTCATATCCAATACCCCTTCGTCTGTTTCGTCATGACCGTGCCTGGCACGACCATGACGGAGAAGAGAGAACAACCTCGTCGTACCTTCATCACCGCCGATTGAAATGCCGTTTCAGGATGACCGAGGTCTCTATCGCCTCGACGTCGTCGAGAGCGGCGATCGCGCTGCGTACTTCCTGCAAGCGGGTCATGCTGTCAGCCACCACCTCGACGAGGCCGTCGGTCTCGCCGGCCACCGAATCGAACACCACGACTTCCGGGATCTTGCGCAGATAAGGCGCAAGGTCGTCACACACCGCCTGTCTGGTCTTGATGATGAAATAGGCGGCGACCCTCCCCTCCGCCGGGTCGTTGCGCCGGATCGTGTAGCCGGCCAGCACGCCGTCGCGCTCCAGCCGCGCCAGCCGCTCCTGCGCCGCGGAGCGCGACAAGCCGATGCGACGCGCCAGCTCTTTCACGCTCTGCCGCGCATTCTCGGCAAGAAGCGTCAGGATCTGCTGATCGGTCTGGTCCAGTTTACGGGCCATTGTCCCCAAGGAAAGCGTTGCGAAGCGCGTCACAATGCCGGTCGGTTCACGACAGAATGACGATACAGGCCGTTTGACTTCACTGCTAGACCTCGCTCATGAACTTCATGAGACCAAGCGACTTTATCACCACCAAAGCCTGGGATGCCTTGCCGATCGCCGAGATCGAAGGCGCGACCGTTCGTCTGCATTGGACCGACCGCCCTTATATCTGGCACGTCAATGATGGCGCTGAGGTGTTCGTCGTGCTCGAGGGTGCGGTCACCATGCATTACCGCCGCGGCGGCCAGGAATATCGGCGCGCGATGCGAGCCGGCGACATCTGTCATGCCGAGCCTGGCGACGAGCACGTCGCGCACCCTGACGGTCCCGCGCACATCCTGGTGATCGAGAAGAAGGGCAGCGTCTAGTTAGCGCGTCAGGAACAAGCGGTTCAGCTTGTTGAAAGTCGCGTAGACTCTGTCGAACGCAGGCTTGAATGCACCCCAGCTCTTCAGGTCACCGACCGCACCGGCGACGGCCTGATGGATCGCCGCGATCGTGCGTTTGCCGTCGATCGCTCCCAGAATGTCGGCGGCATGCAGGGGAACCTGAAAGCGCACCTCGAGCCCGTCGATCGTGACTTTTAGGCTGCTGCGGCCGCGCAGCGAGGCGCCGAGTTCGCTGCTGTCGGCGCGCAGGACCGGCACCATGGTGGGATCATCCGGCTGCGCGACCGCTGCCCGCGCGCGGTCCCGTCTCACCAGATAGGCGATGTGGCGCTTGAGGTTGCCGGCGAGTTGCTCCGCGAACCCGGCACGGGCAATCGAATCCAGCCGCTCCAACCGGTGCAGCAAGCCGGCATCGCCGAGATAGCTGGCAGGATCGTACCGCCAGGGCTCGATGAAAGCCGTGATCTCCAGCCCGGCACCGCGCACCAGTTCCGCCAACTCCGCGACGGTATAGGCTCGGTCCTGGGCATGCAGCAGCAGATCGTGCAAACCCGCATCGCCGCCGGCCAGATGATCGCCGATCGCCGGATTGCGCCGCAGCCAGTTGGTGACCGGCAATTGCTTCAGCAGGTCACGCGCGGTCGCGAGCTGCGCCGTCGACGTCAAGGCTGGCGCGGGCGCGTAGGCAGCGAGCGTCTTCAGCATCGCCTGCACAGGATAGACGCCGGTACGTCCGAGCGTGCCATAGACCATCACGCCCATCCCGCCATCCGGCGCCAGCGCGTCGGTGAGCGCGGCCAGGCCGGCCGGCGGATCGGTCAAATGATGCAGCACGCCGCAGCAGTCGATGTAGTCAAACTGGCCCAGATCGAGCGTGGGCAGATCGAGCAGCGAGCCCGTCACGAAGGTGATGGTGTTGAGACTGCGCACCCGCGCACGCCCTTCTGCGATGGCGCGCGAGGCCTTGGACAGATCAAGATAGACGATCTCCGCCGGGCAGCCTTTGTCGCGCAAGTGCTGCGCCAGCATGATGAGGCCGTCGCCGGTGCCGCCGCCCGCCACCAGAGCCCGGAACGGTTTCGAGAAGTCGCGTGCGCCGGCGAACAGATAGTGATTGAGCTCCAGCAGATGGCTGGGCGAGCCTTCGATCAGCCGTTGCGCCTCGTCGCGCGGGTCGCGCGCGGGATAGGGTAGGAGCTCATATTGCTGTCGGACCGGATCGGACATGGGGTGGAGCGCGCCGGATCGCGCCCTAGCGCTCAGCCGTTCCCGTGCGGAACAACTTCGTCGGCTGGGCCTGCACGTTGACGACGAGCACGAGATTGTCGCCGGACACCAGCAGCGACTTCTTGCCTTCGCGCGGCAAGGGTACATTCACCTTGCGGCAGTAATTGATCATGGCCGCACCGATGATCTCGGCGGAAATCGGCACGGTTTTGATCTCGCCGCTGGCATCGTCGCGGATCTTGATCTCGACTTGCGTATCGGGTGCTGCGACGATCTCGCAGCCTTCGACCACGCCCGAGGGCAGCGGCTTCTTGGTGGCGGCGTAGTAGAGCTTCACCGCCATCACCAGCGCATCCTTGCTGAAGGAGATATGGCGCAGCTCGCCCAAAGCCGGCAGGCGTGAGCTCAGGTCACTCGATTTCGACGGCGATTTTGTCATTCGTCCCCTCTACGCCGTGCCTGCCGTCCGGCATCTGCACGGATGAAGCGACTCGGTACCCCCTCGATCCCGAGTCCAGGGCCAGGGTGCCGCGACATTCATTTGGGAGCAAGGGGGTAGTAGACAGACTTTTCTAGAACTTTTCCACCCAGGTACGCAGGTCCGCCTCCAGAGTCCAGGCGCTGCGCGGCTGCCGATAAATCGACCAATAAGCTTCGGCAATGTCGGCCGGTTTCAGCTTGGTGTCGCCCTCGGCGGTGCCGATCTGGCCGTCGATCAGCATATGTGCGACGTGGATGCCCTTGGGCCCGAGTTCGCGCGCCATGCTCTGCGCCAGAGCGCGCAGGCCGAACTTGGCGATCGCGAAGGGCGCGAAATTGGCGCTGCCCCGCAGCGAGGCGGTCGCACCGGTGAAAAGAATCGTGCCGCGTTCCGCCGGCACCATCACCTTGGCCGCCGCCTGCCCGACGATGAATCCGCCCAGGCACCCAACGCGCCACGCGGCCTCGAGCTGGCCTGGCGTCAGATCCAGGATGCTGCCACGCGCATAGCCGCTGGCATTGAAGATCATCAGGTCCGGCACGCCGCCATCGCTGATCGCGTCGCCGAAGGCATGATCCACGCTGGCAGGATCACTCACATCGCACCGCAAGGCCGGCACGTCCTGCAGCCCGCGCTCATCGAGCAGCGTGCGCAGCCGGTCGCGATCGCGCGCGCCGGCGCTGACCTTCATCCCCTCGGTCAGGCACTTCTGGACCAAGGCCGCACCGAGCCCGGGCCCGACGCCGATCACAATGGCATGTGGATTGGATGACATGATCGATCTCCGATCGTTCCATGCAGCGATTGGAGTATATCGGCCCACGCGCGACCGCGCAGCGCCGCGCGATCATGGCTGCCATTCGATACGCGCGCGTCAGAGCGGCTTCGGAGGAACCATTTCGATCGTGCGCTTAGTGCGCCCGTCGTCCAGCTCGGCGCGCAATTTCCAGTTTTGCCACGTCGAGCGATAGAGTACCGGGTTGCTGATCTTCACCTTGGCGGTGCTGTCGACCACCGTGTTGGTGGCGCCGGACTGGCCGGAGAAGATCGGGAAGCCGATGCCGACGCCCGTTCCGATGCGTCCGGAAGAGCCGCCGAACACGCCGACGCCGACATTGGGTCTCGGCCCGCCACCGGAGCGATAGGTCTGCCGGTCGCGCTCGATATCGTAGGCTTCCGTCTTGGCGCCGGTCGGATCGATCAAGACGACCTGGGTTACCGGCAATGGATCGCGCACCTTGAGCTCGATCACCGTCGGATCATCCTTCAGGAAATGCGCGTCGGTATAGGAGGTGCCGGTGCCGCCATAGCCGCTGCCGCCGCCGTTGCTGGAGCAGGCCGCCAGCAGGAGCATCGCGAAGATGGGCAGGATGGTTCGTCGCATGGCTCTATTGTGCGCCTTCCAATACTGCAAACAAGGCCACCGTTGCTCACGCTCCCGTGAGACGGGTGATCCAGGTCACACACTTAAACTGTCACCCGCCAAACGCAGCGCGAGCCCCTGGATCCATTCATCCGCTGCAGGTGCGATTGAGTCTGCAACCGACGTCAGTTCGCGGGCTTACCGAGATTGTCGATCTGGCGCTGCAGTTGCTGGCGTTCGGGGGCACCTTCGGGCATCAGCGCCAAGACCTTTTCCCACAGCGCTTTCGCCTCCTCCGAGCGGCCCTCTGCCCGCGCCACCACGCCCGCGTAGAACATGCCCAGCGGGTTCTCGGGATCCAGGGTGCGGATACGTTTCACCGCCTCGGGGAACTCCGCCGGCAGGATCTGGGCAAGATCGCTGCGACCCTGGATCAGCGATCCCGCGTAATCAATCTGCACGTCGATGCGCGAGGGCGCGCGCTTCGCCGCTTCCGCCCAGGCCGCGCGCGCTTCCTCGCGCTTCTCCAGCACGCCATAAGCATTGGCGAGCTTGATCCAGCCTTCGAGATCGTCCGGATTTTCTTTCATCTTGGCCGCAAGGCGCTCGACCATGCTTTCGATGAAGGCCTGGCGCTCCTCCGGCGACATCCGCGCCGCTGCAGCCATGTCCTCGGCACTCGGCCCTGCCGGGGCGGCGCCCGCAGCGCGGCCGGGCAGCGTGGCGGGATCCTTGCCCAGTTGCCGCGCTGCCTTGTCGATGTTGTCCGTCACCAGGCCACGCAGCGGCGCATTGGGCGGCAGTTGCCCCTCGAGCGCCAGCCAGTCGGTCAGCGCGCCTTCGACATCCTGGTTCTGCGCCTTGGCGAGCGCGAGGAAGAAGCGCGCGGTCGGGTCGGTGGGATCGGCTGCAAGCGCGCGCTGCAAGGCGCGCTGCGCGTCGGGACCGACGCGTCCGCCCGCCGCCACGATCGCCGCATGCGCGTACTGGCGCAGCAGGTCCGGCTCCTTGCGGCCCAGCGCCATCGCCTTGGCGAAAGCATCTGCGGCATCCTTGGCGCGCTCGACATCGGCGTAAGCGCCGCCGAGCTCGATCCAGCTTTGCCCATCCGAAGGCGATTGCTCGACCTTCGCTTCCAGCGCCTGGATCTCCGGTGACGTGCGCTGTCGCTCTTCCGCCAGCCGCTCCATCGCCGATTGCGACGGCAAGTGCGGCGAACCTAGGAAGAGGTAAATTCCGAAGCCCGCCAGCGGCAAAATAACTGCCATGGCAAGCGTCAGCGCATGGCTGGGCGGCCGCGCGGGCTGGAACCTCTTCCCTTCATCCAGCGCCAGGATGCGCCGCTCGATCTCGATCTGTGCCGCGCGCGCTTGCTCCGCGGTCAGGAGGCCGCGCTGCTCGTCGCGAGTCAGCTCCGCCAGCTGATCGCGATAGACCTCGAGCGCGAAGGCGTCCTCGCTCTTGAACTTGCGCGTGTCGAAGAGGGGCGCCGCCAGCACGACAGCGGCGGCAAGGGTCAGCACACCAGCGATGATCCAGAACAGAATCATGCGCCGCCCTCCCGGTCGTTCAGCAGGCGCGCGACCCGGCTCTGCTCTTCGGGATCGAGTTCGCGCACGCGCGCCGGTTCCTGCGCACGGCGGCGGAAGAAGATCGCGACGCCGATCGCCGCGAACACCAGGATCGCGAAAGGCCCGATCCACAGCGCGTAGGTCGAGGTCTTGAAGGGCGGATCGAACAGCACAAAGTCGCCATAGCGCGCGACCAGGTAGTCGCGGATTTCCTGATCGCTCCTGCCCGCCCCGATCTGTTCGCGGATGATGGCGCGCACTTCTTTGGCGATGTCGGCATCGGAATCGGCGACCGACTGGCTCTGGCAGACCACGCAGCGGATCTCGCGCGACAGGTCGCGTGCACGCTGCTCCAGCTTCGGATCGGCGAGCTGCACTTCCTGCGCCAGCGCCGGCGCGAGGCCCAGCCACAGCACGGCCAGGACGGCAAGGACGCGCCTCATCGCTTCGCCTCCGCGATCGCGGGCGCAAGCTGGTTGCGCAGGCCATCGGGACTCAACGGCCCGGCAAAGCGATAGCGCACGATACCGTTGCCATCCACCAGGAAGGTCTCAGGGATTCCGGTGATGCCGAAATCGATGCCGGTACGGCCGTTCTCATCCGTGCCGGTCGCGACGTAGGGATCGCCGAGCTCGGCGAGGAAGGCGCGCGAGTCGTCCGGCTTGTCCTTCCAGGCGATGCCGATGATCGGCACGCCGAACTCCGCGCTGATCTGCTTCAGCAGCGGATGCTCCGCGCGGCACGGCAGGCACCACGAAGCGAAGAAGTTGATGGCCACCAGCTGGCCTTGGAAGGACTCGAGCGTCAGGCGCGGCGCCCCTTCATGCAGGCCCGGCAGATCGATCATCGGCGCCGGCTTGCCCACCAGGGCCGAGGGCAGGACGCTCTTGTCCCGCTTCGGATCGAGGCCGATCCAGAACACCGCCACCAGAATGGCGACGATCAGAATCGGCAACAGGAAGACCAGTCTGCGCATGATCGATGACTTACGCTCTCACGGCTTGTGCGGCACCGGCGCGAACGGGTGCACCCACGCGATAGCGCCGGTCGCTGAGACTCGTCAGGCCACCCGCCACCATCACCAGTGCGCCGAACCAGATCCATGTCACCAGCGGCTCGTGATAGACGCGCACCAGCCAGCCGCCCTTGCCGTCGGGCTCGCCGATCACCGCATAGAGATCGGCAAGCGGCCCTGAGCGGATCGCGGCCTCGGTTGTCGGCATCGGCTGCACCATATATTGCCGCCGCTCCGGATAGAGATCGGCGACGAATCTGCCGTCGCGGCTGACGATGAAATGCGCCTGGTCGGCAAGGTAGTTCTCGCCCCGCACACCCTCCACGCTTTCGAGCTTGAAGTCGTAGCCCTGCAACGTGAGCGACTGGCCCGGATGCAGCAGCCTTATCTCCTCGCTCTTCCAGGCGCCGGCGCCGGTCATGCCGATGACCGCGATGGCGAGGCCGAGATGCGCCAGCGTCATGCCATAGGTGGCGCGTGGCGTGTGGCGGATGCGCGTCCAGACGCGCCCCGGCTTGCCGTCGAACAGGCGAATGCGCTCCATGAACTCGATGAGCGTTCCGACCAGCAGCCACACGCCGACGAACAGGCCGAGGGGGGCCAGGATCGGCCCATCCGCCTTGATCCAGATCGCGATGATCGCGGCGCCGAGCGCGCAAATGCCGGCGGCAATCAAACGCTGCAACGCGCCTTTCACGTCGCCGCGCTTCCAGCCCAGGAACGGCCCGATCGCCATCAGGATCAGCAGCGGCAAGGCGAGCACGCCGAAGGTCGCCATATAGAACGGCCCGCCGACCGAGATTGTCTTTCCCGTGGTGAGCTCCAGCAGCAGCGGATAGAGCGTGCCCAGCAGCACCGTCGCCGTCATGGTGGCCAGCAGCAGGTTGTTCATCACCAAGGCACCTTCGCGGCTCAGTGGTGCGAACAGGCCGCCGCCGCGCAGGGTCGGCGCCCGCATGGCGTAGAGCGACAACGGCGCGCCGATCGCAATGGCGAGCAAAGCGAGGATGAAGACGCCGCGGGTCGGATCGTCGGCGAAGGCATGCACCGAGGTGATGATGCCGGAGCGTACCAGGAAGGTGCCGAGCAGCGAAAAGCCGAAGGTCAGGATCGACAGCAGGATTGTCCAGCTCTTGAGCGCGTCGCGCTTCTCGACGACCAGGGCGGTATGCAGCAAAGCTGTGCCGATCAGCCACGGCATGAACGACGCGTTCTCCACCGGGTCCCAGAACCACCAGCCGCCCCAGCCGAGCTCGTTGTAGGCCCACCAGGAGCCGAGCACGATTCCGCCGGTGAGCGACGTCCAGGACAGCAGGCACCATGGCCTGACCCAGCGCGCCCAGGCCGCATCGACCTTGCCGTCAATCAGGGCCGCGACCGCAAAGGAGAACACGATCGAGAACCCGACATAGCCGAGATAGAGCATCGGCGGATGCATGGCGAGGCCGGGATCCTGCAGCAGCGGATTGAGCTCTTCCCCCTGGAACGGCGCGGGATCGAGCCGCGCGAATGGGTTCGAGGTCAGCAGCATGAAGAGCAGGAACCCGACCGAGATCATGGCCTGAATGCTGAGCGTGCGCGCCTTCAGCCGCGGCGGCAGGTTGTCGCCGAACGAGGCCACAAGCGCACCGAACACGGTGAGAATGAGCACCCAGAGCAGCAGCGAGCCCTCGTGATTGCCCCAGGTGCCGCTGAGCTTGTAGATCAGTGGCTGCTCGCTGTGCGAATGCTGGGTCACGATAGCGACCGAGAAGTCGGAGATCGCGAACGAATACATCAATGCGAGGAAGGCGAACGCGACGAACCCGAACTGCGCCCGCGCTGCCGGCCGCGCCAGTTGCATCCACGGCCGAACGCCCCGCGCCGCCCCCACCATCGGCAACGTCGCCTGCGCCAGCGCCATCACCAGCGCCAGCACCAGAGCGTAATGGCCGAGCTCGGGGATCATGCGCTGTACTCCATCGACTCCCGGCCTGCCAATTTTCCGTCATGGTCGGACTTGGTCCGACCATCCGCGAGTTTCGTTCGGCAGCGCAAAGCGGTCGCAGGCAAACTCGTGGATGGTCGTGCCAAGCACGACAATGACGACTGAGAACGTATCCTGATCGCGTGCATCACTGCGTCACCGCCGGCTGCGCTGTGCCCTTGCCTTCGGTCTCCTGCCAGCGGCCCGACTCTTTCAGCGCCTTGGCGACTTCGGGCGGCATGTAGGTTTCGTCGTGTTTGGCGAGCACCTCGCTCGCCACGAACTGGCCGGCGCCGTCGAACGCACCCTGCACCACGACGCCCTGGCCCTCGCGGAACAGATCCGGCAGCAGGCCGCGATAGCTCACGCGCACGTTGTTGCTGAGATCGGTCACGGAAAACGCGACCGTCTCGCCGCTTTTTTTCACGCTCCCGGCTTCCACGAGGCCGCCCAGGCGGATCTGTTGGCCGGCATTCGGCTGCTTCTCGGCGATCTGGGTCGGACTGAGGAAGAACACCAGCTCCTCGTTCAATGCGCGCAAGATCAACGTCGCCGCGATGCCGAGCACGACCAAGGTCGCGAGCACGAGATAGAGGCGGAGGCGCTTGCGGCTCATGCGTCGTCACTCATGGCGGGATCCGATTCCGTCACGCGCTCCAGCGCACGTTCGGCCGCACGCAGGCGGCGCCAGCTCAACAGCGCGAACGCGATCAGCATCAGCGCCGCCACGCCGTAGGCCGGCCACACGAACGCGGCGTCTCCACCCATATCAAAGAATCCGGCGCTCACTGTGTTCATCGTCCCAGCCCGGCTAGCGCGCAAATGCGGCGGCGCGGTGGCGGGCTTCCAGCAGCATCGCTTTCATGCGCGTCATCACTACGGCGAAGAAATAGAGCGTGAAGGCGACGATCATGGTGAAGAGCGGCCACAGCATTGACGGATCGATGCTGGGTCCGTCCATGCGCAGGATGCTTTCCGACTGGTGCAGCGTGTTCCACCAATCGACCGAGTATTTGATGATCGGCAGGTTGATCAATCCGACGACGGCGATAATCGCCGCAGAGCGCCGTCCGCGCTGCCGCTCGTCGAAGGCGTGCGTCAGGGCAATGTGGCCGACATAGAGAAAGAACAGGACCAGGAACGAGGTCAGCCGTGCATCCCACACCCAGTAGGTGCCCCAGGTCGGCTTGCCCCACAGCGAGCCCGTCACCAGCGCAACGAAGGTGAAGCCGGCTCCCACCGGCGCGATCGCTTCGGAGGCGACGTCCGCCAGCGGATGTCGCCAGATCAGCGCGCTCGCCCCCGCCGCACCCAGCAGCCCATAGCCCATCATCGCCATCCAGGCGGAGGGCACGTGGATATACATGATGCGTACGGTATCGCCCTGCTGGTAGTCCGGCGGCGACCCGACCAGCGCGAGATAGAGCCCCACCGCGAACAGGATCACCGCCCCGCCCGTGAGCCACGGCAGCAGCGCGCCAGCCAGGCGCAGGAAGCGCCCCGGGTTGGCAAAACGATGGATATTAAAGCCTGTCGCCATGGGGGTTTATATACAGCCCGCCCCCCGCCGAAACCAGCCGCCCGCCCCTGGTCTTTCGGCCTAGCGGCAATCGGCCTCAAGCGCCCCCTAATTTTCCGTCACCCCGGCCAAGCCGCAGCGCGAACCGGCATCCATTTATCCGCGGCAAGGGCCGTGCGGCGGAAGAATGGATCCCGGGTCGGTCAACGTGCGTATCGGTGCCTGCGCGCAAAAAAAAAGGGCGCCGCCTTGCGGCGACGCCCTGCTCTACCCCCAAGGAAATGCTTGGAGCCGGTGCCCTGGCTCCCACTTTGTGCCCTGCCGTTTTTCCCCCAGCAGGAGGTACGCGCCGGGCCGGTCCCCCCGGAACCGGCCCGGGGCGCGCCGTTATGGTCCCTGGTTGTAGGTTCCGTGCGGCGCGACCAAGATCTCGACGCGACGGTCTTCCGGATTGGCCTCGGAATCGGCGGCCCCTTCGGGCTCACCCACCGCCACGACAGAAACAGAGCCCGCTAACGGTCCCCCCAGACCGCGCAGGGCCTGGGCCACCGCCTGCGCCCGGCGTTGTGCCAGCGCGCGATTGGCCTCAAGCGAACCTTGGGTATCGGCGTAACCGGTGATGACCACCGTTGCGATCGGATATTGGCTGAGGAAGCCCGACACCTCGTCCAGAACTGGCTGGTCGTCATCGCCCAACGCGGCGGAACCGGTGTCGAAATAGACTGCCCTCGTGAGCGCCCCGACCGTCTGGGGCACGTGCAGCGATTCAAGGTATGCGATGCGGGCGCGCAAGGGATCGAGGATGCGGTTCAGCGCATCTTCGGCCCGGCGACGGTGCTCCGCCGACTCCTCCGCCAGCCGCACGCCCTCTTCGCGCGCGCTCAAGCTGGCATGGAGGTACGGTGGAACCTGGCTGACCTCGTCGTGGATCTCTTCCGCGCGGCGCGCTTTGTCGCCGGCCTCGTTCAGATTGTAGAGAAATTCGCCGAAATCGCCTTCGCGCGTCTGCTCGACATTGGCGGCGATGTTGTCGAGATCGGGCTGGCGGTCGGGGACGGCGCAGGCTGCGAGCGCGAGCAGAGACGCGCCGAGCGAGGCCAGCTTCACGCCGCGGGTCATGCTGTACTCTTCCCCCTACGCACGATCATCTTTCTTGAATGCTCGTCCAGCACGGCTGGTGCAGAGCGGCCATAACATAGGTTCAAGTCGAGGACAGAATCCATAGGAAATCATTGGATTTTTCGAATGGCTGTGTCGAACAATCCATACTTGTTGCGCATTCGCCACAGATTATGGCCGCGCTCTATAGCGATTGGACTAACGGTCCTATCGCAGCGCCTGCCGCAGCGCCGCCGCTGTTGCCCAGGGTGTGATGGCGAGCAGCCCGAGATCCACTCCGCTCAGCAGCAAAAGCGCGCCGGTCGGATCATCCTCCAGCAGAAGCGAGCGGCTGATGAGTCCAGCAGCGAAGATCAGCACCGGCACATAGAGGGGGAGAATGAGCAAGGTGAGGAGAATGCCGCCGCGCCGGCTGCCCAGCGTGAGCGCGGCACCCAGTCCGCCGAGCAGGCTCAAGGCGGGCGTCGCCAGCGCCAGGGCCAGCAGCATCGGCCCATAGCTTTCGCTCGGCGCATTCAGCATCAGCGCCAGCAGCGGCGCGGCAATCAGCAGCGGCAAACCCGTCGAGAGCCAATGCGCCAGCGCCTTGGCCAGCGCCGTCAATTCCAGAGGCAGTGGCCCCAGCACCATCAGGTCCAGGCTGCCGTCCTCGAAATCACCCTGATAGAGCCGGTCCAGCGACAGCAGCGCCGCCAGCGCCGCCATGCTGAGCACTACGCCGGTCGAGACCCGCATCAGCGCATTGGGCTCCGGCCCGATGGCGAACGGAAAGAGGATACCCGCCGCCAGGAAGAACAGCACCACCACCCAGGCATCGATGCCCTGGCGGTAGGAGAGCACGAGATCGCGCTTGAGCAGGGCGAGGAACGCGCTCATGGCTCGCGCCCCAGCTGCAGAACGGGCGCTTCGATCGCCAGCGGCTCGTGGGTTGCGATAATGGCGAGCCCGCCCGCCGCCAGATGGCGATTGAGCAGCACGATGAAGGCCGCCCGCGCTTCGCTGTCGAGCGCCGTCACCGGTTCATCAAGCAACCATAGCGGCGGGTCGTTCAAAGCGACCCGGCTCAGGGCGAGGCGCCGCTTCTGCCCTGCGGACAGCATGCGCGCCGGCCGATCCGCCAGTTGGGTGAGGCCAAAGGCCCGCAGCGCCGCATCCGCATCGCCGCCGTTGAAGCTGGCCCAGAATTGCAGGTTCTCCCGCGCGGTCAGGCCGGCCTTCAGTGCATCCTGGTGCCCGAGATAGGTGAGTCGCGCGCGATGCGCTTCAGGTTCTTGCGCCACATCGGCGCCGTCCCACTTGATCGCGCCGTCGGCCGCCGGCAGCAAACCCGCCAGCACTCGCAGGAGCGTGGACTTGCCGCTGCCGTTCGGCCCCTTCAATAGCAGCGCCTCGCCGCCCGCGACCCGCGCATTGATCCCGCTGGCGATCCGCCGCTCGCCACGCTCCAGCGCAATGTTGTCGAGGGAAAGTTCAGTCATGAGGCAGCTGAAGATAAGACCCGCAGTGAGTCGCAGTCCACTGGTGGACGGCATCTCGACGTACTCCTTGCTGTCATCCCGGGCGGGCCGCGCAGCGGCACGACCCGGGACCCATGCGATCCAGCAGTGCTGCAGAACGTCCGCATGGGTCCCGGCGCTCGCTGCGCTCGACCGGGATGACAGTATGGAATGATGTCGGCAAAAAAATTGGGCGGCGCCGCGGGTCCTGGGGATGGAGTGGGCCCGCGGCGCTCTGCCCGTCTTTTGAAGACGTCGATCGGGGGTAGCGCGACGCCTTCCAGTTCGACCTCGCATCCGCGGGGGCGGATGCTCTTGTGTGGGGCACCTGAACAGGGGCGGGTCGAACACCCCTGCGACAAACAGAGGGGATGATCTCTGTTGCCTAAGAGTCTTTCGGTGCCTAATGGCCTCAATAAGGTCAGATAATGGCAAAATTGTGTTGATCGCCCGCGGTCAAATGAAGCCGGAATCTCAACAGCGCGCCGCAAGCGGCTGGCATCCTTGCGCTCTCCGGAAAAGTTGGGCTGGCCTCAGCTTTGCGGCGGCTCGAACGCGTCACACGAACATGCTATGGTCCGGCCATCTGGCGAGTTTTCCAGCGGGCCCTCCGCCTGCTCGCTCCGCCACAAGGTCCGGTCCACTCTGTCGATTGTTTGCTTGGTCTGCTGGTTAGTTCCTGGGAGAATCCGTCGTGACATCGCTCGATAGCTTCAAGTCCCGCAAAACCCTCACGGTTGGCGGGAAAGCCTACGATTACTTCAGCCTCAAGGCGGCGGAAAAGGCCGGATTGGGCGATCTCTCCCGCCTTCCCATCTCGCTCAAGGTGCTGCTGGAGAACCTGCTGCGCTACGAGGACGGCAGGTCGGTCACCAAGCAGGACATCCAGGCGATCCCGGGATGGCTCAAGAAGAAGAGTTCCGACCGCGAGATCGCCTACCGCCCGGCGCGCGTGCTGATGCAGGATTTCACCGGCGTGCCGGCCGTGGTCGATCTCGCCGCCATGCGCGAAGCGATGATCAGCCTCGGCGGCGATCCGGAGAAGATCAATCCGCTCTCCCCCGTCGACCTCGTGATCGACCATTCGGTGATGGTGGACTATTTCGCCGGCCCCGGCGCGTTCAAGAAGAACGTCGAGCGCGAATATGAGCGCAATGGCGAGCGCTACGCCTTCCTGCGCTGGGGCCAGACCGCATTCGCGAATTTCCGCGTGGTGCCGCCCGGCACCGGCATCTGCCACCAAGTCAATCTCGAGCATCTGGCGCAGGTGGTGTGGACGGCGAAGGAACCGACGCAGATCATCAAAGGCAAGAAGAAGGTAGGCAAGACGATCGCCTATCCCGACACGCTCGTCGGCACGGATTCGCACACGACCATGGTCAACGGCCTCGCCGTCCTCGGCTGGGGCGTCGGCGGCATCGAGGCGGAGGCGGCCATGCTGGGCCAGCCAATCTCCATGCTCATCCCCGAAGTGGTCGGCTTCAAGCTGAGCGGTCGGCTCAAGGAAGGGACGACCGCCACCGACCTCGTCCTCACCGTCACGCAGATGCTGCGCAAGAAGGGCGTGGTGGGCAAGTTCGTGGAGTTCTACGGTCCCGGCCTCGATGACCTGGCTCTCGCCGATCGCGCCACCATCGCCAACATGGCGCCGGAATATGGCGCGACCTGCGGCTTCTTCCCGGTCGATGCCGAAACCTTGCGCTACATGAAGGCAACGGGCCGGCCGCCGGCGCGCATCGCCCTCGTCGAGAAATACGCCAAGGCGCAGGGCATGTGGCGCGATGCCAAGTCTCCCGACCCGGTCTTCACCGACATGCTGGAGCTGGATATCTCGACCGTCGAATCGTCGCTCGCCGGCCCCAAGCGCCCGCAGGATCGCGTGCCGCTGAGCCAGGCCGCCGACAGCTTCAAGAAGGCGCTCACCGACGCCTTCGGCCGCCACAGCGATCACGAATCGCGCGTCAGCGTCAAAGGCAGCAACTACGACCTCGGCGACGGCGACGTGGTGATCGCCGCGATCACTTCCTGCACTAACACCTCGAACCCCAGCGTGATGCTGGGCGCGGGCCTGATCGCGCGCAATGCGGTGAAGCTCGGCCTCAAGACCAAGCCTTGGGTGAAGACCTCGCTCGCGCCCGGTTCACAGGTCGTGACCGACTATCTGAAGAAGGCCGGCTTGCAGACTTATCTCGACAAGCTCGGCTTCAACCTTGTGGGCTACGGCTGCACCACGTGCATCGGCAATTCTGGCCCGCTGCCCGATCCGATCGCGGACGCCGTCACCACCGGCGATCTGGTCGCCGCCGCGGTCCTTTCCGGCAATCGCAATTTCGAAGGCCGCGTCAACCCGCATGTGAAGGCGAACTATCTCGCTTCGCCGATGCTGGTCGTGATCTATGCGCTGGCCGGATCCATGAAGATCGACATCACCAAGGATCCGATCGGCTACGGCAAGAAGGGCAAGCCGATCTACCTCAAGGACATCTGGCCGACCAACCAGGAGATCGCGGAGTTCGTGCGCAAGAACGTGACGCCGGTCGCCTTCAAGAAGCGCTACAAGGACGTCTTCACCGGCGATCAGCTCTGGCGCAAGGTGAAGATCGCCAAGGGCCAGACCTATCAGTGGGACAAGGCCTCCACCTACGTGCAGAACCCGCCCTATTTCGTCGGCATGAACAGCGAGGCCGGCAATAGCGTCAGCGACGTCATGAAGGCGCGGTCGCTCGCGATCCTCGGCGATAGCATCACCACCGATCACATCTCGCCCGCGGGCTCGATCAAGAAGGAGGGGCCGGCCGGCCAGTTCCTGATCGGCAAGGGCGTCGGCCCGGTCGATTTCAACTCCTACGGAGCGCGGCGCGGCAATCACGAGGTGATGATGCGTGGCACCTTCGCCAACATCCGCCTCAAGAACGAGATGGCCCCCGGCACCGAGGGCGGTGTCACGCGGTACATGCCGGACGGCGAGCAGATGTCGATCTACGACGCCTCGATGAAGTACCAGAAGGACGGCGTGCCGCTCGTGGTCATCGCCGGCAAGGAGTACGGTACCGGCTCCTCGCGCGACTGGGCGGCCAAGGGCACCATGCTGCTCGGCATCAAGGCGGTGATCGCGGAAAGCTTCGAGCGCATCCACCGCTCCAACCTGGTCGGCATGGGCGTGCTGCCACTGCAGTTCAAGGGCGACACGACGCGGCAGAGTCTGCAACTCGACGGCACGGAGGTGTTCGACATCACCGGCCTCTCCAAGGGCCTGAAGCCGCGCATGGACGTGACGCTTCGCATCAGCCGGAACGGCGGCACGCAGGACGTCCCGCTCACCTGCCGCATCGATACGCTGGACGAGATCGAGTATTTCAAGAACGGCGGCATCCTGCCGTTCGTGCTCCGCAACCTCGCGAAGGCAGCGGCTTAGCGACCACGCACGTTCAACGCTTCTCACCTGTCATCCCGGCCAAGCGAAGCGCGAGCCGGGGTGACAGGTGTGTGTGCGTACCATTGCTATCGCGCGCTTGTTGTGCGCGCCGCTTTCTTCTTCCCCGGCAGCACGCCCGCGACCGTTGTCTTCGCCGGATAGGCGCAGATCTCGCTCACCACGCAGCGCGGGCATTCGGGTTTGCGGGCCTTGCACACGTAGCGGCCGTGCAGGATCAGCCAGTGATGGGCGTTGCGCTTGTATTTGTCGGGCGTGCGCTTTTCGAGCGCCAGCTCGATCGCGTGCGGGTCCTTGCCGGGTGCGAGGCCGGTGCGGTTGCTGACGCGGAAGATGTGCGTGTCGACCGCGATCGTCGGATGGCCGAACGCGACGTTGAGCACGACATTCGCCGTCTTCCTGCCCACACCCGGCAGCGTCTGCAAGGTCTCGCGATCCTGCGGCACCTCGCCCTTGAACTCTTCAACCAGGATCCGCGACAGCGCCATCACGTTCTTGGCCTTGTTGTTATAGAGCCCGATGATCTTGATGTAGTCCTTGAGCTTTCCTTCGCCGAGCTTCAGCATCTTTTCCGGCGTGTCCGCCACCTTGAACAGAAGCTCCGTGGCCTTGTTGACGGAAGAATCGGTCGCCTGGGCGGAGAGCACCACCGCGACCAGCAAGGTGTAGGGATTGATATAGTCGAGCTCCCCGCGCGGATTCGGATTAGCCTTCGCCAGCGTGGCATAGAAGGCCTCGATCTGGTCCGGTTTCAGTTTCGCCAATGCCCCCACCCGCGACGACGTTGATGCAACCGCCTGGCACTCTATACTGCAAGCCATGACGGACGAAACGGACAAGAAGCGGCAGGTCACCGCATTGGAGGGGGAAGCGGGCGACGATCTCCAGCCGCCCCGGTCCGAACGCCTGCTGTTCGAGGCGTTGCTTTACCCGCACCGGTCGCTCTCCGAGCGGGGGTTCCTGATCCTCACTATCGGCACCGTCGTCATCGTCTCGCTGTGGGGCGGGTTGTTCCTGGTGCTCGGCGCCTGGCCGATCTTCGGCTTCCTGGGCGCGGAGTGGCTGTTGTTCTGGTGGCTGCTGCGCACCCATTTCCGCGGCGACCGCCGCGCCGAGCGCATCCGGCTCTATGCCGACCGCCTGCTGTTGCAGCAGCTCGATGGCAAGGGTCGCCTCGCCGAATCCACGTTCGAGCCTTATTGGCTGCAGATCATCCTGCAGGAGCGCGGCTTCGAGAATCCCGCCTTGCTGCTCCGCTCCCACGGCCGCGCAGTGGAGATCGGCGCCTTTCTGGGTGCCGCAGAGCGGCGGCAATTCGCACAAGAGCTTCAAACCGTCCTGTCACGCTGGCGCGCAACCTGAAGCATTTTGAGCCGAAGCGGTAACCGGTTCGGCGTCGAAAAATGCGACCATCCCTTTAGAGCATTATCATGACACAAAAGAACTCGACGCTGCGGCCGCCCGGTGCGGCAGATTTCGCGCTGCTGCTGTTGCTGGCGCTGACCTGGGGATCGTCCTTCTTTTTCATCAAGCAGGCGGTCGAGACCTTGCCGCCGCTCTCACTTGCGGTCGGGCGCATCACCATCGGCGCGGCGATGCTGCTGATCATTGCCTTTGCCAAGGGCCAGGAGATGCCGCGCGGCCTTGGCCTGTGGGGGCGGATGATCTTTCTCGGCATCATCGGCAACTCTCTGCCCTTCTTTCTCATCGGCTGGGGCGAGCAATACACGCCGTCCAATCTCGCCGCGATCCTGATGGCGACGATCCCGAGCTTCGTCATCGTGCTGGCGCACTTCTTCACCCACGATGAGCCGCTGACCCTCGGCAAGGCGCTGGGTGCTTTGCTCGGCTTCGCGGGCGTCCTGGCCCTGATCGGCGTTGATGCGCTGAAAGGATTGGGCGACGTCGTGATCGGCCAGATCGCGATCCTGGCCGGCGCCTTCTCCTATTCGCTCTACGGCGTCAACGCCAAGCGCCTGCCGCCGCTCGGTTCGGAGATGCTGGTCGGCACCATCCTGCTGGCCGGTCTGGTGCCGCTCATTCCCGTCTGGCTCGTGATCGATCAGCCCTGGACCCTGGCACCGGATGGCGAGGCTTGGTTCTCGGTCGGCTGGCTCGGCCTGTTGTCGACGGGCGGCGGCAATCTGCTGTTCTTCCTGCTGCTGCGCAGGGTCGGCGCCGGCTTCGGCTCGTTCAACAACTACCTGGTCCCGCTGATGGGCGTCGGCTGGGGATTCTTCCTGGCCGGCGAACGGCCGAGCTGGAACGCTCTGGTCGCGCTCCTGCTGATCCTGACTGGCCTTGCACTGGCGCGCTGGCTGAAACCCAGCTTCAGGGCGTCGGTGTCGAAGCCTGCGGCCTCTGGACGCTGAAGCCCAGGACATCGCGCATGGAATAGAGGCCGGGCTTCTTGCCCGCCGCCCAAAGCACTGACTTCACCGCGCCGCGCGCGAAGATCTCGCGGCTGCCTGCCCGGTGGGTGATCTCCACCCGCTCGCCATCGGCGGCGAAGATGACGGTGTGGTCGCCGACCACATCGCCGCCGCGCAAGGCGGCAAAGCCGATCTCGCCCTTGATCCGTGGCCCCACTTGCCCGTCGCGCGAGCGGCGCGAAATGCGGCGCAGGTTCTGTCCCCGCCCGCGCGCTGCAGCCTCGCCCAGGGCCAGCGCAGTGCCCGACGGCGCGTCGATCTTGGCGCGGTGGTGCATTTCCACGATCTCGATATCCCAATCGGGATCGAGGATGCGTGCGACCTCCTCCACCACCTGCTGCAGCAGGTTGATGCCGAGGCTCATGTTGGCGGCGAGGACGATCGGCGCCCTCTGCGCGGCGCGATAGAGACTGTTCAGCTGATCGTTGTCGAAGCCGGTCGTGCCGATGACCAGGGCGGAGCCGGTACGGGCCGCCATCTGGGCATGCTGGATGGTCGCCGTTGGGTTGGTGAAATCCACCACCACGTCCGAGGTCTCGAACAGCATGGATGGATCATCGCTGACCGAGATGCCGAGCGGGTCGGCCCCGGCCAAGGCCCCGATATCCTGCCCCAGGGCGATCGAACCTTTGCGCTCCGTCCCGCCTACCACCACGATGCCGGGGGCGTTGATCAGCATCTTGAGCAGCATCTGGCCCATCCGGCCGGCGCAGCCGACCACCCCGACCTTGACCGCGCCGTTGCTGGGGCGCTTGACCCGGACCGGGGCCGGCCCGGCCGGACGCGGCGCCGGCTTTTCAGCCGGTTTTTCTTGAGATTTCAATCCGATAGGCTTCTTTTGCAAAGCCTTGGCGCCAGCTTTGGCGGCTGGCTTGGTTGCTGGTTTGACGGCGGGCTTGCCGGCTTTCTTCGTGTTCATCCCCGATCCCCGCGAGTCGCAAAAGTTAACGCATCTTGCAACTGTAGTCGGGTTGGCAGCGAAAGGGCAACGGGGAGGGGCAGAAAGAGAGCCTGGTTAGTTCGTGCCGGTCTTACGGCTGGCGGCCGGCGCCTGGGACCGATCGGGCAGCGGAACGATCGCCGGGGCAATGACACGGCTGCGGGGGAAGCGCACGTCCGCCTTGGTGCCCTTGCCGGGATGGCTCTCCAGTCGGAATTCGGCGCCATGCAGCTCGACCAGGCGCTGCACCAGCGGCAGGCCGAGTCCGGTCCCTTCGAACCGCCGCTCGAACGTGCTTTCCAGCTGGCCGAACGGCGTCATGGCCTTGGGGATGTCTTCCGACCGCATGCCGATGCCGGTGTCGATGATGGACAGCGACAGGCCGCCATCGGTCAGGATCGCCGCGCTGATGGTGACACGCCCGCCCCGCTCGGTGAACTTCACCGCGTTGGAGAGCAGGTTGAGCACGATCTGCTTCACCTTGGTCTCGTCCGCCCACAGCAGCGGCAGTGTCTGCGGCAGCATCACCTGCACATGCACGCCGCCACGCTCCGCGCGCTCGAACATCAGGCGCTGGCACGAATGGACGCAGCGCGTCAGGTCCACTTCGCCCTCGCTCAGGGTCGCCTGGCCGAGATCGATCTTCGAAAGGTCGAGAATGTCGTTGATGAGACCGAGCAGGTGACGGCCGCTGGCCACGATGTCGGTCGCATAGTCGGTGTAGCGGTCGTTAAGCTCGCCGAACAGCTTGTTCGAGATCACCTCGGAAAAGCCGATGATGGCGTTCAAGGGCGTGCGCAGCTCGTGACTCATGTTGGCGAGGAACTGAGTCTTGGCGCGGTTCGCCGCCTCCGCCGATTCCTTGGCGTGGCGCAGCGCGCGTTCCTGCCGCCGCCGCTCGGTCGCGTCGGTCAGCATCATGATGGTGAGGGCGCCTTCGCCGCCATCGGCCAGTTCGTAGGATGCGCCCTCCAGCGGGAACTGCGTGCCGGATTGGGTGCGCCCCTTGATCTCGCCCCGGCGCAGACGCTGGATGATGTGCTCGAAGGTCAGCGGCTGGCCGCCGGCCTGTGCGCGATCGTCGCTGAACAGCAGCGTGACCGGCAGGCCGACCGTCTCTTGCGTGGCATAACCGAACAGCTTCGCCGCGCCCTTGCTGCACAGGCGGACGTGTCGGTCCTGGTCGACCGCGATGATGGCGGTGGGTGCGATCTCCAGCATGGCGGCGAGGCGGCTTTCCGAACGCTGCGCCTTCAGCGCTGCATCCGCCGCGGCGCGGCGCAGCCCGTCTTCGACGCGCCAGCTCCATCCTTCGGCCACTGCGACTGCGATGGCAAAGACGAGGCAGGCCGGCATCAGGATAGCCAACGCCTCGGGGCGCGTCACGCCATCCGCGTCGAGCGCGACAGTGAGCGAGATGACCACGATGCCGAGTGCTGGAATCAACGGCTCCAGCCTGCGCGACCGGCTGAAGGCCGTGATCAGGAACTGCTCGCCCAGCGGCTTCTCACCCACGCGCGCTCGCGCCTGGTGAATATGTTCGGCGGCCGCCCAGAACTGGAACGCGCTGCCGAGCAGCCACAGGAAGTCATAGACCTGACCGACTTGATAGTCGCGGCCCAACAGGCTCAACCCGTACGAGGTATTCGCGAGCGCGTGGCAGCCGAGGCCGATCATCAGCGGCGTCAGGATGAAACGCCTGTGGCCCCAAACATAGAAGCAGAGCGAGAGCACGCCCATCAGGAACGCGGCACCGTAGAGCAGCGGATAGGCGACTGCCGTCGTGAGATAGAGCGCGCCATCGCCGCTGGCGACGATCGCTTCGCTGACGTGGAGGCCGACCGCGGCATAGAGCGCGGCGCCGATCATCACCAGTTGGCTTACGAGTTTCGGTCCGATCGAGGCGCCCTTCGGCTTCTCGCCGAAGAACGTCAGGCCGATCGCGTAGAGCGGCGCGAACAGGAGATAAAAGAGATCGCTGATCGCCGGGAATGGCGTCCGCACGTTCGCCATCAGCTCGTAATAATCCCAGATCAGCTGGCCGAGGAACCAGGCGCCAGACGCTGCCGCGAAGAATCCCCAGGCAATGCGGTCGCGGCCCGTGAGCGTCAGGGCAGCGCGCAAGCTGAGCAGCGTGGTGGCGAGATACGCAAGGGTCCACGCACCATCGACCCACCAATGCCGGAGCGTTTGGTCTGCCGGCTGACCGATCGCGAAGCCGCCGATGAACAACGCCCAGCCGATGATGAGGATGAACCGCCACGGCAACACAGCGCGGCGGTGCATGGCACCTGCCGCGGTCGGGGGATCCGATGGCGTAACGATCGGGCTGTCGGAATTGGCGGGGACGCCGTGCGCGCTGCGCGCACGCGACGCCGCAGCGCCAAGCTCAGCGCTCATGCGCCGCTCCTTTGCACCGACGGATCGCTGCCCTTGCTGGCGGCTTCGCCCATTCTTCGCCTTGTCTTCCCGCTTGAGCGCGTGCTTGAAGGCGCACGGCCAAGCGCTTTGGCCGAAAGGCGAACGCTAGGGCGCGATACGTTAAGAGAAGGTAAAGAGCTGGGGCAAGTTGCAGGGATTAGGTAGTGATTCCTTCAAAGGACCGCTGGTCCTCCGGGGAATGTTCCACTACCGCCATTCCAAAGCGGGCCAGCCACGCCCGCACGCCTTGCAGCGACTGATTGATGACCTGATCCATATCGAGATAGCGGTACGTGCCGCACCGGCCGATGAACTGGATCTTGGCCTCTTCGCGCGCCAGGTCCTGGTACTGCCGATAGAGCGCGTCCGGGGCGCCGTCGCTGGTCTTCACCGGATAATAGCGTTCCATGTGATTGTCCGTGTCAGCGCAGGGTTCCTCGCGCGTCACGGTCTTCACGTCGCCCGGCCGCACCACATGGCCGGGCAACAGGCTCCAGTCGTCCTGGCGCGTGTAACGGCTGTCATCGGTGAAATTGACCTGCATCGTGCCGCCCAACCGGTAGCTGATCGGCTCCTGGCGATGATGAAAGCGGATGGAGCGGTAGGGCAGCGCGCCGAGTGCGTAGCCGAAATATTCGTCGATCGCCATGCTGTTGAAGCAGAAATCATAGTCGCGCACCATCTCCCTGGCGAAGGCGATGCCGGTCGCGACCCGGATGCCCGGATGGTCCAGCATCCGCCGCACCAGTTCGGTGTATCCGTCAGAGGGCAGCCCCTGGTAGCGGTCGCCGGGGAAATAGCGGTCCTCGTCATCGTCCCGGATCGGCACGCGCTGCACCACGGACGCGGCCATCTGTTCCAGCTTCATGCCCCACATCTTTTCGCTATAGGGCCGGAACAGCAGATCTGTAAGCTCGACCCCGATCCTTGCATTCAAATACTCCGCCGCATTGCGCGGCGCGGGGTGCGGCACGGCCACGCGCGCCAGGAATGCGCCCACGTCTTCCGGCGTTGATAGCGACTGCCCGAATACCGCGTTGACTGTGGTGCGGTTAACCGGCAAGGGAACACCCCGTCCGATCGTCGGGACCCATGCGCTGACCCGATGCTGGTACGGGACGAATGTGGCAAAGCGCGCAACCCAGGCCCAGACGCGCTCGCTGTTGGTATGGAAGAGATGCGGGCCGTAGGCGTGCCGGCGGATGCCGGTCGCGTCCACTTCATCGAACGCATTGCCGGCAATGTGGGCCCGCCGGTCTATGACCTCCACATGGCAGCCGGCCTCGGCCAGTTCGCGCGCATAGACCGCGCCCGCAAATCCGGCACCTACGACCAGGATTGCCTTTGCCTTCATCGCCTCCCTCGACGCGACATGCCCGCAATGCTAGCAAACATCATCCGCGCGGCCTAGCTGATCGCTATAGCAATGGCCCGGGTTCCAACAGCGTCGGCACCTGCTGCTTCTTGCGCTTGCGCGGGACCAACTTGCGCCAGGCCGCGCGCCATGAGGGCTTCGCAGCGAACGGCTGCTCTACGGGCGGCGGCTCGCGCGCATCGATCTCGTCGGCGATCGCCGTCGTTTTCAAGAGCAGCGGCTTCAGCTCCGCCCGCTGCGACAGCACCTGCGCGTATTCCTGCAGCAGATCGGTCTTGTCCAGAGCGCGCCGCTGAACATAGAAGGCGAAGTGCGCCGCGATGGTATCCGTGCAGAAGCAGTTGGGTCGGCCGAGGCGCGTCGGGATGACATTACTGAGGTCCTCTTCCTCCCCCGGCCGGACCTCGCCTCCGATCGCGGCCATGTCGCGGCCGAACCAGCAGATTGCATTGATCGAGAAGCGGTTCAGCGCGATCTCCCGCGGCCCGCAATGCAGCCGGTGGGTTTCGTCACGCGCGACGAGATCAAGGAAGAACCTGTGCAGGCGCACGGCAAAGCCCGGTTCGTGCCAGCCGACGCGATCCATGCAGGTGGCGCCAACGTAGCGCGACGGCGCGACCTTGCCGCAGGTTTGCAGCAGGTTGGTGCAGACCGCGTTGTTGACGATGAGCGGCATCACCAGGAAATAACGCGGGTTGGCGATGCGGAATCGCAGCAAGATTTCGAAGAAGCCCGGCTCGAGCCAGACCACGTCGTCATCGAGGCGGATGTAAATCGTGTCCTCGTCCAGAGCGCCAGGAAAGAAGGCGCGAATCGCGCTCCAGCTCGGCTTTTCGCCGCGTGGCTGCGGCACCACGCGCACACGCTCATCCAGTCGCGTCAGCGCCTTCATGAACGCGCGGTCGCCGGCATCGTCGGTGTTCACCCAGAGGTCGTACCGGTCGACCAGGCCGGACGCCAGGATCTGCGGCACCAGCAGCTTCATATAGCGTCGCCGCCCCGCCGGCGTCACGCACACGATACGATAGCCCTCGAACATCTTCCCCCGAAGCGCGGTCCAGATGACGGCGCGCACCGTAGAACGAATCGACGCTTGGGGAAAGACTGCGCGCTCTTGGGCGCGGCTAGCTCTCTTCCTTCCCGAAGAACTCCTTCACGCGCGCGAAGAACGTGTCGGATTCGGGTGAGGAGGAGGAGCCGTGCTTCTTGCTCTCGGACTCGAACTGCTGGAGCAGTTCCTTCTGCTTCTTGCTGAGATTGACCGGCGTCTCCACCACGATCTCGGCATACATATCGCCGCGCGCGTTGGTCCTGAGCACGCTCATGCCCTTGCCCTTGAGGCGGAACTGCTGGCCGGTCTGCGTGCCGGCGGGCACCTGGACCTTGGCGCGGGAGCCGTCGATGGTCGGAATCTCGATCGCACCGCCGAGTGCGGCAGTCGCCATGGAGAGCGGCACGCGGCAATGGACGTTGGCGCCATCGCGCTGGAACAGGCGATGCGGCTTCACCGAGAGGAAGATGTAGAGATCGCCCGATGGCGCGCCGCGCAATCCTGCTTCGCCTTCGCCGGCGAGGCGGATGCGCGTGCCATCCTCGACGCCGGCCGGGATGGTCACCTGCAAGGTCTTGTCCTTCGCGGTGCGGCCCTGGCCGTGGCATGCCGGACACGGCTTCTCGATCACCTTGCCGAGACCGCCGCAGCTCTGGCAGGTCCGCTCGATGGTGAAGAAGCCTTGCGTGGCGCGCACCCTCCCGTGGCCGCGGCAGGTCGGGCAGTTGATCGGGTGGGTGCCCTTCTCGCCGCCGGTGCCGTGACAGGCTTCGCACGGCACGGTGCCGGGCACGCGGACGGTCGCCTGCTTGCCGGCGAACGCCTCCTCCAGCGTGATCTCCATGTTGTAACGGAGGTCGCCGCCGCGCGCGCGGGACTGGCCGCCGCGACGGCCGCCCATGAACTCGCCGAACATCTCGTCGAAAATGTCGGCAAAACCGGTTGCGGTGAAATCGAAGCCGGCGCCGCCGGCGCGCCCATTGAAGCCGCCATTGCCTTCGAACGCGGCATGGCCGAAACGGTCATAGGCCGCGCGCTTCTGCTCGTCCTTGAGGACGTCGTAGGCTTCGTTGATCTCCTTGAATTTCTGCTCCGCCGCCGCATCGCCGTGATTGCGGTCGGGGTGATATTGCATGGCGAGCTTGCGATACGCCTTCTTGACCGTGTCGAGATCGGCGTCCTTCGCCACCCCCAGTGTCGAATAATAATCCTGCTTCGCCATCGCCTATTCGCTCAAGCTTGGCGACACCGGGCGGAACCATTTCCGCCCCACGCCCCCGGTACGCCTATGAAATGCGGCAGGGGCCGGACCTTCCCTGTCCGACCCCCACCGATACACTCGGACGCTCAGGCGCTCTTGCCCTTGCGCTCGTCGACCTCCTCGAAATCGGCGTCGACGACTTTCTCATCATTGGCCTGGGCACCGCCGGCATCACCGCCGCCCTGCGCACCGGCCGCACCATCACCACCCGTGCCGGCACCTGGCGCAGCGCCGCCTTGCTCGGCGGCTGCCTTATACATGGCTTCGCCGACCTTCATCAGCGCCTGGATCAGGGCATCGGTCTTGGCCTTGATGGCGTCGGCGTTCTCGCTCTCCATTTCCGACTTCAGAGCCGCGATCGCGCTTTCGACCGCGTCCTTGTCGCTGGCCGCGACCTTGTCGCCGGCCTCCTTCAGCTGCTTTTCCGCGCCGTGGATGGTGGAGTCCGCTTGGTTGCGCGCTTCCACCAGGGCCCGGCGCTTCTTGTCCTCGGCGGCGTGCGCCTCGGCATCCTTCACCATATTCTGGATGTCGCTGTCGCTGAGGCCGCCGGAGGCCTGGATACGGATCTGCTGCTCCTTGTTGGTCGCCTTGTCCTTGGCCTGGACGTTGACGATTCCGTTGGCATCGATGTCGAACGTGACCTCGATCTGCGGCATGCCGCGCGGGGCCGGCGGGATGCCGACCAGGTCGAATTGACCGAGCAGCTTGTTGTCCGCCGCCATCTCGCGCTCGCCCTGGAACACGCGGATGGTGACCGCGGTCTGGCCGTCCTCGGCGGTCGAGAACACCTGGCTCTTCTTGGTCGGGATCGTGGTGTTGCGGTCGATCAGGCGCGTGAACACGCCACCGAGCGTCTCGATGCCGAGCGACAGCGGCGTCACGTCCAAAAGCAGGACGTCCTTCACCTCGCCCTTCAGCACCGCGCCCTGGATGGCGGCGCCGACCGCGACCACTTCGTCCGGATTCACGCCGCGATGCGGCTCGCGGCCGAAGAACTCCTTCACCTTCTCGATGATCTTGGGCATGCGGGTCATGCCGCCGACCAGGATCACCTCGTTGATGTCGGAGGCCTTGAGCCCCGCATCCTTCAGCGCCTTGCGGCACGGCTCCATCGTGCGCTCGATCAGGTCATCGACCAGCGATTCGAGCTTGGCGCGCGTCAGCTTGATGTTGAGATGCTTTGGCCCGGTCTGGTCCGCCGTGATGAAGGGCAGGTTGACCTCGGTCTGCATCGCGGACGACAGTTCGATCTTCGCCTTCTCGGCCGCTTCCTTCAGGCGCTGCAGCGCGAGGCGATCCTTGCGCAGGTCGATGCCGTTGTCCTTCTTGAACTCGTCGGCCAGGTAGTCGATCACGCGCGCGTCGAAATCCTCGCCGCCGAGGAACGTGTCGCCATTGGTCGACTTCACCTCGAACACGCCGTCGCCGATCTCGAGCACCGAGATGTCGAACGTGCCGCCGCCAAGGTCATAGACCGCGATGACGCCGGTGCCCTTCTTCTCCATGCCGTAGGCGAGTGCCGCCGCCGTCGGCTCGTTGATGATGCGCAGCACTTCGAGGCCGGCGATCTTGCCGGCGTCCTTGGTGGCCTGGCGCTGGGAGTCGTTGAAGTAGGCGGGAACGGTGATGACCGCCTGGGTGACCTTCTCGCCGAGGTAGTTCTCGGCCGTCTCCTTCATCTTCTGCAGGATGAAGGCGGAGATCTGCGAGGGAGAATAATTCTTGCCGTGGGCACTGACCCAGGCGTCGCCATTGTCGCCGGAGACGATCTTGTAGGAGACGAGCCCCATGTCCTTCTTGGTGAGCGGATCGTCGAAGCGGCGCCCGATCAGGCGCTTGATGGCGAACAGGGTGTTCTCGGGATTGGTCACCGCCTGGCGTTTAGCGGCCTGGCCAACCAGGCGCTCGCCGGAATCGGTGAAGGCCACCATCGAAGGCGTGGTGCGCGCGCCTTCCGCATTCTCGATCACCCTGGTGTCCTTGCCGTCCATCACGGCGACGCAGGAATTGGTGGTGCCGAGGTCGATGCCAATGACTTTACTCATCTCTTCCTCTCAATCTCAGCAAGTCCCTGGCGCGACCTTCCCGATGAAGCGCCGCGGAGACTCCCGTCGGTATGTGTTATTTGGCGGTCTCTGAGCCGCCTTTCCAGCGGCCTTCCGGCCGGCCGTGGCCGGTCCTGAAGACCCCCGAATTTCCGCAGGGATATATAGGGGCTTTTCGAGGCGTTGCAAGACGATGGAACCTACCGCATGTGCCGTTGCGGAACGCAGCGGCAACACGCCACCCCTGACTTTCGGAGTCGTCGACCCCTGGTTGAGCGTCCTGGGCAAGGCCGGCTCCAGAGGGATATTGGGACTATGGTCTGCTCCCGCAGCCATTGAGCCTTAAGCAAGCCCATGGGAGAATTTGGTTCTGCCCTCGGGGAGATCAGATCATGGCGCGTAGCATTCAATCGCAATCGGGCCGTCCGCAAGCGGGTGTCGGGGCCGTCCTGGGCCTGCTGGCCAATGCGATCTTCTGGCTGGTTGCAGCGATGGTGCTGCCGATCCGCGCGATCGTGGATGCGTTCCCTGAGATCGCGCCATATAGCCTTTGGGCGCCGATCCTGCTCTATGCCCTGGCATTCTGGAGCTTCATCCGCGCCGCCCGCGTCCTGCAGCGGCTCGCTGCCACCCGGACCGCGCCGGCCGCGCGGCCCAGGGCCGCCGCGCCGCAGGCCGGA
>NZ_QORW01000017.1 GCF_003574735.1 Dongia deserti
TCGCCGCGCGGTGGAAGAGGGGCTGCTCGATCCGAAGCGGACCGTGCAGATCGGCATCCGCGGCTCGATCTATTCGCCCGACGACATGAGCTTCGCCGAGAGCTCGGGCATGCGCGTCCTCTACATGGAGGAGTTCACCAAGCTCGGCCCCGCGAAGGTGATCGAGATCACGCGCCGCGTGGTGGGCGATGGGCCGACCTATGTCAGTTTTGATGTCGACGGCCTCGACCCGGTCTATGCGCCGGGCACCGGCACGCCGGAGATCGGCGGCATGACCACGCGCGAGGCGCAGGAAGTGGTGCGCGGGCTGCAAGGCTTGAACCTGGTCGGCGGCGATGTGGTGGAAGTGGCACCCCCGTTCGATCCCAGCGGCAACACCGCCCTGGTCGGCGCCACCTTCATGTTCGAGATCATGTGCCTGCTGGCGGACGCCGTCGCACGAAGGCGCAAATGACGTCCGGCACCGTCATGATGGACCAGATGTCCTGGCCGGAATTCCGCGACCGGATTGCAAAGAATCCGGTCGTGTTCCTGCCTTGCGGCGCGACCGAGCAGCATGGGCCGCACCTGCCGCTCTCGGTCGATGCGTTGCTATCTGCGGCGGTCGCGCGCGAAGTGGCGGAGGAGGTCGGCGGTATCGTCGCTCCGACCCTGCATTTCGGCTACAAATCGATGCCCAAGTCCGGGGGCGGGCCGTTCTTCGCCGGAACCATCAACCTCGATGCCTCGACGCTGATCGCGATGGTGCGCGACGTGATCCGTGAACTGGTGCGCCACGGCGCGCGCAAGGTCTGCGCCATCGTCGGCCATTACGAGAACCAGTGGATCGTCACCGAAGGGATCGATCTCGCCATGCGCGAATGCGGTCATACTGGACTGCGCGTGATGCGCCTGGAATACTGGGACTTCTGCACCGAGGATACGCTGAAGAAGGTGTTCCCCGATCACTTCCCGGGCGTGGCGCTGGAGCATGCCGCGGTCATGGAGACCTCCATGATGCTGCACCTCTATCCGGAGATGGTGCGGCTCGACCTCATCCCCGACCATCCCTCCGCCGATTTCCCGCCCTATGACATGTTCCCGCCGCATCGCGAGTGGGTGCCGTCGTCCGGTGCCCTCACCTCGGCGAAGGCGGCAACCAAGGAGAAGGGGCGGATCATGGTGGAGCAGTATCGGCGCGACATCGCCGTGGCCGTGCGCAAGGAATTCAAAGCCTAAAGCACCCGGGTTCGGGAGATCAGGATCGGCGTTTGATCCAACAGGGAGGGTACAATGAACAAGTGGCTTAGCACCGGACTCGCCGCGCTGGCGGCGGGCTGGGCGTTTGCTGGCAGCGCGTCGGCGGAGGAGCTTACGCTGAAATGCGCCTATCCATTCTGGCCGGGCTTCGCACCGGTCCATCTGGCGCAGGAACTCGGCTACTTCAAGGACGAGGGCCTGACGGTCCAAGAGACCTTCGACGATGACCGCGGCAATGTGCTCCCGGCGCTGGAGCGCGGTGACATCGGCTGCGACATGCGCACCGTCGGCGAGCATCAGGGCCGGCCACGCACCCCGGAGACGCAAGGGCGCATCATCGGCACCATCGACATCTCGATGGGCGGCGACGGCGTCCTGGTCGAGAAGGACATCAAGACCATGGGTGATCTCAAGGGCAAGGTGTTCGCGGCCGAGCCGAACACGCCCGCGCGCCTGATCGCCCAGATCATGCTCAAGAAGGAAGGCCTCAGCTTCGCGGACCTCAAGATCAAGGACATCGCCTCGGCCGATGCGATCGCCGTGTTCGCGGATCCCCAGGTCGCCGGGGTCGCGGTCTACGAGCCCACCTTGACCGAAGCCTTGAAAGCCTCGCACAAAGAGGGCGCCTACATCATCGCCTCCTCGCGCGACTTTCCCGGGCTCATCACCGACGTGATCGTCGCGCGCACCGACGACCTCAAGGAGAATCCGGACAAGTACAAGCGCTTCCTGCGCGGCATCTATCGCGCCATCGATTTCTTCAACAAGGACCGCGCCAAGGCGGTGGAGATCATGGCGCCGCACTTCAAGCTGGATGTGGCGACCTACGAGGACGTTCTGAAGAACCTCACCTACACCTCCTACGAGGAGGCGGTGGAGTTCATGGGTACCGACGGCAAGCGCGGCAAGCTGCACGATATCTTCGACGAGGTCATGGCCCTGAACCTGGAGAACGGCGCCGCCGACGCAAAGCTGGATTCGAACCAGCAGATCGACAATTCCGTCATCACAGGCCTGTTCGATGGGCGTAAACGCTGACTCCGGAGCGGACCGGCATGGAAGGCGGCTGGAGATCGCTCATCACGTTCCGCGGCGCCGAGCGCCGCGGAACGATGATGATGCTCGGCATCCTGAGCTTCATCATCGTGCTCGTGCTGTGGTGGGGCGCGGCGGCGCTCAAACTGCTGCCGCCGCAATATCTGCCGAGCCCGGGCGCCGTCGTGGTGCGGTTCTACGATCTGCTGGTGAAGTACGGGTTCATCGGCGATATCGGCATCTCGATCTTCCGGGTCTGGACGGCCTTCCTCATCTCCGCGGCGATGGCGATCCCGTTCGGCATCATGATGAGCTCCTTCCCGATCGTGAACGGGATGTCGCAGTCGCTGATCGATTTCATCCGCTATCTGCCGGTGCCCGCCCTGGTGCCGCTCACGATCATCTGGCTCGGCATCGGTGAAGCCTCCAAGATCGCGCTGCTTTGGCTCGGCACCTTCTTCCAGCTGGTGCTGCTGGTCGCGGACGACGCGCGGCGCGTGCCGCGGGAATATATCGAGATCGGCCTCACTACTGGGGCCAAGCCGCGCCATATCCTGGGCTCCATCGTCCTGCCCGCCATGCTACCCAGCATGGTCGACAACCTGCGCATCACGCTCGGCTGGTGCTGGACCTACCTCATCATCGCGGAGATCGTCGCGGCGGATTCCGGTATCGGCTATGTCATCATGTCGGCGCGGCGCTACGTGAAGACCGACGAGGTGATGGCTGGCATCCTCGCCATCGGCATCATCGGCCTTGCCACCGACCAGGCGATTCGCTGGCTGCATCGCCGCTGGTTCATATACCTGACGTGACGGCCATGGCGCATTTCCTCGAGATCGATCATGTCACCAAGACCTTCGCTGTCAACGGGGCGGCCGGCATCCATGTCATCGACGACGTGTCAATGCAGGTTGCGGAGGGCGAGGTCGTCGTGTTCCTCGGCCCCTCCGGCTGCGGCAAGTCCACCCTCATGCGGATGGTGGGCGGGCTCGAAACTCCGACCAGTGGTCGGATCATGCTTGAGGGTCGGGAAGTGAAAGGGCCGGACCGCCAGAAGGGCATGGTGTTCCAGTCGTATTCCTCATTCCCTTGGCTGAAGGTCATCGACAATGTGCGGTTCGGGCTCAAGTTCCGCTCCGATCTATCTGCCAAGGAGAAGGACCGCATCGCGCGCCATTATCTGCAGATGGTGGGGCTTTCCGAGTTCGAGGATTACTGGGTCAACCGCATCTCCGGCGGCATGCGCCAGCGCGTCGCCATCGCACGCACCTTCGCGGCCGGGCCGGACATCCTACTGATGGACGAGCCGTTCGGCGCCCTCGATGCGCAGAACCGCGAATTCCTGCAACTCCAGCTTCGTGGACTTTGCCTCAAGGAGCGCAAGACGGTGATCTTCGTGACGCACGATGTCGAGGAAGCCGCGTTCCTGGCTGACCGCATCTTCGTGTTCTCCGCGCGGCCGGCCAAGATCCTGGAGGAGATCGCGATCTGCGACCTGCTGCCGCAATCGCGCGACCTGCAGCTGCGGGAGTCCGACACGTTCTTCAGGCTGCGCAACCGCATCCTCGGCCTCACGCGCACCCAGGCCCTGCGCAGCGAGCAGCTGGAGGTAAAGGGCCCATGAGATTCGACGGAAAGCATGTGCTGGTGACAGGCGCCAGCCGCGGCATCGGCCGCGCGGTGGCAGAGGCCTTCGGTTCGGCCGGCGCGCGCCTCACGATTTTGGCCGACGATCCGGTCATCACGCAGGCGGCCCAGGAGATCGCACGGGTGAGCGCGGCGCAGGTCGCGCCGGTCCAGTGCGATATCGCCGACCGCACCGCCGTGCAGGCGGCCCTTTCAGAACTCGATACAATCGACGTGCTCGTCAACAATGCCGGCCTCGAACGCCTGACACCGATCCGCACCAGCGGGCTGGCAGTGCTGGATACCTATGCACGCATCATCGACATCAATGTGAACGGCAGCTTCTGGGTGACGCACGCCGCCCTGCCGCACATGAAGCGCGGCGGGCGGATCATCTTCACCGCGTCCATCTGGGGCAAGAGCGTGGAGGCGGAGTTCGCCGCCTACTGCGCCTCCAAGCATGCCGTTATCGGCTTGATGCGCGTGCTGGCGAAGGAGTTGGGCCCCGATGGCATCAGCGTGAATGCCGTCTGCCCCGGCTGGGTGCGCACGGAAGCGTCCATGCGCTCCTTGCACATCATGGCCGAGCGCTCCGGCCGCCCCGAGCCGGAGCTGCTGGACGAGATCGTCGGCGGCCAGGCCATGGACGGCCTGATGGAGCCGAAGGACATCGTCGGGCCATATCTTTTCCTCGCCTCCGATGCGGCGGCGAACATTACGGGCCAGGCGCTCAACATCGATCGCGGCGAGGTGATGATATGACCCACACCCTGAGCGGCAAGGTTGCCCTCGTCACCGGCGGCGCGCGTGGTATCGGCGCCGCCATTGCCAAGGCATTCGCGGCCGAAGGCGCTGCAGTCGCGATCACCTATCATGAGCACGGCGCGGAGGCTTCGTCCGTGGTCGCGGATGTGGTCGCCGCCGGCAGTCGCATCGCCGCGATCAAGGCGGACGTCGCCACGGAGGAGGATGCGACCGCATCGGTGCGAGAAACCGTCGCTCGCTTCGGCGCGCTCGATATCCTCGTCAACAATGCCGGCGTGATCCTCGAGAAGCCGCTGCTCGAAACCACCACTGCGGATTTCGACTGGCTGATGTCGATTAACCTGCGTGGCACCTTTATGACGGGGCGCGAGGCGATCCGGCACATGGTTTCGGCCGGCAGCGGCCGTGTCGTCAACATCGCCTCAGACCTTGGCTATTTCGGGCGCGAGCAGTTCTCGGTGTACTGCGCGTCCAAGGCGGCGATCCTCAATCTCACCAAATCCTGGGCCAAGGAGTTCGCGCCGAACATCCTCGTCAATGCCATCGCGCCCGGCCCGATCGATACCGACATGCTGGATCTCGCCAACATGTCGCCGGAATGGCGCAAGAAAGAGGAGATGATTCCAATGGCGCGGATCGGTCAGCCCAAGGAGGTTGCGGCTGCCGCGGTCTTTCTCGCCGGGCCTAGTGCCAGCTTCATGACCGGCCAGACGATCGATCCCAATGGCGGCAGTGTGATGCCGTGAGCTGAGTGCGATTACGATCACACGGGCACATCCCACCAGCCAATCAGCGCCGCCTTGTGGCTGACGCTCGTAATCGCGAATGCGCTCCACGTGCAACAGTACGCCACCCACCTGCCCGAGGCGACACATCTCAACCGCAGGACGGCACGTTTAGCCACTCCGCCATCTTGCTCTCGATCTCGAGATCCATCTTGGTCGCAACCTTGCAGTCTTCGTCGGCCTTTGTGTGATCGCCGGAAAGCCGATAGGCAGCAGCCCGCAGGTAGTAAGCTGGCGCCATATTCGGATTCTGGGGGCCTAGCGCAATCAGTTTGCTGAACATGTCGACCGCGATCGCATAGTCTTTGCGCACCAGAGATGCGACGCCCCTCAAGGCCCGGACCTGCAAGGTGATGGCCATCAGGTTAAGTCCGCCTGGCTCCTGCTTCAGCTTGTCTGCGCGCGCGAGAAACTCTTCCGCATCCAGGAGAGCGCCGTCTATGTCTCCTGCAGGGAACCGTGCAAGCGCACGCTGGCCATAAATGAAGCCGTTGCCGGGGGCGAGTTGTAGTGCCCGGTCGTACTCCTCGACAGCAAGCTTGTATTGTTTAAGTGCTACATAGGTTGTCGCCAGGTTCTGATGTCCAGCCGAATAGGTGGGATCGATCTCGATGGCGCTCTTATATTCGGGGACGGCAAGGTCCCACTCCTTGCGCGTGAAATGGGTATGGCCGCGGCTATTGTAGGCGTTCACGAAGCGGGGATTGATCCGGATAGCCTCATCGTAATTGTCGAGGGCTATGTCCAACTTTCCCAGCTCGAAATTCGCAAGACCGCGTGAAAAGTACGCGTCAGCGAAGTCGGGTTCCATCGCGATTGCCTGATCGAAGTCGCTGATGGCCGCTTCGTTCTCGCTTTTCCAGCGGTGCGCGATGCCGCGCAGATAGTAGGTGCGGGCAGTTGGCTTGAGCGCGATGGACCGATTGTATTCGGCGATCGCTTCGTCATAGCGGCCCTTGCCGACAAGGTACAGGCCCTTGACCGACTGGGCATCGAGCGAGGCCGCATCCTTGCAGAATTCCTGATCTCTTATGAGTGCGCAGGCCTTGGCCAGCGGATAGTGGTTCTCGGCGCATCCGGCCAGCGCCAAGGCCGCCGATAGAACGACAATAATTCGCATTACTGGCCCCGAAGACTGAACTGAATCCTAGTTCAGCCGGTTCGGAAGTGCAATGTACCTCATTGATGCGGGTCGGGCGGTTGCCGCAGCCGCAACATTCATTGTTCACCGACAAAGAGTTCAATCGCAGAACGCTCATCTCGGACTGCTTCATGATGAATTTCTTCAGATGCCCGATCAGCATTTCTTGCGGCGCCGGCCAAGAGCATTTTCCGCCTGGAGCGCGTGACCCGGCCATTGTCGTGGGTCTGCTAATGACGACCCACACCAGACTCGCCATTTCATCGCTCCGGACCTAGGATTTGGTGGTCGTAGCGCCGATCTTGCCAGGACAACCGGCCGTGGAACGTCGCCTCGCTACCATCCTTGCTGCTGATGTTGTCGGCTATAGCCGGCTGATGGAAGTCGACGAGACGGGCACGCTCGCTCGGCTCAAAGCGCGACGCAAGGAAGTGCTCGAGCCGCTCGTCACCAAGCATAAGGGCCGTGTTTTCAAGGTCACGGGCGATGGCGTGTTGGTTGAGTTCGCCAGCGCCGTCAACGCAGTGCGATGCGCCATCGAGCTGCAAAAGGCATTCGCTGCCGCGAATGGCGACTTGCCCGAGGAGCGTCAGATCGCGCTGCGCATTGGTGTCAATCTTGGCGATGTGATGGTCGAGGGCAGCGACCTCTATGGCGATGGCGTTAATATCGCAGCACGGCTTGAAAGCACGGCAGAGCCAGGGGGCGTTCTGGTTGCCGCATCAGCTTATGATCACGTCATGAACAAAGTCGGGACGCAGTTCGAGGACCTTGGCCTCCAGGACCTAAAGAACATCGCCAAGCCGATCCGGGTCTATCGCGCCGATTTGACGGACCAGTCAAAGCCGCTATCGGCCACTGGCGGGACTACCAAGGAACCAACGCGATCAGAGAAGACCTCTATTGCGGTTCTGCCCTTCGTCAACATGAGTGGTGACCCAGCGCAGGACTATTTCTGTGATGGCATCACAGAAGACATCATCACCGAACTTGCCCGCTATCGCTCACTCTCTGTGATCGCCCGCAATTCGTCTTTTCAATTCCGGGGGCCGGCGGTCGATCTCGCTGCCGTGCGGCGTAGACTAGGGGTACGCTATATCGTCGAAGGCAGCATCCGCCGGGCAGGGGCTACCATTCGCGTAACGGCACAGCTGATCGATGGGGTGACCGGCGCCCATCTCTGGGCAGAGCGTTACGACCGCAGGATGGAAGAGGTCTTCGCCGTCCAGGATGAGGTGGTGCAGTCCATTGTCTCGACCCTGGAAGGCCGCTTGGCCGCCGCCGGTGCCGCACAGGTGCGTGCCAAACCTACAGCAAGTTGGGCGGCTTACGACTATTTCCTGCGAGGTCGCGAGTGTAGTGTGCGCTACAAAATTGACGCGGCCGACGCCCTTCTGGCGCGTGCCATCGAGCTCGACCCGGATTATGCGCATGCCTATGCCTGGCGGGCGAGCTCGCTGGTTGCGAAGTACTGGCGCGATGGAAAGCAAGAGACATTGCGGCAGGCGCTCACCTGCGCCGAGAAGGCCTTGTCGCTCGACGAATCCGATGCTTGGTCTCACGAGGCTATGGGATTCGTATTGCTCCACTCAAATAAGCTTGCCTTGGCCGGAATGCATTTTGAAAAGGCGAGGAGCATTAACCCGAACGATGTCTATGTCATGGCCGATTACGCGAACTGGCTTTCGTATATGGGCCGGCTAGACGAGGCTCTGCGATACCTAGATTTGGCAACGCAACGCGACCCCTTTCCACCGAGCTGGGTTTGGGAGATTCGTGGCACCACTCTCATTCTTGCAAAGCGCTATAGAGACGCCATCAGCGCATTCCAAAAGGTCCCAATAGAGAATTACTTTACGCATGCGCTACTGGCAGCAGCATTTGCCTGGGCGGGCCAACTTGAAAACGCACGCTGTGAAATCGCCTTGGCGCGCGAAGGCAATCCAGGCCTGACGGTTGCCTCCTTTGATAATTTGCCCTATGCCGACGAGGCGCACTTGGACCACATACGGGAGGGGTTGCGGATGGCGGGGCTGCCGGAATGACGGTCGGTTGCTTCGGTATCTGACGATTGACGCTGGTCCGTTCTTGGCGCCGTCCAGACGACCCAGCACAATCAAGGGAGATGAACCGGTTAGGCCGCGCTCCGGCCCGCGATGCAGGCTTACGTCACAGAGCAGCGTCCGCCAACATGTCTGACGGTGATTTTATAAAATTTCAATGGCTTGGCGGTCTCGTGGCTGGGGGACTAGGATTTCCCAGTCATGTTTTCGCCTAGTCTTTTCAATGGCTTAGATGACCACTCAAGCGGCGATTCGCGCCCCGAACGCGGCAAAGGTGGACCACTGAGGTGGACCAGTCAAGCATCTGGATACGGGTTCTAACCCTGCGTAACCGGATCATGGTTTGGGGTTGTGTCCAGCGTAATCTGGCTACGAGGGTGGCCATCCGCGATCGAGCAATCCGCCACCCATGGCCTGAACCGATGCATGTGATCGAGGTGCGCGAGTGCAGGATCGTGCGCGTCGAGGCCTGGATGCTCGCGGTCTAGGAGAGGTGGACGAAGCACGGGAACAATTCGAGTTCGTGCTTGGTGCTAGAAACACATCTCCCCGGCATGCGATCGACGCTCAGACACTGCGTTGCTCGCCACGTTCCATCGATTGTGACAGCGCTCGCGGTTACTGGTAGCTATCGGCCGAACCGCCGCCATCAGGAAAGGTCAGCTGTCGGAGGTGAAACCCGACCTATGGCACACGTGCCTGGAATGTCTCTGCCTGACCCTGAGCGGTCATTTGCCAGCAAGCGCAGGACGAGGGAGAAGCCTGGTATCACCAGGAAGACCAGACGCCGGACAATCCCCTTCGCTTGTGTGCTTCCTCTTTCCATCTTTGCAAGTGTCGCCGATGCACTACCGCGTCGCCGAGCGCGGCTCCGTGCAATTGGAGGCATCGAGACACCCACAAAGGTGACCGGTCTCTGCATCTTAGTTCGCGGCAAGTTTCTCGATTGACGGTCTGTCCTTGAGGGCAAATGCCAAACTCACGGTGAACATGCTGCCCGCGCTCATCGGCATAATGGTCGAGCCAGCTCTGCTGTGTGCTGATGGTGTGCTTAAGAGCAAATCGGCACGGCGCCGGTAAGTCTCGACTAAGCTACGTCCCGACTTGATATTCGGTCGCTCATATCCAGCTGGACACTATTCGTGCTGCCAAACGCGCCTCCAGTGGTGGCTAACCGCTCACGCGCAATAGCTTCGCAGACGAGCGAGAGTGTTCAGAGTTGCTCTCAAGAGACGCTCTGTTGCATCTGTCGATATTCCCTCCGCCGCCTGCTCGTCAATCATAGCTCTGAGGTCGATAGCCAGTCGCTCTCCCTCTAAAAGGTGCTGTCGCGCGCGTTCCGTCTGAGTTAGAGCGTCCATGCGGCGTTAGTCCTCAGTGCTCTTCATGGGGGCATATTTGATGCCCGTCGGGTCGCCTGAGAATGACCTCCACTCGATGTCCGTCTTTGGCCTTGGCGTTAGCCGTTTGCTGAGCGTCATCGAGGGCTTCTGTCTGCTGCCGAATGCCTTCAAGTGGCGACTGAGGTGAAGGACGCGCCAATACCCGCGGTGCCTGACCACTCATAGAGTAGTTGGCTGGATACGCGCTGCTGACGCAGTTTCCCAATCTTTTCGCTCGATCCTGGAACGCACGTTCCAGGTCGAGGGCTCCTTGGACCGGTGAAATCGCAGGCTTTGTCGTTCTATTCTGGCCAAACGTCTCGTCGATATGCTGCTGCAGGGTCTTGCGCAAACAGGCCTCTCTAACGGCAGCCATAACTGGCTACCTTGTGAAGTGCACTCGCTCCCTCTCAGAGGACTCCCAAGTTGATGAGAGCGATAACGAGAACGACCGCAAAGATGAATGCTAGGAGAGGCTCCAGCACAATTGAAAGCGCCTTTCGCATGGTCAGCGCAACTTGCGACAAGGTTCGATCGAGCCGGTCCGCCATGCAGAAGTGGCCTTACAGCGCGGACAGACCCTATTGCCGACCCAGGCGCTATCGAACGAGTTGCTACAACTGAGACAGAGCCGATTCTCGCGCTTGAATGCCACAGATTCCAATTCAGCCTCTCTCGCCATGATCTATACATGGGCGCGCGTCTTAGGCTTAGCCATGATTCTTTTGCCGATAAGGAAGCGTCCGCGCACATTTGCCGAGGAAACCGCGGAGCACCGCGACACTTACGTCCGCGACCGAACGCGACCACGAGTGGTGATCCCTCAATCGCATTGACTTGGCGACAGCCGTGGTAACGATGATTCCAGTCGGCGGCTGATGGGCCGGCGATTCCGAATTTGGTTGACGGTTTCTCCCCCGACACCGTCGATTTTGGCGGCGAGGCGCTGTCCCCCAAAGCCTCGCCGCCTTCCTTTCTTGCGAATTCGGCAAGGGAGGTTAGGGGAATAGACGGAGTGAAGTAAGTGTTGCAGTGCCCGAGCCAGCCTTGTTTGGAGCAATCGTAAGGCGGAAATGGCTCAGCTGGTTGAGATTGAGCCGCTGTTCTTCGCGCTAGTAGGTGGCTCCCTTGGGGCTGAAGGTGTACTCCTGAACCAGAACTTGGCGGTACGTTCGGCCTCCATCGTCAGAGACTTCCACGCGTACCTCCTGAGTGCGCTCGCGCAGCGCCTCTTCGGCCTCATACACGAGCCGGGAAATGGTCTGCGCTTGATCAAACTCCACCACGATTTGCTCGATCGCATTGGGGTGTGCGCCGATCCAACGCGTAGCTCCGGGGCCGGACCGCCCGTCTAGCAGATGTTCGACTGGGTGAGCGGGATCCTCCGATGAGTAAGCGATCGTCGCGCAGCTGGCGACGTCGACTTCGTCCGCCGCACGGGCACTCCGCGCCCCGCCTGGTTCTAGTTGTCGCTTACGAAGGCCAGATGAGTGTGGGTCACTCATGGAATACCTGCCTACTTCTCATACTTATGATACCTACTTGGGCACTTCCGACACGGAATTTCATCTCCTCCGTCCACGGGCTCGTCCACTGGAGCGGGGGCTGAGCCGCAATGGGCTCTAGGTCAACAGTCGCTCCAACACGTCTGTCGCTCTTATCGTCGCCCAAACGGTCGCCGACGTGATGGCAAGGGAAACGAGAGCGGTGCCCAGAGAGATGCAAAGCAGTGCGCCGTCTTCTTCGAGATATGCAAACGATATCAGCATGATGACAAGAGCGGGAATGATGTGGCTAAAGGGGAATGGCGAAAAGAGGGTTACGGCCAACAGGAGAACGACGAGACCGACGATGCGCTTGGTTGTTTCAAATGGGGTGCGCCAGCGCGGATGGATGATCTTCTCCATGCGCTTCAGGAGCGGAATGGTTCGATGAACCAGACGGACAACCTGCCGTGTCGGGACGCGGCGAGAAGTGATGAAACGCGGCAGACCGGGACTGTCGCGCCCTAGGATCATCTGGGCTGCCAGAAACCCAAGCAAGATGCCGATGAATATCGCTGCTCCCGGGACCAGGGCTGCAAGCGCCATGATAAGCATCACTAGACCGAACGAACGCTCTTGCAGGCTGCTTGTCAACCATGCCAGCGTCACGTGATCCGGCGGCGCCTCCTTGACCAATTCCTCAAGCGCGACGGATGTCGGGACGTGCGGCTCCATGTCTCGGTTGCCCACTGCATAGTTAAAAGCTCTCGCCTTTGGCGGGCTCTCACCGGTCTTCCTCGACTGACGACGCGCTGGCCTGGGCGTGCTTGGAGCGCGCCTCTTCGAGGTCGAGCTCACGCTCGATGCGTCGACGCGCTTCATCGGTGATGCGGTTGCTCTCGTAGAGCCCGGTTATCGCTGTTCGCTCCAGCGGAAGCGCTCATCGAATCCATGGGGCACCGCGGCAGTCGAAAGACGTGAAGAGCGATATCCGTCCCTCAGCTGCCGAAAAGCAAGCTCTGCGGGAGAATGTTGCCAATCAAGCCGGAATAGAAGAGTGCGAGGGACGTCACAGCGATCAATATCGCTGCGACAGCCGTCTTAACTGCCAAGGATCTAAGTCTATAGAACAGCACAGATTCGTTTACCGATATGTCGAGCCGCTTAACAGCATATGGCTACTAGGCGCGCGACTTACGACCTGTCTCTTTCAGGCCAAGATCGGCATGCCAATTGGCGGAGTGAAACAGGTCCTGAACCGACACTACCCACTGAACATCGCATCTTCAATCGAAGGGTGCCATATCACGCCGAGATTGATCAGTGTGATGACGATAACAAATGCAATTACGACTACAGCAATCCCATTGAGCATCAATGAACTTACTTTACGCACGTCGGTCTTCCTCGAAAATCGGCTTGAGGCTCCAAGCAGTTTAGGCGGCCGACGAGAGTAGGTGCGTCCAGTGGTCGTAGCTAAAATACCAGTTTGAGCGAAGCCCAAGCGGATCGCAATCCTCGCTTTAGTCGTCATCCTGGATGAAGTTTTCTGCGATCCATGGCCCTTTGAAGATGTGTCGCGATCGTGACATGAGACCGGCGAAGGGAGTGCCAAAGACGTAGACGCGAACTACCATCTCTTTTTGCCGCGCGCAAAAGTCTCCAGCTGAGATTGAGGGATTGATGACGTAGCTGTGGAGCTGACGATCTTCGGCTTCGTCTGCTTGGGCTTCTTCGGCTCACGATTGCTTCGCTTTTGACCTTTACTCATTGTGCGCTCCTATGATTTGACGTGCTGTTTCAAGCAGATGCCCTTATTTGACTGCGCGGCATGGGGGCGACCGAATTACGGAACTACTTTATGTCCGAGGCCGCCAGTGTGTACGAACCCCTGCGATTGCGAGAATAAACCCGGCCTGCCGCCCTAAATATCCGATCGCGGTGGACATCAAATGCATTAAGCAGCCCCGGCTCATCTCTTGTAGCCTTCGGATCTATGCGGCACAGCGCGCCGGCCTCTACAAAAAAGGGAATCTCAAGCGCTTCATCGTACGCCCAGAAGCGCACGCAATGCTGCCTAGCGTCATAGCTGCGGCTTTGGTTGGGAAAACTGAGTGCCATTTGAGCCACCGTAGCCCCTTTCCTCGTCAGAGTCCGATTTCATCGCAGCGGCGGGCTGGCGACACGATCGATTCAAACCGCTCGCGCGCAGGTCAGAGAGATGCTGTCTTTGCAGCGCAGGCAAATTCGCTTGCCCGCCCATGCGCCGTCGAAAGCCATGTTGTACCTGAGGCACGTTCGGGACCAGCGCTGATATTCGTCCGATTCCCGAACGCGATTGCTTATCGCTAACCGTATATGGGTACGTTGTGGCTGGTTTGTAAGCATAAATCCCATCCCTGGTCCCGTCACTGTGGCGCAAGTCGACTGGCAGATTGGTTCCCCTGGTTTCCATATCCCGAAGTAACCATATACCCGAAGGTAACAAGATGACGAAGCACATGGGGGTGATTCAGGAGGCGGAATGCTCCAGTTCGAGGACGGATATACCGGGGATCAGTCAGGAGTTCGTGTCGCTGCGCATGACGGAGGACGACGTGTCCTATTCAGGGTCGACAAGCAGACCGTTATCGGAGCGTTGGGGCTTCAGCCGCGTCGACGCGAGCTATTTGAGGTCTTGCTGAAAGACCATATGGAAGACATACGGTGCGGCTGCGAACGTGCCTACTCGGGTGCTCCGAATCATGACAATCTCACAATCATCAGAGTGGAAGAGCGTCATTTCGGGCACTGTTGAAATGCGACGCCACTCGACGTCGGGATCCAGAGTTCAGATCGTCCCAACAATGCTCGATAGGGGAACTCTAGCCGTCGAGATGTGAGCTCTCGCGCTGTTCGCGCGGAGCCTGCGGCTTTGGTTTCGACACTGCATGCCAACTGTCTCCTATTGAACAGCGCTTGCTTTTTATCCGCGTAGAATCTGGGCACGTTCGCGAAAAACCGTTGAGCGTGCACTATCGCAGGCAGCGTGCCCATCGTGCTGATGGCCCGCCAAACCCCGCGTAACACCACGAAAGTGACGATTGTGAAGCAGTTGGCTTGACAATGGTCAGGAGAACGCAAATGCAAGCGCCAACATGGCTCAAGCCAGGTATCATGGGAGCTGTCGTCGGCGGCATCGCCACGATGGTTGTTGGATTTAACTATGGCGGTTGGTATCTCGGTAGTTCCGCCGAGACACTGGCACAGAAACAGTCGACCGCAGCAGTGGTCGAAGCGCTCGTTCCCATCTGCATCAGTCAATCGCAGATGGATCCGGAAACAGTCGCCAAACTCAAAGCATTCAGCGCGATCAAGTCATCGTACGAACAACGGGACTTTGTCATGAAGGCCGGTTGGGCGACGATGCCGGCTGCGGACGCGCCCAATCAGGCTTTGGCATCGGCCTGCGCTGACGTGCTCGCCAAGACGGCGGGAAGCTGACGAAGCGGCCAAACGCGGCCAGCGCGATGCACCCGCCCAGCGCGGCGAAGCGCTGATCGAAGTTATTCCAGAGGGCTCTTGCTGCGGCCCCGTATCGCCGGTGGCGTAGCGCATATTCATCGATTGACGATGATGTTCGAAGCGCGTTCCGGCAGCGGGTGGCCGCGCCTCCATCTCAAACCCGGAACGGAGCGAAGAGGGCCTGACCACAGGCTTGCCTGTGCCGCGTGTCGCCCTCTGGCCGCGAGCGGTCATATTCCATTCAATCCTCCAACCAAGCGAGGGATCGCTGTTTGCGTGCTTCTTGACGGCCTAGGGACCACCCGTGAACGCGGAGTGAAGCGAGCTTTGGTGATTACCGGAAATATGCGCCGAATCCCGCTACTTCCAGGACGCGCGCGGCCGGAAGTGATACGATGATCCGGTAAGCTTGCAGGTCGACCGAAATTACTGTTCGCAAGCCGCAATGAGCCGCAGGCTCAGCGCGCGTTCAACGCGCGACAGAAAGGCCGTTTTGATAACCTTCTTCCGCCGCGTCTTCGAGCGCGGCCCTCCGTCGTCGCCTTGGGACAGTCTGAAACCGGTTCGCGAAGAACTCTTCAGCCTGGAGCGTCTCGAGGAGCACGCTCGAAGCCTTGCGCTCGCGCAGCCTGTGACACCAACGCCGACGAGGGGCTATCCGCTGGCACGCCGCCTCGCCGACAACGCGGCGGTGCTTTTGAACGCTTACCATGTCAATGCCAAGGCGATCGACGAGGGACGCGCGATCACCCCGGCGGCGGAGTGGCTGGTCGACAACTACCATCTCGTCGAAAGGCAGATCCGAGAAATCCGCTCCGATCTTCCGCCCGGCTATTACCGGCAACTACCCAAGCTCGCCGAAGGGCCGTTTGTAGGATACCCGCGCGTGTTCGGGGTGGCTTGGGCCTTTATTGCCCACACCGACAGCCGGTTCGATGCTGAAGTCCTGTGCCGTTTCGTGAGGGCCTATCAGCACACCCAGCCCCTAACAATCGGCGAGCTCTGGGCGGTTGCGATCACGCTGCGGATCGTCCTTGTCGAGAATCTCCGCCGGTTGGCAGAGCGAATCGTGATTGGTCGCGCCGCACGGCAGGAGGCGGATAACCTTGCCAATCGCCTCCTCGGTGTCGGTGGGTCCGCCGCGGACCCGGTATCAGTGGTGCTCGCCGAGTATCATCGCGCGCCGCTGCCGGATGCATTCGCGGTCCAGCTGGTGTACAGGCTGCGGGACCAGGATCCAAGGGTAACTCCAGCGCTGACATGGCTCGACGAGCGTCTGGCGGCGCAGGGGACAACAGCCGACGCCGTGGTGCGCGATGAACACCATAGGCAGGGCGCCGCGAGCGTCACGGTGCGCAACATTATCACCAGCATGCGCCTGATTTCCGACGTGGATTGGACGGAGCTGTTCGAACGCGTCAGCCTCGTCGACGAGGTGCTCGCCGCCGGACACGGCTTCTCAAATATGGACTTCCCGACGCGCAATCTCTATCGCAGCGCCATCGAGGACCTGGCGCGCGGCTCAAACCGCACGGAGATCGAGATCGCGCGCAGGATCGTCCTGGCCGCAGGAGCGGGGATCTCCGAAGGCGGCGACGGGGACAAAGAGCGCCGCGCCGATCCAGGCTATCACCTCCTCGCTGGTGGACGCCGCGCATTCGAGATCTCAGTCGATTACCGGCCGCCGCTGCGCGCCTGGCTCGGACGCCTCAACCGATCTGTCGGCATTGGCGGCTATTTGGGTGCCATCGGTGTCGTCGCGGTAGCGCTTCTCGCCCTGGTGCTGTCGATCGCTACTGCCAGCGGGCTCGGTGGCGGATGGCTGGGCTTGCTATGCATCTTGGGGGCGATACCCGCCATCGACGCGGCGGTCGCATTGGTGAATCGCAGCGTGGCGCAGAACTTCGGCTCGACGTTGCTGCCGGCTTTGGAGCTTCGCGAGGGCGTGCCTTCTCACCTGCGCACCATGGTGGCGGTACCGACGATGCTCGCGACCCGCGCGGCGATCGAGGAGCAGGTCGAGCGGTTGGAGATACATCATCTCGCAAGCCCCGAAGGCGATCTGCATTTTGCACTGCTGTCTGACTGGCGGGATGCCGCATCTGAGCATGTCGATGGCGATGAGGACTTGCTTAAGGCCGCGGCAGACGGCATAGCAGAGCTTAACCGCCGTCATGGGCCGGCGACCGGCGGCCGCCCTCGCTTCCTGCTGTTTCACCGCCGCCGGATCTGGAACGAGAGTGAGGGACGGTGGATCGGCTGGGAACGCAAGCGCGGCAAGCTTCATGAGCTGAACCGGTTGCTGCGGGGAGCGACCGATACCACGTTCGTGCAGTGGAACGGGCGTTCGCCCAGGGTTCCCGCCAACGTCCGATATGTCGTCACTCTCGATGCCGACACCAGATTGCCCCGCGACACGGTGCGCCGGCTGATCGGCAAGATGGCTCACCCACTGAACCGCCCGCGCTTCGACGTGGTGGCTGGGAGGGTGGTGGAAGGCTATGCCGTCTTGCAACCACGTGTCACGCCATCGCTGCCCATCGGCCGCGAGGGCTCCCTGTTCCAGCGTGTCTTTTCCAGCATGGGAGGGATCGACCCCTATGCTGGCGCCGTCTCTGACGTCTACCAGGACTTATTTGGTGAAGGGTCCTACACTGGCAAGGGTATCTACGATGTCGATGCATTCGAGTCCGCCCTCGCCGGGCGGGTGCCAGATTCGACACTTCTCAGTCACGATCTGTTCGAGGGTGTTTTCGCCCGCGCCGGTCTCGCCACCGATATCGAGGTTGTCGAGGAGTTCCCTGCCCGCTACGACGTTGCCGCCCTGCGTAACCATCGGTGGGCGCGTGGAGACTGGCAGCTCCTGCCATGGATATTCGGTCGTGGGCCGCGTGCTCAGGAGGATCACAAGCGAGCTGCGATGCCGGCGATCGGCCGCTGGAAGATGCTGGACAACTTGCGGCGGACGCTGTCGGCTCCAGCCGCCATCCTCGCCTTGCTGGCTGGATCCGCACTGCCGCCGGAAGCCGCGCTCGTTTGGACCGTGTTTATCGTTTGGACAATCGTGCTGCCTACTCTCATCCCGGCCCTCGGCGCGATCATGCCAAGCCGAGCAGGGATTACGATGCGCAGCCACGCACGGGCGTTGGGCAGTGATTTCCGTCTCGCGCTGACCCAGTCTGTTCTCCTGATCACGTTCCTCGCCCATCAGGCCTGGCTGATGGGCGATGCGATCGGACGAACCCTGGTCCGGCTGCTGGTCACGCGCCGCCATCTGCTTGAATGGGTTACGACCGCCCAAGCGACAATTGGTCCGCGTCTCGACCTTCTCGGTTTTTATCGTCGAATGGCGGGCGCTGTTGCCATTGGCGTTGCGGCCTTGGTCTTTGCCTTGCTTGCGGGGGAGGGGAGTTGGCCCCTCACCGGTGCATTCGCAGCACTCTGGATCACGTCGCCAGCCATCGCTCGATGGGCAAGTCGATCGCCCTTGGTGGCAGGACGGCTTTCTGTATCGGAGGCCGACTCGCGCGCCCTGCGCCTGACCGCACGCCGCACTTGGCGGTTCTTCGAGACTTTTGTGACGGCGGTCGATCACATGCTGCCGCCGGACAATTTCCAGGAAGACCCGGTGCCGGTGGTAGCGCATCGCACGTCGCCGACCAACCTCGGCCTCTACCTCCTTTCCGTGGTGACTGCGCGCGACTTTGGGTGGCTGGGCACGATCGAAGCGGTCGAACGGTTGGAAGCGACGCTGTCGACCATGAGCGGCCTCGCGCGATTTCGAGGCCATTTCTACAACTGGTATGACACGCGGGACCTGCGGCCACTGGACCCTCAATACATCTCCTCCGTCGACAGCGGCAATCTGGCGGCCCATTTGATCGCGCTCGCCAACGCATGCCGCGAGTGGCGCGATCTGCCGCTCACTAACCCCCAGCGGCTCGCCGGAATCGAAGACGCGGTATCGCTTGCCAACCACGAGGCAGACCAGCTGCGCGACGGCAGGCGCACGCAGATCGTAACGTCGCGCCAGCTCGATGACGCGCTCAACCTTCTGATGGCTGGCGTGCGGCGGATACCGGCGCACGGCGAGAATATTGCCGACCTGCTTAAGCAACTATCAGCCAAAGCAGAGACGATGGCAGATATCGCTCGCGCGTTGGCGCTGGAGCGCGGCGACGCCGACGCGGACATGCAGTTCTGGGCGCAGGCCGCCCGGGGGGCGATCGAAAGCCATTGTCGCGATCTTGTTCCATCAGCGGACGCAACTGCCTCTCTAGCAGCGCGCCTGTCGGCACTGGAAGGTACCGCCCGCGCGATGGCGCTTGCGATGGACTTCGGATTTCTTCTTGATCATGACCGCAAACTGCTCTCGATCGGCTATCGTGTGGCAGATGGCGCACTCGATCCCAGCTGTTACGATCTTCTCGCTTCCGAGGCGCGGCTCGCGAGCTTCGTGGCGATCGCCAAGGGAGACGTTCCCGCCCGTCATTGGTTCCGACTTGGCCGCGCTGTTACGCCGATCGCGCATGGCGCTGCGCTGATCTCGTGGTCGGGATCGATGTTCGAATACCTGATGCCATCGCTTGTCATGCGCGCGCCGGCCGGGAGCCTGATCGAGCAGACGAGCCGCCTCATCGTGCATCGCCAGATTGAATATGGAGCGAGGCTCGAGGTCCCCTGGGGAGTCTCCGAATCCGCCTACAACACCCGCGATCTGGAACTCACCTACCAGTATTCGAATTTCGGCGTTCCCGGCCTGGGGCTCAAGCGCGGCCTCGGTGACAATGTCGTTGTCGCGCCGTATGCCACCGCGCTCGCGACCATGGTCGATCCGCCGGCGGCAGCTCGCAATTTTGAGAGACTGGCCGACGTCGGCGGCCGCGGCCGCTACGGCTTCTACGAGGCCTTGGACTACACGGCGATCCGGATGCCGGAGGTCAACGGCGTCGCGATCGTGCGAGCTTTCATGGCGCACCATCAGGGCATGACGATCGTCGCCATCGCTGATGCCTTGCTGGATGGTGCCATGCGGGCGCGGTTCCATGCCGAACCCATCATTCAGGCGACGGAACTGCTTCTGCAGGAGCGCACGCCACGTGATGTTGCGGTGACCCGTCCCTGGGCGGCCGAAGCAAAATCGGCGGCGAGAATTCGGGAGGTCGAACCGTCCGGCAGCCGGCGGTTCACCTCGGCAAGCGACCCCACGCCTGCCACACATCTGCTCTCGAATGGCCGCTACGCGGTCATGCTCACGTCCGCCGGCTCAGGCTATAGTCGCTGGCAAGACCTGGCGGTCACCCGATGGCGCGAGGATCCCACCTGCGATGATTGGGGCTCCTATATCTTTCTTAGAGACGTCCACAGCGGCGACGTATGGTCAGCGGGCTTTCAGCCGAGCGGCGTACAGCCTGACGAGTACAACGTCGTATTTGTTGAAGGCCGGGCAGAGATCGTGCGCCGCGATGGGACACTGACGACGACCTTGGAGGTGCTGGTCTCGCCGGAAGACGATGCGGAGGTCCGGCGCGTCTCGATCTCAAACTACGGCGACAGCGATCGGGAGATCGACGTTACCTCCTATGCCGAACTCGTGTTGGCCGCCCAGGGTGCCGACATTGCTCATCAGGCCTTCTCCAAGCTGTTCGTCGAGACGGAGTATCTTGCCAACGTCGGCGCCATCCTGGCGACCCGGCGACGGCGAGCGCCGACCGAGCCCGAAATCTGGGCCGCGCACCTCGGCGTCGTTAGCGGTGAGTCCACAGGCAAGCCGCAGGTCGAGACCGACAGAGCCCGGTTCCTCGGCCGGGCCCGCGGCATCCGCGCCCCGATCGCGGTCATCGATGGTCGACCGCTCTCGAATACGGCCGGCACGGTGCTCGATCCGGTCTTCGCCTTGCGCTACTGCGTGCGCATTGCGCCGGGCGCCACCGTGCGTATCGGCTTCTGGACGATGGTTGCCCCAACCCGAGAGGCAGTTCTCGATCTCATAGACAAGCATCGTGATATCACCGCGTACGACCGCGCGGCTACGCTGGCTTGGACACAGGCGCAGGTGCAGTTCCATTATCTCGGCATTAGTCTGGGCGAAGCGAGCCTCTTCCAGCGTCTTGCAGGTCATGTACTTTACGCTGCTCCGACGATGCGCTCGTCCTCAGAAACGATCCGTCGCGGCGCCGGTGCGCAGCCAGGGCTATGGGGGCAGGGGATTTCCGGCGATCTGCCGATCGTGATCCTGCGCATCGCCGACACCGAGAATCTCGATGTCGCGCACCAGTTGCTGCAGGCGCACGAATACTGGCGGATGAAGCAGCTTGCGGTCGATCTCGTCATCCTGAACGAGCGTGCATCGTCCTATGTCCAGGATCTTCAGGTCGCGCTGGAGACCTTAGTCCGCACGAGCCAATCGCGACCACAGATCGGCGTGGATGGGCCGCCGGGCCGTGTCTTCGTACTGCGCGCTGATCTGATCTCAGCGGAGACACGTCTGCTACTCACCTCGGTGGCACGGGTGGTGCTCGTCGGCCAGCGTGGCAGCCTGTCCGATCAGCTCGACCGGATGCCTAAGCCGACGGTCCAACCTGCTTCAAAGCCAATTCTCGCCGATCGAGAGCTGCCAGCGGCGCCATCTCTGCCGGAACTCGAGTTCTTCAATGGTCTTGGTGGCTTCTCCAACAGCGGAAAGGAATATGTGACCATTCTTGGCCCCGGCCAGTCGACGCCTGCGCCATGGATCAATGTTGTCGCCAACCCCGCCTTCGGCTTTCAGGCAGGGGCAGAGGGCGGCGGCTACACCTGGTCCGTCAGCAGCCGCGAGAACCAACTGACGCCCTGGTCGAACGATCCCGTCACCGATCGTTCAGGCGAGGTGTTTTATGTGCGGGATGACGACACGGACGACCTGTGGTGTCCGACGGCCTCGCCGATCCGCGACGACGCGGCGACCTATGTCGCGCGCCACGGCAGGGGATACAGTCGGTTCGAGCACATGGCGTACGGGATTGCAGTCGATCTCGTCCAGTGCGTGCCGATCACCGACCCGATCAAGATCTCGCGGCTCAAGCTTCGCAATACGTCAGGCCGCACCCGGCGGCTTTCCGTGACGGCCTATGTGGAGTGGGTTCTCGGGCCCTCGCGGGCCGCCTCCGCCGCCTTCGTGACAACGGAGATCGATTCCGACACCGGCGCGATGTTCGCCCGCAATCCATGGAATCCAAGTTTCGGATCGCGTGTTGCGTTTGCGGACTACGGTGGCCAGCAGACCGACTGGACGGGAGATCGGCGGGAATTCATTGGTCGCAACGGAACGCTCGCTAACCCGGAGGCACTTGCCGGGGGAGAACCGCTCTCGAACAAGGTCGGCGCTGGCCTGGATCCGTGCGGGGCGCTGCGCACCTCGGTCGAGCTCCCGCCGAACAGCACGGTCGAACTCGTTTTCATCCTGGGTCAGGCCACGAACGCTGAGGACGCACGGAATCTCGTAGCACGCTACCGCAAAGCGGATGTCGCTGTCGTGTTGTCCGAAGTCGAGCGATATTGGGACGATTTGCTCGGCACGGTCCAAGTGAAGACGCCGGATCGATCCATGGATATTCTGCTGAACGGATGGCTGCTCTATCAGACGCTTGCATGCCGTCTCTGGGCCCGATCCGCGTTCTATCAGGCGAGCGGGGCTTATGGCTTTCGCGACCAGCTGCAGGATGGCATGGCGCTCGTCAGCGCGCGCCCGGTGATGACGCGCGAGCATTTGTTGCGGGCGGCGGCTCGGCAATTCGTTGAGGGCGATGTCCAGCATTGGTGGTTGCCCCATTCCGGCCAGGGCGTGCGCACGCGAATTTCGGATGATCGCGCCTGGCTTGCTTTTGCCGTCGCCCAGTACGTGGATGTAACCGGAGACGCGGCCGTTCTTGACGAGGTGGTTCCATTCCTCGAAGGCCAGAAGCTCGAACCGGGCGAGCATGACAGCTTCTTCCAGCCAACGATTTCCGACGAGACGGCCACCTTGTTCGAGCATTGCGCCCGGGCCCTCGATCATAGCCTCAAGCTCGGCAGTCATGGTCTGCCCCTGATCGGGACGGGCGATTGGAACGATGGCATGAACCGCGTCGGCGAACATGGCAAAGGCGAGAGCGTCTGGCTCGGCTGGTTCCTCCACGCAGCGCTCACGGCCTTTGCGCCACTCGCCGATGTGCGTCGCGAGCCCGGCCGCGCAGCGGCCTGGCGCGCTCACGCTGCTGCGCTGCAAGCGTCGCTCGAGCGCGAGGCGTGGGACGGCGACTGGTATCGGCGCGGCTGGTTCGACGACGGCACGCCGCTCGGCTCGGCGGAGGGCGAGGCCTGCCGAATCGATTCGATTGCGCAATCCTGGGCCGCGATATCGGGTTCAGCGGATTCGGAGCGCGCAGCCCGCGCCATGGGGGCAGTCGAGCGAGAGCTGATCCGCCCCGAGGACGGCTTGGGGCTGTTGTTCGCACCGCCGTTCGACAAGACATCACTTGAACCGGGATATATCAAAGGCTATCCGCCGGGGATCCGTGAGAATGGTGGCCAATATACCCACGCCGCTTTGTGGTCGGTGATGGCGTTCGCCGCGCTTGGCGAGGGCGACAAAGCGGCAGGACTGTTCTCGCTGCTGAATCCGATCAATCACGCCCGCACACGAGCGGAAGTTCACCGTTACAAGGTGGAGCCCTACGTGGTCGCGGCCGACGTCTATGCCGCGCCTGCGCATATGGGGCGAGGCGGATGGACGTGGTACACGGGCTCTGCCGGCTGGATGCAGCGGGCCGGCATCGAGAGTATTCTTGGGGTGCGATTGCAAAGCGAGTTCTTACGCCTGGACCCTTGCATCCCGAAGGATTGGCCGCGTTTCGAAATAATGGTTCGATACCGATCGGCGCGATACGAGATCACGGTCGAGAATCCCGGCAGAGTGACCCACGGCATACTGTCCGCGACGCTTGATGGCGTGGCAATGACCCAGCGACCATTACGCCTGCCGCTGCAGGATGATGGCGCGATCCATCATGTCCAGGTGACGCTGGGCGCATTGATGGTGCCGGGCGCCGGGAAGGAGGGTGAAGGTGAGTCAATCGGCCAGCCGGCCCTGAGAACGGGGATGGATCGGGGGGCAGGCTAGGGTAGAATGTTGTACCAATCAGGCCCGACCCTCAGCCGCCGCCTGAAGCCAAGTCGTCTGGTCGAAATGATTGCGGAGAGAGTGGCCATGGGCGAGAAGAAATCGGTCGCACGCACGGCGCCGCGAAAGCCAGCGAACGGCGGGCCGGCCCAGGGAGTCACGAAGGCGCCCCATTTCGACGCCCATCGATTCCTGACGTCGGTCGGCGCTGGCCGGTCCAGCGCGACCTTCAAGCCGAAGGAAATCGTCTACCGGCAGGGAGACGCGGCGGACGCCGTCTACTACATCGAAGCCGGCAAGATCCAGCTCACGGTCATTTCCGAACAGGGCAAAGAGGGTGTCATTGCCATGCTTGAGCCCGGCGAGTTCTTCGGTGAAGGATGTATCGCCGGCCAGCCCTTTCGGATGGCGTCCGCTACCGCTACGGCAAGATCGACGATCATTAGAATCGAAAAGGCCGCGATGATCCGGGTGCTCCATGAACAGCCCGCAATGTCGGAAATGTTCATGGCATTTCTATTGTCGCGCAACATCCAAATCGAAGCGGATCTGATCGACCAGTTGTTCAATTCAAGCGAACGGCGGCTCGCCCGGCTTCTCTTGCTTCTGGCCAATTTCGGCAAAGAAGGAAAGTTGGAGTCGATCATCCCGACTATCAACCAAGATATTCTGGCAGCGAAAGTGGGGACGACGCGCTCGCGGATCAATTTCTTCATGAACAAGTTCCGAAAGCTGGGTTTCATCGAATATAATGGTGGACTGAAAATCCACACATCGCTGCTGAACGTCATTGTCCACGATCAAGTTTCGCGGAAATCGCACGGCTGAGCCGCCGCATCTGACCGGCCTTATTTGAGGCATCATCTGCCGCGAAGATTTGTTGGTTGCTGTGCCATTCTGAACGGCGCGGCGTGGTTCCGTCAGATAGTGTGATGCTGTCGCCGCGGCCATAATCGCCTGCGGCGAAGCTCGCCGGGTCATTCGGCAGAACGACTGGCAACGATCATGAGAATCTGGAGTGCGAGCGCCGTTAGCCGGTATTATATCGATCCCGAGATCAAGTTCCTTCGGGCTGGGAATCGGGGAATCGGGAAACCTACGGTCGCTGGCTACTACATCGTTCCGCATTACGGCCCGGATCGCTGCCAGGCCTTCGGCGGCGTTTCCATGGTCGATCTCGGTCCATTTTCTACCCGCACCAAAGCGCGCAAATGGTCTCGCGCGTACCTGACATAGCTTGCAGGAACAGCGCGTTAGGCGCCTCCACGATATAGGGGCATTGATGGCGGCATGAACTTGCTGCTCATGTGCTGTATTGAACTGCGAACGGCTTGTCGATCCGTTAGAAAAGAGTGAGCATCAAAAGGAATCTCGATGGCCGACGACAGGTCCGAAAGGCTAGTCGATCCCCGTGTCAGCCCGTATCTGCGACTGTCGCTCCGCACGTTGAAGGAAGCGGAGCAAGATAACGATGCTTCGCGCCGTCACTTGATATCGGTGCCGTCGCCGCCAGATTTTCGGGCGCCGCGATCTCCTGCCTCGCCGGACCACCAGGATGTCGCAAGCCCGAGAAAGCAGCGTTGAAGGCTACGCGTGCCGCGCCTAGGAAGGCTGATCTCCTGAATATTGAGTTCGATTTCAAGGTTTTCAGACGCTCTGTCTATTTATCCACTATTGCGTTGAAACTTAATAAGCGAAGCACCATATAGTAAATGCCGCCACAAATTATTGTTTAAGACAGAACGAGCTTTTAGCTCTATTTTCGACCCCACTCCAGGCTACCCGGCAAGCCAGTGCGTTCAATGCCAAAACTGGTCCAGCCAGAGGTATGCCGGTGACGCCGGCCAAAAAGAATGTGCCGGGTGCAACTCCGGCCAAGCAGTTCCGAGCCTCGGCTGTGGGGGACTGTCCCCCACAGTCCATCTCGATTACCGAGCCGGCTGTCAAATTGGAGCGAGCCATGACAATGCGGACGATGAAAAGCACCGTGACGTTTATGCGACCCTTCAGGCTGGGCGCGCTGGGTGAGCAGCTTCCGGCCGGGCGCTATCTCATCGAGACCGACGAAGAGCTGCTGGAAGGAGTGTCTTTCCCCGTCTACCACCGGACGGCAACCATGATGCAGCTCATCGCGGATCCCGCGCGTCCCGGCGTTACGGAGATTGCCATGATCGATCCCGAGCAGCTCACGGAAGCGCTGGCAGCCGATGCGGCGCAAGCACTAGTGATCAACATTGATCCGGCGAAGGTCGAGCCATGAGAACCTGGATCGTGCCGCCGATCGTCATTCCGTTAGCGATCTTCATCGGTATCGCCATCATGATCGTACTGAAATCGACCGCGTAAGAGGATTGATCCGAATATGACACTCACTTATGTCCAACAGCCGCAAGTAATCCGATCCAGTCCCCGGGAACAGCCGAAGGGTGGCGGCAAGTCAGAGGACTTGGATCAACGGCGCATCGACGATCGACAATCTCTTGAAGCCGCCGTCTCCGAAGGGTGGCCGGCGCTACAACCTGGCGCACGAGTTGCCAATGTGAGATCGCATCGGCCGTCCCGCACTGGATCACAAACCTGGCAGCGCCGAAGGACTAACAAGGTTCAGCCGTGATGGCTGTTGCTGCTTGCACTCTGCGCGAAAGCGCACCCGGAAGGACCAAATCAACATGACCGCCAAAGATGTCAGATTCGGCGCCGACGCGCGCGAGCGCATGCTCCGCGGCATCGATACTCTCGCCAATGCCGTCAAAGTGACGCTGGGTCCCAAGGGCCGCAATGTCGTCTTGGACAAGTCCTACGGGGCGCCGCGGATCACCAAGGACGGTGTGACGGTCGCCAAGGAAATCGAGCTCGCCGACAAGTTTGAGAACATGGGCGCGCAAATGGTCAAAGAGGTGGCTTCTCGCACCAGCGATCTCGCCGGCGACGGCACGACCACGGCTACTGTCCTGGCGCAGGCGATCGTGCACGAAGGCGCCAAGGCGGTCGCAGCAGGCATGAACCCGATGGACCTGAAGCGCGGCATCGACATGGCCGTCGACGCGGTGGTCAAGGATATCCAGTTGCGATCGAAAAAGGTGTCGACCAACGCCGAAATCGCGCAGGTCGGCACCATCTCGGCCAATGATGATCGGGAGATCGGCAAATTGATTGCCGAGGCCATGCAGAAGGTGGGGAACGAGGGCGTGATCACGGTCGAGGAAGCCAAGAGCCTCGATACCGGCCTTGAAGTCGTCGAGGGCATGCAGTTCGATCGCGGCTATCTCTCGCCCTATTTTGTGACCAACCCCGACAAGATGCTCGTCGAGCTCGAGGAGCCCTACATCCTCCTGCACGAGAAGAAGCTGCCTGCCCTGAAGGCCATTCTTCCCCTGCTGGAAGCGGTTGTGCAGAGCGGCAAGCCCCTGCTGATCGTTGCCGAGGATATCGAGGGCGAGGCGCTCGCGACGCTGGTCGTGAACAAGCTGCGCGGCGGCCTGAAGGTCGCGGCGGTCAAGGCCCCGGGCTTCGGCGATCGCCGCAAGGCAATCCTGGAAGACATCGCCATCCTGACCGGCGGTCAGCTGATCAGCGAGGATCTCGGCATGAAGTTCGAGAGCATCACGCTCGACATGTTGGGCAAGTCGAAGAAAGTTCACATCGACCACGAAAACACCACGATCATCGACGGCGCCGGCGCCAAAAAGGCGATCGAAGGTCGCGTTGCCCAAATCAAGGCGCAGATCGAGGAGACGACGTCCGACTACGACCGCGAGAAGCTGCAGGAGCGCCTGGCCAAACTGGCCGGCGGTGTCGCCATTATCCGCGTCGGAGGGGCTACCGAGGTCGAAGTGAAGGAGCGCAAGGACCGCGTCGACGATGCAGTGCACGCCACGCGAGCCGCAGTCGAAGAAGGCGTCGTTCCCGGCGGTGGCGTCGCGCTGCTCTACGGCATCAAGGCGCTTACCCGTCTCAAGCCGAACAATAACGACCAGAAGGCCGGTATCGACATCGTCCGCCGCGCTCTCGCTTACCCGACCCGTTTGATAGCCGACAATGCCGGCGCCGATTCCTCGATGATCGTTGGCAAGCTCCTGGAGCAAGGCGATGTGAACCGCGGATTCGACGCCCAGACCGGCTCCTACACCGACATGGTGAAAGCCGGTATCATCGATCCGACCAAGGTCGTACGTCTCGCCTTACAGGGCGCCGCGTCGGTGGCGGCGCTCCTCATCACTACCGAGGCGATGGTGGGCGAGAAGCGGAACAGCCAGGAGGGCTCACTGCCCGCTGGCGGTGGCATGGGCGACGGCGCATTCTAGGTGCCCAGAGTTATCATCTCCAAGAGTGGCGGTCCCAGAGGAACTCAATGGTGACAACAGCGATCCATGCGACCAGAAACGTTGGAGAAGAAGATCTTCTCGAATGCGTTCCTCACCTGCGTGCCTTTGCCTGGTTTCTCGCCAAGAACCGCGACCGTGCCGACGATCTCGTCCAGGATACGATTGTTCGAGCCCTGACTGCGGCGCACCAGTTTCACGTGGGGACCAACCTGAAAGCCTGGATGTTCGCCATCCTGCGCAACTTGCATTACAACGAAGTGCGGAAGAACCGTGCGCACATCCAGTCCCTCGACGATCCTTTGGCATACGAGCCGACCGTGCTGCCGAGCCAGGTGGCAAGCCTTGAATTCGGCGATTTCCGGCGCGCTTTCCGGCAACTCGCCGACGGCCAGCGCGAAGCCCTGATCCTGGTGGGCGCCACCGGCCTGTCGTACGACGAAGCCGCCAAAGTGTGCGATTGCCCGAAAGGCACGATCAAGAGCCGAGTATCGCGCGCTCGCCGCGAGCTGCTGCAGATTCTGGAGGATGGGCTGCTGGCGGACATGCCGACGATCACGCCCAACGTCGGTACCGATGCCAGCGCGGGCACGGCCTCATGGCATTGCTGCAGCCGGTAGTTCGGCACGCGGGTTCAGGTGATGGATGCGGTGAAAGCCGATATTGCCGCTGAACCACTGCAATACCTTCGGTAGGCGCAGGAACGACGCGCTGTCGAGCGACGCCGTGCTGGCGTTCCATGCCGATTGCCGTACCCATCGCGCTCCACCGCGGGGCCGGTAGTGCTGGGCAGACTCCTGGGCATGCTGTCGGCCGATATGGCCATCGACCTGGGCACGACGGATACGCTGATATACGTCAAGGGCCGTGGCATCGTTGTTGAACGAGCCGCCGGTCGTCGCCATCGCCCAACACAAGGGACGCAAGCGGGTGCTGGCGGTGGGCGACGAAGCGAAGATGATGCTGGGCCACACGCCCGCCAGCATCACCGCCATCCGCCCCTTGCGCGATGGCATCATCGCCAACAGAACGCATGATCGATTCTGCTTGGGAGCAGTTCATGAGTGCCAAGCTTGAACAAAAGCTCATGGTGCTCCGTGAGGCTATCGAGAGCTGCATGCTGACGGACCACCCCGCTGAACATCAGCTCACCGAGATCGGCATCATCGAGAGCGAGTGGGCGGAGCATCATGGCGGATGACGCCTATGCCAAGTTCAGGAACGACAATGCCGTGCCGGAGATCCGGATCGGGATCAAGGTATTCAAGTGCATTGGCGTATCGCCGCCCCAGGATCACCCGCACATCTACCTCGACATGGGCGACGACGGCACGATCCGGTGCCCCTACTGCGCGACCTTGTTCCGCTTCGACCCGCGCTTGGGTTCAGGCGAGGCCGACCCACCTGACTGCTTGTTCATTGATGAACTAGGCGAGTAACGAGAAAGGCCTGATGCCCGAGAATGTCGCTCCGAAACTCACGGAACGCCATCTGGTCGAGGGGGAGATGCCTGCGCGATCCCGTTCCCCCCTGTTGCGAAACGGCCGTTACGCGCCTCGCAATGGTCAGCTGCACCGTTCCAGAGATCGCCACCATCACCGGGCACTCTCTCGCGGATGTCCAGGCGATCTTGGAATGCGCACTACTTCCACGGGATCCCGCGCTGGCGGAGAGTGCGATCAGGAAGCTCGAAGCGGGAACAAAGACGCCCAACTGGTCAATGTGGGTCTGGCGAAGGAATGAGAATAGCTGAATGAAATCAAGTGGCTGGGGGACTAGGACACCAAAACCCCGTCCAGATTTGCCAATTAAGTCAATGATATTAAGCGCGTGCCGTGTGACAGTGGCACACTATGGCACCTCTATCAGATCGTCAACGAGAGTGGAGGTCGGTTGGATCATATGTGGGCACTATTGCCCGTGGAGGGGATGCTGAACCTCATCGATTTCTTCGAAGAGGCCGCCGCTCTCTGTTGACACGCCTATCGCGATGGCAAACGACTGGCGAAACGTAGTGAGATAGAAGCCAAGTCGAGCGTCATCAGTAATCGCGAACCCGTAGCTAAATTGGTCATGCAGCTGGCGGTTTCCTCGGTGCAACTCGGGGATCTCTCGGGCAAGGTGGAATGCGCTCTCGGGTATTTTCCCTTCAATTGCATCGAGGTTTGAGAACCAACGGGAAATGATCTCTCCCGTGGCTGGTATGATCCTGCCGGTATGTAGGTAGTGAAGGGCGCAACCAAGCTTCGTTCCATAGGCCGTAACAGCATCGTGAATGCGCTGGTCCTGCAGCGATATCATCGGAAGCCCCTCCAGTGTGTTTCCATCGTGCAATGCAACTCCGTGGTGTGCTGCTTCGCGGAGTTGTTGAGCTGATTGGGCCATAGCCTCGAGGAGGCCCGGCACGTTGTTACTGACGCCACGCATAGCCTTTCGCATCTCCTCACGGGCTTGGGGAGTTGCAGGGTCCGGATACATTCTTGAAAGCAGGCTAATGATCAGTTCGTCGGTGCGTGTGGCATCATTGCAGTGCCCGCAGGCGGGGAAAGCGTAGCCTTCGGGCCAGACTCGTCCGTCCCAGATCGCCCGCGCTGGGATGTGGTCTTCGGTGGTTGTCTTCGCTGTGCCACCACAGAAACAACAGAATGGGTGTTCTTGGAGAAAGGCTTCACGCCGCTTTTTCCTTTCCCGCCTTGTTAGTTCTGCCATTTGACGCTGCTTTCTTTATGGAGCCGGGGCACTCTTCCCAAGGTGCGGTCCGTTAGACCGATTGTCCTGATACTCGGTTGGAAAACCTGCATGCAAGCTCAGCTACTGTTTGTGGCCGCAGGGCAGCCATACGGAAAACCTCTCGCTAGGAGGCGCTGAAAACCCAAGCATTTCGGGGTCCGAGAGCAAGGCGCCGCCCCATACGGAATACAGTTGTCAACCGTATGGACGCTAGCTATGGTCACTTACGACAGCATGGGGGCGGCAATGGGCAAGAAGGTTGCGATCTATATCCGAGTGTCGACCGACGCTCAGACCACGGAGAACCAACGACTAGAGCTGCAGCGCGTCGCACAGGTCTCAGGATGGGAGGTCGTCGGAGTTTATGAGGACGCTGGTATCAGCGGTGCTAAGGGCCGTGGTGATCGCCCAGGGTTCGACCGCCTGTTGAGGGATGCAGCCCGGCGTAAGTTCCAGCTGATAGCCGCGTGGTCCTTAGATCGCCTTGGCCGTTCGATGCAGCACCTAGTGTCCTTCCTAGGGGAGGTGCAGGCTCTAGGGGTCGATCTCTACCTTCACCAGCAAGCCCTCGACACCTCCACGCCAATGGGCAAGTGCGTGTTCCACGTAGCGGGTGCGTTTGCCGAGTTCGAGCGGGAGCTGATCCGGGAGCGGGTTAAGGCCGGCCTCAGCAGGGCGAGGGCGAAGGGCAAACGGCTCGGGCGCAAACGCGTTTCCCCGGAGACCGAGGACGTCGTGCGGCGGCTCCTGAGCAGCGGCAAAGGCATTCTGAAGGCCGCACGGGAGGCTGGAGTCGGGGTCTCTGTCGTTCAGCGTATCAAGGCCGAAGCTGCGTGAGGTTCGCTAGGGTCCCCCGGGTCCCCATCCTCGTAACCCTGAGCGAGGGACCCAAGAAACACGACTTCAAAAATGTCGGTAAAGGTCGCCCGCTATTGTTGGTGTTCGGCCTTTCAGTGAAGGTCGATTGCCGCCCCAAGGCCGCCCGCCTTAGCTACCCATCGCTTGGCTTGCTTGTCTCCCTGACGTAGTAAGTGCGATGACTCCGACCAAGTCGCGGGGGCCAACAGCGACATGACAAAGCATCGATCGGCGACGGCCGCCTCTCCTGAAATTCCTGAGGGGGCCCGCAGGGGACTCACGTGAGCCGCTTCAAAGCTATTGAGGCGAAGGGCTCGTGCTGGCCGTGAAGTGGGTTGCCTCATTGGCCATCGTTAGTTCGTTTTCCAATCAATGCGGCACTGCTTGAGGAGCCACAGGGATGTCCGGTCGAGACCTGGTCCAATCTTGGACACTGAGGATGGCGAAGGATGCAGCAAAGCAGTCCAGCCTGGGCAGAGCACACTCCGCTGGAGACCATCTGAAGACAGCTCAAGTCTCTGACCGCCTATGGATCCTCGCAAACGAACACGGCAAGCTTCGTCTGGTAGGACACTTCGTCATCACTGCTGCAGGGCTGAATCAGCGGCAAGCAGCAAAGCTTTTGGGCGTGCCCCCTTCTAAACTCTGGGAAGGCAAATGGCACGTGTTAGGCGATGTTCCCCGGGAGACGGTAGGCTCGCTCATTGACATACATCACCTCGCTGAGCACCTACGGTTCGAAAGCAAGACAGCTACACGCCTAAAATTGAAAGATGGCCGACTTGATCCTCAGACGCTTAGGAGCCTACGAGTGTTGACGCCGGAGTCTGCTGCACATCTCAGAGAGGTATGGAGGGCGATGATCGCTGATCGCCATAAGGGCAGACAATCCAATCCAGCGTGGCATCGAGACGAACTGATTCTCGCGCTGGACTTCTACCTCCAGCACCGAGCCCAGATGCCAGCCAAGGGCAGTGATCGCGTCCTTGACCTCAGCAATACTCTCAACAAATTGGCCATAGCGTTAGGGCAACGCGGCGACGCGACCTATCGCAATGCAAATGGCGTATACATGAAACTGATGAACTTTCGGTCGCTAGACCCTGGCTACACGGTCGAAGGAAGGGTGGGCCTAACACGGATTGGACAGGGTGACAGAGAAGTCTGGCGCGACTACGCAGGCGATCCGGAGAAGTGCCGAGCGGCAGCGGCGGCAATCTACAAGGCGCTCGAGGTGGATGATGCCGACTTGTCGCCCGGTGAGACTCTCGAGGTGGCGGAGGCAGAGGAAGGAAGGCTGCTTACCATAGTTCACCAGCGGCGAGAGCGCAGCCGCAAGCTCGTTGAGGCCAAAAAGTCTTCCGTTCTCCGCGAGCGGGGTAAGCTCTGTTGCGAGGTGTGTGGCTTCGACTTCTCTGTAGAGTTTGGGGAAAGGGGCCGGGGCTTCATCGAGTGTCATCATACAAAGCCCGTTACCTCCCTTACAGATGGCAGCAAGACAAAGATTAGTGACTTGGCGTTGCTGTGCTCCAATTGCCATCGCATGGTCCACATTAAGCGACCGTGGCTATCTCTCGTCGAATTGCGCAAGTTGCTTCGCGATCAGAAGCCATGAGGGCGAGTGTCGGTGGTTCAGCGCATCAAAGCCGAAGCAGCCTGAGGCTTACTTTGGGGCCCCGAGGCCGCTTTGCTGAAATGGTAACGGACACGCGCGAACTCCACTTCAAACCTCCTCGCCCCGACGACGCCGGCCCGTGCTAAGGTGCTTTGCGGGTCGGACGCGTATTGGGAGGGGGGCGTGCCAGAAACTCTTGATGAACTAAGGCGGCGGTTTGAAAAGCATCTCCGCCATGTCGATGAGACAACGCTCGTCGTGCTGAAAGCGCACTTGCTCATCGAGGAGATGTTAGACTCGATTATCTCCTCGTTCGTCTTTCATCCTAAATTCATTGAGGCAGCGAATCTGCGCTTTGCCCAAAAGATATCCGTTGCTCGCTCAATGTCGCTCGATGAACATGAGAATGAGATGTGGGAAATCGCAGTGAAGCTGAATAGCCTGCGTAACGAACTCGCGCACGCCCTCGATTCGCCCAAGCGCACCGCGAAGACGCAGGCTGTGATCGATCTGTATTTCCGGCTGTCTGCCGACGCGCGGAACCCACTGCAAGGTCAGCCGGAGCACATTGTGCTCTCATACGCGGCCGCGTTCTTTCTTGGGTTCCTCTCCTCCTTCTATGAGGAGGTGAAGCGTTTCCGGCACTACGTCGATGCGCTTGACGAGGTTATGAATAGGCATCGTCACGCTCCTGAAGGCGGGCCCGCCTGAGAGCAAGCAGAACGGCCCACGACGCGCCAGTGATCCAGCTCCTGACCTGCGGGGGATGCGCAATAGACAATTCGCGACTTGTAGTCTCTCGAAGGGATATCCCCGGGTCCCCTTTGGGCCTGATTGCGCGGATGGGACCCAAAAGGGCCTTTCAAAAAATGCCGGTAAAGGCCCCTTCGCTGTTGTTTGTGTTAGAGCTTCTAACGGGGTGCGAGCCGTGGAGCCGTCCCAGGTGGCAGTGCAATCCTGCTGGTGGAGGTGCTGTGACTCCACAGCAAAATAGTGGTCCGGGTCCCTCCGGAGCTAATCCCACTGGAGATCGCCCCACCCCATTTTCAAAAATTTCGCTAAAGCCTCTTTGGCCTTGTTGGTGTTCGTCATTCAGTGTGCGAGGCTCCCTTCCAGGGCCGAATCGCCCGTATAGTAATGGCACCTATTGTGTGTCGTAGCGCGGTCAGGTGGGGATCTGCACTGCCGCACTATCGAGTCTAGGCTGCTTAGGCGAGGGGGGACATTATGGCCGTGCCGGACTATCAAACGCTCATGCTGCCGTTGCTGAAGTGTGCAGCCACGGGCGAGGTGAACAGCCGCGATTGCATGGCAAAGCTCGCCGATGAGTTCTCGTTAACAGACGAAGATCGAGCGCAGCTACTACCTAGCGGTCGGCAAACCTTGTTTTACAACCGCCTTCAATGGGCCAAGACATATTTGGTCCAGGCTGGCCTCTTGGAGATGACCAAGCGGGCACACTTCCGCGCATCGGAGGCAGGTAAGAAGGCGCTCTCCCTCGGACTGGAAAGAATAGACAACCATTTCCTCGAGCAATATGAACCCTTTCGCGAATTCAAGTCCCGCAAGGGCAGCGAGGAGGGAGAGATACTTGCGCCCAGTCCCGCGTCAGGCGCTGTCGGGGAACTCCCGCCAGAAACTCCGGAAGAGAGGATAGACGACGCATTCGCTGAAATAGTCGGCGAGCTTCGGACCCAGCTACTACAGCAGATCATGGGATCCTCCCCTGCCTTCTTCGAGCGTCTCATCATCGACCTCCTCCTAGCTATGGGCTATGGCGGATCAAGGGCAGAGGCGGGTCGGCAGTTGGGCAAATCGGGCGATGGTGGTATCGACGGCGTGATTAACGAGGACGCCCTTGGCTTGGGTATGATCTATCTCCAGGCAAAACGGTATGCCCCCAACAACACTGTTGGCGAGGGCGAGATCAGAGGCTTCTCTGGGGCGCTGCTTCGGCATGGGTCTTCAAAAGGGGTGTTTGTAACGACGAGTCGCTTCTCGGATGCGGCGAAGAGCTTTGCTCTCGAGGTCAGACAACAGCGGTTGGTGCTCATTGATGGCGAGCAGCTCACTCGTTTGATGATCAAACATGGCGTCGGGGTTAGGACAGAGCGGGTTCTGGAGCTAAAGAAGCTAGACCTCGACTACTTTGATGAAGACGAGTGACTAGGTCGGTGCGTTGCATGTAATGGTCGAGGGTCTCATGGTGCAATCCCCTATGCTTAAACATGCGATCGAAAGCCTGGAGCAGGGCTTGGCGCATTTCCTTGAGGGAACCGAGCGAAGTCGAAAGTTCGCGTTGCTACATATCGACAACGCGGTTGAGCTGATGCTCAAGGAGAAGTGCGTCGTATTGGGCAAGTCTATCTATAAGGGTGATGGGACGACGCTCACGATCCATGAGGCTTTCAATTCTCTGAAGAAAGAGGGCGTATCCATTCCGGAGCAGCCACGCCTTGAGGAGTTGCACGATCTTCGAAATACAATCCAACACAAGGGGCTTGTCCCCGACTCGCTCACAACCAAGTTTCACGTCGAGGTCGCGTATAGCTTCACGAAGCGTTTCCTCGAAGCGGAATTGAGCATCCCACTTGCTGATGCTCTTCCCCCACAATATCGGCTTTTCATGGAAGGGGTGACGCCTCAGTCCAATGCTCAGACGTCGGAATTAAGTGAGCACATTGATGCTGAGGCAGCGACAGTCCTATCCACGGCTCTCAAGGAGGCTTGGAAGGCGGCCAACCCCATGTCGCAGGTTGTCGCTGGCTATAGCGTGCTCGAGCAAGTGGTGCGTATGCTTGGTGATGTTGATCCAACTGGTAAACGGATCCGATTTCGGACCACTCTTAGGGATGCGGCGGCCCGCACTGGCGCCGATAAGCTAAAGTTCGACAAGAAGCTGAACGAGGTCTTCGCCATTCGAGGGCAGGCGTTAAGGCCGGACCATTCTGTAACCGAAATCGAAGCAATCAGGCTTCTTCGCGCTGTCGAGTCAATCGTCAAGATGTTGGGTTTGAAGGCTAAGGCGAGTAAGCCAGGCATAGGCGGGCCCGCAAGGGCATCAAAGGTATCCGGTGATGCCTTGGGTTCAATCGCCAAGGCTCGAGCAGCACGTCCCGAGGCATAGCTCGTCCAATACTGTCTAGCTTGCCATCGCGCTGAGGAGCAGGCCTTATCCTTCGGGCGTAGGCGTTCGCTGAGTTTGAGCGAGACCTGGGGTTCCCCCGGGCTCCCTTTTTGATGGCAAGCGAGGGACCGAGGAGACAGTCTCCGTGTCTCGTCCTACAGCCAGGCCAGGGAAGTCGGTGTTGTCGGTGATTCAGCGCATCAAGACCGAAGCGGTCTGAGGTCCCGTAGGGTCCCCCCTTGCCCCTTCTTCCCGAATCCGAAGCGACGGACCCCCAGGGCACCTTTCAAAAATGCCGCTAAAGGCCCTTCGCTGTTCTTGGCGTTCGCCCGCATCGTACAGAGCTGCCCAACATTGGTGAGACCTCTACGTGGAATGGTGGGCGGCGGAGCCGACTTCCGAGGGTGGGTTCAGCGAGTACGACGGCCTTTGAACTTTGCAGCGGACGTGCGTAGCCAGTGCCGGGCCTCGTCGCGATCCACATGAAGATCAGCATAGGGTCGGTCGCGATCGCCGCCCGGACGATATGAACACACATCGATATCTTCGTAGGGGCCGATCAGAGGCATGGGGTCAATCTGATGGTCCCGCCAGTGCTCTGGTGGTAACAGGAGTAGGGGTTCTGCCAAGGTGAGTGGGTCGAAATCGCCTTTCCTATTTCTGCCCCAGATGCGGAGTTCTCCATCTGCGCCGGCCTGACGAATAGCGTCGGCAATATCGAGGAGTTGAAGGGAATGGTCAGAAGTGAAGTCCCATCCTTCAGCGACTGCATCAGCCATTATAGCTCGTAGGGGCACCCGCTGCGTTCGCTTCTCTGGTGCTACGGGATGGACGAGAATCGCATACCCCACGATGATCGCCCCGACCACGATCACGACGGCGGTGCCCAGCGGTGTCAGCAGAAGGTCTCTAACCGTGCGCCACTGATCTATGACCCACTGAACTTGGGAAATCATCCCAAGCACAGCCCATGCTACGCCCAGAATCAGTATCAGCCAGCCGACTAATCCCGTCGGTGATCGGGAACGGCGGAAAGCGGATCGGACCCGCTGTCGGAGGCCCTCAGCCATCTCTACTCCCCATGCGACTCGTGGTTGGACAATATCATCGGATGTAACCGGAGGCACTACATGCGGGCTCGAGATCGCTTAGGTGTGCCTTTCAAACGCGCGGGAGCCAACTAGACCTGATGCCCGGGACATGACTATTCGATTGGGAAACCCATCTCCTGAAGAGCTTTGGCCGCCCGAGGGCTATAGAGCTTCATGCCCGCCTTCTGAAGCGACAGGATGTAGTCCGAGTTGAACTTATAGCTCGGTGCGAGGCGAGCGACCCGAGGCGTTGAGAGTTTCATGCCTTCCAAGAGGCACTCTCCGGTCCCGTTCCGTGTTATAAATAGAACCTCCTTACTGTGCGCGTTCAGGCTCAAAGTGGTTGAACGACAATCGCCTTGAGCTTCAGCAATGATCTCCTGATTAGTCCATGAGCGGACCTGATACATGGAGGTCGATGGCGCGACGAAGTATCCACTGCCATCAGGATTTGCCGTGCCACCCGGCGTCCAGACTGAGACCTCGTAGTCGAAGCACCAGCCCATGGTCTGCCAGCACTCGACCTTGTGGTGGTTTAGAGGGAAGGCAATCTTGTCGCCCTCGATTTCCATCCTGCCCTCCGCGGTCGCCAGCGGAGCATTCATGAATATGCTGACTTCGTCCCCGACACCTGGGAAGGACAGCGTGGTCATATGGATCGCCGCTGCTGCCTGACCAAGAGCCTTGAACTGCGACATCGTAAGCTCGCCTGTAGCCTTGGCACCAATGCGCTCCTGGAACTCTCTCGTTCCCCTCCGGAGTTCTTCATCACTGATGTCTAAGGGGTTTGTATCGACGTAATAGAGGTCCCTCAGGCTCTGAACGTGCATCCAACGAATCAGCTTCAGAGTCTTCTCACCGTCCTTCTCACCCTCGGCCAGCTTCTGAAATACGGCTAGGGCAGGGAGTTCTTCGATCTGCTCGGGTTTGAGCTTGTTGAGCTGGTCCTTGGTCAACCTCTGTATGTCAACGGTGTCAGCATTGACAGCCGCCGACATGATCGCGAGAGACATCCCCAAGACTAGATATCGAAGAATTTCCATGATGCCCTCGCTGACTACTGTGTGTGGCACGTGCCGAATGCGACCAGGGTGTCCAATGCGATCGTCGTGATTTCGGAGAACAGCTTGGCATCGTTCGTCATCTTCGCGGCCCCTGGCGCCTCTTCGTTATAAGGGAGATGGAGCGATGCTGGCTATCTCGCCTCCAGTTTTGCGAAAAAGGTATCGAAGAAGGACACCACGGCTCTGCGTCGCCTAGCATGTCGAGCTGCTTCGAATGTGAAGACGACCTTTGGGATCCCGGATTGGTGCAAATGCTTCTTGTAGAATTCCTGTAGAACTGCCTTCCCATGGAACTCTTCTCGACGCCTGTTGGCATTCCTGAGGTCTAGAACTTTTTGCTTTGCGGCCGCCTGCGCCGCAGTGATAGCCGCCGCGGCATATCTATTGGTCACTTCCATAACGTATGCTTTGGCCTCGGTTTCGATCTTGGCTGCCTCAGAAGGCGGATGGAAGTGAGAGCTGCCCACGTTGAGCGCCGTGCGTCGTCCGACTTCCGCTTCCTCTAGGTCAGCGATTCCTTGATCCAGGGCATTGCTGACATCATCGACCGTTCTAAATGCTGTCTTCTCAAGGACGCTTTGGATCGCCTCCCAGATGGCATTTGGGTCCAGCAGGAAATTCTCAATCATCGAGACAGGTAGCAGTTCTATCTGCTGATCATCCGGTTTAACGTCCGTGTCTCGGTCGAGCAGCGCGACGGCTCGGAGTTGGCTAGAAAAGTCTTTTAGAGCATTGCCCAGGACGCGGAGTAGTGCCTTGCATTCCCCTTTTCCGCCTCCCGGGATCAAGGTCACATGGTCGAAGCCGCGGTGGAGTGCACGATAAAGCTTTCTATCGGGGAGCACCTTTGAGGCATGGTCCTCCGCTACGCCTTCTACAATCACCACGGGCTGAAGAGCGGTAAGGTTCGACGTGGTTCCAAACACATCTCGAAGAAACTGCAGCCTCTCTTCATCAGTGGCTACTTGAACCAGCTGATTCTGTTGCGGCTCGACCAGTTCGATGGGCCGTAGCAGAAAGAGCTCCTCGAAACTTGCATACTCCACCATGGTGGGAGAGTGGGTAGCGAGGATGACTTGAGTGTGGCCCTTGCTAGTCAGCACGCGGAGATAGTCGAGGACCTTCAGCTGCAAATTAGGATGCAGATGTAGTTCGGGCTCATCAATCAGAACACAGAGCTCTGGACGCTCAACAGCTTGAGGGCCCGATTCGACCTCCTTCACGAGCGCCTTAACTTCTCGTTCGATCAAGGGGTAAAACATCTGAACGATAGACTTCTCCCCAGAGCTCAAGTCATCGAGGTCTACCGGAGACTCCAGTCCGTGAACGCTCCACAACACCTTTACCTTGTCGCGGTTGGTAGCATCAATTCGCAAGAACGACATATGTGGTAAGAGGTTTTGTGTCAGCTCTCGCAATGGCTTCCAACAGTCCACCAGCGTTCCCGACTCGATTCCTCCCTCCCTATCTACCTTTGCGGTGATTGCTTGCTGCCGGTCCACCTCTACTTGGCAGAGTGCATGCTTCAGGTAGTTTGCGGAATCGTCGTAGCTCCATGGATCTCGAGCGGCATCAAAGATGCGAATGCCTTCAAAGCCCGGGATGCTCTGGGCCGAGAGCAGCGTCTCAAAGGAAATAGATGGGGCCAGTAGGTGACGCTGCTGAACTTGCTGACGGCGCATAGCCCTGTGCGGGCCGACATACATTATATGGCTGTAGCCGTTCTGGGAGCGAATTGCATGCAATAGGGTTGATTTGCCGGAGCCATTGGGTCCAGCGATGACCATAAGCTTGGGCACTTGCTCGCACCGTGCGAGCCGAACACTCCGCTGGTTCGCAACATTGAACGATGTTATGCGCATATCGAGCTCCCCCTCGGATAATTCGACGAGCCCTTCCCCCAACACGGTGTTGGTGACTGCTGGTGCGCCAGCGATAGAGCTCTGTTGTTGATGATGGAACAGCTGGTGCCGCGACAAATACCTACGACTCGTTCGCGTCGTATCGGCTCATCGCCTCCTGGAGTATCGTAAGGGCCGCAGGCGCTGCTGCATCGCCGCCGAGTTTTAGAGTCTCGACTGCCTTTCCAACGGACGCTCGCAGCCTGCGACCCTTGATTCCGGCTGGTCCTTTAGGCGGGAGTTCTTCCAGGGGGACAGTGGGAAGAGAGCCGTGAGAGCCGTCCTTCACTTCTGCTATGCGTGCTTGGTTCACACCGAAGTAACATGCGATGTCGTGTTCACGATCGCCTCGGGCGACCATGCCCACAACCTTGGCAGCGTCTCGGTTTGTAAGAGCGATGCCGCTCGCCTTTCCTCTCGCCATTCAGCCCTCCCCCAGCAAGGCGAATATCAAAACCAAAGTTCAACCAGGAGTCAAACATGGGGCCGTCGCCAGCCGTGTATGGTGCCTAGACGGCTTGATTTCTGAGGCAAGGGGGCAATAAACCGAGGCTACATAAGACGTTAAGGGGTCGCTTGTTATCCTCACCGTTCAATTTGAACACTTGTCACTTTACCAGTCGCCGGAGTCCTCATTGCCTCGAAAGTCCCTACGCAAACCGGTGGCCCCTCAGTCACCTGAGTCCACTGAGGTGGTCCAAATATCTAGCCTCATTGAAGATTCCAGGTTTCAGGCTAGGAGCGGACTTCACCAGCCGCACATAACTCGCCTAAAGCAGGCCTATGTCGCGCAAGCTGAGGTGCCGCCTGTCCGTGTCGCCGTGGTGGGCGGCCGGCCGTTTCTAGTTGATGGCTGGCATCGGGTGGCTGCTTTGCGTGCCCTTGGTAGGCCTGAAGTAACCGCTGAGGTAACCGAGGAAACGCTTCAAGGTGCTTGGGGCTTGGCAGCAAAGGCCAACCTGGCCCACGGCCTCCCCTTGAAACCTAGGGAGGCCAAACAGGCCTTTCGGCGATACATCAAAGCCAATCTGAACCTGGACGCCAGGGGTCACCGCAAGTCGTATCGGGAGATGGCTGCGGAAATCGGCAAGCCCCACACGACTATTCGTAACTGGACAAAGGCGATGTTCCCGAAGCTGTATGCCCTTATGGGCAGTCACGACGAGCCAGCCTTGGAAAAACCCGAGGATTCCCCGGGGTCAACCTCGGAGGAGCAGGCTGCTGCCCAGGTGAGCTACCATCTGAGTCAGGCGCTCGCTCACTCACACGGAGTGAAAGATCCAGATGCTCGTGGCCATATGATCGAGCGAGCAACAACGGTGCTGAATGAGATGAAGTCTAACGCGCCATTCAACTCGCCCGGCTTCTAGCCAGTGTAGATTGCTGCGCCGGGATTAGCTTTCGCTGCGGGCCGCCTATGCTCTTATGGTAAGGGGCGGACACACATCATGGCTGTCAAAGGGGTGTTCGGTGAAGAAACGGAAAGAGCATTTCAAGCTTGAGCCTGACGAGTCAGACGAACAGTTCAACAGGTGGGCAGCTACCTTTACCAATGAGCAGATCAATAAGCTCGCGGAGAACACTCCACCGAAGAAGTAGTCTCAATCGCCCCCTGCACCGGCCTCACGGCGCCTGAATGGCCCCACGTTTTGCCCGTGACGCTCTCAGATGAGTTGAAGCACCCGCGGGTCAATCTCCTTCGCGCCTTCGTCCATGGCCGTCTTGAGGTCACTGTAGGCCAAGCCTCCTGAGTAGACGCTCAGAGCCAATGTCGACTTCTTGTGGCCCATGAGTTCAGCGATGGAACTCGGGTTCACTACCGGGGAGTTCTTCTGTGCTCGCTCCAGATGCGTCGCGAAGTTCCGGCGGAAGCTGTGGAAGTCAACGGTGTCGTCTTCACCAAGCACCTTCTGTCGGAATGCGGCATAGTGGCTGCTTACCTTCCAACTGCGCTTCTTGTCAGGTCCACCTGGTGTCAACTCGGGAAACAGAGGGCCGTTACCCTGTGCGGCTTGCAGTCTGCGAGCCACGATGGGCCACACTAGATCATGCAGCGGTATCACCCGAGTGGCGCTCTGGGTCTTGCCATCGGTGATACTGAGGCTGCGCTTGGTGGCGTCGATGTTTGCAGCGACCAGCGAACATAGCTCATTCAGTCGCGCTCCGGTGAGGAGGCCGAGCCTCATGAGGTCGTGGATCGCTTGAGCGTAGTTGCCTCTCCTAATGTCTTTGGCGCTCACTGAGAGCAGCTTGACCAACTCCTCGTTTGCGTACGGTCTCTTGGCTCCGTTGGAGGCACCACGGGCCTTCTTGGCGAGCATCTGCCCCGACCAAGGATTGCTTTCGGTGATGCCTCTCTTGATCATCCACCTCCAGAAGCTTGAGAGGGATGAGATGTAGCGATTAACTGTCGCCCTCTTTCTTCCGCTGGATTGGTCCATCCATTCAACAAATGTCCCCGCCTTCTTGCGCGTGACATCGGCCACAAACATGAGCGAGGGATCATGCTTCACCAACGCAGCGACGGCCACTTCGTGCTGGGCGCGGGTCTGCTCAGCGACGGTGTCCGTGATTTGCTTGAGCCAAGCGGTCTTCGTTGCTTCGATTGGCGCCGAAGTGTTTCTGACGAACTCAACAAACTGCTTGGCACGTCGGAGGCCGTGTGCCTCTTCAACTTCGTCGGCGATGTCCGTCAATACTAGATCGGCCAAATCCAGCTCGTTGTCGTCGTCTGGTCCGGTCCCGTTTTGGGGGCACCGCTTCAGCACGTCTTGATACCACTGCCGGTGTTCGATCTCCCACGCGGAGAGGTCTATACCACGGGGCACGCCGCCGCCTTTCAGCTGCCGTTGGGCCTCGGCCAACTGAGTCTTGATGTCGCTCAGGGCAATCCATCGCAGCTGTCGGGCTTCGGCAACGTCCCTGGTCTTGAGCGACTTGATGATGTGCTCCTTGCCGACAGTCTTCCAAAGACTCTCGGGGACAGCGACGCGCACATACCAACCTTGGCGACGCTTTTGGAGGTGTCGATTGTCAGGCATCTCGTGTGACTTTCCCTTGCGCTTCTTGCGCACTGACCGTGTGCCATAGTGGTCCACGGTTTTGTCAGTCACACGAGCAACTCACTAATAATATCAATACGTTACGAATGTGGCTGGGGGACTAGGATTCGAACCTAGACTGGCGGAGTCAGAGTCCGCTGTCCTACCGTTAGACGATCCCCCAACTAACCCGCTGAAATAGTTGGGCAATTGGGCCGTGCCAAAGGAGAGCGCCGGGTGGCGCTGGGCGCTCGGGTCCAGCGACGGGTGCTTTTAGTGCAGGGCCCCTTCCGCGTCAACCGCCGGCTTAGAGCGCTCCCTGGGGCGCGCAGGCCTTTGCGCGGTGACGCCGTGGCGTCAGTCACCCTCCAGCATCACCTTGCCGGCGGGCGAGAGCGCGACATTCACCGGGCGCCCGGCAAGAGTCGCCTTGCCGTGCCAGAAATTGTCGCAGGATTTCTTCAAGGCATGCACGTCCGTGAAGCCCGCTGCTTCGATCTTGCGGCGCGCATCATCCGCCGTTGATCCATCGATCGCTTCGCCGAAGTGACAGCCAGAGCCTAGGCCGGCCCCGGTACCTGGCTCGCTGGCCTGTTGCGCCCATGCCAGCCCTGAGAAGACGCCAATGCCCAGCACCGCAGTCGCGGCCAACATCCTCAATCCGGATCGCATACCTGTCCCTCCCTTCGTTCCAGCCAACGATACGCTAGTCCAGCACACGGCCGATACCTTGACCTGGATCAAGACAGCAGCACCTGACTTTGCGACCATGCTGGTCCGTGACAATGCCAAAGGTTTCCACCGCAGTCACCACCCCGATGCATGGCCGCCGCGCGGTCGCCCATGAGTCGAAACGCGATCGATCTGTCGGCCGACATCGCTGCCACTGTCGTCGAGATCGCGAGGAGCTAGGCCGGTACCAGAACAGCGGCGCCGCGCACAGTCACCGCCGTAAGCCAAGGCCAGTATGGTTTGATCGAAATGGGAAACGTTCTCGCTGCAAGTGACGACGATCAACACCCTAAATGAACAGTTCTCAGCAGCGATTGATTCACCTCAATTGGCCTCGGCCTGGATCGCCTTCCGCACGTCCTGGATGACAGCGTCTCGCGGCTGATCGGCATCGATCCGGATCCAGTCGATTTGGCCAAGGTCATAGGCCAGCTGGCGCTGCAGCACCGAGGCGGTCGCGTCGGATGCGTCCTTGCCTCGTCGCGCCACACGAGCCAATAGAGTGGCCGGCGATGCTTCCAGCCAGATGCCGGTGAATGCTGCACTTGCCTTCTGCGCAAGCGCGGTAAAGGCGGCGCGCTCGTCAGGCTGCGCCGCCACCGCATCCAGGATGACGCTAGTCCCGCTCGCCAGGATCTTCCGCGCACGGTTCTCCAGCGCTGCATAGACCCGGTCATTGACGTCTTTGCTGTAGGCCTCGGCCGGTAATCGTTTCTCTGGCGGTACGTTGAACAGCCGCTTGCGCACCACGTCGCTGCGCAGCACACGGGCGCCGGCGCCGCTGCCGAGTTCGCCCGCAAGGGCGGCCGCCACGCTCGACTTTCCGGTTCCACTCAGGCCACCGATGGCGATCAACCGGGCCGGTTTTGCACGCAGCAGGTCGACCGCAAGATCGAAATAGGATCTCGCCTCCGCCAACTGCTGCCTTGCCGCCTGCGCATCCAGCTTGGCCGCGGCGGTTGCCGTGACATGCGCCCTGACGGATGCTCTGAGCGACAGGAACAAGGCAAGTGTGGGAAGCCCGTCATCGTTGTCGGTCAGATCAAGATATCGATTGAGCACGAGCCCGCTGTGCCGAACCAGCCCGCGATGACGCAGGTCCATCAGGAGGAAAGCCAAGTCATACAATACGTCGATGCAGGCGATCAGGTCGCTGAACTCGATACAATCGAACAGGCTCGGCCGGCCGTCGACGAGGCAGATGTTGCCGAGATGGAGATCGCCATGACAGCGGCGGACCCGGCCATTGGCCCTGCGCTCCTCCAGCAGCGTGGCATGCTTGTGCAGGGCGGCTGCAGTGGCATCGCGGAGACTGTCGATCTCCGCCGGCGATAGTCCGAGCGGCGGCGACCGCTGCAGATTCTCATCATTGATCTGGATGACGGCGCGCACGCCGTCCGCTCCGCCGTGGCCTGGCGTGAGCTCGGCAATCGTGTGGAATGCGGCAATTCGGTTTGCCAGCTCGATCGTCAGCGCTTCGGTCAAGGCGCCATGTTCCGCAACATGGCTGAGAAGCGCATCCTGGGGAAACCGGCGCATGACCACCACCCACTCGACTGGCTCTCCCGGGCCATCAAAACTCAGGCGGCCGTTCGCCGCGCGCACAATGGGACTGACCGACAGGTAGAGCTCGGGCGCGGTGCGGCGATTGAGCGTGAGTTCCGCTTCGCAGGCGCCACGGCGCAGCTCCACAGTCGAATAATCGAGGTAGCTGTACTTGACCGCGCGTTTGAGCTTGTAGGCGCGATCGCCGGCCAGGAACACGATGGACGCGTGGGTCGTGATCGTGTCGACGGGTGCGCCGCCATGGTTTTGAGGCAGCGACAGGAACTGGATGATCTCCGACTGGTCTGCCTCAGGCTTCATGGCCACGTCCCCGCTTTAGCGAAGGCTAAAAGCCACGCCGTTGCCCGGCATTGACCTCAAACTTCAAACTGACAAGCCAGCAATCCGTTGCCGTTCGGATCCCACTCGGAATGAGAGAAGAAAATCGTCTGTTTCAACGGCTGAGGACTACAATCGTCAGCTACTCCTTTGTACCGGCTTGGCTCAGGTATCGCGTTCGCGGCAACTGGCCGATTGCAACGAATGCAGCAAAGGGGACGCCGTCCATGATTGCGAAGATGAGTAGTGCGCCGCTGTCCAGCAGCCCCTTCCGGCCCGGCAAGTTCGCTGCGACACCGCGATGACTTCGGCCGTCACCTTGTCCGAGGCCGCTCCTCCCTCCAGCCTTAACTTTGCCGCCATCTGCCTGTAAACTCGCTGGCGAAGTGCTGGCGCGAGAGCCTTTGGCGGGATAATCCTGCATGTTTTCAAAGGCTTGACGCTGCCGGTTGGGAGTTGAGAGTGCTGGATCGAACCCCCGCCGACGGGGCTGAGGCGCTGTCGAGGACGCGCGCCGCCAGGCCCGGGCAAATCATGGCGGCCCTTGATCTGGGAACCAACAATTGCCGCCTGTTGATTGCGCGGCAGGGAAATACCGGGTTCCAGGTCATCGATGCCTTTTCGCGCATCGTCCGCCTGGGCGAGGGCGTGTCGCAAACGGGCGCGCTGGCGCCCGCCGCCATGGACCGCACCATCGAGGCCCTAAAGGTCTGCGCCGCCAAGATGCAGCGGCGCGGCGTTTCGTTGATGCGCTCGGTCGCGACCGAAGCCTGCCGTCGCGCGGCGAACGGGCTGGAGTTCCTGGACCGCAGCCGTGCCGAGACCGGCGTCGATCTCGAGATCATCACCACGTCGGAGGAGGCGAAGCTCGCGTTCTCCGGTTGCATGCCGCTGCTCGACCGCGCGCGGTCCTATGCCATTGTGTTCGACATCGGTGGCGGCTCGACCGAGCTCGGTTGGCTTCATCTGGAGCACGGGCGCTATCCGCGCATCATTGCTTGGCACTCGATCCCGCTCGGCGTCGTCACCTTGACCGAGCGTTTCGGCCCCGAGGCAGCGCAAAGCGAAAGCCCCGCCGAATTCTACGAGCGCATGGTGCAGGAGGTGCAGGACAACCTCGCGCCCTTTGCCCAGGCGATCGGCGCGCACCGCCTGATCGCGCGCGGCCAGGTGCAATTGCTCGGCACGTCCGGCACCGTGACCACGCTCTCCGGCATCCAGATGGAGCTGCCGCGCTATGACCGCTCGGTGGTCGACGGTTCGTTCCTGGAATTCGGCGATGTCGAGCGCATCAGCCGGCGCCTCTCGGAACAAAGCTGCAAGGAACGCGCGACCAACCCCTGCATCGGGACGGAACGCGCCGATCTTGTCGTCTCTGGCTGCGCAGTACTCTCTGCGATCTGTCGGCAATGGCCGATTGGACGCCTGCGCGTGGCCGATCGCGGCGTGCGTGAAGGCATCCTAATGAGCCTGATGACCGGAACAGCGCCCGACGGCGTCTACCATCGCGGCCTCAACGGGACGCATTTATGACTCAGCGGCGCGGCAGCGGCCGCGGCGGTGGACGCGGGCACGAGCGCAGTGTGGCACGGCCCAGCGGGCGCGGCCTGACCGTGCGGGTGAAAACGGCCGGCAAGCGCAGCGTATCCTCCACACGCTGGCTGGAGCGGCAGCTCAACGATCCCTACGTCGCAGAGGCGAAGAAGCAGGGGTATCGCTCGCGCGCCGCCTTCAAGCTGCTGCAGCTCGACGACAGGTTTCATTTCTTGAAACCAGGCGTTCGCGTGGTCGATCTCGGGGCTGCGCCCGGCGGCTGGTGCCAGGTGGCCGTCGATCGCGCTGGTGAGCGCGGTAAGGTGGTCGGCATCGACCTTTTGCCGATGGATCCGATTCCCGGCGCCGACCTCATCCAGATGGATTTCATGAGTGACGAAGCGCCGGACGAATTGAAGCGCCGGTTGGATGGCCTCGCCAACGTGGTGCTGAGCGACATGGCCGCTTCGTCCACCGGCCATGCGCAGACGGACCATCTGAAGATCATGGCGCTGGCGGAAACCGCCTATGATTTCGCAAAGGATGTCTTGGCCAAGGGCGGGGCCTTCATCTGCAAAGTACTGCAAGGTGGTGCGACGGGCGAGCTCCTGAAGCTGCTGAAGCGCGACTTCGCCGAAGTGAAACACGTAAAGCCGCCCGCGAGCCGCAGCGATTCGGCGGAGATCTACGTAGTGGCGCTCGACTACCGTGGTTAGTGCCAGGTGGTCATCGGCGGGTACAGCCCTTTCGCGGGCGGGGCGATGACGCTGAAAACGAACGAGCATTCGCAGCTGATTTTCCTCAAGAATCCGCCTGCATTGCGTGCATAGCGGCCCCGCGCAGACCCGCCGCGAATCACCTTGTGACACGGCGCGTCCTGTGTATGATGGCGCGCCAACTCAGCCCGGCCCCCGACCCCATATGGGGCCGCTCGAAACCTTGAAGGGGTTGGCATGCAAATCCGCGACGCATTCACGTTCGACGACGTGCTCCTGGAGCCCGGCGCCTCCTCGGTGCTACCAGCCCAGGCCGACACCAAGACCAAGCTCACCAAGCGCATCGGCCTCAACATCCCGCTCATGTCGTCCGCCATGGACACGGTGACGGAGGCGCGCATGGCCATCACCATGGCCCAGCATGGCGGCATGGGCGTGATCCACAAGAATCTCGACGTTGCCCGCCAGGCCGAAGAGGTGCGCAAGGTGAAGCGCTTCGAAAGCGGCATGGTGGTGAACCCGCTCACCATCCATCCCGACGAGACGCTGGCCGACGCGCTCAATCTCATGAAGCGCCATGAGATCTCCGGCATCCCGGTGGTGGAGCGCGGCAACGGCAAGCTGGTCGGCATCCTGACCAATCGCGACGTGCGCTTCGCCAGCGATCTTGATGAGAAGGTCGCGAGCCTCATGACCAAGGATCGGCTGGTCACCGCCAAGCCCGGCGTCGGCTCCGACGAAGCGCGCCGCCTGCTGCATCAATATCGCATCGAGAAACTGCTGGTGGTGGACGACGCCTATCGCTGCATCGGCCTCATCACCGTCAAGGACATGGAGAAGGCCCAGGCCTTCCCGCACGCCTGCAAGGATGAGAATGGCCGCCTGCGCGTGGCCGCGGCGACCGGCGTCGGCGAGGATGGTCTCAAGCGCGCCGAGGTGCTGCTCGAAGCCGGCGTCGATGTGATCGTGATCGACACGGCCCACGGTCACTCCAAAGGCGTGCTCGCCGCGATTGATGCAGTGAAGCGCCTGTCGAACGATTGCCAGGTGGTGGCCGGCAACATCGCGACCGGCGATGGCGCGCAGGCCCTGATCGATGCCGGCGCCGACGCGGTGAAGGTCGGCATTGGTCCGGGTTCCATCTGCACCACGCGCGTGGTCGCCGGCGTCGGCGTGCCGCAGCTGACGGCTCTGGTCGATGCGGTGGAGCGCGCCCACCGCGCCGGCATTCCCGTCATTGCCGATGGCGGCGTCAAATACTCCGGCGACATCGCCAAGGCGATCGCCGCTGGCGCCGATTGCGTGATGGTGGGCTCGCTGCTCGCCGGCACCGACGAAAGCCCGGGCGAGGTCTTTCTTTATAACGGCCGCTCGCACAAATCCTATCGCGGCATGGGATCGCTGGGCGCGATGGCGCGCGGCTCCGCGGACCGCTATTTCCAGGAAGAAGTGAGCGACCAATTGAAGCTGGTGCCCGAGGGGATCGAAGGCAGCGTGCCCTACAAAGGCCCGGCCGGCAATGTGATCTACCAGCTCGTCGGCGGCCTGCGGTCCGCGATGGGCTACACCGGCAACGCCACCATCCCCGACATGCAGACCAAGTGCCGCTTCGTGCGTATCACCAACGCGGGGCTGAAAGAGAGCCACGTCCACGACGTCCAGATCACCCGCGAAGCGCCGAACTACCGGCAGAATATGTGAGGCAGTGTGCTGGAGCGGCGCGACATCGCTGACGCGACCCTCAATCCCCGGCCGAAGGCCGGGGTTGTCGGTTATGGATTGGATGGTTGTTTTCTCCGTAGCCTCTTTCCTCATGGTCGGACTTGGTCCGACCATCTGCGGGTCTCGATGGGCGAGGCCACACGGTTTCAAGCATATTCGTGGATGGTCGTGCCAAGCACGACCATGACGATGGAGAAGACGGCGCAATGACTCCCGGCGCGCGGCTGCAAGCGGTGATCGATCTGCTGCACGCCATCCATGCCGGCAGCGCGCCGGCCGATCGCGCGACGGCGGCATTCTTCCGCTATCGCCGCTATATCGGCGCCAAGGATCGTCGCGAGGTGCTGGACCGCGCCTATGCGGTGCTGCGCCGGCGCGCCGCGCTCGATTGGTGGATCGACAAGAGCGGCCAGGCGCCGCAGGACCGCGACCGCGCGCGCCTCATCGCCTCCCTGGCGCTGCTCGATGGCTGGACGCCGGACCGCATCGCCGGCTCCTTCGACGGCGGGCCCTATCGCCCGGAGACGCTCGATGACGCGGAGCGGCACATTGCGAAAGCGGTTGCCGGCAAGGCGATTGAGACGCCCGAGCAGCCCAGCGACGTGCGCAACGAATATCCAGACTGGATCGCGCCCTATCTCGAGCGCCGCTTCGGCGCGCGTCTCGAAGACGAGATGCGTGCCGCGATCGGCACGGCATCCACCGACCTGCGTGTCAACACCCTGAAGGCCACGCGCGAGGAAGCGATCGCGGCTTTGAAGCGCGAAGGCGTCGAAGCGGTGCCGACGCAGCTCTCGCCCGTCGGCCTGCGCGTGGAAGGGCGGCCGCCGCTCGCCACCATGTCGGTGTTCAAGGATGGCCTGATCGAAGTGCAGGATGAAGGCTCGCAGCTGATCGCGTTGCTGGCCGATGCCAGGCCCGGCCTGCGCGTCGCCGATTTCTGCGCCGGCGCCGGCGGCAAGACCCTGGCCATGGCGGCGCAGATGCAGAACAAGGGCAAGATCGTCGCTTGCGATGTGCTGGAAGGCCGTATCGAGCGCGCCGCCGTGCGCTTCATCAGAGCCGGCGTGCACAATGTCGAGCGCCGCGCGCTCTCTAGCGAGCGCGACCAGTGGGTCAAGCGCCATGCCGGCACCTTCGACCGCGTGCTGGTGGACGCGCCCTGCACCGGCACCGGCACCTGGCGCCGCAATCCTGACGCCAAGTGGAAGCTGAAGCCGAGCGATCTCGAAGAGCTGACCGAGGTCCAGCGCAACATCCTCGACAGCGCCTGGCGCCTGGTGAAGCCAGGCGGGCGCCTCATCTATGCGACCTGCTCGCTGCTGGCTGAAGAGAATGAGGCGCAGGTGGAATCCTTCCTTGCGGCCCATCCGGATTTCCGACTGGTGCCGATTGATTCGATCTGGCGAGACGTCATCGGGACCGCGCTTCCATACTCTACCGTCACCCCGGCCTCTGAGCCGGGGTCCATGGGAGGAGCAAGCGCGGGCCGATCCATGAATCCCGGCTCGGAGGCCGGGATGACAGATGAGAAAGTGGCGGACGGCGGTGCATCAATGGCGACACTCTCACTGACGCCCGCCCAGCACGGCACCGACGGCTTCTTCGCCGCTGTGCTTGAGCGCGTGAAGGTGCCCAAATGACTTTCCGCATTCGCCCCGCTATCGCTGCCGACGCCCCTGCCATCGCGGAGATCCACTATGCCGGCTGGCAGATCGCCTATGCGCATGTCGTGTCAGACGTGCAGATGGCGGGCAAGCTGCCGGAGCGCCGCATTCCCTTCTGGCAGGCGCGCATCGCAGAGCTCACCGATCTGGTGCTGATCGCGGAAGACGAAACAGGCAAGCCGCTAGGCTTCGTCCATGGCGGTGGTGTCCTCGAGCACGACATCCGCGTCGGCGGCCTGACCGGCTACGATTGCGAGATCTATTCCCTCCATTGTCGCCTGGACGTGCAGGGCAGGGGATTGGGTCGCATGCTGATGGCCGAAACCGCGCGCACGTTCCGCGAGCGCGGCCGCACCGCCCTGATGCTCTGGGCCTACCGCGACAATCCCTATCGCCGGTTCTATGAGAAGATCGGCGGCCAGATCATCGCCGAAGGCTTCGATGACGACATCCCCGACGTTGCCTATGGGTGGCTGCTGACCAGGCTGAGCACGTTAGACATCGACGCTCGTTCCATGGAGAGACAATGACCGACCGCATCCTCATTCTCGATTTCGGATCGCAAGTGACGCAGCTGATCGCGCGGCGGGTGCGCGAAGGGGGCGTCTATTGCGAGATCTTTCCGTTCAACGTCGATCCCAAGCGCATTGCGGACTTCGCGCCCAAGGGCATCATCCTCTCCGGCTCGCCGCATTCGGTGCATGCGGCAGGCGGGCCGCAGGCGCCGGACATCGTCTGGCAATCGAAGCTGCCGGTGTTCGGCATCTGCTACGGCCAGCAGGCGATGTGTCATCAGCTCGGCGGCAAAGTGGAGCCGCACGAGCATCGCGAGTTCGGCCGCGCGGAGCTGGAGGTTACCGAGCACTGCGACCTGTTCGATGGCTTCTGGACCAAGGGCACCAAGGATCAGGTGTGGATGAGCCACGGTGATCGTGTGACCGCGATCCCGCCCGGCTTCCGCGTGGTCGGCGTAAGCAAGGGTGCACCCTTCGCCGCCATCGCCGACGAGACGCGGCATTACTACGGCTTCCAGTTCCATCCCGAGGTGGTGCATACGCCGCGCGGCGCGCAACTGCTGAAGCAGTTCGTGCACGAGGTCTGCGGCTGCAAGGGCGACTGGACCATGCGCGCCTTCCGCGAGGCCGAGATCCAAAAGATCCGCGCGCAGATCGGTGATGGCCGCGTGATCTGCGGCCTCTCCGGCGGCGTCGATTCCTCGGTCGCCGCCGTCCTCATCCACGAGGCGATCGGCAGCCAGCTCACCTGCATCTTCGTCGATCACGGCCTGCTGCGGCAGGGTGAGGCGGAGCAGGTGCTGCGCTTGTTCCGTGACCATTACAACATCCCGCTCATCCACCGCGATGCGAGCGACCTGTTCCTCGGCGAGCTCGCAGGCGTCACCGAGCCGGAGATGAAGCGCAAGATCATCGGCAAGCTCTTCATCGATGTGTTCGATGAGGAGGCGCACAAGGTCGGCGGCGCCGAGTTCCTCGCGCAGGGCACGCTCTATCCCGACGTGATCGAGAGCGTCTCCTTTACCGGTGGCCCCTCCGTCACCATCAAGAGCCACCACAATGTCGGCGGCCTGCCGGAGCGCATGAAGCTGAAGCTGGTGGAGCCGCTGCGCGAGCTCTTCAAGGACGAGGTGCGGGCATTGGGCCGCGAGCTCGGCCTGCCCGAAAGCATGATCCGCCGCCACCCTTTCCCGGGCCCGGGCCTCGCCATCCGCGTGCCCGGCGACATCACGCGCGAGAAGCTCGACATCCTGCGCAAGGCCGATGCGATCTATCTCGAGGAGATCGACAAGGCCGGCCTCTATGACCAGATCTGGCAGGCCTTCGCCGTGCTGCTGCCGGTGAAGACCGTCGGCGTGATGGGCGACGGCCGCACCTACGACCATGTCTGCGCGCTGCGCGCCGTCACCTCGACTGACGGCATGACCGCCGATTTCTACCCGTTCGAGCCCGCCTTGCTCGGCCGCATCGCCACCCGCATCATCAACGAGGTCCGCGGCATCAACCGCGTGGTCTACGACTACACCAGCAAGCCGCCGGGGACGATCGAGTGGGAGTGATTCCACAGCCTTCGCGGACGTTCGCCGGCGATCGAAAATTCCAACCTAAATGATTGATAAGGCGATGATTATTCGTTCATCGTCTATCGCGGACTATCGCCGGCAAGCGGAACCATCCGACGGTATTTCTGACGGTATTCTGTTTTGGAACTTTGACTAAATGGTCAGATACCGTCAGCTCGCGCGTTTCCAGCCGACGCCGAAAAGTGGGGGGAAACTACTGGTACATCGTCGTGTGTGGCATGCATTGACGGTAAAATCGCTGACGGTAAAATGCGCTCGAATTTGGGCATTTCCGCCGCGAAAGGCGCCGTCGCCATGCTCACTGACGTTGCTCTCAAGCGCCTGAAACCAAAGGCAAAAACATACAAAGTGACCGACCGTGACGGTATGTACGCGGCGGTCTCGCCGAAGGGGCACATTGTCTTCCGCTATGACTACCGTCTGAACGGCCGGCGCGAGACCGTGACCTTCGGCCACTACGGCGACGACGGCCTCTCGCTGGCCGAAGCGCGGCGGCGCTGCATCGCCGCACGCACGAAGGTGGAGGAGGGACAGTCGCCTGCCCAGGAGAAGCAGCGCGAGAAGCGGCGGCTCTCCGCGATGGACACCTTCGCCGAAGCCGGCAAGCGCTGGTTCAAGGATGCCAGGATGGCGGACAGCACGCGCTCGATGCGCAAGGCCATCTACGACCGCGATGTCCTGCCGACTTGGAGGAACCGACGATTGAGCGAGATCACGCCCGACGATCTGCGTGCGCTCTGCCGCAGGGTGAAGGAGCGCGGGGCGCCCGCAACGGCCGTCCACATCCGGGACATCGTGAAGCAGATCTACGGCTACGCCATCCTCCATGGTGACAAGCTCGCGAACCCGGCTGACAGCGTCGGACCTGCCTCGATCGCCACCTTCACACCGAAGGACCGTGCTCTTTCGCCCGGCGAGATCCGCATCATGCTCAACGGGCTCGAGCATGTGGCGACGTTGCCGACCATCCGGCTCGGGATCAAGCTGATCCTGCTCACCATGGTCCGCAAGAGCGAGCTGCTCGAGGCGACCTGGGATGAGGTTGACTTCGAGAATGCTGTCTGGAGGATCCCGAAACACCGGATGAAGCGAAAGAAGCCGCACAACGTCTACCTATCGCGACAGTCGCTCGATATCATGATCGCGCTCAACACCTGTGCGGCCAATTCGCGCTACGTGCTGCCGTCGCGATATGATGCCGACGAGCCCATGTCGCGCGCGACCTTCAACCGCGTCACCATGGCCGTTGTCGCGCGCGCTAAGGAGCAGGGGCTGCCGCTGGAGCCTTTCACCGTCCATGACCTGCGACGCACCGGCTCGACGCTGCTGAACGAGCTCGGGTTCAATCGCGACTGGATCGAGAAGTGCCTCGCACACGAGGACAACCGCTCCTCACGCGGGATCTACAACAAGGCCGAATACGAGCCGCAGCGCCGCCACATGCTGCAGGAGTGGGCCGACATGATCGACGCCTGGGCTCGCGGCAAGAAGCATACGCCGACGCTGCAATCCACAACTACTCAGGCGATCACGCTGGACCCTACCTGACTGGCCTCATCCTGCGCCGGCGGACATCTGGTTTGGGCGCCGTTTTGATCTTCCCGCCCTGCGAGGCGCGCCGCCGCTCTTCGATCCAGGCTTCGACCTCGGCCAGGTCCCAGACCACGCAGCGCGGCGTCAGATTGAAACGGCGGGGAAACTCGCCGCGCTGCTCCAGCTCGTAAATCGTCGTGTCTGCAAGCGGCACCATCTCTCGCAACTGCGCTCGGCGGATGGTACGCAGGACCGGGCGTAATGCCAGGTGCGGCAATGCGGGGAGCACGTGCTGCAAGCCATCGCTGGCAGTGCGCTTGTCTAAATCGCCAGAATTATCGCCCATATCTTGACCCGAATGAGCTCTTCGCACTCAAAGCCAGGACAAAGGATCGCCTGGATCATCGACTCCCCTTAGAGCCGTTATGTGCGACGACACATCACTTACGCGTTCTCCGTATCAGAGACCGGCGATCATCAGCGGGATCGGTCTCTCATCCGAGCTCTAGCCTCTCGCATCGTCGCCAGACTTGTTTCGGCCCATTAAACGTCTTATAGTTGTATAAGGGGGCGCGAAGTCTTGGGCGAAAAGACGAACAAGCTTCATATTCATCTCATCAAGGCGCAGCATAAGGAGTTCGGCCAAATCGTCGAGCCTGACGCTACCGCTGTGCAGATCGAGAACGTTGGGACGCTCTACTACGAGGACTCCTACCCCCATAGCCGAAGGCTCTCCCAGACCCGCCTGGGCGAGAGCACAATAGTCGCCGCGCAGGAGTTCGGCCCCAGCTTCGCCCGCGACATCGGCAACGGATCCTGGCACGCCATAGGTCAGACGGATCACCAGCCGTCCGACTCGCTGGCCGAGATCAAGGGTTGGATAGAGAAGCTCTGCCACGCGAGCCGCGACCGGTAGCAGGTCGCTGGATCGGGCTGCCGCGCTGCGCACCGGCCCGGCGGCGCCGCCAAAGCCACCACCAAATTGGGTCAGTGTCGCCTCGATCTCGCTCATGGGCTTGCCGGAGACAAAAAGCAGGCAGGCGACGGCCTTCTTGGCCCGCAGCGTGGGCATGTGGTCGTCGGACACGGCTCTTCTCAGGCCGTTGAGGACCTGCCAGGGCACGCCCTGGCCACGCAACTCATTCGGCCAGAGCTGCGGTTCCTTCTGCTTGCTCTTTTTGTTGATGGGAAAGACGAGCGCATCGAGTTCAGCGGTTACTTGTGCAGCAGTAATCAGAGCAGGATCGGTAATCTCGTCGGGCGTCAGGCCGGACAAGGCGTCGACCAGCTGGATGATGGATCGAACTTCGGTGGCGCTTTCGCCCGCAAGCCGCCCAAGAGGCGTCAACTCGTACCTCTCGTTCGCGCCGCGTTGCACGAGGCTGTGGCGTTCGAGATCGCCCAGAGCAGCGAGCAAATCGTGCCGGCTCCACTGCCAGCCTTCCCGGTCTCGAGCGGCCTGGAAGGCTCCAAAGCTTGCCTCCAGGAAGGAGATGATCTCTTCGCTGGTGGTTCCCTGCTGGGCTGACCGGCCCGCCGCCACCAGAACGCGGACGATCAGAGATCGCGGATCCGTGCCACTGTCGAGAAATCGCGACTTCAAGTCTTCGGGCGACCCGGTGACATACCGCTTCCAGAAATCATGCTCGGTCCGAGGGTCGAGAGCCAGCAGGTACGATGTCCCCTTTTCGGCATAGCCGAGCCGGCCGGCGCGGCCGACCAGGTTCTTGTACTCGGCAACCGAGTAAGGCTCCTCGCCTGGATGCTCAAGCCCGGCGATGATGACGGTCGAGGCTGGCGTGTTGACGCCCATCGCCAGGGTTGTGGTCGCCGCGATCACGCGAAGACCGGAATTCGGCCGACGGAATTCCTCTTCGATGATTCGGCGTTCGATCGGCTGAAGATCAGCGTTATGAAAAGCAACGCCGCGTTTCAGGTCAGCAAGCAGGTCGCCATTGGCCTGGGAGGCATCCGTTGTCGGCATTCGCACGACAGCGTCTGCTGCGGGCGGCAATCCGAGCGCGGCGGCGAGGTAGTTGGCGACGGCTCGGGCTTCGCTCTTGGTCTCCCGGAAGACGATGACCTGCTGGCCTTCAGCGACCAGTTTTCTGACCAGCGGAATGATCCAGTCCTGGCTCGAATTCTTGCTGTACTGCCGCCGCACGACGCCGGTTTCGACGCGCTCTTCGCCGCTGGCCGGATCGAGATACCGGAATGAACCATCGGCCCGCAGGACGCCTTCGGCCAGCGGCACCGGCCGTTCATTGCGACGCAGGAGCCGGCCGCCGAGCCAGCTTTCCAGACCGCCGGTGTCTCCAATCACGGCCGATAGCGCCACCACTTGCGGTTCAATGCCTTCTCGGCGGCGCATGCGAATGAGCGTCAGGACAAACTCAAGGTTGGCGCCGCGTGAGGCATCGGCGATCATCTGCGCTTCGTCAACGACGATGATGCCGGCTTGTGCCAGCAGGTGCGGGTATGTCAGCGCCAGGGCCGCAAATTTCTCATACGTGAGCAAGGCGATATCGTAGCGCCCGCGCAGCAGCGGCGTGATGTCGTCCGTTTCGCCGGTGGCCTCGATGATCCGGACGCCGAACGGGCCATAGACGGCCTCGAAGTGCCGGCGCTTGTCTGCCACGAGCGCCTTGAGCGGAAGCAAAAACACTGCGCGTTTGCGGCACAGTACATGGCGAAGCGCCGCCAGTTCGCCGATCATGGTCTTGCCGGAGGACGTCGGCGCCGATACGACCAGATGCTCGTCGTCGAGCAGACCGTAGTCGTTGATCGCCTCGACCTGGAGCATGTTGAGAGACGGGATCGCCTGGCTCCAGGCCGAAATCAGGTCGCCCGGGAAACCGAACGCCGTCAGGCTGGAGAGATCAGCCGTGACCTTGGCGGAGGCACGATCCGGGAAGGCCTCGAAAAAGCGTTTTCCCGGTGTAAACACGGGCCAGATCAACTCGCCGTCAATCTGGCCCCGCATGGTCGGGTTCTGTGGTTGTCCAATTTGATGGGCCGCGGCCTTCACCCGCGCCGTGACATAGTCGAGGAGGCGATAAAGCGAGAGACGGCCGGCGTCCAGCAGCTCCGCCGGGCCGCGCAATGCCTCCATCAGGAAATAGGTGAGGAGGCCATGGCCGTAACGGCCATGTTCCCACGCCGGTTCGGTGGCGCTGGACGCCGTGAAAATGATCCGGCCATTGCCGGCGAGCTGGGCCAGCTGCGCTTCGGTCGATCGCAGATCGCGCGGCTTTGCTACGACGTGCAGAACTTTCGCGCCAAGGCCGCCGGAGAAGCAGCAATCGAGAAAGAAGATCAGCCGCTTGGCGGGGATGCGCGAGAACCACTCCTGAACCGCGTCGAGCGGGATCGTGGTGGCCGCGATGTTGTTGATGTCCGTGTCATGAACCACGAGTTCGTGCGTTTCGGAGCCATGGCCGGAGAAACCGATCACGACCGTGTCGTTGGCATCACAATGCTCGAGAGCGGCGAATTCGGCGGCGATGCGTTCGCGGGTGGCGTCGTGGTCGGTAAGCAGCACGGTCGGGCCGGCAAGCGTATCGGCGAAGAGCGCTTCAAGGGCAACGGCATCCCGCCGCGCGCACGACAACTCATTGATGTCCGGCGACTGGTATCGATCGATGCCGATGAAGAGCCCCCGGAACGCCATGCGTGCTCAGCCACCCAGTTTCTTCAACAGGTCCGAGGCTGACCCGAGCCTCTGACGCCGGAGCCGGATCCATTGCATCGCGTGCATCGCGAGCGAGGCGTTGTGCTTGGCGATCTGGGCCTCCTGACGCTGCAGGTATTCCGGGATTTCAGCGATCGTCTGCGCGATATACGCTGCCGCCGCATCGGCCTGCTGGGCGGGCACCGTCATTCCGATGATGAGCGTGTGGCCCCGGATTTCCCCGCGGGGCGGGTTCATGTTGTAGGGATTGGTCCGCAGGCGCCACAATCCGGGATCCCCTTTGAAGGGGATCGATTTCTTGGCCAGCAGGCCAGGAACGCGCACAGAGCTGTGATCGTGGCTATATCGGTCGCGCACTTCGACTTGGGTCTCTTGAACGCTCGGCGTCGCCGATTCGAAGTCGACGATGAGCGGCTGAACCGCATGCTCTTGCGCGATGTGTGCAGCGATTTCCTCGTCGGATCTTTCGGAGAAGAACTTGTCGGGCAGGGCGTCTACTTTGCTGCGGAGCAGCTCGACCTCATGGCGCAGGGCGTCGTCCAGTCCGACCTGATCACGGCGATAAAAGAGGAGGTCCCCCAGAGCAGCCATAAAATTCACCTATCCCGATGAGTCTCACCTGAATCTAAGCCTATCCAATATATATGGACCGGCGGCTACTGGCCCGCAAGATGCGCGATGTTCTTTTTTTGTCCCATCCTGGTGATATCGAACTTCATGCTTTTCGGGAAAAGTTATCATTTTTCAGTTCGAGATATCGATCTTCAGCTCTTTCTGTGATATCGATTTTCAGGGCAACATGGCTTGTGAAATCCGAAATCAGCTCTGTTAAGCGAGATTCAGAGAATGACGGCCCTTATCCTTCCCGATCCCATCGGCCTTATCTGCGGCGAGGCCCTCCCCGCCGCAGCCCGTCCAGCGGGCTATGCGGCACTCGTCGCAGCATATCGCCTGAGCGTGCCCGCTCCCGACGAGCTCGTTGCAATCGGCGAGCGCCACACGTATCGGCAGGAAGGCCGCTGGCGCATCCTCACGCCTCGTTATCAGCCGGCAGAAACCGTCGCGGCGCACCTCGAATTCGCGCTACGCCATCAGGGGGTCGACCTCGCAGTGCTCAACGCGCTCTTCCAGACCCTCGCACCGGAGGTGATCGAAGAATGGGTCCGAAGTGAACCGACCGGACAATATGCAAGACGAACCTGGTTTCTGTATGAATGGCTGACAGGACGGCGCCTCGATCTCGCTGATGCACCCCGAGCACCCTACGCTGCCATTCTTGATCCACAGCAGCACTATGCGATCACCGGTGAGATGGTCACCCGCCATCGCGTTCGCAACAACCTGCCGGGTACATCCGACTTCTGTCCGCTCGTCCGTCGTACCGAAACGCTTGATGGCCTCCTTAGAGACGATCTCGCTAACGAAGCCCGCGCGGTCGTCCAGCGTACTGCGCCGGACCTCATGGCTCGCGCTGCCGCCTTTCTATTACTGCAGGATTCGAAGGCGTCTTATGTCATCGAAGGCGAGCGGCCGCCCCAAGACCGGATCCAGCGTTGGGGCCAAGCGATCAGCGAGGCAGGTCAGGCTCCATTGACGGATGAGCAGCTGCTCCGTCTCCAGCGGATCGTGATCGGGGACGCGCGATTCACGCACATGGGATGGCGCCTCGCAGGCGGATTTGTTGGAAGCCGCGATCGCGATACCAACGCGCCGCTGCCGGATCACATCAGCGCAAGGCCCGATGACCTCAAGAGCCTGATTGGCGGTCTGATCGCCTACGACACCCGCAGCGAGATAGCAGACGGTGCGCTCAATCCAGTCATTGCCGCCGCTGCGGTTGCCTTCGGCTTCGTCTTCATCCATCCGTTTGAGGACGGAAATGGCCGAATTCACCGCTGGCTTGTTCATCACGTCCTTGGTCGAAGAGGATTCAATCCACGCGGTATTGTCTTTCCGGTGTCGGCGGTCTTCCTGGAACGGCTCGAAGACTACAAGGCGGTCCTGGAGCACTATTCACGACCGCGTCTGGCGCTCACCCAGTGGGAAACGACACCCCAACTGAACGTTCACGTCTTGAACGAAACACGGGATTTCTTCCGATTCTTTGATGCGACACGCCAAGCGGAGTTCCTGGCGCAGTGCGTTGTACACACCATCCGGAACACGCTGCCGCAAGAGATCGATTATCTGCGGCGCTATGATGTGGCGAAACGTCGTGTAGAGGCGTTCGTCGAGCTTCCGGATACGACATTTGATCTGATGATGGGCTTCCTGCGCCAGAATGCCGGTCATTTTTCGAGGCGTGCGCGCGAGCGCGAGTTCAAGCAACTCACTGATGACGAAGCGCACGCTATCGAGGCGATCTATCAGGATCTGCTGATGGACAAGATCGAGCCAGTAGAACACGGAAAAGCCTAGACTTGGACGCGTGTGGCCTGCAACGGCCCCAGTACGCAAAGCTCAGCACCTGCTGCGGGACGATCGGAGTTGGTTCAAGCTCGAACCCAACTGCCTACTCGCCGGGCTGCAAGAGGATAGCTGGAACATCGCGATAGTGAGCGGCCCGTTCAACCCGCCGACATACTTTCGCCAGCACCGGTACCTTGCTCCGGGCACGCCTGAAGGCCTCAAGAGTTCGCTTGTCCACGAAAGTCACGTCGGCATATGCCGACAGGCAGGCAATGTGGAGATCATTGAGTCCGCTGCCCTTGCGTTCTGGCAAATCGGGCGCGTGACGCTGCAGACTGCGACGTATCGTCCAGGACGGGATCTGCTCCATTCGCACCTGCCGCTTAAGGTCCGACCAGGGAACGCCCACTGTCTCCGAGACAATCTTCAGCTGGGCTCGAAACAAACCCAGATCCAGCATTTCACCGACGGTGGAATCCATACGGAAATCTTCCGGCCCAACTTCGAGAATGGCCAAGCCCTTCAGCACGAGCTCTGATGCGGTGGCTGGGGAGTCGCCAGCCAGAGCTTCTATTTCGCGTACGAAGGTAGCGGCCATTCCGCCTGGATCATTGATCCGGCGATCGCCGCGCTGCGCGATATCGACTGTGAAGCTGCCACGGAGTAGGTCGAGAGTGCGGCGAAGGTCTTTTCCTCGTCGCAATCCTCCATTTAGGAGGTCCGCCAAACGGACATCCTCAATATCCACCAGGTTTGTGTGTGCAAACGCCATGACCTGCCGGGCCTTGGTTGCCCGGCCCGCGAAGACAGGTCGCAGGAGGAGCCATTCCTCTGGATCGGGGCCGAGAAGATCTGCACCGGTTCCGACCTGGATCAAGCCAGATGCGGCCGTCTGGCGGACCTCTGAGATATCAGCATTGGGCAGGGCATAGGCGGCACGGGCTTCGGATGCCAATAGGTCCGTTACCGTACCAGGACCTGTGCGTAGCGGACCATGTCCGATCCATGCCAGTAGTTTCATGCCTCCTATGAAGCGCAACCGAGACAACACCAGCGATGCATGGTGATGGTTTGCGATCTCCTCGATGTGATGGAATGTGAGCAGCGGCACATAGCCATTCCGTTCGAGCCAGATGCTGAAATCGGCGGCTGCGCTCCGGTCTTCTGCTCGCACCGACGACCAATCCCGTGCCCATTGCGTCAGATGGGAGCTGTCCAATGCCAAATAGCGGGGTTTGCGCAACATTCTATGCAGTTTTCCCTAGATGATTCTGCCGTTGAATCCCAGCAGCCACCGCCGCCTCCGCGTGGGCGATCGGGCTCTCGTGACACGCCAGATGTCACGCCTTGACGAGGCTGATGACGACCTCGGACCAGTCGAGATCGTGCCTTCCGGCCCAAGTCGGATCCGCTCGAATCTCTTCTAACGTCCGCGGTGTTGGAACCGGTTCGCCATGCGCACGTATCGACGCAATGTGGCCGACCGGAACTTCGGCTGCCATTCGCCGTGCTTCCTCAATGGTTTCTTCCTGCGTCTGGCAGCCCGGCAGATCGGGAAAGAGGACTGACCAGCCGCGTAACGCCTCCGGGAACAAGACCGCAACATACCAATTGGATGCAGTGGGCTCCTCGGGCGCATCGTGCTCTTCCGCAGGCCGTAGGCGCTTCGCAGAGGTCGAGCGCTTGCGGGGCGCTTTGGTCCTCTTGCTCGCCACCACATCTTCGACGTTGATCCTGTCGAACTGTTCCCTTGCGGCATGACGCGCAAGGATCTTGACCAACTCAACAAGAGCAGCTTGTCCAGGGCCCGCTGCCCACTGATTCACGAGGCGACCCAGCCTCGCCGACCATGTCAGCAGCACCCAGCCGGAGCCACCCGCCAGCGCCTTTCCCATGGCGGCGAATTCGCGCTTCCAGGCCGCGACGCTGCCGAAGTCACGCTCCAGATGCTGGGCCAGCGCGCCTGCCGGATCGCCGCCATCCCCGCCAAGGCCATCGAAATACACCTCGTGCAGGATGACGGAGTTCGCAGCGATCAGTTGCTCGTGCTTCAGGCCATTGATGTCGAAGACCGGCGCCTGGTCCCAGTCGAGCGCGGCGAGCTTCGCGTCGATCGCATTCAGGCGCCTCAGGGCACCGCCATAATTATTCTCGTAATGGCTGGCCAGCAGCCGCTCCGACAGGCCGCGGAGCCGAGGAGACTTGAACAACAATGGCTTAACCGTGATCGGCATGGCTCCCTCCTTTTGCTTCAGGCGGCTACGATACATCTACATTATTGATGATACAAGTGTTGCATATCCAGTGCGACTATGATACGAACCCTCATGAGCGACGCCGAAGAGAGAGCCGACCGATGGCTGCTCCTGATTCACCAACTGTCTGCGAAGCCCGCCTATTTCCGCGTGAAGGTCTGGCGGCGCCTGCAGGGGATCGGGGCGATCGGGGTGAAGAACTCGGTCTATGTCCTCCCCTCCAACGAGCAGACGCAGGAGGACTTCGAGTGGATCCGGCGGGAGATCGCTGATGGAGGCGGCGAGGCGATGGTCTGCGAGGCCCGCATGATCGAGGGCCTCGACGATCAGGAAATTCGGCAGATGTTCCGAGCCGAGCGCGACGCGGACTACGACGCCGTCGCGAACGAAGCGAGGGAACTCACCGCAGCCTTTGCGAAAGCATCTCCGAACGGGCCTCAGGCTGAGGCAAAGGGGCAAGTCGCGCGGCTCCGCACCCGATTGACGCAGATCGCGGCGATCGACTTCTTCGGCGCCAACAGTCGGGAGACGGCAGAGGGGATCGTCTCCGCCCTTGAAGCGAAGATCAGGGAGGAAGGTCCCATGCCCAGCATCGGAGAAGAGCGCGGGCTGCGGGGGAAGGTGGCGGGCAGTGTGTGGGTAACCCGCCGTGGCGTGCAGATCGATCGCATCGCGTCAGCCTGGCTGATCCGCCGATTCATCGATCCGACGGGTGAATTCAAGTTCGTCGACGGCAAGGGTTACAAGCCCGAACCTGGCGAGCTGCGCTTCGACATGTTCGAGGCCGAATACACCCATGAGGGCGACCGCTGCACGTTCGAAGTGCTGCTGCAGCGCGCGGGACTGCGCGATTCCGCGCTGATGGAGATCGCCGAGATCGTGCATGACATCGACCTCAAGGACGGCAAGTTCGGCCGGGAAGAAGCCGCGGGCTTCAAGATGCTGATTGACAGCGTCTGCGTAGCGACCGCCGACGACAATGAACGGATCGCACGGGCCAAGACGGTTCTTGATGATCTCTATCAATATTTCCAGAAGCAGCGCGGGAGCTCACGATGAACGAACGGTCCTCGGCCGCCATCGCGGGTGATTCAGGTGCCGTCGGCGCCCAGCGCGACCATGGCATTCCGTTCGCGGAAGGCGTGCGCGTCTGGGCGCGTGTGGCGGCGCTGTCGTTCGGCGGCCCTGCCGGACAGATCGCCGTGATGCATCGGATCCTGGTCGAGGAGAAGCGCTGGATCGGCGAGAACCGGTTCTTGCATGCGCTGAACTACTGCATGCTGCTGCCGGGCCCCGAAGCACAGCAGCTCGCTGTCTATGTCGGCTGGCTGCTTCACAAGACCAAGGGCGGCCTGGTGGCAGGCACGTTGTTCGTGCTGCCCGGCGCGGTCGCCATCATGGCCCTCAGCGTGATCTACGCGGTCTTTGGCCATGTCGGTCTGGTGCAGGGCCTCTTCTTCGGGCTGAAGGCCGCCGTTCTGGCGATCGTGCTGGAAGCCGTCGTGCGCATCGGCAGGCGCGCGCTCAAGAACAAGGTGATGGTGGCAATCGCCGCAGCGGCCTTCGTCGCGATCTTCTTCCTGCACGCGCCGTTTCCACTGATCGTCTTAGGCGCCGCTCTCATCGGCTTCGTGGGTGGGCGCGCCGGACTTCAGACCTTCCTGGTCGCCGGTGGCCATGGAGCCAGCCATGGCAAGGCCATTCCCGATGAGGAGACCGCGCTCGGGACCGGCGTGCCCGCGCACGCGCGACCGACGCTCGGGTGGTCGTTGAAGATTTCAACGATCTTCCTGGTACTGTGGTTGGGGCCCGTCCTGGCGCTTTTCCTGCTGCTGGGTGGTGAGAGTGTGTTCACGGACATCGCGGTCTTCTTCAGCAAGATGGCGGTCGTCACCTTCGGCGGCGCGTATGCGGTCCTCGCCTACGTCGCCCAGCAGGCGGTCGATACCTATCATTGGCTCAATCCAGGCGAAATGCTCGATGGCCTCGGCATGGCCGAAACAACGCCGGGCCCGCTGATCATGGTGACCCAGTTTGTCGGCTTCATGGGAGCGTTCCGGGCACCCGGCTCTCTCGACCCGCTTCTCGCCGGCGTCTTGGGCGGTTTGCTGACGACGTGGGTCACGTTTGTGCCATGCTTTCTCTGGATCTTCCTTGGCGCTCCCTTCATCGAAGGGCTGCGCGGCAACAAGGCTCTCTCGGCCGCCCTCGCCACGATCACGGCGGCGGTGGTCGGCGTGATCTTGAATCTTGCGATCTGGTTTGCCCTCCACGTCCTTTTCGCCGAGGTGCGGGAGGTCTCAGTGATCGGCATCCCGCTCGACGTGCCGGTGCTTGGCAGCGTCAATGTGCCTTCGCTGATCCTGACCTTCGCGGCCCTGCTGGCCGTGTTCCGATTCAAGATCGGCATGATCCCGGTCCTCGCAGCTTGCTCGGCAGCGGGCCTCATTTTTTACGTCACGGTTGGCCTCTCGTGACTAAAGAAGTGCTGACAGCGCCAACCGAAGCCAAAGGAGATGGAAGATGCAATGGGTCACCAGACAACGCCCCAAGATCGACCGCATCGCGTGCCCGTGGCTGATCACCCGGTTCATCGACAGCGATCCGAAGTTTCTGTTCGTCCCAGTTGAGGACGTGAGAAGCGTCGCCAGCGCGACCGGCGCTATTCCATTCGATGTTCCCGGTGTCGATCTTTGGCACGGCGGTCGCGGATGCAGCTTCGACATGCTTCTTGCGAAGTACAAGCTTGATCAACCGGCGCTAAAGCGGATCGCTGCCATCGTGCGCGCGGCCGACAACGACAATGCCGCCGTGACGCCAGAAGCGGCGGGGCTGCGCGCGATCTCGTTCGGTCTGGCCCGCAGCATCCGTGACGACCAAAGCCGGGTCGCTCACGGTTTCATGCTATACGACGCCTTATATCGATGGGCGCAAAGAGCGGAGCCTGTCGGCCGCCCAGAGCGCGGCGTCGCACTGTGGCTCTCCCGGCGACGTGAGCGCATTGCGCTGGCGGAGCTCGATCCCTGGCTATTGCGCGATCTCGGACTCACGCCGGACGAAGTGGACGAAGAGTGCAGGAAGCCATTCTGGCGAGGCTAATGGCTGATGGGGCGCCTGCCATACGCGGCAGGCCCGTAAATGCTCATCTCTAGGCGATGATCCGGCTGTCCAGTTTGTTTATGCGGCCGTGCAACGAAGCGGCATCGGGCGGCCACACGTTCGGCGGAGCGATCACCAGAGAATGATGATCACAGGAGGCATCTATGCGGGCGGCAATCATTGCGGTGACGATCGGAATTGCGCTTTCAGCGGCATCAACGCCAGCCTCGGCTGAGATCGAGTGGGCGCAAGTGGATTCCGTCCTGGAGCGAAAGGGCGCGGAGCAGCCAGGCGGCATTCATCGCTACAGCTTCCCGCGAAGCGATCTCAAGGTCACGCTCGACGGAGTGCCGATCAAGCCCGCGCTCGCGTTGGGCGGATGGGTGGCGTTCGAGCCTATGGGCGACCAGGCGATGATGATGGGCGACCTTGTCCTCACGGAAGAAGAGATCAACCCCGTGATGCAGCGCCTCGTCGCCGACGGCATCGAGATCACAGCTATCCACAACCACCTGCTGCGCGCGACGCCTGCGACCTACTACATGCACGTTCTGGGTCATGGCGATCCGACTCAGCTCGCTACGGCATTGCGCGAGGGATTGGTTGCAAGCAAGACGCCGCCAGCACCGACGACGACAGCGAGCCAAGCCTCATCCATAGACTTAGATACCGCCATGATCGACAACGCCCTCGGCGTCAAGGGCAAGGTGAACGGCGGCGTCTACCAGGTCAGCGTCCCTCGGGCTGAGGCAATCAAGGACAGTGGAATGGATGTCCCGCCTGCCATGGGATCGGCGATCGCCATCAACTTCCAGCCCACGGGCGGCGGCAAGGCCGCGACGACCGGCGATTTCGTGCTCACGTCGAAGGAGGTCAACCCGGTGCTCCGCACGCTGCGCGAAAACGGCATCGAAGTGACTGCGCTCCACAGCCACATGCTGGACGAGCAGCCGCGGCTGTTCTTCATGCACTTCTGGGCGGTCAATGACGCCGCGAAGCTGGCCGAGGGCCTGAATGCGGCCCTGAGCAAAGTCAACGCAAAGACAAACTAGCGGGACGCAACCGCTCGCTTGGTCCGGAACCTCTATCCGCGCTGGCCATTCTGGATTTAGCGACTTTGACTCAGTGTCGACCTGGTCCGAGGATGGTGCATGCGTTGGGCGCTATTGGCGTGGAGCGCGTTTCTGGCTGGCTGCGGCAGCCCGGTTGATTTCCTGACCGGCGGACGAGTCGAGGGGGACTCTGAGGCGGTTACTGTCCAAGCGGACAGCGCGCCGCAAGCGGCGCCGATGGCCCTGAGCCATTGCTCGCACTATGGACGCGGGACGCAGTTCGATCGCGAAGTGGCGGCGCGGGTATTTCGTTACCGCTGTATCGAGAACGATTGAGCCGCAAGATCACCAGATCGTCCCGAGCGCAGAGATCCCGAGCGCCAGAATGATCGTCGCGCTCCCGATCTCCAGAAATCGCAGCGCCAGCATGTAGCGATCCGTCGCTGGTGTCAGGCTGACCGCGATGAGTCGTTGCAGGGCGATCCCGATTGAACCGACTGCACCAATGGTCGCAAGTATTCCGAGCCCCATCACGGCAACCAGCAGCAGTCCAACACCAAGGCTGGCATAGCTGAATGCCGCGCTCAGGATGAGCATCGTCAGTGGGCACGGAAGAACACCGACCGCCAACGCCACCTTCGAGTGATCGTGGGCAGACCATCGCACATCCAAGTCCCGGCTTCGGAGTGAGCGCCAGAGGTACCATGCGCCCATTGCGGTCACCGCCACGGCGCTGAAGCTTTTCAGCATGAAAGCCGCTCCCGTAGGCCGTCCAAACGCGTAGGAAGCGGCTCCGATCGAGATGACCAGGATAGTCGCGGTTCCCACGTGCAGACCCGCCACCTGAGCAGCGGCGGACACGCCCGTCCATGGTCGCGCCTTCCGGCCTAGAAAATACGCGAAGAGAATTGCCTTGCCGTGGCCGGGAGTCAGCGCATGCACCGTTCCAAGAGCGAAGGCTGTGGCGCACGCCAGAAGGAGCGAGCCGCCGCCGCTTGCCAGCGATTTCAGTTCCGCTGCGACGGAGCTGTGAATGTGCCGATGCAGCTCCAGAACCTGCTGACCGATAGAAGTGATGATATCGAAGCCCACTCGCGTCAATGCAGATGGCGATGATGCAGGTCCGGATAGTGGACATGCCGATGGATGAGCCTTCCATGCTGGTGCACGTGGCTATGCGGTTCCGGACCGACCGGGAACGGATGGTCATGCTGGTGGTGTTCATCATGGACGTGCGCGTGGTCGTGCTCCATCGACTCATGCTCATGGATATGCAGGTGTCGCTCAGTCAGGTGCAGCCATAACCCAACGGCCATCAGCGCGCCGCCGATCAGGAACGGGAACGTGACCTGCTCGCCCAGCATGACGATGGCGGCAGCGGCTCCGATAAAGGGCGCGAGGGAGTAGTACGCTCCCGTTCTCGCGGTTCCCAGGTGCCGAAGCGCGAACACGAACAGCACGAGCGAAACGCCATAGCCGAGAAAGCCGACCACGGCCGCGCCGGCAAGAAAGCCCACCGGGGGCATCTGCGCACCTACAGCAATAGCGATCCCCACGTTTGCTGTTCCCGCAACGAGGCCCTTGAGCATCGCGACCTGAACCGGATCCGCCGCGGAGACCTTGCGCGTGAGATTGTTATCGATTGCCCAGGCTAGGCATGCCCCGGCGATCAGAATCGGCCCCCAACCCAGCTCTGCTTCCAGCTCGCCCGGCCAGGACAAGACGACCGCTCCTACAACGATTGCGACCGCGCCGATAAAAAGGCGCCGGTCGACATTCTCTTTGAACACGACCCACGCGATTGCCAGGGTCAGGACGCTCTCCAGATTAAGCAGCAGAGCGGTGTCAGAGGCCGGGGTATTGGTCAACCCAAACATCAGCAGTACCGGACCGCAGACGCCACCTGAAAGGATGGCAGCGCCGAGCCACGGAATGTCGTGCCGATTCAAGCCCGCTTCCCCGCCGCGCCAGGCCAGGCGGAACATGCCAAGCCCGAGGCCGGACGCAAGATAGAACAGCCCAGCAAGCAGCCAGGGCGACACGTTGCCGAGCAGGGACTTGGCGAACGGCGTGCTCAGGCCGAACAAGGCTGCAGAGCCAAGCGCGTATATCACCGCAAAGGCAGGCCTTCCAAAGGACGTCATTTGCTTCCGCCGCAATTACGATTTGACGTGTCCGAATACTACAGACCGTTGCCTGTGGCGCAAACTGGCCAGCAAACCAACCAGTCAGTGCGGGAGTCAGCCATTGAACGCGTAACAGGCGAGAGTATCTCATCTGCCTCGATGACGAGATTTCGCGAGCAGGTGCGCCGGTAAAACGGCAATGCTTCAAAGTCGGGAGGTGCGCTCTGATTGGTCAGAAGACAAAATTGCAAAGCACGGCACTGCTGAGACGACGTGGTTTCGTAAGCTCCCACATCTATCGCCACTTATCGCGGGAAGCGTTTGCGTGTGACGGTCGGGCTGACGGTATTGTAGGTAGCCACGCCAAAACGATCTCAGGAAATCAATCGCTTAGCTGTGCAGTTAATCATCGAGTGGGGAGAGGGTACATAAGCGCCATTTAACCGCATGTGGGCGCACGGATTCTCCCAATCCGCTGATTGTGCGCCCCCGATAGTAAATAGCACGGCGGTGCGCATGTGAGTGAAAGTGAGAGGAATTGACGTTGCCCTACCGCGCGGCATTCCACAGCATGCGTACATCCTCGACCGCCTCGATGTGCGTCAGCTTCTCGAACAACGGACCGGTATTTGCGCTCCTGGTCAGCACGCTGAACTTGGCGCGCAGCCGCTCGGCCGAGAACGGCATGCTTGGACAGCCTGGAAAGTCCTCAATCGATTCGTCGAGCGTGCGGCCGTCATTGAGAGAAACTGTCATGTCGACGCCCCAGCCCTTGGTGGTGCCGTCGCGCCGCGGCTCGATTTCGATCAAGGCCGCCAGCCGGCGGATGCCGGCATCGGTCAGCACGTCCTCCGCCACGGTGTCCGGATCGAGCAAATCGCGATAGGCGCCCATGGCCGTGCAATAAGGCACGCTGTACTGCGCCTGCATGAGGTCGGCAGGGGCGTTGGCAGTGTGGTGCGACAGCACCTTCTCGCTGGCGCCCATGCGCAAGCCCGCGATGTCATCGCCGCCGAAGTCATGACGCTGCATCAACGTACGCAGCAGATGCACTGGCGCGTGAGCGGTGATGTGGCAGGCGAACTGCTTGAGGCACAGAGTTTCGATCTTCCACACCTTGCCGAGGTCCGCTGTCAGCAGCGCGGGATCGCTCTCGTCGCACACCGCCTGCAGGAATCCAAGCTTGCCATCAAGCACGGTGTTCGGTCCGTCGAACCCACCGCTGGCGAGCTGCGCCGCCAGCACGCCACCTTCAGCGGCGCGGCCCATATGCAGGCGCTTGACCATGCCGCCGCCGCTGGCGCGGCTGAAGGCGAGCAGGCCGCTACCCAGCGAGCCGGCGATCCCGAGCGCGTTGGCGAACTGCTCCGCCGAAAAGCCCAGCAGCGTCCCGCATGCAATCGCCGAGCCGAAAGGTCCATTGAGGCCAGGCGCATGGAAGCCGCGTCTCTCCGGGGTGTGCAGGGTGGAGGTGCCGATGCGGAACATCACCTCGCATCCCGCGATGATCGCTTTCAGAAGATCGCGTCCTGAGGAGCCGAGGGCATAGGCCATGGCGAGCGCGGGCAACGCCACGGTCGCGCCGGGATGCACGCCGGCGCTCGGCTTGCACAGACTGTCGAGCTCGAAGGCATGGGCGCGGGTGCCCCATACCAGCGCCGCCTCGCGCACGGCGCCGGGGCTCCCGGCGCGCACGACCGGCAGGAAGCCGGCCTTGGCATCGAGGCCGGTTTGCTCCAGCGCGATGCGCGACCACGGAAAGCGCGCGCCATAGATCGCGCAGCCGATGGCATCGATCAGGCAATGGGTGGCGCGCTCGATGACGGCGGCTGGCAAGGCTTCGTAACGCAACGCCGCGGCGAATTGTGCGAGCGTCGTCGCTGCTGCAGGACCATTCCGCATCTCATCGTGGCTCATGTTCGTTTCCCTAGGATCTCTTCGACCGATTGAGCAGCCGTTCCAGCGTGGGCAGATAGCCGATGGCCGTCAGGCCGCGCCAATAGTACGTCGCAAAGCCGTTCACCAGCACCGCGCGTACGACATGGAACGCGGTGATGAGCGCGACGGGGAGATGCAGGATCTGCGCCGTCGCGGCCATCTCCGCAGTTCCGCCGGGCGAGGCGGCCAGGATGGCGATCGCGAAATCCATCTCGAAGATATGAGAGAGGCCGAGCGCATAGAGCGCCATCACCAACACCATCAGGAGGATGATGCCGATCGCGACCGCGGCGACGCGCGGCAGCTTGCGCAACGCACTGCGCTTGAAGCGCGTGCCGATATTGTAGCCGATCAGGATCTGTCCCAACGCAAAGAGCGGTTGCGGCATGCGGCCCTCGGCGATCTCGAGCGCGGTCAGGACTCCGACCGCGATCAGCGCGCCGACCATCCAGGGATTGTTGAAGCGGACAATCCAGGCCAACAGTGCGCCGCCAAGCCCGACGCCCAGAACGAGCGCGACGAACTCCAGCGCGAGATCCGGAATCGCCTCCGGCGCCTGATAGAGCCCGTGCGCCACCATCAGCGGCGGAATCAGCAGCACGACGATCGCAACGCGCAGCGCCTGGATCAGAGCCACCGGTTCCATCTGCGCGCCGATGCCCGCGCCGATATTGCCCATCTCCGCCAGTCCGCCTGGCAGCACGCAGAAGAAGGCGGTCTTGCCGTCGAGATGTGCGACGCGCGCCAGTAGCGTGCTGAAGGTCGCGGACACCAGGATCGAGAGGAGGGCAGTCGCGATCATCAGTGGGAGCCAAACGGCAAGGCCGGCTACAACGGCACTGGTCATGCTGAGGCCCACGGTAGAACCGATGATCAGCTGGCCTGCACGGCGCATGATGATCGGCGCCGGCAGCCGCACGCCGAAGATGCCGAACGCCGCCGCCGCAACCAGCGGTCCCAGCACCCAGGCGAGCGGCAGATGGATACGCGATGCGCCGTATCCTGCGGCCGCGGCCACCGCATAGCCGAACGCCAGCCAACAGAGTTCGCCGAGCCTGCTGCGCTTGCGGTCCGTGCGATCCATCGACATCACCGGGCGCCGCAAGGTCCGCGCTGAAGTGTTGGGATTGAACCTATAGTCCTAAGAAACATGGCTTTATCACCTATGGAGGAGGGAAAGTCAGTTTCAGAAGCTGTGTCGTTAAGTAAATCGTTGACAATCTCCAGTCACCACAGAAATATCACGAACCATGACCGATGCAACAGCCCGGACCATTCCGACCGTCGCCCAGATGCGGGAGAACTCGCTGAGCGGCGTCGTGCGCCACGAGATCGAAACCCTGATCCTAAGCGGTGAGCTGCCGGCCGGCGGTCGGGTGAACGAGAACGCCATCGCTCTCCGCTTGGGCGTTAGCCGCGGTCCGGTGCGGGAAGCCTGCCGGGGGCTGGTGGAACAGGGGCTGCTCGACCTCATCCCTAATCGCGGCGTCTTCGTGCGGCGTCTCGACCGGCACGACGTCGAGGAGGTCTATGACCTGCGTGCGGGCTTGACCGGCTTGGCTGGGTCTCTGGTGACGGCACGGATCACCAGTGCAGAGATGGATCGGCTGCGCACGCTGGTGGCCGCGATGGATGTGTCGGCGGCGGCCGGGGACTTCCGGAGCTTCTATCCGGTCAATCTCGAATTCCACGACGTCATCCTGCAGCTGACCGGCAACAGCCGGCTGATCAAGAGCTATCGTGCGCTGATCAAGGAGTTTCAGCTGTTCCGCACCCACGGATTGGTACAGCCAAACGCGCTGCGCGAATCCAACGAGGAGCATCATGCGATCCTGGACGCACTCGAGCACCGGGATTCCGTTGCCGCCTACGACACCAGCTACCGCCACGTGCAGCACGGCAAGCAGCGGATGTTCGCGGCGTTCGACAAGCTGACGCAGGCCGGTGCCGCGAGTGCCGATGGAGCGCACAACCGAACCATCGAGTGAGGGCTGCTTGGTATCCGCGCGGCGAAGCGAGTCTTCGCCGGCGCCAAGACCGGGAGAAAACCGGCTTCAACAAGATCGCCACGAGCGATCCAACATACTGGGAGAGAGACATGTTCGTGAGAGCGAGCAAACTTGCCATCATTGCCTCGGCTGTCGCGGGCCTTGCGGTTGCAAGCGCCGCCCACGCCCAGGACATCAAGTATCCCGTCGACACGGTGACTTTGGTCACGCACTCGAGCCCCGGCGGCGGAACCGACGTCTATCTGCGTGAAATGGTCAAGTTCCTTGCGCCGGCGATGGGCGCGGAATTCGCGGTCGAGAACGTCCGCGGCGGCAGCGGCGCCAAGGCGATCGCCAAAGTGGCGAATTCGCCGGCCGACGGCTCGGTGTTCTACGGATCGACGCCGAGCTACATCAACATGTCGCTGCTCAGCAAGCCGGAATTCGGCCATGATTCGGTCGAGCCGGTGGTGAGGGTCTTCCTCGATCCCCAGGTAATCTATGTCCGCAAGGACAGCCCGCTGAAGTCTTTCACTGACATCGTCGCCAGTGCCAAGGCGAACCCGGGCACCCAGAAGTGGGGCACCGGCACGCCGGCCTCGCTGGAGCGGCAGGCGCTGGAAGAGTTCAAGACGAAGGCGGGAGTCGACGTGACGATCGTCACCCATGACGGCGGCGGCGACATGATGATCAACGTGCTGAACGGCAGCCTCGATCTCGGCATCGGCGAGATCCAGGAGTTCCGCGGTCAGCTCGACGCCGGCGAGATCCGCGTCATCGGCGTGTTCACCGATGAGCGCCTGCCCGACTTCCCCGACGCCAAGACGGCCAAGGAGGAAGGCATCGACATGGTGGTGAAGAAGTTCCGCGGCATCGTCGGGCCGAAGGGCCTTCCGCCTGAGGTGATCCAGGCGTGGGAGGCGGGCGTGACCAAGGCGCTGTTGGATCCCGAGTTCCAGAAATGGTACAAGAACGCCAGCCTGATCCCCGCCTTCATGACCCACGAGGAGTTCACGACGTTCATGGCGAGCGTGGTGCGGGAGCAGGAGGCGTTCTTCAAGGAATACAACATCACCTCCGCGGACTAAGACGATGAAGATCCAGGGTGCGTTCCGCAGGGACCTGATCGGAGCCGGCATCTGCCTTGCTCTGGCGGGTGCCTACTGGATCGGAGCGATCCACATCCACAAGAGTTCGCTGATCGGGAAGGGCGTCGGCGCCGACGCCCTCCCGCGCGGCCTGGCGGTCGCGCTGGCGGCGTTGTCGGCGATCCTGATCCTGCAGACTGTGCTCCAGCGCTGGAAGCGACCGCTGCCGGAGGACGCGCCGGCGACGCGGGAGCAGTTGGCGGAAGCAAGGCACAAGCACCTGCGCGCCGCCGGCATGTTCCTGATCGGCCTCGCCTTCCTGCTGGTCGTCGGCTATGTCGGCTATATCCCGGCGGTCTTCGCCATGATCTGCGTCACCGCCGTCTATAGCGGGCGGCCGATGTCATGGCGCATCGCCGGAATCGCCGCGTTGCTGACCGCCGCGCTGTACGTCTTGTTCGACATGGTTCTGAAAATCCCGATGCCGGACGGCATTTGGCCTCAAGTCTGGCGGACGATCGCCGGATGATCGGCTGCGCCGGAGCGGCCGGCCCATCGAATGCGAAGGAGGAGTTCGACGATGAGAATTGCGCATCTCGCCGTCAAGGTCGACGACCTTGAGGCAGCCGGCGAGTTCTACGAAACGGTGTTCGGGTTCCGCGATGTCCGCCAGGGACAGAACCGGGACCACTATTCACGTCACATGACCGACGGACACATCGACATCGCGCTGGTGAAGTACGACGCCGGCGCGAGCAGCAAGGAAGCCCAGGCGCTCGGCAACAAGACCGGCATCCACCATTTCGGATTCGAGGTCGACAGCGTCGAGGAGTTCGCCGCGGAGCTGAAGCGACGCGGCCTCGAGGTCGTCAGCAATCCGGGCGTGATCCCCTTGAAGTTCAAGATGCCGGGCGGCGGCGTCGCGGAAGTCGCGCCGCGCAGGCACTTCAAGATAGACTGACGAACCGGGCCCGGCCGGACAACGGCGCCGGGCCCTTTTCATGTGCGAAGGGCCCGGGACGGCCTGCAAGAGTGCACCGCAAGCGTACTGGACACGGGGACGATGGAAACGCTGCTGATCTCTCTGAACGCTCTGATCTCGCCCGCACTGCTGGCCGCGGCGTTCGGCGGCGTGCTGTGGGGCATCGTCGGCGGCGCGCTGCCCGGCATCTCGCCCTCCATCACCATGGCGCTGCTGCTGCCCTTCACCTACGGCATGGATCCGACCACCGGCGTCGTCCTCCTTGCCGCCACCTATGTCGGCGCCGAGTATGGCGGATCCATCCCGGCCATTCTGATCAACACACCCGGCACGAACGCCGCAGCCGCGACGGTGCTGGACGGCTACGCGATGAACCAGAGAGGGTTGGCGGGCGAGGCGCTCGGCATCTCGCTGGTCTGCGGCGTCATCGGCGGATTGTTCGGCCTGGCGCTGCTGGTCGGCTTGACGCAGCCGCTGGCCAAGCTCGCCCTGCTGTTCACGCCGCCGGCCTACTTCGCGCTCGGCATTCTCGGCATCAGCGTCATCGCCACCTTGAACGAGGGCGCGCTGGTCAAGGCGCTGATGAGCGCCGTCATAGGCCTGATGATCGCGACTGTCGGCAGCGATCCGTTCTCCGGCGTCAACCGCTTCACGTTCGGGCGGCCAGAGCTGCTCGACGGCATCCCGTACATCCTGATCATGATCGGCGTCTACGCCCTGAGCGAACTCTACATCCAGGCCGGCGAACCAGGCTGGGAAAAGCCCAAGAAGTTCGTCACCGTGAAGCTGCCGGGCTGGGTGATGTGGAAGCGGATCTGGCCGGCGACGGCGATCGGCTCGGTCATCGGCGGCTTCGAAGGCATCACGCCGGGCGCGGGCGGAACCGTTGCCTCGTTCATGGCCTACAACGAGACGCGGCGCTGGTCGAAGCATCCGGAGGAGTTCGGCAAGGGTGCGCCGGAGGGCGTAGCCGGTCCCGAGGCCGCGAACAACGTGGTGGCCTGCTCGGCGCTCATCCCGACCTTGAGCTTCGGCATTCCCGGCTCGAACTCGACCGCGATTCTCCTCGGTGGGCTGCTGCTGCACGGCCTGGTGCCAGGTCCGCTGTTGTTCACGCAGCATCCGGAAGTGATCTATGGATTGTTTGGTGGATTGCTCACCGCGAACCTGGCGATGATCCCGCTCGGCATCCTCATCATGACGCCTTGCCTGTGGCTGGTGACACAACCGAAGCCGCTGCTGTCCGCCGGCATCTACGCCCTGATCTTTACCGGCATTTTCTCGATCCACAATGACGCGTTCGACATCGGCTTGGCGCTGGTCGCGGCGATCCTCGGCTATGGGCTCAAATACTTCAAGTTCCCGTTCCTGCCGCTCGTGCTCGGCACGATTCTTGGCTACATGCTGGAATCGAGCTTTCGCCGCGCCTTGCTGATGTCCAACAACGACTACTCGACCTTTGTCACCGATCCGATTGCCGCCGGCATGCTGGGCGTGGCCTGCCTGTTCGTCGCCGGCTCGATCGGCCGCTCGTGGTGGGTCAGCCGCCGCCAGCGTGCGGCGGCGTAGTCCGGCAAGCGCTCTACGTTGTGGTGACCGCCGGCTCTGGCGTTGCCGCAACGGCAGGGCATGGCAGCAGTTCAGTATTGGCAAGGATCAGAACATGACCCAAGGCTCAATTCCCAGCAATGTCACGAAGGCGGCGTGCGCCTTCATCGAGTCCAGCAGCTTCGACCAGCTGCCGGCCGAGGCGGTGCGGATCGCGCGGCGCTGCATTCTCGACGGCCTGGCGCTCTACGTCGCCGGGAGCGACGAGGAATCGGTCAAGGTGCTGGTGAAGGACGCGCGCGAGACCGGCGGCCGGCCGGACGCGCTGCTGCTGGGCGCCGGCGATGTCAAGGTTCCCGCGGGCCTCGCCGCGCGCGTGCTGGGGACGGCCGGCCACGCGCATGATTGGGACGACACGCAGGTGTCGCGCGACCCGGCTCACGTCTACGGTCTGTTGACGCACCCGACGATTCCAGCGCTCAGCGCTTCCCTCGTCATGGCGCAGAGGCTCGGCAACGTCTCCGGTCGCGATCTCGTCAATGCGTTCGTGACCGGCGTGGAGGTCGAATCCAAGATTTCCGAATGGATGCTGCCCGATCACTACAAGCGCGGCCTGCATTCCAGCGGCACCGTCGGCACCTTCGGCGCGGCAGCCGCTGCCGCGAAGATGCTCGGCCTCAGGGACACGAAGCTTGCGTACGCCATCGGTATCGCCGCCAGCATGGCCTCGGGCATCCGCTGCAATTTCGGCACCATGACCAAGCCGCTGCACGTCGGCCGCGCCTCGGAGAACGGCGTGACGGCGGCGCTGCTCGCGTCCCAAGGCTTCACGGCCGATCCGGAATCCCTGGACGGCCGCTGGGGCTTCATGCAAGTGCAGGGCGGCGGCGTCATGGAGGCGAAGCTGGCGGAAGGCTTCGGCAAGACCTGGTCGATGGTCGAGCCCGGCATCAGCATCAAGCCTTACCCGTGCGGCATCGTCACCCACCAGTCGATGGATGCGATGCTGAAGCTGGTGACGGCGAAGAATGTCGATCCCACCAACATCGAGACGATCGATTTCCACGCCGGCTCCAACATCCTGAACCCGATCCGCTATCCGGTGGCGCAGAACCACCTGCAGGCCAAGTTCAGCATGGCGGCTTTGCTCAGCATGATCGCGCTCAAGCGCCGCGCGGGGCGCCAGGAATTCACCGATGCCTTCATCCAGTCGCCCGCTACCCAGGACATGCAGCGGCGCATCAAGACCCACCTCGATCCCGCGATCGAATCCAAGGGCATGGAGATCATCCGCTCGCGCATCGAGATCACGCTCAAGGACGGCAGCAAGCTGGTCGAGTGGGCGAACGAGAATTACCGCGGCGGCCCGGACAATCCGATGTCCGACCAGGAGCTGGAGGCGAAAGTCGCAGCCTGCACGTCTGGCCTTCTCTCGGACCAGCGGCGCGATGAGTTGATCGCGGCAGCGTGGCAGGTGGACGAGCTGCCGGATGCGGCCAAGCTCGCCGAGGTAATCCAGCCATGAGTTCGATGCAAAAGTCGGTCTCCGGTCATCTGGCTGATTGGGTCGCGCGGCTCAGGCCCGAGCATCTCGATGCGGCCGCAGAGCGTGCTGCGATCGATACAGTCATCGACGTTCTGGGCTTGTGCGTCGCGGCAAGGGCCATGGATTACACGCAGGCTACCATGGCGGCGTTCGACGATGCGGGCGACTGCACGGTCATCGCACAGAACCGGCGCCTGTCGCCCTATGCGGCCGCGGCCATCAACGGCACTGCGGCGCATGGCGAGGATTTCGACAACACGTTCGAAGGTTGCCCGGTCCATTCCGGCGCGGTGACCGTGCCGGCGGCGCTCGCCATCGCCGAGCAGCTGAAGGCCAACGGTCCGCGCACGGTATTGGCGATCGCCGCGGGCATCGAGGTGATGTGCCGCTTGGGCCTCGTCGCCGACAAGTCGGTGCACAAGGCCGGCTTCCATCCCACTGCTGTGCTCGGCACGTTCGCCGCGGCGATCTCGGCGGCGATCGTCAAAGGCCTCGGCGCGCCGGCGATCACTGACGGGCTCGGCATCGCTGGCAGCATGGCGTCGGGCATCATCGAATATCTGGCCGACGGCTCCTCGACCAAGCGGCTGCATGCCGGCTGGGCGGCACAATCCGGGTTGCGCGCCGCCGCGATGGGGGCCGCCGGTTTCTCCGGTCCCGGCACGGTGTTCGAGGGCACGCACGGCTTCTTCTCGGCCTTTGCACCGTCGATCAAGCCGGACTTTTCGCTACTGCTGGACGATCTCGGCACCAGGTGGGTTGGCAGCCAACTGGCTTTCAAGCCCTATGCCTGCGGCACGATGGTGCAGCCCTATATCGATTGCGCGCTCGCGCTGCGCAAGCAGGGTGTGAAGGCGGACGAAATCGACCACATCGCCTGCGCGGTGGGCGAGGGGACCGTGCACCGCTTGTGGGAGCCGCTCGGTCTGAAGCAGCAGCCGCCGACCGCCTATGCCGCAAAGTTCAGCACGCCCTATTGCATGGCGGTGGCGTTCATAGAGGGCGACGCGGGCCTCGCGCAATTCACCGAGGACAAGGTCAAGGATCGCGCGGTGCTCGCGCTCGCTGCGCGCATCAGTTACCGCATCGATCCCAAGAACGAGTATCCGAAGAACTATACCGGCTACCTGACTGCGACGCTCAAGAGCGGCAAGGTAATCCAGCTGCATCAACCGCATCTGCGCGGCGGCAGCCGCGATCCGTTGTCGCGCGTCGAGCTCGAGCACAAGTTCCTGCAGAACGCGGAGTTCGGCGGGTGGTCCAAGGACAAGGCGCAGGCGCTGCTGGAATTCGGCGCCACGTTGGCGCGCCAGCCGGACATGTCCGGTCTGGCCAAGACCGGCACCTGAGCATGGAGAGCGGCATGAGGGAGCTGGACGGAAAGGTCGCGCTGGTCACCGGTGGCGCGCAGAATATCGGGCGGGCGATCTGCCTCGATCTTGCGGCCGCGGGGGCGCGCATCCTGGTCAACACGCGGCGCTCGGTCGAGACCGCGCAGCAGACGGTCGACCTGATCAGGAAGGCCGGCGGCACCGCGACGCTGGCGCAGGCCGACATTACCGATCCCGCCGCGGTTGAACGCATGGTGGCTGAGGGAGCAGCCGCCTATGGCGGCATCGACATCCTCGTCAACAACGCCGCGATCCGCAAGGAAGCGCCGCTGACAGAGGTGACGTTCGCGGACTGGACGGAGGTGACGCGCATCATGCTGGACGGCGCCTTTCTGTGCACCAAGGCCTGCGCGCCGCAGATGCGCGGGCGGGGCGGCGGGTCGATCGTCACGATCGGCGGCATGACCGGCCATAGCGGCGCCGAGCAGCGCGTGCATGTGATCACCGCCAAGGCGGGGCTCGCCGGCTTCACCAAGGGCGCCGCGCTCGACCTGGCGGCGTCCAACATCACGGTCAATTGCGTCGTGCCCGGCCTCATCGGCACGCACCGCGGCGCGACCAGCCCGGCCAATCCGCATCACCATGCCAACCGTCCCATGCCGCTGGGCCGCCGTGGTACGCCGGAGGAGGTTGCCGCGCTGGTGCGCTACCTGTGCGGTCCGCACGCCCGCTACATCACCGGGCAGAGCCTCCATGTGAACGGCGGCGCGTTTATGCCCTGAGCGGCGCCGCGCCCAAGTTTGCTATATGGTTTATTGTTGACAATCTGCAGATGACACTTCACGGTCTAGGTAACGGGTCGAAGAATCCGGATTTTCGGGAGGTAGAATGGCTTTCGTTGAGCTGGTCGGCCTGACCAAGCGATACGGCCCGATCGCGGTCGTGAATGCGATCTATCTGGCGATCGAGAAGGGCAAGCTGGTGTGCCTGCTGGGCCCCTCGGGATGCGGCAAGACCACGACCTTGCGCCTGGTCGCGGGCTTCATCACCCCGGACGATGGCGAGATCCAGGTTGGCGGCCGAAGGGTTTCGGCGCCCGGCGCGAGCCTGCCCCCCGAAGCGCGCAACATGTCGATGATCTTCCAGAGCTACGCGCTCTGGCCGCACATGACGGTGTTCGAGAACGTCGCCTACGGGCTGCGCCTGCGCCGCCTTTCGAAGGACGAGATCCGCACGCGCGTCGAAACCATCCTCGCGGCCACCAAGCTGTCCGCGCTGGCGGAACGCTATCCGGGGGAATTGTCGGGCGGGCAGCAGCAGCGCGTCTCCCTGGCGCGCGCATTGGTCGTCAAGCCGGAGACGCTGCTGCTCGACGAGCCTCTTTCCAACCTCGATGCCAACCTGCGCGAGGAGATGCGGTTCGAGATTCGTCGCCTGCACGACGAATACCGCTACACCACGGTCTACGTGACGCACGATCAGGCCGAGGCCATGACCACCGCCGACATGATCGTCGTGATGAACCAGGGCGTAATCGAGCAGGCCGGCTCGCCGGAGGACATCTATCAGCGCCCCCGTTCCGAATTCGTCGCCAAGTTCATCGGCGGCACCAACATCCTGAAGGGCAAGCACACGGGCGACAGCGCAGTGGCCTGCGACGGCGGCCTCGTCCTGCGTTGCGGCAGCGGCGAGTTCCGCAGCGACGCCGCTACCGCCGTCTCGGTCCGGCACCACGACATTCGGCTGCACGAGGCGAAACCGGCCCAGGCGGACACCAACATCGTCGCGGGCACGGTCGTGCGGCAGACCTTTCTCGGCTCGCACCGAGACTATCTTGTGAGCATTCCAGGCGGGGAAATGGTGCGGAGCATCGCACCGGTCAACGTTGCGGTCCCGGCAGGCCAGGAGGTCTGGCTGCACTTCCCGCCGGAATTCTGCCGGGCACTCGCGCACTAGAGGAGGAAAGCATGTGGGCAAAGAGTGTTGCTGTTGCTGCCTTGGCGGGCGCAATGGCGTGGGCGAGCCCCGGTCAGGCCGAGCCGCCGGCGCCTTATGACATCACGCCGGAGCTGATCGATGCCGCCAAGAAGGAAGGCAGCGTCGTGTTCTACACCGCGACCGATGTGACCGTGGCCGAGAAGCTGGCCGCGACCTTTGAGCAGAAATATCCGGGCATCAAGGTGCAGGTCGAACGGGCCGGGTCGGAGCGCGTGTTCCAGCGCATCGGCCAGGAATACTCGACCGGCGTCTACAACGCCGACGTGATCGAGACCTCCGATGCCGTCCACTTCCTGCTGTTCAAGAAAGAAGGCTGGCTGACACCGGCCGTTCCCAAGGTCGTGGCTGAATCCTGGCCTGCGGAAGAGCGGGATCCGGACGGCTTCTTTGCCGCCTATCGCGCGCATCTTTCGGTGATCGCCTATCGCAAGGACCAGGTGAAGCCGGAGGATGCTCCGAAGAGCTTTGCCGACCTGCTGGATCCGAAGTGGAAAGGCAAGCTGGTGAAGGGTCATCCCGGCTATAGCGGCACGATCATGACGGCAACCCATGCCATGAGCAAGGCGCTGGGCTGGGAGTATTTCGAGAAGCTCGGCAAGCAGGACGTGATGCAGGTGCAGTCCTCGACCGAGCCGCCAAAGAAGCTGGCGCAGGGTGAGCGCAGCGTCGAGGTCGACGGCAACGAATACAACTGCTTCCGCCTTCAGGAAGAGGGCATTCCAATCGAGATCGTCTACGCTGCCGAAGGAACCCCGCTGGTCATCGGCAATGCCGCGATCCTCAAGAACCCGCCCCATCCGAACGCGGCCAAGCTGTTCTACGCCTACCTGTTCTCGCTCGAGGCGCAGCAGCTCAACCACGACTTCGGCGGCTTGCGGTCGTTCCATCCGGAGCTGAAAGAGAAGGCGGGCAGGACACCGCTCAAGGACATCAAGCTGATGCTGCCTGACGCCGCCGGCCTCGAGTCCGAGATCGAGACCATCAAATCCAGATACGAAGAATATTTCGGGACCTGAGATCCATCGATGAGCAACGTGGCCAGCATCGCTCAGGCACCCAGGCAAACCCGGCGGTTCGACCTCTCGGGGCCGGTCTTCCTGTCGCTCGGCGTGCTCTTGAGCGTGCTGGTCATCCTTCCGTTGTTCTGGCTGCTGGTCTACAGCTTCACGACGAAGGCTGGCTCCTTCACCCTCGATAACTTCGTGACCCTGGTGACCGACCGTGCGATGCGCCGGTCCTTCGGTCTTGCGATCGGGATGGCGCTGGGCGTCGGAGCGCTGGCCTGCCTGGTGGCGACCCCGATGGCGTGGCTGGTCGCGCGCACCGATTTGCCGCTTCGCCGGTTCGTGCGGGCCCTGGTGACCGCCTCATTCGTGACGCCGCCGTTCCTCGGTGCCATTGCCTGGGAAATCCTGGCCGCGCCCAACAGCGGCATCTTCAATAATCTGTACCGCTGGCTGTTCGGCCTGGATTCGTCGCAATACCTGCTCGACATCTACACGTTCGCGGGGCTGATCTTCGCGATCGCCTGCTACACCTTTCCCTTCGTGTTCACCCTGGTCGCCAATGCGCTTGATCGCGTGCCTTCGGACCTGGAGGACGCGTCGTCGATCCTGGGTGGGAAGTGGCTGACCACCCTCCGCAGAGTCACGTTCCCGCTGGTTCTCCCGGCCATGCTTGCAGGATCGCTGGTGGCGATCCTGCAAGCCCTGACAATGTTCGGCTCGCCGGCCATCCTGGCACTGCCGGCGGGATTCCACGTCGTCACCACCAAGATCTGGAGCCTGTTCCAGTACCCGCCCAAGCTCGAGCTCGCCGCCGCTGCGTCCATCCCGCTGCTGCTCCTCACCATCCTGCTGCTGCGCGGCCAAAAATGGATCCTGGGCCGCAAGGGCTACACGGTGCTGGGCGGCAAGAGCGGGTCTCCCATGATCACCAGGCTGGGGCGCTGGAAATGGCTGGCCGTGTCCTTCGTCTTGAGCATTCTGTGCCTCACCGTGATCTTCCCGTACGCCGCGTTGCTGAAGACGGCCTTGACCCACACGGTGGATGCGCCGCTGTCCTGGGACTCATTCACACTTCGTCACTTCCATTTCGTGTTCTTCGAGTTCTCGGCAACGCGGCTTGCGATGTTCAACACACTCATCCTCGGCTTGCTGACCGCCACCGGCGTCACCGCGATCGCTCTGGTGGTCTCATATCTGGTGACGCGGCGCAGCGTTCTCGGTGCGCCTGCCCTTGGCGTGCTCGCGACCGCGCCAATCGCGATCCCAGGCATCGTCCTCGGCGTCGGCCTGTTCCTGAGCTACGCCAATCCGACCTTCCGGCTCTATGGCACCTTGTGGATCCTGCTGATCGCCTTCCTGACCATCGAGATGCCGGCGGGATATCAGCAGCTCTCGTCCGCGTTCAAGGGCATCCATCCGGAGCTGGAGGAAGCCGGCCGCATCCTCGGCGCCTCGCGGCTCAAGGCGCTGTGGCAGATCACCGCGCCGCTGCTGCGCACCAGCGTGATCGCGACCTGGTGCTTCGTGTTCATCGGCACCATCCGCGAGCTGTCGGCGACCATCCTGCTGACCACCGCCAACACCAAGCTGGTATCGGTCATCATCTACGACTTGAACGAGAGCGGCGACTTGGGTGCGATTTCTGTCCTTGGCATTCTGCTGCTGCTAGTCTCCTTCACGGTCGTGTTCCTCGCCAGCCGTATGCCGATCGGCAGCACGCGCTTCCAGCCGCGGGGATGAAACTCATGCTACGATCAATTAACCATTGGCGGCATGGTCCGGTTGGCGATTTTGCATTTGGCAAAGCTCGGCTATGCTGTCGTCGAATCGGGCGGCCCGATTCACGCCATGTCGGTTGGTCGGGGCGAGGCGAAACCGAGTAGAGGGCAACGGGGCGGCAAGGCCAATGTCCAAGCAGAGCACAATGCCGCCGGAATTCTCGGCGATCGATTTTCTGCGGACACGCTCCCTGGCGAGCGTCGTCCAGGCGGAGATCGAGCGCATGATCGTCAGCGGCAAGCTCGCGCCCAATGCCCGCGTAAATGAGAATGCGCTGGCCCAGGAACTGGGCGTCAGCCGCGGCCCGATCCGCGAGGCCTGCAGCGCGCTTGCCGCGATGGGGCTGATCGAGATCATTCCCAACCGCGGCTTCTTCGTGCGCGCGCTGAGCGACGATGAGGCCCTCGACCTATCGGAAGCGCGCGCCTGCATCTTTGCCTCCATGGCCATGATGCTGGCCACACGGATCACCGACAGCCAGATCGCCATCCTGCGCGAGCTGGTGGATCGCATGGACAAGATCGTGCCGACCGGCGAGGTCAGCATCTATTATCCCGTCAATCTGGAGTTCCACGAGCAGATCGCGCGCATGTGCGGCAACCAGCGCCTGGGCCAGATCTACCTCAGCCTTGCGCGCGAGCTGCATATCCAGCGTTATCGCGCGCTTTCCAGCGGCGACACGCTGCCCATCTCCAACGCGGAGCATCGCGCCATCCTCGATGCGCTGGCCGCGCGCGATCCCAACAAGGCATTCATGGCGGCGCGCTCCCACATCCTCAACGGCATCGTCCGCACCCGAAAGGCGCGCCGCGCGTCGCCGCCGGCGGCCAAGGCGCGCCCCGCGCGCAAGTCGAAGACGCCGGCCTAACAAGACATCCGAACAGGCTTCGGCTTTGATGCTGATATGTTGGCTGAAAATTGTTGACAATCTACAATACGACTGCCACGGTTCAAGCCAACGAAAACGCTGAAAAGCTCAATATTTCAGGGGATATCATGAACAAGCCAACCGACGTCCGGCTCACCCGCTATGTCGCGGCGTTCATCGCCGGGACCAAGTTCGATGATCTGCCGTCGGGCGTGGTGGAACTCGGGAAAAAGTCGATCCTGGACGGGCTCGGCCTGGCGTTGTCCGGCGCCGTGGCGCGCAGCGGCGAACTAGTGCGCAAGCACCTCGACAGCCTCAATCTGGCGGCGGGACCAGCGACCGTCATCGGCGGCAATCGCAAGGTGGCGCCGCGGTTTGCCGCCTTCGCCAACGGCGTCGGCATCCATGCGGACGATTACGACGACACCCAGCTCGCGGTCGCGCCGGATCGCGTCTATGGCCTGCTCACCCATCCGACCGCGCCGGCTCTGCCGGCCGCGCTTGCGATCGGCGAGATGAAAGGTGCGTCGGGCAAAGATGTGATGCTCGCCTACCATCTCGGCGTCGAAGTGGAGTGCAAGATCGCCGAGGCGATCGATCCGCGGCATTATCAGACCGGTTTCCACGCCACCGCCACCTGCGGCACCTTCGCCGCCGCTGCCGCATCCGCCAAGCTTATGGAGCTCGATGTCGAGGCGACTCAGCGCGCGCTCTCCATCGCCGGCAGCCAGTCGGCCGGCCTGCGCGAGAATTTCGGTACCATGACCAAGCCGTTCCACGCTGGCCGGTCGTCGGAGAGTGGCGTCGCGGCGGCCCAGTTCGCGGAACTCGGCTGGACCGCGACCGACAAGATCCTGGAGGCGCCGCGCGGCTTCTTCCGGGCCGCGGGCGGCGGGTTCGATCTCGGCGCCATCTACCAGCGGCTGGGCGCGCCATGGACATTCGCGGACCCTGGCGTTTCCATCAAGCCGCATCCGTCGGGTTCGCTCACGCACCCCGGCATGACCGAGATGCTGCGCCTGATCCGTGAGCATAAGATCCAGCCGCAGCAGGTGCGGCGCGTGCGGGTTGGCACCAACTCCAATATGCCCAACGCGCTGATCCATCACCGCCCGCACGACGAGCTGCAGGCCAAGTTCTCGATGGAATTCTGCATGGCCATCCTGCTGCTGCGCGGCCGCGCCGGCCTTAAGGAATTCACGGACGCGGTGGTGAACGAGCCCGACGTGAAGGCCATGATCGAGAAAGTCGATTTCGTGGTCGATGATGTCGCCGAGAGAGCCGGCTACCACAAGATGACGACGCTCATCGACATCGAGCTGACCGACGGCCGGAAGATCTCGGGCCGCGCGGATTTCGGCAAGGGCAGTCCGGCTAATCCCATGAGCTACGAGGAAGTCGCCGACAAGTTCCGCGAGAACGCCGATTTCGCCGGCATGCGCAAGTCGAACGCGGACGACATCGTCGAGCTGGTGCGCAACCTCGAAACGCTGCCGTCCATCGACAAGCTGACCGGCAGGCTCTTGCGTTTCGACTGATCCACCCCCACCCAATCCAACGGCGTTGTCCACGTCTGGAAAGTTGCTCGCATGACTGCCGCCCATCTGGTGATCGGAATCCTGAATGGCGACGATATTGGCCACGAAATCGTGCCTGCTTCGGTGGCGGTGGCCCGCGCCGCCGCGGCACGACACGACTTAAGGATAGATTGGCGCGCGATGCCGATCGGTCGCACGGCGCTGGACAGCCACAACTCGACGATGCCGGCCGGAACGCTCGAGGCATTGAGCAGGATGGATGGCTTCATCCTGGGACCGATCGGTCACCGTGACTATCCGAAGGTGCCGCAGGCGATCAACCCGCATCCGATCCTGCGCAAACACTTCAACCTGTTCGCCAATGTGCGGCCGACCCGATCCTTCCCCGGCCTCGGCGCACTACACGAGAGTGTCGACCTCGTCATCGTGCGCGAGAACAACGAAGGCTTCCAGCCGGACCGCAACGTGGTGGCGGGGTGTGGCGAGTTCCGCCCGACCGAGGACGTGACCATCTCCGTGCGTGTGATCACGCGAGCCGGCAGCGCGCGGGTGGCGCGCGCCGCGTTCGAGATCGCGCGGACCCGCAGCAAGCGGCTCACCGCCGTGCACAAGAACACGGTGTTCAAGCTCGGCTGCGGCATGTTCGTCGAGGAGTGCTACAAGGTGGCGAAGGAATTCCCGGATGTGACCCTCGACGAGGTGATCGTCGACACCTTCGCCATGCGCCTGGTGCGCGATCCGCAGAGCTTCGACGTGGTGGTGACCACCAACATGTTCGGCGACATCCTGACCGACGAGGCGGCCGGGCTGGTCGGCGGCCTCGGCATGGCGCCGGGCCTGTGCATCGGCGAAGGTAACATCGCGATGGCGCAGGCGACTCATGGCTCAGCCCCCGACATCGCCGGCAAGGGCATCGCAAACCCCTATGCCATGATCGAATCCACGCGCATGATGTTCGAGTGGCTCGGGCACAATCGCGGAATCGAGCCGGCCGTGGGCGCCGCCGCTTCGATGAAGCGCGGCATCGAGCACGCACTCGCCGATCCCACGACTCGCACCAGGGACATCCGCGGCACCGGCGATACGAACGACATGACCCGGGCCATCGTCGCCGCGATCGAGTCGGAGAAATGAGATGGGTGCGCATCGGATCGCCGTTATCGGCGGGGATGGGATCGGACCGGAGGTGATCGAGGCGGGGTGCCGCGTGCTCGATAGCCTGTCGGAGGTAGAACATGACCTGACCTTCAGTTTCCAGCGCTTCGACTGGGGGTCGGACTACTATCGCTGCCATGGGCACATGATGCCGGAGGATGGCCTGACGCAGCTGCGACCCTTCGATGCCATCTATTTCGGCGCGGTCGGCGATCCGCATCTGCCGGACGATGTCACGCTGTGGGGTTTGCGGCTCGCGATCTGCCAGGGCTTCGATCAGTACGCCAATGTTCGCCCCTCCAAGCTGCTGCCTGGCGTCATCGGACCATTGCGGCCGGAGCTGAGCGCTGGCATCGACTGGGTGATCGTGCGCGAGAACAGCGAGGGCGAGTATGCCGGCGTCGGGGGCCGGGCGCATCGCGGCTTGCCGATCGAGGTCGGCATGGACGTCGCGGTCTTCACGCGGGCCGGCATCGAGCGCGTCGCGCGCTTCGCCTGCGACCTCGCCCGCGCGCGACCGCGCAAGCTCCTGACCGTCGTCACCAAGTCCAACGCCCAGCGCCACGGCATGGTGCTGTGGGACGAGGTGTGCAGGGAGGTGATCCGCGACTATCCGGATCTCACTATCGACTGGATGCTCGTCGACGCCATGACCCAGCGCATGGTGAACAAGCCGGCCAGCATCGATACGGTCGTTGCCACCAACCTGCACGCGGACATTCTCACGGATCTGGCGGCAGCATTGTCGGGCTCGCTCGGCCTCGGTGCCACTGCCAACATCGATCCGTCACGCAAGTATCCGTCGATGTTCGAGCCAATTCACGGCTCGGCCTTCGACATCACCGCCAAAGGCGTCGCCAATCCGCTGGCATCCTTCTGGACCGCGGCGCTGATGCTGGACCATCTTGGTGAGCAGAGGGCATCCGCCCGCTTGATGTCGGCGATCACATCGGTGACCGGCAGGCGCGAGGTCGTGTCGCCGGACCTCGGCGGCAATGCCACCACGAAGCAGGTCACCGACGCGGTGATTGCAGCCGTCCGCGGCGTCAATGCTTGAGCGGCGGCGGTAGCACTACGTGGACTTAGCTGCTTCTGCTGTGTCGAAACGATCAGGCTGGCAATGAACGGTCTGTTAGACGCGCCAATAGGCATCCGTGGCGGTGTTCCGCGTATTTTCGGGTACGGGTCAATGGTTGCCACGAGATCGTCGAAGTCCGGCAGGTATCGGGCGATGCCTGGCATGTGTCCTTCAATGATGGGGCCAAGGGTCACTTTTACAGACATAGCATTCTTTCCGAGATGGATCTCGAGCCCGACCTCGGCCTGCCAAAGCGCATAGCGTGGGACAGTCAGTTAGGCCCTATCAATACGCTCACCTGGACCTCCGAATACGCGCCGGAGCGCTCGCTCGAGCAGATCGAGCACTTCCTGAAATATGGCTTCGTGGTCCTGCGCGAAGTCCCCACCAAACCAGGGTCAATTCTGGATGTGGCGCGTCGCTTCGGCTATCCGCGGGAGACCAATTTCGGCCTGCTGTTCGAGGTGAAGTCCATCCCCGAGGCCAACGACCTCGCCTATACCGGCCTTGGCCTCGATGCGCACACAGATAATCCCTACCGCGATCCGGTTCCCGGCGTACAGCTGCTGCATTGTCTTATCAATGAGTCCACCGGCGGCTTGTCCACGCTGGTCGATGGCTATGCGGTGGTCGAGAGGATCCGCGCAATCGATCCTGGCGCATACGAGATCCTGTCGAATATCCCCGTTCGATTTATCTTCAGGGACCTTGATGGGGACTACACCGACTACGCTCCCATTATCGAGCATGACCATGCCGGCACATTCTCTGGCATCAGGTTCAGTCCTCGTCTTGACTTCGTTCCTCTGCTGCCGCCTCAGGAACTGGATCGCTTCTATGCCGCGCGGCGCCTGCTCGATCGGGCACTTCGGTCCTCGGAGTTCGAGATCAAGTTTCTCCTGTCTCCCGGTGAGCTGGTCATGTTCGACAATCGCCGCCTCCTTCACGGCAGGACCGCGTTCGATCCCCGATCCGGTCTCCGGCATCTGCAAGGATGTTATATCGATCGGGATGCGATCGAGAGCCAGTACCGGGTTCTCTCTCGCAAACTGCAGGCGCGAGGCCCCAAGTGAACGTCGTCAGCTTCACTCAGATGCGAGATGGAACCTACGACGACTACAAGCTGCTCCGGAGCCTGGAACCCAAGCACTGGACCGGTACCGCCGCGAGGCTCCTGCGCGAACTGGAGCGCCAGGGAGAGGAAACCTACGAAGGCTACCAGATTACGCGGCTCGAACATGCGTTGCAGGCGGCGACGCGGGCCGTGCGTGATGGTGCCGACATCGACTGGATCGTATCGGCGTTACTTCATGATATTGGCGACGGGCTCGCCCCTCAGAACCATGATCGCTTTGCGGCCGAAATACTCCGCCCATACGTCCGTGAGGAATGCATCTGGACCGTCGAGCATCATGGCGTTTTCCAGATGTACTACTATGCCCATCACTATGGCTGGAACAGGAACGAACGCGAGAAATTCCGTGGGCATCCTCATTTCGAAGTGTGCGTCGCCTTCTGCGAAAGATGGGATCAATCGTCGTTTGACCCAAGCTATGCGCCGGAGCCATTGGGCTTCTTCGAACCAATGGTCAACCAGGTCTTCTCTCGAGAAGCTTACAAGCAATTGGGTCCGGCTTGATCGAGGACCAAGCTGTGCTTGTGTCGCATGTTGGTTTGGGTTCGGCTTGGCCGCGAGTGATGTGGCCCAATCAGCGCAATTGATGAAGCCGGTCATGAGTCCGAGGCCTGCAGCCGCTCGCCCAGGGCCACATGACCTGCGGGCATCGCCCTTGCTTCACAGCCGCGATCGCACGATCGACAAAGGCTACGAAGATGATCTGGTAAGTATCGGGCGAGCAAACGTGCATCATTATAGTGAGCGAAAAGAGGCAGAAGCTAGACCAGTGCCTCGGTCGCCCATGACCGGCCGGCGGCCGATGATTCAACAAGCCGCGTCGGTTGCTCCTTTGGTAATGCAGAACTTTCTCACTGACCAAGTTGAGGTGGGCATCGTCTTGCTACCGGGTTTTCCACTCTATGACCTGGCGGCGCTTTGTGACACATTCCGGGCTGCAAATAGGCGCGCAGGGCGCAATGTATTTGCTTACTATCTCATCAGCTTGGATGGGATGGCCGTCACCAGTTCGCTTGGCACCCAAGTGGGCGTACAAAAGGCTATCGAGGCGGCAGCTTTCCCGGACAATATCATACTCTTGTCCGATGGCGACCCTCCCAATATGAGCTACCTGAAGGCTTGGCTCTGTCGTGCCATAGCGCATAAGGCGTACGTGTTGGCGAGTGGCTCTGCCGTCATCTTGATGGCGAGTGCAGGTTTGCTGACTGGCAAGACCTGTGCCGTTCATTGGTCAGAACGGGACATCTTTGAGGAGCGATGGCCAGACCTTGCTTTGAGCAACAGATTATATGCGGTGCAGGATCGGCTTCTTACGTGTGCTGGCGGCAAGGTATTGATCGATTTCGCGCTGGCCTGCGTAGCGACAACGGTGAGCGCCAGCGTAGCTCGCCAGGTAGCAGATGTCCTCAATCACGATCGGATCCGCGCAAGCACGGAAAGTCAGCGTTCGGAAGCCGTTGTATTCGGGATTTGGAATCGCAACTTGATAGGAGCGATCCAGATTATCGATGCTAATCTTGCGGATCCGTTGAGCACTGATGAATTGGCGGCGGCTGTCGGTATCGGCCCGCGCCAGCTACAGCGCTTGTTCAAGATGCAATTCAAATTGTCACCCTGCAGGTTCACTTTGCGGCGCCGCCTGCTTAAGGCTCGGCGCCTAGTTCATCGAACAGACCTGAGCATTACGGAAGTCGGTATTGCCACCGGTTTTGTCTCGTTGTCGCATTTCTCTCGTGCCTATGCCAAAGCTTTTGGCCACAATCCGCGACGCGATCGCATGCGACTGGTATTGGACTAAGGCTGCAATCTTCGTGCGAGGTTTATCTCGTCATCGCTGTGGCCATCGGCGCTGTCGGGTGGCTGCGTTTGCTTTCTTCGTCGCCTTACGCCATGCCGTCAGAACGAGCGCTGACTAGCAAAAGACCGGCCGCCCAGTTGCATTCCATGGTCACATCGCACGTGGTCTGCAATTGGCACTAACGAGCCACTCTCTTGAGCAGGCACATGGTCTGCTATTGAACGCGTAACAGACGAGAGTATCTCATCTGTCTCGATGACGAGGTTTCGCGGGGTGGATGTGCTGTTCAAATGCTTCAAGTTCGGGAAGTGCGCTCTGATTGCCCAGCAGACAAAATTGCAAAGCACGGCATTGCTTAGACGACGTGGTTCCGTAAGCTCCCAGACTATCGCTACTTATCGCGGGAAGGGTTTACGTATGACGGTCGTGCTGACGGTATTGTAGGCTGCCAGGCCAAAAGGATTTCATGAAATCAAACCGCTTAGCTGTGTCGTTGATGATCGAGTGGGTAGGGGTACATAAACGTACTTTAAGCGCATGTCGGCGCACGGATTTCCGTGGTCTGTTTATTATGTGTAGCCGACGATCAATTGGGCGGCGATGCAAGTAGGCGAAAGCGAGAACAATTGACGGCATCTCCGTCGGCATATCCAACAAGCGACCGTGCGGGTTCGTAGTATAGTCTAAGTTAGATGGTTCGCTGGATTCGTGGTATTCCCGGAGGTGAGTTGTCACTTCTAGCGCATGCCGGCCGAGAGAGATCGGTCAGAGCCGATATAAGCGACTCAGTCCATCTCCTCGATATCACCGGGCCGCCAGGTCTTGGCGAACCAGGGATCCAGCGGTCCGTAGAGTCGCAGGATCGTGTTCCAGCTCTTGCCCGGTATTGTCTGAATCCAGTTGCTCTCTTTGCCGGCGGGCGGCCGCGGGCCGAAATAAACATCCACGGAGCCATCCGCATTGATCTGTAGATCGGCCTTCTGGCTGCTGATGCTCGGATATTGCTGGTCGGTCTGCAATTCAGAACGAGTCTGTCCGTCGTAGACGACGAACGACCAGAAGTTCTTCACCGGCGGGTTAGGCGGTATGCGAAGGCGATATGTCTTGGCGCCGTTGAGATATTCGCCCTTTGAATCGCGAAAGTTGACGGCGTATTGCGAGCCAACACCAACCATCTTGGCCGCCATCGCAGGCGTGACGCCAGTGGCGTAGTACATGAAACGGGTGCGCGCATCGAGATAGCGGGCGCCATCGATGAGGAACTCACTGCTGCCGCCGAGAAAGCCGACTTCCCAGTAGCTGCCGGGATAAAGAAGGAAGTTCTTGTCCCGATTGTCGAAAAGAATCGAGCGTGCGGTGGCGTTGCCGACTGCCGCCGCTTCGGTCAGGATCGCCTTCATCCTTTCGTCAGGGGCGAAGGGCTTGCCCCTCTCGATCCCGATCGAGGCGAGCAGCCCGAGCGTCTCCTGATCCAACGCCTCGGTCGGCTCCTCCGCGACAAGATGCGCGATCTCCTCGTAGAATTTGAAGTTGTTGGCGTGGATCGTGTTGAATGCCTTGCCTGATACGTTGACGAACTTCGTTTCAGGCGGGTTGCCTGCCTTCGCCAGCGGATATTGCCGCCATGATTTCTTGAAGCTCTCCACGGCCGGTTTCGGGTCGCCATTCACCAGGAACCCGCGTGCAAACAGCCAGTTGCCGAACGTCCGCGGCCGCGCGACGAAATAGCCCCCCGGTATGGGTCCGGTGAAACCGGGCGGCACGAACAGGAACTTTCCTCCTTTGCCGCGATCGGGACCGGCATTGCCCATGTCGGTCACATGCCGGAACCAGAAATCGTCGACGAACGCCAGGATGTTCGGCGGCGTCTCGACCACGACGGGTCCGTCCTTGAGGTCTAGCCAGCCGAAGACATAGACGGTCTCGGTATTCGGCGTCAGGAACAGCGACTTGGAGTCAGCCAGCGTCTCAAACACGGCAACCGTCTGGTTGTCCACGCCGACGCTGCGCAGGCCCTCGCGCATCGCATAGAGCGACGCGCCGGGCATGGTGTTGAGGAAGACCTCGACACCGCGCATGAAATCGAGATTATCGTACATCTTGGCGACAGTCGCCCTGTCCGGCAGGCCGTCGAAGAATTTCAGCGTGCCGAGGCGAGTCTCGACGGTGTCCGGTGTCGTAATCTCAGGCGGAATATCGGTCGCCATCCTCGGCTTGGCCTGGGCCATTGCCGAACCAGCGGCGCCGAGCACCAACATCATCGATATGCTGGCGCGCAGCAGTACCTGTAGAGTCATGATGCTTCTCCTTGAATCGTACAAAGTGCAGCGACTATTCGATCAGCTCGAAATCGCCTGGCTTCCAGCTCCTGTCGAACCAGGGCTCGAGCGGTGCGTAGAGCCGCAGCAGCGAGTTCCAGCCTTTGCCGGGCATCGTCTGCACCCAGTTGCCCTCGTGCCCTGCCGGCGCTTTTGGGCCGAACCACACTGTCACCGATCCATCCGCATTGGTCTTCACAGTGGGCAGCGTGCTGTCGAGCCCGGCGAGCTTCTGGTCGGTTTCCAGCATCGATCGTGTTTGCCCGTCATAGACAGTGAAGGACCAGAAGTTTCCGGCCGGAATCGGGGCGGGCAGCGTAATCCTGTAGGTCTTGCTGCCGTCGAGGTACCGACCCTGGGAGTCACGTGCCGCGATGGCATAGGCCGATCCGGTGCCGGGCTTGGCGACAGCCATCGCCGGCGTTACGCCCGTGGCATAGTAGTGGAACAGCGTGCGTGCATCGAGCACACGCTCGGCGCCTTGGGCGAACTCGTGGCTTACACCGGCGAAGACCGAGAACCACTGCCGGTCTGGATAGAACTTCGTGGCCTCGTTGCGCGAGGCAAACACGATCGCGCGCGCCGTCGCATTGGCGACCGCGACGGCATCGACCAGGATCGCCTTCATCCGCTCGTCGGGCGCAAAAGGCTTGCCCTTCTTGATTCCGATTGAAGCAAAGAGCCCGACAGTTTCTGGATCGACGAAGTCGGCCGGCTCGGCTTGCACCACGGCGTCGAGTTCCTCGTAGAAATGAAAGTTGTTGGCGTGGATTGTGTTGAACTGCACGCCCGAGATGTTGACGAATTTCTGCTCGGGCGGGCTTGCGGCTTCCGCAAGGGAATACATCCGGGCATTATCCTTGACGTTCTTGACGGCGCCGGCGATGTCGCCGTTCTGAACAAAGGCGCGATAGAAGGCGACGTGGTTGTTCGTCTTGGTATGCGTGATGAAATAGCCGTCCTTGGGGAGCGCCCCGGCATAGCCGGGAGGCACCAAAAGGTACTTGCCGCCCTTGCCCTGGTCGGGGCCGGTCAGGCCGACATCGGACACGAAACGGAAATAGGCGTCCTGGATTGGTCCCAATACACCCACCGGCACATCGAGCACCATCGGCCCCTCGTTGAGGTCGAGGCACATGATGACGTAGACGGTTGTGGAGTTCGGCGTAAGGAACAGCGAGCGCGCATCCATCAGGTCTTCGGTGATGCCGATTTCCCTGTTTCTTTTGACGCCGACCTCGCTCATGCCTTCGCATACGCCATAGACCGAGGCAGCGGGCATGCCGGTCAGGAAGGCCTCGACGCCGCGCCCGAAATCGAGGTTGTCGTAGACTTTCTTGACGGTCTCCTCATCGGGCAAACCGTCGAAGAATCTAAGGGTGCCGATGCGCGTTTCGACAGTGTCGGGTGTCTGGATCGACGGCGGCACGTTGGCGGAATATTTTGGCTTTGCGTCCTGCGCCTGAACCAATGTAGGCAGCCATAGAAGCACCATCGATGCAAGGGGGGCCGCGACCCGCAGGCCCATTGTTCTTGTCGCCCTCATCGTTTCCTCCAGTTGATCTGTTCGGGTCGAGAAACACGGTGACTTCGGCAGTGAGTGCCGGTCCAGGAAGAGACATCAGCAAGGCGAAGTGCACAGGCGCTACTACGCGGCAATATGAACCCCGCCTATTACACCCGTCTTCAAGTCCGCCTCAGGTCGACTGGCGTGAGACGTCAAATCCTCTTATCCAGACGTAACGGTGGTCGGCGCTTCAGGCGTGGAATAGCCGGGAGGCGTGCTTTGCCAAGGAATGCCCTCGATGCCCATCTTTCGCCCCATCTCGAATTTCCGGTTCATCTCTTCTTTGTTAAACTCCTCGGTGGTCAGGGGCTGGTCACCGCGCGGAATGGTGACATAGCGGAATTCGACGTCGTCCTGCAGCGAACCGAGGTAGAGGCGGTAGAGGTCGTTGATGCCGGAGACCTTGATGAGCGTGGCGATGGCGCGCGCAGAGATGCTGCCAAGCCCCCGAGCGACTGGCGACGGGACTGCGTCGATGCGGCCATTGCGAATCACATAAAGACGCTGCTCGATTTGGCCGCTGAAGTCCGGATTGGCGTCCCGGATCGCGGCGGGCAGATCGACGACGGCACCCACGCCGAAAGCCTGGAAGAAAACCCCGCCATCGACATGCATTTCGTCATAGATCTTACCGTCGATCGTTACCTTCATGAGGACGGGCGGAAAGAACGCGGGAATGGACGACGATGCGACCAGAATCTCTCGGAACAGCGCCAACCTGCCGGGGTTCTTGCTGGACGCAATCGCTCCCATGTCCCAGATCACAGGCTGCTCTTCATCGAGATTGGTCGTCGCTACGTACAGCCGCCGGCCCTTCGCATGCTCGGCGGCGATCGCATCCAGCACATCCTCGCTTACATATTTGGCCACGATCTGCCGCAGTGGAGCGGTGTCGGCGAGCGCCTCCGCCCAGGGCAGCATGATCATGTCGCGCAGCACGAAGACATGGGCGGCGTCGATCGTCGTGTAGGCTTCTTTCAGCTTCGCGTCGTAATCCGAGCCCAGGAAAGCCAGAGGCGCAATCAGCGAGCCGGTGCTGACGCCGGTGACAAACTTGAACTTGGGCCGGTCGCCATGCGCGCTCCACCCGTTCAGCAAGCCTGCGCCAAACGCGCCGTCTGAACCGCCCCCGGACACAGCGAGATAATCATAACGGCGACCGCCATCCGGCAAGGTTTCGTAGTTGTCGGGCGTCTCGCCGACAAAGGCTTGGCGGATCGCATCGGCGACCGGCTTGCTATCCGCCAGCGGCGTGTATCGAATTGATGTGAATTCGCCGATCCGGGCGTCCGCCATCCGGGCGGAGGGCGCCGGGTCGCGCAGCAATGTGCTGCAACCCGACAGCACAATGACCAGTGACAGAGCCGCAACACGCGATAAGCGCAACATAGTCACAGCTTTCCCCTCGTTCAGATCAAAGTGCCGAAGATTCACGAAGCCCCTTTTACGCCGGAGCGGCATGAGTCATTTCACGACATAACCGCTGCCTTGCATGCAGGCGGCAAAAGCGCTGTTGTAATTGGCCAAGTCAGCCTGATACTGCGCTTGTGCCTGTTGGTTGCCTTGCGCCTGCTGACGACGTTCCTGATTGCGACGCATGAAGCCGGCGGTGGCGCCCATTGCGGCTCCGGCCGCCGCACCTTTGCCCGCGTCGTTGTTCATGATTTCGCCGCCGATGGCACCCAGCGCCGCGCCGCGCGCTGCGCCGCCGACCACTCCTGGGCTCGAATAGCCGCTGCTGTAATATTCCGGCGGCGTCGAATAGGGCGAGACGCCGGTTTGCTGTTGCGCCCAGCCGCGGCATTGCGTCTCGTCGGCAGCCTGCTGTTCCATGCTCTGTCCGGAGGCAGGATAGATGATGGGTGCATTGGCCAGTGCATCCGGGCTGTCGAACAGCAGCGCCGTAGCGAGCAAGGTCACCGCTCCGCGGAGCCGCAACAACCGGTATGGTCTTTTCATGCGATTTCTCCCTTGGACCCGCTCAATCATGGCAACCTGTAGATGAGCTTTGGCCACACGATGATTCCGCCAGCGGATTCCTGGATGATATTGCCGTCGCCCATGGCGAAATCCTTCAGGCCGCTCCGGATGGTCACCGGCCCGCCGCCGGTGATTCCCTTGAAGCGTTCGGTTCCCGCCGTGAACTTGAAATCCCCGTCGCAGCCGACCAGATGGACCCCCTGGCATGAGATCTCTCCATAGGCGCGAGCACCGTCCTGGGCCGTGATCGTACAGCGTCCCTTGGCCTGTTGCGTGCCATCCAGAATGTTGACATCGACGATGGCCGGGCAGGTCATGAAACCTGCATTGATCGGACCTTTGTCGCTCTCGACGAAGATCATTCCTGTGAATGATCCGACGAACGTCGCGCGATCCGGGCCGGTTTCAAACATCTGACCACGTCCCTGCCAGGCGGAGAAGGCCTTGATGGTCTGCTCGGTCTCAGCAGCCGCTGGCGCCGCCAATATTGCCGCTCCTAACAATATTGCCGACAAGCCAGTGCATTTACGTGACTTCATGGTATGTCTCCTTGATTCAATCGAAGTCGATGTAGACGGCATCGCCGCCCAATGAGAGAGCGAGACCGGTTCGTTTGGCCTTGAGATGGATCGCCACGCCGCGCGCGTTCTGCAGCCACAGTTCGCCGGTACTGAGCGACCCGACAGCGAGGCCGTAGCGCGCCTGGACATATGCGCCGGAAAAATCTGCGAGGTTGTGCAGGTTGTAGACGGTGCCGGTCGCCTCCATCTTGGAAACACCGAAGCCGCCGACGCCCAATCCGCCGACGGTGAATCCGTACTTGCTGCCGCCGGCGACCAGCGTCCCGCCACCCAGATTGCCGCTGCCGATGAAGGCAATCTGCACCTGTTCGATGGTTACAGTGCCCGACTGAACCGGATTCGCCGCTGCTGCTGGCCAAGCAAACGCGAGGCCGAGACAGGCCAGCGTCGCAGCGGTAAACCGGCGCCGCGTCACTCCGTCGATGGTATGGGGAACTGCCAGCTGTCTTGTTTCTGCAGGCATGTATGCTGCCTCCCTTCGGTTAAAAGCGAATGACGGCGCCGAGTACGGGGCCGGACATTTCCACGTCGAATACGAACCCGTTGCGTTCGTAGTCTTCTTCGAGATGCCGATACCCAGCGACGGCGGAGATGCTGTCGTTGAACTGGTACCCAACGCCACCGAAGACATCCCAGAAAAAGTCCGAAGCAGCACCGAACCCGCCGATCTGCACGACGCCGTTAAGGAAGATGCCGTTGCCGAACTGGTAGCGCGCTTTGGCTCCGATCATCGGATCGAGCCAATTCTCGTTGTGCTCCCGCTCCTGGTCGGCCAACAGGCCGCCGTCCAGGGTGAGCCTGGTATCGACAGACCAGACACGGACTCCTGCCATCACGTCGATAAACGTGCCGCCATCATCGAACGCGCGATAGGCGCCAGCAAAGGTCCCGATGAAGGTTTCCTGATCAACGTCAATATTGTCGAAAAGAATCCCCGCTGGTGTGTCCGCATCGGCGCTCAGGTTGATGTATAGGATGTCCGAGAACGCAGCCCAGCGGCGATAGCGAAGCTCAGTGGACACCATGATGCCGATATCGAGGTTCTCAAGCAGATCTTGAAAGCTGGCGTCCACTCCTACCGGCGGCAGGCCTGGCAAGCTCGCTACCGTTCCCTTCATCCCCGCGGCCCAGGCATAGGGCGCAATGGACAGGGACCAATCGTCGATCGGCGCGAGATTGCCATCAACGTCATCTGCCGATGCCGATGTAGCCATAGCCATTAGTACGAGCCCGGTCATTCGCCAGCTTGCCTCCCAGCAACGAATCATTCGCTGGACTCTGCGAATGCCTCGGAGAGCTCTCCGGCGAGCTCCGTCACCAGGCTTCGGTATTCCAGCATCTTTTCTCCATCCTGCGGCAGGTTTCGCTTTTCCATGATGGTCAAAGTCTCCGCTGCCAACATGTAGTCCTCGCAGAGGCTACGGAAGCGCTCGCTCCGTATCACAAGCGCTTTGACTGCCGCCTCCTGGCCTGGAAACAGGGTGGTGACGATGGCGATGTGCGACGCGAGTGCAGACACCGGAACTCCCACATCACTGACCGCAACGATGGCTCGTGCTTTCAAGGTGGAGGGTGGCGCAAACTCGCCTGAAGGGGAGGTACGTTACGGTAACAGCAGGGCGGTGTTCGTGCGACAGCGAGGAGGGGTGCGCGTCATTCGTGTGTCGCGTCGCTTAGTGCGAGCATTCAGCTGGGCATTCGCAACGCGGGTCGCCCGGAGACACTCCAGATTGTTACCCCTGGTCCCCGCGTCGGCACGCGAAATCATCAGGAAGATCCAACTGGGTAAGGACAGGCAGCGAATGGACGCGCTTGGCCTCATGACGCTCTATGAGCTTCTTTTCCGGACAAGCTGACGCCGAAATCGCCAGTGAAGTGGGACATGTTACGGTATCAGAGACGCGCTACGTCGCTGAATACATGATGAAATTTCTTAGAACGCGCGCCGGAATGGCGGTCGGGTGGCTGGCAATCTCATTATATTGTCATTCAAAAGGACGCTGTATCTTCGATATCCCGCCTGATAATGTTCCTGTCGGTGCTTCTGCATCTGCCGATTGAGTCGGTTTCACTTAACTTGAATCCGGACTTCATGATGGGGGTAGAACTACAGAGCGAAGGTGCGGGGCCGGGCATCGCCCAAGTGCCGGCATCGGCGGTCCTTGACCAACTCGAACGGATGGTTGCGAGTGCCGCATTCGACGTTTCAGACCGCCATCGAAACTTCCTCTCCTATGTGGTGCGCGAAAAGCTGCAGGGCCATGCCGACCGGATCAAGGCCTATAGTATCGCAACGTCGGTATTGGGGCGCGAAGCTGATTTTGATCCACAGGTCGATCCCATCGTTCGCATCGAAGCTGGGCGCTTGCGCCGTGCGCTCGACCACTATTATCTCACGTCCGGAGCAACCGATCCTGTCCTCATCACGATTCCGAAGGGGTCGTACGTTCCCACTTTCGAGGTCAACGCGCCGTCGCGACCAGATCCGGATCCGATCGTGCATGACCCTTCCCACGTTGCCGATCCGCATGAAGCAGCTGTCCCGGTAATCACGGTTCGAAATCGACCTGTGTTGGTGGCCATTGCCGCGCTGATCTTCGTTGTTGGAATTGCAATTGCCGCGGCGTGGTACGTTTACTCGCGGCCGGAGCCAAGTTCCGTTGAAGCTTGGCATGGTCCTGTAATCCTCGTTCTGCCGTTTACTTCTGAAGGTCAATCGTCTCGCCCCGATGTGGCGGCCGGCTTGACGCGAGAGGTCATCAGCGGGCTCACGCGCTTTAACGACCTGATGGTTTTCGGACCGGAAACCAGTTTCCGTCAGCCCCTCTCTCAAGACGTAGGAGCTTCCGCCGCGAAGCTCGGAGCAGACTATCTGGTGACTGGCACGACGACAGCACTTGCCGAGAGCTTCCGTGCCTCGGTCGCACTCATCGATGCTGAGACGGGGCAATATGTCTGGTCGGGAACCTTTAGAGGCCGGCTGGTGCCGGAGGACCTGTTTGCAACCGAAGACCAGATTGCCACGGAGATCGTCCAGATTCTGGCGCAGCCCTATGGTGTCATATTCGGCGACCAGGTCAAGGAATTGAGGGCCGGTGCGCCAAGCTCCTTGTCGTCATATGAATGCGTGCTGCAGTTCCTCCAGTACTGGAAAAAGGCCGATCGGCAGCAGTTCGCCGGCATTCGCCACTGCCTTGAGCATGCGATTGTTGAGGATCCTAGCTACGCGCTGGCGCATTCCAAGCTTGCGTTGCTGTATTGCGACGCCGCTCGTTACGGGTTCGATCGGAGCAAGATCTCGTTCGATCCCTTGGCGCGCGCCTTCGAACTTGCCAACCGGGCTGTCGAGCTGGAGCCGCGCTCCGCTCACGGCTACCAGGCGCTGCACCTCATCTACTGGCTCCGGAACGATGTCGATTCCAGCCTTCGCGCGGCGGAACAGGGCCTGGAGCTTAATCCCAATGACACGGAGTTGATGGCGGACCTCGGCGGCCGCGCCTACGTTGCCGGCCAATGGGAAAGGTACGCGCTGATCACAGAGGCAATGGCGCGAAACCCCGCCCTGAGCGACTTCTATCGTGTTGCGACCTATCTTCACGCCTATCGCAGTGGGGATTATCGAAAGGCCTTGACTGAAGCCAAACGCATCAACCTGGCGAACATCTCGTACGGTTATATCGCGATCGCCGCCGCGGCTGGCCAACTTGGCCACAGGACGGAGGCTGAAGAGGCCGTCCGCAAGATTCTGGAGCTTGATCCGGCCTTTACAGAACATGCGGTTGCATTCTTCAAGAAGCACAACCTACACCCGGAACTCACGCGCGGGCTCGTCGATGGCCTCCGCAAGGCCGGGATGAACATACTCGGCCAAGATATCTGATACCGCTCTGCAACGCAGCGGTGGCGACTCTTGTCACGAGATCGTCGCTTTAGCTTGAGATGTTACGGTAACGTACTCCATCGGCGCGATCCTCCGGACTACGAATGGCGTCGGAAAGGATCGTTGTCGCGGATCATCGCAGCACGCGCCGCTACCGAGACCGCTGGGAACGGATTTGAGCAGTGTCGAGCGGCCCTTCCGGCGCTCGACGGCAAGGACGCCTGCCGATTCTCTGGCAAAGGATAACATGGCTCGGGGTGGAAAATGATGAAACAGGAACGTTGGCGTAATCTTTTCTGCACCGTCGCATGCGCCATAGTGACGGCAGCCTCGACAACCGCAATGCCGTCCGCGCAGGCACAGATGGCCGGCATCGAGGACGATGCCGCGGTCGTCGCCGAAAGCGAGGCGCCGCTCTATCTGCTTTCGACCGAAGAGCTGCGGGCTGTCCTGGCGCCTGTTGCTCTCTATCCCGACGAGCTGCTTGCCATCGTGCTGCCGGCCAGCACCAATCCTCTGCAAGTCGTTCAGGCGAGCCGTTTTCTTGAGAAGAAGGCGACAGATCCGGCTCTGGAGCCAAACCCAGACTGGGACCCCGCCATTGCCGCGCTGATCAATTATCCGGAGGCGGCCACTCAGATGAACGACAATCTGGAATGGACCGAGCAGCTTGGCAATGCGGTGCTGGACCAGCAAGAAGACGTCATGAACACCATACAGCAGTTGCGCGACGAAGCCGTTGATGCCGGATATCTCAAATCGAACGAACAGCAGACGATCGTCCAGGAAGGCGATACCATCATCGTTCAGCCGGCCCAGCCGAACGTCGTCTACGTGCCTACGTACGACCCGCAGCCGATTGTCTATCAAAACTACGCGGCCTATCCCCCGCCTGTCTATTCGACGCCCTACGTTCCTTACTACAATCCAACGGCGACCTTCTTCGCCGGAGCCGTCGTCGGTGCCACCTTTGCCTATGCCTTCGATTGGGACGACGACGACATCGATATTGATTGCTGTGACGGTGACTTCGACGGAGGCGACATCGAGATCAACAATAGCGGGGACATCAATATCGACAATGACCGGGTCAACATCGATAACAATCGCTTCAGTGCCGAGACGCGTCCCGCCAAGCAAGGAAAAATGACCTGGAGTCCGGAGAAGGCACGGCAGAAATCCACTACGGCACGCCAGACGACAGCCAAAGCACGGCCTGCAGTTAGCGGCACACCCGTCACGTCGCCCAAACCCGCTGCGAGAATCCAGAGCGGTGCTGCCGTTCAGAAGCAAAGCCAACGAGGCCAGACCAGCTTGAACCTTCCTAAGAAGTCGTCGAGCGTGACGACGAAGGTATCGACGCAACAGAAGCAGCTCAAGCCCAAGCAACAGAAACTGCCTCAGGTTCAAAAGCAGGAACCAGCCAAGGCGATCAACCAGACGCAGCTCAAACAAAAACCTGGGGGCGCATTTGGCCAAGTGTCATCGGGATCAAAAGTCAACGTCCAGAGCAAGCGCGGCGCCAACAGCCTCAAGGCCAGCGGCCAGCCTCGGCCGAATCGCCGCTGATTTCTCCATTCGGTCGGCTGAATTTGCTTTGGAAGGGAGCGTCTTATGAAGAAAAGGATCGAAGCAATGCCTGATAACCGTGGCCGGACACTCCGGCCGATCCGCTGGGCCGCCACGTTGGTGCTTGCCGTATGGCTTGCGCCACCCGCCCAGGCCGAGGACGCGAAGGTGTATGAGACGCCGGAGGCGGCCGCGGAGGCACTGGTCGGCGCCTTGAAGGCAGGCAACCGTGAGGCGATTCTGGACGTGCTGGGGGATGAGTACAAGGACAGCCTCTTCACCGATGACGAGACAGCCGAGCGCGAAAATCGAAAGCTGGCGCTCGCCGCTGCAACGGAAGCGATGACCCTGCAGGAAGGAGATGGCGACACGCGCACCATTCTCATCGGGAAACAGCAGTGGCCGGTGCCGTTTCCGATCGTCCGCACTGCAAAAGGATGGCAGTTCGACGCTGAGGCGGGACTCTACGAACTGCTCGCCAGGCGCATCGGAGCCAACGAGCTCGCTGCGATCTCTGCCTTGCGTGCCTACGTAAAGGCACAGGTCGAATATGCGGTCGCCGATCGCGACGGCGACGAAGTTCTCGAATATGCGCAGAGGTTGGCGAGCTCAAACGGCAAGCACGATGGCCTCTATTGGGAGGTAGCCGAGGCTTCAAACGAGGCCGTCAGTCCCTTGCGGAGCTTTGTCGCACTTCAGGGTGGATATTTTGAAAGCCGCGACGCTGGTGATCCACTGAGAGGCTACTACTTTCGTGTCCTGACTCGCCAGGGCGAGAATGCGCCTGGCGGACGATACGACTATGTCATCAACGGCAACATGATTGCCGGCTACGGCCTGATAGCGGTACCAGCCGAATATGGCGTCACGGGAGTCCAGACATTCGTCGTCAGCCACCAAGGCAAGCTCTACGAGAAGGATCTTGGAGAGGACACCGATCTCGCCTCGGCGGCAATTCAAGAGTTCAACCCGGATGACTCGTGGCAGCCCGCCGTAAAATAGGCCAGCGAGTGTCAGAGGGAGCGAACGTCAGGGAGAAAACGATGAACGTGAAGATGAAGATCGCAAGCATGCTATCGGCTGCTGCTTTGATCGCGGCGGCGTTCACGCAAGCCAGTGCTGCGGACGTTACGCCGGCGGAGGCGCGGGCTATCGCAAAGGACGCTTATGTTTTTGGCTTTCCGATAGTCGACAACTACAGGGTTGTGCATGCCTACTTCATCGACACTCAGAGCCCGGAGTTCAAGAGTCCGCTGAATCAGATCGCAAGCGCCGCGAACGTCTACACGCCCGCAGACAAAGCGGTCCAGACACCTAACTCCGACACGCCTTACTCTTATGCCTTTCTCGATCTGCGGGCGGAGCCGATCGTGCTGACACTTCCGGCTATCGAGAAGGACCGTTACTACTCAGTGCAACTCGTCGATCTCTACACGCATAACTTCGCCTATCTCGGGACGCGGGCTGAGGGCAACGGCGGCGGCAGCTACCTGATCGCCGGGCCCGGTTGGACCGGCGAGGCTCCGAGTGGAATCACTAAAGTCATCCGGTCGGAGACGGAGTTTGTTTTCCCGGTCTATCGGACCCAGCTCTTCGGTCCGGATGACATCGAAAACGTCAAGAAAATCCAGGCCGGCTACAAGCTCGAGCCACTCTCAGCCTATCTCCAGGCCGAGGCTCCAGCATCGGCGCCGGAGATCAATTGGCCGAAACCGTCGACCGCTCAGGATCAGCGCACCTCGCCGGAGTTCTTCAACCTGCTCGCCTTCGTCCTGCAATTCTGCCCGGTCAATCCTGCCGACGCCGACCTTCGCGCAAGCTTCGCCAAGATCGGCGTGGAGCCTGGCAAGACGGTCGACATCGCCGTGCTGTCGCCCGACATGCGCGCCGCGCTCGTGAGCGGCATGGAAGACGGCCAGAGGGAGATCGACGCGGTCCGCGCCGTCACGGCGAACGCCGCCGACGTTCTCGGCGCGCGAGAGCTATTCAATGGGGAATGGGTTAAGCGAGCGGTTGGCGCCCAAATGGGAATCTACGGGAACTCAAAACAAGAGGCCTACTACGGCGCCTATCAAAAGGATGCCGCCGGCCAGCCATACGATGCTTCGGAGAAGAACTACACTCTGAATTTTGCGCCGGGCGCCTTCCCCCCGGTCAACGCTTTCTGGTCGATGACCATGTATGATCTGCCGGCCCAGCTGCTCGTGGCGAATCCGATCAATCGCTATCTCATCAATTCGCCGATGCTTCCCAACATGAAGCTCGACCCCGATGGCGGGCTGACCATTTATATCCAGGTTGAGAATCCTGGCCCGGATAAGGAGTCGAACTGGTTGCCTGCGCCGAAAGGTCCCTTCTTCGGTGTCATGCGCCTCTACTATCCGAAGGAAGAAGTCCTGACCGGCGCGTGGACGGTGCCGCCACTCGAAGTAGCAAATTGACAGAGGTTAAAAGAAGGCGGCGCTCGACGCCGCCTTGCGTCCTCTTGAAGGTGCTGGAGCCCGGCACATACGGGCCGTAAGAGATATTGAACGGGAGTGACGCGATGAGCGGTACCGCACAAGCACCCAGCTTCGCTCAGTCGGGCTGGCGCTTCGGAATCGGAATTCTGCTAGTTGCTGGGGGATATGTGGCATGGGCGCTCATCCCGCTGGTAGCCGGGGCGGACTTAAGCATGGGCCTGAAGACCCCCTTGACGGGTTTCCTCGCCGTCATGCCGGTGCTGACGAAAGTCGCTGCCATCGCTGTAATGGGAAAGCCTGGTTTCAATCTGCTGAAGACTTACGTGTTCAACTTCCTCGGCCGCTTCCGGCCGGCTGAACAGGTGAGCCAGGGCCGCTATCGCATCGGGCTCGTGCTGTTCGTTCTGTCCCTCGTATTCAGCTCACTGTTGCCGTACTTCCCCGGAATATTCGTCGACTGGGAGGCGAACGAGAAATTTTGGAGTTTGGCCGCCGATGCGGTTCTCATCGCGAGCTTGTTCGTCCTCGGAGGCGAGTTCTGGAACAAACTCGCGGCGCTCTTTGACTATAATGCGAAGGTTTCAACTCAGGACGACAGGGGCGCGTAAGGCAGACCGATGAGGTCTGTGTCCCGCCGCTCGCGGGTGAGGGCCGGCAATCGCAGCTTCGAGGCGCTAGGCGATCACCGTGATCGAAATGTCCAAGGGGGCGACTATGAGCGTTGCTGAAACAACCGAGCCGACCGAGACAGCAATGCCGACGGAGGCAACGAAGTCCCACAATCCGGTTCGCCGGTGGGTCGCCATCATCCTTCTCATCTGCGTCATACTCTTTGGATATTCGCTGATCGCCGATCGCCTGACGCCCTATACACCACAAGGCATCGTCCAGGCGTTTGTCGTGGCCATTGCCCCGGAAGTGCCCGGACGCATCGTCGAGGTCGCGGTCGAAGACAATCAGAAAGTCGAGGCCGGACAGTTGCTGTTCCGCGTCGATCCTGAGCCCTACGAAATCGCGCGCGAAAAGGCCATGGCTGACGTGGCAGCCGCCGGACAGTCGATCGGTGCCGACACGGCAGGTGTCAGCGCTGCCCAGGCCAAGGTGGTGGAAGCTCAGGCCAACCTCACCAACGTGATGGAGCAGACGGCGCGCACACAGGAGCTGGTCAAGAAGGGCGTTTTTGCCAAGGCGCGCGGCGACCAAGCGAAAGCCGAGCGCGATGCTGCCAAGGCCAAGTTCAGGCAGGCGCAGGCCGAGCAGCGCCAAGCCGAGGAAGCGCTGGGGCCACAGGGCGCCGACAATCCGCAGCTTCGTGCCTCTACCGCCGCGCAGGCGAAAGCGGAACGCGATCTTATCCGCACCATGGTCAACGCACCCACGCCCGGGCTGGTCACCAATCTGCAATTGACCTTGGGGCAATTCGCCGCGGCCGGCCAGCCCGTCATGACATTCATTGACGCGCGCAGTTACTGGGTCATCGCCAGCTTCCGCGAGAACAACCTGGAGAACGTGAAACCGGGCGATGCCGTCGATATCGTATTCGACGCACTGCCGGGCGAGATCTTCCCCGGCACGGTCGAAAGTATCGGTTGGGGCGTGTCCAATTACAACAGCGGGAATCTCGGCGCTCTGCCCACGATCAGGAATCAATCGAGCTGGATCCGCGATCCACAGCGATTTCCAGTGCGGATCGAACTGGACGCAGAAAAATACGTGCCCGGTCTTAGGCACGGATCTCAGGCCAATGTCATCGTCTATACCGGAGAGAACGGCTTGGTGAATGCCGTCGGCCGGGCGTGGATCTGGCTCGTCAGCATCCTTACTTATGCCACCTGACAGTTCCACGCTCGACGCCCTTCAGAAGCGCCAACGAAAGAGTCTGCGGATTGCTCTGGCGGTCGCGTTAGGCCTGACGATCGCCGAAATCCAGGGGGAGCCTTTCACTTTCCTCGCTCCGCTGCTGGCATTTCAAATGCTGTTGAACAGCCGGCAGACCCCCAGCTTGCCGCAAGCACTGGGATTCGTGGTGATCATTGCGGCCGCCAGCGGCTTCGCTCTCGGTCTTGCCAACACCTTGCAGAATCGTCCGCTCGTATACCTGCTCGTTCTGGGGTTGGTCGTTTTCGGATGTTTTCTCATGCAATTGACGGGCAGAGGCGGCCCACTGCCGGCAATGCTCTTGACCTGTAACGTCATGGTGCCTGTCCTGGCGGTGGTCTCGCGGGACCTGGCCCAGCACTTCGTCTGGATCATGATCGCATCGGCGGGTTCCGCCGTCTTGCTGGCATGGCTGGGCTACGCGCTCTTTCCCGATACCCCCGGCATGATCTCCATCGAGGCTGGGAGGGAGCCGCAGAATCAGCCATCCGCTACGATCGCCCCGGTTCGAACGGCCTGCGCCTATACCCTTATCCTCATGCCTGCGCTGATCCACTATCTGGCTGTCGACGGAGAAGTCAGCATCGTTGTCCTCATCACCATCGTCTCGCTGCTCAGCCAAAAGGTCGACATACGCCAGCGCGCAGCCTTTGGGTTGTTGCTCGGCAATCTGATTGGGGGCGTACTCGCCAGCGTCGCCTACTACACGGTCGCCATGGTTCCATGGCTTCCGCTCCTGTTCCTGGTGACGCTCGCAGTTGCACTGGCCTTGTCCGAAGGCGCCACGCGTCCCACGCCTGAAGCGGAAATCTTCGCCGTCGCGATGCCAACCTTCCTGATCCTGCTGGGCCTAGGATTGACGCCGATCAGCGATGGCAGCGGCGGCGCCTTCATCAGCCGGTTTATTGACGTCGGCCTTGCGTCACTCTATGCGCTGGCTGGTGTCAGTTTGCTGCTCCCGCGACGCTGCATCTTGCCTTGTCAAGCACGGTTCCGAGGCTGACTGGAACAAGATCGAAGCAGCCATCAGCACGCAACTCGCCAGCCTCGCCTTCGTCGCGCAATGTCGGCGCGACAACTCTCGCGCGAACGCGGTTCGGCCTTGCTCCGATCCTCGGCTGAAACTAAGCGTGTCCGCTTCGCGAATTCCGCTTCCAGCCCTGTGTCCAGGGCCTGGGATAGTGTCCAGCAAGGCTGCCATTTGCGGAGAGTTATGATGGAACTCCAGTTGGACGGGTCAATTCTTCCGACCCAGACGTTTCATAAGGAACGTTTCGGTCGCGCTACTTGAGCGCGACGCGACGCTTGTCGCCCGCTCGGCGAAAGCCCAGATCTTTTGCTCCGCTTCGGACCGTTACGGCTATGTGCGGCGGGCACTGGCAAGTGTGCATTGAAGCTGATGGATCAGTTGAATGGCAAAGAACGAGCGCCGATGTCCACGCCTGGTGTCCGATGCGGACGGTGTGGCGCAGCGCCCTGATGCGGTCTTCCGAATGGGATTGCGACGTCCGTGGGTGCACGGAAATGCTAGTGCCGACGATGCGTGGACAGCCTCCAAATCACTCTGCCACCTCGATGAACCTAAGGACGGTGATGACCGCGATCGAGAGATAGACGGCGGCAGTTCCCTGCTCCGCGAACCTGCCAATCTGCGTTCGGCCCGCCGGTAACCGGACGCGCGCAACAGTGAGGACGCACGCAGCGTCGACCGTCAACCTAGTGCAAATATATAACGCGCTCAACACGATCATCTGTTCCGCGATCGAATCATTCCGGTCGATGAACTGCGGGAAAAAGGCGGTATAGAACAGAAGCGCCGCAGGATTCGCGAAGGCGATCGTCAGGCCGTCCAGGAGCGGCTTACGACAGCGAGACAAGATTGCCGTTCGCGAGGTCCCACGGCGGACGAGCAGGGCCTCTGCGGCGAGCCAGATGAGGTAAAGCGCCCCAGCGAGCGAAAGCCATCGAAACACCGCCGGCAAGAGTTCGCTGGAAAGCCGCAAGCCCGCAAACGTTGCCCCGAGCAAGCACGCATCGCCAAGCCCGACGCCGACCACAGTCAGCAGGCCGGCCGCGGTTCCGCGCCGTACAGTGTTATGAGTGACAATCGCTATGACCGGGCCGGGCGTTACAAGAAGAAGGAGCGTCGCCGCCAAGAATTGGGCAAGAGTGGACCAATCCACGCCGTAGTTCCGATCCTAGCGGTTGACCTGTGCCTGGTCGAAGCCCGCCATCTTGGTGCTATTTGTACGCAATCGCCGCGCTTGTGGGCCCCGCTAGGTGTCGAACCTCGCAGTGCGCGAAGCCCGCGTCTCGGCACCAGCCGGCAAAGTCGGCACCGGTAAAGTCGAATGCGTCTCCGAACTCGATCAGCATGTTGAGAGACATCAGCAGGCCGAATGCGTTCTTTCGCCGCTCATCATCGATGATGTTCTCGATCGCGATCAGTGCTCCGCCCTTGGGCAGAGCGCGGTACGCCTTGGCGATCAGCATCTTCTTACGGTCGAGATTCCAGTCATGAAGGATCATCCCCATAGTGATGATATCGGCTCTCGGGAATCCGTCGTGAAGGAAGTCGATGACGTCCGCCTGCACTCGCTCGCTCAGGCCATGTTTGCGGATGTTGCGTTCTGCAATCGGCTTCACGACGGGCAGATCGCATGAGCGGCAGGAAAGATGCGTGTGTTGGCTTGCGACCGAACAAGAGAGCTGTCCGCTCGCACCGCCAATGTCGGCCAACGTGCTGTAGGGTGAGAAGTCGAACTTCTCGGCGAGGGCGCTAAAGTTCGCCTTCGAAATGCCGGCCATAGCGTCCATGAATTGCTCCAGCCGTTTTGGGTCGGCGTAGAGTTCATCGAACATTGGCAGGCCGGAATGCTTGACCTCGTTCTGCGGCTTTCCCGTCTTCAGTGCCGGCGTCAAGTCGGCCCAGAATCGGTAAAGCCGCGCATTCGCCATTTCGAGGATCCCGCCACTGTATTGCGGGCTCTTGCGATCAAGAAACACTGCCGTCTCGGCGGTGTTGCGGTATCGACCCGCCACGCCGTTGCCGTCGCGCTCGAGCAGGCCAAGCGCGACCAGAGCGTCCAGAAGGTCGTACGTTCCGCGCGGATTGAGTTCCAAGGCGCGTTCAAGTTCGCGCCCAGTCTTCGACCTATCGGCAAGGTAGGTGAAGACGCCTAACTCTACAGCGCTCAGCAGCGCCTTCGATGCCCAGAATCCCATGCCGATCTGCATAATGTGATCTGGCGTGACGTCACCACGCGACATTGTCGGCAGCTTGGCGTCTTCCATTGCTGTGTCTCCAATTTTGCGGGCGCCGCGGAGGCGTATCCACTGGCATAACTAATTGATTTGATCTCATTACCTGGTTGGCCGTTAAGGAGCATGTCGCCGCCAAGCTCGCGAATGCTGTCCGACTGCTCGAAGACCGTGCACTCGATACCGGCGGCATGCGGGCTCAGCGCGCTCGCTAATCCACCGATACCCCCACCGATGGCCAGCACCTTCATGGGTTCCATCTCTCGGTCATTGCGGAATGGCACGAAGTGCTCAGCGTCCGGCTTGGAGGGTAGCCGTCTGCGGTCGCGAGCGAAGTGAACCGGTTCACAGGGGGACGTGCCGCACTAGCGAGTTTGCTCGGTTTCGTCATTACGGCGGGCCTGGACAAACCCGAGCTCGCGCCATCGGTAGTCCGGCAAGGATTCCACCTCGATCGTCATGGGCGGCGAGGCGTGTCGCTCCGGTCGCGCCGCACTGCGCCGCTCGCTCCCGATCAGCTGCCAGATCCAGTGCAACGACCTGATTGCCATGGCGATCCTCCAGTCAGGCGATGATGCCGGCTGTGGCTGATGTGCATCGACCCGGGAACACGTCAGGGTCGTGCCACTTTCCGAGGCTGGAGCCGTCTGCTCCTCCTTGATCGGCAAGGGCGATACGTCGGGCATCTTTTCGCTGGGCAGCGTTTGCCTGCAGCGTCGGTGGTAAGATAGGAAAGGCAGAGGACTGCTACGAGAGCCAATTCCTGCAAAGTCTGGCAGGCCAATTCATGGCGCCCTATACTGCGGAAATGGAGCTTCACATCAGCCTGGTCGGTCGCAAAGACCTCAGCGGCGAGATCTACCGGCAGCTGCGCCGGGCGATCGTCGAGGGTCAGCTGCGGCCCGGCGATCCGCTGCCGCCCAGCAGGGAGCTCGCGCGGCAGCTCACGGTCTCTCGCACGACGATCACCGGCGTTTATGACCGTCTCGCCGGCGAAGGATTCGTGACGTCGCGCGTGGGCGCGGGCACGGTCGTCAGCGAGAACCTGGCATCGACGCGAAGCAGGCCGAAGAACAAGCGGATCGGCGCTGCGCTGCGCGCGCGCCCGGTCTGGAATGCGATTTGGCTGCCGCCTATGATCTTCGCCCAGCCTCCCCGTTTCGACTTTCGGAGCGGCCTCCCCGATGCGGCGCTGTTCCCGCACGACGCGTGGCGACGATTGATGGGTCGCCAACTGCGCTCCGAAGCCGAGAGCACGATCGTCTACGACAACCCGGCGGGCAACAGAGGGCTGCGGGAAGCCATTGCGCGTCACATCGCCGTCTCCCGCGGTGTCGAGGCGTCGGCCGACGACGTCATTGTCACGAACGGCACGCAGCAGGCGCTGGACGTCATCGCACGGGTGCTACTCTCACCCGGAGATCACATTGCCGTGGAGGATCCGGGCTATTCACTTGCGCGGTGGGCATTCGCGGCGCTCGGTCTGCGCGTGACCGGCGTTGCGGTCGACCGCGACGGTCTCGATGTCGACGCCCTTCCGCGGCAAGCGCGCGCCGTCTACGTGACGCCGTCCCACCAGTACCCGCTCGGCGTGTCGATGGCGCTGCCTCGACGATTGGCGCTCCTGGCCTGGGCCGATCGCCACAACACCGCGGTCATCGAGGACGATTACGACAGCGAGTTTCGCTTCGGAGGGCGTCCGATCGAGCCGCTCCGGATGCTCGATACGACCGGGAGGGTCATATACATCGGCTCGTTCTCGAAGACGCTGCTGCCCACGCTGCGTCTGGGATTCGTCGTGGTCCCGCCCTCGCTACGCGAGGCTGTTCACAAGGCGAAGCTTGTGACTGACTGGCACACCTCGACAACCATCCAGGCCGTGCTGGCGGACTTCATTGACGGCGGCGGATTTGCCCGTCATCTTCGCAAGGCGCGCGAAGTCTATCGGGCGCGTCACCGGATGATCGCGGACGCATTGGCCCGCGACTTTGCCGACCATCTCGAGGTCATCCCCTCGACCACCGGACTTCACATCGCCGCCGTCGCGCGCACCGCGTCCGCCGGCCGGATCGGCGCCGTCGTGCGCCGGGCGTGCGACGCCGGTGTCGCCGTTCAGGAGCTGTCGAGGTTCGGTGTCGATTCGCCGGGACCATCCGGACTGCTGCTGGGATATGGGGCAATCCCTACCGCCAGCATCGAAGACGGGCTGCGGCGGCTACGATCCTGCTTTTACCACTGAACCGTCGTCGGCGGTCCTGCGGCGAAAAGCACAACGTGACAGTCACATCTGAGCTATGTCGGCTTATCGCACTAACGTGCCATTCTCTTGAGCAAGTACATGGTCCGCTATTGCGGGCGTAGCAGACGAAAGTAGCTCATTGCCCGACGGGATTTCACGAGTAGGCGTGCGCCGCTCAAGGCGGCGCTGCTCCAATGTTTGATGTTGTGATCTGGCGAGCCAACAGACGAAATCGCAATGCACGACATTGCTGAGATAACGTGCTCCGTAACCTCCAAGATCTATCGTCACCTATCGCGGGCAAGCAGCTACCTGTGACGGTTGGGCTGACGGTATTCGTAGGTGGCCGGGAGAATTATTTCGTCTTGTCAACGACTTGAATGGGTCGTTGATGATCGAGTGGGAGTGAGGGTACTTAAACGCCATTTGGGCGCATGTAGGCGTACGGATTTCCCAGTCCGTTGATCATGTGCGACCGATAGTCAATAGGACGGTGGTGCGCATGTGAGCGAAAGCGAGAGAAATTGAGTGCATGCCCGCCGCTGTCCACCAGATGAGGTATCGAAGGTAGCTCTTCAATTTGACGGTATATTCCCTACAGCTGAGTCATCTCTCAATAGTGCGGCCGTTACCGCGAAGCTGATGCTCGTTCCGCTTTCTGCAGGCAAGCGGACGTAAACTCAAAAGCAGATCATGGCAGTATGTGGGATAAACCGGACTAGGCTGCCGTTACTTCCAGCCCGCGCTGCACCGCCGGCCGCGCGAGGCCACGGTTGAGCCACGCCTGCACATGAAAAAAGCGGTCGAAGCCGACGAGCTCGCGCGCTTCGTAAAAGCCGATCAGGTTGCGCACCCAGCCGAGCAGCGAAATATCGGCGATGCTGTAGTCAGCGCCCATCACCCAGTCGCGGCCCGCGAGCCGTTCGTCGAGGACACCGAGCAGCCGCGCTGATTCGGTTACGTAGCGGTCGCGCGGGCGCTTGTCCTCATAGGCCTTGCCGGCGAATTTGTGGAAGAAACCGACCTGGCCGAACATCGGCCCGACTCCGCCCATCTGCCACATGACCCACTGGATTGTTTCGTAGCGGGTGTTCGGATCGGCAGAGATAAATTGTCCCGTCTTGTCGGCAAGATAGAGGAGGATCGCGCCCGATTCGAACAGCGCGAGCGGCGTGCCGCTCGGTCCGTCGGGGTCGTAGATAGCGGGAATCTTGCCGTTCGGGTTGAGCGCGAGAAAGGCCGGATCATGGTTCTCGTTCGCCATGATGTCGATGCGATGCGGCTCATAGGCGAGGCCTGCCTCCTCCAGCATGATGCGCACCTTCACCCCATTAGGCGTCGGGAGAGAAAAGAGTTGCAGCCGATCGGGGTACCTCGCCGGCCAGCGCGTGAAAATCGGATGATCGAGCATCACTTTTTCTTCCTCCCAGGCTTGTCGGGGCATACGACAAGCCCAGACGCGTTCCCAACCCTCTTTCCTGGGTGCATCTGGGCTTTGGCATCATGCTCGCATCACATCAAACCTCCAAGAGCCCTCGGAGATGTTCGATGCGACCGGATAGAGTTCAGATCGAGCCAGCCGACGTAACGGCAGGAAAGTCCTTCTCGGGATCGAACACGTTATTGAAGAAGTTCGTCAGGGAGTACATGGCCACCAGCGCGACGATCTCCATGACGTTCGCATCCGTGTAGCCGGCATCGCGGACGGCTTTCAGATCGGCATCACTGACCTGCCCTCGGGTCTCGATGACTTTGCGCGCAAACTGGACCGCGGCGTCCCGCTTCGGGTCTCTGGCATGGCCCTTCCGAGCGAGAATGATTTCATCGGCCGGCAACTTGGCCATATGCTCGGCCGTAAAGCTGTGCACTGTCAGGCAGTAGTTGCAGCCATTCACTTCGGAGACAGCGAGGCCGACGCTGTCACGCGTCTTCACGTCGAGCGCCTTGCTCAAGGAGCCGAGCAGGGCGGCCCATGCGTTGAATGCGATCGGGCTCTGCGCGAAGCTCGCCATCATATTTGGGGTGAACCCGATGTTCTTGGTGAACGCATCGAGAGTCGGTTTCGAATCGGCCGGCACCTGTTCCGGCTTTAGAGCAGCAGTTCTTGCCATCGTAATCTCCGTAAATTATTGATTTCACTAATAATCAAACGAGATCCAGCACCTCGGCCACCGGCAGGCGCGGCTTTTGCGGCCAGTTCCCCGGACGCTCCGCCCCTACGGACAAGAGCATGACCGGCACTTCGTTTGCAGCCAGTCCGAACTCGCGATGCACCGCTTCGTCATCGAAACCGATCATCGGTGTCGAACCCAAGCCCCACGAACTGGCTACATAGATCATCGCCGCCGCGCCGAAGGTGGCGGTGCGTACGGCCTCGTCGCGCTGTCGCTGCGGGTAATCCATGTACAGGTTGCGTGCGGGGATTTCCCAATCCGGCACCAACTTTTCCGGCATGATGCCCGCTTCCACCACGGGTATGAGGCGCTCTGGTATTACGCTGGAATCGGCCAACTGGCCGCAGACGATGAAGGTAACGGCCGCTTCGGTGATCGCGGGCTGATTCCAGGCGATCGGACGCAGCCGAGCCTTGGCTTCAGGCGAGCGTACGGCGATGAAGCGCCAGTTCTGCAAGTGGAAGGATGTCGGCGCGGTGGTGCCAATTCGCACCAGCTCGCGTATTTGGTCGTCGCTCAAAGTGGCGGCGGGGTCGTAATACTTGGTGGCCCTGCGGCTCAGGATACATTCGATGACGGCGTTGGTCGTTGTGGTTCCGTTTATCGCGGTAGTTCCGTTGGCCATGGTGATTCCTATGGGTGAAGGGATAGGTTGAGGTACAAGAGTGCTTTCGCTCTAAGCAGAGCTGCTGTCATTCAAGGTATTGAGTGGGGCTTTGGCTTACCGGGTCAGGGCCGGATAGCCGTGCGTGTAGATCCAGTCTGATTGTCGCGCCGGCTCATGACAGGACTGACAATCCGTCGTGTAGTCGGTGGATGTCGTCTTCTGTGGATCAGTTGCCTCGAACCAGGACCAACCCCAGCCGTCGCCCCAAAGCTTATTTCCAGGAAATCGGCCGACGTTGTCCTTCACCATGATGAACCAGCCAGCGAGCGTGCCAGCACTGCTTACGGTTCCGGTTGTCATATCTTGAGTAGTCGCATGGAACACTTCCTTCACGAGAACGGCGCCGTCGGGAAAGTGTCCGTTCTTGCGATACGCGGCGATGGTTCCGGGCGACGCATAGACCACGTGCAGCTCCTTTGAGCCCGGACCGTCGTCTGCAGCCACTGCCCAGCTACCCAGCATCTGATAAGCGGTCCGATAATCGGCAGGCACGCGCAGATTTCCCGTGTCGTCGACAACGGCAGCAGTCGTTTCGCCATACTGGGAGCTCGCATCGATCTCCCCGTAGGCAGTGACGGCGCCGATCACGGACAGTCCTGCCAGGGCGATGCCCAAGGCAGCGGCGATCCTCATGGCATTGTTCCCTGTGTTGGTGAATCGGTAGCGCTTGTTGACGATCTCAGTTGTCCAGCAGCGGATAGAATTGGGTCCAGACATCGTCTTTCTTAGCGCTCGCCTGGTGGCAGAAGGCGCACTCGGATTGAGGCTTCAGCTTGGCTGTCGCCGCTTTCGGCTCGTGGTGATTGAAGTTGTAGTAGCCCCAGCCACCAGTGTCGGCATAACGCTTGGTATCCTTGACCGTAACGTCGGCGCCGTTCCACTTTCCGGGGAAGTAGCCTCGCCCAGAGGGCTCGGTACGTGATCCATCCGGATTGTCGGCCGGGAGCGTCATCTGCAGTTCCTTGAAGAAGATTGTTCCCTCCGGGAACTCGCCTGTCTTCTTGTAGATCTGGTATGAGCCTGGTTCGATGTAGACGTTGTGAAATTCTGGAAAACCGGCCTGGCCGTCGTTGAGCGCGTTAGGAGTGAGCGGTGAGCCGACGTACACCCACTCATGGAAATTCTTCGGCAGGATCAGATCGCCCGATGCGGTATACTCGGGGAGATAGCGCTTCCTCGTCAGTGTGCCGCCGTCATTGGAGTCAGACTGGGCGAATACCGCTGTTACAGCGACCGCGCTGGAAACCGCTCCGGCGATCAGTAGGGTAATCATACGCATACCTTATTTTCTCCACGACATTGAGTGATGTCCGTCCTAGGTCGCTCCCGCGCCATAGCCTAAAGCCACGTTGCTACTGGTGCTGGCGCGATGAAACCCGCGTTGAGCATCCCTGGACGCGCGGACACGCATTCTGGACTCCAGAGCTGGCCAGCGCCGAGGAATCAGTCCGCCAGGTGTGCACGAATCTGGCTGAGGACGGAAAGAGCTCGGTTGGGTCGCAGCGTCGCGCTTGCACGAGCTCACGCGGCTTGCTTTCGACCTTTGCTGTTTCCAGTTTTTTCTTCCGCCAGGCAGCGAACTCAGCCAGCGCTGAAAGCCCGACGAACAGTTTCAACAGATGAGCGGACGTCGCTATCGGCGCGCCCTCTTAAAATGGTACTCCTCACGGGAGAGATGCCTCGGAGCGCGGTATTTGGCTCAAGCGCCCTTATCACTCTCACCGCTCTTCACGCGCAGCCGGTACTCGCTAGGATCAACGTTGTAGGCTTTGCGGAATGCTCGCACGAAGCTTGACCGGCTTTCGTAGCCGGCGTTGTAGGCCACAACGTCGACTGGGGCTGATGTCGTCGTGAGATCGAGCGCTGCCTGCCGCATCCTGAGGTCGCGAAGGACGGCCATGGGCGACCGACCAAAGATTTCGGAGAAGCGGGCCATGAAGGCCGAACGGCTCAAGCTTGCGCTATGCGCCAGGCTCGCAACCGTATGGGCGGCCCCCGGGTGCGCCACCATGTCGGCGAATGCACGCGTGATCTGCCGGTCCGCGAGAATGGAAAACCGATCAGTCCAGTTGCGGGAGGACTTCATCGACCGCCTCACCAGGGCGATGATGACCTGCTTCAGCAGGGAAGCCGTCATGGCGCCTATGCCGATTTCCTGCGAGCGAAGCTCCTCGATCGCTTCGCGAAGCTTCAGGTCGATCTTGTCCGTCGGCTCGAATTTCTCGACCACAGGCTCCCGCAATTCGCGAAACAACCCGACGGATTGTCCGAAGGATGCGTTGAAGAAGCCGCAGATCTGGATGACCTCTGGCTGCTCGGTCGGTACTCCGATGCGCAACACGCCGTCATGCCGCTTCCAGCAATCGCGGGAGATGAGCCTCTTCGGGCCGCTGCCTCCGTCGACTTCGATCGCGAACGGGGTATTCGGAGGCTTGATGATGAGCAGATGGGGCTCGAGCGACATCGAAGGCCCATCGCCGATCGAGATTCGTCCCCTGCCACTGATTGTGTAATGGATCGCCGGCGCGTCGATCGTCCCCATCTCGGCGCGATAGCCCGATGGAATCAGCATCTCGGTGAGCGCGACGACGTCGATCTCAAGTGCCCGCATGAGGTTGTTGAGGTTGGCGGCGGAAAGCTTCGAGGCAGAGACGGCGATCATCGAATCGGTCCGCTCCCCCTGTCCGCTTCCGGCCCGCGATTTGGCCGTGTTTTGCATAGCAACTTTCTTACAAGATCAACCCGTGAAACCGCTAGGTGAATCATGCCTTCATCCGCCATGCCAAAATTCATGGCACTGTGCATCGGCCCTGGCTCAAGGCCTTGCTGGCTCGCTGGCCGACCATGGTCGCGGCGACCGCGCTGGTGAACAAATGCGCAACGGCGCCAGATAGGCTGCGAAGGCTTCGCGCTCGGCCGGCGGCGCATGAGCGCCGAAGAAGTGGAGACGGCCGGTCTCATGTGCTGCTGCGAGCTGCTCCAGGAGCAGCCGGCGGAACAGGCGCGAGAGGACGCGGACCGGAAGGAAGAAGCCGGG
>NZ_QORW01000018.1 GCF_003574735.1 Dongia deserti
ACCACGGCTACAAGATGATCGGCGTCGGCAAGCTGGTGGCGGACGATCTCTGCGGCAACGAGAGCGACCTGCTCAGCCCGTTCCGCTTCTCCCGCTTCGCCGAAGGCAAGCTGCATCCCACGTCGAACTCGCCGTTCCCGTGGAGTTGAGGAGCAGCCCCAGCTAGAACTCGGAATCGGGCTGACGATCTCCTGTCGGCGTCGTGGCGAACTGTTCGCGGTAGCACTTGCTGAAGTGCGAGGCCGAGGTGAAGCCGCACATGATCCCGATTTCAAGGACCGGGAGCGAGGTGCGCTGCAGCAGCTTGCGTGCTCGCTCCAGCCGGATCTTCATGTAGTATTTGGATGGTGATGTACTGAGATAGCGCTTGAACAGGCGCTGCAGCTGACGCGACGAGATATCCAGCCCTTCGGCGACCTTCATCAGGTCCAACTCGCCCTCCGACGACCTTTCCATCGCCTCGATGGCCTTCACGATCATCGGTTGTGCCACGCCAAGTCGGTTCCGCATGCTCATGCGCTGCCGGTCGGCGGGCTGACGAACACGGCCGTGGATGAACTGATCGGAGACCATTGCCGCAAGGCCGTTCCCCTGGCGCGTGCGTATCAGATGCAGCATCATGTCCATGGCGGCGGTTCCGCCGGCGCAAGTAAAGACGCCGCGATCGACGACGAACAACTCTTCCAGGGCTTCAAGCTCGCCGAATGCCTCGCGAAAGGCCTCCAGATAGTCCCAGTGGACCGTGCATCGCCGGTCCTTCAACAGACCGGCGCGAGCGAGAATGAAGCTCGCCGTGCTGACCGCGCCGACCAGCGTCCCGCGGCGGGACTGCGCCCGCAGAAACGCCAGAAGCCTGTCGTTTCTGTAGGTTTCGCAGCCAAGACCGCCGCACACGACGATGATGTCGACGTCGGCCTCGCCCGAAGGCAGGCGACTGGTAATGACCTCGAGACCACCGCTCGATGAGACCTTGGCGCCGCCGGTGGACAGATAGGTCCATCGATAGAGGGTCTTGCCGGCCATCAGGTTGGCGCTGCGCAACGGTTCGACGGTCGAAGCAAAGGCCATGAGGGAGAAGCCCGGAATCAACACGATTCCGACGTGGCAAACATCGTGCGCCACCGTCACTGATCAATCCCTTGGCGAACAGGATTGCCGTGGGGCGGAGTTCTGCCACGCTCGAAAAGTCCATTGGTACGGAAGATGTTGCAAGGACAGGAATCCCTAGCCTGGTTGCGCATTTGATCAAACGCGCCAATGGAGCACAGCACTGGTCGGAATCAGGATAGTGGGAACATTGGGTCGGATCAAACACTATCCGATAGAAACCGCTTTCCAGGTGCCTTATGGAAGAACCGCTACGGCGACGGCGCAGCCGCGAGACAAGACGGAGCGCGGGCCCCGCTGTCTCCAAGTGGAGGCGCGTGCGCACCGGCCTGGCGCCGGTTGAGCCGCTGGCGCCCGACCAGTTGATGGAAATCCACGAGGCTTCGCTCCGGCTTCTGGAAGAGATCGGAATCGAGTTCATGGGCGCGGCGGCGCGCGAACTTTTCCGCAAGGCCGGTGCGGAAGTCGATGAGGCGACGGGGCTTGTCCGTATCGCGCCTGAAATGGTGACCCAGGCGCTTTCGACTGCTCCTGCCGCTTTCCAGCTCACGCCTCGGAATCCGGATCGCGCGCTTTTTGTCGGCGAGAACGCCATTTCGTTCAGCCTGGTCGCCGGTCCGCCCAACATCCACGACTGCGTCAACGGGCGCCGCTCCGGAAACTATGCGGACTACGTGAACCTGATCAAGCTGGCTCAGAGCTTCGATATCATCCACTATGTCGGCAATCAGCCCACGGCGCCCATCGAGCTCCCCGCCGGCACGCGCCACCTCGACTGCTATCGCGCAAATCTCGTCTATTCCGACAAGGTGTTCCACTGCACGGCCATTGGTCGCAACCGGGCGCTCGACGGCATCGACATGATGGCGATCTCGCGCGGAAAGACCCGCGAGCAGCTGATCGGCGATCCGTCGGTTCTGACGGTCATATCGGTCAACTCTCCGCGCCGCTTCGACGAGGCGATGTCCGATGGCTTGATGGCGATGTCGGAATTTGGACAGCCGGCGATCGTGACCCCCTTCACGCTCATGGGCGCCATGACGCCGGTCACCGTGGCGGCCGCCTTGGTGCAGCAGAATGCCGAGGCACTGGCGGGCATCGTGCTGTCGCAGTTGACCAGGCCAGGTGCGCCCGTGGTCTATGGCGCCTTCACCTCCAACGTCGACATGCGCAGCGGCGCCCCGGCCTTCGGCACGCCCGAGAATGCCAAAGCCACCATGGCGGCCGGACAGCTTGCGCGCCTCTATCGCCTGCCTTATCGGGCGAGCAACGCCAGCGCCAGCACGTCCGTGGACGCCCAGGCCGCCTATGAATCGCAGATGTCGATCTGGTCCGCGGTCATGGGCCGTGCCAACCTCGTCTATCACGGCGCCGGATGGATGGAGGGCGGGTTGACCGCATCCTTCGAGAAGATCGTCCTCGACGTCGAAATGCTTCAGATGATGGCCGAGACTATCAGCCCGATCGAAGTGAACGCAGCGGAGATCGCCCTGGATGCCATCAGCCAGACTCCGCCCGGCGGCCATTTCTTCGGTGCCGCCCACACACTAGAGCGCTACCAGACCGCGTTCTACGAGCCGCTGGTGTCTTCCTGGAAGAACTACGAGGCATGGCAGGCGGGCGGCGGCCTCGACGCCACGCAACGCGCCACGGCAGTCTGGCGGAATACGCTCCAGTCCTATGAGGCGCCGCCGCTCGATCCCGCCATTGTGGAAGAGCTGGATGCTTTCATCGCGCGCCGCAAGGAAGAACTGGCGCACGTCGATCACTAGGCGATGGATCCTCATCATCGTGGTCGCGAGCCTTGAGGTGGCGGACTATCGCCTAGTGGGCCGAGCAACTTCAGCCGTTCCCCGCCCGGCTAGAGGTGATCCCGGGGGAGCGCAATGTCCCATTCGCGTGAGAAGACTCGTGCCTCGCCTTCATATGCATCCAGTGTCGCGGTCAACAGCAAGTCGTCCTTTCCAACTGTCAAGACCGTCCGCGTATCGATACGGACGCGGAAATCGCCGCGCCCATATTCCTTTTTCCAGGTGATCTCAGCTCTTGCGGAGAGCGGGTCGTCCGGCGTTATCGAGAACAGCTTCTGAGTCTTGGCGGCATATTCCCAGTCGAACTCCGGAATCCGGATCAGGCCGCTGTCACTGTACTCGTCCAGGGTAACTGTGCCGGTGGCTAGGTCCGCAGTGATCCGCGCATGTGTGTCGCCGCGCCTGATACATGTCGACTCAAACGCCGGCGCGTTCTCTGCCGGCTGGAAGGCCGGGAGGTCGACATCTGCGGCCTGAGGCGGACGAACAGGAAGCATAAGCCCGCTTTCGCCGGTGAAGATTGTCAACGTTACTGGCTCTGGTGAGGGCCATGTCGTGGGCCAATAAGTCGAGGAGATGGCAACGCGCAGGCGGCTGCCGACGCCGAGTCTCTGGGCGCAGTCGTTAAGCTTGATTCGCACACGATAGGCCTCGCCGGGGCGGAGCGCCTCGAGTTTCTCGTGACCGTTGCGATGAGTGAGATTGAGCAGCCCGTAGCTGAAGCGGGTCACCGCGCCGTCGGGCAAGACCTCCGACAGGGTCGCCGCGACGAAGGCATTCGGCCGGTCGGCCGCCACCTTGAGGTCGAGCACCGGCGCGCCGACGAACTCCAGCGGCTGCTCCAGCACCGCGGTATCGAACACCAGCGACCCGCCGGCCTCAGCGCGCTGATCAGTCGCCTGATCGGGTGACAGGCCGTACGGGCACCAGCTTCCGGCGGCGAGGCCGACCGTCTGCGGCGATCTGATGCTGATCATTTCCGAGGCAGTACTGGTCCCGGGTTGCGCAAGTATGCCCTTGGCCAAGAGATAGGCCACGGGCGTGATACGCGGGCTCGGCCAAGCCTGCTCCGCGACCCAACGGCCCGGCCGCTCCTGATACATAGCGCGCGGTGCGACGCTGTCCTGCATCCAGACCCGCAGCATCGGCTCATCCATGATGCCCGTCTCCTTGCCCTTCAGCCACTTGTCCCACCAGCGGAGGCATTCCTGCAGGAAGCCGATGCGTGGGCCGGGCAGGGCGAAGTTTGGATACTTGTGCGCCCAAGGGCCGACCAGCCCCTTTCGCGGGCAGCGCAGATGCTCCAGCATCCGGAAGATTGGATTGGTGTAGCCATCGGCCCAGCCGCCCACCAGATAGACCGGACACTCGATCGCCGCATAGTCCTCGCAGATCGAGCCGTGCTTGTAGAACTCGTCGCGGCGCTGGCGGCGGTGCCATTCCTCCAGCCAGAAACCGGATTCCTCCAGCCTCCGCTTCCACATGTTGCGCCACTTGTCGCCGACCAGCGCCGGGTCCGGCGGCGCCGCGTTGTAGGCGAACATGGTCGAGCCCCAGATGACCTTGTCGACCAGCAGGCAGCCGCCCATGAAATGAATGTCGTCGGCGTAGCGGTCATCCGTGGAGCAGAGCGAGATCACCGCCTTCAACTCCTTCGGCCGCCGCGCCGCCACCTGCAAACCGTTGAAGCCGCCCCATGAGATTCCGATCATGCCGATCGCGCCAGTACACCAGGGCTGCGCAGCGATCCAGCGGAGGACCTCCAGCGCATCGTCCTGCTCCTGCTTTAGGTATTCGCCTTTGAGCACGCCCTCGGAATCGCCTGAACCGCGCATGTCCACGCGCACCGATGCATAGCCATGCCCGGCGAAATAGGGATGGTTGAGGGCATCGCGCTCCGTGGTGCCGTCGCGCTTGCGATAAGGCAGGTACTCGAGAATGGCCGGAACCGGATTGCGTTCGGCATCCACTGGCAGCCAGACGGTCGATGACAGGATCGTGCCGTCCGCCAGCGGGATCTCCACATGGTGCAGCGTCTTGGTCTTGTGCGGAAATTCGGTCCGATGGTTCACGCGTCTCTCCCTGGTCATGGGCGGCGCGCGATCGCCGCCGCCCGAATTGGACTCCGTTGCTCTAGCCTGTGAGTGGAAAATGGCAGCGGATCGTGCGGCCATCCGAAAGGACTGTCTCTTCCGGTGGCTCTTCGCGGCAGCGCGCCTGGGCGTAGCGGCAGCGCGCATGGAACTCGCAGCCGCGGGGCCGGAAGGCGACGCTTGGCACTTCGCCCTCGATCGAGGCCAGCGTGCGTCGATGCTCCGGGTCGGGCTGCGGGATGCCGTTGATCAGCGCCTCGGTATAAGGGTGGGCCGGGCGCCGGAATATCGCCTCGCAGTCTCCCTGTTCCACAATCCGACCGAGATACATGATCGCAAGCCGGCCGCTGATGTGCCGGACCACCGGAAGATTGTGCGAGATGATGAGATAGGTGAGGTTGTGCGCGATCTGCAGATCGCGCATCAGGTTCAGCACCTCGCCCTGGATCGACACGTCGAGTCCGGCGGTCGGCTCGTCGGCGATGATCAGGTCAGGCTCGAGCGCCAGGGCCCGCGCCACGCCGACGCGCCGCGCCTGTCCGCCGGACAATTGGTGTGGGTAACGCGACAGAAGCTCGCGTGGCAGATTGACCATGTCGGCCAGCTTGAGGGCAACAGCATCCCGGTCGAATCCCTTCGGGCGATGCACGTCCAACGGCTCGACGATCAGCGAACGCACGCTTTGCCGCGGACTCAGCGATCCGACCGGGTCCTGGAACATCATCGCCATGTTCTCGCGCAGCGGCCGGAACTCGCGTTCGCTAAGCCGGGTCAATTCCCGGCCGCGCAGCGTGATCGAACCCGATGAAGCCGGAATGAGACCCAGGATGCAGCGGCCGAGCGTGGTCTTGCCCGATCCGCTCTCGCCGACCAGGCCCAGGGTCTCTCCGGCCCGGAGGTCGAGATTGACGTCGACAAGCACGTCGATCTTCGCCGGCTGCGCGCCAGGTAGCAGCGACGCCAATCCGCCGCGCCCGGGAAAACTGACGCGAAGGTCCCGTACCCGGACCAGTGGCTCTGTCGCTGCCACGTTGGAACCGGGATCTACCGGCACCCATCCTTCTTGGCGCGACGCCGCGGTCACGGATGAGGAGGCTACCTGCCTCGGGTCCAGGAGGTGACAACGTGCGTCGTGTCCTTCTTCCAGGACGTGGGCAGCGGGCTCCTCATGGCGGCAGCGATCGAAGGCTTTGGGGCAACGGCCGGCAAAGATGCAGCCCGCCTGCTTGAACCGGACATCGGGCAAGTCGCCCGGAATGGTGGGCAGGTAGCGCCGGCGCTCGGTGACCCTCGCCGGGTCGGAGTTGATCAACGCCTGCGTATAGGGGTGTGCCGGCCGAGCATAGACCGCGCCGATCGGCCCACGTTCCACCACCTCACCCGCATACATCACCACCACTTCATCGCAGAGTTCGGCGACTAGGCCAAGATTATGGGAGACGAGGATGATCGTGGTGTGCATCTCCGCCTGGAGGCTGCGCAGCAGGTGGATGATCTGCGCCTCCATGGTCACGTCGAGCGCAGTGGTCGGCTCGTCCGCCATGAGGAGCTGCGGCTTCATCAGCAAGGCCATCGCGATGCCCATGCGCTGCCGCATGCCGCCGGAGAACTGATGCGGGAACTGGTCGATGCGCTGCTCGGAGTCCGGAATGCCGACGCGGCGCATCATCGCCAAGGCATGGCCGATCTTCTGCGAACGGCTTTGCTCCCGATTGCGATAGAGGATGTCGATGATCTGCTGCCGATAGGACTTGACGGGTATCTGCGACGTCATCGGATCCTGGAACACGATCGATGCCTGCCGGCCGCGGAAGTCGCGCAGTGCAGCCTCGCCCAGGTCACACAGGTTCCGCCCGTCGAACAGGATCTTGCCGCCGACGATACGGCCATTGGCCGATAGCAGCCGCGCGATCGACCAGATAACGGTGCTCTTGCCCGAGCCGCTCTCTCCCACGACTCCGACGATCTTGCCCCGCGGCACGTCGAAGCTGACGTCGCGCAGTGCCCTGACCGGACCGCGGTCGGTATCGAATATCACGTCCAGATTGCGGATTTGCACCAGCGGCGTCATCGGTCAGTGACCCTTGGCCAGCCGCGGGTCGAAGACGTCACGCAGCGCCTCGCCCAGGAACGTGAATCCCAGCGTGGTGAGCACCAGGGGGATGCCGCCGGCGACGATTGGCCATGGCGTCTGGCGGATCAGCAGATAGCCCTCGTTGAGGATGCTGCCCCAGCTTGCAGTCGGCGGCAGCACGCCGAGGCCGAGGAAGCTCAGGCCCGCCTCGACCGTCACCACAACCGGCACGTCCATGGCGGCCAGGATGAACATGGGGCCGATCACGTTGGGCAGGATGTGCCGCCAAAGGATGCCGCTGAGCGTTACGCCCAGCGACCGCTCGGCGATGATGAATTCGGTGTTGCGCAATGCCATGGTGCTGGTCCTGACCAGCCGCGCATATGCGGGAATGGTGGTCACGATGACGATGGCAAGAATCAGGTTGAGGCTCGGACCCAACAGCGCCACCGCGGCCAGTCCAATGATAATGGTCGGGAAGGACCGGATCACGTCGAACAGCAGCAGCAGCGTGTTGTCGAGCCAGCGCGGCCCGTACCCCGCCAGCATACCGAACAGCAGGCCGAACACCATCGAAACGGAAATTCCGATTGTCGCGACGTAGAGGGCGACGCGGCCGCCATGCAGTACGCGGGAGAACGTATCGCGTCCGAGCTGATCGGTGCCGGCGATGTGCTGCCAAGTGGGGCCTGATAGCCGCGCCGGAATGTCCAGCGCGTTCGGATCGTAAGGCGCCAGCAGCGGCGCGAAGATCGCGCTGGCCAGGAACATCATGACTAGCACGACGCCAGTCAGGCCCTGCCAGTTGCCCAAGAGGCGGCGCAGCTTACGCCCGCCCTCGCCGCGGAAGGTATTGGCCGCCAGCGCCGCGCTGGCCGGATTCTCAGAGGGAGTCACGGACACGGGGATCCAGCCACGCGACCACCAGGTCGGCACCAAGATTGATCAACACGTATACTCCTGTGGTGATGAGCACGGCGCCCTGCACGACAGGGAAGTTGCGATTCATCACCATGTCGTAGATCAGCTTGCCGACCCCGGGCCGGGTGAAGATGATCTCAGCAAAAAGGGCGCTGGAAAGCAGGCCGCCGAAGCCGATGCCGATGAGCGTGATGGTCGGCAGGATCGCCACCTTCAGCGCATAGCGAAATACCACGGTGCGTGGTTCCAGGCCGAAGGCATGGGCGGCACGGATATAGGTCTCGTTCATGACCTCGAGCATCGAGGCGCGCACCATGCGGGCAAGATAGCCAACCCAACTCAGCCCGACCGCAAACGCCGGGAGAACCAAGTGGTACGCCTGGTCGGCGAGGTCGCCGGGCTCTCCCGCGCCGATCACCGGCAGCCATTTCAGGATCACCGCGAAAACTAACAGCGACCAGATGGAGACGAGGAACGATGGAATGGCGATGGTGGCGACTGAGATGACGCCGGTCAGCCGATCGAACCAGCTGTTCGGCCGGACGGCGGAAATGCAACCCAACGGAACGCCGATCAGCGCGGCCCAGAGCAGGCCGACCGCCGCCAGGATCAGCGTTGAGGGCAATGCCTCCAGTACGATCCGGGTGACGCTGCGCTCGGAGAACACGTCGACGCCGAGATCGCCGCTCAGCGCATTGAACAGATAGATTTGAAACTGCAGAAGAATCGGCTCATCCAGGTGCATTTTCGCGGCATAGCGGGCGATGGCTTCCGGCGTGGCCCTGGGACCAAGGGCGATCGTGGCCGGATCTCCCGGAATCAAATGCAGCAGCAGGAATAGCGCCAGCAGTGCGCACAGCACGATAACGACCGACAGGCCGATGCGCTTGAGCAGGTAATGAAACACTTTCGGACGATGCCCTCGGCTGCTGCCAGGAGGCGGCCGGCCAGCGTGACGCGGCCGGCCGTTGCGCTCCGGATTTTGTGTTCCCTACGGCCTAGGCCTTGGTGAACGCACGAAACCGCATTTCGCCGGACGGCAGGACGTCGACCTTGATGTCCTTCCGATGGACGACGACCTCGGGCTCATGATTGACCCAGACATAGGCGCCGGTATCCTCCATGATCTCCTGCATGCGCAGATAGATCGCCTCGCGCTTCTCCTCATCGCTTTCGGCGATGCCCTGCTTGTAGAGCGCGTCGTACTCGTCGCTCTTCCAGCGCTCCCAGTTCCATACCCCGACCTGATCGCTGGTGAACCACTGGGTGGCTTCCTGCGGATCAGGATTGGTGCCGAAACGCATCAGCCAGATCTGCAGGTTCTTGGGGTCACCCTTCTTGTCATCGCCCATTTCCCAGAACGGGCCGGAATCCAGCGGGATCACCTTGACCGTGATGCCGACCGCGGCCAGCTGCGACTGGATGATCTGCGCGGCCAGGACGCGTTCCTGCTCGTTAAGGGTCTTCAATTCGAGTTGCAACCCGCTGACCCCAGCCTCAGCCAGCATCGCCTTGGCCTTCTCCGGATCGTAGCTGTATTTCGTCGCCTTGCGGTGGCCGATCAGGCCCGGGCAGATGATGCCGTTCGACTTCTCCGTGGTACCATCATAGGCGCCCTGGATGATCTGCTCGGCGTCGACCGCGTGCTGGATCGCCTTGCGCACGCGGATGTCCGAGAGCTTCGGGTGCTCCGTGTTCATGCCCAGCCACATATACTGCAGCGCGCCCGCTACATGGATCGCGCCGTTTGGCGGCGGATTGTCCTTGTACCGGGAATAGGTCGAGGCGGTGATCTCCGTAACCGCGACCTCGCCGGCTTCGAAGGCGAGTTCCGCCGCCGAAGCCTCGGTGATGATCAGCACGTCCACTTCCGCGAAGGCTGGCTTCGGACCAGTCCATTCGGGGTTCGGCCGCAGGGACAGCTTCTGCTTGGGCGTCCACTGGAACACGTAGGGACCGCAGGTCGCGGGAAACTCGGTAGTGAATTTCTCGCCGACCTTCAGCATCGCTGCCTTGCAGAGGATGGCGGCGGGCCCGCTGGTCAGACCGAGCAGCGTGAACGGCGCATAGGGCTGGCTGAGCACCAGAGTGCCGCTGTACTTGCCGGTCACTTCGACACGATCCAGCGCTTCGAAATTTCCGCTCCAGTCGGTGGTCTTGATGCGCTCGTACGTGTATTTGACATCCTCGGCGGTGAATTCACCGTAGCCGTTGGTCCACATGAAGCCCGGCTTGAGCACGAAATCATAGTGGGTCGGATCGCGCTCCTCGAACTTCTCCACGTAGACCGAGGGTTGCCAACCATAGACGCCGTCGTCTCCGATATGGAAGTTCAGCAGCACCGGCAGCACCGCGTTCTGCATCTCGATCTCTGCGTCGCCGATCATGTAGCCCGGATCGAGGATGCTGATGTCGCCATTGGTGCGGGCGATGAGCTTCGTCGCCTGCGCACTGGCATCTCTCGCGAACAGCGGCAAACCGAAAAGGGTCGCGCCGCCGACCATTGCCGAAGATGCCAGAAACGTACGTCTGTTGAGTTTGTCTTCGATCATGACGTCCTCCCCTTGCGTTTTTGATCTTCTTGTTGTTGGCGCCGTTCGAGCGCCGAGTTTCCCGTATTGAATCGCGCCTTACCGGTCAAGGGCGCGGCGTGTGGCGCCAGACCGCCAGCCCTACGCCTCCTACCTGTATATAGCTTTAGGATAAGCCTGTCATATGCGGCGTTGCTTGGCAATGCATCCGAGGAGTCAAGCGCGATGGCTGCGCCTGGAGGTCCGACTGGCGAACTGGCGCCGATGGATCATACGTCCCCGATTTGGCGCGTGCCGCTCGAGCATTCTGGAGACGAGCTCTTATGCCAGTATTCCTTTTACGTGGAGAGTAGCGAGTGCGCGGCAGCCAAGGTACCACGGCCCAGGCACTCTCCACGTCAAGACAGAATCCCTGGTGTCTTCCAACGCGGAAGTCACGTGCACGCCACCCGGTTGCCGAGCACAGTGTTTCGCAATCCTGGTGCGTTAGCAGCGCACGCGGGGATCTGCGCCGGGGGCGACCGGAAACGGTCGTCCCTACCGAGACCGTGGGCCGAGAGCTGGTGCTGCGCCAGGCAGGCTTGGCTGTCGATCGAGATGCGAATCAGGAGGCCCGCGCCAAGAACGACTGAAACTGGGACTTCGCCTCCAAGAGACGCAGGATGTTGGTGCGCGACCCACGGATGTGCTGCCGTGCGAGCTCGCCGGCACGTGGTGCGTCGCCCGCACAGATAGCCTCGACAATCGCGGCATGCTCATCACGCGCAATGCGCCACTCATCCAGCCAGAGCAGCTCCATCCAGACATAATGCTGGCATTTGTCGAGGATGCCGTTGAGCAGGTCGCGCAGCATTTCGTTTCCGCTGATCTCGGCGATCGCGCGGTGGATGTCCATCCCGATTTGCAGCTCCTGGAACATGTCATCGCGGCTGCGATCGGGCAGGTTCGCCAGCCGCTCGCATTCACGGACCATCTCGCGCAGGCGCTGCTTGTCGGGTGCGGTGATCTTCGCGGTCGCCAGCTCGGTCGCGTGGCCGTCGAGCAGCTCGCGCACTTCGAATGCCTCGCGGAACATGTGAATGTCGAATTCCTTGACCGCGTAGCCTTGGCGCCGACCTGCCACCAGTCCGTCGCGCTCGAGGCGATTGAGTGCTTCCCGAACAGGCGTGCGGCTGACCTTCAGCTTCGCAGCCAGCTCGTTCTCGGTGAGGCGGGCGCCGGGTGAAAGCTGGCCCGTCACGATCATCGCCTTGAGCGATCCGTAGACGGACTCGCGCAGCGTGTTCTTCTTTTTTCCTCTGGGCATCCCTGGCGCATTCCCTCCTTGGGGCTGATTGCTCACCGAATCCATCGTTGGTCCCCCAGTCCCAGCTTGGCCGCAACCAAGCGGATAGGCGAGCCCCTCATCGACGGCTACGCATTGACAGACCCCTGGCTCATCTGATTACATGCAGAAATGTATACAATTTAGTATGCGACAACAAGCCGGCGTAAGCCGGCACAGGGAGGAGGCGAACATGACCAAGTTGTGGATGGGTGTGCTGACGGCGGCTGCGCTGTCAGCGTCGGCCAGCGGGGTCGCGGCCGCGGCGGATACGATCACGGTCGCATCGTGGGGCGGTTCCTATCAAGAAGCGCAATCGAAGGCTTTCTTCAAACCGACGGCGGACGCACTGGGCATCACCATCAAGGAGGACACCACCAACGGCCTTGATGATGTGCGGCTCCAGGTCAACGGCAACGCCGTCAAGTGGGACCTTGTGGAGCTCGGCGCGGACGAATGCGCGCGCGGCACGAAGGAAGGGCTGTTCGAAAAGCTGGACTACGAGGTGATCGACGCGACCGGAATCGACCCGAAGCTTGTGCATGACGATTGGGTCGGCATCACCTTCTATTCGGTCGTGCTCATCTATCGCACCGATGTCTTCGGCGAGAACGGGCCCAAGACCTGGGCGGACTTCTGGAACGTCGAGAAGTTCCCCGGCCGACGCGCGCTGGGTGGCGCTTTCGCGACTGAGACGCTGACGGTCGCGGCGATCGCTGATGGCGTGCCGCTCGACCAGGTCTATCCGCTCGACATCGAACGCGCGCTCAAGTCGCTGGAGAAAGTTCGGGACCACGTCGATGCATGGTGGACGTCCGGCGCGCAGGCCATGCAGCTCATCAAGGACGGCGAGGTCGACATGGCGAGCATCTGGAATGGTCGTGCCAGCACCTTGAAGGCGGAGGGTGCGCCGATCTCGTACACCTACGACCAGGGCGTGCTGAATGCCGATTGCATGGTGATTCCGAAAGGTGCCAAGAACAAGGATGTGGCCATGAAAGCACTGGCCATGTTCTTGAAGCCTGAGATCCAGGCAAATCTGCCGCTCTACATCGCGAACGGCCCGGTCAACCTGAAGGCGTTCGAGACCGGTAAGATCCCCGCCGACAAGGTCGCGGAAATCACGTCCGCACCGGAAAATGCCAAGAAGCAGGTCTTGATGGATCCGAGCTTCTGGGCCGACCATATGATCGAGGCGCAGGAAGAGTTCGACAACCTGATCCAGCAATAGAAAAGGTTGCTTCGTGCAGCGCGGGAAGGCAACGGTACCGTGCTTCCCGCGCTTCGCCTCAGCCGACCAGCCGAACAGGAGTAGGCCGTTGTCCGCCGCGCAGTCCGCATTGCCGATCAGCATGCGAGGTATTACCAAGCGTTACGGCCCTGTATCGGTGCTGGCCGATCTGGATCTCGATGTCGCTCCGGGTGAGTTCCTGACACTGCTTGGTCCGTCGGGATCCGGCAAGACAACGCTGCTGATGATCATCGCCGGCTTCGTGCGCGCCAACGCGGGTAGCGTAAAGGTCGGCGGCGAGGAGATCATCACCATGCCGCCGCACAAGCGCAACATCGGCATGGTATTCCAGAACTACGCGCTATTCCCGCACATGAACGTGTTCCAGAATATCGCGTTCCCGCTGAAACAGCGGCGCGTTGGAGCCAAGGAAACGGCGACCAAGGTAGGAAGGGCGTTGGAACTCGTGCAGCTCTCCGGGCTCGGCGATCGCCGCGTCGACCAGCTCTCCGGCGGCCAGCGGCAGCGTGTCGCGCTGGCGCGTGCCATCGTGTTCGAGCCGCGTATCGTGCTGATGGACGAGCCGCTCTCCGCGCTGGATAAAAGCCTGCGGGAGCACATGCAGATCGAGCTGCGCAGTCTCCATCGCCGCCTTGGCATGACGACCGTTTACGTCACGCACGATCAGCGCGAAGCGATCACCATGTCCGACCGCATCGCGGTGATGAACAACGGACGGATCGAGCAGTTGGATCGGCCGGAAGCTCTCTACGCACGGCCGAAAACCAAATTTGTCGCGAGCTTCATCGGAGAATCGAACTTCATCCCGGTAGAATGCAAAGACGGCGCGGTCTGGTACGACGGTCAGCGGCTGCAAACGACATCCGAACTGCCTTCGGCGGGCCAGCACTGGCTGGTGGCGCGGCCTGAAAAAGTCCGGGTAGCGGGCGGCGCCTCGAACCTCAATGGCGCAAACGTGCTGCAAGCGGTCGTGCGGGATGTCGTCTACCAGGGTGACAGCTTCCTCTGCTATGCGGTCCTCGCGGGAGGTGAGCAGATCGCATTGCGTGATTATTGCCGCAGCGACGTCCTGTCCCTCATTCCTTCGGCCGGGGCGCAGATCCGCCTGCAAATTCCGGCCGAGGATACCACCGTCGTGACCGAGCGATGACCGCCCAGGTTGCCGACATGGGTGTACTCGCCGATCGAGGCGCTCTCAATTCCGCCAGGCTGACGCAGGATGCGCGCCGCGAATCGCTGACTTTCCTGGCGCTCTGCTCGCCCGGCCTGATCCTGGTCGGTCTTATTATCGTACTGCCGATCGGCTGGCTGTTCTGGCTGTCTTTCTTCGACGAGTCCGGCGCCCTCAGCGGCGCCAACTACGCGCGCTTCTTCGAGCAACGCTCGTACGTTCGGACATTCATCACTACCTTCCAGGTGGCGTTTCTGGTGACCGGCCTGACGGTCCTTATCGGCTATCCCTTGAGCTACATGCTCTCGCAGATCTCGCGCCGCGCGGCGGCCATCTGCATGATCTTTGTGATCCTGCCGTTCTGGACCTCGGTTCTCGTCCGCACCTATGCCTGGCTGGTCATCCTGCAGCGTAAGGGACTGGTCAACACTTGGCTGATGGATCTCGGTGTGATCGATCAGCCGCTGCCGCTCGCGCACAACTTCACCGGCGTAATCATCGGCATGACGCATATCCTGCTGCCCTTCATGGTCCTGCCGCTCTACGGCTCCATGAAGTCGATCGACACCGACTATCTCAGGGCAGGCATGAATCTCGGGGCCAGTCCGACGGCGACGTTCTGGCAGATCTTCTTCCCGCTCTCGCTGCCCGGGCTGGCGGCGGGAATCATCATGGTCTTTGTCCTTTGCCTCGGTTTCTTCGTGACACCGGCGCTGATGGGCGGCGGGAATGTCATCATGTGGGCGATGCGCATGGAGCAGACCACCAGCCTCTATGCCAACTGGGGAGCGGGCAGCGCGCTGGGCGTCGTGCTGCTGGCTGTGACGCTCGGGTTGCTGGCGCTGTTCCATCGCCTGATGGGCGCACGCGCAACCAGCGTGTGGGGTGGGTAATGTACTCGGATCAAGCCCTGCCGATCTCCCATTGGCGCCGCTCGTGGCTCTATGTGACGGGCGGGCTGGTGCTAGTCTACCTGATTGGACCATCCCTCATTATTGTGCCCATGTCGTTCTCCGGGTCGACCCTGCTGCAGTTCCCGCCGCAGAGCTGGTCGTTGCGCTGGTACGAGGCGTATTTCGGGTCAGTCGAATGGCGCGACGCGACAATCGTCTCGGTGAAGGTGGCGGTCATGACGACGCTGGTGGCCACGCCGATCGGCACCGCAGCCGCCTATGCGATCAATTCGGGCGTACTGCGCTTTTCCGGCTTTATTCAGACGCTGTTGACCGCGACCCTGATTATTCCCGTCATCCTCGTCGGCATTGGCACGTTCTTCCTCTATGCGAAGCTCGGGCTGAACAACACGCTGACCGGGCTGGTGATCGCCCACACAGTGCAGGCCTTGCCCCTGGTCGTGCTGACTGTGCTATCCGGCTTCAGGACTTACGACATGAACCAGGAGCGAGTCGCGCGCAGCCTAGGCGCCAACCGGTTCGCGGCCTTTTGGCAGGTGACGGTGCCGCAGATCCGGTTCTCGATCGTGTCAGGCGCGTTGTTCGCCTTCATCACGTCGTTCGACGAAGTCGTGGTGGCTTTGTTCATATCAGGCGGAGAGACGACCACGTTGACGCGCCGGATGTTCACTGCCTTGCGGGATCAGGTCGATCCCACCATTGCCGCGATCTCGACCTGCCTCATCGTCCTTTCCGTTCTCTTGCTCACGCTTGCCCAACTGCTGGGGCGCCGTCGCTCTTAGGGACAAGGTCAGATCATGCGTGACTTTCAGCTTCCCGGCCGTTCGCCGGTCCGCACGACCGAAACCATGGTGGCAACATCTCATCCGCTCGCGACCTGCGCGGCATTGGACATGCTGCGTTCGGGTGGCAACGCGATGGATGCGGCCGTTTGCGCCGCGGCGGTCCAAGCAGTCGTCGAGCCTCAATCGACGGGAATCGGCGGCGATTGCTTTGTGCTGTACTGCCCAGACGGTCGTGGGGAGGTGCTCGCGTTCAATGGATCAGGCCGCGCTCCCGCCGCTGCCACGGTGGACTGGTACTTGGCAAACGGCTTTGACCAGGTGCCGGCCTACGGCGCCCATTCGGTCACGATCCCCGGTGCGATCGATGCCTGGTGCCGGCTGCTCGAGGACCATGGACGCAAGGGGATCGATGCGGCCCTGGTTCCGGCGATCCGATATGCGGAGCAGGGTTACGTGGTTCATGACCGCGTCGCGCTCGATTGGTCCGAAAGCGTGGAACTGCTACGACAAGATCGAGCGGCAGCGCGCATTTTCCTTCCGGACGGCGCCGCACCGAGACCAGGTGATCTGCATGTGCAGCCCGAATTGGCGGCAACGCTTCGCATCATTTCGGAGCGCGGACGCGACGGGTTCTATGCGGGACCGGTCGCGGAAGACGTTGCCTTTTGCCTGGGCGCGCTCGGCGGTCTCCATACGCTGGAGGATTTCACGGAAACCAAGGGCAACTACGTGACACCGGTCAGCACGCGCTACCAGGGCTACGACATCCATCAGATGCCGCCGAACAATCAGGGTCTGACCGCGCTTCTGATGCTCAACCTCCTCTCCGGATTCGAGCTTGGCGCGCTCGACCCGCTTGGCGCCGAGCGGCTGCATCTCGAGGTGGAAGCGGGCCGCCTGGCTTACCGCGACCGAGATCGCTTCATCGCGGACCAGGATCAGGTGGCCGTGCCGACTGGCGACCTGTTGTTAGCGCGCCACGCCGATCAGCTCCGCGCCGTGATCGATCCGGCGTGCGCCATGACGGATCTGCCGCAGATGGTTCTACCGACGGGCGACACGGTCTACATCTCCATCGTCGACCGGGACCGCAATGCGGTCAGTTTCATCAACTCGACCTTCCACTCATTTGGCAGCGGCATCGTTTCACCGAAGACCGGCGTGGTGCTTCAGAATCGTGGCAGCAGCTTCAAGCTTGATCCCCGGCATCCCAACTGCATCGCGCCGCGCAAGCGGCCGATGCACACGATCATGCCCGGCATGGTGACACGCGATGGTCACGCCATCATGCCATTCGGTGTCATGGGTGGCGGTTATCAGCCTTTCGGCCACGTCCACCTGCTGACCAACATGCTTGATTTCGGCATGGATCCGCAGGCGGCGCTCGATGCGCCGAGGGTGTTCTACGACGCCAATATCCTGGAGGCCGAGCGCGCCGTTCCGTCCGCGGCGGTCGAGGGGCTGCGCAAGCGTGGTCACCGCGTTGAAATCGCGCCTGAGCCTCATGGCGGTGGCCAGGCGATCTGGATCGACTGGCACAAGGGAACACTGACCGGCGCTTCCGATCCACGCAAGGATGGTTGCGCGCTGGGTTATTGACCTATCCCGCTTCGAGGCAAGGGGATCGTGCTGGAAACGTGTCCTCGAGGGCGCGATCCAACGACGCGTCGCATGCCGCATCTGTCAGCTGAGGTGCGAGCTAGTTGTCGATCGTCTCGCGAGGCCTCAGGGTCAACCTGCTAACAGAGGCTGCCGCGTAACTCGCTCGGTGAAGCTCCAAACTGGCGACGGAAACAGCGATTGAAATAGGAAATGTCACCGAAGCCGGCTTGAAGGGCAACCGCGCTGATGCTCCATCCACTGAAGGAGGGATCAGCGAGCATTTCGCGCACACGCGCCAATCGTGTTTCCAATAGAAACCTCGAAAACGTCGTGCCGTCGGTTTCGAACAGACGCTGGACGTGGCGAGGCGTCACATGAAACCGGGACGCAACGGTGTGCACTGTAAGCCGACAGTCGTCGCAATGCCGAGCGACAAATCGCCTGATCGCTTGCAGGCGGGCGGTCCGCAGACTGTGGCCCAAGGCGACGGCCGCCTCCTTTCCGGGACCGAGCGCGAGCGCGAACAGGTCGCGCAGGTGAAGCGACGCCGATTGCGCGACCTGCGGACTCAGGGCTACCCCATCTTCCTCGAGGAACCGCATGTAGCCCAGCAGGTATCGCAGCGCCTCCGATCGTTGCGGAAGGGGCTGCGTGACCGCTTCATCGAGGTCGGGAACGAGCGGCGCAAGCGCGGCGCGGCTCACCAAAACGGAGCGGAAGCGCGGCGAGGAATGCCACAGCATCGTTGCTGCCGTGGTGGTGGCCATTGCGACGGCGTAGCCGGCTTCTACGTCAACCTCGCGCCCACCCAACCTCACGACGACATCCTCAGACCCCATGATAAGACCGATAGTGTCAGTGTCATCGGTCACCATCGCTGGAACGCAGGAAAACCGGCTTGGCGAACATGTCGCCGAGACTAGCCCGACTTCGGGCAGGAGTCGGGCTGTCACTTCGACATGGAACGGAGTGTCACGAATGGGCTCGATATCCGCACCGAAGAACGACCGCCCCCAGAATTCCCGCCACACGGGAACACGCTCCCGCTCGGGCAGATCGCTGCTCGAGAAGCGGATAGGCGTGAAGCTGGCATCCTGCTTTTTCACGATGCATCCCCGCCGATGTCCAGAATTGAAAGATACCGTCTTCCGGACGCCAAATCGAGCGCGTTCCGTTCGCCAGAGTCCAAGGCTTTGTCGCCATTGTCCAAGACGGGGCCGGCCACTTCGATCACCAATTCATGACAGCAGGACTCTTGCCCATGATAGCAAGCTGCGCGTCCTATCTGACGTCCGCGACGGCATAAATCGTCATACCGCCGGTTGCGGATGGACAAGCTCCTGCCTGGCCGCGCACTGGATTCTCAGACCGTGATTGCGGCAGCGGAGCAGCTGCCCATCCAAATTCGAAGGAGCTTGAAGATGATTTCGTTCAGGTCGTTCGCAGCGTCGGCGGCATTGGTGATTGCGGGATCCGTCGTTGCTTCCGGAGTGGTATCCGCCGACGATTCAACCTCGGCTTCCCAGCAGATCATCGTCACTCCGCAAACTCAGGGAAATGCCCAGATGCGCGTGAATAGCCGGATCATGTCCGGCTATAAGAAGAACTCCTGGGAGAAGTATCAGTCCCTAGCGTCGGGCGGAACCCAGGCTGCGGCCGGCAGCGACGTTCCTCCCACCGATTGTCCACCAGCGCCGACGCAGGAGTGCCTCGACAGCTGGAAGCCCAAATTGATCAACCCGTTTCCGGAGAAGGACACCAAGACGATCAACCCGTTCGAATGATGGCGATCCGGTCCACTCTTTGCGCGATTCAACCTTCTCCCGCGGAGGACATCAGATGCCCGACCCGACAATACCACATCATTTGCTCCGACACGTGCCTGGCCTTGCCTTTGCGCTCATCTTCGGCGCTGCCGTTCTGGCCACATTCTTTGCAACGCCTGTCTCCGCTGACGGCGGAGTTGTCGCCATCTGCGGCAACACATGCGTCGGCGAGGAGCGCAATGGCGACCCGCTTTGCCATTGGGTCCCAGCCACTCCGGAACAGACCTGCAAAGCAAAGGGCATCTGCAGCCCGAGCGAATGTACAGTCTGGTGGGCGGCGCAGGCTCCTGCGGCCGACGCTTTCCAGATCACTCCGGAACAAGCGAAACGATTGCCTGGCGCTCGGACTACCAAAGGATCGCGTCCGCCATCCCGCTGAACAGATTCATCAAGTGGGGACGTTACCGGGAGGTTGAGGATGTCAAGGGTACTGCGTCTCTTCCTTGTCGGCGCGGTGATCACTGGCGTGCCGCCAGCCAGCGGAAACGAAGCCGGTGGTGAGTCCGCCGCCAGCGCGCTGCTCCGTACGTTGCACAATGCACCGATCGATGTGGCGGAAGTCGATCAGCTGAAGGTGCCGCCGTACAATCCACCCGGACCGGTCGGACCCGCGCCCGGCACCGGACTGAAGAGCGTGTTTTCGCTTCCCTTCTCGGGCGAGGGTGCCCCGCAAATGGCGCCTGTCGATAAGCTCGTGCACGACTATCTCATGGCCAACAAGATTCCGGGCGCCACGGTCGCGGTGTCCAAGGGACGGCGTCTGGTGTGGTCGAAGGGTTACGGCTATGCCAACTTCGCCACCAAGATCCCAATGCAGCCCTGGCATCGCACCTTCTTCGGCAGCGTCGCGAAATTCGTCACAGCGCTCGGGGCGATGAAACTCGTCGATGACGGCAAGCTGAAGGTGGAGGACCTCGTCTACGGCAAGGCGACGGCGTTGCCCGGAGGCAACGCCAACGATACACCCGGCGTGATTTTCACGCCCGGCGCGCTCCCCGATCCGGGTGCGTATTTCAATGCGATGATACAAGGTGTCGCGAATCTGAAGACGACAAGCCCGTCACTTGCTGCGGGAGCGGTCCCGACGCCTACGCCCAACGTCGAAACGGTTCTTGCCTGGGCGAGCAAGGTGCGGGTCAAGCATCTCCTGAGCCACACGTCCGGGCTCCTGCGCAACGGCGACGTCGACGCCGCTACGGCGTATTTCGGCAAGAGCGAGGCGGACCTCACCTATAAGGAGCTGCACCTCGCCATGCTGCTGGGGGAGGCAGGCCCGCCGTTCCTGTTCGAGCCGGAAACGAAGCAGAGATATTCCAACCACGGGTTCGGGCTGGTCGGGCATATCGTCGCCGAGCGCAGCGGAATGTCCTACGTCCAGTTCATTCAGCAGCGGATTCTGCAGCCGCTCGGACTTAGTCAAATGGTCCCGGCCTACACGTCGGTCGGCCCACTCGATGCATTCCGGCACACGCGCGACAAGAACGGTAATCCGCAACCCATCGCACACAAAATCCTCAACGCGCCAAATCTGGGCGTCGCGGCTGGGGGGTGGGTCGGCACCGCACAGGATTTCGTCCGCCTGATGTGCGCGACCGACAAGCAGACGGCTATTCCGATCCTTAGCGCCGCGTCGATCGACCTCATGGAAACAGTTGCCTATCCCGCGATCGATTCAGATCAGCCGCTCGGCTGGGACAAGCGCGCCGGCGCCGGCGAACTCGTCAAGGACGGCGCGCTCGACGGCGGGAGTGCCCTCATCCATAAATATGTGCCCGGGTTCATCTCTTCGGGCGACCATATCGACCTCTCCGATATCAATGTCGCAATCGGCTTCAACATCGATGCGGATAATCCGACCACACTGATCCGCGACATCGCACGCGCGGCCGGCAAGGCAAACATTCCGCAAGGTTACGATTTGTTCGATCCGCTCTATCGGTGCGCAAAGCAGCCTGGATACACTGTTGCCCCGCTGCCACCGCCGCCAGCGGGCAAGCTGGCTGTACCTGAGGCACCGGCGCTGCCGCGTCTCGTCTGCAACGGCGGCAAAGCGGTCGCGTCGGCCAGCATCCAAGGCAAGGCGACTCAATACTCGTGCCAGTGCCCCGCCGGGCAAATTGCGAAAGCGGTCGGCAAATATCGAAACACGTTTCAGTGCATTCCGGCCGCGGTACTGCCAGTGCCACTGCAGCTGCAACTCCCACAGGCAAAGCTTACGTGCAGTGGCGGCAAGGTCAGCGGCAGCAGTTGCATCTGTGCAAGTGGTTTCAACGCGGTGGCGACCGGCGCCAATGCATATCGCTGCATCCGCAGCGTGACGCTGCCGGTGTCGCCGGCAGCGCCGAAGAGTGCGTGTGCCGGCGGCGTTGTGCGCGCGAACAAATGCCAGTGCCCGAGCGGTCAATCGCTGAAGAACGGCGCGTGCACGGCGACCAACGCACCGCAGCGCAGCGGCACGCCCGTGCGCGTGCAATAGGCAAGAGCACGAGCGACAGGTGCACGAAGATCAGCCCCAACCTGAATGCGGCGCCAGAACTGATTCAAGCGGCCCACCCCGGCTTTCGCATCGCGCGATGAAGGCTCAACAGGGAGATGCAGCCATGAGCACGGTTTTTCATGCAGCGATAATCGCGGGGGCGGCGGTCTTTGTCGCCGCGTGGGCCACGAGCGTCCGGGCGCTCGACGTCAGCAAGGTGGAGCTCGCCGTCATCGACAACGGCGGCGTCAGTTGCCCACGCGACGCCACCGTCACGGCCTGGGCGCACACCAACGAGCCTGGCACTGTGAAGTTCGTCATCCGCAACGATAGCGGCGGCAAGACCGGCGAGTTGTCGGCCGCCGCCGTCAAGGGGCCTGCCGGCAACTACCTCGCGACATACACGCAGACTTTCAAGATCACCGCAGACGTCGACATCAATTACATGGCGGAAGCGGTCGGCCAAGGGAAGCTCTCGGACTGGGTGTCGTTCAAGGCAACCTGCGGCCCGCAAGTGCGCACCAAGAAGTCAAGTGCGGAGCCGCCGGCAAAAAAGACGCCGGCGAAGAAGACGTCCGACGTCAACAAGGATGAACCGACTACCAAGGGACCAGACGCCGAGCCGCCCGCCCAGCAAACCTCGACTGGCAAGCCGGCCAGCAGCGGCAAGCCTACCGGGGCCGGGAAGCCGACGGCCGGTCCCGGCAAACCGGTCGAGCAATGCGGCGACGCGATCTCGGTGACGCGGCTCGCGGCCGTGACCAGGATCGGCGGCAAGGCGACGGCCGAGGCTGGATGGGCGCAGGAAGTGAAAAAGCACTACCCGGACAACTGGGGCAACTGGAACAACGCCAAGGACCGCAATACGAGCTGCAAGTTCGCCGGGACGTGGAATTGTACGGCGTCCGCCCGCCCGTGCGCACCCTAGCCGTTTCGGACCGGCCGCCCGCCCCGCGCGTCACGCAAGAGCCGGCTGGGGTTTCGCATAACCGTGCCGCGCAAGATCGGTGAGGACGACAGCATGAGGAGCTGCCTCAGCTCCAGATCAAATCCGCCGCCGTCGTGGCTGGAGCGTCGCTGCTCGAAAGCGAGGCGCGCCGCTACGATTTGGCAGCCGATCCGGGCCAGGCGTCACTGCTCGTGGTGCTGGACATCGAAAGACGATGGCCTCGCTTATGCACGATCTGATGCGCGCCAACGATGCGCCGCCGGAAGCCTTCGCGCGCCATCGCACTCGCGTGATACGCGGCGCCGACCCGCGCTGAACTATCTGATCCCGCCCGCTGCGGCGCGCCGCGACCGCGCGAAGGACACCTCAAGGCGCGGCCCGCGGGGCGTCGGCAGGCATTTGCGCAGATCGCGTATGAACTGGCGCACGACCTGTACGTCGCCGCTGCCGCGGCGCTGGATGAGCGAGAAGGGCGAAACGTAGGTGAGGCGCTCCGGCAGCAAACGACGCATCTTGCCCTCGGCGACCCAAGCAGCGGCGTAGTGCTCCGGCAGATAGCCGACGTAGGCGCCGGAGAGGATGAGTGTCGCCTGCGCCTCCATGAAATCAACCGAGGCGGCCTCACGCTCGATGCCGAGGCGGGAGAGATCGGCGTGGCGCCAATAGCTGCGCGCGATGACGCGGCTCGCGCGGATATCGGAAAGCGAGACGTCAGCCTTGTGAAAGAAGGGATGGCCTAGGCCGCAGTAGAAGCTATTGATCTCGTCATAGAGCGGCTCGGCGGGCAGCGCCGAGATATCTGAGGGGAAGCAGGCAATGGCAAGATGCAGCCGCTTCTCCAGAACGCAGCGCTGCAGGCTGACGGGCGCTGCGATGGAGACCTCGAGCCGCACGTCATGATCGCGCGCGCTGAAGCGCTGGACCGCCTCGATGACCGGCGAGCGTGGATCGGTCACCATGCAATCGACCAGGCCGATGCGGAGGGTGCCGGTCAAGCGTCCCTTGACCGCGCCGGCGTTGGCGGCGAATTCGTCGGCGGCGGCGAACAGCTTCTGCGCCTCACGATAGATGATGGCGCCTTTGTCGGTCAGAGCGAAGCCGGCGCGACCGCGGGTGCAGAGCCGCACGCCGAGGCGTTGTTCCAAAGCCGTCATATAGTTGCTGATCGATGGCGCGCTGAGATTGAGCTCTGCCTGGGCGGCGGCGAAGCCGTTGCATTCGGCAACGGTCGCAAAGATCTTGAGGAGCCGGAGGTCGGCATCGGAGACGCGTCTCATGGGACCCGCCTATTACTTTTGAGATCACAAAAGTAATATTTGACTAACCCTTATCCTCCCCGAAGTAAAGACGGTCTAGAGAGTTGGGGAAACAAACATGCAATGCTGGCCCTTAGCGTACCGGCCCCAAAGAGGGTGGGCCGCCTAGCCACGGGAGGATCCGAACGTGACCCATCGTCCGACGAACACGATTCATAAAGGGAGCCTGACACGACGCTCCCTGCTGGCCGGCGCTGCCGGCTTGGCGGGTGCCACCGCGATCGGCTTCCCTTCCATCAAGACCCGCGCCGCCCAGACCCTTAAGGTCGGCACCTATGGCGGCTATTTCAAAGACTCCTTCGACGAACACATCTATCCCGACTTCACCAAGGAAACAGGGATCGAAATTCAATCGGTCGCCGAACCTACGGGGGAAGCCTGGCTCATCCAGCTGGAGCAGGCGGCAAAAGCCGGCCAGGCCCCGGCCGATGTGTCGATGATGGCGCAAGTCACGCGGCTGAAGGGACAGAGCGCCAAGCTCTGGGCGCCACTGGACGAGGCGAAGCTCGGTAATACCAAGAATCTCGAGCCGCATTTCGTGCAGCGCTATGACGATGGCGGCATCGCCGCGATCGGCGCCGTCTCGTGGTACATCACCCTCGTCACCAACACCGACGTCTATCCGACCTCGCCCGACAGCTGGAAGGCGCTGTGGGATCCGGCCAACAAGGGCAAGATCGGCCTGCTGGCGCTCGCCACCAACTCCTTCCTCCTGGAGATCACGGCCAAGGCCTGGTTTGGCGGCACGGAGATGCTGGATACCGAGGACGGCCAACTGAAGGCGCTGGAGAAGCTCGCGGAAGTCAAACCCAATGTCGCGCTCTGGTACCGCGACGAGGGCCAGTTCCAGCAGGCACTGGAAACAGGCGAGGTGCCGATGGGCCAGTACTATCACGATGTAACCGGGCTGGCCGCCGCGGAGGGCAAGCCGGTACGCTCGGTCTTCCCGAAGGAAGGCGGTGTACTCGATTCCGGCTCCTGGTGCGTGTCGAAAGCCTCGAAGGCCATCGAGGAAGCGCATGCCTTCATCGATTATATGTGCCGGCCAGAGATCCAGGCCACGCTCTCGCGCAAGGTTGGGACGGCGCCGACCGTGAAGCGCAGCCTGCTCGATCTGACGGATGAGGAATTCGCTGCCGTCGCCAGCGACATTCCCCCGATCATTCCGCGTTACGACATCTATGCGGAGCGGTCCGACTGGCTGAACCAGAAATGGACCGAGATGATCGCCGGCTAAGGCCGGATTCGTCGGCACGGAACAACGCGACCGGGCTGGTCCACCGCAGGCGTGGACCGGCGCGGTCGCAGCGTACATTGCTGTTTGGGTAAAGTGAGGCAATGAGAGCGGCGGTCTCGCCGGACCAGTGGAGGAGGGCCCATGGCCGGATTGCGCCTGGAAGAGATCGGCAAGATCTATGGCAGCTTGGCAGCGGTGCAGGACGTCACGCTCGACTTCCCGCAAGGCAAGTTCGTCTGCCTGCTCGGCCCGTCGGGTTGCGGCAAGACCACGCTGCTGCGGCTAATCGCTGGCCTCGAGACGCCGACGACCGGCCGCGTTCTGCTGGATGGCAAAGACCTGACCGAATGGCCCGCGCATAAGCGCGAATTCGGCATGGTGTTCCAGTCTCTGGCCCTGTTCCCGCATCTGACGGTTGGCGAAAATGTCGCCTACGCGCTGCGCATCCGCGGCGCCGACAGGCCGACCCAGCGCAAGCGCGCTCAAGAACTCCTGGAACTGGTGCGGTTGCCGGGCGTGATCGACCGCCATATCTCGCAGCTCTCGGGCGGCCAGCGCCAGCGCGTGGCGATCGCCCGTGCCCTTGCCCTCAATCCGAAGCTCTTCCTCTTGGACGAGCCGCTCTCGGCCCTGGATGCAAAGCTGCGCGAGGCGATGCAGGTCGAACTCCGGCTGCTCCAGCAGCGCCTCGGGATATCCACCATTGTCGTTACCCATGATCAGCGCGAGGCGATGACCATGGCCGATATCGTGGTCATCATGGATCACGGTCGGGTGCAGCAGGTCGCTTCGCCGCTCGATACTTATCGCAGTCCGGCCAATGCCTTCGTTGCCGATTTCATCGGCACCAGCAATCTCATCGCTGCTATCCTGCAGAGCCCGACCAGCGCCAGTGTGCAAGGCCGTGCCATCCGCATCGAGCGCCTGCCCCAAGGTGTCAGCACGGGTGCGCAGGTCACGCTGTCGGTGCGGCCGGAGGAGGTCCACATCCGGCCCGCCGGTGAAGCAGGCGAGAACCGGATTTCCGGCGAGATCACCTTCATCCGCGATCTCGGCGCGAGCATCGAAGTTACCGCACGTTGTGCCGATGCCGAGATCCTGGCCGTCATGACGCCGCGCGAGCGGCCGAGCGCCCGGATCGGCGATCCGGTGATGGTCGAGCTGCCGGCCCCGGCCTGCGTGGTGCTGAAGCAATGAACGGCGCGCCTCCCAAAGGGCTGCAGCAGCACAGCGCCGTCATCTATCCGGCGGTGATGCTGCTCATCTTCTTCGTGGCGCCGTTCGGCATCATGCTGGCGGTGAGCTTCTATCATCGCGTCGAATCGGCGTTCTACGAGCCGGCCTTCGAGCTCGCCAACTACGCGCGCTTCCTGACAGCGTTCTTCGGCAAGGCGCTGGGCTTCTCGATCTGGATCGCGGCGCTCGCCAGCGCCATTTCGGTGGCGGTGGCCTTCCCGTTCACCTATTTCATGACGCGGCTCGGCCGGCCGGCCCAGGTGCGCTGGCTGGTGCTCATCCTCGCGGTGCTGTCGCTGTCCGAAGTCATCATCGGATTCGCTTGGTCGTCGCTGCTGTCGCGCACCGCAGGCGTCTCCAACATCCTGGTCTGGCTGGGACTCATGGCGCAGCCGGAGGCGTGGACGCCGGCTTTCTCGGCGCTGCTGATCGGGCTCGTCTACCTGGGCTTTCCCTATACCGTTCTGGTGCTCTATCCGGCACTCTCGCGCCTGGATCCGGAACTGGCGCAGGCCTCCCGCATGCTCGGCGCCTCGCCATTCAAGACCTTCTTCCTGGTGATCGTGCCCGTCCTGCGCAATGCGATCATGAGCGCGTTCATCATGGTGTTCGTGTTCGATCTCGGGGCCTACATCCTGCCTCAGGTCCTGGGCAAGCCGGAGCACTGGACGCTGTCCGTGCACATCACGGACCAGGCGGTGTTCCAATCCAATATCCCGTTTGCGGCTGCGCTCGCCATTTTCCTGATGCTGGTCAGCCTGGCACTGGTCAGCCTTACCATGCTGCTGGGTCAGCAGCGGAGGACCCCGTAATGAACAATATCGGCCGCAACATCTTCATGGGCGCCGTCCTGGCCGTGCTGCTGGCGCCGCTGGTGGTCCTGGGGGGCGTGTCGCTCAACGAGCCCAAGCAGCTGCTGTTCCCGCCTGAGGGCTTCTCGCTGAAATGGTACGTCGAGCTGATTACGCTGCCCGACTGGCTGAATGCGGTGAAGAACAGCCTCATCATCGCGATTACGTCGGCGTTCCTGAGTGTCTCGATCGCCTTCCCCCTGGCTTACTTCCTGTGGCGCTATCGTGTCTTCTACGCACGGATCCTGTTCGGACTGGGCCTGGCGCCCTTCATGCTGCCGCCGGTCATCACCGCGCTCGGATTCCTCATCTTCTGGGTCGATGTCGGGCAGCTGCTGAACCTGCAGCTCTACGGCTCGATCATCGCCACCATCGTATCCCATGCGATCTTCTTCGTGACCTTGCCGCTGGTCACCATCTCGCTCGGCCTCGAATCGATCGAGGCGCAGGTGATCGAAGCGGCCTCGACCATGGGCGGGGACGACCGGACCATCTTCCGCACCGTGGTCCTGCCGCTGGTTCGGCCCTATCTCATCTCCGGCTACGCCTTCGCTTTCGTGCTGAGCCTCAACGAGTACATCGTGGCTTACATGGTAGCCGGATTCACGGTTGAGACTCTGCCAATCAAGATCTTCAACAGTCTGCGCTATGGCTACACGCCAGTCATGGCTTCGGTCGCCGTCGTATTTGTGCTCGTTGCCATCCTCGTCTTCGGCCTGATCGCCCGGTTCGGGGATCTGCCGAAGCTGATGGGCGCGTGGTCGAACAAGGAAACCTGAGACCTGAAACTGCGGGACCTTGGAAGGGGTCCAAGACCCGTAGTGTCTTTCGGCCCTCATCCCCAGGGCTGAGTCTTACTACTGGGCAGCTGCTCGAATTTCATCCTCGATGTGGACGCTCTCCACTGGGGCCACCGGGCGAACACGGAACCAAATTGCGTAGAGCGCCGGCAAGAAAAGCAAGATCAGTGCCGTGCCAACCGCAGTTCCGCCGATCAGTGTGTAGGCCATGGAGCCCCAGAACACGGACTGCGTCAGCGGCACGAAAGCCAGGATTGCGGCGAGTGCCGTCAAAATGACGGGGCCGCGCACGTTGGACGGTGGCCTCTATGACGGCGCGATAGGGATCAAGCCCTTCCTCGCGATTGGTCTGGATCTGCCCGATCAGGATGAGCGTGTTGCGCATTAGGATGCCCGACAGCCCGATGAGGCTGTGGACGGTCGTCAACGAGCGCGACGAACTCGGGCCCAACCTCGTGCCGGATTACATGACATCTGTGCAGGAGGGGGCCTTCTACGTCTGGCCGTGGAGCTACTACGGCAATCATGAGGACAAGCGGGTCCACCCGCCGCGGCCTGATATGGTGGAGCAGGCGATCGCGCCCGACTATGCACTCTCCAGCCACGTAGCGGCGCTCGGTCTGATTTTCTCCCACGGCCCGGCCTTGCCGAATGCTTACCAGAACGGCGCCTTCATCGGAGAGCATGGCAGCTGGAACCGCAACTTCTTCGACGGCTGCAAGGTGGTCTACGTGCCGTTCGAGGACGGCAGGCCTGCCGGCAAGGCGCAGGACGTCGTGACCGGCTTCATCGATGGCGACCAGGCGCATGGCCGGCCGGTCGGTATCGCCATTGACGGCACCGGCGCGCTCTTGATTGCGGACGACGCCGGCAACACCGTCTGGCGTGTCGCGGCGCCAGACGGCTCAGTCACCCGGGAACCGATCGGCACAGATCGGGTCGCAGCGGGCCCAGCGCCGGTCGGAGAAGCCGCAGGCGGCGGGATGCCGTCGGACGCCGTCGGCGGCCAAGGATCCGCGGGACAGAACTCGTCAGCATCCCCGTCTCGAGGCGAGACTCCGCCGGAGCCATCACAGACGGAAATCGCGCCGGCCGTCTCGCCGGGTGCGGTACAGGAGGGCGGGGCGCAGCAAGATCACTAGCTCTGGCCGGGCTGACTCTCTTCGCCAGGACTTTCAAATCCGACACCGGCCGAACAACGTGCCCTCATACGCCGTCAAGTTTGCTCGCGCTCTAGCGGCTATTCGCTACGTCACGCAGCCTTCTGTCTCATGCGACGCCTTGACTGGTACCCTGCGGCATCACTGCGGCTGTGGTCGACGTGATGTCCGGATTGTTGCGGCTGCCGCGCACAGTTCGATGGTGGGTGCGACAGGGATTGAACCTGTGACCCCTACCGTGTGAAGGTGTTGCCATCACAATTCTTACTTCTTAAAGTGCAACTATAAAGGGCAACCTTTTCAGAAGTGGCAGGAAATTGACACACGGCAAGCCGAATTTTGGCAACTCACGTTGCAAAACTATGGAATCTCTTCGGCGCCTAGAGTTGCGCAACGAGGGAAGCAAACCGTAATCTGTTCCTGTCCGAGCGACGTGTAATACTGGCGGAGTATAAACGTGACCACAGTTGCTGTGGGCCGGCTAACCCACCCCTGCCCCGTCCCGTTACCCAGATTTTTGGACTGAGGATTACGATGAGATTGATGATGGCACTAGCGCTAGTCGTCGCGACGACCACTCCGCTTCTCGCTGATGGCCAGGAAGTCAATGAAGGCATCCACAATGTGGACCTTTCCGATATTGCTAAGTCACTGCGGCAATGTCCCGGAATACCACAGGTCGCGCAGAACTTGTGCGCCCAGGAACATGCGCTCGCCGCCGCCTCCGAGTTCCAGGCTGTGTCTGGCGGAGTTCGCGCGGCACTCGATCCACAGATGCGACCCGCATTCGACGACGCGCAAACCGCCTTCGTTGCCTTCGTCAAAGCTTCCTGTCAGTTCGACGCAGCACGGTTCAAAGGAGGCAGCGCAGCAATGTGGCTGTTTGAAAGCTGCGTGGCACGTCGGTATGCTGCGCGCGCCCGGTCGTTGACGGCCTATGCCCAATACCCTGACCGCGATGTTGCAGGCCTAACGCTAACAGATTTCGATCTTGGCGACCCGGAGTAGCTTGCGAGCGCATGTCCGGTTTGTGGTATCTGCAGACTGGTGCCCGCCGACTATGTCACAAGACAGAGCGGTGCAGAGGGTCCTTCAGCTTCAGATTGTCATCCGAAGTTGTTGCGCGAGAGAGGACTGAATCCGGGGCGGATTGGCACAAAACTGACAAGTCTCGCGAAGCCAGCTCGCTCCGCATCAAAGAAAGGACTCGACGATTCGGATGGTGGGTGCGACAGGGATTGAACCTGTGACCCCTACCGTGTGAAGGTAGTGCTCTCCCGCTGAGCTACGCACCCGGCCAAGAAGAAAGCCGCGAACAACGGCTTTGCGGTCCGGTCAAGACAGGCCGGTTGTTTAATGGCCGGCCGCTGGCCTGTCAACAACACCGCCGACCCCTGCCATATTGTTGCCCTCATCGCATCGTGAAGTGCGGCCGCTTGACAGAGCCGAGGCTAAATCGCCATCTGCCAAGACCGCAGGGCGCGTGCGGAGAAGCGTCATAAATCAGGAGCTTAGGCGATGAAAACGAGCCTCTTGCCACGTCTGGGCGTGCTGGCGGCATTGGGTGCGGCCGCCTTCGTGCCCGCCGCGTCTGCCAACCAGGCGCAGCTCAGCTATGTCGGCTACATCGCCGGCGCGCCGGTCCTGAACCTCAGCGCTGACATCACCGTGCCGGAGGGCACCAAGCCGGGCGATGGCGCTTATCGGATCGCGGCGGATATCGCGACCATGGGCAACCTTGCCGTGCTTTATCCCTATACCCAATCGCTGCAGGCGACCGGCGCGCTCAAAGCCGGCAAGGCGCGGCCGGCAAAATACAATTCCACGATCCGGATCTGGCAGAGACAGGAGACCGTCACCCTGACCTACGCGCCGAACGGCGCGGTCGGCATCGAGGCCGTCCCGCTGACGCGCCAGGCGCAGATGGCGAAGGAGCAGGGCTACGCCCATGGAACCATGGACCCGGCCAGCCTGGTGGTTGCCGTCGCATCCCTGTTCGCCAAAGCCGGCAGTTGCGAGGGCACGTATCAATTGTTCGACGGCGTGCGCCGCTACGACCTGAGCCTGGCACAGGGCGGTTACGCTGACCTCGTCGCCATGCCCAACTCTTACTATGACGGGTCGGCGACGGAATGCATAGCGACGCCGCAGCTGGTCGCCGGCTTCCAGCAGAGCGCGCTCAACGCCAGCCTCTATCCTCAATCGGCCCGGCTCTGGATGGCCCCCGCGATCGCCGGCTTCCCGACCGTGCCGGTGCGCATCAAGGCGCAAAGCGCGTTCGGCGAAGTGACGCTGGAACTTGTCCAAGTCACCAAATAGCTGGAATTAAAGCCGCGCCAACACCCGCGGCAAATCGGCGAAACTGGCAGCGGTGACGGTCGCCTCTGGCTGCATCATGCCGTAGCCCGACGGAATGATGATCGCCGGCACGCCCGCCGCCGCGGCGCAGGCCAGGTCGACCGCGCTGTCGCCGATCAGGACGGCTCGGTCCGGCGTGCCGCCCAGCGCCTGGATGACTGTCAGCAAAGGCTCGGGCTGTGGCTTGCGTTGGGGCAGGGAATCGCCGCCGACCACCGCCTCGATCAGGGAGTCAAGGCCGAACGCCGCCAGCAGCGCGCGCGTCGGTCCGATCGGCTTGTTGGTACAGACGCCGAGGCGGCATCCGACCTTGCGCAGCGCCGTCAGTGTCTCGATCACCTCCGGATAGACCTTAGTCAGCTTGACCGCGTTGTCGTCGTAATGAACGCTGAAGCGCGCCATCAGGTCGGCCGCCTTGTGGGCGGCGCCGACATGGAGCAGTGCGCGCTCGAGCAGCATCGGCGCACCGTCGCCGATCATGCGCTGGATCGACGGGACCTCGACCTCCGGCAGGTCGAGCTCGGCGAACAGCGCATTGACAGCGGCGGCGATATCGGGCGCGCTGTCCACCAGCGTACCGTCCAGATCGAACACCAGCGTATTGCGGCGCAGGGCTTGCGTCATAATTTTGCCGTTTTCAAGATATTGATTTCACTCGGCTTTCGCGGTGCCACGATCGCTTGGAGTTCACCACCGGATATGGCATTTTCCGCATCGACCGTGCAACGAGCATAACGCCGCGGCGGCCGGCTGATCCGCCCTCCAGTCCAAGAAGCCCTTGAGCCACCATGCCAGACACCAAAGCCGCTGCCATCGTCCTTGCCGCCGGCAAGGGCACGCGCATGAAGTCGAAGCTCCCCAAGGTGATGCACCGCATCGCCGGCCGCACGCTCATCGGCCATGTGCTGGATCATCTGGCGCCGCTCAAGCTGGCGCGCGTGATCGCCGTCATCGCACCCGGAATGGACGATGTGACGAAGGAAGTCGCGCCGCACGGTATCGTTTTCCAGGCGAAGCAGCTCGGCACCGGTCACGCGGTCGGCAGCGCGCGCGAGGCGTTCAAAGATTTCTCCGGCGACATCCTGGTGGTCTATGGCGACACGCCGTTCGTCGCGACCGTAACTCTGCAGCGCATGTTCAAGCGCCGCCGCGAGCCGGACAATCCTGCGATCGTGGTGCTCGGCATGCGCCCGGTCGATCCGACCGGCTACGGGCGGCTGGTGCTGGGTAGCGACGGCACGCTCGACCGCATCGTCGAGCACAAGGACGCCACGGAAGCCGAGCGCGCGATCGGCCTCGCCAATTCCGGCGTGATGGCGATCGATGGCTCGGTCGTCTGGAGCCTGATCGATCGCCTCGACAACAAGAATGCTAAGGGCGAGTTCTACCTGACCGACATCGTCGCCTTTGCGCGGAAGGATGGCCGTCGCTGCGCCGTGGTCGAAGCGCCAGCGGAGGAACTGCTCGGCGTCAACAGCCGGTCGGAGCTGGCAGCGGCGGAGGCCCTGTTCCAGACGCGGGCCCGCATCGCCGCCATGGAGAACGGCGCAACACTGACAGATCCCGCCAGCGTGTTCTTCGCCGCGGACACAAAGGTCGGCCGGGATGTGGTGATCGGGCCCAACGTGCAGTTCGGCCTGGGCGTCGAGATCGCCGACGATGCGGAGATCCGCGCCTTCTGTCATATCGAAGGCGCAAAAATCGAAAGCGGCGCCATCATCGGCCCATTCGCGCGCATCCGGCCGCGCACCACCATCGGCGCGGGCGCGCATGTCGGCAACTTCATCGAGCTCAAGGCCACCGAGTTCGGCGCCGGCGCGAAGGCCAATCACGTGAGCTATCTCGGCGACAGCACCATCGGGGCGAAGGCGAACATCGGTGCCGGCACGATCGTGTGCAACTACGATGGCGTCACCAAGTCGCGCAGCACGATCGGCGCCGGCGCCTTCGTCGGCTCCGACTCCGTGCTGGTGTCGCCGGTCACGGTGGGAGAGGGCGCGTACGTGGCTGCCGGCTCGGTCATCACCCACGATGTCCCGCCGGATGCCTTGGCCATTGCGCGTTCGCAGCAGACCGACAAGCCGGGCTGGGCAACCAAGTTCCGCGCTATGAAGTCAAAGAAGAAAGACTGAAATCCATGTGCGGCATCATCGGCATTCTCGGCAAAGGGGATGTTTCCAACGCCCTGCTCGACGGGCTGAGGCGGCTGGAGTATCGCGGCTATGATTCGACCGGCATCGCCACTCTGGTGAATAGCCGGATCGAACGCCGCCGCGCCAAAGGCAAGATCTCCAACCTCGAAGTGTTGCTGCAGAAGGAGCCTTTGTCCGGATCGACCGGCATCGGCCACACACGCTGGGCGACCCACGGACGGCCGAGCGAGAACAACGCCCATCCGCATGCGACCGACAAGGTCGCGGTGGTCCACAACGGCATCATCGAGAACTTCCAGGAGCTGCGCGACGAGCTCAGCAAGCAAGGGCACGTCTTCACGACCGAGACCGATACCGAGACGGTTGCCCATCTACTGACGCACCTGCTGGCCCAGGGCAAGACGCCGGAACAGGCGATGGCGATTACCATGTCCAGGCTGCAGGGCGCGTTCTCCCTCGCCATCATGTTCGCCGACCGATCCGACCTGATGGCCGGCGCGCGCCGCGGCTCGCCGCTCGCGGTGGGTTACGGCGATGGCGAGATGTTCTTGGGCTCCGATGCCATGGCTTTGGCGCCCTATACCAACCGCATCTGCTATCTCGAGGAAGACGATTGGGCGCTGCTGACGCGCGACGGCGCCACCATCTACAACGGCGACAAGCGCGTGAACCGCGAGGTGCGGCAGACCGCGTTGTCCGGCGCGCTGATTGGCAAGGGCAACTACCGCCATTTCATGATGAAGGAGATTGCCGAGCAGCCGACGGTGATCGGCGACACGTTGCAGGCCTTCGTCAATCCGCTGGCGCGGCGCATCGAGCTGCCGAAGCTGCCGGTCGATCTCGCCAGGCTGTCGCGCCTCACCATCGTCGCCTGCGGCACGGCTTATCTCGCCGGCTATGTGGCGAAATACTGGCTGGAGAAGATCGCGCGCCTGCCGGTGGAGATCGACGTGGCGTCGGAGTTTCGCTATCGCGCGGCGCCGCTCGACGCCGACGGGGCCACTTTGGTCATCTCCCAATCGGGCGAGACCGCCGATACGCTGGCGGCGTTGCGCTATGCGAAGGCGCAGGGCCACAAGATCCTGGCTGTACTGAACGTGCCGGAAAGCACCATCGGCCGCGAATCCGATCTCGTGCTCCACACGCTCGCGGGGCCGGAGATCGGCGTCGCCTCGACCAAGGCCTTCACCACGCAGCTGGTCGTGCTGGCTGCGCTTGCCATCGCGACCGCGCGGGCTCGCGGTGCAATCGATGCCAAGCGCGAAGCGGAACTATCAGCCGCATTGCTTGAAGTGCCGGCCCGCGCCGCCGAAGTGCTGAACCACGACGAGACCTTGAAAGCCATCGCGCTCAAGGTGGCAGAGGCCCGCGACGTGCTGTTCCTCGGCCGTGGTGCATCCTATCCGATCGCGATGGAAGGCGCGCTCAAGCTGAAGGAGATCTCCTACATCCATGCAGAAGGCTATGCCGCCGGCGAGATGAAGCACGGTCCCATCGCCCTGATCGACGAGACGGTCCCGGTGATCGTGGTTGCGCCCAGCGACGACCTGTTCGAGAAGACCGCCTCCAACCTCCAGGAAGTGCGGGCGCGCGGCGGGCGCGTGATATTCTTCTCCGATGCGGACGGCATCCGCCGTCTCGGCGCCGAAGCGATGGCGGCGGTCGAGCTGCCGAAGGTCGATCCCTTCGTTGCGCCCATCCTCTATGCCATCCCGGTCCAGCTGCTCGCCTATCACGCCGCGGTCGCCAAGGGCACCGACGTCGACCAGCCGCGCAATCTCGCCAAGAGCGTGACAGTCGAATAGCGGCCGAATACGCCCATTTTCTTCCACGACGGCCGGCAGCAGCCCGCTGCCATTAAGGCCGGGTTAACCATCTGCCGCGACAATTCCTGATCCATTGCAGTTGGGGTCTGCATGACTCAGGTTTGGGACGTTTCCGTCCTGGTTGACGGTGTAGGGCGCATCCTCGAGGTGCGGGGCCAGGCGAATCTGCATCTGGGGCAGGACGGCAAGGGCTTGATCGGCCAGTCCATCATCAACTTCGTCGATGATTCGGACGTCGAGCACTTCCAGGGCTTCTTCAAGAAGCTGCGCCCGGTCATCGCGGCGCCGCGCTGCGTCGTCCATCTGAAGACGCCCGCCTTTGGCATCCGCTCCTATGTCATGCAGGCGGAGCCGGGCAATCAGCTCGAGACCTACTGGCTGATGTTCGCCGCCGCCGGGCCGGGCATGTCGGCGACCGCCATCAAGGATGCCCAGTTGCCGGCGACCTTTGCCGATGACTCGCGCATGCTGCGGCTCATCGAAATGGCGGCGTCTGAATCCGATTCCACCCTGGATCTGACGGTCATCGCGATCGCGGCCCTGCGCGACCGTCGCAAGCGCGGCCAACTGCAGGGCAAGAACATCGAGCTGCTGGAAGCCGAGCTCGAGCAGGCGATCCTCGATGTGTCGAAGGAAGGCACCGCATCCAAGACCGGCGCCGGCGAGTTCAGCGTCCTGCATAGCCATCAGCAGTCGGTCCACGAGATTGAATCCAATCTCCGCGATGTTGCGGGCCGGTTCGGCGTCGGGAAAGAGGAACTCGGCTTCCACGCCACCACGGTGAAGATCGAGGCCGGCAGCACGCCGTCGGCGATCCGCGAAAAGATCGCCTTTGCCTACAATTCGGTCCGTGAGGACCTCGACGAGTTCGACAGCACCGCGACGCCCGTCGACATGATGAAGGTGCTCGCCTTCTGCGTCGTCGCCCTCGCGATCGGCGGCATCGTCGGAGCCGTGCTGGCTTACATGCCCTGAGGCCGTCGCGCGCGCTTCTGCGCCATGGACAGTAGCCAGTCCTTGAAAATGCCAGCCGGCGATCGCGGCGCGAGTCCAGGCGGATGAACCAGATAGACGTTGTCCGTCGTTTTCAGTCGCAGCTTGAACGGTGCCACCAATCTCTTCTCGCGGAGTAGGTCTTCCGCGAAGCTCGTTCGACCGAGCGCAACGCCGTGACCGAGAGCCGCCATTTCCAGTGACAGCAGCACCGAATCGAATTCGATGTCGCGCTCGCTCGCGTGCCGCTCGATGCCGGCCATCTCGAGCCAATCGCTCCAGCCCTGAGCAAAGCCGATCGTGTGCAGCAACGGAACGGTGAGGAGGTCCGGTGGCTTACGGGCGCGCAGGATGCTAGGGCTGCAGACTGGAAACAGCTCATCTTCGGTGAGCTGAAAACACGCCATGCCCTGAATCGGCGCCGATCCAAGGCGGATATCGATCTCGACATTGGGATCGAGCGGCTCTCCTGCCCAGATCGATGCCGCGATGCGCAGCGGAATTTCTGGATACCTGGTTGAGAAATCCGCGAGTCGCGGCAGCAGCCAATGCCGCGCGAATCCGGCCGCAACCCGTATGACGAGGCGGCCGCCCTTGCGGTCGCCGAACAATTCAAGCAACGCCGCATCCAAGCGCTCGAAGGACTCTCGGCAGACCGGCACCAGCGCCTCGCCCGCCCCGGTTAGGCGAAGCCCGCGCGGCAACCTCTGGAACAAGGCACGCCCGAGTCGATGCTCCAACAAGCGGACCTGCTGGCTGACCGCAGAGGGCGTTACGCGCAGTTCTTCCGCCGCGGCGGAGAAGCTGAGATGCCGCGCCGCCACCTCGAACACGCGCAGCCAGCCGACCGGGGTCTTTGAGCCGCCCATGAAGCGAGCTTAAAGAAAAACTTAAAGCAAGACTACAAACTTGTCGTTTGTCGCTTCCTTGCGGCTTTGCTCACCATCCTGCGTAAAGGTGGCCCGGAGGAATCGATGCTGAGCGCAGCGCCGACGAACAAGGCGTCGGGAACGATCGACATGCTGGATCTGGCGGCTGACCGAACCGACCGGCGGATCATTCAAGTCAGTCACTCTCCAGACGAGCTGCTCCTCACCTGGGACGACGGCCGGTTCAGCCGCTTCCATGCCCTCTGGCTGCGCGACAATTGCCCTTGTCCGAGCTGCCGCCATCCACAGGCGCTGGAGCGCACCTATAAATTCATCGACCACCCGGCGGCAAAGATCGCTACGGCAAGCCTTGGTGCTTCCGGCGAGCTCTCGGTCGAATTCGCTTCGACGGAGGGACGGCACGCCAGCAGTTTCTCTACGGGCTGGCTGCACAGACACTGCTATTCAGAGGCCGCGCGCTATGAACGCGTGAAAAGGCCAAGGTTGTGGGACAGGGCCGCCAGCTGCGACTTACCGGTGGTCGACTTCGCCGATTATATGAACACCGACCACGGTCTGCGCGCGTGGCTCGAAGCCCTATGCAGCTGGGGCATCGTGCTGATGCGCAACGCGCCGGCGGAGCCCGGCAAACTGCTGGAGATCGGCCGGCGGGTCGGGCCAATCCGCGCCACCAATTTCGGCGAGTACTACGACGTCGTGTCCATGCCCAATCCGAACGCCAGCGCCTACACCGCGATGGAGTTGGAGCTGCACACCGATCTGGCCAATTGGCGCTGGCCGCCGGACTACCAATTGCTGTTCTGTGTGCGCAACGATGCGGTTGGCGGTGGCTCGATCTTGGCGGACGGCTTCCGCGTCGCGGAGGATCTGCGGCGCGACGATCCAGAGTCTTTCGATCTTCTGTCGCGCTATCCCGTCGAGTTCCGATTCCATGACGAGAGCTGCGATATCTCCGCAAGCGCGCCGACCATCGGCCTCGATGGTGACGGCCGGCTGCGCAGCGTCCGCTTCAATAACTGGCTTCGCAGCACTTTGGATGTGCCAGCGGACGTGGTGGCGCCGCTTTATCGTGCCCTGGGCCGTTTCTGGGAGCGGCTGCGGGACCCGTCTTATCATCTGACCATCCGCCTCCGGGCCGGTGAGATGCTGGCCTACAGCAATCATCGCGTGCTGCACGGCAGGGAGAGCTTCGACCCCTCGACTGGCGGCCGCCATCTACAAGGCTGCTACATCACCCATGACGATGTGATGAGCCGGTTGCGCTCAATGGATCGCCGCTCTTAGGCCCCGACGCACGGGCTGAGCGAGCCGATCGGCAGCGCGGCGTCGTTGCCCATCGCCGTCTTCAGGCTGAACGAGGCGAGATAGGAGAAGCCTGCATCGGCGATCGCCACGAACTGGATCTGTCCGCCCGGCCGGCGATAGAGCACGAAGCAGTTCGGCGCGTTGTTGTGATAGTTGGGATAGGCGTAGCAGACTTGTCCCTGCTCCATCCACCACTTGCCGGGATAGGTGCAGCCCTTTTCCCAATAGGCCGTCCTGCCGTCAGGCAGGTGATATTCGATCCAGTTCTCGCCATCGACATAACGGCCATAGATGGTGAGGTCGTCCAGGATCTTCTTGATCTCGTCCGGATCGAACACGGCGACAGCGTCCGGCGCCACGTCGGCCGGCACCTCAGTGCCAAGACCTTCCGGGCCTTCAGCGTTGTCCGCCAGCGACAGCGCCGGCGCCATTCCGAGCGTCCCCAGCCAAAGCGCAAGGGCCAACCTGAGATTTCGATGAAGCGCGGTCGTCATGGAGTGCCTGGAGCTATATGTGTCGTGTCGAACAATTCTATCGGCGGATTGTGGCGATGTCAGGATCAAAGCCCATTGTTCACACCGCCGGATCGCCGCAGTTGGGCGCGCCGTCCAGCGGCAGATGATCGGGATTGCCCTCCGCCAGTTCGACTCCGTTGCTGATCAGCCACTGCTCGCCGGTCGCGGGATCCAGCCAGACGAAATGCGTCAGCTGCTCGGATTGATACACCACGAAACATTGTGGCCGCCCGTTGTCCCAGGTCGGGTAGACGTAACAGATCGCGCTGCCGCTGACCCGCCAAGTACCGGGATGCAGGCAGCCGTCGAACTCCCAGACTGTACGGCCGTCCGCCGCGCTGTATTCGCGCCACTTCGTACCTTCCGGCAGATAGACGCCGCGGACGGTGTGGTCCGCGAATAAGGCGGTGAGCGCGGCCGGGTCGGTCACCAGTTTGGCATCGACCGGCAGCGGCACCCACGGGTCCCGGACGCCGCGCGCTTCGGCCGCCACGCCCGGCAGCGTCGCGCAGAACAGCACCGCCAGCAGCCAAATCCCACGTCCGATTCGCTTCATGAGGCCACACATCCTGATCCCAGGCGGATTGTGTCGCCTCCCGCCCGTCACGGCAACCGTCCTTGACACCGACGCGCTCCCCGAATAGAACGCGGTAAAATAAGCTATAAGCCGAATAGTTTTTGGCAATGGACGATATTGACAGGATTATTATAGATCGGCTGCAGGAAGACGGGGCGCTGACCTACGCGGAGATCGGCGCCGCCGCCGGCCTTTCACCCTCCGCCGTCAATGACCGGCTGAAGCGCTTGCGGGCGGAAGGCGTGATCCGCCGTATGACCGCCGAAATCGACCCGGCGGCGATCGGCCTCGGCCTGCTCGCCTTTGTCCTGGTCGCGGTCAACGAGCCGGAGAGCGAGGTCCGGTTTCGAGAGGCCATGAAGGCCACGCCGGAGGTGCTGGAATGTCACCATCTGACCGGGGATTTCTCCTATCTGCTGAAGCTGCGGCTGCGCGACACTGCGCACCTTGAACATTTCCTGATGGATCGGCTAAAGCCGCTTTCCGGGATTGTCCGCACTCACACGCTGATCGCGCTTTCCTCGGTAAAGGAGACCCACATCTTGTCCGCCTCGTTGTCCGGCGCCGTGCATGCTTGATCTGTTGCTGTCGCAGGCCTGGGTGATGGCGGAGGGCGGGGGCATCGGCTTCCTGGTCGCCGCCGCGATCGGGCCGATCGCCATGCTGTGCATCCGCACGACGCTGGAGCGCGGGCGCCTTGCCGGCATTGCCGCCGGGATGGGAGTTGCGGTCGCAGACACCGTCTTTGCCGCCATCGGCGCTTACGGCATCAGCGTCGTCGGCAGGGTGTTGGCCGCCGGCGAATCCTGGCTCAAGCTGGCAGGCGGCCTGTTGCTGATCACGTTCGGCATCTATCTCGCCCGTAAGCGGCCGAACTCAGCCGCCGAGGACAACCGCGAAGTTCCGAAGAGCCTGCACGCCGACTTCGCCATGACCCTTGTCCTGACCCTCACCAACCCGATGACCGTCATTTCCTTCGCAGGGCTGTTCGCGGGCATCTCCGGCCTGCATGGGTTCGCGCTCAATGTCATCCCGGCACTTCTGATCGGCGTGTTCATTGGATCGATGGTCTGGTGGGTGGTGCTGGCGGTCGTGATCGGGCTCATCCGGCACAAGATCGATTCCGCGACCATGCTCTGGATCAATCGGGGGTCGGGTGCCGCCATTGTCGCGTTCGGGCTCTATATGCTGGTCGGGCCGGTGCGGGCTTTTGCCGAGCCGCTGGTTGCACAGCTCATGACCCAATGATAGGGTCCCGCCCGCTTCGCCGGGCCTGATCAAGCCAAGGCCAAGTCAACCCCGAAAAAGCTGGAATACCATGTCGTTAGACAGCAAAACCGTTGCTCACATCGCCATGCTGGCACGCATCAAGGTGCCGGAGGCGGAGCTTGCCGCCCTCGCCAAGGAGCTCTCCGGGATCATGACCTGGATCGAGCAACTGAACGAGGTCGACACGACGGGGGTCGAGCCGATGACCGGGGTGCTGCACCGCAACCTGCCGCAGCGCGAGGACAAGATCACGGACGGCGGCTATCCCGACAAGATCCTGATGAATGCGCCCGATGCCGCACATGGCTTCTTCACCGTGCCGAAGGTGGTCGAATGAGCAGCGAGCTGAACAATCTGACGATCGCCGGCGCCCTTGAGGGTCTTGCGAAGAAGGACTTCAGCGCAGTCGAGCTCGCGCAGGCGCACCTGAGGGCGATGGAGAAGCATCGCGACCTCAACGCCTACATCGTGGAGACTCCCGAGAAGGCGCTGAGCATGGCGAAGGCCTCCGACGAGCGCCGCGCCAAGCGCGAGAAGCTCGGCGCGCTCGATGGCATTTCGCTCGCCATCAAGGACCTGTTCTGCACCGACGGCGTACAGACCACCGCGGGCTCGCACATCCTGGAAGGTTTCAAGCCGCCTTATGAATCGACCGTGACCGCCAATTTGTGGAAGGCGGGCGCCGTGATGCTGGGCAAGGTGAACATGGACGAGTTCGCCATGGGCTCCAGCAATCTCACCTCCTATTTCGGCGGCGTCGGCAATCCCTGGCGAAGGAGAGGCGACAACAAGCGCCTGGTGCCGGGCGGCTCCTCCGGCGGCTCTGCCTCTGCGGTGTCCGCGCGCATGGCGCTGGGTGCGACGGCGACCGATACCGGCGGCTCGATCCGTCAGCCGGCTGCCTTCACCGGCACGGTCGGCATCAAACCGACCTATGGCCGCTGCTCGCGCTGGGGCATCGTCGCGTTTGCCTCGTCGCTCGATCAGGCCGGGCCGATGGCGCGCAGCGTCAAGGATTGCGCCATCATGCTGGGCGCAATGGCCGGCCACGATCCCAAGGATTCCACCTCCGTCGACCTCCCGGTGTCGGATTACACCAAGGCGCTGACCGGCGATGTGCGCGGCCTGCGCGTCGGCATCCCGAAGGAATATCGCCTCGATGGCATGTCGCCGGAGATCGAGAAGCTCTGGCACGAAGGCGCCGAGTGGCTGAAGAAGGCCGGCGCGGAGATCAAGGAGGTCTCCCTCCCGCATACCAAATACGCGCTGCCGACTTACTACATCATCGCGCCCGCCGAGGCCTCGTCCAATCTCGCACGATATGACGGTGTGCGCTTCGGCTTGCGCGTGCCGGGTGAGAGCCTGGATGACATGTACGAGAAGACGCGTGCCGAAGGCTTCGGCAAGGAAGTGCGTCGGCGCATCATGATCGGCACTTACGTGCTGTCGGCCGGCTATTACGACGCGTACTATCTGAAAGCGCAGCGCCTGCGCAGCTTGATCGCGCGCGACTTCGACATCGCGTTCAAGGATGTGGATGTGATCCTGACGCCGTCGACGCCATCGGCCGCTTTCGCCGAAGGCGAGAACACCGACGATCCGATCCAGATGTATCTGAACGACGTCTTCACCGTGACGGCAAACCTGGTCGGCCTGCCCGGCATCTCGGTGCCCGGCGGCCTCGACAGCCAGGGCCTGCCGCTCGGCCTGCAACTGATCGGCCGCGCGTTCGACGAGGAGGCCTTGTTCCGCGTCGGCGGCGTGCTCGAGAGCAGCGCCAACTTCACCGCCAAGCCGGCAGGATATTGATCATGAGCGACGAGAAGAACCTGATCGAAGGCCGCACCGGTATGTGGGAAGTGATCCTGGGGCTGGAAGTGCACGCCCAGGTGATCTCCGAAGCGAAGTTGTTCTCCGGCGCCTCCACCAAGTTCGGCGCGGACCCCAACACGCAGGTCAGCCTGGTCGACGCCGCATTCCCGGGCATGCTGCCGGTCATCAACAAATACTGCGTGGAGCAGGCGGTCAGGACCGGCCTCGGCCTCAAGGCGGAGATCAACCTGAAATCCGTGTTCGACCGGAAGAACTATTTCTACGCCGATCTGCCCGCCGGCTATCAGATCTCGCAATACAGCCAGCCGATCGTCGGCAAGGGCACGATCGTGCTGGACATGGCGGGCGGCGTGAAGCGCCATATCGGAATCACGCGCCTGCACCTGGAGCAGGATGCGGGCAAGAGCCTGCACGATCAGCATCCGACCAAGAGCTACATCGATCTCAACCGCTCCGGCGTCGCGCTGATGGAAATCGTATCGGAGCCGGACCTGCGCTCCTCGGAAGAAGCGGCGGCATATCTTAAGAAGCTGCGCTCCATCCTGCGCTATCTCGGTACCTGCGACGGCAACATGGAGGAAGGCTCTATGCGCTGCGACGTCAATGTCTCCGTGCGCAAGGTGGGTGATCCGCTCGGCACGCGCTGCGAGATCAAGAACGTGAACTCGATCCGGTATGTCCAGCAGGCGATCGAGCACGAGGCGCGCCGGCAGATCGAGATTCTCGAAGAAGGAGGCTCCATCCGGCAGGAGACGCGGCTCTACGATCCGAGCAAGGGCGAGACCCGGTCCATGCGCTCCAAGGAGCAAGCGCATGATTACCGCTACTTCCCCGATCCCGACCTGCTGCCCCTGGTGCTTGATCCCAATTGGGTCAGCGAGATCAAGGCGACGCTGCCGGAGCTGCCGGATGAGAAGCGTGCGCGCTTCATCAGCCAGTACGGCCTCAGCGACTACGATGCCGGCGTGCTGTCGGGCGAGAAGGAAATCGCCGAATATTACGAGACCGTGGCCAAAGGCCGCGATCCCAAGCTCGTTGCCAACTGGGTATCCAGCGAGTTGTTCGGTCAGCTCAACAAGGTCGGCAAATGGATCACCGATTCACCGGTTTCGGCGGATGCGCTGGGCGGGCTGATCGACCTCATCGCCGACAACACGATCTCCGGCCGCATTGCCAAGGACGTGTTCGCCGCGATGTTTGAGACCGGCAAGCCGGCCAAGCAGATCGTCGAGGAAAAAGGCCTGCGCCAGGTGACCGATACCGGCGCGATCGATGCCGCGATCGACGAGATCATGGCCAAGAACGCCGACAAGGTCGCCGAATACCGCGGCGGCAAGGACAAGCTGCTCGGCTTCTTCGTCGGCCAGGTGATGAAGGCGACCGGCGGCAAGGCGAATCCCGCGCTGCTCAACGAACGCCTGAAGGCGAAGCTCGCGGGCTAGGTCTGTGCGGTCATCGCCCTATACCTCTGCACATCCGTTCGGATAGGCGGCCACTGACCTGCTCGCCTAAAGGAATTCCATCATTTGACGCCAAAAATTGTCGTGTCTGAACAGACGCAATGAGAATTTTATCTCAGATTGGTTCGCGCTAGGATCTAATAAATCGCACAATTTCAAATACTACTTAAGTATATTCAGTATTCATGTTTTATTGACGGGACCAATTTACGGTTTCCCTCAAGGGCGCAGCGTTCGACGCCAGAAATGCCCAATGCTGGCCGAATCGTGAGGGGAATTTTCGATGAATGTGCGACTGAAGATTGCGACCGCGGTCAACCTTTTCGGCGTGCTGGTCGGCGTGGGTTTTGTGGCCGTGATCGTGACCGCCCTCATGGCGATCGGCGAGTTGAAGGTCGGCGGCCCCGTCTATACCAGGATTGTGCTCGGCAAGGATCTCATCGCCGATATCCTGCCGCCGCCGGAATACATCATCGAGCCGTATCTCGAAGCGACGCTTGCATTCAACGACCCCAAATCCGTCGGCGCGCGCAAAGAGCGCCTGGCGCAACTGCGCAAGGAATATGATGCCCGCCACGATTACTGGGTCGCGGACAAGACCTATGATCCTGCGATCGTGGGCAAGCTGATCGGCCCGGCGCATGCTGAAGCCGTCAAGTTCTGGGACGAGTTGGAGAAGACTCTGCTGCCCGCGATCGAGCGCGGCGACGCGGACAAGGCGGCCGCTTCCTATGCCAGCATCGCGGCCGCGTATACCGCGCACCGCGCCGTCATCGACCGGATCGTCGCGGAGGCGAACGGCTACAACGCGGAGAGCGAAGCCGCTGCGGCGCGCGATGAAAGCTGGTACATGGCAGTGGTGTGGTCCGTTTCCGGGCTGGTGCTGCTGGTGGTGCTGGGCGGCGTGCTCTTCATGGCAATCGGCGTCGTGCGCCCGATCACCCGCATGACCGGCGTGATGAAATCGCTCGCCGAAGGCACGCTCGACATCGAGATCCCATCTGCTCATCGTCGCGACGAGGTGGGCCAGATGGCTAAGGCTGTCGACGTGTTCCGCGAGAACGCGATCGAAGCGCGCGCCGCGAAGGAGCGCGAACTGAAGCAGCAGGCCGAGCGACAGCAGCGCTACGAGCGCATGGATCAGCTGACCCGCGGGTTCGACGCCAGCGTCAAGGAAGCGCTGCAGCGCCTGGCGCAGGCGGCCGAGCAGATGGAGAATTCCTCTCGTCGCCTGACTGAGGTCGCCGCCCAGTCCAATCAGCAGGTAACCGCGATGACCTCGGCAACGGAGGAGGCATCCAGCAACGTGCAGACTGTCGCGAGCTCTGCCGAAGAGCTATCCGCTTCCTTCACTGAAATGACCCGCCACGCCGGCGAATCCGCCGAGATCGCGCGCGCCGCCGCCAGCCAGGGCTCCGACGCGAAGAGCATGGTCGCCGGCTTGGTGCAATCGGCGGACCGGATCGGCGAGGTGGTGCGCCTCATCAACGACATCGCGGCGCAGACCAACCTGTTGGCGCTCAACGCCACGATCGAAGCGGCGCGTGCCGGTGAGGCCGGCAGAGGCTTCGCCGTGGTCGCCGGCGAAGTGAAGAACCTGGCCTCCCAGACCGCGAAGGCGACCGAGGAGATCCAGGGGCAGATTGGCGCAGTTCAGTCCGCGACTCAGTCGGCAGCCGGCGCCATCTCGGCGATTACGGAAACGATTAACCGTGTCAATGCCATTGCGGCAGAGATCTCCGAAGCGGTCGAGCAGCAGACCGCCGCGACGCATGAGATCGCGCGCTCGATCCAGGAGGCCGCCATAGGAACCCATGAAGTCTCCAGCAATATGGCGGGCGTGAAGCAAACCGCGGAGCACACCAAGGAGTCCGCCGGCGCGGTCCGGGCGACCGCCGATGACCTCAAGCACGAGAGCGAACAGCTGCGTACCCTCGTCGGCAGCTTCCTGGCGGAGGTGCGGGCGGTCTAGTCAGCTCTCGCGCAGGAAGGGCAGGAGGGCCGCCAGCACCTCCTGCGGCTTCTCCTCCGCGACGAAGTGGCCGCACTGGACACCGAGGCCGCGCACATCCGCGGCCCAGCGCCGCCAGATCTCGATCGCCTTGCTCTCGCCGGTGTGGAGATACTGCTCGCCGGAAATGACCAGTACGGCGCAGGCGATGCGCTTGCCGGCCTTCTGGTCCGCGCGGTCCAGCGCATCATCGATGCCGTAGCCGGCGCGGTAGTCGGCGCAGGTGGCGGCGATGTTCTCCGGCTTGCGGAAGCAGCGGCGATACTCGGCCAGCGCCGCAGGGTCGAGCGCAGCGTAGTCGGCTGCCCACAGCCGCATCAGGTAATCCTGGAAGAAATCCGGCTCATGGCCGATCAGGCGCTCGGGCAGGCCGCCGTCCCGCGCCAGGAACCCCCAGTGAAACGTATTCACGGCGAAGTGGCGGTCAGCGGTGTCCCAGTAGTCCGAGGTCGGCACGATATCGAGAATGCCGAGGCGCGTGACGGTACGGGGATGGTCGAGCGCCAGGCGGTATGCGACCCGCCCGCCGCGATCGTGCCCGACGAGGGCAAAGCGCTCGTGGCCAAGCTCCCTCATCAGCGCCAGCATCTCCTCGCCCATGACGCGCTTGGAATAGTTGGCGGAATCCGCTGCCGGCGGCGGCGCATCGCTGTCGCCATAGCCCTTGAGGTCGGCGCAGATCACGGTGAAGTGGCGCGCCAGCTCCGGGGCGATCTTGTGAAAGGCGACATGGGTCTGCGGTAGACCATGCAGCAGCAGGACCGGATCGCCTGATCCGCCGATCCGCACATTGAAAGCGATGTCACCGACCTTGACCCGCCGCTGCTCGAAACCTGGAAAAAAGCTCATGGTATCTGTTCCTGCTTCCAACCGCCGGGAATCCGACTATGCTCCGGCCGAAAAATCCAGCGCCATTATGGCCGCCCTTGCGCAAGGTCCTGTCATGATCGTCTCCGAGCCGCTCCCGCAACCCAATCCGTTGCGCGCCCGTCTGCGCGCCCATTACCGCGCCGATGAAACCGGCGTGGTGCAAACCCTGCTGGCCCAGGCGGACCTCTCCGCCGACATGCAGGACCGGATCGCCCAGCGCGCCCGCAAGCTGGTGCGGAAAGTGCGGGAAAACCGCGTGGGGCAGGGGGGCATCGACGCCTTCATGCACGCCTACGAGCTCTCCAGCAAGGAGGGCGTGGTGCTGATGTGCCTTGCCGAGGCGCTGCTGCGGATCCCCGATCCCGAAACCGCCAACATGCTGATCCGCGACAAGCTGCGCGATGCCGATTTCAGCGCGCATCTGGGCGAGAGCGATTCCATCTTCGTCAATGCCTCGACTTGGGCGCTGATGTTGACCGGCCGCATCATGCAGATGGAACCCTCCAAGGACCTCAAAGGGGTGCTGAAGCGGCTGGTGACGCGCTCCGGCGAGCCGGTGATCCGTCAGGCCGTCACACAGGCCATGAAGATCCTGGGCCGCCAGTTCGTCATGGGCCGCAATATCGACGAGGCCCTAGAGCGCGCCGAAGGCATGGAGCGCAAGGGCTATCGCTATTCCTACGACATGCTCGGCGAAGCGGCCCGCACCGCGCGCGACGCCGACCGTTACTTCGAGGCCTACAGCAACGCCATCGCGGCAATCGGCCGCGCCGCCGCCGGCCGTGGTCCGATCAACAGCCCCGGCATTTCCGTCAAGCTCTCCGCTTTGCATTCGCGCTACGAGATGGCGCAGCGCAAGCGCACGTTGGACGAGATGGTGCCGCGCCTCATCGAGCTGGCGAAAGCGGCCAAGACGGTCGACATCGGCTTTACCATCGACGCGGAGGAGGCCGACCGCCTCGACCTCTCCCTCGACGTGATCGAAGCCGTCTCCGGCGACCCGTCGCTGAAGGGCTGGGATGGATTGGGCCTCGCCATCCAGGCCTATCAGAAGCGCTGCCTGCCGCTGGTCGATTGGCTGGCCGATCTCGCGCGCAAGCATCGCCGGCGCCTGATGGTGCGCCTGGTCAAGGGCGCTTATTGGGACAGCGAGATCAAGGTGAGCCAGGAGCGCGGCCTCAGCGGCTATCCGGTCTTCACGCGCAAGGCATCGACCGACGTCTCCTATCTCGCCTGCGCACGCCGCCTGCTCGCCGACCAGAGTGCATTCTATCCGCAATTCGCCACCCACAACGCGCACAGCCTTTCCACCATCATCGAGATGGCTGGCGGCGAAGCGACGGCGCGCGAGCGGCTCGAATTCCAGCGCCTGCACGGCATGGGCGAAGCGCTCTACAACGAGGTGACTCCGGCGGACGCGATGGGCATTCCCTGTCGTATCTATGCGCCGGTCGGCAGCCATGAGGATTTGCTGGCCTACCTCGTGCGGCGCCTGCTGGAGAATGGCGCCAACACCTCCTTCGTCAACCGCATCGTGGACGAGAAGGCGCCGCTGGATGAGATCGTCGCCGATCCCATCCTGCGCGTGCGCAAGCTGCCGCAGATCCCGCATCCGCGCATTCCCCTGCCGCGCGATCTCTATGGCGCAGAGCGCAAGAACTCGACCGGTGTCGATCTCTCCGACCCCGACGTGCTGACGCCGCTCGCCTCTGCGCTGGAGGCAGCTGCGGCGAAGCCCGCTTCGGCGGCGCCGATCATCGGTGGCCTCGAGATCGCCGGCAATGCGCAGCCGGTGGTCAATCCAGCCGACACGCGCCAGAGAGTGGGGCAGGTCACCAACGCCACGCCCGCGCAAGTGTCCGACGCCGTCGCCCGCGCGCTGCGCGCGTTCGAGGATTGGTCGAGAACGCCGGCCGAGAAGCGCGCCGCCTGCCTGGAGCGCGCCGCCGACCTGCTGGAGGCTGCGCAGACCGAGGTGCTGGCGCTCTGCATTCGTGAGGCAGGCAAGACGATCCCGGACGCAGTGGCCGAGTTGCGCGAAGCTGTCGACTTCTGTCGCTACTACTCCCTGCGCGCCCGCGCCGATTTTGCCAAGCCGTTGCCGCTGCCCGGCCCGACGGGAGAGCGCAACCAGATCCAGCTTCACGGCCGGGGCGTGTTCGCCTGCATCTCGCCGTGGAACTTCCCGCTCGCAATCTTCATGGGCCAGGTGACGGCGGCCCTTGCCGCGGGCAACACCGTGGTGGCAAAGCCAGCTGAGCAGACGTCGATGATCGCGGCCCTCGGTGTGCGCATCCTGCACAAGGCCGGTATCCCAGCCGAAGTGCTGCATCTGGTGCCGGGAGACGGGCCTTCTGTCGGCGCGCCTTTGGTCAACGATCCGCGCATTGCCGGCGTCGCCTTCACCGGCTCGACCGATACGGCACGCGCGATCAACCGCGCGCTTGCGGCCAAGAACGGCGCGATCGGTCCGCTGATCGCAGAGACCGGCGGGCAGAACGTGATGATCGTCGATTCCTCAGCCCTGCCGGAGCAGGTGGTGCGCGACGTCCTCATCTCGTCGTTCCAGAGCGCGGGCCAGCGCTGCAGCGCCCTGCGCGTGATGTTCGTGCAGGAGGACATCGCCGGGAAGCTGACGGAGATGCTGGCAGGCGCGATGGCGGAGCTGAAGGTCGGTGACCCGTCGCTGCTGTCAACCGACGTCGGCCCGGTGATCGACCTCGACGCCAAGACCATGCTCACGAAGCATGCCGAGCGCATGAAACGCGAAGCGGAGCTCATCTACGAGGTGCCGCTCGGCCCCGAGCATGCGCACGGCCACTTCTTCGCGCCGGTCGCGTTCCGCATCGATGGCCTGCCGCGCCTGACCCATGAAGTGTTCGGTCCCGTGCTGCATGTGATCCACTACAGCGCCGAGCGGCTCGACGACGTGCTCAATGCCGTGAACGACACCGGCTATGGCCTGACGCTGGGCGTGCACAGCCGGATCGACGGCAAGGTGCGCCACATCACCGAGCGCCTGCGCGTCGGCAACGCGTATGTGAACCGCAACATGATCGGCGCCGTCGTCGGCGCGCAACCCTTCGGCGGCGAAGGCTTGTCCGGCACCGGCCCCAAGGCCGGCGGCCCGCGTTATCTCCACCGCTTCGCGACCGAGCGCACACTCACCATCGACACGACAGCGGCAGGCGGCAACGCCAGCCTGCTCAGCTTGAACGAGGAGAGCGCGGCGTAATATTCTCGCGGCCGTCACTTGGGGATTGGGCCGATGAGTGTGTCACTGGAGCCAAGGAAGCGCCGCGCCTGGCTCGCTGCCTTGTTGTCGCTGTTTTTGCCTGGCTTGGGGCAGCTCTATAACCGGGATACGCATCTGGCATTGCCGCTGATGGTGGCGGCGTTCCTGCTGCCCATTCCCGGCCTCTGGCTCATTGCAGCACTGCCTGCCACCGTTGCCGCGCTCGCGACTGCTGTCGCTGCCCTGGCCGTGATCGCCTTCACTCTTTCCGCAATCGTGCAGGCGGTAATCAGAGCTAGACGCGCTGGCGCCATCTCGCTCGCTTGGTTCAATCGCTGGTATGTCTATATTGGCTTGTATGTCTTGCTGGTGATCTGGCAAAGCGCCGCGCCGCTTGTGCCGATCTCCTCGGTGACGGGATACAGCATGCCGAGCGGCAGCATGATTCCCACGCTGTTGGTCGGCGACCATTTCGAGGCGCGAACTAGGTCGTTCAGCGGTCGATCGCCGGAACGCGGCGAACTTGCTCTTTTCAGATTGCCAAGCTACCCGGACATCGATTTCGTGAAACGCATCATTGGGCTGCCTGGCGATCGCGTCCAGCTGCGCGAAGGACGGCTCTATCTCAATGACGCGCTGGTCGAGCGGGTACCGCTCAGCGACGAGGAAGTGGCTCCACTCGTTCAGGATTTGCGAAGCGCGCGGGCGTATCGAGAGACGCTCCCCGGCGGCATCAGTTACCTCATCGCCGAGATCGGCGATGATGAGGGACTCGACAACACGCCGGAGTATCTCGTGCCGGCCGACCATGTATTTGTGCTCGGCGATTATCGCGATCGATCGAATGACAGTCGCGCCAAACTGGGCTTTATTCCGATCGCGTTGCTGCGTGACAAGCCATTGTTCATCTTCTGGTCCAGCGATTTCTCGCGCCTTGGTGCGATCTTGGAATAGTCCGAGACGTCCGTCAGCTGCTCTTCGTCGCCAACCTTGTCACGTGTCCCATCTTGCGCCCGGGCCGGATCTCGGTTTTGCCGTAGAGGTGCAGCTTGGCGTTGGGTTCGGCGAGGATCGCGCGCCAGTCGCGCACGTCATCGCCGATCAGGTTCTTCATCACCGCGTCGGAATGCCGCTCCGGTGAGCCGAGGGGCAGGCCGCACACGGCGCGCACGAACTGCTCGAACTGGCTGGTGTTGCAGGCATCGATGGTCCAATGGCCGGAATTGTGAGGGCGCGGCGCCAGCTCGTTCACCAGCACGTCGCCGTCGCGGGTCACGAACATCTCGACCGCCAGCAGCCCGACCAGCTTGATCTCCTGCGCGATGTGGCGCGCGATCGCCTCGGCCTTCACCGCGACCTCCGGCGTGATGCGCGCCGGGGCGATGGTGGTGTCGAGGACGTGGTTGCGGTGCTGGTTCTCCACCGCCACGTACATTTCCATGGCGCCGTCATGCCCACGCGCGATCAGCACCGAAATTTCGCGCTGGAAGTCGACGAAGGATTCCAGGATCGCGAGATCGCCGCCCATCTGCTGCCAGACAGGGCCGAGATCGGTTTCCGGATCGATGCGCACTTGGCCCTTGCCGTCATAGCCGAAGCTGGCGGACTTGAGCACGCAGGGCCGGCCCAGCGCCTGCACCGCCTGCGGCAGCGCTTCCTTGTGCGCGACCTCGAGATAGCGCGCGACCGGCACGTTGATGGAGGAGAGGAGGTTCTTCTCCCGCAGCCGCTGCTGCGTCAGATGCAGCACGCGCGGGTCCGGCCGCGTGGGTCTCCACGCCGCCAGCTTCTCGCCGGCTGCAGCGGGCACATTCTCGAACTCGAAGGTCACGACATCGACCACCTGCGCAAACGCTTGCAGGGCGGCGAGGTCGTCATAGGCTGCCACGGTCGTCGCGGCGGCCACGTCGCTGGCCGGCGCGTCCTCGTCCGGGCAGTAGATGTGGCAGCGATAGCCGAGCCGCGCGGCTGCCATGGCCGTCATGCGCCCAAGCTGCCCGCCGCCCAGGATGCCGATGGTGCCGCCCGGCGCGATGCTTTGTCCGTTGTCCGCGGTCATTCTGTCTTGTCCCGTCCGATAGGTGCCGCCGCCTGGCTATTATTGGTCCCGCGTCGGGATTTCCGCCACTGCTTCGGTCTGTTTATGACGATAAGTATCGAGCCGCTTACCCAGCGGCGGGTCATTGAGGGCGATGATGGCCGCCGCCAGCAGCCCGGCATTGGTCGCCCCGGCCTTGCCGATCGCCAACGTCCCGACCGGGATCCCGGCCGGCATCTGGACGATCGAATAAAGGCTGTCCTGCCCCTTCAGCGCCTGGCTTTCGATTGGAACGCCGAGGACCGGCAGGGGGGTCACGGCGGCCACCATGCCGGGCAGGTGGGCAGCCCCGCCGGCGCCGGCGACGATCACCTTCAAGCCGCGGTCGCGGGCGCTCTCGGCATAGTGCATGAGGCGCTTGGGTGTGCGATGCGCGGAGACGATCCTGACCTCGTGTGGAACGTCGAGATGTTCAAGAACATCAACGGCATGGCGCATGGTCTGCCAGTCGGATTGACTGCCCATGATCACTCCGACCAGAGGCTTTTTGTTGCGCGTTGCCATGGAATCCCCGACTCAAAAGGAGGCGGCATTATAGGGACCGACCGTCTGACCGCAACGAACGAGGCGCGAACAGGTGACTGCCCGGTCCGTCGGTTTAAGATGGTTTTAACCAAGCAACCCTAGCATCACTGCCGGGATTCGCATTTACTATCCGGGCAGCCGGACGAGACCATTCAGGAGTTCTGGAACCCGCGCTGATGAGGATCCGAGACAACCTTCCCCCCGGATCGACCGCCCGCGTCGCCACTGTCAAACCGGTCACGCAGGTCCGCAACGCCGAAGCGGCGAGCGCTGCCGCGGCCACCAGCACCTCCACGCAGGCTGATCAGGCCACGTTCCTGGGGCTCAACGAGACCGAGCTGTCGCCGAACGTGCGCGCCGCCCTGATGGCGCTGCTGGACGAGGTGAGCCGACTGCGGCAGGAATTGGAGCTGACGCGCAAGCGCATCTCGCACCTGGAGCGCATGGCCGACGAAGATTCGATGCTGCCGATCGCCAATCGCCGCGCCTTCGTGCGCGAGTTGACGCGGCTGATCTCTTATTCCGAACGCTATGGCACCGCCGGCAGCGTGCTCTATTTCGATCTCAACGGCATGAAAGAGATCAACGACCGCTACGGCCACCCCGCGGGGGACGAGGCGCTGCGTCATTTCGCGCGGATCCTGGTTGCGAACGTGCGCGATTCGGACGTGGTCGGCCGCCTGGGCGGCGACGAATTCGGCGTGATCCTGGCGCAGGCCGACGAGACGCAGGCCCGGGACAAGGCCGGCTCCCTGGTCGAGCTGGTGAATAGCCATCCGGTGGTGTGGCAGGGGGAGGCGCTGCAGCTGTCCTGCGCCGTGGGCATCCATCAATTCTCGGCCAGGCAGAATGCGGATGAGGCGTTGAGCAAGGCCGACGCCGACATGTATGACGAGAAGCGCCGCTATTATGCGGAACTGAACAAGCAGCGCTAGCGGAGCCGATCGAGTCCCTCGCAGCGAACCGCGAAACGCGCTAACACTCACCGCATGTATATCGCATCACCGCGCCATCTGCCCTCGATCAAGGAGCTCCACGACTACTGGAGACAGTCCCGCGGCAACCGCGCCATGCCGCGGCGCGCTGACATCGATCCGACCGACATTCCGCACCTGCTGCCCAACATCTTTCTGGTCGATATCGAACCGTCGCCGTTCCGCGTGCGCTACCGCCTGGTCGGCTCCAACGCCGTGGAATGGCAAGGCCGCGACTTCACCGGCCACTATCTCGACGAGATGCGCTTCAACAAGCCGGACGAGGTGCTGGCGCTCTATCGCCGCGCTGCGGAGGAGAAGATGCCGACCTTCCGCTCCAGCACCTGGCAGATGCCGAACGGCGTCACCCGCGCCGTCGAAACCGCCATCCTGCCGCTATCCGAAGACGGCGAGCACGTGACGCAGTGCATCGCGATCGAAGATTTCCAGGACTTCCGCGACCGAGCATACCTGCCGTGGGGGTAGGAGTGCGACGTGCGCATCCCCCGATGTCATCCCGGCCGAGCGTAGCGAGAGCCGGGACCTATACGATCCATCAATCGCGCGGCCAGATCCCATAGGTCCCGGCTCTGCGCCACTTCGTGGCTCGGCCGGGATGACAGCGGAAAAAGACGGTATCTGCTACGCAATAATATCCGGCAGCAGCTGGCTTTCGAGCTTGATGATCTGGTCCTTCAAGACCAGCTTGCGCTTCTTCATGCGCTGGATTTCGAGCTGGTTAAAGGGCGACGTCTCCGCCAAGCTTTGGATGGCCAGGTCGAGGTCGCGGTGCTCGGCACGCAGCTCTTCAAGCTTGGCCCTGAGTTCGCTCGTCCCGAGAATGATGGTCACCACATACTCCTTCGAGGGCACATATTTTAGCGCATAGGGGGGCCGCGCGTCACGGACTTGAGGGGGTGGAGCGGCCATCTTGCACCGCCCATCCAGTCCCTCTAAACAGGGATAGTCCCCTCATTTTCCGGCGGTTTCCGGGGCCGGTTAGGATCATTGGCGGCAAGAATGCCAGACAAATTCGATCTTGTAATCGCGGGCGGCCAGGTGGCGACTCCGAATGGCATCGAATCCTGCGATATCGGGGTTGCCGGCGGGCGAATCACGGCGCTCGGCGCGCTCGGCAGCGCCCCCGCCGGGGCGCGTTTCGACGCTGCCGGCCTCGCGATCCTGCCAGGCGTGATCGATACCCAGGTCCACTTCCGAGAGCCCGGCCTCGACCACAAGGAGGATCTCGCGAGCGGATCGGCCGGTGCCGCCATGGGCGGGGTCACGGCCTTTTTCGAGATGCCCAACACCAGCCCGAACACAACCGACGAGGCGGCGCTCGAGGACAAGTTGCGCCGGGCGGCCGGCCGGGCCTGGGTGGATCATGCCTTCTTCATCGGCGCGACCGACGAGAATGCCGAGAAACTGGACCGGCTGGAGCTGCTGCCCGGCTGCGCCGGGGTGAAGGTCTTTATGGGCTCCTCCACCGGCTCGCTGCTGGTTGCCGACGATGATGCCCTGGAGGCGGTGCTGCGCCACGGCCGCCGCCGGGTCGCGATCCATGCGGAGGACGAGCCGCGGTTGCGCGAGCGCCTGGCCCTGGTGCGCGATGGCGCCGATCCATCGATGCATCCGGTCTGGCGCGACGAGGAGGTGGCGATCCGCGCCACCTCGCGCCTCCTACGCCTGGCGCGGCAGGCAGGCCGGCGTGTGCATGTGCTGCATGTCAGCACGGCGGAGGAAATGGACCTGCTCGCCGCCAACAAGGACCTCGCCACGGTCGAACTGCTGGTCAATCACCTGACTCTGGCCGCGCCGGATTGCTACCAGCGGCTCGGCACATTCGCGCAGATGAATCCGCCGATCCGCGATGCCCGGCATCAGGACGGGCTCTGGCGCGCGCTGCGGGCCGGCATCGTCGATGTGATCGGTACCGACCACGCACCCCACACGCGCGAGGAGAAGGCGCGGCCCTATCCGCAAAGCCCCTCCGGCATGCCTGGCGTGCAGACTCTGATCCCGGTCATGCTGGACCATGTGAATGCCGGCCGTCTCACCCTGCAGCGTTTCATCGACTTGACCAGCGCGGGTCCCGCACGCATCTACAATATAGCGGGCAAGGGCCGGATCGCCCTTGGCTACGATGCGGATTTCTCGGTGGTGGATCTGAAGGCGAAGCGCACCATTACCAATGCGATGATGAAGACCAAGTGCGGTTGGACACCGTTCGACGGCATGGAAGTCACAGGTTGGCCGAAGGCCACCATCGTGCGCGGCCGCATCGTGATGCGCGAGGATGAGCTGATCGGATCGCCCATTGGCGCGCCGGTGCGGTTCCAGGAAACCCTACAGCAGGAGGATGCGGCATGACGGGCACCTCGATCATCGGCTGGGCGCATCTGCCGTTCGGCAAGCATGCCGACCGCGACATCGAAAGCATGATGGTGGAAGCGGGCGCCGCCGCGCTGAAGCATGCGGGCGTCGCGCCCAAGGATGTGGATGCGATCTTCGTCGGCCATTTCAATGCCGGCTTCTCGGCCCAGGATTTTCCGTCCTCGCTCAGCTTCGGCATCGATCCCGCTCTGCGCTTCAAGCCGGCTACGCGCGTGGAGAACGCCTGCGCAACCGGCTCCGCCGCCGTGCATCAGGGCATCAAGGAGATCGCCGCCAAGCAGGCGCGCATCGTTCTGGTGATCGGCGTCGAGCATATGACCGCGAACGACAACGCCGCCATCGGCCGCAACCTCCTGAAAGCGAGCTACGTAAAGGAGGAGGCCGACATACCCGGCGGCTTCGCTGGCGTGTTCGGCCGGATTGCGGAGCTCTATTTCCAGCGCCATGGCGACCAGTCCGACGCGCTGGCGCGTATCGCGGCCAAGAACCACCGCAACGGCGTCGACAATCCGTACGCCCAGATGCGCAAGGACCTCGGCTACGATTTCTGCCGGAACGTCTCGGACAAGAACCCGCTGGTCGCCGGCCCGCTCAAGCGCACCGATTGCTCGCTGGTATCGGATGGCGCTGCGGCACTGGTGCTCGCGGATTTGGGTACCGCGCTCGCCGCCGACCGCGCGGTGCTGATCCGCAGCGCAGCGCAGGTCAACGATTTCCTCCCCATGCGCGCCCGCGACATCGTGCAGTTCGAAGGCTGCTCGCAGGCCTGGTCGCGCGCGCTCGCGAAAGCGAAGCTCACGCTCGATGATCTGAGCTTCGTCGAGACCCACGATTGCTTCACGATCGCCGAGCTCATCGAATACGAGGCAATGGGCCTGACGAAACCAGGCGAGGGCGCCCGCGCCATCGACGAAGGCTGGACAGAGAAGGACGGCAAGCTCCCAATCAACCGCTCCGGCGGCCTCAAGGCCAAGGGCCACCCGATCGGCGCCACTGGCGTCTCCATGCACGTGCTCACCGCCATGCAGCTCAAAGGCGAAGCCGGCGCCATGCAGCTCAAGAACCTCAAGCTCGGCGGCATCTTCAACATGGGCGGCGCCGCGGTGGCGAATTACGTCAGTATTCTGGAGCCGCTGCGCTAGCGGTCAATCGCGGAAGAGGGCTGCGATCTCTGACATCTGATCAGCTGTCAGGGGGCCGAATTCCATGGCGCCAACATTTTCTTCGATCTGGGCAACTGTCCTGGCACCGGGGATGGGAATTGTGCAGGCACTGCGTGCCCAAATCCATGCCAGTGCACCCTGAGCCAGGGTGCGGCCGCTTGAGCTTAGGATCTCTTTGACCGCCTCGAGCGCTGCGTGCCATTCCCGCGATGTGCTCCCGCCCTCTTTGAAGTAGCGGAGCCATGCTGGTGGCCTGCTGCGGATATCGTCCGCGGGAAGGTGACTGGCAGGTGAGTATTTTCCGGTCAGGAATCCCATGGCCAGCGGAAGGCGGACGATGCCAGCGAAACCGCGGGACTCACAGATCTCAACGATCTGAGGGGAGTCTTCAAACACGTTCATATCGAATTGGACGGCCGTGGCGGCGGGGCGGTCCGCAAATGCCGCCGCACAGACAGGATTATCTGTGCTCCAGCCATAGTAGCGGACTAGACCCTCCCGACACAGGTCATCAAGAGTGTCCGCCACGATTGCAGCCTGATCGAGGGGGAGTTCGCCGATGTGCAATTGATAAAGGTCGATCCAGTCGGTTTGAAGTCGCTTCAACGAAGCGTAGCAGGCTTCACGAATGTAGCTTGGGGACGCATTGGTTCCCGTAAGTTCCCGGCGATCCTCGTCATAAGTATTGCCGAACTTCGTGCAAATCAGCACGCGGTCACGCACATCTTTGAGGGCCTCTCCGACAATCCGCTCGCCGTGACCGGTTCCGTAGGCATCCGCTGTGTCGAACAGCGTGATGCCAAGCTCAGCAGCCCTTCGCAGGGTCTGAATTGAGATCCTGTCGTCCGTCTCGCCGTACCCCAGCGGAGCGCCCAACGGATATCGACACCCAACGCCGCTAAAGAACGGCCCTCCGATGGCCCAGGTGCCCACGCCTAAGGGGCCGGTCACAAGCCCCGACCGGCCAAGCCGACGCATGCGAAAGTCATCACTCATGGCTTACTTTCCTTGTAGGTTGCGGGGAACGGCATCACAAATGAAACAATCAGCACCCAATCTCAAAATAGCGCGTAGAATGCTTGAGTTTTTAGCGAAAATCGCGGAACGGCCATTTCATGAATGAAACGATCCAGTGGGATGATCTGCGTCTGTTTATTGCCGTGGCACGCGCTGGCGGGCTTGCCGGCGCGGCGAGGGCGGTGGGCGTCAGCCCCCCGACTTTGGGCCGCAGGATGACAGCGCTGGAGCAATCCCTGGGCCGACAGCTGTTCGTGCGTCAGCGCGACGGTTACGAACTGACGAGCGGAGGCAAGGACCTTCTGCGCCTCGCCGAGGCACTTGAGTTGGATGCGCTGAAAATCGATCGTTGGCGTACCTCGAACGGGATCGGCTCCGTCATCAGGATCGCGGCGGGGGCGTGGACCAGCGCATTTCTCGCGCGCCATATGAGTGAACTCGTTGACGACGACGAGGATACACAGATCGAGCTTGTGACTAGTACAAGCCCCGCGGACCTGCTGCGGCGCGAGGCAAATCTCGGGCTCCGGAATCGGCGGCCGGAGCTTCCCGGTTTGGCTGGCTACAAGCTAACGCGCGTGGCTTTTGCCGTGTATGGCGGGCGAGCTTATGTGGAGGAGAAAGAGGGCGCCGCTGATCACAGGAGATTCAAGACGTGCCGGTGGATCGCTTTTTCGCCTCCTGGACCCAAGACGCCGTCGGCGGTATGGCTCGACGAACATCTCGCGCGAGCCCCTGTGTTGCGATGTAGGTCAGCGCAGGAGGTGCTGGAGGCTGCCAGCAGCGGTTTTGGTCTGTGCGTCCTCCCATGTTTCATCGGAGATGCGTGTGGCGACCTGAGTCGGGCCTCGGGCAACATTGACGAGCTGGAGCATGATCAATGGCTGGCGAGTCACGACGAGGACCGGCAGCAAAGGCACATTCGGCGGGTCAGTAAGAGACTCCAAATCCTGATGAAGACCCATCGGAACCTCTTCATAGGTCTGCATAGTGCTGATCCGTCGAAGCTCCCATCAGAGAACGTAGTGCGGAGGCGGCCTACAAGGGTAGAGCGATAAGGGCTTGCAAATTTGCATTGGCAATTCAGGATATAGGTCGATCAATCGTGCACGTGCGGCCGTGCAGCCAAAGAACGCAAAGCTCGGCGGCATCTTCAACATGGGAGGGGCCGCGGTCGCGAACTACGTGAGTATGCTGGAGCCGCTGCGGTAGCCGGCGTCCTTTCGAACAGATTGGAGAGGATATGAGCCAAGCGAGTTCACAAGCTCATGCCTTCTACAAGGACATCGCGACATCGCGCCATGTTTGGGGAATTCGGGATAGCGGTGGAATTCCAGCACCTAAAGGTGACGGCGGCAAGCGGGTGATGCCCTTCTGGTCCTCTCTGGGCCGGGTTGAGACGATCATCAAGACTGTGCCTGCTTATGCCGGCTTTGAGCCGTTCGAACTGAACTGGGACGAGTTCCGAGACGAATGGTTAGCCGGTTTGGAACGTGACGGCTTGCTTGTCGGTGTAAACTGGAGCGGTCCGCGGGCCGTCGGATTTGATGTCGAACCCAAGTCTGTCCGACTTGCGGTCGAGGCGTACATCGAAGACCAGGAGACGAGTTAAGCTCGCCTCCAATTCAGGAGCTATCCTGCCCATGTTCAAAGCCCTTCTGCTGACCGAGAAAGATGGCAAGGTTTCATCGCAGATCACGCAGCTTGACGAGGAGCGGCTGCCGGACGGCGATGTCACGGTGCGCGTGCAATATTCCACGCTGAACTACAAGGACGGGCTGATCCTCAACGGGCTCGGGCGGCTGGTGCGCAATTACCCGCATGTGCCCGGCGTCGATTTCGCGGGCGTGGTCGAGGCCTCGCAGCACCCGCGGTTCAAGTTGAACGACAATGTCATCCTTACCGGCTGGCGGGTGGGCGAGGTGCATTGGGGCGGTTATGCCGAGCGTGCGCGGGTGCGCGGCGATTGGCTGGTGAAGCTGCCGGCGGATCTGACCGCCCGCAACGCGATGGCGATCGGCACGGCCGGCTTCACCGCCATGCTTTGTGTGATGGCACTTGAGGCGCACGGCCTGACGCCGAAATCCGGCGACGTGCTGGTGACGGGTGCTGCCGGAGGTGTTGGCAGCGTTGCGGTCGCGATCCTGGCGAAGCTCGGCTATCGCGTGGTCGCGTCGACCGGCCGTGCCGACACGCATCAGTATCTGAAGGACCTTGGCGCGGCGGAGATCATCGACCGCGCCACCATCGCACAACCCTCGGGCAAGCCACTGGAAGGCGAGCGCTGGGCCGGCTGCATCGATTCCGTCGGCGGCTCGACGCTCGCGGCCGTGCTGCCGCAGATGAAATACCGCGCGAGCATCGCCGCCTGCGGCCTCGCCGGCGGCAACAAGCTGGAGACGACTGTCATTCCCTTCATCATCCGCGGCGTGAAGTTACTCGGGGTCGATTCCGTCATGAGCCCGCCGGACGAGCGCTGGGAAGCCTGGACCCGCCTCACGCGCGACCTGCCGGCGGAAAAACTGGACTCGATGATCGTGCCGGCCAAGCTCGAAGACCTGCCCGCGCTCTCCAAGCAGATCCTCGAAGGCAAGATCCGCGGCCGCGTGGTCGTATCGATCGGGGCTTAGTTTTCTCCCTTCAGGCACAGTTCCGGGAAGGTGATCAATGACCGAGGCGAAGGCGCCCGAAATTCTGCCGAGTTCCGAGCCCGCCTTGCGGGCGATTGCGATGCCGGCAGACGCAAACCCGCACGGCGACATCTTTGGAGGCTGGCTGCTTTCCCAGATGGATCTCGCTGGCAGCACTGTGGCGGTCCGGCGTGCCAAGTCGCGCGTGGCCACTGTCGCCGTTACCACCATGACCTTCCGCAAGCCGGTCTTCGTCGGCGACGAAGTCAGCTGCTACGCTGAAATCACCAAGGTCGGAACAACGTCAGTCACCGTGAGAATCGAGAGTTGGGTCCGCCGTGGAATCAGCGGCGAGGCCGTAAAAGTGACCGAAGGCGTGTTCACCTATGTCGCCATCGATCCTGAGCGGCGTCCTTCGGCAATAGCCAGGGAATGAATGTCTCGCGACGGCGCTCGCGTCGCAGGTTCGTCCCCGCCAGTGCGCGCTATTTCCGCGGCGTAAAGCCCGCCTTGCTGAGCGCCGCCGCCAACGCATTGTCGGGAGCCTTCGCCGCGCCGGCCTTCGGCTTGTCCATCATGTGCTGCCGGTCGCGCTGCGACAGCGGACGTTCACCGGATCTCCCAGCTGCCGTCGTCGGTCGCCCACTGGCCTCGTCACGCAGCCGCATGGTGAGGGAGATGCGCTTGCGCTTGAGGTCGACCTCCAGCACCTTGACCTTCACGATGTCGCCGGGCTTCACGACTTCGCGCGGATCCTTCACGAACCGGTCGGCCAAGACAGAGACATGCACCAGCCCGTCCTGATGAACCCCGATATCGACGAAGGCACCGAAATTGGCGACGTTGGTTACCACGCCTTCCAGCAGCATGCCGGGTGTGAGGTCCTTCATCTCCTCGACACCGTCCTTGAAGCTCGCCGTCTTGAATTCCGGCCTCGGATCACGACCGGGCTTCTCCAGCTCCTTCAAGATATCGGTCACCGTCGGTGCGCCGAACTGTTCGTCCGCGAACTCTTCGGGTCTGAGGCTGCGCAGCACGCTCGCATCGCCGATCACCGCGCGGATCTCGGACTTCAGATGAGTCAGGATGCGGCGCACCACCGGATAGCTTTCCGGATGCACGGCGGACGAATCGAGCGGATTGTCGCCATCTCGAATACGCAGGAAGCCGGCGCATTGTTCGAACGCCTTGGGACCGAGGCGTGACACCTTCAATAGTTCCTGGCGCGACCGGAACGGGCCGTTCTGGTCGCGATGCGCGACGATGTTCTGAGCGAGCCCGTCGTTGAGACCCGAAACCCGCGCCAGCAGCTTGGCCGACGCCAGATTGACGTCGACGCCGACGGCGTTAACGCAATCCTCCACCACCACGTCGAGCGCCTGGGACAGCTGGGTCTGATTGACGTCGTGCTGGTACTGGCCCACGCCGATCGACTTCGGGTCGATCTTGACCAGCTCCGCCAGCGGGTCCTGCAGGCGCCGCGCGATCGAGACCGCGCCGCGCAGCGACACGTCGAGCGACGGGAGCTCCTTGGACGCATACTCCGAGGCCGAATAGACCGACGCGCCGGCTTCGGACACGACGATCTTGGTCAGCTTCAGCTGCGGATGCAGCTTGATCAGCTCGGCCGCCAGCCGGTCGGTTTCGCGCGACGCCGTACCGTTGCCGATGGCGACCAGCTCGGCCTGGTGACGCGCCGCCAGGGCGGCCAGGATCGCGATGGACTCGTCCCAGCGCCGCTGCGGCTCGTGTGGATAAATCGTCGCCGTCTCCAGCACCTTGCCGGTGGCGGCGAGCACGGCGACCTTCACTCCCGTCCGCAGGCCCGGGTCAAGACCGATGGTGGCCCGGCCGCCGGCGGGCGCCGCCATGAGGATGTCCTTCAGGTTCGCGGCGAACACCCGCACCGCCTCGGTCTCCGCCTGCTGGCGCAGCCGCGTCATGAGCTCGACGTCGATATGCAGGCGCAGTTTCACGCGCCAGGTCCAGCGCACAACCTCCTGCAGCCATGAATCTGCCGGCCGGTTGCGGTCGACGATGCCGAAGCGTGCTGCGATCTGCCTTTCGCACGGGCCCAGTTCTTTGCTTTTCGGCTCCTCATCCAGCACCAGGGCCAGCGACAGCACCTCCTCGTTGCGGCCGCGCAGCAACGCGAGGGCACGGTGCGACGGAATCTTCGCGATTGGCTCCGATGCATCGAAGTAATCGGAGAACTTGGCGCCCGCCTCCGCCTTTCCTTCCACCAGCTTGGAGGTGAGCCGTGCGTGGCTCCAGACATATTCGCGCAGCGCACCGACCAGATCGGCGTCCTCGGCAAAACGCTCCATCAAGATCTGCATCGCGCCATCGAGCGCCGCCTTCGCGTCAGCGACGCCCTTGTCGGCGTTGACGAAAGCCAGAGCCTCACTCTCCGAGGAGCGCGTCGGATCGCCCAGGAGCAGGTCGGCAAGCGGTTCCAGGCCGGCTTCGCGCGCAATCTGCGCCTTGGTGCGGCGCTTGGGCTTGAACGGCAGATAGAGATCCTCCAGCCGCGCCTTGGAATCCGCCGCCTCGATCTGCTCGCGCACCTCGGGCGACAGCTTGCCTTGCTCCTCGATGCTCTTGAAGATCGCGGTGCGACGATCTTCCATCTCTCGCAGATATTTGAGGCGCTCATCGAGCGTGCGCAGCTGCGTGTCGTCGAGCCCGCCGGTCGCCTCCTTACGGTAGCGCGCGACGAACGGCACGGTCGATCCGCCATCGAACAGCTCGATGGCGGAGGCAACCTGTGTCTCGCGCACGTTCAGTTCCTGCGCGATGCGCGAGGCAATGGAGAGAATCGACAAGGAAACACCTGTGCGACATGCCGGAGCGAAGAGCGGTCGCTCTTCTAGCTTGGCACTGGGCACGGCTCAAGGCCAAAGGGCGATTGACAAGCCGCAAGCTTGCCCTCTCGGCGTCCGCTAACCCAGCTCCGCCGAGCCCGTGATGCGGTATAGCCGCTTCACCTGCGGGGCCGACAGCTTCTGCTCCTGATCCGGATTGAAGCGGCGCACGAAGATGCTGTCGTGGGTGCGGCGCAGGAACTGGCGGATTTGGCCGCGGCCGTCCGCCATCTCGATCGCGACGAAGCAATTGGGCGTGATGGGGCGGTTGGGGTTGACGAACAGGAGCTCGCCCGCGAAGTAGCGCGGCTGCATGCTGTCGCCATCGGCATAGAGCGCGAAGGCGTTGGCGACGCCGCGCAGGTTGGCGGGCCGCTCCACGAATTCCTTGGCGTCGCCCTCGATGAACCAGAAGCCATCCGATCCTTCGCGGAAAGCGCTCTGGACGGGCAGGTCACGCTGACCGGCCGAAGCGTTCAGCGAGACGGGGCGCACGACGGCGGCCCCGGCGCGCGGCGGGATGGTCTGGCTGCCCTCTAGTCCGGCGAGCTGCAGAACGGCACCGGCCTGCACGCCTTGCCGCACAAACATGTCCTCCAGCGCACGGGCGAGCTCGAACGGCAGGTATTTGCGCTTGTAACGATCCTCGTAGTGCTGATAGCGCGTCAGGCTCCAGCCCAGGGCGTCGCTGACCGATCGCATGGTCAGGCCCGCCTGCTCCCGCAGCTCCTTCAGCCGCCGCGCGACTTCCGAGACTTCCGACATTCCACTCTGTCCCAACGCAAACCGCAAAGACCGTAACGCACTTTACGTTATTCTGGTCTGCCGTTCAACCCGGGAAGACCACGATCGAGGGGGCCAGGACCTACCGCGCGGGGTCGATCAGGCTCTTCATTTCCTGGCATTGCGGGGCGGCCTCGTTGCCGCCGGCGCATTTCTGGCGATACATCGCTTCGCCGACCGCGGGGCATTGCTTGATCGCGCTGCGCGCCAGGTCGGCAGGGTCGCCTTTGAATGGACTGCCGCCAATGCTGGCTGGCTCATTGGCCCTGATGGCGTCTTCAATCTTGAGCCGGGCTTCGTCGGTCAGGAAGGAGACCATCACCGGCGCCATGCAGGCGCAGGCGCCCTCGAGCTGCGCCGGCTCCAGTTGATAGGCGTTCTCCGAGACGCACCGGACATAGAAGGCATCGACAACAGGATCCGCCGGCGCGGCGGTAACGGGCACCGAGCACGCCAAGATGAGTGCGCCGAGGATGCCTGGAAGCTTCATGTGCGCTCCGGTTGCAAGGATCTCGGGGACCATAGCAGGCGGATTCGGCCGCGCACAGGCGGGGCGAAAATGGCGGCAATAAGGCGCGTTCGGCCCCATTCACGCCATCTTGGGCGGCGACACAGGAACTCGGTGTGTGGGGCGGGGGTTAAGGGCCTTGGGGGGAGTTCCGAAAAGAGCAGGGCCGGGAGAATCGCCATGAACAACGTCTATGCGATGACTGAAATCGTCGGCACCTCCGACAAGAGCATTGAAGACGCCATCGATCAGGCCATCAACGTCGCAAACCAGTCGCTCCGCAATCTGGATTGGTTCCAGGTGTCTGAATTGCGCGGTCACATCCAGAATGGCCGCGTCGCGCATTATCAGGTCGCGCTGAAGCTCGGCTTCCGCTATGAGGCCAAGTCGGGGTGACGCAATCCTGAAGACTCCCAGCCACGGACAGACTGGACATTTCATGAGAGCAAAGGACCAACGAACGCCAGGACTTTGCCTGGCGGTCGCAACCGTCGCAGCTATGCTGGGCGCCGCCCAGGCCCGGGCCGACGACAACAGCCGCTTTGGCGTCATCGAAGAGAACGATTCGATCGGCTTCGGTAAGGACAAGTACTATACGCAGGGCATCGAGTTCATCTATCTCGGGCCGGACGTCGCGGCGGACAGCGCGTTGATGGCGCCATTCAACACGCTCGCGGATCTTGGGCCCTTCGATGCGGCGGGCGCCGGCGAGGTCTCGCGGCGCTATGAGGTGATGCTGGGACAGAGCATGTTCACGCCGGAGGATACCGCGCGCGAAGATCCCGATCCCAGCGACCGGCCTTATGCGGCCTGGTTCTATGGCGGCGTCGGGCTCATCCAGGATACCGACCGGCGCCGGCTCGATCATCTCGAGCTGCTGGTTGGCGTGGTTGGTCCAGCAGCCTTTGGCAAGAAGACGCAGAACGACTGGCATCAATATATCGGCGTCGATGAATCGCGCGGCTGGGACAAGCAATTGGACAACGAGCCTGGCCTGGTGCTCTCTTACGAGCGCAAGTGGCGCCTTCTGCAGCCGATCGGCGACGGCTTCGGCGTCGATGCGATCCCGGAGCTGGGCGTCACGGTTGGCAACGTCTTCGACTACGTGCAGGCGGGTGGCATGCTGCGCTTCGGTAAAAATCTCGAGGCAGACTATGGCCCATCCCGTATCCGGCCGGCCCTATCCGGCACGCCCTATTTCAACAGCGACTATCTGGACGGGCCATTCGGCTTCTATTTCTTCATTGGCGCGCAAGGCCGCGCCGTCGCACGCAACCTGTTCCTCGACGGCAACACCTTCGAAGACAGCCGCAGCGTCGATAGCGAAGCGCTGGTGGGCGACCTCTCAGGCGGATTGTCGATGTTCTGGACCGATGCGGTGAAGCTGGATGCGGTGGTAACCTACCGTAGCGAAGAATTCGAGCGGCAAGACGACCCGACTAAATTCGCTGGCATTAATGTAACTATCGGATTCTAATTCTTAAGCATCAGCAAAAGCTATTCGGGATCCGGGTGGACTCATTTGCCGGAGGCGGGCGCCGACGCAGCGTCAGCATCCGCACCAAACGTCGCATGTGCCTGCCGATACGTTTCATTGAGATTCCCCACTAAAGATATGAGCAAGCCCGAAGGCAAATTCCGGGCCTGCCGTTGCGAATCGCCCCCTAGCGATCCCGGGTCTGGAGCGGATCCTGCCGCGATTGGCGGCGCGCCGCGTCCCTTTCACCCATATCGGGGTCGGAAGCGCGCTCCTTCGGCTCCTGGCTCTGCTGCTGGGGCGATGCGGATTCATGCTCCCGCTGCGGGTCCTGCTGACTACGACGTGAGGTGGATTTGCGCTCGCGCTGCTGGCCGCCGGCCTGGCCCGGCATCTTCTGTTCGGCCATGATGATCTCCTGATCTCGGGTGTAGGAAGCAAACACGCTTGCGGACGCGCGAGTTCCGTCCGTTAATGTCGCAGGGGGATCAAGACTTCGAGGCAGGCCAGTCCGCAGGATGTCCAGCAGGCGAGGCGGCACCGGCTCATCCATCATCTGCAGGTACAGCTGCCTGATTTCGAGTTCAAACTCCGAAAGAATGCGGGGTCCAGCTCGTGCGCGGGTCCTCCCCCGGAGCGGGGCCATGGGCGGGCCACCCTCCCGCTGCATCAATCCCATGCGACCTCCTCTCGGCCAGCGGGCTTGCCGTGCGTTTTCGGAATAGGAAACAGGCGAGCCGCCCTTCTGTTGCAAGCCTGATCGATAAAATAAGCCGTCAGTCGGGATCGCCCGGCTCGACAAGGGCGGTCTGCGTCCGGCCGTGCCAGGGGTCCGGCGCCAGGCGATCCTTAATGAGATCATCGAACGCCTTGAGGGTATTGGCTGCGCGATCATAAGCGTCGGTGGCCGGGACCCCTAGGAACAGTTCCACCGCTTCCTCCACCCGATCGACCGCCCAGATGGAGAAGGTGCCGTCGGCCACGGCGGCAGCCACGTCGTCCTCCACCACCAGGTCGCCCGTATTGGCCAGTGGAATAACCACGCCGTGCCGCACGCCGTCGGCGCGCTCCTTCGCTGTCACGCGGAAAAACCCTTCGGCCTTTTCGATCACGTCGCCCACCGCCTGCACCTCGCCGAGCTGATTGAAGGAGCCGGTGACCGCCAGCTCCTGGCGCACGGGCAGGCCGGACAGCGCCGAGATGATCGCGACGAGCTCGCTGACGGAAGCACTGTCGCCCTCGATGCTGCCGTAGCTCTGCTCGAACGTGATGGAGCAGTCGAACGAGATTGGATGCCTGCGCGCGAAAGTGCCGCGCAAATAGCCTTCGACCACCAGCGCGCCCTTCTGCTGGGTGCGGCCGCCGAGCTCGGCCATGCGCTCGATGTTGATGAGGCCGCGATGGCCGACGGAAGCACGCGCCGTGATGCGACTGGGCCGTCCGAAATGGCTGTCGCCAAGTTCGCGGATGGTCAGAGCGTTCACCTGGCCAACCGCGGCGCCGCTGGTGGCGATCGCGACATGGCGCCGCTGCATGCTGAGGTGAAAGCGTTCTTCCGCTCGCGCTTCGCGTCGATAGCGCGCGCGCCAGGCGGTCAGCACCGCCTCCGGCTTCAGCCGTTCGCCGGCCTTCACGTGCCCGCCGGATTCGTGCAGCAGATCCTCGATCAGCTCAAAGCGCGAGGATAGGGCATCACGTCGCGTCGCAAGGCGCGAGGACAGGCCGAGCAGCAGCGATACTGCCTCCGGCGTGCAGAGGATCCCCTGCCGCGCCGCCATGCGATCGATCAGGCTGCCCAGTATGTTGCGGTTTTCCGGCGTCGCCGGCATGTCCGGATCGATGTCGGCCTTCACCTTGAAATAGGTTTTGAAGTCCGGATCGTTACTGAAGAAGTTGTAGTAACTGTCGGGCGTGCCGACGATCACGATCTTAGCGTCGAGCGGGATCGCCTGCGGGCGCGGTGTTCCGCTCAGCAGCATGCCGCCGCTGCGATGCGGTTCTTCGATCCGTATGGCGCGGTCGCGCAAAGCCGCCTTCAGATAGGTCCAGACGGTTTCGTCCTTGGCGAGCGGCTCAGCGCGCAGCACCAGCACGGCACCATTGGCGCGATGCAATGCGCCGGGCCGGATCAGCATCAGATCGGTCTCCGACGTACCGTCGACCCGGCGATATTCGATATAGCCGAACAGGTTCTCGTAGGTCGGATTGGGCTCCAGCACCACGCATTCGTCGGTGCGCGCGTGATCGACGATCAGGTTGGTGCAATATTTGGCGGGCAGCCGATCGCCGTCCGGTGCAGGCCGGCCGAGATGGCGCACGTCGCGCAGCATCTCCTCGGTCAGATCGTCGATCCACTCCGACAGCGCGGGATAGTCGGCAAACGTGGCGGCGAACTCCGCGACCTCCGCTTCGATCAGGCCGGCCAGGGTCTGGCGATCCAGCGCCAGGGCCTGCGCCTCCGCACTCGCACGCAGCTGGCCGGCCTCGCGTTCCAGCTGGTCGAGCGCGCTGGAGAGCCGGTAGCGGTTGCGCTCTCGGTCGGCCGTTTCCGCGACGGTCGGGCGCAGGCGTACGCCTTCGGAGCTCTCCTCAAGCGTGAATCCGACCTCTTCCGCAGCGCGGGCGAGGGCAGCCTGCTTCTCGTTGATCTGCTCATCGGCGATGCGATAGATCGCCTTGATCCGCTCGCGATGCGCCTCGCTCTCCAGCGCCGCGACGAGCATGGACCGGATGCGGCTCATATAGCGCCGCAACGCCTCGGAGAAGCGCGCGCCATCGCCGACCGCGAGTCCGAAGGTTAGCGGCTGGCGCGGGTCGCGGAAGTTCTGCAGGTAGATCCAGTCCTTGCGTCTTGACCGCTCAGGCGTGCAGATGGCGTTGAGATAGGCGACCGTTGCCGTCATCCGGCCAGTACGATCGTCGCCCAGGACATAGACGTTGAAGCCGGGAGCGCCGATGGAGAGCGCGAAGTCCAGGGCCTCGCGCGCCCGCGCGTGGCTGCTCAGGGCAAAGGTGTCCTCGTCGACGGCTTTCCAATCGTGGCGCGGAATTCCGACATCTGCCGCGCGCAATGCAAGCATGGGCTCCCTCTTGGGCGAGCCAGTGAGCGCGAGCTAGCCCTGGCTCCACATGGCAAGCAGGACGACCATGGCGATGATGGCAATGGCGAGACCGGCAATCAAGATGGTCCGCACATGGCCACTGGTCTCGCCCGAGCGGGCCTCCTTGGTCGTCAACCTGACGTGATCGTCATCCTTGTTCACGCAGCAGATGCTTCTTTGGCTGAAACCGTCCTTGGTTGCGCGCCAGGGCGTTCGGCAGCTGGGCCGAGCTGTTCCATCTGCGAGACGGCGATGTTCGCCTCAAGCAGGCCGGCGAAGTTGCCGCAGTCGAAGCGGCGGCCGTCATATCGAACGGCGCTGACGCCTGCAGACCGGCAGGTGGCGGCAATCGAATCCGTCAACTGTATCTCGCCGTTCAGCGTCGGGCGCGCATCCTGCAGCCGCTCCAGCACCTCCTCGTCCAACACATAGCGGCCGATGACAGCGAGATCGGACGGGGCGATCGCGGGTTGCGGCTTCTCGATCACGCTACGCACGCGCCAAGTGCTGCCCGGTCCGCCGTCGATATCGACGATGCCGTAGCGGCTCACCTCAGACCGGGCGACCCGCTTGACTGCAATCGCCGAGCCGCCATCCCGTGCCCGGCAGTCAAGGAGCTGGGCGAGGCAATTCTCGCCGATCAGCAATTCATCCGGCAGCAGGACCGCGATCGGCTCACCGGCTGGGGCGCCGCGGCGCACGGCATCACCCAATCCCAGCGCCTTCTCCTGCAGGACGAATTCGATGGAGATGCCTTCGGCGCCGTTGGAATGGTCCGCGAAATAGGTCTGCAAAGCTTCCTTGCCTGGCGCCGTGATGATGATCACGCGCTCGATCCCCGCGAACGCGGCTTCCTCCATTGCGTAGTCGAGCACCGGGCGTTTCCAAACCGGCAGCAGTTCCTTGGGAACCGCCCGCGTCAACGGCAGCAGGCGTGTTCCGAGACCACCGGCCGGAATGACGGCGGTTCGAATGCGTGTCGCCATGGAAAACTCTCCCTGTTGCGGCTGGAATTTGTGCGGGCTGAAGCGTGTCGGTCTGAACTCAAAAATTGGGGACGCAAACAGCCGCAGCCGTTTACGCTATTAACCGAAACAGTCCGCGCTTGCTTTTGTTCCTTCTATCCAGCTGCGAAAAGGTGTGCGCACGGCCGGAACCATAGCGCCTTGCGAGACTTGGTTTTTCGAGCCCGCGACAGCGGTGCCGCTTGTCCGGCCACATATTGGCCATGGGAGTACGGTCGCGATGCTGAATGAGGAGTTGAGCGAACTCATCGAGCAGGAGATCCCGCGGCTGCGACGCTACGCGATGTTCCTCGCCAGAGATCCGGAGAAGGCGGACGATCTGGTGCAAGAATGCTTAGTACGCGCGATCGACAACATCGACAAGTTTCAGCCGGGAACGAATATCCGGTCGTGGCTGATGACGATCCTGCACAACATCTTCGTCAATGAGACGAAGAAGCGCAGGCCGCTGCTGACGCAAGACGGCGTCATCGAGCGCTCCACGCCAATCGAGGGCGGGCAGGAAGCGCGCCATCAGATGCGCGACGTGCAACGCGCGTTCGAAGCGTTGAGCTGGCAGCATCGCCAGATCATCTGGTTCATCTGCGTCGAGCAGATGGACTACAACGAGGTCGCGCGGCAGCTCGAGGTACCGGTTGGCACGGTGCGCTCGCGCCTGTGTCGTGCACGCGAGCATCTCAAGCAGCTCATCGAGCTGGAGAGCAAAGGCAAGAACGACGATCTGGGCGAAGAAGGAATGGCGCGCCTGAAAGGCGTCAAATCCCGTCCGCGCAGCGGTCGCTCCGTGAGCGATGCGCCGAAGCGAACGGGAACGCGCGGATGAACCGCTGCTAGATATAGCCGGTCAATAGCGCCACAACCGCGATGACCACAAGGATCGTGAGGAGGCCGCTCGGTGCATAGCCCCAGGACCGGCTGTAAGGCCACGTCGGAACGGCACCGATCAGAAGCAGAATGAGAATGATCAGCAGGATAGTTCCAAGCATAGTTGTCTCCTCCTAGGCTTTTGGCTCTTGAACGCGCCGGCGTGGACCTTGGTTCCTGCGGCGCTCCCCAGCGTCACTGCCGGCCTGGCGCTTGGGCCTTGATTCATCGCGCTTTTCCTTCTCCACAGCGGCTCCGTTGGCGAGTTCTCTGTAGCGATCGTGCAGCTGCTGCAGCTCCTGCTCGCTACGCTCCTCCAGGTCGACGAGCCGGGTATCCGCGGCATCAAGCGCGCGGAGCAGCTCGTCGATCTTGAGATGCAAAGCATGGTTATCGCGGTTCTGGGTGTTCTGGATCAGGAACACCATCAAGAAAGTCACGATCGTGGTGGAGGTGTTGATGATGAGCTGCCAGGTATCCGAATAGCCAGCGATCGGACCGAGCCCGGCCCATACGATGACGATCAGACAGGCCAGGGCGAAGCTAAATGGATGCCCGACCAGTCGGGCAATGTGGGCAGCGGCTCGATCGAAGAAGCTCATGCGCAACTTTTGCACTGCCTATGTTGCTGGATGGCACAACGCCGAGGCATGACCCTGGTTCCTGCGGGAGCGGGGAGGCGTCCAGCAACGCCGAGACGTCCCGGTTGTTTTGGAAGCATGAAACGCATGCAGAGGGCCGCGAAAATGGATAGGGACCGTTCGGATTATTGGGGCTTGTTCGAGAATCGGCCGGCGAGGGAGCGCACATCCTCCGCGGCCGCGACAAGAACGCCAGCGCCACCGAGGGAGAACTCCTCGCCCCGCGGCCGAACGTCCCGCGAGGATGCCGCGGTGGAGCGCAGTAGATGCTAGAATGGATTTTGGGCAACCCAGTGCCGCCCGAGCCACCAATGCCTCCGCCGATCCCACCGGCGCGACCGCAGCCGAGCGATCCCCCGGTCAATCCGCCAGGTGACCCAGTTCCGCCGCCTATTCCCGGGCCGGGCCAGCCGGAGCCGCCCACACCAGATCAGCCGGTCAGCGCTGGGCTCTCGTCTTTCCCTGGGGTGGGGTGACCGAGCCCGCCTTGGCGGGGCCGGAACCTTCATCACTCATTTCAGCGCCCAGCTTCTCGGCAGCGGCGCGCACTTCGCGGATCTTCTCCGCATTGTTTCCGGGCGCTGCGTCGCTGGTCATGTTCTCTTCGGTCGCCACCTGCATCAAGTGCAGGTCGTATTCCCATTGCCGCAACAGCGCGAGTTTCTGCTCGCGCGTCAGGTCCTCTTTCGCGAGCAGAGCCGCAAGGCTCTTGAAGTGACTCGCTACGTCCGTCATGAGCGCGTCAAACGCTTGCTGATCCATGATTCCCTCGTCTCCGTAGCTCGAGGAATCGTGCACACCTAATGGTCAACACGCACGGACTCGTGAGGTTCCGAAACTTGCGGCAACCGGCGCGTCTCCGGCCTGTTTACGAGCACTGAAGTTGTCACTCAATTGTGGAGAGCATGAGATGAAGAGAGCATTGCTTCTGAGCGGCGCGGTTACAGCGATGCTAGGTGCTGCGCCAGTCCTCGCATTTGCCGACGATGCCATTCCGAGCAACGCACCGTCGGTGCAAATAGCGGAGGGCCAAACAGAGACTGGCCAAGTCGACGCAGGCAACCTCATAGGCAAAGAGGTGCAGGATGCGAACGGCGAAAAGGTTGGGGATATCGAGAGCGTGATGGTCGACGAGAGTGGCGAGGTGAAATCTGTGGTCCTCGACGTGAGCGGCTGGCTGGAGGGCGAGAAGCTGATCTCTGTGAACTGGTCGGATCTTCAGATGGCTGAGGACGGCAAGATCACCACGTCCATGACCAAGGAGACCGCTGAGACCGCCGCGAACTATGAATACAAGGACGAAAATCTGCGCGGTCAGGTGATGACCGAAGCCGGCGAGCCTTACACCGCGGCTGGCGCGGCGCCGCGGCCGGTCGGTGGCGAAACGACGACAGCGGATACCGGCACAGCAGATACCGGCACCGCAGATACCGGCGCCGAAGATACGGCCGTGATGAATCCTGACGGCACACTGAATGCCAGCAAGCTGATCGGCCTCGACGTCCAGAGCGCAGAAGACAAGAAGGTCGGTGACATCGGTGAAGTCGTGATCGACAAGAGCGGCCAGATCGAAGGAGTCGTGGTCGACGTGGGCGGATTCCTCGGGTTGGGCACCCATCCGGTGTTGCTGGACTGGAAGGATGTGACCTTAACCAGTCAGGACGGTAGCGACCGGGCCGTGGTCAACCTGAACCGCGAGAAGCTGGAACAAATGCCGGCGTACGAAAGTTCAAGCAGATAACCGACCTGCCACGAGTTGCAGGGAACAGGCGGGTCCCAGCCCGCCTGTTTTCGTTTTGGATTTACCGGCTTGGAAGAGGAGGCAATGATGTCGAGGCGCAGCAAATTCAGCCACACGGAGCGGGCCTATGACGACCTAGTGGATGAGTTCGGCAATCTGGTTGAGGCCATGGAGGAGGTCTTTACGGCGGCCAAGGAGGATGGAAGCGAGAGATTGACCGAGCTCAGAGGGCAAGCCGAAGCCAGCCTCAAGCGCGCGAAAGCACGGCTCGGGCACATGGAGAAGAGTACCGTTGCCAAGGCGCGCAAGCTCGCGTCCGATTCCGATGAGTATGTGCACGAGAATCCGTGGACCGCGATCGGGATCGGGGCCGGGGTCGGATTGCTGGTCGGATTGCTGATCGGACGGAAATGAGCCTGCGCGCAGGCGAGCATCACTCGATGTCCGTGCACGCCACCGATGGCATCGTTCGCTCCGGCCGGCGCATGCTCGCCATTCTGGTCGGCATGGTGCGTACGCGGCTCGGCCTGCTGGCCGTCGAGCTCTTGGAGGAAAGGAATCGCATCTGGCTGATGCTGGTGCTGACGGCGCTGGCACTGATCTTCGCCGCCATGGCGCTGTTGATGCTCTCGCTCTTGGTGGTCGTCGTATTCTGGGACGAGAACAGGTTGCTCGCGATCGGCGCGCTATTCATCTTCTATCTGCTGGCGGCTGGTGCAACGCTGCTGGTGCTTCGGCAAAAGACCAAGGCGGGCTCGGCATTGTTTGCGAGCACGCTTCGTGAGCTCGAAAGGGACAGCGACGAGCTGGGAGGCGAGTTCGAGACGGAAGATGAAGACATCGACTTCGATCGTCCGCGCGGGCGTGCGCGTGGCTAGCGCGCGAGCCGGCGCAGTCGAACTCAGGCGCCGCCGGGAGATGCTGATTGCGCGGGCCGCGCTTGAGCGCGCCGAAATGCGCGATGCGACGCAGGACTTGCTGATTGCCAGCGATCGCATCGCCCGCTTCGTGATGGTCGGTGCCACGCTGATCCGCCGATATTGGCTGCCGCTGAGCGTGCTGTTGGCCGGCGGTTTGTTCAAGCGGACCCGTCCCGTGCTTCGCTTTGCGCGCACTGGCCTTGCGATCTGGCAGACGGCGCGCTTGTTGCGCGCAGCGCGCAGATAGCAACGGCGTGAGCTTTCATCTGTTTACGCAAAGGAGGCGGCAACGACGTTGCCGCTCGTCAGCAGTCGCTACATGACAGGAGCAACCATGAACAAGGACCAAATGCAGGGCAACTGGAAGCAGTTGAAAGGTAAAGTGAAGGAGCAGTGGGGTAAGTTGACTGATGACGATCTTACGATCGTTGAAGGTAATATGGATCAGCTCGCCGGTCGCGTGCAGGAGCGTTACGGCGTTCAGCGAGACGAGGCGGAACGCCAAATCAAGGAGTTCCGGCGTCGTAACGAGGATCTCTGGCCATAGGCACTAAGTGAAGCAAGAACGAATACGGCCCGCATTGCGGGCCGTTTCTTTTTGCGGAAGGCGCGTCAGAAGATGGTGCGGGCCGGGCCGCCTTTCTGCATCGCGCACACGATGAGCGCCACCAGCAGCATGATCAAGGAGATGCCGAACAGGAGCTGTCCGATACTGCTGGCGATCGGCGAAGAGGCACCGAAGCCGAGCGCGCCGGAACTGACCGTGGTGATCAGAAACAGAACGACCCACCGCATGGCGACCTCTCCTCGGAGACCGAACCAGTGAATCAGTTGAACAGCAGCCAGATGACGATCAGGATCGGAATTGGCACGCCCAACAGCCATAGCAACGCGTACCGCATGGCTTACCCTTCACCAAAGTCCCGCCACGCCATCCCGGCGCGACACTGGATTGCCGACAAAACCCGAAACAGGGGCGGTTTGTTCCGGAGGCGCCTGGGCTAAACCGGCTCGGGCGAGCGGGCGGCGGTGTCGGCGCTTGCGGCCTGCTGGCGGTCGTTGGCGGTATCGGGGCGGGCGGGACCGAGGCGGAAGCTCAGTGTGCTGGTTGTGCCTGGCGGGCCGGACGTCGTGATCTCGCCGCCCAGCTGGCGGGTGAAGGCCTCGATCAGAGTCTGGCCCATGCTGCCAGGCATCTCGCCGTCCACCTTGCGCTCCGACTGGCCGATGCCGTCATCGGCGATGATCAGCTTCGCCATGCCGTTCTCTTCGCGCGAGATCCGGACGATGATGTTGCCGGAGCGCTGATTGGGAAAAGCGTGCTTGAAGGAATTGGTGAGGATCTCCGTCGTCAGCAGCGCGAGCGGGACAGCGCGGTCGCCCGTCACCTGGAGATGCGGAATATCGACGTTGAGCCGCACACGCCGCGGCGGGACCCCCGAGCCATCCTGTAGCAGGCTGCACAGGTTCGTCATGAAGGGATGCAGATCCACCTCCTGCATGTCCTGGCTCTCGTAGAGATGCCGATGCACCAGGGCGAGCGCGTTGATCCGCATCTGCACATCGGTGAAGGCCTGCTTGACGGCCTCGCCGCGCGGGATGCGGGCGTAGAGATTGAGGAGGCTGGTCACCGTCTGCAGGTTGTTCTTCACGCGATGGTGGATCTCGCGCAGCATCATCTGCTTCTGCGCCAGCGACTGACGCAGATCGGCTTCGCGTTCATCGAGCCGGATCGCCATCTCGCGCAACGTGTCCGCCAGCTCGCGAAACTCAGCCGGCGCGCCCTCGAATTCGCGTTTGACCGAGAGGTCGCCGACGCTCATGGACCCTGCGGCCTCGGTCAGGCGATTGATCCATTTGGTGACCAGGAAGCGCGTGCCGATGAGGGCTGCGGCCATTGCCGCCACCGAGACGAACGCGAGCACGCCGATCTGGAGGAGAAGCGTAGTCCACAGCGGCTCGATCAACCGGGCCGTCGGCTGACCGAGCAAGACGAACAGCTCCTTGTCACCGATGACGTTGACGGCGTAGTTGCGCCGAATTCCGTCCTGTCCCACGGAATCGAAGGTCCGCACGTAGCCACCGACGACTTCCTGAATGATCTCTGCATCCGGCAGACCGGCTTGCGTATCCACCCCCTGCGCCTTCGGCCCGACCAGAACCTGGCCCGCGCGGTCGAGCAGATAGACCATGGCGTCGGGTGGCAAACCGGGTTCCTGCCCGATCGCCGACAGCCACTCCAGGCGAATGGCCAGCGAGAGGACGCCGGTCACTTCGTTTCGGTCGTTCATCACCGGCGCCGCATAGATGATGACGCCCTCCTGCATCCGGGCAGCGTAGAAGTATCCGCTGACGGCCTCGCGGCGGGTTTCCATCACGGACCTGAACCAGTCCGCGGTCATGACATTGGGAGCGTGTGCGGCTGGGTCGGACTGGCAGACCGCATCGCCCTTGGCATTGCGCAGCACGGTGATGGCGTAGGCGGGGTAGGGGCGGATTGCCGTTTCCAGCAGCTGCGCGCATTCCGCGCCGACTCCCGGCGCGCCGGCAACTGCCGCCACCACCGGGGGCTGATGCGCCAGGTTCTGGATGATGCGGTTGGACTGCCAGAGCAGGTTGGTCTCGTAGTTCGACGCTAGCGTCGCGAAGCGCACGGTCGATTCATGCGCCTGGCGGACCTGATCGCGATAGCGATCGATGGCGGCGATGATGCCGAAGGTGCTGGGAACGACGAGAACGATCGCGAACAGCAGGATCAGCCGGTGGCGCAGTGGCTGCAGGAGCTGACCGAACATAGACAACAGGTCTCCCTCATCACCCGCCCGGGATCTTCGGGGCGCACGACATCGACTCGCGCACCCCGACCCAGACGGCCGACAGGCTAGACCGCCTGTCTGCTCTGTCTAGGCTGACCGAAAAAGGACAGGGCCTGGGAGATCGTAACCTTCAGCGTGTCCGGCTCGAACGGTTTGGTGACGAGGTAGGTCGGCTCCGGCCGCTCGCCGGTGAGCAGGCGCTCCGGATAGGCGGTGACGAAGATCACCGGCACCCTCATGGAATCGAGGATCTCCTTGACCGCCGTGAGGCCCGAGCCACCCGGACCGAGGTCGATATCGGCCAGGACCAGGCCCGGCTGGCTCTTCTGCGCCAGGCGCACGGCTTCGACTTGGCTGGAGGCGATCCCAACCACGGAATGCCCCATGTCCCGCACCAGCCCCACGATGTCGAGGGCGATCACCGGCTCGTCCTCGATCACCAGGATCGAGGTCGCCATCTGCTCGTTCACCGAGGACCATGCGGATGCGAGCAGATCGGCACCTGCCTCGTGCGGGATGCCGAGAATTTGCGAAGCGTCCTGGACCGAAAAGCCTTCGAGCGTTGTTAACAGTAGGATCTGGCGTTCGGAGACGGGCAGGGCCTGCAGACGCGCCTCGACCGACAGGTCGTTGGGTTCGCTCTCACCTTCGTCTTCGTCGTGGACCCCCGTGCGGGACCAGACGTCATGGAACAGGCGGAACAATTGCAGGCGAACATCGCCCGTGGCGGATATGCGATCCGGCTCTTGGAGCAGGTCCTCGAGACAGATGCGCACGTAGGTATCCCCGGTCTGCTGCGAGCCCAAAAGCGCCCTGGCGTAGCGCCGCAGATAGCGCAGGTTTTCTACGATTTTTTCGGATACGTCTGGCATAAGTCCCTCTCTTGCCACCCGTTGATTTTTTTTATGACCAAAGGAACCCCAACCGTAACGTCGGGGTTCCCGTCAGGAGATAAAAATGTGCGGCTCGGGCATAGCTCCATATTCCTACCACATCGGGGATTTGCAGGAAAATGGCTACCGCGTCTAAAAAATCCCCCAGCGACAACAGTGATTTCGGGGCGGCGCACTACGCGTCGGGGGTGAGGTCAGTGAGTAAAGACGATAAAGACAAGGGCGTGAAAAGCGAAGTGATAACATCCCAGAGTTCCCAAACACGCGCGAAAAAGGGCCGCCGCGCGCCGGCCGTGCTTGACCGCTGGTTCGATGCCCAGCTTGGGCGGCTCTATGCCGACGTAGCATCCGAACCCGTTCCCGTTGAAATGCTGCAACTGATCGCCAAGTTGAAGAAACCAAAGCAACCGGGCTCCTGAGAACGCGGTCAATCAATTGGGAAGAAGAGGCATGGAGGAACCGGCGTTCGATCGTATGTCGGCCGAGCTGCAGTCGGCATTGCTCGATGTGCTGCCGCACTTGCGCGCTTTCGCGCGGTCTTTGACACGCAATCGCGACCAGGCCGATGACCTTGTCAACGACACGATCGTGCGGGCGATCAGCGCATCGCAGCAATTCACCCCGGGCACCAATTTCAAGGCGTGGATTTTCACCATCCTGCGCAACCTGTTCTACAACGAGGGACGCAAGCGGCATTCCAGGTTCTCCTCACTCGACGACCTCACGGTGAACGAGCCCTCGATCGGTGCTTCGCAAGAATCGAGCCTGGAGTTCTGCGATTTCCGCCGCGCCTTCTGGCAGCTCAACCCGGATCAGCGCGAGGTGCTGATCCTGGTGGGGGCGAGCGGCCTGAGCTACGAAGAAGCGGCCGCCGTGTGCGACTGCCGTGTCGGCACCATCAAGAGCCGCGTGTCGCGCGCACGGGCCGATCTCAAACGCATGCTCGACGAAGGGACGCTGGCAACCGTCCGCTCCGACATCGCGCCGATCAGCGGCGGCAGCGGCTTGGCAGAAGCTTTGGAACCGGTCATTCCCGCCAAGGCATTCAAGCGCGTGCGCTGACCAGCAATCGCAGTTCCAGAACCAGTGCAATGATGCGGCCAAGCGCCATGTCATCCTCGGCACCGCACTGCGCCGCCGCGGCGCCGAGCTGCGTTTCGTCCTGAACTGCCGCCAGGAACTGCGCAGCGGGCGCATCCAACTCCCGCACCACCAGCGCTCGATCCGGCCGGCAGACCAGCAGGACCTGGGGCCGCGCCGTCATGTCGATGACGGAGAGATCCGGATCGGGCACCTGGTGCGCCTTCCAGAGCTCCGCCACCGGCGCCTTCACCGGAACGACCTGTGCATGCTGCGCCCGGCGGATCGGAAGCGCCTCCAACTGATCCGGCGGCAAGTTCGCAAGCGTGTCTGGTGAGACATACCGTTCGACGGCTGCGTTGTACGAGGCTATGCGCGCGAACTCGAAGCGCGCCACCTCCGAGACATAGGGCAGCGCACCCAGCTCCGGCAGGTCGCTCAGATAGCCCGGAAACTCCGCGCCATATTCGAACAAGCATGGCCGCCGCGGCGGACGCGCGAGCACGAAACGCCGAGCAGCTTGCTCGAAGAAATCGCGTCCGAGCAGGTGCAGCGTGACCGGGAAGTTGGCTTTCAGCGCCTCGCTGAGACCGACCAGGAAATTGTTGCGATAGATGCCGAGGCGCTCCGCGCCGTCGAACGCATCGGCGACGATGGCCGGCGCGAGCTGCGCACTATCACCGGTCAGCAGATAATGGCGATAGGCGCCCTGCAGGTCCGCGAGCCTCACGCGACGCTCCCTTTCGCATGATCGAGGCGTCTTTGCGCCTTCTTTGCCTCCGCCAGCAGGGTTTCCAGCGGCGGCAGAGCGCTGTCCCACTCGATGAGGGTGGGGCGCGGCCCGATCAGAGCGAGTGCGTGCTCGTAAAGGGACCAGACCTGGTCCGAAACCGCAGAGCCGTGATCATCGATGCGGATCGCGCGGTTGCCGATCTGACGCAGATGATGTCCGGAGAGATGGATCTCGCCGATCGGCAGATGCGCGACCGCAGCGAGATAGGCGTGCGCGTCGTCACCGTGGTTCTCCGACGAGACGAAGACATTGTTGACGTCGAGCAGCAGGCCGCAGCCGCTGCGCTGGCAGAGTTCCCTGAGGAACTGCGACTCGGCGCGATCGGATTGCGCGTGCCGCAGATAGGTCGAGGGGTTCTCCACCATCACCGGCCGGCCGATCGCGTCCTGAAAGCGCATGACATTACGCGCGATGATGCCGAGCGTCTCCTCATCGTACGGAATCGGTAGCAGGTCGTTGAAATAGACGCCGCGTGTCACGCTCCATGAAACGTGGTCCGACACCGCGGCCGGGTCTATGCGCCGGACCAGAGCCGCGACGCGTGACAGATGATTCTCGTCCAGACCCTCCGCCGAGCCCAGCGACAGGCCGACGCCATGCAGGCTAATTGCGTAACGCTCGCGTACAGTGTCCAGCAAGGCCGGTGCCGCGCCGCCGCCCAGGAAATTCTCGGTGTGAACCTCGAGCCAGGCGATCTCCGGTCGTTCGGTCGCGACGTGCTCGTGATGTGCTGCGCGCAGGCCGATGCCGCTTGCGACCGGCAGATGTGAGCAGGATGGCAAAGCAGCGTTATCCATTTCATCCGTCCGGGAGAAAGCCGCTGGCGGAGATGGGAGCAGGACGGGCCGTGCCGCCCCAGATGATGAGGGGCCGCAGCCAAGCCAGTTCGGCCGCATCATCGTAGCGGATGGCGCCGTCCGCCACGGAAACACCGAGGCGGCGCCAGAGCTGGTCCAGGTCCATCGCAGAGCCCCGCTCGATATGCTGCTTGGCGAGCGCGGCGATGACGTTTCCGCCCAGCAAGGCATCACAACGGTCGAGCAGTTTCATGGTCGGCCATTTGACTGTCACATCGCCACCTTCGGCCAGGACGGCGCGCAGGCAATCGCTGAACCCGATCTTGCCGCCGCTCGCCTGCAAGGATTCGATCTCCGCCATCAGCACGAACAAGGCTCCGCCCCAGTAGATTCCGCCGCGCCCGGCATTCGCCAATCCGGCGCCGGTCACAGCCGGGATGCCGCGCGGCATCTGGGAAATCCATTCGTGCCAGACGTCGTCCTCGGATTTCCATCCTGCGCGGGCGCGCAGCACGGGTTCGTAGAAGGTCGCAATGCCTTCGTTGAGCCAGGCGCCGGTGTCTCGCATCAGGGGCGAGCCAAGATGAAGCATCTCGTGCACCAGCACCCAGTCGTCGTAGAGATCCTGAGGCGTCGCCCGGCGGCCGACCAAAACCGTCACGACGGCGCCGCCAAGCGACAGCACGCGCCCGAACGGAACGCCGCCGCGCGGAGTGGGAACGAGGATGATTAGACCTTTCCGCGCGGGAGAGCGTGCCCAGAACCGGCGATTGCCCTCCGCCACGGCCGAGACCCAAGCGATCAGTTGTTCCCGCGCGATCAGCGAGCCGTCGGGCTGAATCGCGAGCGTCAACTCCGGATCACCCACGATCTCTTCGGCCGTGACGTTGCCGAGAATCAGCGGCCCGGCTTCGTTGAGGCGCAGCAACGGGACCCGGTAGTAGCCATCCTTGTCCGGCTGGAGCGCGGTGAGAACGGCGCCACCCGCAGGGAACTTGAGGCGGAAACGCAGCATGACCGCGTGCTCCGTCTCGGGCAAGGCCAGCAGGAAGCCCGGCGTCACCAGCGCGGCGTCGCCGAACACCATGGCCGAGCCCATATTGTCTTCGCTCTTCGCGAAGGCGCCAAGATCGTAGGTGAAGCGGCCGTTGCCGTCGCGATAGCCCTCGGGATCGGTCCACCAGTGATCGCGATTGCCGAGCGCGGTGAATTGGGTGACCTTCACCGCGGGATCGCAGGCAACGGAAATGTCGAGCTTGACGGCGCCGGGATCGACGAGCGTGACGTCATAGTCGCAGGTAAGATCATCCGCACGCGCAGGCACCGCCGTGGCGGCCATAAGCGCCGCGCACGCCGTTGCAATGATGCTATGCCGCAGAGCCCAGCCCCTCATGTCCAACCGTTGCCACGATGCCACATTCCAGCCACCCTTGCAGGATCTGCGCGGCGCGCAGCGGCGCTGCATCTGGGCTGACCTGCTGCGCCACCAGCTCGCACATGTCGCCGAAGGTGGCGCCATTCTGCATGGCCTGCAGCGCGGCGTGTTCCAGCAGGTCGATCGCGCGGAACTTCAGGTCGTAAGCAATGCGCCAGACCATGATTGCACGGTCGCAGCGCGCCTGACGATCGAGCGTGACGTCCGCGTTCTCCAGCAAGCGCAACCGCGCTTCGTCGACCGGAGTCGAGACGCCGAAATGGTCGAGCGTCGGATGAAACTGGAGCCGAATGGTGCCCCAGAACTCGGGCGGCATGCCGGCCAGATCTGCAAGCGCCGCCGCCGGCGCGTCCGGCGCATCGAAGGCGAAAGCGAGCGCCCAATCGAAGCGCGCCATGTCGCCAAACCATGGATCATCGCGGTACGGCGCCTCGCCGGCCAGGAATTCAGCGAGTCTTCGGCCGGCCCAGCGGATCGAGGGATGCTGAGATGGATTCCTGGCGATGTAGGCGCGCGCCATGCGGTCGAACGCTTCGTCGCCCATCAGCGCGTTCAGCGCGGGGAAATCGTTGCCGAGCGCTTCGACCAGCCGGGCCCAATAGGCTTTGCGATAGACGCCGAACATGGTCTCGGCGCTCTCGCGCGCATTGCCGCGCACCACGCGCAGAACGTCCTGCGAGCGGCCGATCAAGCCGTCCTGGAACGCGTGCTCGGTGCGCAGCAGATCCATCACGCCACCTGTGCCTGCTTCTTGAGTGCAGCGGCCGCGACCTTGCGGGCATGCGCCAACTCCTGAACCAGCTCTTCGAGCGGCGGAATCTTGTCATCGCGCTCGATCATGGTTGCGACCGGCCCCAGCCGTTGGATGGCATGGGCATAGAGCTGCCATACGTCGCCGACCACCGGATGGTCATGCGTATCGATGATGTAGGTCTTGTTGTTCTCGTGCCCCGCGAGATGGATGTAGGCCACCGCCTCGCGCGGAATCGCGTCGATATAGTCGATGGCGCGGAAATCGTGATTGAAGGCGCTGACATAGATGTTGTTCACGTCGAGCAATAGCCGGCAGCCGGTGCGACGCGCGATCTCCGCCAGAAACTCCCATTCCGGGATCGCATCCTGCGCGAAGGTCACATAGGTCGAGGCATTCTCCAGCGCGAGCTCACGTCCCAGGAACGATTGCACCTGATCGACGCGCGCGGCGACATGCGCCAGCGCTTCCTCGGTCAGCGGCAGCGGCAGCAGATCGTGCATGTTGAGGCCGGCGACGCCGGTCCAGCATAGATGGTCGGAAACGATGGCTGGCTCCACCCGCGCGGCGAGCGCCTTCAGCCGCGCGAGATAATCCATGTTGAGCGGATCGGTGGATCCGATCGACAGCGAGACTCCATGCATCACCATCGGATAGCGCTCGCGGATTGCCATCAGCTTGGCGAGCGGGCGCCCGCCATCCACCATGTAGTTCTCGGAGATGATCTCGAACCAGTCCACATCCGGCGTTCCTTCCAGGATTGCCGGGTAATGCTGAGACCGGAGGCCGAGGCCGAAACCGAGATCCGTGACCGCGCGCTCTGCCATGCTGCGACGCCTGAGGACAGAGTGAAGAAAGGAACAGGCGCCGGCCGATATGCGACCGGCGCCCGTCGATCTTAGCAGAACTCGGTTAGCCGTTGATCACGGTGCCGCCGGCCGCCGTGCAGGCTTCCGCGCTGGATTGCTCGACCCAGCCCTGGCCCTTGCAGGCATTCTGGCCCTTGCAGGAATTGCTGGCGGACTTGCAGGCGCTCTGACCCTTGCATGCATTGATCCCTGCACAATGGACACTATCGGCACTGGCCGGCGCGCTGGTCAGGCTGACTGCGCCACCCATCAACATGGCTGCGGCGGTGGCGGCGAGGGTCGCGCCTGTGATCTTTCTCATCGAAGTCATGGAACTTCCTCCTGGGTCTCAGGTTTTGGTCTCTCGCAGCTGCCGGGAACGGTAGCGGTTCACTTCATGGGGGATAAATCACCTTTGTGTGAGAAAAGGTTATAGAAAGGTCATGGCGCGCCTGTTGCACCTGCGAAGGACGGTCGGTATGTAGGTAGCCTCGCAAATTAGACAGCAGGACTGCCCCACGGGGCTCCACTTTTCACAGCTTGGAGCTGCGAGACGCCATGAATCATCTGGACCGGTTGGAGGCGCAAAGCGTCTACATCCTACGTGAAGCTTTCAACCGTATCGATAAGCTGGCCATGCTCTGGTCCTTGGGCAAGGACAGCAATGTCATGGTCTGGCTCGCCAAGAAGGCGTTCTTCGGCCACGTGCCCTTTCCAGTGATGCACATCGATACCGAGAAGAAATTCCCGGAGATGTACGCCTTTCGCGACCGTTACGCGAAAGAATGGAAGCTCAACCTGATCGCCGACAAATGCCCGCCCGTGGAAGAGGTGGATCCCACTTTGCCGCCGGCTGCACGGTCGGCAGCGCGCAAGACACTGGGCCTCAGGATGGCGATCGAGCGCTATGCTTTCAACGGCATCATCGCTGGCATCCGTCGCGACGAGGAAGCGGTTCGCTCCAAGGAGCGCGTGTTCAGCCCGCGCGGCGAGAGCGGGCAGTGGGATTTCCGCGATCAGCCGCCGGAATTCTGGGACTACTTCAACACCGACCTGCCGCCGGGCACGCATCTGCGCGTCCATCCGCTGCTGCATTGGACCGAAATGGACATCTGGCGCTACATCGCACGCGAGAATATCCCGATGGTCGACCTCTATTTCGCCAAGAACGGCAAGCGCTACCGTTCGCTCGGCGATCAGGACATCACTTTCCCGATCGACAGCACGGCCAACACGATCGAAGAAATCATCATCGAGTTGGAGCAGACGCGGGCGCCAGAGCGTGCTGGCCGCGCCATGGACCGTGAGACCGAGGATGCCTTCGAGCGGTTACGCGCCGCCGGCTATATGTGAGTGTTCCAGCAATGAGCAATGAACGCGATCTGATGCGAGTCGTGATCGTCGGCCACGTCGATCACGGCAAGTCCACCATGGTTGGCCGTCTGTTCCACGACACCGGCTCGCTGCCCGAAGGCAAGCTGGAGCAGATCAAGGCGATGTGCGAGCGGCGTGGCATGCCGTTCGAATGGGCGTTCTTGATGGATGCCTTCCAGTCGGAGCGCGACCAGGGTATCACCATCGATACCGCGCAGATCTGGTTCAAGACGCCGAAGCGCGACTACACCATCATCGACGCGCCCGGCCATCGCGAATTCATCAAGAACATGATTACCGGCGCTTCAAGCGCCGAAGCCGCCATCATGCTGATCGACGCCAGCCAGGGCGTGCAGCAGCAATCGCGCACCCATGCATTCCTGCTCAATCTGCTCGGCATCCGGCAGATCATCGTGATCGTCAACAAGATGGATCTGATCGACTATTCCGAAAGGACCTTCGAGGCGATCAAGGCCGAATATGTCCGCTATCTGGACGAGATCGGCATCGTGCCGAATTTTGTCATTCCGGCCGTGGCGCGCGACGGCGACAATCTGGTCCACCGCTCAGAGCGCATGAGCTGGTTCCAGGATGGAACGCTGATCTCGGCCCTGGATTCGTTCCAGAGCCAGGGCGATCTCAAGGCGTTGCCGCTGCGCTTCCCGATCCAGGACGTCTACAAGTTCGATGACCGGCGCATCCTCAGCGGGCGCATCGTGAGCGGGCGGATCAAGGTCGGCGACCGGCTGATGTTCTCGCCCTCCAACAAGGTCGCGCGGGTCAAGACCATCGAGGCGTGGAACGCCGCGCCGCCGGACGAAGCGGGGCCTGGTCAGTCAATCGGCATTACCACGGACGAGCAGCTCTTCATCGAACGCGGCGAGATCGCCAGTCACGAGGAGGACGCGCCGATCGAAACCAACGTGTTTCACGGCCGCCTGTTCTGGCTCAGCAGGAAGCCGATGACGGAGGGCGAGACCTATCGCCTCAGGATGCAGACCAGGGACGTGCAGGTGACGGTCGAACGGATCGAGGCGATCTACGATCCGGATGCGCTGGCACAGCGGCCGGCGGAGCGGGTGGAGCGGAACGAGATCGCCGATGTCGTGCTGCGGTCCTACGCCCTGCTGGCCCTGGACGATGCCGAGAAAAATCAGCGCACCGGCCGTTTCGTGCTCAGCGACGGCGCGAATATCGTCGCCGGAGGCACCATCAGCATGCGCGACTATCCCGACCAGCGGAAGCTGGTCACGATCAGGTCGACCAACATCACCGCGGTCGCGCATCGCATCACCAACACGCAGCGCGTGTCGCGCAACGGACACAAGGGCGGCGTGCTGTGGTTCACCGGTCTGTCCGGCGCGGGCAAGTCGACCATCGCCATGGCGGTGGAGCAGGAGTTGTTCCGCCGTGGCTTCCAGACGTATGTGCTGGACGGTGACAACGTGCGTCGTGGCCTCAATTCCAACTTGTCCTTCTCGCCGGAGGATCGCGCCGAGAACATCCGCCGGGTAGGCGAGGTGGCGGCCCTATTCGCGGATTCAGGCCAGATCGTGGTCACCGCCTTCATCTCGCCCTACCGTTCCGACCGGCGGCGTGCCCGCGCGGCCGCCAAGGACGGTTTCCACGAGATCTACATCAAGGCGAGCCTCGAAACCTGCGAGAAGCGCGATCCGAAGGGCCTGTATCGGCGCGCGCGTAGTGGCGAGATCGCGGAGTTCACCGGCGTGACCGCACCCTACGAAACGCCGGAATCACCCGAGCTTACCATCGACACGGACAAGCTCACGATCGAGGAGAGTGTTGCTGCGGTGCTCGAGTATGTCGACAAGACCTTCAGGAAACACTCGTGATTTCGGCGATTCACCGCTGTGCTGAAACTGCGACTCAAGATGCTGTAAAGTCACACAATATCGTGGTGGCGTTTTAAGCTTGCGCCGCCGATTTCCCCTGCTTTAAGTTGTCTTTAAACAACGCGGCCGCGGCATGGCTAATACAGCCGTAAGTTCGCGGCGTTTGGGTGGCTAAGAGCATAGATTGCCGGTGTGTTGCTTGCCGCTCCCTGGGTTTGTGGGCCCCAAGGAGCCATGGTGCTTTTTGTCCAACGCTTCATCCTGTTGGGGGGTATGGCAGAGATGAAAGATGTGAAGGCCCGACTTGGCGAGCTCGTTCGCCGGTGGTTTGCCCCGCGCGAAATCATCATCCGCACCAGCGGCCGCATCCAGTTCATATGCCTGTCCACACGCGCGCAATTCATTGCAACCACCGTGCTTGGCGGCGTTGTTCTGGGCGCGCTCGGCGCTTCGATCAATCTCGCGATCGAGCAGCTGCACCAGTATTCCCGCGACATCGCGGTTCGCCAGGCGGAATCGGCCTATAACGAGCTGCTGACCGCGTTCGGCGATTACGTCGAGCGGGCTGGCGACTCCATCGCGGCAGCGGACGCCGAAGTCGCGGCGCTGGCAGCGCGCGCCAATCCGGGCGGCAGCGCCCTGTCCACGCCGGCCCAATCCGGTGACATGCTGGCGAGCTTGTCCGGCCGCGGCGATGCCGCGCTGAAATCGGCGCTCCGTGACCGACTCACGATGTTCGAGGCCGACCTGCGCAAGGTGTCGGAGCGCAACAAGCTGCTGGTCGGCGAGCTCTCGGTGCTGAAGCGCGAACTGCAGCAGGCGCAGTTCGACCGCGACACCGCGATCGACGCGCGCCAGGCCAAAGCTGCCCAGCTGGCCGAAGAGATGAACAAGACCCGCACGCTCGGCGAACGCGGCGCGGCCTTGCAAAGAGAGCTGGCGGAAGTGACGGCGCGCGGCGCGGGCGCGGAAACCCGCATCAATTCGCTGAACGCCAAGGTGGCAAGCCTGGACGCGGAGCTTCGGGACACCAACCGCCGCGCCGGCGACATCGAGGAGCAGGCCCGGCAGTTGACCGTCGCGCTCAATACCGCGATCGAGCAGCGCAACCGGCTGCAGAACGAGCGCGCCAGGATGGCCGGGACGGTGGGCGAGCTGCGCCAGCAACTGGCGTCGTTGCAGGAAAGCCAGGCCAACTTTGTCGCCAACCTCGCGGAGCGCGCGCGCGACAATATCGAAGACATGGAAAAGACCGTCGCGATGACGGGCCTCGATGTCGACAAGCTGCTGCAGAGCATCGACCAAGAGTCCGGCGAAGGCGGACCGTTCATTCCTGTACCGGCCGGCACCAACGACGAGGGCGAGCAGAAGTTGCTGGCGAGCGTCGCCTCGCTCGGCGATCAGGTGGAGCGCTGGGAAAAGCTGCGCCTGATCCTGCGCACCCTGCCGCTGACCGCTCCGATCGACAGCTACTATATTTCCAGCATGTATGGCACGCGCACGGACCCGTTCAACGGCGCCCGGGCGCTCCACGAAGGCGTCGATATGGTCAGCAAGCTCCGGTCGGAAGTGCTGGCGACCGCGCCGGGAACCGTAACATTTGCCGGTTGGAAAGGCGGTTACGGTCGCCTGGTCGAGATCGACCACGGCCTCGGCATCGTCACCCGCTATGCCCACCTCCATGCCATTAACGTAAAGGTAGGAGATGTGGTCGACTATCGGCAGGAGATCGGCAAATTGGGAAGTTCCGGCCGATCCTCCGGGCCGCACGTCCATTTTGAAGTCCGTTACAATGGCCGTCCGCTCGACCCCATGGCATTTTTGAAGGCGGGTCGATATGTTTTCAAAGGGTAGCAAGAAGGCGTCTGCCGGCAGCACCAGCGACAGCGCGCGTTCAGCCAAAACCTCGGTGCCCTCCATCATCAGTTCCGATCTCCGGATCAACGGCGATCTCGTCTGCAGCGGCGACGTACAGGTCGACGGCTGGGTGGAAGGCGATATTCAAAGCCGCAACATCGTGATCGGGGAGGCCGCCACCGTGCATGGCGCGTTGCAGGCCGAGACGGTGCGGATCTGCGGCCTGGTGAAAGGCGCGATCAAGGCTGACTCGGTCGTGCTGGAGAAGACCGCCAAGGTCACCGGCGACATCCTGCACAAGACCCTGACGATTGAGGAAGGGGCTCAGCTCGAAGGCATGTGCAAACGGCTCGACGCGCCGACCGCGCAGGGTGTACTGCCAGCGCCGGCTGTGGCCGCGAATGAGACCAAGGCGCTCGCCAGCAGCGACGCCATCAAGCCGCTCGCCGAGCGGATCGCGGCGATCGGGTAAGGGCCACCCTCTGCGTAAGTTCTTGTCATGGTCGTGCCAAGCACGAGCATGACGAATGAACGCAGACTAATTCGCGAGCGCCTTGCGCAGCATTTCGTCGTCAATGTTTCCGCCGGAACAGACGATGACGATGGTGCGCGCGTCCTTGGGGGCGCGGCCCTGCAGGGCGGCGGCGAGCGCGACTGCGCCGCCGGGTTCCACCACCAGCTTCAGACGCCGCGCGGCGAACGCGACGGCGGCGAGCGCCTCTTCGTCGGTGGCGACGAGGCCGCCGGACAGCAGGCGTTTGTTGATTGGGAACGTGATCTCGCCCGGCGACTTGGAGAGCAGCGCATCGCAGATGGACTTCTCGCTGCCTTCGTTCTCCAGCCGCCGACCTGCCGCGAGGGAGCGCGCCGTGTCATCGAAGCGCGCCGGCTCGCAGGCGAAGACCCGCGCCTCCGGAGAACGCGCCTTGATGGCGGTCGCGATGCCGGAGATGAGGCCCCCGCCGCTGCATGGCGCCAGCACGACATCCGGTGTGACGCCGAGCTTCGCGCAGTCCTCGGCGATCTCCAGACCGATCGTGCCCTGGCCGGCGATGATGGCCGGATCGTCATACGGCGGAACGACCAGATAGCCTTTGTCGCGCGCGATCGCCCGCGCGATGGCTTCGCGATCCTCCTTGTAGCGGTCGTAGAGCTTCACCTCCGCACCGAGGGCGCGGGTGTTCTCGATCTTGATGCGCGGGGCGTCCTCCGGCATCACGATGATCGCCGGCACGCCGAGCTGCCCGGCGGCAGCGGCGACGCCCTGGGCGTGATTGCCCGACGAAAAGGCAACGACGCCCGGGACCTCTTCGTGGCTCTCCAGCGCCGACTTGATCTTGTTGTAGGCGCCGCGGAACTTGAACGAGCCGGTCAGCTGCAGGCATTCGGGCTTCACGAACGCGTGCGTGCCGAGCCGCCGGTCGAGTTCGAGCCAGCTGAGGAGGGGCGTGCGCTGCGCGTGACCCGCGATCCGCCGCGCCGCGGCCTCGACGTCGGTAAAAACCGGCGCCGGCGCGGCGCCGTCAGTATTTGAGAGCAATGCCAAGATCCTGTGAGATTCGCAGGTTCGCCACGCCGTCACCATTGAGGCGAGCGCGGTAGACCTGGGTGTTTTCAATGATGCGCATCACGTAGTTCCGGGTCTCATCGAACGGGATCGACTCGATCCAGTCAATCACATCCGTCGAGCGGTCGCGCGGATCGCCATAGGTGGAGATCCAGTTCCGCACGCGGCTCGGGCCGGCATTATAGGCGGCGGCGGTCAGCACGTAAGAGCCGCCGAACCGGCTCAGCAGCTCGTCGAGGTAGGCCTTACCGAGGGTGATGTTGTAGTGCGAATCGCTGGTGAGGCGCGTCTCTGCAAACTTGACCCCGGCCTGCTTGGCGACGCCCTTGGCCGTGCCGGGGAGCAGCTGCATCAGGCCGCGCGCACCGGCACTGGAGACGGCGCCGACGTCAAATGCGCTTTCCTGCCGGATGATTCCCAGAACCAGTGCGGGCTCCGGATTGTGTCCGCTGGGCAGCGTGATGACCGGATAGAGGAAATCGATCATCTCCGTACCGCGGGTGCGGGCTTCCTTGGCCACCACCACGGCGAAGTCCTTGCGGTTGATCTCCATCGCGAGGGCCGCAATCAGTTGGTACTCCGCGGGACGAGAGCTGAGCTCCATCAGCTTGGTGAGAAAAAGGCGCGTGCGGTCGCCCTCGCCAAGCGCGGTCAGCATGCGGACCACCCGCACCAGTTCTTTCTTATCGAACAGGGCCTTTTCCTGGGCAGTGGGCTTGGCGGTCGCTGCCAGCTGCAACTTGCGTCCGTCATTGAGGTGGGCGGCCGCCAATTGCCCGTAGAAGGTGGTCATGCCCTTGGCCGCGGTCTTGTACCAGTCCTGCGCCTTGGCCATGTCGCCCATCTGCTCCGCCGCCCGGCCTGCCCAATAGGCGCCGCGCGACTGGGAGATGACCGAGGTCGTTCCGGCGTAAAGCGCGGTGAAGTGTTTCATCGCGGTCGGCGCGTCCTGGAGGAAGCGCAGCGCAATCCAGCCGGCCATGAACTCGCCCTCGGCAAAGGACTCGCCGCTGGTGGTGCCGTGTGCCGCCGCCAAGCGATAGGCGGCAGAGATGTTGCCCTCGTTAAGCAGCCCACGGGATGCCCTTTTGAGCTCGGCCCACATCGTGTCGGGCCGCAGCACTCCCTGGGGCGGTGGGTCGAGCAGGGCAGCCGCTTGGTTGAACTTGTCCTGGCGCCGCAGCAAGCGCGCATGCTCGAAGATGAGGCCCGCGTCCTTGCGCAGCTCCGCCGGAACAGCGGCCACGGCCGCCAGCGCATCCGTCGCTTCGCGTGCCAGCTTCAACCGCGCTTCTGCGAGCGCCTGCCGATTGGCATCGACCCTGTCCAGCATGCGCAGCGCCTGGTCGCGCTCACCGTCCCACATCAGGCGATCGAGCCGCGCCCAGTGCTGCTGCGGGTGCAGCAGGTGCCCGAAGCGCTGCAGGAAGACCTGCTCGTTCTCCTTGTTGAAGTCACGCCCGATCCAGGCGGCCCAGACGATCTGCTCGGCACGCTTCTCCTGGCGGGTGGCGCTCAGCGCGCCCGCCAGCTTGATGGCGCCCTCGACCGTTAACGGGTCGCGCTCGCCGAACCACTTCAGGATGTCCTGCGGTTGGAGGTATTCCGGCATCGCGCGCTCGGCCTGCTGGGTCAACGTGTAGCGCAACGGCCAGTCCGGATTGGCCCTCAGGAACTCGCTCATCTCCCTGAAGTCGCGGCCGGGCCCGGGGCGGGTCAGGTCCAGCCACTGGATCACCTTGGCCGGGAGCGGATCCTTGGCCGTGGCGGCAATGCGCCGCGCCTCCTTCCAGCGATCCTTTTTGATCGCCGCGAAGGCCTGCTTATAGACGGTGATGTCACGACTGCTGAGGCCGCTGGCATCCGCAGCGGCTCGATCTTGGGCAATGAAAAGCGCGGCCGCTCCGAGCACGACCGCGACAAAACTCAAAAAACGCCGCACTTTGGCCCTCATACGCAACTCTATCTGCATTTTAACCATGGTGCGCCGGCCGGGCAATTCGGCCAGCCGGTCGATTATGGCAAAGAAACCCTTAACAGCGTCTTGAAAGCCGAGGATGGGCGTGGCAATTGTCCCGGTTCGCGCGCAGCATCACAGTCTGGTGAAAAGGGAAGGGCAATATGGCGAGATTCCAGGGGTCGATTACCGCACTGATCACGCCCTTCAAGAACGGCGCGGTCGATGAGCAGGGCTTCCAGCGTTTCGTCGAGTGGCAGATCGACGAAGGCATCGACGGCCTGGTGCCGGTCGGCACCACCGGCGAGTCGCCGACGCTGAGCCATGACGAGCATAAGCGCGTGGTGGAGCTATGCGTCGAGGCGGCGCGCCGGCGCGTGCCGGTGATCGCCGGCACCGGCTCCAATTCCACCGACGAGGCGATCGACCTCACCCGACACGCGCAAAAGGCGGGCGCCGACGCCGCGCTGATCGTGCTGCCCTACTACAACAAGCCGACGCCTGAAGGGCAGTATTTGCACTTCAAGGCCATCCACGACGCGACCGACATCCCGATCCTCATCTACAACGTGCCACCGCGCAGCGCGGTCGACATGACCGTCGACACGATGGCGCGCCTGGCGAAGCTGCCGCGCATCGTGGGCATGAAGGACGCGACCGCCGATCTGGTGCGCCCGATCCGCACCAAGCTCGCGATCGACAAGGACTTCATCATGCTGTCGGGCGAGGATGGGACGGCGCTGCCGTTCCTGGCGCAGGGTGGCGTGGGCTGCATCTCGGTCACCGCCAACGTGGCGCCGCGCCTGACGGCCGAGATGCACAAGGCCTGGCGCGAGGGCGACATCAAGCACGCGATGCAGGTCAACGAGCGGCTGATGCCGGTCAACGATGCCCTGTTCTGCGAGACCAGCCCTGGGCCGGTGAAGTATGCCGTGAGTCTGCTCGGCCGCTCGTCGGACGAGGTGCGCCTGCCGCTGGCGCCGATCGCCGAAGCGTCGCGCCAGAAGGTGCGGGCGGCTCTGGTGAAGGCCGGGCTGCTGAACTAAGAACCAGCATGACATCATGGCACGAGACCCGGCGACCCAGCGCTTTGCGGCGCAGAACCGCAAGGCGCGCCACGACTACCTGATCCAGGACACGATCGAAGCCGGCATGATGCTGACCGGCTCCGAGGTGAAGTCGCTGCGCCTGGGCCGGGTCTCCATCGCGGAGGCGTTCGCCGCCGAGAAGGACGGCGAGTTCTTCCTGTTCAACTCCTATTTCCCGGAATATGAGGCGGCCAAGCACTTCAGTCACCAACCGCGCCGCGCCCGCAAGCTGCTCCTGAAGAAGCGCGAGATCAACAAGCTGATCGGCGCGACGCAACGCACCGGCATCACGCTGGTGCCGCTCTCGATCTATTTCAACCCACGCGGCATCGCCAAGGTCCAGCTCGGCCTCGCCAAAGGCAAGCGCAAGGTCGACAAGCGCGAGGCAGAGAAGGAACGCGACTGGAAGAGGGAGCAGGCAAGGCTGCTGAGCCATCGCGGCAGGGACGAATAGGAGCCACTTCTCTCGTCATGGTCGTGCCAAGTACGCCCATGACGATATGGGTTGACGTCTGCATGCTACTTGTTCCGATCTCACCAGGAGCGACGATGCCTGTCAGGGCGGCGATACCTGTCTCCGCTGCTTCGCGCATGCGTCCCGTACGCACCCGCGCAGCCAGCGGTGGGCTGGGTCGGCGTCCATGCGCGGGTGCCAGAGCAGTGACACAGTGATCTCCGGCGTCGGAACCGGAATGGCAAAGCTGTGCATGCCGGCACGCTGCTTTCCGGTGTGCCGTTCGGGAACGGTGGCGATCAGGTCGGTGGCTCGCGCGAGCGCCAGCGCGGCCGAGAAGCCGCCGACGATCGTGACGATCTCCCGTTCCAGGCCGAGTGCCTCCAAGCCTTCGTCAATCGGCCCTTTGTCGAGCCCACGTCGCGACACCAGGATGTGCCGGCCGGCCACGTAGCGGGTGGGCGTGATCTTACCGCGGCTCAGCGGGTGGCCCTTGCGCACGACGCCGATGAACCGGTCTCGGAACAGGGCCTGCGTGCGCACCTCAGGGCCTGTCATCTTTCCCACCACGCCGGTCTCCAGATCGACGGTGCCGTCGCGCAGCGGCGTGCTGTCCTTGCTTGTCTTCGGCACGAAGAACAGCCGCACGCCGGGTGCTTCCTTGCCGACGCGCGCGATGAGGTCGGGCCCGAAGTTCTCCACGAAGCCGTCGCTGGTGCGCAATGTGAACGTGCGGACCAGCTGCTTGAGATTGAGCTTCTCGGCCGGCCGCAGAACCGCCTGTCCATCCTGCACGAGCTGGCTGACCCGCGCGCGGAGCTCGAGCGCGCGCGGCGTGGGGACGAGATCGCGTCCGGCCCTGACCAGCAGCGGATCGCCCGTCGTGTCGCGCAAGCGCGCCAGAGCCCTGCTCATCGCCGAGGGGCTGAGCCGCAGTCGTTGGGCGGCGCGCGCAACGCTGCCCTCCGCGAGCAGCACGTCCAGGGTGATCAGCAGGTTGAGATCGGGTCGCGACATGCACCGACCGTAGCAAATCCTGACATGGCGTCAAATGCACGAATACAGTGCATATCGTGCGTCTACCGCCATGTGACGCACGGAACTACGTTTCCGACAGCTCTCTTCGGGAGTTCGCGGAAAACGGAGTTCACGTTGAAGCCAATCCTTGCAGGAAACAGCGAACCGGTCGCCGGAAACGGGGCACCTTCTGTCCCGTGGGCACTCGCCAGCCTTTCGCTCTCCATCTTGTTGTCCTCGCTCGGCACAAGCATTGCCAATGTGGCCTTGCCGACGCTGGCACACGCGTTCGAAGCCTCGTTTCAGCAGGTCCAGTGGATCGTTCTCGCCTATCTCCTCGCCATCACCACCCTGATCGTTAGCGTCGGGCGGCTTGGCGACATCATCGGCCGCCGACGGCTGCTGCTGGCCGGACTGCTCTTGTTCACCGTGGCCTCCGTCCTGTGTGGCCTCGCGCCTACGCTCTGGCTGCTGATCGCCGCGCGGGCGGTGCAGGGGCTGGGAGCGGCCGTCATGATGGCGCTCGGCACGGCGCTGGTCGGCGAGACGGTGCCGAAGGCGAGGACCGGCCGCGCCATGGGTTTGCTCGGAACGATGTCCGCGATCGGCACCGCGGCCGGCCCTACCATCGGTGGCGTCCTGATCTCCGGCTTCGGGTGGCCGGCCATCTTCCTGGTCAACGTGCCGCTGGGGATCCTGGCTCTTCTGCTCGCCAATCGCCATCTGTCCGTTGACCGCCAGGGACGGAAGGCTGGCCGGGCGGGCTTCGACACTTTGGGCACGGTGCTGCTCGGCTCGTCGCTCGCAGCTTATGCGCTCGCTATGACGATCGGGCGCGGCAGCTTCGGCTCGCTCAACATGACGCTGCTGTTAACCGCGGGACTGGCTGTGGGACTCTTTGCGCTGGTGGAGGCGAAGACGGCCTCGCCCTTGATCCGGCTGGAGATGTTCCGCAATCCGGTGCTGAGCGCAGGGCTCGCGATGAGCGTGCTCGTCCTGACCGTGGCGATGGCGACCCTCGTCGTCGGGCCGTTCTATCTCTCGCGTGCGCTCGGACTCGACGCGGCCGCCGTCGGACTCGTCATGTCGACCGGCCCGATCATGTCCGCACTGAGCGGCGTGCCGGCCGGTCGCATCGTCGAGCGTCTGGGCGCGTCGTTCATAAGCCTCGTTGGGCTCGTCGCAATGGCGGCCGGTTCGTTCGCGCTCGCCGTGCTTCCGGAGATGCTCGGGGTTGCCGGCTACGTTGCCGCCCTCATCATCCTGGCGCCGGGCTACCAGCTGTTCCAGGCCGCCAACAACACGGCCGTCATGATGGATATGCACGCCGAGCAGCGGGGCGTCGTGTCCGGCATGCTCAACCTGTCGCGCAATCTCGGCGCCATCACCGGTGCTTCCGTCATGGGCGCCATCTTCGCCCTTGCAACTGGCACAACGGACATCGCAACGGCAGATCCCACCGCCGTCGAAACCGGGATGCGGATAACATTCACCGTCGCGGCGATCCTGATCGTCGTGGCTCTGGCCATCGCGGTTGGAGGGCGGGCGCTCGCGCCGCGCCGCTCACGCGATCTCACAGCGCGGCCAAGGAAGCCCAGCGCCATCATCGGGGTGCGTTCGTCCGGAGTTACAGACTGATTGGATGTTGCGCGCCCGTGATCGTCACTCATGGACCGCTCTTGCAGCTTGACTCACCACGTCGCGGAACATCTGGGTGGTGAGCCGTCCCGTGTTCGTGTTGTAGCGGGAGCAGTGATAGCTGTCGTAGAGGACCAGGCCGCGCGGCAATTGGTGGCGTGCGCCGTGGGCGAACCTGGCCGTCGACTTGCGTTGACCCAGGCCGACCAGCACGGCATCGTGCGCGATCGAACCCAAGGCCAGGATGACCTTCAGCTTCGGCAATGACGCCATTTCTTCGGCCAGGAAACGGTTGCAGACGCGGATCTCCTCGGGCGTCGGCTTGTTCTCCGGCGGCACGCACTTGACGGCATTGGAGATGCGGCAGTTGACGAGCTGCAGACTGTCATCCGGCCGCTCCTCATACTCGCCGCGGGCCAGGCCGAATTCCTTGAGCGTGGCGTAGAGCAAGTTGCCGGCGTAGTCGCCGGTGAAGGGGCGGCCGGTGCGATTGGCGCCCTGCAAGCCGGGCGCTAGGCCGACGATCAGCAGCCGCGCGTCGTCGGGCCCAAAGGGCTGAACGGGCGCGTTGTGCCAGTCGGGGAACTTTGCCCGCGCGGCCAAGCGAAAATCGACCAGCCGCTTGCAAAGCGGGCAATCGCGATCGGGAAGAATCATGCGCGCAACTTAGCGCATGAATCAAAAGCTCAGGAAGCGTCGGCTTCGGAAGCCTCCGGAGTGTCTGCCGGAGCCGCCTGCTGTTGAACGTGACCGCCGTGACCGCGCTGACCGTTATGCTGGCGCGCGATCAACGGCGACAGCTCTTCAAGCTCGATGAAATTGTCAGCCTGACGGCGCAGCTCATCCGCCACCATGGGTGGAGAGGACCGGATCGTGCTGACGACGGAGACCCTGACACCCTTGCGTTGCACTGCCTCGACCAGGCGGCGGAAATCGCCATCGCCGGAGAACAGCACCACATGGTCCAGGTGCGTCGCCATCTCCAGCACGTCGATGGCGAGCTCGATATCCATGTTGCCTTTGATTTTCCGCCGGCCCATGGAATCGGTGTATTCTTTGGTCGGCTTGGTCACCATGGTGAAGCCGTTGTAGTCGAGCCAATCGACCAGCGGCCGGAGCGGCGAATACTCCTGGTCCTCGACCAGCGCCGTGTAGTAGAAGGCGCGGATTAGGTGGCACTGTTCCTGGAAGTGCTTCAGCAGCCGCTTATAGTCGATGTCGAAGCCGAGTGAGCGCGCTGCGGCGTGCAGATTGGCTCCGTCGATAAACAAAGCCACGCGCTCATTAGGGTAAAATCGGTTAAACATGGATGGTGCCCTCGCATGAATCAGTGTTGCGTATAGCCGCGTTGGATCGCGGCGTCGGAATATGGCGGATGGTCCGCGGCGCCCCAGATGCCTTCCCCAAGTTCAGGCCGCCGCGAAACCGTACCGCCACAATTTATGACCGAACTGGCCAATGCTTGACGATCTATACATTGGGTTAGGTGCAAATCTGCCCCACCCGCGGTTCGGACCGCCGAAATCGACCCTGGAACACGTCCTTACTCTGTTCCCGGACCATGGCCTTCGGGTGCTCGCACGCTCGCCTTGGTATGAATCTGCACCAATTCCGGCCTCCGATCAGCCTTGGTACGTGAATGGTGTTGTCCGCGCGGCGACAGCCCTCTCTCCTTCAGATGTGCTGTCGGAATTGCAAGCCATTGAAGCAGAATTAGGTAGACAAAGAGTTGAGCGGAACGAGGCACGCTCGGTGGATCTGGACATTATTGCATTTGGGAATATGATCCTTAACGGGCCTAGGCCGCCCATCGTGCCGCACCCCCGCATGGCAGACCGCGGCTTTGTCCTTCTGCCGCTGGCGGATCTGGCCCCAGATTGGCGGCACCCGGCGACCGGTGAGCGGATTTCGAGCCTGGTCGCCAGGCTGCCCCGCGATCAGGTCACCCGGCCCCTGCAGGAAACGCCGGGTTCCGGCGCTTGAACGCAGTGCAATAATAGGTTAGCTACAATCAATTAGCCCAATTCCTGGAGAGACTTGAAGAAATGGCACGCGTTACCGTCGAAGATTGTGTCCTGCAGGTGCCGAACCGGTTCCAGCTGGTGATGCTCGCTGCCCAGCGAGCGCGCGAGATCTCGGCCGGCAGCCAGCTCACCCTCGATCGGGACAATGACAAGAACCCGGTCGTTGCGCTGCGCGAGATCGCCGATGTCACGCTCAATCTGGATACTTTGGCAGATAGCCTGGTAAAGGGCCTGCAGCGGCAGGTCGAGACCGATGAGCCGGAGGAGGAGGGTGCGGGCTTCGGTGCCGGCGCCGGCGACTTGCTGGCCGAGATGCAGCAGGCGCAGATCAGTAAGGAAGAGGCCGAGGACTCCGATCTGTCGATCGACGGCGAGTTCGAAGACGCGGCGGTCGGCGACGAGGAGTGATGAAACACCCCGGGATCCCGGTCTCGGGGTTGATATGGACGGGGCCATCGGCGGGACAATTGAGCGAGGCACGAAACGAAGCGTGACGTCACCCAATTATCGCGGCCACAACATCTGATCAGCTCAATCCATGATTAGGCAATTTGAACTGGTCGAACGTGTAAAGGCCTATGATCCAGGCGCGGATGAGGACCTGCTCAACCGCGCCTATGTTTTTTCCATGAAAGCGCACGGCTCGCAGTCGCGGGCATCGGGTGACCCCTACTTCTCCCATCCGCTCGGCGTCGCGGAGATCCTGACGCGGCTCAAGCTCGATTCCGCATCGATCGTCACCGGCCTGTTGCACGATACCGTCGAGGATACCGAAGCCACGCTCGACCAGATCGAAGGGCTGTTCGGGACGGAGATCGGGCAGCTGGTCGACGGCGTCACCAAGCTATCGCGCCTGGAGCTGCAGTCGGACCACACCAAGCACGCGGAGAACTTCCGCAAGCTGGTGCTGGCGATGTCCAACGACATTCGCGTGCTGTTGGTGAAGCTGGCGGATCGTCTGCACAACATGCAGACCATCCACTACATCAAGGACCCCGAGAAGCGCCGGCGGATCGCACTAGAGACGCTGGAGATCTATGCTCCGCTCGCCGAGCGCATGGGCATGCACGAGATCAAGGACCAGCTCGAGAACCTCGCTTTCGCGCAGGTCTACCCGGAGGCCTACGCTTCGATCGTGCAGCGCCTCAGCTTCCTGCGCGAGCAGGGGACGGACCTCGCCGACCAGATCATCGCGGAATTGGGCGCGGTGCTGACCGATGACGGCGTCCAATGCACCGTCTCGGGCCGAGAAAAGACGCCATACTCGATCTGGCGCAAGATGCAGAAGAAGCGCATGGAGTTCGAGCAACTCTCGGACATCATGGCGTTCCGCATCATCGTCGATGATGTGACGGCGTGCTACCAGGGGCTGGGCGTCATCCACAGCCACTATTCGATGATCCCGGGGCGGTTCAAGGATTACATCTCGACGCCGAAGCCGAACAACTACCGCTCGCTCCATACCGGCGTGATCGGGCCGTTGCGCCACCGCATCGAGATCCAGATCCGCACCTACGACATGCACGAGGTGGCAGAGCTGGGTGTTGCCGCGCACTGGCAGTACAAGCAGGGCCGGCCGCTGATGGAAGGACGGCAATATCGCTGGCTGCGCGAATTGCTCGACATCCTGGAGCATGCGGCGGGACCGGAAGAGTTCCTCGAGAACACCAAGCTGGAGATGTTCCAGGACCAGGTGTTCTGCTTCACGCCCAAGGGCGACCTCATCGCCTTGCCGCGCGGCGCGACGCCTGTCGACTTCGCTTACGCCGTCCATACCGAAGTGGGCAATACCTGCGTCGGCGCGAAGATCAACGGCCGCATCGTGCCGCTCAGGAGCGAGCTGCACAACGGCGACCAGGTGGAGATCGTCAACTCGCGTGCACAGACGCCCTCGCCCACGTGGGAGCGCTTCGTCGTCACCGGCAAGGCGCGCGCCTGCATTCGCCGCTTCATCCGCACCCAGCAGCGCGCGCAATACATCGAGCTCGGCCGCGCGATGATCCAGAAGGAGTTCCAGCACGAAGGCTACGAATATGCCGACAAGTCGCTGGACGGTGTCCTGAAGAAGTTCAAGGCCGAGGAACCGGAGGACGTGCTGGCGCAGATCGGCGAAGGCATGCTGGGTGCGCGCGAAGTCGTCAACGCGATCTTTCCCGGCACGCGCGCCAAACAGGTGCCGGACAAGGTCGTGCCGCTCAACCGACAGCGCGCCAAGGCCGCCAAGGGCAGCACCGCCATTCCGATTCGCGGCCTCATTCCCGGCATGGCGATGCATTTCGCCGGCTGCTGTCATCCGCTGCCGGGCGACCGCATCGTCGGAATCGTCACCACCGGCAAGGGCGTCACCATCCACACCATCGACTGCGAGACGCTGGAGAGCTTCGCGGAAACGCCGGAGCGCTGGCTGGATGTCGCCTGGGACCAGGATCCGAACGCTGCCGACAGCCATGTCGGGCGCCTCTCGGTCGTCATCACCAATCAGCCGGGCAGCCTGGGCAGCCTCACCACGGTGATCGGCAAGAACCTGGGCAACATCTCGAACCTCAAGATCACCAACCGCTCGATCGATTTCTTCGAGGTGCTGGTGGACGTGGAGGTCAAGGACGTGCGGCACCTCACCAACATCATCGCCGCCCTGCGCGCGACGCCGGCGATCAGCTCCGTCGACCGGGCGCGGGGATGACGGGTAGGATGATGCTCAGATCCGAAGCATTCTCTTTGTCGTCATGGTCGGGCTTGGGTCCTCGGCGCAGGCCGATATTCGGCGGCAGGCCATCCATATGTGGACGGCCCTTTGCCTGCACGAGTTTGCCTGCGGCTTCTCGCTGTTGCTCATCGAAACCCGTGGATGGTCGGACCAAGTCCGACCATGACGGAGTACGGGGGCGCGACGAAGGCCACTTCCAGCCAGGGGCCACCACATGATCCTCGGCATCGGCAATGACATCATCGACATCCGGCGCGTGGAGAGGTCCATCGAGCGCTTCGGCGATCGGTTCCTCAATCGTGTCTTCACGGATATCGAACGTGCGAAGTCCGACCGGCGGGCGCAGCGCGCGGCCTCCTACGCCAAGCGCTTTGCCGCGAAGGAGGCGTGCGCGAAGGCGCTCGGCACCGGGCTCAATGCGGGCGTGTTCTGGCGCGACATGGGCGTGGTCAATCTGCCGTCGGGCAAGCCGACGCTGAAGCTGACCGGCGGGGCGCTGAGGCGGCTGCAGGCCATCACGCCACCGGGGATGGTGGTTCAGATCGATCTCACCATCACCGATGATTTTCCACAGGCCCAGGCCATCGTGATCATCTCGGCTAATCCGGGCTGACACCGCAAGTCCATGATAAGATGCACAAAAATACCGTCGGGTCAGGACGGCGAGTTTCTTGACTTTGGCGGCTCTGGCTGGCTTGATCGCCCGCGGTCGGGCGAGGCGGCGCTCGCGCCTTGTTCCGTGGATTAAAGAAGACCTATGTCACGCAAAGCTTCCGGCGCCTTCAGCGAGTTCTGGGAAATCGTCAAGACACTGCTGTGGGCGGCGATCATCGCGATCGTCATCCGCACCTTCGCCTACGAACCGTTCAACATTCCCTCCGGCTCCATGATCCCGACCCTCCTGGAAGGCGATTATCTGTTCGTCTCCAAGATGGCCTACGGTTATTCCAAGTTCTCGTTCCCGGGCGGGCTGGTGCCGATCGAGGGGCGGATCTGGGAAGGCGAGCCGAAGCGCGGCGAGGTGGTAGTGTTCCGTCCATCGCGCGAGCCGGACACCGACTTCATCAAGCGAGTCATCGGGCTGCCGGGCGATCGCATCCAGATGCGGCAGGGCCTCCTCTACATCAACGATGTCCCGGTCGAGCGCCAGCGCATCGAGGACTATGTCGATCCGGACAATCCGACCGATCAGGTGCCGCAATATCTGGAGACGCTGCCTGGCGGTGTCACACACCGGATTATCGAACGGTTCGGCGACAGGGCCGATTCGGACAACACCCAGACATTTATCGTCCCCGCGGGCCACTATTTCATGATGGGCGACAACCGCGACGGCTCCAATGACAGCAGGGCCTTGAGCCCGGCGAATTTCATCGCCTCCGTGAAGGTTGGCGACAACCAGGGCATGGAACTGGCGGAAGCGGCGTTCAACGAGCGCTGCCGCAGCCGGGGCATCATTGATGAAAGCAACAAGGATTGCCTCGCCACGGTCGGGTTCGTGCCGAAGGAGAACCTGATCGGGCCGGCCAAGATCCTGTTCTGGTCGTATGGCAGCTCGTTCCGGTGGTACAATCCGGTCACCTGGGCCACTGCCTTGCGCTTCGGCCGCTTGCTGAACGTGATCCAGTGAATGACGAAGGACGGGGACTCGCCGCTTGAAGAACTGATGCAGGTCCTGGGGCACAGCTTCGGAGACCCCGAGTTGCTGCGCACGGCATTGACCCATCCGAGCGCCTTGACTCGCCGCAGCGGCCGGCAAGGCCCGCGCCAGAAGGGCGGCCAGGACAATCAGCGGCTGGAATTCCTCGGCGACCGCGTTCTGGGCCTGATCGTCGCGGAAATGCTCTATCGCACATTCGGCAAGGAAGACGAAGGCGCGATGGCCAAGCGCCTCGCCGCGCTGGTGCGACAGGAGGGCCTTGCCCATGTCGCGCGCTCGATCGACCTCGGCAGTCATCTCATTCTCTCGCGCGGCGAGGCGGAGGGCGGCGGGCGCGACAACGCCGCGACCCTGGCCGATGCGTGCGAAGCGGTGATCGGCGCCATCTATCTCGATGCCGGCCTGGATGCGGCGCGGCGGTTCGTCGAGCGCCACTGGAGCAGCCTGATCGCTGCTGATTCCAAGCCGCCGCAGGATGCCAAGACGGCGTTGCAGGAATGGGCGCAGGCCTCCGGCCTGCCGCTGCCGATCTATCAGGTGGTGGAATCGAGCGGGCCGCCGCACGATCCCACCTTCACGGTCGAGGTGCGGGTCAGCGGCAAGCGCGCCGCCAAGGCCAGCGGCAAGTCCAAGCGCGCGGCGGAACAGGCGGCGGCCGCTTCGCTGATAGCGGAACTGCGCTCGTGACGAACAAGGAAGACCGTTCCCGATGCGGCTTCGTCGCATTGATCGGCGCGCCCAACGCCGGCAAGTCGACCCTGCTCAATCGCCTGATCGGAGCCAAGGTCTCGATCGTCAGCCCGAAGGTGCAGACCACGCGGCGACGCGTGCTGGGCGTTGCGATGTGCGGGAACGCGCAGGTTATCTTCGTCGACACGCCCGGCATCTTCGCACCCAGGCGCCGCCTCGACCGCGCCATGGTGGCCGCGGCCTGGAGCGGGGCAGGGGATGCCGATCGCATCGTGCTGCTGGTCGACGCCATCAAGAAGAAGATCGATGCGGACACGCGCGCGATCATCGAGGGATTGAAGAAGAATGGCCGGCAGGCAATCTGCGCCATCAACAAGGTCGACGCGGTCAAGCATGAGGTCCTGCTGAAGCTGGCCAGCGAACTGAACGCCGCCTTTCCGTTCGAGCGCATCTTCATGATCTCCGCCGAGACCGGCGACGGCGTTGAAGACCTGATGGATGAGGTGGTGGCGCATCTGCCGGAAGGACCGCATCATTTCCCGGAGGACCAGCTGACGGATCTGCCGGTGCGCCTGCTGGCGGCGGAGGTGACACGCGAGCATCTGTTCCGCCAGCTCCACGAGGAAGTGCCCTACGCGTTGACGGTGGAGACGGAGGCTTGGGAGGAGTTCAAGGACGGCAGTGCCAAGGTCTCGCAGACCATCTATGTCGCGCGCGACACGCACAAGGCGATCGTCATCGGCAAAGGTGGCAGCCGCATCAAGCAGGTGCGCGAAGCGGCGCAGAATGAGCTGGAGCAGATGCTCGAGCGCAAGCTGCACCTCTTCTTGTTCGTCAAGGTGCGCGAGAACTGGCAGGACGATCCGGAGCGCTACCGCGAGATGGGGCTGGATTTCGAGCCGTAACGGTCCTCTATCTTCTACAATGGAGCGCTTGCTTCCCCCACCCTAACCCTCCCGAGGGAATACAGGATCCTTCTCCCCCGACACGGGGGAGGGCTGGGGAGGGGGAAGATGCAGTGCCTAGTATCGCGAGCAAATGGACTGGCAAGACCAAGGCTTCGTGTTGGCGGCGCGGCGGCATGGCGAGAGTGATGCCATCCTGACCGTGCTCACGCGCGAGCACGGGCGGCACCTTGGCATCGTCAAGGGCGGAACGGGGCGGCGCCAGCGCGCGGTGGTCGAGGTCGGCAATGCGGTCATGGCGCATTGGCACGCGCGGCTCAGCGAGCATCTCGGGCGGTTCCAAGTGGAGCTCGGCACGCCGCATGCGGCGCTGTGCATGGCGGACCCGGCACGGTTGGCGGCCCTGAGTGCGGCCTGCGCGACGTTGGACGCCGCGCTGCCCGAGCGCGAGCCCCACGAGGACGTGTTCGATGACTTCGCCGCGCTCGTCGAACAATTGTCGCGTAAGGCGGTGGACTGGCCGACACAATATGTGCGCTGGGAGGCGCGGCTGCTCTCCTCGCTCGGCTTCGGGCTCGATCTCTCGCAATGCGCGGTGACGGGCGAGCGGGAAGGCCTCGCCTATGTCTCGCCGAAGACCGGCCGCGCCGTCACGGTCGAGGCCGGAAAGTTGCACAAGGATCGACTGCTGCCGCTGCCTTCGTTCCTGATCCAGGGTCACGTGAAGCCAAGCCGTGACGAACTGGTCGCCGGCTTGCGCTTGACGGGATACTTCCTGGACCGGCATGTCTTTGCCCACGCGATCAAGCCGGGCGCGACGGAAGCCCGGGCGCGCTTGATCGAACGACTGGCGGCGAAGTGACGGGGGAGCAGGTGGGAAGGAACGTTCTGGTGATTGGCGCCGGCATCGTCGGATGCTCGGCGGCGCTGTGGCTGCAACGCGACGGCCATCAAGTGACGATCGTCGACAGGAGCGGGCCGGGAGAGGGCGCGTCCAAGGGCAATGCCAGTGTGATTGCGACTGAGTCCTGCATTCCGGTGGCGACGCCGGGCATCCTGTGGGACGTGCCGAAATATCTCGCCGATCCGCTGGGGCCGCTCGCGATCCGCTGGTCCTACCTGCCCAAGCTGGCACCCTGGCTGTGGCGCTTCGTGCGATCGAGCGGCGAAGCCAAGGTCGAGGAGATCTCCATTGCCTTGCGCGCGCTGCTCGTCGAGGCGCTGGCGGCGCACAAGGAATTGGCGAAAGCCGCAGGCTGCGGCGACCTCATCCAGGATACCGGCTGGCTGGGCATCTTCGAAAGCGATGCCAAGTTCCAGTCCTACCAGTGGGACCTGGAGCTGCAGAAGCGCCGTGGCGTCAGGTTCGAGATCCTGAAGGCGGAGGAGATTCGCCAGTTCGAGCCGAGCCTGCAGCCGATCTACAAGCACGCGGTCTATTATCCGGAGAATTCCTACGTCCTCGACAACTACCGCCTGGTGCGCACGCTGGCCGAAGACGTGACGCGCAACGGCGGGCGCGTCTTGCAGGACGAGATCCAGGATTTCGAGATCGGCGCCGTCGGACCGAAGGCCGCGATCGGCAAGAACGGGCGCTACGACTTCGACGCGGTGGTGATCGCGGCCGGCGCCTGGTCGCGCTTGCTGTCCGCGAAGCTTGGCGAAACCGTGCCATTGGAGACCGAGCGCGGCTATCACGTGACCTTGCCGCATGCCGAGAAGCGGCCGCGCATGCCGCTTTATTCCGGCGACCATTCCTTCGCCGTCACGCCGCTCGACATCGGATTGCGTTTCGCCGGCACCGTGGAGCTGGGCGGGTTGGAGCTGCCGCCCAATCCTGGGCGCAACGAGGTGCTCCTCAAGCACGGCCGGCGCATGTTCGGCGCACTCGACGAGACTGGCCGCAGCGACTGGATGGGTTTCCGTCCTTCGATGCCGGATTCCAAGCCTGTGATCGATCGCGGCCGCCGCTTCAAGAACGCGTTCTTTGCGTTCGGTCACGGCCACGTGGGCCTGACGCTCGGCCCCATCACGGGCAAGCTGATCGCAGACCTAGTGAGCGATCGCAAGCCAGCGATCGATCTGAAGCCGTTTGCGATGGATCGATTTTAGCTGATGCACTGCTCTCTCGCTCGTCATGGTCGTGCTTAGCACGACCAGCGAGTTTGTCTGCGACCCTGCCTATGGAAACTCGTGTATGGTCGGACCAAGTCCGACCATGACGAATAGAGGCGTGAAGCGGGGCGGCGAGTCGCAGGCCGTTATGCTTGACGCCCCGGCTTTCGCGCCTAAATTGACGCCGAATATTCCGACTCGAGATCGATATGGCCAAATCCGCTACTCCTGTTCCGCCGCCTGAGGGCGAGATTCGCATTGCCAACCTCGCGGATGCGCTGGGCGAGCGTTATCTCTCCTATGCGCTCTCCACCATCATGTCGCGGTCGCTGCCGGATGTACGCGATGGGCTGAAGCCGGTGCATCGCCGCGTGCTCTATGGCATGCGGCAGCTGAACCTGGAGCCGGGACCGAACACTAGGCACAAGAAGTCGGCGCGCGTGGTCGGCGATGTGATGGGCCAATACCATCCGCATGGCGACCAGGCAATCTATGACGCCATGGTGCGCATGGCGCAGGAGTTCGCGCAGCGCTACCCGCTGGTCGACGGCCAGGGCAATTTCGGCAATATCGATGGCGATAACGCGGCGGCCATGCGCTACACCGAGGCGCGCCTGACCGACGCCGCCGGGCTGATGCTGGAGGCAATCGACGAGGAAACTGTCGACTTCCGCCAGACCTACGATGGAGAGCACAGGGAGCCGGTGGTGCTGCCTGCCGCCTTCCCGAACCTGCTCGCGAACGGCGTGCAGGGGATCGCGGTCGGCATGGCGACCAGCATCCCGCCGCACAACGTGGCGGAGATCTGCGATGCGCTCCAGCACCTCATCAAGACGCCGAACGCACGCACCGAGACGCTGCTCAATTACATGCCGGGCCCGGACTTCCCGACCGGCGGCGTGCTCAGCGAAACGCGCGAGACCATCGTCGAAGCCTACAAGACGGGCCGCGGCTCGCTGCGCGTGCGGGCGCGCTGGAAGAAGGAGGATCTGAAAGGCGGCGGCTGGCAGATCGTCGTTACCGAGATCCCATACCAGGTCGCCAAGGGCAAGCTGATCGAGAAGATCGCGGAGCTGCTGCAGGAAAAGAAGCTGCCGTTCCTGGACGACGTGCAGGACGAATCCGCTGCCGACGTCCGCATCGTGCTGGTGCCGAAGAGCCGCAACGTCGATCCGGAACATCTGATGGAACAGCTGTTCCGGATGACGGATCTGGAGATCCGCTTCGGCCTCAACATGAACGTGCTGGACGCCAACCAGGTGCCGCGCGTCATGTCGCTGGCGGAGGTGCTGCGCGCCTATCTGGACCACCGGCGCGAGGTGCTGCAGCGGCGCACCAAGTGCCGTCTTGCGGAGATCGAGCGCCGCCTCGAGATCCTCGAGGGCTACCTCAAGGCCTATCTCAACATCGATGCCGTCATCCGCGTCATCCGCACCGAGGATGATCCGAAGGCGGTGATGATGAAGAGGTGGGATCTCACCGACCTGCAAGCCGACGCGATCCTCAACATGCGGCTGCGCGCGTTGCGCAAGCTGGAAGAGATCGAGATCAAGACCGAGCACAAGAATCTCACTGCCGAGAGGAAAGAGCTCAACGCGCTGCTCAAGAGCGAAGACAAGCAGTGGGAGAAGATCTCGGGCGAAGTGACGGAGCTGAAGAAGCGCTACGGGCCGAAGACGGAGCTGGGCCGCCGCCGGACCGAGATGGGCGAGGCGCCGTCCGCCATCGTCATTCCGATCGAATCCCTGGTGGAGCGCGAGCCGGCCACGGTGATCTGCTCGGCCAAGGGCTGGATCCGCGCCATGAAGGGCCATGTCGAGGACACCAGCGAGATCAAGTTCAAGGAAGGCGATAGGGGCAAGTTCGAGCTGCGCTGCGAGACCACGGACAAGCTGCTGGTGTTCGGCACCAACGGCAAGTTCTACACCATCGGCGTCGACAAGCTGCCGGGCGGTCGCGGCCACGGCGAGCCGATCCGCCTGATGATCGATCTCGGCAACGAGCAGGATATCGTGCAGCTCATGATCTACAAGCCGGGGCAGAAGCTGCTGGTCGCCGCGGCTGACGGGCGCGGCTTTATCGTCAATTCCGATGAGGTGCTGGCGCAGACCCGCACCGGCAAACAGGTGCTCTCGCTGCCCGAAGGTGTCGAGGCGCAGGTCTGCACACCGGCCGAAGGCGACATGGTCGCCTGCATCGGCGAGAACCGGAAGATGCTGCTGTTCCCGATCGACCAGGTGCCGGAGATGACGCGCGGCCGCGGCGTGATGCTGCAGAAATACAAGGATGGCGGTCTCTCCGACGCCAAGATCTACAAGAAGTCGGAAGGCCTCACCTGGCGCCTCGGCGACAAGACGCGCACGGAGACGAACTTGCGCGACTGGATCGGTGAACGCGCCCAGGCCGGAAGACTCCCGCCGCAGGGCTTCCCAAGAGGGAACAGGTTTACGTAGACACTGGCGCGTCTACCGGGCGCCACCGCCGTCGACGACGATGGTCTGGCCGGTAATGTACGGCGCGCCGGCAAGCAGATAGAAGATCACCTCGGCGTAGTCTTCCGGCTTGCCGGCCCGTCGGAGGGGGAGCTCGGCGACGCTCTCGGCGAGCGCGGCGGGATCGAAGCGGCATTCCCAGCCGGAGCCTTCCACCACGTTGGGTGCGATCGCATTGACCCGCACGTCTGGCCCGAGCGCATGAGCCCATTCCTTGGTGAGCAGGATCAGCGCGGCCTTGGTCGAGGCATAGACCGACGAGGAGCCGCCATAGAGGCCTGCCGTCGACGCTACGTTGACGACAGCGCCCTTCGCCTGGCGCAGATGCGGGGCGGCGGCCTTGAGGCAGCGATAGGGCCCGATCTGGTTGATCGAAACGAGCTTGGCCCAGAACGCCTCGTCTTGCCGCTCGAAATCGTCGGGGGGAATCGGCGCCGTCGTGCCGGGCGTCGCAGCGTTGTTGACCAGGAAGTCGAGGCGGCCGAAATGCTGGACCGCTTGCTCGATCATTGCGTCGACCTGCTCCGGCTGGGACACATCGGCGCCGACCGCTTGCACCTCGAAACCGGCTGAGCGCAGCCGCGCCATCTCCTGATCCAGGCGCGGGTTGCCAGCGAGATCATTCATCGCAACGTTGCAGCCGTTTGCCGCCAGCCGCTCGACTGTAGCGAGGCCGATGCCCGAGGCAGCGCCGGTGACCAGCGCCACCTTGCCGGAAAGCTCTGCCGTGATCATCGTCCTCAATCCTCCTCGTCGCGAAATTCGCCGCTGACCGTTAGGCCTTCGATGTTGGTGGCGCCGTCTTCCTTGATGACGCGGCGGGCTTTCTTGCCGGTTTCCTCGTACAACGCGGCAGCGAGGGCCTCGGAGTGGGTCACGATCCAGATGCGTGTGCGCTGGGCGGCCTGGGCGATCAGGCGGGCGAGGGGCGGGAGGAGCGAAGGATGCAGGCTCGCTTCCGGCTCGTTGAGCGCGACAAGAGAGGGCAGGCGATAGCCCATAAGGGCGCCGAGCAGGCAGAGATACTTGAGCGTGCCGTCGGAGAGCTCATGCGCGCCGAAGGGACGCGGCATGTCCGGGAACTGCATCTCAAGTTTGCACCAGCTTCCTTCATCACGCGCTTGCAGTCGCGCTCCGGGAAAAGCGTCATCGATGGCACGCTGGAGATCGATGGTGTCTTGTCGGATCATGAACAAGGTCGCAAGCAGAGCGGCGAGATCGTGCCCGTCGGCGCTCAAGGTCGGCGTGGTGATGGCATGGCAGGGCTGGCGGATCAGCGAAGCATCATCGGTTCGGAAATCGTGATAGAGCCGCCACTCAAGCAGCTCGCGGCGGATCACTTCGATTTCCGGATAGCGCGAGGCGTCGCGAAAAGCCGCCAAGGCGGTTTCCGACGACAGTACCGCGTCTTTGTGGACCTCGCGCGCACCTTCTTCATTGCGCAAGGCGACCATGGGTCCTTTGCGTTCCATCATCACCGCTTTGCGGGACCCGTGGCGAGCTGTCAGTTGTTCTTCCTTTACCAGCGGCTCGATCTCGAAGGCCGCTTCGGTGCATTTCGGCAGGCCGACCTCGACCTCGTAGGCTAAATCCTCGAACTTGGCCTCGAGGATCATGCGCACCGGCTGGTTGCGCTGACGCTCGCCGGCCCACAGCACGGACTCGATCCCGCCTTCCTGAGCGATGGCACGGGTGAGGGTGCCCTCGGCGGCGCCGCGTAAGAGGCCGAGCGCCTTGTAGAGATTGGTCTTCCCGACGCCGTTCCCGCCCACGAAGATCGAGCAGGCGTCCACTTCAAAGTAAAGATTACGGATCGACCAATAGCCTTTGATTGAAATCGCAGTTAAAGGCACGGCTCATCTCCCTCTAGTCGCGTGGCAGCGGGAGGTTATGCAGCCTGAGGAAGCTCAGCTTGTCCCGATAGCCGCGCTGGGACACGATCCTGCCGCCTTGAACGTGGAAGAAGCCGCAGCCGCGCAGCCCCTTCGGATCCCGCCATTCCAGGATCGCCCAGTCGCCATCCTCGAAGACGTGCTCGGGGATGCAGACCATCTCCGCTTTCGCGAAGTCGCGCGCGAACATGGCGCGGATGGCGGCACGGCCTTGCACCGGGCTCTCCGCGACCTGGTGATTGACAGCATCCTCGGCATAGAAGGCGGCCAGCGCATCCGCGTCGGCGCGATTGAAGGATGCCACCCACGCCATGACAAGTTCCCTGGGTCTCATGTTCCACCTCGCCAGCGCGCCAAGATTGACAGAACCCGGCTCGGTTCGCTACCAACGTGTGCCCCGGATCGAGGGGCGTTTCATGCGAGTGTCTATGTCTCCCATTGCCGCCATGCCGCGGAACTAGGGAACCGGCTGACGAATTTCCGGGCGCTCGCCGCCCATCCGCATCTCGGTTCCTGAAAGCCGCCTGGTCTCTCACGCCGCGCGATTGCGTCGGCGGGCGCCTTTGCGCGTCCACACCGCATCGCCGGCAGTCAGAACTCATGGCATTCGGGAGCTATCCCCTTGAACGTTTCGAAGCACGAACAGCGCGTGCTGCATGCGCTCGCACAGGGCGGCCACATCACCTTCCAGAAGAACAACAAAGGCAAGATCGTGGAGATCCTGTGCGTCAACCGTGACGGCTGGGTGCTGAGCGACTGCACGCTCGGCATCTTCCAGAAACTGCGGCGGCGCGGGCTCATCGCATCGCACGACAGCCAACCCTATCGCATCACGCGTGACGGACTGGCGGCTGTCCGGCCGCAGCTGGATAACCGCTAGATGACAGGACGCAGCCGCCATGCGAGAGTTCCGGCATGGCGGCTGCATCTCTGTTCGATCTCAAGGATCGCGCTTTCATCGTCACCGGAGCCGGGCGCGGCATCGGCGCTGAGCTGGCAGCGGGCTTGGCCGGAGCGGGCGCGTCGGTCGCGGTCGCCGGCCGCACTGCTGTGGACTGCGAGACGGTCGCCGGCGACATCGCCGCAAGCGGCGGCCGCGCCATCGCCGTTCCGTTCGACGCCCGCGACGAGGCGCAATGCGCGGCGCTGATCGGAAGAACCAATCAGGCCTTTGGGCGGCTCGACGGTGCGGTCGTCAATCACGGCATTGGTCTCCATCGCGATGCGCTCGAGACCACGCGCGCCGAATTTGCCGAGATGCTGGACGGTAATCTCACCAGCTACTTCGTGATGTGCCGCGAGTTGGGCCGATACTGGGTGACGGCCGGCAGCCCCGGCTCCATCGTCCTCATGTCCTCAAATGCGAGCTTCCTCGCCTATGACGAGCTCGCGGCCTATGGCGTGTCGAAGGCTGGCGTCGACCAGCTGTGCCGGCAGCTGGCCGCCGAGTGGGCGAAGCACGGGATCCGGGTCAACGCCATCGGACCTGGCTACATGACCGCGTCGATGAAGGGCATCGAGGGCATCTACGACGCGCCCGAGGTGAAGACGAAAATTCTTCCTAAGATTCCGGCTGGTCGTTATGGCGCGCTGCGCGAACTGCTTGGTGCGACGGTCTACTTCCTGTCGGACGAAGCTGCATACACCACCGGCCAGTATCTGGCGATCGATGGCGGCTATTCGCTGGTCTGACGTTCCCGACTTATTGCTAGTTGCCCTGGTGGAGATGCGGCAATATGGTCACGGTCGGTGACCAACCGAGGGAGGTGACGAAGCCGTTTCCCGCGCCTTTCGACAGGCCGGCTGAATGCCGCGCTGAGCTGGATTGGGCGCTCACAAGAACGGATCACTGTGGACTGCCTCTTGCCATTAGAGGGGGAGCAGGAAGGTCCCGGAACAAAGGGAGGAACGTATGATCAAAAGGCTGCTTGGCTTGCTGGCTGGTGTTGTGCTGGTCGGTACCTTCGCTTCGCCGATCGCGCAGGCGCAGGATTATCCCAACGACACGATCAACATTGTCGTGCCCTTCTCGGCTGGCGGACCAACTGACACGGTGACCCGCCTGGTCGCGGAATCCATGTCCAAGACGCTCGGACAACAGATCATCGTCGAGAATGTCGGCGGTGCCGGCGGTACCCTGGGCGCCGCGCGCGTGGCGAAGGCAGAGCCGGACGGCTACACCTTGCTGCTCTATCACATCGGCATGGCGACGACCGCGACGCTCTATCGCAAGCTGCCCTATGATCCGAAGACCGCCTTCGCGCCGGTCGGATTGGTCACTGAAGTGCCGATGGTCATGATTGCCCGCAAGGATTTCCCACCGAACAACCTCCAGGAACTCGTCACTTACGTCAAAGAAAACAAGGACACAGTGACCTACGCCAATGCCGGCGTGGGTGCCGCGTCGCATCTGTGCGGCATGCTGTTCATGCAGGCGATCGAGACTCCGCTGACGACGGTGCCCTACAAGGGAACCGGCCCCGCGCTGACGGACCTGCTCGGTGGCCAGGTCGATTTCATGTGCGACCAGACCACCAACACCACCGGCCAGATCAAGGCGGGCGAGGTCAAGGCCTATGGCGTGTTCGCCGATCAGCGAGTGGAGGCTCTGCCCGATCTTCCCACGATCAAGGAGGGAGGGTTGGAAGGCTTGAGCTTCGGCATCTGGCACGGTCTCTATGCGCCGGCCGGAACGCCGGATGAGGTCGTCAACAAGCTCTCGGAGGCGCTGAAGGTCGCACTAGCCGATCCGAATGTGATCAAGCGCTTTGCCGAACTTGGCACTGAGCCGGTGCCGGCCGACCAGGCGACGCCAGAAGCGCTAAAGGCGAAGGTCGCCTCGGAAATCGATCGCTGGAAGCCCGTCATCGAAACGGCCGGGGAATACGCCGACTGACATTGCTGGTCCGGTGGCGGCACCTGCCGCCACCGTGCCCATGCGAGGGGAAGGCATGAACGCAAACAGCAAGGATCTGTCGGCCGGTCTTCTGTTCATCGCAATCGCGGCTCTGTTCGCTTTCCAGACGCGCGATCTCGACATGGGCACGCCGCTGAGGCTGGGGCCCGGCGCCTTTCCGCTGCTGCTGGCCGGTGTGCTGGCCTTGCTGGGCCTGATCATCGTGCTGCAGGCGTTCCGCAATCCGGTCACGCACTCCATGACGATCCCGTGGCGCGGGATCGTGCTGATCGTGCTGGCGCCGATCGTGTTCGGACTTACGGTGCGCGGCCTCGGCCTCGTCGCTTCGATCGCGCTGGTCGTGCTGATATCCGCGTATGCCAGTCGGCGCATGCACTTGAAGCTCGCCACCTTGCTGACGATTGGCCTCACGCTGTTCTGCGTGCTGGTCTTCAGTATCGGGTTGGGCTTGCCGCTGCGATTGGTCGGGTCCTGGCTGCGGGGGCTCGGCTGACATGGAGCTGCTGCTCAATCTCGGCCTCGGTTTCGAGACGGCGCTGACCCCTGTCAACATCGTCTATTGCTTTATCGGCGTGCTGCTCGGCACGCTGATCGGTGTGCTGCCCGGCATCGGTCCGACGGCGACGATCGCGATGCTGCTGCCGATTACGCTGGCGCTCTCGCCGGTGACCTCGCTCATCATGCTGGCGGGCATCTATTACGGCGCGCAGTATGGCGGGTCGACGACGGCGATCCTCGTCAATCTGCCCGGTGAATCCTCATCTGCCGTCACCGCGATCGACGGCTACCAGATGGCGCGGCAGGGGCAGGCAGGCCCGGCGCTGGCCGCCGCGGCCCTGGGGTCCTTCTTTGCCGGAACTGTGGCGACGCTCATTCTCGCGGTCCTCGCGCCGCCGCTGACCGGACTCGCGCTGAAGTTCGGGCCGGCCGAGTATTTTTCGCTCATGTTCCTCGGTCTCATCACGTCGGTGGCGCTTGCCCACGGCTCGGTCGTGAAGGCGCTGGCGATGGTTGTGCTCGGGCTGCTGCTCGGTCTGGTCGGGACGGACATCTATACAGGCACGCCGCGCTTCACGTTCGATTTCATCGAGCTTGCCGACGGCATCAACTTTGTCGCCGTCGCTGTCGGCGTGTTCGGCATCGCCGAGATCCTGCGCAACCTGGAGAACGAGCACGACCGCGACGTGACGGTGAAGCACGTCAGCAATCTCATGCCGACACGCCACGATCTGAGGAAGATCGCAGGGCCGGTGATGCGCGGTACGGTACTGGGTTCCCTCCTCGGCGTGCTCCCGGGCGGCGGGCATATTCTCGCGTCCTTCGCGGCTTACACGATGGAAAAGCGGATTTCGAAGACGCCGGAGCGGTTCGGGAAGGGCGCGATCGAGGGCGTGGCGGCGCCGGAATCCGCCAACAATGCCGGCGCGCAGACGTCGTTCATTCCGATGCTAACCCTCGGCATTCCATCCAATCCGGTGATGGCGCTGATGATCGGCGCCATGATCATCCAGGGCATTACGCCGGGACCCAATGTGGTAACCGACGAGGCCGCTTTGTTCTGGGGCCTCATCGTCTCCATGTGGATCGGCAATCTTCTGCTGGTGGTTCTGAACCTGCCGCTGATCGGGCTGTGGGTGCGGCTCTTGAAGGTGCCCTATTTCATCCTGTTCCCGGCGATCCTCGCTTTCAGCGCGATCGGCATCTACAGCATCAACAGCAATGCCTTCGACCTGTTCGCGGTGGCGGTGTTCGGGGTCCTCGGCTACGCGCTGGTCAAGTGCGAGTGCGAGCCCGCGCCTCTGCTGCTGGGCTTTGTGCTTGGTCCGATGCTGGAAGAGCACCTCCGGCGAGCCATGATCATCTCCCGCGGCGACCCGACGGTCTTCTTCACCCGTCCGCTGAGCCTGGCGTTGCTGATTATCGCTGCGGCCGTGCTGATCTTGGTGCTGATGCCGAATGTCGCCAAAAAACGCGAGCAGGTGTTCGTCGAAGAGGATTGAGGGCTTAAGGATTGTTACTGCCGGTGCGTCAACAGCTAGTGGAGAGGCCGGCCATGCGCCCCCATCGGTGGTGATATGCGCGCGGCGAAATCGGGCTCAAAGCTTTGAAATCTCGCGCTTTTCATGGCCCGGAGATTTGCTTGACGCCCTAGGGTCGAATCAATATATTCCGCGCGCCTTTAAGGGGGCTGGTGGTAGGCCAATCGCGGCTTAGACGCTGTCCCGACTTAAGCAACGAGATACATAGCGGCTCGCGCGGCTCTCAGGCCCGGGGCTGCAAAGTGGCTCAAAGACCGCATCGGAGCAGACCGCAGGGTCCGATTCATAAGGGACCCCGCTCGGCGTTTCGATGAGGTCGTTTTGCACATGGCTGTTTCAAGGCGCCAATGGGCACGGCCCGGACGCGCAAAGGTGAGGATGGAATGCCAACGATCAACCAGTTGATCCGCAACGCGCGCTCGCCCCTGGCGACGCGGAACAAAGTCCCGGCGCTGCAAGCCAGCCCACAGAAGCGCGGCGTGTGCACGCGCGTCTATACGACGACGCCGAAGAAGCCGAACTCCGCCTTGCGCAAGGTCGCCCGCGTCCGCCTCACCAACGGCTTCGAAGTCACTTCCTACATTCCCGGCGAAGGTCACAATCTGCAGGAACACTCGGTCGTGATGATCCGCGGCGGCCGCGTGAAGGACCTGCCCGGCGTTCGCTATCACATCATCCGCGGCACGCTCGACACCCAGGGCGTCAAGGACCGCAAGCAGCGCCGCTCCAAATACGGCGCGAAGCGGCCGAAGTAAGGAGAGATCGCGATGTCCCGTCGTCACGCTGCCGAGAAGCGCGAAGTTCTGCCGGATGCCAAGTTTGGCGATCTGGTGATCACCAAGTTCATCAACTCGCTGATGTACGCCGGCAAGAAGTCGGTGGCCGAGAGCATCGTCTATGGCGCGCTCTCGCAAGTGGAGAAGAAGTCGAAGGGCGATCCGGTGAAGGCCTTCCACGAGGCGCTGGGCAATGTGAAGCCGCACCTCGAAGTGCGCTCCCGCCGCGTCGGTGGCGCGACCTATCAGGTGCCGGTCGAGGTTCGCCCGGACCGCGCCCAGGCGCTGGCGATCCGCTGGATCATCCAGACCGCGCGCAGCCGCTCGGAGCAGACCATGACCGACCGCCTCTCCGCCGAGTTGCTGGATGCGTCCAACAACCGCGGCGCCTCGGTGAAGAAGCGCGAAGACACGCATCGCATGGCGGAGGCCAACAAGGCCTTCTCGCATTACCGCTGGTAAGCCGGCCGAGCATAAGGAACGAGTATCATGGCCCGCACTCACCCGCTCGAGCGATACCGCAATATCGGCATCATGGCCCACATCGATGCCGGCAAGACCACGACGACCGAGCGCATCCTCTATTATACCGGCCGCTCCCATAAGATCGGCGAGGTGCACGAAGGCACCGCGACGATGGACTGGATGGAGCAGGAGCAGGAGCGCGGCATCACCATCACTTCGGCCGCGACCACCTGCCAGTGGCGCGATCATCGCATCAACATCATCGACACGCCGGGCCACGTCGACTTCACCATTGAAGTCGAGCGCTCACTGCGCGTGCTCGACGGCGCCGTGACGGTGTTCGACTCCGTCGCCGGCGTGGAGCCGCAGTCCGAGACGGTGTGGCGCCAGGCCGACAAGTACGGCGTGCCGCGTATCTGCTTCGTCAACAAGATGGACCGGATCGGCGCGGACTTCTATCGCTGCGTCCAGATGATCAAGGACCGCCTCGGCGCGAAGCCGCTGGTCGTGCACATGCCGATCGGCGTGGAGAGCGATTTTGCCGGCCTGGTCGACCTAGTCGCCATGAAGGGTATCATCTGGAAGGAAGAGACCCTGGGTGCCGAGTTCGTGGTGGGCGACATTCCGGCCGACATGAAGGACAAGGCCGAGGAGATGCACCACCAGCTGGTGGAGATGTGCGTCGAACTCGATGAAGCGGCGATGGAGGCCTATCTCGAAGGCAAGCAGCCGGACGCCGAGACGCTGAAGAAGCTGATCCGCAAGGGCACTGTTTCGGGCGCCTTTGTGCCGGTGCTGTGCGGCTCCGCTTTCAAGAACAAGGGCGTGCAGCCGATGCTGGATGCGGTCGTCGATTTCCTCCCCTCGCCGCTCGATGTGCCGGATGTGAAGGGTCTCGAGGTCGACGGTGACACGGAGCTGACCCGCAAGGCCGACGACAGCGAGCCGTTCTCCGGTCTTGCTTTCAAGATCATGACCGATCCGTTCGTCGGCTCGCTGACCTTCGTGCGCGTCTATTCGGGCGTTCTGAACAGCGGCACCCAGGTCATCAATTCCGTGAAGGGAGACAAAGAACGCGTCGGCCGCATGCTGCAGATGCATGCCAACCACCGCGAAGACATCAAGGAAGCGCGCGCCGGCGACATCGTCGCGCTCGCGGGCCTGAAGGGCACCACCACCGGCGACACCCTGTGCGATCCGAGCCAGCCGATCGTGCTGGAGCGCATGAAGTTCCCCGAGCCGGTTATCGAGGTCGCGGTCGAGCCGAAATCGAAGGCCGATCAGGAAAAGATGGGCGTCGCGCTCAATCGCCTGGCGCAGGAAGATCCGTCCTTCCGCGTCAGCTCCGATCAGGAATCCGGCCAGACCATCATCAAGGGCATGGGCGAGCTGCATCTCGACATCATCGTCGACCGCATGAAGCGCGAGTTCAAGGTGGATGCCAACGTCGGCCAGCCGCAGGTGGCCTATCGCGAATCGATCACCAAGAAGATTGAGTGGGACTACACCCACAAGAAGCAGACCGGCGGCTCGGGCCAGTATGCCAAGGTAAAGATCCGCTTTGAGCCGGGAGAGCCCGGCAGCGGGTTCGTATTCGAGAACGCCGTGGTCGGCGGCTCGGTGCCGAAGGAATACGTGCCCGGCGTCGAGAAGGGCCTGACCAATGCCAAGGAAACCGGCGTCATTGCGGGTTTCCCGGTCATCGACCTCAAGTGCACGCTGATCGATGGTGACTATCACGACGTCGATTCCAACGTCATGACGTTCGACATTGCGGCGCGCGCTTGTTTCCGCGAGGCGCTGCCCAAGGCCAGTCCTCGGCTGCTCGAGCCGATGATGAAAGTCGAGGTCGTGACGCCGCAGGAATACATGGGCGACGTGATCGGCGACCTGAACAGCCGGCGCGGCCAGGTCCAGGGCATGGACAGCCGCGGCAACGCGCAGGTGATCACCGCGATGGTGCCGCTCGCCAACATGTTCGGCTACGTGAGCACGCTACGGTCCATGACCCAGGGCCGTGCGCAATACACCATGCATTTCGATCACTATGAACAAGTGCCGCCGGCGATCGCGGATGAAGTCCGCGCCAAGATGGCTTAGCGCGGGCGTAAGGTAAGGAGCAGACCCATGGCGAAGGCGAAGTTTGAGCGGACGAAGCCGCATTGCAACGTTGGAACGATTGGTCACGTTGACCATGGCAAGACGTCGTTGACGGCGGCGATCACGAAGATTCTGGCCGAGACGG
>NZ_QORW01000019.1 GCF_003574735.1 Dongia deserti
GCGAACCAAGCGACGACAGCGGATCCACTGATAGCGCCTCCGGCAGTGAGTCCGAAGGAAGCAGCCCCAGCGGCGGCGGCGTTGCTGATGCGGCCGGCGGCGCGGTCAGTGATGTCGGTCGCGCGGTCGGTGATGCCGGCCGGTCAGTAGGCGACGCGGTTGGCGGCAAGGGAGGTCGTGGCTCGATCGGTGGCGGCGGACACGACGGCAAGGGCGGCAAAGACAAGGGCAAGGACAAGGGGCGCAAGAACGACTGACACCGGCTCGCTTCGCCTGTTTCCGCAAGAAGACCTTGGCGCGTGGCGCAATGTCCTATGTAGCGAGCGGATCTAGACGATGCCGCTTCCGCCGCGCGCAACCGGCGGACGCTTCTTGGCCACGTTGGTGCGGTACCCGCTAGTGCGATAGGCGGTGATCGGATCGATCGCGCCACTATCATCCTGACGCGCTTTCTTCAGGATCGGCTCGACATCGGTGCGGAAGCCGGCCTTCAAGATCTCCGAAGCCAGCATGACGTCGTTCCGATCCTGTGCTTCCTCGAGCCCTGTGCGGTCGACCAGCAAGGCCTGCGCGTAGGCGCGGCGGATCTCGTTGGCACTGCGGATCAGGCTCTCGATCGGATCGGTCACATTGTGTGACTGGTCCAGCATGTGCGCGGGATCGAAACGCGGCGCGCGGTGCAGCTCCGCATCCACGAGCTCGTTAAAGACGAGGAACAGGCGAAATGGATCGATCGAGCCGGTGTCGAGATCATCGTCGCCGTATTTCGAATCGTTGAAGTGAAATCCGCCGAGCCGCCCGAACTGGATCAGGCGCGCTACGATCATCTCGATATTCACGTTTGGCGCATGGTGGCCGAGATCGACCAGGCAATAGGCGCGGTCGCCTAGGCTGGTCACGGCGAGATAGCTGGTGCCCCAATCCTGGATGACCGTCGAATAGAAGGCTGGCTCGTACATCTTGTGCTCGATGAACAGCTTCCAGTCATTCGGGGTCGCTGCATAGATCTGCCGCACGGACTCGAGATACCGCTCGAACGCCTTGGTGAAGTTGGTCTGGCCGGGGAAGTTGGACCCATCGGCGATCCATACCGTCAGGGCCTTGGAGCCGAGCGCCTTGCCGATCTCGATGCATTCGAGATTGTGCTCGACTGCCTGCTGGCGTGTCGCCTTGTCGGTATGGGAAAGCGAGCCGAACTTGTAGGACAGCTTCTGGTCCCGCTGGTCCTGGAAAGTATTGGAGTTCATGGCATCGAAGCTGAGGCCGCGCGCGGCGGCATACAACTTCAGCTCGTTCGCATCGCGCGGCTTGTCCCACGGGATGTGCAGCGAGACACGCGGGGTCGCGCGGCACAGCTGGTGGATGACGCAGCAATCGTCGAGCTTCTCCAGAATGTTCCGTGGCTCGCCGATGCCCGGAAATCGAGCGAAGCGCGTGCCGCCGGTGCCGACGCCCCAGGAAGGAACCGCGACCTGGAAGGTGGCGACCTTCTTGGTGACGCTGTCGATGTCGACGCCGCGACGCGCCAGCTGCTCGCCCAGCGCACTATAATCGGCGGCAAGGGCCGTGCTCAGCGGCTTGTTGTGCTCGGCGATCACGTCAGGGGAAATCTGCCATTCGGTCATCGCACTCCTCCCAGGACTCTTGCGCGGGCTTGTCAGCGCGTGAAAGACTGCGCGTTGCCCGCATCGACATTGATGATGTTGCCGGTCGATTTCGCCGAAAGATCGGAAGCGAGGAAATAGGTCGCCTCCGCAATGTCCTCCGGATAAACTGACAGTTTCAGCATGCTGCGCTTGCGATAGTGCTCTTCCAGCTCGTCCGGTTTCATGTTGTAGGCGGACGCGCGCTGCGCCCGCCATTCTCCGGTCCAGATCTTCGACCCGCGCAGCACCGCGTCGGGATTGACGACATTGACGCGGATGCCATGGTCCGCGCCTTCCAGCGCCAGGCAGCGCGCAAGATGAATCTCAGCCGCTTTGGCGGCGCAATAGGCGGACGCATTGACCGAAGCAGCGAGGCCGTTCTTCGACGCGATGAATACGATCGCGCCGCCCAGCTTCTGTTTCTTCATCAGCCGGAAGGCTTCGCGCGAGACCAGGAAATAGCCCTTGCCCAGGATGTCCATGTTGCGGTCCCAGACCGCGAGGTCTGTGTCCTCGATCGGTGAAGCCGAAGAAATCCCGGCATTGGATACCAGAATGTCGAGCCCGCCATATTCCGCTGCGGCGTGCGCAAACGCCGCGATGACCGCGTTTTCGTCCGTGACGTCCATTGCGAACGATCGCACCTGGTCCTTGCCGAAGCTCTTGGCGAACTCGACCTCGGTTTCCTTAAGCGAACCTTCATCGATGTCCGCGAGCACGACACAGGCGCCTTCGCTCATCAGCTTGGCGGCGATAGCGCGGCCAATGCCGCCCGCACCGCCGGTCACCAGGGCGATGCGGCCGGCGAGCGACTTGGGCTTCGGCATGCGCTGCAACTTCGCTGCCTCCAGCAGCCAGTATTCGATGTCGAAGGCTTCCTGCTCCGGCAAGCCGACATAGGAATCGACGAGGGCCGCGCCGCGCATCACGTTGATGGCGTTGACGTAGAACTCGCCGGCGATGCGCGCCGTCGCCTTGTCGCGCGCGAAGGTGATCATGCCGATGCCAGGCACCAGATAGACCACGGCATTGGGATCACGCATCTTCGGACTGTCCGGGCGCTTGCAGCGCTCATAGTACGCTGCGTATTCCGCGCGATAGTCGGCGATCGCCTTGTCGAGGCCGGATACTGCGGTGTCGAGATTCTTCGAGACCGGATCGAACGGCACGACCAGCGGCGCGATCTTGGTGCGCAGGAAATGATCTGGGCAGCTTGTGCCCATCGCGGCGAGCTTCGAAAGCTCGTGTGAATTGACGAACTCCAGTACCGCCGGCTGGTCGTCAAAATGCCCGACCTTCTTTTCCGCGCCGCCGATGCGGGCGCGGATCTCCACCATCAACTGGCCGGCGATGCGGCGGCGATCGGCTGGCGCCAGCGCCTGATGCTGGGCACCGCCGAAGCCCGGCTTGCCGCGCGTCTCCTCCGCGAACCAGCGCACCGCTTTGTTGATGGCGCGCAAAGTGACTTCGTAGCATTCCTTGGCGCTGTTGCCCCAGGCGATGAGGCCATGGCCGCCGAGGACCGCGCCCTTCGCCTTCGGGTGTTCCTTCACGAAGCGCTCGAGATCGAGGCCGAGCTGAAAGCCCGGTCGGCGCCAAGGCAGCCAGCCGATCTCATCACCGAACACCGTCTGCGTCACGGCCTTGCTGTTCTTCATCGCTGCGATCGCGATCACTGCGTCGGGGTGCATGTGGTCGACATGCTTGTAGGAAATGAAGGCGTGCAGGGGCGTGTCGATTGAGGCCGCGCGGGGGTTGAGGTTGAAGGTGCAATGGGGGAGATAGCCCACCATCTCGTCTTCGTACTTCTCACCGCGATAAACTGCCTTCAGATGCTGCAGCTTCTCCATATAGAGCGTGGCGAAGCCGTCCAGCTTCATGGTGCCGACGTCACCGCCGGAGCCCTTCACCCACAGCACCTCGACCTCTTTACCCGTCAAAGGATCCTTCTGGATCACTTTGGCGGAGGTGTTGCCGCCACCGTAGTTGGTGATGCGCTTGTCGGCACCGAGGAGATGCGAGCGGTAGAGTAGCCGCCCCGGCTCATCCAAACTCGCGGCGTGCGCCTCATCCCAGCGATTCTCCAAAAGCTCAATCTGGGCCAAATCGGCCATGAATCCTCTCCCTGCCTGGCAGTGGTTTAGCGGCGAGCATCGCGCCCGCCGGCAAGAAAATCAATTCCTTTCGATCAATTTCCTTCATTTTGCCCCGCAGCATGACTGATTGTGATCGAAACTGATTGACTTGGCCGTGAGCGACCGTAATCTGCGATCAAGAGGCGGAGGGTCGGCATGCACGAGCGGGAGCGCCATCGCATCATCCTGAGCGCACTCCAGGAGCGGGCGGTCGTCACGGTCCAGGACGTCATGGAATATACCGGCGCGTCGGAGGCGACGATCCGGCGCGACATGGCGGCCCTCGCCGACGAGGGCCGTCTGCGCAAGGTGCGTGGCGGGGCCGAAGCGATCCATCCCGCCAGCACTCTCACCGCGCGCTCCTTCCGGCAGAGCCAGTCGGTCAACCTGGCGCAAAAGCGCGCGATCGCGCGCGCGGCTGTCGAATTGTGCCACGAGGGCGAGGCTGTCATCATCAATGGCGGCACGACGACCTTCCAGATGGTGCATTACCTGACCGGACATCGGCTGCAGGTGCTGACCAACTCGTTCCCGATCTCGGAACATCTGCTCAGGCATTCCCGCTGCACCGTGATGGTGCCGGCCGGCACGATCTACCGCGAGCAGAGCATCATCCTGAGCCCGTTCGAGAATGACGGGACGGCGCATTTCTATGCCAAACGCATGTTCATGAGCGCGCAGGGCGTGAGCCCGCTCGGCATCATGGAGTCGGACGCGCTCATCGTCCAGTCGGAGCAGCGCCTGATGCGCCAGGCGGAAGAGCTGGTGCTGCTGGTGGATTCGAGCAAGTTCAAAAACCGCTCCAGCCTCATCATCTGCCCGCTGGAGCGCGCCGCCACCATCATCACCGACGAGGGCATCAGCGACGATGCCCGCCGCATGGTGGAAGATGCGGGGATCGGGTTAATCGTTGTCGCGCCAGAAAGCGCGAGCGAGCGGGAGGAGTCGACGCTGGTGGCGTAGTGCGCCCCTGATCATCTCACTCAATGTCATCCCGGCCGAGCGGAGCGAGCGCCGGGACCCATACGACGGCGCAGCCTTCGGGTCTACCAATGCGGAAGCGTGGATGGCGCATGGGCCCCGGATCAGCCGCAAAGCGGCTGTCCGGGGTGACGTTGAAGGGGCGGTCACTGTTGCGCGCAGAGGTTACGCCAAGTCTCGCGATATTCATGCAAGCTCTTCAACTCCAGAGCGCTCGCTTCCTCGATCTGCGGCGCGAACACCTGGCGCTTGCTGTGCGCTTCGAGGGCGAGCGCGGCAGCGCCCATGGCGGTCCCTTCCGCCGCAATGTTGTGCGACACGCGCTGCGCAGGCCGCAGGGCTGCCAGCGTCCCAAGCAGCGTCTTGTTCCGCGCCAGCCCGCCATCCACCACGATCGGGTTGGCGGAGCGAAGCTGGTCCAGCACCACATCCATCATGAGCGCGACATAGAGCGTGGCGATCGCCGTACGCTCTTCCGCGCCGGAGGGCTCCGGTCCTTTCAGCGCGCCTGCACGCGAGGGGAAGGGGCCACCCGGCGCAAGGCTCGGCAATGCGAATTGTCCGCGATCGATCACGCGCTGCAGACTCTCACGCGAGACGACTGCCTGCGCGCCTTCGGTGATCACCTCGTATTCGCGGCCGCCCATGAAGCGCGCGGTAGCGATCGGCGCACGATCGACCGTCACATTAGCCAGCATGTCGCGCGACGCGTCCAATGCGTCGAGCGGGCAAGCCTGATTGAACACGATGACCCACGTGCCGGTGGAAATGAGTGTGACGTCGGAATGGCCGAGGCTGCGGTAGTAGTACAGCGCGGCATTGCTGTCATGGACGCCGTTGTGGATCGGGACGGATTGACTGCCGATGCGCGCCTCACCCAGGATCTCGCCGGCGCGGCGGAGGGGCGGGAACTTCGCGCGCCAGCCGCGGCGCTCAACCAACGAACTGAACGTGTCCGCGCGCGGATTCCAGAGATGCGAGTGGCAGCCGATGGAGCTGATCTCCGACACCTTCGCCCTGGTGAACAGCCAGTTCCAGAATTGCGGATAGTTGAGGATGGCGTCGGCTTGGCGGAACATGTCCGGCGCCATCTGCTCGCGCATGTAGATGTGGCGCGCGACATTGAGGCCGCCGGGCAGATTGGGCGTGAAGCTCTCGGCAAAGTCCGGCGCTTGCCCGGCGAACCGGCGATCGATCTCCGATGGCACCGGCTGCTCGTAATCGAGGATCGGCGCGGCAAGCTCATCACCCGTGGTGAGCGCGAAGGTGCAGCCATGGGTACTCACCATCAATCCGGCAATCTCGTGGCGCTCCGATAGGCTGGCGAGTGTTGCCTTCAGCCACTCGAAGAGAGGCTGGTGATCCAGCACGCGCAGCCCATCGGCCAGGATCGTGCGCTGCGCGGTGCGTTCTTCAAAGAGCAGCTTGCCCGTTCGGTCGCCGAATCCCAGCAGCTTCGCATTGGTCTTGCCGAGATCGAAGACAGCAAGCGCCTGTTCGTCACCCGTACTCACTGTTTGTCCCCGCTCTTGGGTGTCCTGGCGATGATGACCTTGATGCCGGCGTCGGTCAGCATGCGGTCGTCGGAGTCGGAGAGTCCGTCATCGGTGATGAGGGTCGCGATGCGCGAGAAGCTGACGACCGAGTAGCGGGCTCGCACGCCGAACTTCCGGCTGTCGGCCAGCACGACGACTTCATCGGCGCGCCCCAGCAGGCGTTCCATCTCGCGCACCAGCAGGGGATGGGATTCCATAACGCCGGCCGGTCCGACCCCTTGCGCGCCGATGAAGAACTTGGATGCGTAGAACTCCGGCAGCTCCATCTCCGGCGAATAGAGAATGCCCGGACCGCGATGCAATTCGCCGCCGGCGATGGTCAGGTGACAGGTTCCGTTCTGCCATAGCGTCGCGGCGAGCGGCATGGAGTTGGTGTAGATCTTGACGTTGCGACGCGCGAGCCGCAGCGCGAACAGGTAGCAGGTGCTGCCGCCGTGGATGATCAGCGCGTCGCCGTCACTGACCAGTTTCTCGGCCTCCTCCGCGATCGCCTTCTTGGCCTCCACGCCCAGCATCTGGTTCTCTTCGAACGGCCGCGCAGATAACCGCTCGGGACCACTGCCATTATCGGCCGCTGCGATTCCGCCAAAGACCTTACGCACAGCGCCCATCTCATGGAGCTTGCCGATATCGCGACGGATGGTGGCGGGTGAGGCGACGACGATCTGCGAGAGATCGCGCACGGTCGCGAATGGCCGGTCGCGCAGGAAACCGAGGATGTGTCGATGACGCTCTCCCTCATTCATGGCACGCCTCGATGATCGAAATTGCTCACTGCTGCACTGCAGCGATCAGCTTGCATGAGTAAGGATGATCGCTTGACGATCCTTGCTCATGCATGTTTAACCTTAATCAAGGCGATAGGAAAGCAATTCCCCGATCTTTCGGCGCACGCCGGAAGACCGTCACAAGAGATCGCACAAGGGAGGCAAGCGCACATGGTTGGGGCGACATCTGCCGGCCGCCTTGCGTGCATGGTCTGCAAGCATCGCGGTGCCGCGCCGCGTCGGGAGCGCGCCCGTTGACCGCGCTTATCGAACTTGCCGGCATCTCGAAATCCTTCGCCGGCATCAGCGTGCTACGGGACATTTCGTTCGACGTGTGCGCCGGAGAAGTGCATGCGCTCGTTGGCGAGAATGGCGCCGGCAAATCGACTCTGATCAAGATCATGGGCGGCGTGCACCGGGCGGATACCGGTGAGATCCGGGTGAATGGCGAACTAATGCACTTTGCTTCGCCGCGCGCCTCGGCTGCCAGCGGCATTGCGGTGGTGCATCAGGAGCTGCTGCTGTTCCCCGATCTCTCGGTCGCGGAGAACATCTTCATGGGCCACGCCCCGCGCACCGGCTGGGGCGCGCTCGATTGGCCGCAGATGCGTCGCCGGGCACGCGAATTGCTGGATCGACTGCAAAGCCATCACATCGACGTCGATGCGCGGGTCGGGTCGCTCTCCGTGGCGAACCGGCAGCGCGTGGAGATCGCGCGCGCCCTATCGCAGGACGCGCGTGTGCTGATCATGGACGAGCCGACGGCGTCCCTGGTGGAGGAGGATGTCCAGCAGCTGCTGTCGATCGTGCGGCTGTTGCGCGACAAGGGCGTTGGCATCGTCTATGTCAGCCACAAGCTGCCGGAGATCTTCGCGCTCGCCGATCGCGTGACGGTACTGCGCGATGGCGCGCGCGTCGGCACCGCGCCGATCGGTGAGCTGGATGAGCGCAAGCTGGTCTCCATGATGGTCGGCCGGCCGATCGACCAGTTGTTCCCGAAACAGGCGACGAAGATCGGCGCGCCGTTGCTGGAGCTGCGCGATCTCGGCTTCGGTTCGGTGGTGCGAGACGTCTCGCTCACGCTGCACGCGGGTGAAGTTCTAGGTATCGCGGGCCTGATCGGATCGGGCCGCACGGAGCTCGCTCTCACCGTCTTCGGTATCACGCCGGCGACCACCGGCGAGATCTTGGTCGACGGAAAGGCGGTGCGGATCGAGAGCCCGCAGCAGGCGCGTGATCTCGGAATCGCCTACGTGCCGGAGGATCGCGGCCTACAAGGGCTGGTGCGGCCGCAGAGCATCCAGGAGAACATCTCGCTCACTGTACTGAAGAGCCTTGCCACCGGCACCCTGATCGACCACCGCAAGGAAGAGAAGCTGGCGCGGGACTCCATCGCCAAATTCGGCATCCGAGCGCTCGGCCCGCGCCAGATCGTGCGGCAGCTTTCCGGCGGCAACCAGCAGAAGGTCGTGCTGGCGAAGTGGCTGGCGACCGAGCCGCGCATCCTCATCATGGATGAGCCGACCCGTGGTATCGATGTCGGCGCCAAGTCGGAAATCCATGCGCTGATGAGCGCGCTCGCCGCGCGCGGCCTTGGCATTCTCATGATTTCCAGCGAGCTGCCGGAAGTGCTCGGCATGAGCGATCGCGTGCTGGTGATGAAGAACGGCACGCTGGTGGCGGAGTTCGATCGCGCCGAGGCCAGCGCCGAAGCGGTCGGCGCCGCGATGACCTTGGCCAACAACGCATCCAACAGGTCCGGGGAGGCGGCGTAATGGCGGTCGCAGCGGCGATCCAGCGGCGCTCGGCCGCCTCACGGCTGGTCGAGGCGTACGGCCAGGAACTCGTGGTGCTCGGCGCCATCATCGCCTTGTTCGTGATCGTCGGCACCGTCAACCCGCGGTTCCTCAGCGAGAACAATCTGATCAACATCTTTTCGGGCAACGCCTATATCGCCGTCGCGGCAATCGGGATGAGTCTCGTTATCATCAGCGGCAATATCGACGTGTCGGTCGGATCCCTGATTGGGGTGCTCGCGACGATTGCAGGCACGCTGGCAGTGCAGGGCTATCCGATCTGGGTCGCCTGGACGGTTCCGGTGCTGGTGGGAATGGCGATCAATGCCTGCGTCGGCGCGCTGATCGCCTATTTTCGCATTCCGTCCATCGTGGTCACGCTCGGCATGCTGTCGATCCTGAAGGGCGGGCTCATCAGCATTACCGCAGGCACCTGGATCACAGGCATGCCGCCGGAGTTCTTCATCGCGCAGGCGCGGTTCTTCGGCATCCCGGCCCCGGTCTATTTCATGGTGGTGCTGACCGTGGTTATGGCCCTGTGGATGCGCTATGCCGGACTGGGCCGGGCGATCTATGCGGTTGGCGGCAACGCGGAAGCCGCGCGCGCCTCCGGGCTTTATCCCGAGCGGATCTGCGTCGCGGCCTTCGCGATGCACGGCTTCTTCGCAGGCATTGCGGCGCTGCTGTTCGCGACCCAGCTGCAGGTGATCCAGTCGACGGTTCCGCCCAACCTGGAGCTGACGGTGATCACCGCCTCTGTCATCGGCGGCGTCTCGATCCTGGGCGGCACGGGCACGGTGATCGGCTCCACTTTGGCCGCGATCCTCTTCGCCTGCATCAGCTCGGCACTCGTCTTTCTCAACGTGTCGGCTTATTGGCTGCGCGCGGTTCTGGGCCTCCTGATCCTGGCGACGGTGCTGGCCGACATGGCGCGCCGGCGCCGCCATCGCGTGGCGGGGAGGGTGTGATGAGCCGGTACCTGGTGCGCCACGAATCGATCCTCGCCATCCTGCTGGTGCTGGCGCTGATCGTTCTCTCCCTGCAGTCGGACCGATTCTTCACCGTGGACAATCTGCTGAATCAGGGCAGGTTGATGGCGGAGGTCGGGCTGATCGCCCTGGCGATGACCTTCGTCATTGTCTCGGCCGGCATCGATCTCTCGGTCGGCTCGATCCTGGGGCTGGTCGCCATCCTGCTCGGCGTGTTCTGGCAGAATGTGGGATTGCCCCTGCCGCTCGCGATGATGCTCGGCGTCTTCGTGGGCGGGCTGGCGGGCCTGTTCAACGGCTTCATCATCACGCGCTTCCGGGTGCCGCCGCTGATCGCGACCCTCGCAACGCTTGCGCTCTATCGCGGCCTGGCTGAAGGCATCAGTCAGGCGCGCTCGGTTCGCGGCTATCCCGAATGGTTCTTCGTGCTGGGGCAGGGCGAGGTGCTGGGCGTGCCGACCCAGCTCTGGATCTTCCTGGCCTGCGCGGTGATCGCGGCCATCGTGCTCGGCATCTCGACCTTCGGCCGCGCCACTTATGCTTCGGGGGCCAATGCCGTCGCTGCGCGCTTCTCGGGGATACCGGTCGATCGGACGATCCTGCTCATCTATACCGCGTCCGGCCTGATCTCGGGGCTGGCGGCGATCATCTTCGTGTCGCGGGTCTCCACCACGCGCTCGGATATGGGCACAGGGCTGGAGCTCGACGTGATCACGGCCGTGGTGCTGGGCGGCACCAGCATCTTCGGGGGCCGCGGCACCATCATCGGCACCATGCTGGGCCTGGCCCTGATGCAGGCGCTGAAGAACGGCCTCGCTCTGGCAGGCGTGAAAGGCGACGGTACGATCGTGGTGATCGGGCTCATCCTGATCGCCACGATCATCATCAGCAATCTGTTGCGGAGAGAATCCGACGGCTAGCCGCGCGCAGATCCGGGCCGCGGCCGTCGAACACATATCCGGGTCAAAGGATGGAGGAACGGATGATAAGGACAAGCTTGATTGCGGCAGTGGCGCTCTCGGTCGTGACCGGCAGTGCGTGGGCGCAGACCTGGACCGGCGGCGACGATTTGCCGACCAATCCGTTGGCATGCGACGGTACCGCGGCCGAAGCGGCGGCGAAGCCCTATGACGGTGGCGTGCCGACCAACGCCCCGGACCGCAAGGGCAAGGAGATCACGGTTGTCGATATTCCGAAGCTGATCGGCATCGGCTACTTCAACGCGACCTCGAAGGGCATCGCCGACGCTGCCAAGGAGTTGGGCAATGTCAAGGTCAAGACCGATGGCCCCACCAAGGCAAACATCGACGAGCAGATCACCTTCATCGACAACTACATCACCAGCGGCGTGGACGGCATCCTGTTCGCCGCCAACGACCCGGTAGCGATCGCGCCGGTGCTGAAGAAAGCGCTGTCGAAGGGCATCAACGTCGTTGGCTACGACGCGAACTCCACGCCCGATGCGCGCCAGTGGTTCGTGAACCAGGCGGAGTTCAACGGCATCGCCAAGTCCTTGGTCGACAACATGGCCAAGGAGATCGGCGAGGATGGCGCCTTCGCCATCGTCACCTCCACCTTCACGACGCCGAACCAGGCCCGCTGGATCGCGGAGATGGCGGCCTATGCGGAGAAGTGCCATCCGAACATGAAGTGGCTCGAGACCGTCGAGGCGCAGGAAGACAACGTGCTCTCCTTCAACCAGGCCACCACGCTCATCAACAAGCACGGCGACGAGCTAAAAGGCCTGTTCGGCATGACCTCGGTCGCGACACCGGCTTCGGCGGAAGCGGTGACCCAGGCCGGCAAGTGCGGCGAGATCGCGGTGGTCGGCCTCGCCACGCCGAACGCGATGAAGCCCTATGTCGAGAAGGATTGCGTGAAGTCGGTGGTGCTGTGGAACCCGGTCGATCTCGGCTACGCGGCCATGCATGTGCTACGTGCGGTGGCTGACGGTGAGCTGAAGCCGGGCGCTACCTCCGTGAAGGCAGGCAAGCTGGGCGAGCTGCAGGTCATCAACGGCTCCGAGATCCTGCTGGGCGCGCCGTTCACCTTCACCAAGGAGAATATTGGCGGGTTTGATTTCTAGGCGGCACATTCGCCCGTAGCGGCGCGCTTGTCACGCGGCAGGCGCGCCGGTTTCTTTTGGGGAGTCCCTCGCCCCTTGCGGGAGAAGGGAAGGAATCAATCCTGGATGACGTAGACTTGGCCCGGTTTGCCGTTGGTGCCGGGCGTACCGGCTTTGCCGGCACCACCGGAATCGCCCTTCGGTCCGATTTCGAAGCGCGATTGCTGCTGACAGCCTTTCATGCCGCCGGCGCCGCCTGGACCGCCTTCGCCGGGCGCGCCTGGTTTCCCCGATTTGCCGCCGACGCCGCCGGAGACGGAGGTCACGATCTGACCGCGATCCAACGCGCTTTGCAGCGCCGGCACATAAGCGACGTTACCGCCGGTCCCGCCATTGCCGCCCGCCCCGCCGTTGCCACCGTTGCCGCCCTTGGCACCCTTCTCGCCGTTCGACCCCGTCGCGGTCGGCGTGCAGATCTGGAAGGAGTGCAGCCAGGACTGCGTCTGGCCTTCGCGGCCGGGCTGGCTTTGCAGGATCCTGGCGTCCTGCATCAGCTTGAGATAGCCCGATATCGACTGCGCAATGACCGGGTCTTCGACCTTTGCGGCCTGCGTCTCCGGCAGGATGGAACCGAGGCACGATGACACCGCGCAGCTCGATGTTTCGCATTTGCATTGCGTGTCGGCGCCGGGGCCGCCCGCTACGCCTGGGCCACCAGGCCCGCCGTTGCCGCCGGCGCCGCCATCCATTCCGTCATTGAGGATGATGAGGCGACCGGATCCTTCAACGGACGTGCCGCGGATCAGGACGGTGCCGGCGGCGATGCCAGGATAGCCCGGCCCGCCGTTGCCGCCATTTGCTCCCGGTGCGCCCGGCGCGCCGTCGCGGGCGAGATCGGACAGGCTGCCGCGCGGGAATGCCTGGATGATGGTGTCGGCATTGACCTGGATGCGGCCCGCATGGATCTCGAGATTGCGGCCCCACAGGATGTAGGTGCCGCCATTGAACACCAGCACATCATCGCTCGGATCAAGCTCGATGCGAATCCCTTGATCGTTGCCGAGATTGAAGACCTGCTCGAATGGCACGGCAGTCTCCGCCAGCGCCGCCTTCGACGCGATGATCGCTGCCGCCACTGCGCCAAGATGAAGGAGCGGCCTCATGGCGCCTGCTCCTGAACCGCGACGCCCGCGGTGCCCGGCGCTCCGGCTGATCCGGGTTGGGCACCAGTCGTGCGGCGGCCCGGCGCGCCATCGACGCCGCCAGTACCGCATCCGATGATTCCCGCGCCGCCGAGACCGCCTTTGCCGGGATTGCCGGCCTCGCCGGGATTGCCGCCGGCACCGCCGGCACCGGCTGTAGTCGTCACGACGAAATGCTTGCTCATGAACAAAGGCGCCAGCGCCTCGGAGTAGACGACGATGCCGCCGTTGCCGCCGCGCCCGCCCGGCCCGCCTTGCCCGCCAATGCCGCCCCAACCGCCATCGCCGCCGTCCTGCGGCTCGTCACCGCCGCACACCCGCGCCCGCCCGTTGCGGCCATTCCCGCCATCGCCGCCTTGCCCGCCATCCTGTCCCTTGCCGCCGCCTTGGCCAGAGACGTCGACGATCAATCGGCCCTTGGCCGCGATCTCGCCGATGCGCAGCACGACCTTGCCGGCCGCGGCGCCATCGTCGCCAACGACGCCTGAACCGCCGGGCGCGCCATTGCCTCCCCGATCGCCATCATTCATGCCGTCGGCGCCGCGCGCCGCCTGGTTTGGCTCGCCCGGTTTCGGCGGCTTTGTGTGAAGTGTAAAGGAGCGGATGGTCGTATCGGCATCGATCCGCGCATGGCGCGCGACCACGATGAGATTGCCGTCTTCCAGCACCAGCTCGCCGCCATTGAAGACCAGGATTTCGGTCTCGGGATTGGTCTGCACGATGATCATGTTGCCGGAGCGGACCTTGGCAAGGTCGTGGAAGAAGACTTCGCGCAGCGACTCCTCCGCTGCCGCAGCATCGCCAAATCCCGCCGCCGCCAGGATGCAGGCGGCCGTCAGGATCGATCGCGATGTCGCGCGTGCATTCATTGCAGCTGCGTCCCTGTCTTGACGAACAGGATCTCGATCTCGTCGATCACTGGCGGCTGTTTCCAGCCGCTCGCCTGTGCGACCTCGACATAGAGGTAGTAGGGGGCATCCAGCGGAAAGGCGTTGTCGAGGATCTTGGCGAAGGCCTGATCGGTCGGCACGGACTCCCGCCAGTCCGGCTTCACCTCGCGTGGGATGGAGATGGTCTTGGCGAAGCCGGTCACGATGGCGCCTGAATCGTCGAGGGCATCGATCACGCGATGGCAGTTGCCGTCGATCGTGACCGTTCCCCAGCGCGGATGCTCGATGCGCAGGTCGATGCGGCTTGCCATCTTGGGATCGCCCTCGAAATGCACCTTGGTCACGGCGGCACCCAGCAGGAACTGCGCGCCGCCGCTCGGGCCCGGCGGTGTGATCGAGATCGGGATCAGGATCGGGTGCGATGCGAAACCGGCCCCGGCTCGGCCGAGCCTGATCTGTGCGGCGATCGAGCGATTGACCGATTCGAGAAATCGCGCGCGCAGATAGGACGCCTGCAGATTGTGGCTGATATCGGATTCATAGGCGGCGCGGAAGAACTCGACCGTCGGCGGGGTGGCGGGGTTCCGATCGACGAACGCGCCCGCTTGTTCCGCAAGCCCGCCGGCGAAGCCCTCGTAATACTGCTTGAGCGCGGTGCGCTCGGCTTGCAGCGCGGCCTTCATCTCCAATCCATCGTATTGTTCCGGACGGCGTAGATCCAGGCCCGCCGCCGTCAAGACATCGTCCATGGGATAGAGCGCCTGGTCCGGCATGCTGATCTGCCGCCCAGTCACGTAGTAGAAGCCCTTGCGCAGCAGGTTGGCGGAGCGCGTGACGTCGGCCAGCAGGCGCGCGCTCATGAGGCTGGAGATCAGCACCTGACGCTGCACGCCATCTTCCGCCGGCAGCGACTTCAATGTGAGCAGGTCGTCGCGCACGGCGCTCAACCACCTGAGATCGGCGTCGATCGCGCGCAGCCGGCGCGTGTCCGCCAGGATCATGGCCTGCAGCGTGCCGGCGCTTGCCATGATTGCCTCCGCTTCCTGCAGCAGGGCGCTCGATTTCTTCTGCTGCTCCTCGTCGACCGGTGTGTAGTCGTTGAGGGGGAGCGTGAATTCCGCGGGACCGTTCGGCAGGCCGGCGCGCAGGGAGTCGGCCTTTTCGTGCACGGTCGCCATCGATGTCCCAAATGCGGCAAGCTCCGCATCGTTCTTCTGCTTGCCCGTAAGATGGCCAAGCGCGGGCGCGACATGCGGGTCGGCTGCCTTCCACGCAGCCTCGAAATCGGCAAGCAGGAGCGCATAGGCTCGATAACGGCTTGCGATTTCGCGCAGGTCGGTCGGCGCGCCGGCCGGCTGCTCGGTGTCCTTGCTGCCGTAGTAGGAAACTGGTTTCGTGACTTCGGGGGTCGAGACCAGCGAATAAGGCGCGGCGGCAGGCCGTCCGATACCGATGACGGTATCGTAGGCGAAGAGATCGTCGACGATACGGCCGAAGCTCGCTGCTTGCGCCCTCTCGGCCGTGTATTGCCCAAGCAGCACCTCGTAGATTGTAACGGCCTCCGTGATCTTGGCATGGCCGTCCTGAACCATCTTCAGCAGCTTTTCGCTATTGCTACCGATGCGCTGCGCTGCGGCGGCACGATCCGCGCTCTGCGTGCGCAGGATGCGATCGATCTGATCCACCTGCTTGGCGGGGTCGACGAGCTTGCCGGCGGCCAACACGGCCAGCCTGGTGTCATCCCACAAGGCTAGAGCGCCCGCCTTCTTCCCCGTGCCGAATGTGGTGTCGAGCGACTTCTGGAAGGATTTGAGCCGCTCCGACAATCCCGTCATCGGGACTTCGTTGGGACCATGGCCGAAAGGGTCGATGCCGAGCGCCATCTGCGCGCGGATCATATCCAGCGTGGCGATGGCCTGTTGGCTGGCGCGGCGCGCGAGGCGTGGGCTCAGCTCATCGATCTTGGCGCGCACGAATGCGCCGACCACGAGGTCGAAGGGCGCGCGCGCATGTAACCGCGCGAGCTTGGCAACCGCCAGATCCGGCCACACCAGCGTCGCGCCGAACAGGCCGTCATAGATCGTGCCTGCACTTTCGCCGATCGCAATGTCGTAGCCGGCGGACCACACGCTCTTCGGAAGCCCGGAATCGAATCCCTGATCGGCGGTCTTGTTGTGGAACCAGCGCAGCGGGTCGTCCTTCAGCTGGGCGAGCGCGGCTTCGCTCGCGTCCGTAGGCGGAACAATGGTGCGCGCATTGACCCGCAGCATGCGTTTCGGCCCGTCGGCCGCCGGCCATTGTGGCGGCCCATTGAGGATCCAACCTTGGGTCGGGAACATGAAAGGCATATCCGGCGCGCGCGACAGATCGAGCGTGCCGGCAATGATCTCCACCGACTGATGCCGCTCCGTCGGCGGATCCACGAGCGTGATGGCGGCATCACCCGTGAAGCGCACGGCATCGCCCTGAAGCTTGATCGTGCCGTTAGCCAAGCGGATCGGCATCGCGACGATGATCTCGCGCGCCTCGATGCTGATCTCCGATACGTCGTCCAGGACCTCGCCTGGCGCGGTCGCCAAGGCCGCGAAGGACCGCGGCGTCAGCTCCACGATGTCGCCGGCGATGCGATAGGCATACCGGTCGCCATCCTGGCGACGCCACGCCAGAATCTCGCGATCGTCATTCCAGAAGGATGCGGGATCGATCGGCTCCGACGGTGCCAGGATCGGGGCGAGACACCGGTCGAGCTGCGACTGCGCAAGCGCGTGTGTGGAGCCAAATCCGATCGAAAACGCCAGTCCGACGCACCACAAGACCCGTATGACCTGGGACGAGGTGACGCCTTGGCGATGCTTCATCGCAATCCAAGAGCCTGAGGCGGCCGGACAGGGCTGCTGGCCGGCAGTCTGATACTGTCATGCATCGTGTTGGGCGCCCCTAGCAGCATCGCCGCGTGATGTGGAAGTCCCCCTCAGCGGTACTATAGCTGGGAGCCCCCAAAGATCAAAGCAGGCGATGGCGTAGGACCGCTCGAATGGCGTGATGCTCGTCACACGGGAGCCACACAAAAGCTGTCAAAATATGGTTAGCGACTGAACGTGCGATCAGCGCGGTCGATAGGCATTGAGGATCATTTGCACCGCGCCATCCACGACTTCCTCCCGCGTCGGATCCTCCGGACGAGACGGCATGTTGAACAATCGCCGCAGGTAAAGCGGGCCCTTGACCAGCGCGACCAGCTGGTCGGCCGCCAAGGTCGGGTTGGGGATCACCAGCTTGCCGCTGGCTGTGGCCTTGCGCAGGAAGTCCGTCAGCATGGCGCGGAAGGGCAGGGGGCCAGTGCCGTACCAGGCATCCACCAGCTCGGGGAAGCGCGGCCCCTCCGAGACGATGATGCGATAGACCTTGATCGGCCCTTCGCCGAGCAGGAACTGCTCGACCGCGGTGGCGATGCGGCGCAGAGCCACCGCAATGTCGGGCTCATCCTCGACCTCCGGGAACAGGTCCACGGCGAAGGCCCGGCAGGCATGGTGGATGATTTCAGCAAACAGCTTCTCCTTGCTGCCGAAATGCGAATAGACGGTCGCCTTCGATACACCCGCCGCCTTCGCGACCTGGTCCATGGAGACGGCACCATAGCCCTCCGTCATGAACAGGTCCCGGGCCGCCTCCAGAACTTTGATGGCTTTAGGCGCCCCGAACTCGTCAGGCGTGTCTAGGTCCAGGGTCCGCCTGGACTTGGGCAGTAGATCAAAGGTCACGTGACCGGCTCTCCCATACTCGCTTGCGGCAATCTAGCACGTCTCGCGAAGGCCAACAAAACTACTCAGTTTAGTTCTGCTTGACAAGGCGGCCACCGAAGGGCATTTTCCGACGAGAGTTGTACTAGTCGGTTTAGTTTTCTGGTCGAATCTCCCCAGGAGAGGAAACGAACATGATCCGGAGGATCGCGCTGGGCCTTGGATTGCTGGCCGTTTTGGTCGGCTTCGGCTTTGGCGGGCACTATTGGTGGCAGGTCATCCGGTTCCAGCAATCGACCGACGACGCCTATGTGGAGAGCGACATCTCCGCGATCAGTCCGCGCATCGACGGCTACATCCAGGAGGTGCGCGTCGCCGACAACCAAGCGGTCCGCAAGGGCGACATGCTCGCCATCATCGACGATCGCGATTTCCGCGCCCGCCTTGACCAGGCCCGCGCCACCCTGGCGACGGACCTTGCGGCGGTCGCGACCTATGACAGCCAGATCGCATTCCAGCACTCGAAGATCGACCAGGCCCAGGCGCAGCTCGACTTCGCCGGCGCGGAACTGGAGCGCGCGAAGTCGACCTATGACCGGCGCAAGAAGCTGGTCGACGGCAAGATCATCAGCGTCCAGGAGATGGACGACGCCAGCGCTGATTATCGCAAGGCCAAAGCGGATGTGGTGCAGATGCGCGCCGCGCTGGTGGCGGAGCAGGGCCAACTCGCGGTGATCGAGGCCGAGCGTCGTCAGGCACAGGCCAAGGTGGCGCAGGCGGAGGCCGAGGTCGAGCTTGCCGCGAGCGAGTTGGAGAAGACCGTCATCCGCGCGCCGATCGACGGCGTGGTCGGCGACCGCACGCTCAGAGCCGGGCAGTTCGCGAAGCAGGGCCAGCAATTGCTGGCCCTGGTTCCGATTGACATGCACGTGGTTGCCAATTTCAAGGAGACGCAGCTTGGCCGCATCCGGCCGGGCCAGAAGGTCGAGATCCGTGTGGACGCCTTCCCGGGGCAGCCGGTAATCGGGACCGTCGAGAGTTTCTCGCCGGCGAGCGGCGCCATGTTCAGCCTGCTGCCGCCGGAAAATGCCACCGGCAACTTCACCAAGATCGTGCAGCGTGTGCCGGTGCGCATCGGCCTGCCGCGCGGCAACACGCTCACTGGATTGCTGCGGCCGGGTCTGTCCGTCGTGGTGAGCATCGATACGCGCGGCGGCGAGGGTGAAGCGCAGGTGGCCGCGGGCAACAACCTGCTGTTCGGCGCCGCCCAGGCCAGCTCCGACCAGCACGCGGCCGACGACAGCAAATAGCCTGCGCGTAGGTCGCCATGCAGTGCTCACTTCTCTTTCTGCGGCAAGGCTTGGTCTTGCCATCCATTGGTTTGACTGCACCCCCTAGCGCCGTCCGGACACCTTGCGCGAAACGCCGGGCGGCGACCACTGCAGTCATGGATGGCAAGACCAAGCTTTGGCGAGAGGACGCGACCTTCGCATCTGAGCGAGTGAGCCATAAAGAAGCTCCCCTTCTCCCCTTGCGGGAGAAGGATACGCAGGCTTGGCGAGGTGGAGCCGAGCCTAGCCGGAGTTGGACGAGGGCTAGCGCACCGACAGGTGCGCGCGTTCGCAAGAGTGCTAGAGATACCGCATCGAACCTCGCGAGTACAGCGCTTGCGCGCTGCGCGCCTCCGGCGCTGCCCCCTCACCCAGCTTCGGCTAAGCTCACTTCGTTCGCTAAGCCTCCGCAACCCTCTCCCGCAAGGGGAGAGGGGGTTGTTGAGAGGGCGAAGCTGCAATGAGCCCGGAGGTCACCACTCGCCACTGGGCCGGCTTCATCGCGATGGTGGTCGGCATGTTCATGGCAATCCTGGACATCCAGATCGTCGCATCGTCGCTGAAAGAGATTCAGGCGGGGCTCGCTGCCAGCGCGGATGAGATCAGCTGGGTCCAAACCTCCTACCTGATCGCCGAAGTGGTGATGATCCCGCTGACCGGCTATCTGGCGCGGCTCCTTTCCACGCGCATTCTCTTCACGATCTCGGCCGCCGGATTTGCATTGAGCTCGCTGCTCTGCGCACTGGCGGGGGACATCAATTCCATGATCGTCGCGCGCGCGATCCAGGGCTTCATCGGTGGGGCGATGATTCCGGTGACCTTCGCCGCCAGCTTTCTCATGTTCCCGCGCGAATGGCGCAACAACATCTCCGTGCTCATGGGGCTGGTCGCGACAATGGCGCCGACCATCGGCCCGTCGCTCGGCGGCTGGATCACCGAGAACAGCTCCTGGCACTGGCTGTTCCTGATCAACTTGCTGCCCGGAATCATCGTCTCGGTGCTGGTGTGGACCTGCATCGACATCGACAAGCCGAACCCGGCGCTGCTGAAGGGCATCGACATTTCCGGCTTCATTCTGATGGCGCTGTTCCTCGGCTCGCTGGAATATGTGATGGAGGAAGGGCCGCGCTGGGACTGGCTCGAGGACGAATCCGTGCGCACCGTCGCGATGATCGGCAGCGTGGCCGCTGCCGGATTCTTCTGGCGCATGTTCCGCTATGACAATCCGATCGTGGATCTGCGCGCTTTCGCCGATCGCAATTTCAGTCTCGGCTGCCTTTACAGCTTCATCATCGGCATCGGCCTCTATGGCAGCGTCTACATCATGCCGCTGTTCCTGGCGAACATCCGCGGTTACAACGCGCTGCAGATCGGCGAGGTGATGTTCGTGACCGGCGTGTTCCAGTTCCTCTCGGCGCCGATCGCGGGGCGCCTAGCGAAGGTACTGGACCCGCGCGCCATGCTGATGCTGGGACTTGGGCTGTTCGGCGGCGGGGTCTATCTGCAGTCTCTGCTGACGGTAGACTGGGGCTTCTGGGAATTCTTCCTGCCGCAGGCGGTCCGCGGCCTGGCACTCATGTTCCTGTTCATGCCGGTCAACATCATGGCGCTCGGCACGCTGCCGCCCGAGCGGGTGCAGAATGCGAGCGGGCTCTACAACCTGATGCGCAATCTCGGCGGCGCGATCGGGCTTGCAGCCATCAACACGGTGATGATCGAGCGGCTGGCGCTGCACTGGATGCGGCTGGTGGAGAATTTGACGCCCGGCAATCCAAACCTGCAGAACTTCCTGTCGAACGCTGGAGCCGGGCTGTCGCTGCAGCTCGGAGAGGCGGGTGACGCGGCAGCCATCAGGCTGCTGGCCAACATGGTGCGGCAGCAGGCCGACGTGCTGACCTTCGCCGATGTGCTGCTGCTGATGGCGGCGGTGTTCTTCGCCGGCATGCTGCTGATCCCGCTGCTGCGCAAGCCCAAGCCTGCACCGAGCGCCGGTGGCGGGCATTAGATACACAGGCGATTGTCAGTCTGTCACCCAGGCCTTAGCCAGCACCTATGCGCTATCGCTGCAGCGCTGACATGTCGTATGGGTGCCGGCTTTCGCTCCGCTCGGCCGAGATGACAATTGACGTGTCATGAGAAACCAACAACCTTGTGCGGCACGTATGGCTCCTCCAACGCTGCAATCTCTTCTGCGGAAAGCTTAAGCGAAACCGCCGCGACCGCATCGGTCAAATGATGCGGCTTGCTGGCGCCGATGATGGGCGCGGTCACCACGGGCTTCGACAGCACCCAGGCGAGCGCCACTTGCGCCCGCGATGCCCCGCGCGCTTTGGCGACTTCCGCGACACGCTCCACTATCTTGCGGTCGGCCTCTTCGGTCGCGCCATACAGGGTGCGGCCAAACTCATCGGTCTCTAAGCGCTTGGTGGTCTCGCTCCAATCGCGGGTCAGGCGGCCGCGCGCCATCGGGCTCCACGGAATGACGCCGATTCCTTCCGCCGCACAGAGCGGTAGCATCTCGCGCTCCTCCTCGCGATAGAGCAGGTTGAGATGGTTCTGCATGCTGGCGAAACGGGTCCAGCCACGAGCATCGGCGGCGTAGAGCGACTTGGCGAACTGCCAGGCGAACATGGAAGAGGCGCCGATATAACGCACCTTGCCGATCTTGATCAGGTCGTCCAGCGCCTCGAGCGTCTCCTCGATCGGTGTGTCGTAGTCCCAGCGATGGATTTGGTAGAGATCGACATAGTCGGTGCCGAGGCGCTTCAGGCTGGCGTCGATCTCGTTGAAGATCGCCTTGCGGGAAAGGCCGCCGCCGTTCGGTCCTGGCCGCATTTTGAAATAGACCTTGGTCGCCAGCACGATCTCCTCGCGCTTGGCAAAGTCGCGCAGCGCGCGGCCGACGATCTCCTCGCTGGTACCGTCCGAATAGGTGTTGGCGGTATCGATGAAATTGATGCCGAGTTCCAGCGCCTGCTTGATGAGCGGACGGCTGGCCTCCTCATCGAGCGTCCAGAGGTGAGAGCCCCGCTCCGGCACGCCATAGGTCATGCAGCCTAGGCAGATGCGCGAAACCTTGAGGCCGGCCTTGCCGAGCCTGACGTATTCCATGCACCCCTCCCTACGTGAAGAGCTCCGGATCGGGGCCAATGCGTCCCCGATTATTGTCGAGCGTGGCGATCTTCGCCATGTCGTCCTCGGTCAGCTCGAAATTGAACACGTCGAAGTTCTCGACAATGCGCGCGGGCGTCACCGATTTCGGGATCGCGACCAGGCCGTTCTGGATGTGCCAGCGGAGCGCGACCTGCGCCGGCGTGCGGCCATGCTTCTGGGCGATGCCGGCGATTAGCGGGTCTTTCATGACACGGCCCTGGCCCAGCGGGCTCCAGGATTCGGTGACGATCTTGTGCCTGGCGTGGAACTCGCGCTGCACCGTCTGCTGGAAGCGCGGATGAAGCTCGATCTGGTTGATGACGGGCACGATGCCGGTCTCGCCGATGATGTGCTCCAGATGCGGGACCTTGAAATTGGAAACGCCGACCGACTTGGCGCGGCCGCTGCTCTTGATCTCCTGCAGGGCGCGCCAGGTCTCGACATAGAGATTGGTGCGCGGTGTCGGCCAGTGGATGAGATAGAGGTCGACATACTCGAGCCGCAGCTTCTTCAGGCTCTCGTCGAACGCCTTCAGCGCATTCTGGGTGCCATGCCGGTCATTCCACAGCTTGGTGGTGATGAAAAGCTGCTCGCGCGGCACGCCGGCGGCGCGGATGCCGGCGGCGACGCCCTCTTCGTTGCCATAGATCGCGGCGGTGTCGATGGAGCGATAGCCGGCCTCGATCGCGGCCTTGACCGCTTTCGGCGCCTCGGCATTGTCGACCTGCCAGACGCCGAAGCCGATCTGCGGGATCTCGACGCCGTCATTCAAGCGAATATGCGTTTGTTGAGCCATTGGTCTTTTTCCGGACTGTGTAAGAGCAGCAAAATGATAGATTGGAATCGCGGGGGCGTTTGTCATCCCTTTCTCCTTCCCCGTGTGGGGGAAGATCGGGATGGGGGTCCGTAGCGCGAACCCCGGCAACGATATTGGCTCGCCTGAATATAGGATCAATGACAGATGTTGGTGCGGCGTCATGCCCATCCAGCGACGCCTAACCTCACTTCGTTCGCATTGAGCTGCCGCTTGCCGGCGAATAGCGGTCCGTCGACCCGGCGTTCCTGACTGCGTCGCCAACGCATCATCTATGACGTGCGCGATATCAACCCGCGTCGTGTACGGCCAGAACTCGACACCGCCGAGAGCCATCGAATGGGGTGGGCCGGCGCGTCCGAACTGCGATCGTCGCCCCGGCCTTAGTCTTGCGCCGGTGAACGACGTCGCGCCGATCGAGCTGAGCGAAGAGGGGCCCAAGGACGATGCCAAACCCTCAGAACACCTCAAGGGAGCCAGCCGGGAGATGGGTTAAGCACTGGTGTTTGGGCGCAAATGCACTGTAGAGTCCGTGGGTCCGGTACTGCAAAGCGGGCCGGCCCAAAAAACGAGGGGAGGAAAAGCAATGTCATCTTACACGAAGTCTGTGTGCGCGCTTTCCGCCGCCGTCGCGCTCGGCGCCTTTTCAGGCGTCTCGATGGCCGGCGAGTTCGACGGGGTCACCGTCAACATCCTTACCCGCCCGGGCTATGTCATCGCCGGCCGCCTTGCGGAGCGCGGCAAGGAGTTCGAAGCCGCGACGGGAGCCAAGATCGTCGTTACGGAAGTGCCGTTCGCTGAGATCTTCCCGAAGATCCAGAATGACTGGTCGACGGGCACGAATGCGATCGACGTTGGCGTATTTGCCGCCGGTTGGGGCGTGGAACTCGATTCGGCGGGGCTGCTCGAAGATCTGACGCCGTACGTGAAGAAAGACAAGAAGCTCGACCTCAACGACGTTGCGCCCTACTTCCGTGACTTCGGCCAGAAGATCGGCGGCAAGACCAAGCTGCTGATGGTCGATGGCGATTTCCAGATGGTCTACTATCGCAAGGACGTGCTCGAGAAGGCCGGCCTGCAAGCGCCGAAGACTTGGGAGCAATACATCGATGTGGCGTCCAAGATCCATGGCCAGGACATGAATGGCGACGGCCAGGGGGACTACGGTTCCTGCATATTCAAGAAGCGCAACGCTCAATCCTACTTCGCCATTCAGACCGTCGCCGCGTCGTATGTGCAGACCCACGGCACGGCCCAGGGCTTCCACTTCGATGGCGCGACGATGAAGCCGATCGTGAACAACGAAGCCTGGAAGAAGGCCTTCGAGGTTTATAAGGAGACAGGCAAGTACGGCCCGCCGGAAGAGCTTAACATGGACATTGGCGACACCCGCGGCCTGTTCAAGGCCGGCCGCTGCGGGCTGCTCATCGAGTGGGGCGATCCCGGCACCCTGCAGCTCGACGCCGATGCCGCCAAGGTCAAGGGCCTAATCTACGCGATCGCCGCTGTCGGCTCCGAGGAGGTGCTCGACCGCGCCACCGGCAAGCTTGTGCCGGTGACGAAAGAGAGCGCTCCGCATTCCGTTGACGGCATCAACTATGCGCCCTTCGCCGCCTTTGGCGGTTGGGCCGGCGCGATCAACGCCAAGGCGGACCAGAAAAAGAAGGACGCGGCCTATGCCTTCCTCTCCTACATGAACCAGGCTGCCCAGTCGAACGTCGATGTGACTATCGGCGCCACGGGATACAATCCGTATCGCAACTCGCAGCTCGCCAGCACCGATCTGTGGGTGAAAGCCGGCATGCCGAAGGAGTTGGCGGAGAACTATATCGGCGCCATCAATGCAGCCCTGAACAACCCCAATATGGCTTCCGACATGAAGATCCCGGGTGCGCAAAAATATACCGGAGTCATTCTTGATACCGAGCTCGCCCGCTATCTCGCCGGCGAGATCACGGTCGAGGAGGCTCTGGAGAACATTGAGGCGGGCTGGGAGGAAGTGACCGAGGACTTCGGCCGCGACAGCCAGATCGAGGCGCAGGCTTTGGCGCTCGGCACCGTCGGCAACTAAGCCCGTCCGATGCCGAATGCTGGCGCAGATGTCCAGCCGGGGGACTCCCCGGCTGGCGTCCTTCCGCATGAGAGGTGGGGAGAGTGGCTCGACCGCCATTCGCGCACGTTCTTCATCGCGCCAGCGGTCGTGCTCATTCTGATCTTTGCGATCTTCCCGACCATCTATTCGATTGTTTTCGCCCTGAGCCGCGTCCGGTTCACCGGCGAGGGCTTGAAGTTTCGGCTTGTCTGGTTCCAGAATTTCGCCAAGCAGTTCTTCGGCAACGACCAGGTGCATTTCCTCGGCAAGGTCGGCACGATGGGTGCGCTTGGCACGCTCTTCTTCGCGGCCGTCACTGCTGCCGTGCTCTGGTGGCTCCGTCGGTCTTATGGCAAGACGAGCTGGATCGGCATGACCGGCCGAGCCATCTCGGCCACCATGGCCATCTTTGTCGCGTGGATCATCGGCGCCACGCTCTTGTCGGGCAACCCGATTGGAACACTGCTCACGACGCTCTTCTATGTAGTTGTGGGCTGCGCCCTGCAGTTCGTGATCGGCACTGGCCTGGCGTTCCTGTGCTCGCAGCCGATATCCGGCAAGAACTTCTTCCGCGTGATTTTCTTCATTCCGTTGATGATCACCCCTTTGGGAGTGGGTTACGCCATGAAAATGGTCGCCGACATCACGAAGGGGCCGTTTCAGCCCTTGTTCGGTGCGGCCACCGTGGACGCCTGGGTCTGGTCCGCCGACCCCTGGGCGGCGCGCATCGTGATGATGGTCTGCGACTCATGGCAATGGATTCCCTTCATCTTCATCGCCATGCTGGCTGCGCTTGAGAACGTGCCCAGGGACCATGTCGAGGCAGCGCAGGTGGACGGCGCGTCAGGCATCGATATCTTCAAGGAGATCACTTGGCCGCAGATTGTCCCGGTTGCCGTGACGGTGCTTCTGATCCGCATGATCGAAGCCTTCAAGATCGTGGATCTCCCGAACATCATGACGGGCGGGGGGCCGGGATCCTCCACCGAGTCGATGACGCTTCACTCCATGTACATCTGGCGCGCCAATGATATCGGCACGTCAGCTGCGGTGGCTTACCTCCTGCTGCTTTTGACCGTCGTAACCTGCGCCTCGTTCTTCAACTACGTGGTGCTTGGCCAGCTGCGAAGGGCCCGCGGATGAGCAAGGCAACCTTCCGGTTCGACAAGGCCGACCGTAGCCTGATGGAGCGCGTGTTCGAGCCGCCCGCGGTCGGCAAGATGTCACCTGCCGCAAGCCTGCTGGCCCACGGTCTGCTTGTCGCCTGGTCGGTCATCGTGCTCTTCCCCATCTACTGGGTCATCATCACGTCCTTCAAGGACGCCGCTGCGGTGAACCAGGGTCCCTTCTATGTTCCATTTCTGGACTTCGAACCGACGCTCGACGCCTGGCGGAGCCAGTTTACCAGCGATCCGTTCTGCGACGTGCCTTCCATCGTCAGGCAGGTAGGTCTGCTGGCTTACAACTCCTTTGCCTTCATCCTTTCACCCGTCGTGACACTCCAGCCCATGGAGCCGCAGATCTGCAAGATCTTCCTGGCGTTCACGAACTCGATCGTGATCTCAATCGCGGCAACGGCCATCTGCATCGTTGTCGGCGCCATGGCGGCTTACGCGCTGGTCCGCATCCAATACAGGCCAAAAGTGGGCAACGTGGGGATCTTCCTCGGGCTTCTTCTTCTGGTCATCCTGGCAACCAACTATGCGGGCGTGCCGTGGTGGATTGCTTCATCTGTGGCTTTGGTCCTTTTCTTCTTTCTCGCGCGCACGCTGGGAGCGCGCTTCGTGCGCAGCCTTGGCAATGGCGATATCCTGTTCTGGATCATCTCCCAGCGCATCCTGCCGCCCATCGTGGTCGTCATCCCGATCTACATCATGTTTCAGGCCGTCGGGCTGCTCGACACGCACCTGGCGCTGATCGTCGTGTATGCGGTGGCGAACCTGCCCATTGTCGTGTGGCTGATGCGCGACTTCTTCGCCAATCTGCCGATTGAGCTGGAGGAGTCGGCGCAACTCGATGGCGCCACGCGCTTGCGCATTTTCTGGGATGTCGTGCTGCCGTTGACGCGGCCTGGGCTCGCCGCAACGACCCTGCTCATCCTCATCCTGAACTGGAATGAGTATCTGTTCGCAGTGTTCCTGGCCTACGCCAAGGTGCAGACCATGCCGATCATGGTGGCGGCGAAGAACGCGGGTGAAAAGGGCGTGCTGTGGTGGGAGATGAGCGCCGTCATCGTGATCATGATCATTCCTGTTATTCTGATGGCGATCCTGCTGACGCGATTCATTTCGAGGGGCGTGCTGATGGGCGCGGTGAAGGGGTAGGTATGCCAGCCGGCAGCCCGAAGGTTCCGGTCAAGTTTGACAAGGTCCAGAAGTATTTTGGTCCGGTGAAGGTGCTCGAGCAATTCGATCTCGACGTGGCGCCGGGCGAGTTCCTTGTGCTGCTCGGTGCTTCGGGGTCCGGTAAGACGACGGCGCTGCGTATCCTGTCGGGGCTGGAGACCGCGACGGCAGGCCGGGTCGTCATCGGGGAGCGCGACGTGACCAACATCCTCCCAAAGTACCGCGACGTCTCCATGGTCTTCCAGTCCTACGCGCTCTATCCGCACAAGACGGTCGCCGAGAACATCGGCTTTCCGCTCAAAGTGCGGCGCGTAGCCAAGGCGGAAATGGACAGCGCGATTCGAGATGCGGCATCGCAGGTGCAGCTCGGCGATCTGCTCGATCGCTACCCGCGCGAGCTTTCTGGCGGCCAGAGACAGCGTGTCGCGCTGGCGCGCGCCATCATCCGCCGCCCGTCGGTCTTTCTCATGGACGAGCCGCTGTCGAATCTCGATGCGAAACTCCGCGGCTACATGAGAGCCGAGCTCAAGCATATGCAGCAGGCGCTCGGCATCACGACCATCTATGTCACACACGATCAAATCGAGGCCATGACGCTTGCTCACCGGGTGGCGATCCTCGACAGAGGTGTGCTACAGCAACTGGCGACGCCCGCGGAAATTTACAACGATCCCGCCAACCTCTTTGTCGCCCAGTTCATCGGTTCGCCACCAATGAACATCGTGCGTGGCGGGCTCGAGGGCAGATATTTCCTGACGAACGGCGCGAGGATCGACTCACCGGTCGGCGGGCACGTGGATAAGGCGATCCTGGGTGTGCGGCCGGAGGATTGCGCTGTGGTTGCTCCCGAGAATGTGGCCTTGAAAGGCGTGATATATACGACCGAACTGATCGGCGATCACACGCTGGTCACCGTAGAGATCGGGCATGACAAGCTCACGGTGAAAGCGTCGAAGGATATCCATGGCAATCAGGGTGATACCGTCGGCGTGGCACTGCGGCGGGAGCACTTGTACGTTTTCGACGCGGCCAGCGGCCAGCGGATCCGCTGACGCGCCAGCAATCCATTGCGTCCGTCGAGGCTAGATATGGACTTCGACGCCGGTCGCAACCTTCCCCTCACTGGGGATAGGGGCAACTAAGCCGCACCCACGATGTGGGCAACCACCGTGTTCATGCTGGTCTGGGCGATGTGTTCGTCGCTGACCACGCGCCCGTGGCGCAGGGCGACCACGCGGTCGCACACGGCGAACACGTCGGTCAGGCGGTGACTGATCAGGATCACCGCGATCTCCTGCCGCTTGAGCTCTCGGATCAGATCGAGAACATGCTCCACTTCGCGCACCGCCAAGGCGGCTGTCGGCTCGTCCATGATGACGAGCTTGGGATTGAAGGTAAGAGCGCGGGCAATCGCCACGGATTGCTGCTGCCCGCCTGACAGCTTGCCGACCGGATGGCGCACAGAAGGCACGCGGGCGCCAAGCTTGCGGATCATCGCCTCTGCCTCCTGCTCGATGCGGGCGCGATCGATCATGCGGATCGGCGTGCCGAGCAGGCGCCTGGTCGGCTCGCGCCCGAGAAAGATGTTGGAGGCGACATCCTGCATGCGGGCGAGGGCGAGGTCCTGATAGATCATCTCGATCCCGCGCTCGCGGATCTCGCCCGGTGAATGGCCGCTGATATCCGTGCCGTCGAAACGGATGGTGCCGCCGTCGGGCTTGTGGATGCCGGTGATGATCTTCATGAGCGTGGATTTGCCGGCGCCGTTGTCGCCGACCAGCGCCACAACCTCACCGGCATCGATCTTGAGATCGACGCCGAGCAGGACCTGCACCGGCCCGAAGTGCTTCTTGATGCCGTCGAGTTCGAGCAGGCTCATCGCTGACCTCGCGCCCTGTTCACCTGGTCCAGCCACACCGCCAGCACCAGCACCGCGCCGATCGCCATCTGCTGATAGAAGGACGAGACCGCGAGCAGGTTCAGGCCGTTCTGCAGAACACCCATGACCAGCGCGCCAATGAGGGTGCCAAGCACGCTGGCGCGTCCGCCGAACAGGTTGGTGCCGCCGAGGATCGCGGCGGTGATGGCGGTGAGCTCGTAGTTGAGGCCGGCGGTCGGATCGCCAGCATTGACGCGCGCCAGGAACAGTAGGCCGGCCACGCCCGCGAGCGTTCCGGACACCATATAGAGTGCTATGCGGTGCCGGTCGACGCGGATGCCCATGGCGCGCGCCGCGGTCTCGTTGTCGCCGATCACTTGCGCATATTTGCCGAAGCGCGTGTAGGCGAGCACGAAATGCGCGACGATCGCCACCGCGATGAAGACGAAGACCGGCATCGGCACGCCGAACGGCCGGCCTTGGCCCAAGAAAACGATCGGGTCCGGCATGCCATAAACAGGCTGGCCGTTGGTGAAGACGAGGCCTAGGCCCCGCGCGACGCCGAGCATGCCGAGCGTCACGATGAAGGCGGGGATTCCGGCCTTCGCATTGAGCAGGCCGTTGATCAGTCCGCAGAATGCGCCGACCGCGAGGCACGTGACGATCGCAACCGGCCATGGCAGATCAAGCGCATTGACGCTGAGCGCGCCGAGGACACCGGACAGCGCGAGCACCGAGCCGAGCGACAGATCGATCCCGGCGGCCGCGATCACGAAGGTCGCGCCGAACCCGAGAATGCCGATCACGGCCGTCGCCAGCAGGATGTTGAGAAAATTCGAGACACTGAGGAAATAGGGCGACAGGATCGACAGCGCGACGACCAGGACTGCGAGCACCAGCAGCGATTCCAGGCGCACGGAAAAGCGCATGGCTCGCAAGCCGGATTGCGGCCCAGCTGCGGCGGCTGTCGAGGAGTCGTTTGTCGCCATTGCCAGCTCTTGAAAAAGCGGCTGCTGCTCCGCCGGCTTGAACCGGCGGAGCAGCAGCCGGTTGCATTACTTCACGTACTGCAGGTTGGGATCAGTGCCCGCTTCCATCACTTCCTTGGTCAGGACCAGGGTGTCGACATAGGTGAACTTCTTCACCTCGCCGCCCTCGAGCAGGGTCTTCGCCTTCTCGACGGCCTGCTTGCCGACGAGATAGGGCAGCTGCGCGACGCTGGCGGTGAGACGCCCGGCCTTGATCGATTTCACCGCGTCGGTATTGCCGTCAACGCCGATGACAGCGATCTCGCCGCCTTTGCCCGCCGCATAGACGGATTCGACTGCGCCCAGGGCCATGGTGTCATTGGCGCAGAAGATGCCGACCAGATCCGGATTGGCGGTCAGCGTGTCATTGGTGATATTGGCGGCCTTCTGTCGGTCCCAGTCACCGGGCAGAGAGGCGACGATCTTAAGATCCGGCGCCACTTTGGCGAGCCGGTCGGCGAAGCCCTTGGCGCGCTTCTGACCGGTGATGTTGCCGGCGAGGCCTTCGATCACCAGGACCGAGCCCTTCTTACCTTTGAGATGCTCGGCCATGAAGTCGGCGCCCTTGGCCCCGGCCTCGGTGTTGTCGGAGCCGATGGTGAAAGCGATCTTCACGCCGGCTTTCTCCGCGATGTCATGGTCGAGATTGGCGTCGAGATCGACCACCGGGATGCCCATCTCCGTCGCCTGCTTCAGGCACGGTAGCAGGATGGTGGAGTTGATCGCGGCGGTGATCATCACGGCCGGCTTGCGCTGCAGCATGGTATTGCAAGTGTTGAGCTGCGGCTCGGCAGCCTGATCGGATTCGACCGCCTGCAGGAAATACTCGACGTTCGCTTCCTTGGTGCCGTCCTCGATGCCTTGCTCCATCGCGCCCCAGAAGGGATTGGACAAGGTCTTCAGCAGCACGCCGAAAACAGGCTTGTCCTGGGCGATCGCCGGCGTCGCGAGCATCGCGGCAAGCAGCGCCGCACTCATTCCAGTTGCGATTGTCTTGATGCGCATCATCTCCTCCCGCTGGTTTCTATGTGGTGGCTTCCAATCGCCGCTTCCGCTGTGCGGTCGATGGCGGTCTGGTGGACTCCCTGACATGCAGGGAGCAGGGCAGTCGGACCCGCGCAAGCTCGCCGCCGGTTCCGGTCAGCCGTTGCTTCAGCAGCCGCCAGGATTCGGCGGCCAATTCATCTACCGGCTGGGCGACCGCGCTGACATAGGGGCGCAAGGCCGTCATCCAGTCGGAATCATCGAAGCTCAAGAGCGAGACATTGCCGGGAAATTCCAGATCGAGCGCGCGGATCGCCTTGATGGCGCCCAGCGTCGCGATATAGGCGGCGGAGAAGATCGCGGTCGGCCGGTCGGCTCGCCGCAACTCCTGCTCGATCGTGCCGCGGCAGCCATCGACAGTGAACCCGCCAACAATGACGCGCGCTTTGTGCGCGAGGCCCGCCTCGCTCAGTGCATCCCGATAGCCCGCGATGCGATCGCTGATGTTCGCGAGGCTGGTATCGCTCACCACCAGCACGATGTCGACGTGGCCGAGATCGAGCAGATGCTGGCAGCCGCGCTTGGCGGCGTCGAAATTGTCCGCCGCGATCGTATCGAACCCGGCGAGGCCGAAGCCGCGATCCACCAGCACCGTCGGCGGCAGGTCGGCGGCGCTGTGGGCGAAGGCGGAAATGTCGTCGCGCGCCGGGGAGATAATGAGTCCGTCGGTCTGACGTGCCAGCATTACCTGGACGCGATGCGCTTCCTGCTCGACATCCTCGTTGCTGCTCATGAGCAGGATCTGATAGTCGCTCTCGGCCGCCAGCTCCTCGATCCGATGCACTAGCGCAGCGAAGAATGGATTGGTGAGATCGGGAATGACGATGCCGATCGTGCGCGTCTCCTGCCGGCGCAGGCTCGCGGCGAGGTGATTGGGCCGATAGCCGAGCTGCGCGACCGCGGCGAGCACGCGCTTCCTGCGTTCTTCGGCAACAGGACGGCGGCCGGTGAGCACGTTGGAGACGGTCGCCGGCGCGACCGACGCCAGTTCCGCAACATCGCGGATCGTCGGAATCTTGCCGCTGCGCCGGGACGTGTCGTTCAAGTCGCCCTCCGACTTTCGCGGCTACATAAAATCGTTTTAACCAGCTGAGTCATCGGAGCCCTCACGTGATCGAGACCGGCATCGAGCGCAGCCTTTTGGCGATGACTGGATCTGCGCGCCGGCACATCACCGGCGGCAGACCACGCAGGATCAGCTCCGCATCCGCCACCGTCATGCGCCCGATCTGGTAGAGCGCTTCCGGCATGCCGCCGGTGCGGTGCGCGGAGAGCACCGCACTCTCCAGTTTGCGCACCGGGTGATCGGCCGGCACCGGCTCCTCCGGGAACACGTCGATTGCCGCCTTGATGCGTCCGCTCTCCACCTGACGCAGCAGCTCCGAGAAATCGACCACCGCGGCTCGGCTCATCAGCAGGAAACAGGAGCCCGGCTGGATCATGTTCAGCTCGCGCTGACCGAGGAAGCCTTGGTTCTCGGTGGTCACGCTCGCGAACACGAAGATGATGCGCGACGTCGACAGAACCTCGTCCAGGCTCGCGGGCCGGCAATCATGGGCGCGGATCACCTCCGCCGGCAGCCACGGATCATAGACCGTGACGGGATTGCGGAACGGTGTCAGCAAGGCTCGCAAAGTGCGGCCGAGATCGCCAAAGCCGATGATTCCGACGGGCGCGCCGGCGAACATGAAGCAGCCTCGATTGGCTTCGAGGCCATAGGCTTCGCCGCCGGCGCGGAAAACGCGGTCCGCGGCAGTAATGCCGCGCGCGAGATCGATCGCCATGGCCAGTGCGGATTCCGCGACCCCCTGCGCAAAGGCGGAGGTGGGGCTCAGCACCCAGATGCCGCGCGCCTGGCAATGCTCGTAGTCGATGTTAGGTAGGAAGTTGGTCTCGACGTTGAAGATCGCCTTGAGATTCGGCGCGCGATCGATGCGCGCCTTTGGCATCGCGGTCTGACCGATCAGGATCGCGGCCTCAGGCAGCAGGCGATCCACCATGTCGTCGGGCATGGGCTTATCTTCGGATACGACGAGGCGCCCGAGCGCCTCCAGGCGCCGGCGGACGTCCTGTTCGCAAATCACATCCAGGGTCCGCGGCAGCGGATCGATGAGAATAAGCGGCCGATCAGCCATGAATTTCCATCCTCCCAGCCGCTCCTTGTGCCTGAGCGTGCTCAAGTGGGGCGCAGCGTAGCCTTAAATCGATTTAATGACAAGATGCACACCGAAATTCCCGGGCCAGCGGCAACAATTGCGATGCCTACGGTGACGCGCATGTGACGTCACGTGGAAGTAGCGGCTGCGCGGGGAACCGATCATGGACCCCGACTCTTTTCATACCCGTTCGTCGCTAGGACTCAAACGCACTTGCTTTGGGTGGTGGATCCACGTGATCACCGCATGCCGGACTATTGTTGCCATTTTCATGACGGCTGTCGCATTCGCCGCGCTTCCGGCTGCAGCGAGCCAGGTTGGTGACGATGGATCCGACCGAATACTGATCGCCGATCCATCACCGGCGCTTCGATCATACCTGCTTAGCGGCGGCTTCATAGTGGAGAGTACCGAGCGCCTGGAGGCGCTCGATTTTTCTCTGGTGATTGTCGCGCTGCCGAAACACACGGCGGCAGTTGTCGCGCTCAATGATCTGCAGGCGCACTTTCCGACTGCGGTTCTCGCTCTGGATGATTCGTTCTATCTCGCGCAGGACGCGCGACTACTCCATGGTCCTTTAGCCCAGCCAGGGCAGGTTCTGGCGGCGATCGGCTGGCGGTCGGATGATGGCGATGTGGGTAAGCCCATTCGCGTCGGCATGATCGACAGCTCTCTCGATCCTGCCCATCAGGCTCTTCGTGGTGCCGCCATTGTGCCGCGGACGTTTACGTCCGGGAAAGCGCCGGCGGCCGACACGGCACACGGCACGGCGATCGCGGCCATGCTGGTTGGGCGATCAAATGACCGGTCAGTGGTAGGCCTTGTGCGCGGAACCACCTTGCTTCACGCGAGCATTTTCCAGAACAGCAGGCAGGGCCCGAAGGCCAGCAGTGCCGACTTCCTACGTGCGGTCGATTGGATGCTGAAATCTGGCGTGAGAATTATCAACGCCAGCATTACGTCGCCGACGAAGAATGCCGTGGTGCTCTACGCCCTGTCGACGCTCTCGCGCGAGGAGGCGGTCGTCGTTGCTGCGGCAGGCAATCACGGTCCGTCAGGCCCTCCGGTCTACCCGGCAGCCATCGAATCCGCCTTTGCGGTCACGGCGGTTTCGATCGATGGCAATGCCTATCCACACGCCAACACCGGCGATTATATCGATATTTCGGCGCCCGGGGTCGACCTGACGACGACATCACCAAGAATCACCTCCGGCACATCCTTGGCCGTCCCCTTCGTGACCGCCGCGATCGCGCGGATGGTGCAGCGCTGTGGCGTTTCGCCCCCAGCGGCGACCGCACGCTTGCAGGCCAATGCCCGCGATCTCGGTCCGCGCGGCCGGGATTCGCATTTCGGGTGGGGTTTGCTGCAAGCGCCGCGCTGCAGCCCGACCGCCACGCAGCTGAGCGATAGGCGACATCCGAGATCGGTGCCGGCGGACTAGCCAAGCCGAGCGGCATTCCAGCGGTAAGGCCTGCAGCGAGCGCGGCATGGTTATTGGTGAGCGGCGACATACTCGCTGGGCGGCATGCCGAGCGCCTTCCTGAACATGGTGGTGAAGGCGGCTGGGCTTTCATAGCCGAGGTCGAGGGCGACGCGCGTGATGGGTTCGCGCGCGACCAGGCGCGGCAGGGCCGAGAACAAACAGGCCTGGCGCTGCCAGGCAGCGAAGCTCATGCCGGTCTCGCGCTTGAAGAGGCGCGTAAAGGACCGTCGGCTGAGGCCGAGATTCTCCGCCCAGTCGTCGATCGTCTCATGCGGGGTCGGATCCTTGATGAAGCGGCGGCAGCGTCGCGCCAACTCTCGATCATCGGGGAGGGGTAGCGAGAGCGGCAGGATCGGCAACCGTCGCACTTCTTCCAATAGCAGCGCCATGATGAGACCGTCGCGCCCGTCGATCTCATATTCCAGCGGCAGATCGATCGCGGCGAGCAACAGGGAACGCATGAGCGGCGAGATGCCCAGCACGCTGCAGGAGGGCGGCATGCCGGCGATCGCGTCCGGCTCGATGAAAATGCTGTTGGTGGTGACCGGGCCGATGGTGCGCACGCTGTGCTGAATGCCGAAAGGAATCCACACGCCTTGCGCGGGCGGCACGACCCAGGCGCCGTGCTCCGTCGAGACCATCATGACACCGCTCGCGCCATAGAGCAGCTGATAGCGGCGATGCTGATGGGGTGCAACTTCGAAATCCGGCGGGTAGTCGTTGCCAACGGCCACGACCGGACGCGGCGTGCCCTCATACAGCATCGATGGGCCGAGGTTCCTGACCATGGCGGCAGTTTGCTTGGCCCATTCGAGAAAGTAAATGGCCCATCTTCGCAAGCAGGCAGAAATCCGGCTCGATATTCTGCCCCGCTGACATGCCGAATTGAGCGGAGCCCATGAGCGATACCAGTCTGGCGGCCGGCCACTATCCCGATAAGGCAGCGGAAAAGACGGCGCTGGCCATCCTCGTCGCCATCAGCTTCTGCCACCTGACCAACGACACCATGCAGTCGCTGCTGTTGTCGATCTATCCGATGCTGAAAGAAAGCTATGCGCTGGATTTCGGGCAAGTCGGCCTCATCACGCTCACCTTCCAGGTGACGGCTTCGCTGCTGCAGCCGATGATCGGGCTCTATACCGATCGCCGGCCGAGGCCGTTCGCCTTGGCTGGCGGCATGGCGTCTACGTTGCTGGGGTTGCTGCTGCTTTCGTACGCGAGTAGCTATCCGATGCTACTGCTGGCGGCGGCACTGATCGGGACCGGATCGTCGGTGTTCCATCCCGAAGCGTCGCGCGTTGCGCGACTGGCGTCGGGTGGCCGGCACGGCCTGGCGCAGTCATTGTTCCAGGTCGGCGGCAATCTCGGGTCGGCGATCGGGCCGCTGGCCGCTGCTTACATCGTGCTGCCGCGCGGGCAGAGCGCCATTGCCTGGTTCTCGCTCGTCGCGCTGATCGCGATTCTGGTTCTCGTGCGGGTCGGTGCGTGGTATCGCGCGCACTTGGTCGCTCACACACGCCAGGGGCAGCGCCGCATCCAGTTCAATCAGCTGACGCGGCGCGAGGTCGGGGTCGCGCTCGCTGTCCTGCTGGGCCTGATCTTCTCCAAGTTCTTCTACACCGCGAGCCTCAGCAGCTATTATACCTTCTACATGATCGAGCATTTCGGCGTGTCGATGCAGCGGGCGCAGATCTACCTCTTCATCTATCTCGCCGCGTTCTCACTTGGTACGCTCGTTGGCGGTCCCATCGGTGACAAGATCGGGCGCAAGAAGGTCATCTGGTTCTCTATTCTGGGCTCGCTGCCCTTCACGCTGATTCTGCCCTACGCCAACGAGTTCTGGGTCGTCGTGCTGACGGTTCCGATTGGGCTCATCCTCTCCTCCGCTTTCTCGGCGATCGTCGTCTATGCGCAGGAGTTGATGCCGGGCCGGGTCGGCATGGTCGCGGGTCTGTTCTTCGGCCTGGCTTTCGGAATGGGCGGCATCGGCGCGGCGGTGCTCGGCGAACTCGCCGACGTGACCAGCATCGAGCTGGTGTTCCAGTTGTGCGCGTTCCTGCCCGTGATCGGCCTTGTCACCTGGCTGCTGCCGAATCTCGAGAGCTCATCCAAGCGCAGCGCCGCCTGATCCTCACTCACTTTCCGCACACCGCTCGGGAACTGCGAGCCGCCTCGCGGCTTGTTACCCGGCGGTCCGGCGGGATCGGATCGAGCACGGCGAACTGTGACTTTTCGGTGTCAAGTCATTGAGCCGTAGCAAAAATTTCGTGGCTGGCCATAATGCTGCCGCAGTGCAACATCAGTGATGTTGCGGCGCGGTGACGCTGTTGGCTTTGTTGCCAAGTGGTCACCGCTTTTCGTTTCGATCCCGATGGACAATGCGCGGCTCCGAGATATGGCGTCGGACGGAGGGACAATTAAAGGTGCAGGTAGCTCGATTGCCGGAAGACAACGGGCGAGAGAATCGCGGGCCGGTCGCTCGCATGTATAAGACCCGGGTTTGCGTCGTCGGATTGCGCGGTATCCCGGGAGTCATGGGGGGGATCGAGTCGCATTGCGAACAGGTGTTCCCCCGCTTGAAAGCGCTCGCCCGGCACTACAACATCACCATCATCGGCAGGACACCCTACATTCCGGGCGGCGCCTATAAGTACCAGGGCGTCCGCGTGGTGCCGCTGCCCGCAATCAAGAACAAGTATCTCGAAGCCATCAGCAATACGACTCTAGCGGTGCTGTATGCGCGCTTCGTGCTGCGGGCGGAAATTCTCCACATTCACGGCATCGGACCGGCCCTGCTGGGCCCGCTCGCTCGGATGCTGGGAATGAAGCTGGTGGTCACTCACCACGGCCGGGATTTCGAGCGGCAGAAGTGGAACACCGTCGGCAAGGCCGCTTTGCGCCTGGGCGAACGATGCGCGACCGCCGCGGCGCATCACATCATCGTCGTATCGAAATCCGTGACGGAGAAGTTGCGGCGCCGCAATCCGCACCTGCGCGGACGCATCCACTATATCCCGAACGGCGCGACCGAGTTTGCCGAGATCGAGGCGAGCCAGGATGAGCAGTCGATCCTGGCCCAGTTTGAGCTTGAACCGCAGCGTTACATCCTCAGTGTCGGCCGGCTGGTGCCAGAGAAGGGTTTTCATGATCTGATCACAGCCTTCCATGGGGCAGATCCGGCTCACAAGCTCGCCATTGCCGGCGCGGCCGATCACGAAGACGACTACTCCCGCTCGCTCCTGCGCCATGCCAGCGAGCGCATCCGTTTCTGCGGCTTCCAACCTCATGACATGCTGCGCGTCCTCTATCGCAATGCCGCCTTGTTCGTGCTGCCGTCGAGCCACGAGGGCCTGCCGATCGCGGCGCTCGAAGCCGCCAATCTCGGCATCCCGGTGCTGCTCAGCGATATCCGCCCGAATCTCGATATCGAGCTCGCCCCGACGAACTATTTCCCGGTGGGAGATGTCGACGCCTTGAAGCGAAAGCTGCTGACGAGTTACGAGACGTATCGCGTGGATCGCGCCGTGATCGCGCGGCGATTCAATTGGGGCTGCGTCAGCGAGGCGACGCGGCAGGTGTATGCGGCTTTGGCGGCTGCATGATGGCGGTTGAATTCGCACGCATGGCCGCCGGTATGGACGAATGTGCGTAGGGCTGCCGGCGCCGCGCTGGGGTTCATCAGACTGACGAAAGCAAGACTCGACAGGAAAAGTGCATGAGCAATGCAGCAACCATGAATCAGGACGATCGGCTGATCAACATAGACGTGCTCGGCGCTTTGCGGCGGCGCAAATGGATCGGGCTAGCGATCGCCGTGCTCGGCGTCACCGCGACCTACACGATCGTCAAGATCTGGCCATCCACCTATCAATCGATCGCCACCATCCTGATCGAGGAGCCCAACGTTCCCCCCGATCTGGTGAAATCGACGGTCTCGACCTATGCGCAGGAGCGGCTGCAGATCATCCAGCAGCGGGTGATGACCAGCCAGAACCTGTACGACGTCATCAAGCAGTTCAACCTGTATCCCGAAGAGCAGCTGACCGCGCCCAGGTCCGCGCTCATCAACAAGATGCGCTCGAACGTCGAGCTGGCGGTCGTGAGTGCCAATCTCTCCGGCCAGCAGCAGCCGCAGCGCGCGCGTCAGCAGCCGCAGGCCTCCATCGCATTTACGCTCGCCTTCGCAGACGAAAATCAGGACCTCGCTCAACAGGTGGCGGGCAGGCTGACCGATCTCTACTTGGCGGAAAACGATCGCACCCGCCAGCAAAAGGCGGCCGGCACAACCCAGTTCTTGAGCGAGCAGGCGGCCAAGTTGTACGACGACGTCCAGAAACTGGAGAAGCGCCTGCTCGAAGTGCGCTCGAAATACAATGGCAGCCTGCCCGAGCAATTCAACATGAACACCCAGATGCTGAATCAGGCGCAGGCGCAGCTCACGCAAAATCGGGCCGACCTGCAGATCCTGACCGACAAGAAATCCTACCTGCAGAGCCAGCTCAGCACGATCAGCCCCTATACCCCGATGACGGCGAATGGGCGACCTGCAACTCCGCAGGCGCAGCTCATGGACCTGGAGCTGCAATATAGCGACCTCTCCACCCGCTACGGCTCGAAGCATCCCGACGTCGTCCGGCTGCAGCGCCAAATCCAGGTCTTGAAGAGCCAGATCGGCGGCGTCGATACGCGCGCATTGGATCAGGCGAAGTATTCGACGTTGCAAGCCCAGCTTTCCGACGCGCTTCAGCGCTATGGTGAAAAGCACCCGGATGTCCAGCGCCTGCGCCGGCAAGTTGACGAGATGAAGGCGCAGATGGCAGCGGCACCGGCAATGTCGAGCTTCACCCGGCCGCAAGGTCCGCCGGACAACCCGATGTACATCCAGATCCAGAGTCAGCTGGCAGACGCGGATGCGCAGATCCGCGGCCTCAATGAGCGCTCCGCGGCGCTCGAAGCCAACATCGAAGATCTTCAGAAGCGCATCCTGCAGACCCCGGCCGTCGAGGCGGAATACAACTCGCTGCAGAACCAGCACCGGGTGGCACTGGAACGCTATCAGAACTTCAAGGACAAGGAAGCCGACGCCCAGGTCGCGGAAAACATGGAGCAGCAGAGCAAGGGCGAGACCTTCTCCGTGATCGAGCCGCCGATGCGTCCGGACTTGCCGGCAAGGCCGAACAAGAATCTGCTGATGGCGGTCGGTTTCTTCCTGACGGCGATGCTGGCCGCCGCCGCCATGGTCGCGATCGACATGCTTGATCCCCGCATCTATGAGCCCAAGAGCCTGATGGTGGCCTTCGGCGAAATGCCGCTCGCGACGGTGCCCTATATCAGGACCATCGACGAGACGCGCGGACGAAGGCTGCGCATGATCGGCGTCGCCAGCGTGGCGGCCATTCTGATGGCCGGCGTCCTGGCGTTCAGCTCTATATTCTGAAGCGGAGTGGAAGCTAGGGGCTCGCGGCGTCGCGGAAGATCTCGGTCAAGCTGTTCGAAGAATGGTGCTGTCCTATCGCCGCGCTGGACCCGTTGTGCCCCTCTATTTCTCCTTCTTCTCGAACACGAAACGGCGGCTGGTCTTGACGCCGTTGACCATGACGTCCTGCAGTTCTAGCACGCCATCGGCACTGGCGTGTGCGACCTTGGCGTTGCCTTCGATCTCGATCGAGCCCCCCCGCATCACCACCATCGGAGGGTTCTGATTCTTCTTCTTGCTAAGGCTGATGGCGACTGTTCCGCGGCCGGCATGCAGCTTGGTGTCAACGATTTCGAGCGTGCCGCCCGCCTGGATGCAGGCGCCCTGCGTATCGTTGCGCGAGACCGGATTGCGGAAGTCGCAGCGTCGGATCACATTGTTACCTTCCGCCCAGAGACGGGCGCCGAACTTGCACGAATCGCTGCTGCAATCCTCCATTGTCACGTTGGTGGTCTTGAGATCGAATCCGCCGTCCCCCATGCTGCTGGCGTGGCAATTGCGAATCGTCACGTTCATGGTCTTGCGTTCGCATACGATGCCGTCGCCCTGCACGTAACCCGGCTCCTTTCCCTCCTTCGGCGGTGGGGGCTCATTGATGGCGTTGCGCAGGACGATGTCCTCGAACAGCAGGTTCTTGCCCTCCGAGACGGCGATCAGCTGACAGACGTTGCGGCCGCCGGCATCCATCTTGGCAGCGTCAAGCTCCAGGTTGCGCAACGTCGAGTCCGACAGGTGGCGGAAGCGCGCGAATCCGCGAATGATGCCGATGGCGCGGCAGTCGGTGACGATCAGATTCTGCAGCATCGCGCCGCGATCGGTCTCGATCACGCGCCCGACGTTCCTCGCCTCGAGGCCGGAGATGACAATATCCCGGAAGGTCGCCGTCTCCTTGCCGCGGAACTTGAAAAAGCCGTCGGCCGGCGTGCCGTCGATATGGAAACCGGAGACCCTGAGGTGCGATGCGCCTTCAATCAAGGCGAAATAGGCAGATCCGCGCCGGCCGAAATCTTTGACCGACCAAGGCTGCGCGCTCTTGAAAAAGGCGGCAACGTCCTTCGAAGCCGCGGCGACGCCGTTATCGTCGGCAATGAGGCCGGCCTGCAAGAAGACCGGATTGCTCTCGTCGCCCGACGCCTTGATGCGAATCTGGCCCTTGTCGATCGCGATGGGCTGGCCCGCGCTGTCGAACCCGATGAGGAAACCCGAGCCCGGCCGCGCCGAACTCAGTGCCTTCGACAAGGAATCGATCGGCATGGCGTTCTGCCAATCGCGTCCATCCTCGTCGCCAGCGCCCGAGAGCGTGAACAGCGTGACCGACTTCGGCTTCGCGGCTGTCGCCGTCTGCACTGTGGGATTGATTGCTTCCGCGCGCAGGCGGCCCGCGCTCAGTGCGGTCAGCAACCCGGCAAGCGTCACCGTCAGAGCTTGGCGCCGCGTCATCAGGGGCGGGGTAGTGTGTCGCTGCATGAACTTGCCACTGGGTCGCATATTGACGTGCCTCCTGGATGAAAAACATGAAAAACCTGGGAGTGACCGGATCGGATGTCAAACAACATGTCCGTAGCTTCGCTCGCGGCCGCGGCGATAGGTCATATCCGGCGTCGTCTTCAGATTGCCTTCAAATACCGTCGGCATCGCTGCTTGCGGCACGAGGTCGATCTGCAGTCAGCGCCATGCGGCGGAGAGCGATGGCGCCCCCGCAGCCGATGCAAGCGCCGACGATATCGGCCAGCACATCGAACACATCCGGCGACCGTCCCGGCGAGAATGCCTGAAGCAGCTCGATTGCGATCCCAAACGCCGCGAGCCCGAAAGCCGTGCGCACCACGCTGCGCTCGGAGCTTATGCCACCCAGGAGACCGAGCAAGGCGTAAGCGATGACGTGCTCCGCCTTATCGCCGATCGACACCGGCGGCAAAGTGGTGCTCGGTGTCAGCGACAGAGCGCCGACCAACACACTCGCGAGATAGAAGGCCGCTCGCAACAGCCGGCGGATCAACGGAGACATGAAGGGCCATGTGCTTTTATCGAACAAGAAGCGTGGCGCACGGAGTCGTGGGACCCCAGCGGAATCGTTCAAGAGCACCTCAACTCAACGATCTGCGGCAAGGACTTTAGCCCACCAACACGACCATTAAGCGATGCAACGATATACCGGCGCCGAACCCATTGCTGATGTCACAGGATTAATTCTGATAAGTCACAGGGGTGCGGGCTGCTGCGTGCTACCTTCCGATCAACTCAAAAATGTTTTGCGTTTGCGAGATGCCGTATCGACGGCCAAAAAAGAAGAAGAGGTAACGAAGCTCATGATCTCGCTGGTCTCATGGTTTCGTGCATCGAAGTGACGGACCGGCTACCGGCATTCACGTCTATTCGACAGAACAAGTCTGGCGACAATGAACGCGGCCGCGGCGTTCAGCTCAGTGAATGCTGTTAAGCACGTAGCGCAGGGGGAGGAAGAACCAATAAGGACCCTTGGCTCTGGATTCGGGTGTTTGTCGTTAATCGCGCCGAAGAATGGAACGTTCGTGCGAAAGCCATTGGTGGGAGTTCGCCACGAAATCGCCACAATAGAATCTTGTGCGGCGCCGAACTATTCGTGTCCTGCTGTGTTGTCTGCACTTGCACACCCTGACGGCCATGGTCATGATCTTCGCAGCTGCAGCATCGGGAGCCTGGCTGCTGAATTGCACCGCGAACGGAGATGCCGATGGAGCAGATTGAGAAGGCGCTAGCCAGGGCGCGCGAGATGCGGGCTGGAAGCCTCGGCGGACTCCGGCCGAATGGCCGGGCCGTGTCGACCAACGGCTTCACGCCCCAGTACACCGAGACCGCGGTCGCGAAATGCGATCAGAAGCGGACGAGCAAGGAGCGGCTGGTCGCGGACAGTTTCGGCCATCCCGCATCCGACATCTATGGGCTGTTGCGCACGCAGGTTCTGCAGCGCCTGAAGAAGCACGGCATGTCGACCGTTGCCGTCACCGGACCGGATTTGAGCAGCGGCGTGACGACGACCGCGGCAAATCTTGCGATCGCCGTCGCGCTCGATGTCAACCAGACGGTGCTCCTCGTCGATCTCAACCTGCGCAAGCCGGCGATCCATGAGAAGTTCGGCTTTCAACCGACGGTCGGCATCGACGACTATCTGCGCGGCGAGGCACAGCTGAAGGATTGCCTCGTGTGCCCAGGGATAGCGCGCCTGGTCGTGCTGCCGGCGCGTGAGGCAAAGGGCGAGGCGGCGGCGGAGGTGATCAGCTCGCCGCGCATGACTGCGCTGGCCAAGGAACTGCAGAACCGCTACGCGGATCGCATCATCATCTACGACGCGCCACCGTTGCTGACCTCCAGCGATACGCTCGGGTTCCTTCCTAACGTGGATGCTGTCCTGCTGGTGGCGCGCAGCGGCCGTACCACCAAGGCGGAGCTTGAGAGATCGGCCCACCTGCTCGGAAACAAAGCCATCGTCGGTACGCTGTTGAACGCCTACTAGGCTGTTCCGGCAAGCCAGGAAGATCGCCAGGTAGACTGCATGTACGAATCCTTCTTCGGCCTGAGAGAGAAACCGTTTTCGCTGCTGCCGGATCCGGACTTCCTGTTCATGAGCAGCAAGCACTCGCTTGCGCTCAGCATCCTGGAATACAGCTTGGCCGGGCAGGCCGGGTTCTGCGCCATCACCGGGGATATCGGATCGGGCAAGACGACGCTGATCCGCTCGCTGCTTCGGCGGATCGGGCGCGACGTCACGCTGGGTCTCATTTCCAACACTCACACCGGGCTGACGGACATCACCGCGTGGGCGCTGGCGTCCTTCGGCCGCGGAACGAATGCCCAGACCGACGCGGAGATCTACCAGGAGCTGATGCATTTCCTGATCGAGGAATATGCCGGCGGGCGGCGCTGTATCCTCGTAGTCGACGAGGCACAGAACTTGACGGTGGAAGCGCTGGAGGAGCTGCGTCTCCTGTCCAACATCAACTCGGACAAGGATCTGCTGCTGCAGATCATCCTGGTCGGGCAGCCGGAGCTGTTGATGAAGCTGAAGAGCCCGGAGCTCACCCAGTTCGCCCAGCGCATCAGCATCTCCTACCATCTGACGCCGTTGAACTATCTCGATACGCGGCGCTATATCCGCCACCGGCTAGAGGTCGCGGGGGCCGACCGCCCCATCTTCACCGACACGGCGATCGGCGCGGTCCAGTTCTTCTCTGGCGGCGTTCCGCGCGTGATCAATTCGATCTGCGACATGGCGATGGTCTATGGTTTGGCGGACAACAGGACCGACATCGACCTCGACATCGTTCTGCGCGTGATCGCCGACCGCCAGGCGAGCGGTGTCTCGCCCTTCATCCGCGAGGAACGGGCAGACGATCCAATGGTGGTTGCGGAGATCACGGCCATGGTGCGCGAAGCGGTGGAACTGCGCGCCGTGCCGGGCGAGAACGACCCATCAACCGGTTCCCCGCGCGCATCCGACCTGGCGCTGGACGAAGAGCCGGCGCTCGATGAGAGGGCGCGCTTTAACGGACACGTGGCGGTGGACGACTACGCCCGGCTGGAGGTTCCGCAGGCCGGCCCGAATCAAGGCTATGGCGATCTGCGGATCGATGCGCTGTCATTGAACGACTACCGGACCGAGCCGAAGCGCGGCGAGGCCAACGAATCCCAGCGTCCCTCCTGGTTCCGAAGGACGTTCAGGCGAACGAGCTGAGTTCGCGTTGCTGCGCGCTATGTTCCGCGGTCACGCTCCGATAGACCTCCGAAATCGCCGCGACGCTGGCCTCCATGGAGAACAGGGCGCGGCAGCGCGCCACCGCGGCTGCGCCGTAGCGGCTCCGCAGAGCGTCATCCGTCACCAGTGTGCGCAGGGCGCCGACGAAGCCGTCGAAGTCGTCCGGATCGACCAGCAAGCCGGTTTCACCAGCGACCACGGCCTCGGGCACGCCGGCAACCGCGGTGGCCAGCACGGGGACCCCGCAAGCCATCGCCTCGACGACGATGCGCGGGAAGGCCTCCTTGTCGCGTTTGGAGGGCAGGACCAGGATATCAAGCGAGCGCAGCACGTCGGGCACATCCGAACGCGGACCGATATAGTGGTACCGGCCGGTGATTCCTTCCTCCTTGGCCAAATCCTGCAGCTCCCTGGCCTTTTCGCCGCCGCTGAAATCGTTGCCTGCCAGCAGCACCTTGACATTAAGCCCCTCGCGCGCCAGCCGGCCCGCCGCCTGTATCACCCACTCGGGACGCTTGCGGTCCACCAGGTTGCTGATGAATCCGATATTGATCGGGCCTTCTCGCCGGTTGGTCGCCGGATAGAACACCGAGAGATCGACTCCGTTGTAGATGACGGAGCTCGCCGGCAGATCCACGCCATCAAAGCGCCGCTGGTTGTTCGCCGCGACGAAGACGATGTGGGAAGCAAGGCGCCGCAACAGCCAATCGATCCAGCGCTGCGGCAGTTGCTGATGCACTTGCCAGACCACCGGAATTCTCTTGGGGCGGGCCGCCAAGCCCCATGCGAGGGCGCTCGATTCGTCGTGAACATGAATGATGTCGGGCGAAGCAGACTTGAGAAAACGCCGCGCAGCGCGGAACAGCGTGATTCGCTTGGCGATCCGCTGCAGCCGGTTGCCGTCGCCGGGGTTGGGCGTATAGGGCAGGCCCTGGCTCTCCATCAACGGCACCACGTCGATCCCGATCGTGCGGTGGTAGTCGAGCGGCGGGCCGGCGCTGTTGCAGATGCTCAGCGTTTTCCACTCACCGCTGGAATCGAGAGCTTTGGCAAGCAAGGCTCCGGTGATCACCGATCCGCCGAGGCCGTCACGCGAATGAGTCACCAGAACTGTCTGCATGGTCACAAGCCCACCTCGATCACCCGTTTCTTGGTCATTCGCAATCGCCGCCCGAGCGCTTCACGCGGGCCAAGCAAGCGCACCAGCTTCGCGGCCCACAAGAGCCGGCCGACCAAGGAGCCGGCATTCCGCCATCTGATGCCGAGCGCGACCGCAGTCAAGTCTCGACGGTTGATCGACGGCATTGCGGCGGCGTGCTTGGCGATAAAGGCTTCGATGCCGACCGCGCGGCGCAGGCTCGGGGTGGAGATGCGATCGCCTTCATGTTCGCGCCACTCGACGGTCAGGTCCTTCACCACGCAATATTCGAAGCCGTGCGAGATCATGCGGATCAGGAAGTCCCAATCGTTGAACACCGGCAGGGCGGGGTCGAATCCGCCAAGGCATTCGAACGCCGAGCGGCGGATCACGAGATTGCTTCCGGTCATCCCGAAGTTCTTATCGAACAGCTGCTTCCGGATCGCTTCGCGTGGGGGCATGATGATCGGCTGGGTGCTGCCGTCATGCTTGATGCGGCAGAGGCCTGAAATGACGGCGTCGGCGCCCGTGCGATCGAGTTCCGCCATGGCAGACGCCAGATATTCCGGACGCCAGACATCGTCGTCATCGAGGAAGGCGAGGAGCTCAGCCGTGCTTGCCGCTGCTCCAGCATTGCGCGAACCGGATGCTCCGGGATTGGATCTGTTCAATATCCGCCGCAGAGGAATCTCGGTGCGCAACGCCGACACTTGCACGATCGCTGCGGTAGGACCATCATCGAGATCGTCCACCACCATGATCTCGGCCGGAGCCAGCGATTGCTGTAAGGCGCTGCCAAGCGAGCGGGATAAATGGCCCGGTCGCCCATGGGTCGGAATGATGCATGCGACTTTCGAAAGCAATCGCTATTCCTTCGCCATGAAATCCAAGCTGCGAGAGCAAGTGCTCCAAGTCGGGCTGGACGATAACAGAACGCTTTTCCCGATCAATAGTTCAAGTAGCACGGGTTTGCGTGCTCAAACTTTATTTGTTCGTAGTCATGTATTCGTGTGACTATTCTGTGTCATGAACCGCTGATAAAGCTCTCGACATCCATCCATGATGTCGAGGCGTCGCGGGTCACAGAGATGTCGTGTTGTCGATCCCAACGATGGGCATTATCAAGCGCGCCATGGAGTGGATGAATCCGAAACCCGAATTGATGACCAGCGTCGTGCGGACCAAGATCATCGTCGTAAGCCTGGCTGACGCGGAAGAGCGCCGCAGTCGATTCCGGGAGCGCGCGCAGAATGCGCCTGTCGCCTGGGACTTCTATCCAGCGCGCACCAGTCTGCATCCTGCGCTGAGCTACGATGAGCAGGCGGCCATCGTCGCCAAAGGGCGGCCGTTGCGTGCCGCCGAACTCGGTTGCTTCTCTAGCCACTACGCCGCCTGGGAAGACCTGCAGTCCGACGAGGCCGATCAGTACGTGGTGCTGGAGGACGACGTCATCGTCGATTGGACGTTTCTGTCCAAGCTGGCCGAGATCGCGCTCACAGAGATGGGCATCAACTATCTGCGCCTGTACTACAAGTTTCCGACCACCACGGCGGTGGTCAGGGAGGACTTCATCGAGCGGGCGCGCTCGATTGTGGAGCTGGGTGGGCCTGCTTATGGCACGCAGGGCTATGCCATCACCAAGGCCGGCGCGAAGGTCTTCCTCGATCATTGCCGCACCGTGACCAGGCCCATCGACGATGAAATGGATCGCGCGTGGGTGCACGGCCAACCCAATCTTGCCGTGTTCCCGTTTCCGGTCATGGAGGAGTTCTCAGGCTCGACCATTGGTAATGCCCGGTTCGAAAAGTTCGACGTGCCGCAGCACCTGAAGCTGAAAAGGCTCGTGCATTACCGCGTCGAGCGGCTGCGGCGGGACGCATCAAAAGCAATCCGGCGCTTCCAGCGCTTTTGGGAGAGGCAGCTCTCGAAGACATGAAGTCAGGGGGAGGGAAACCGGCAAGGCAGAGCAAACGTCACGGAGCGCCATGCCCAGTTTGAATGCACAACTCAGCAAGCGGATCGACGAGACCCTGACACCGCTGATCGCCGGTCGTTCGGAGCGAATCTGCATCATCGACCCGCCGGGCTATGCCAATGTGGGAGACAGCGCGATCTTCCTTGGTGAGCTCGCCTTCCTGCGGCGGAATTTCCCCGGGGCGCGGATCGACTTCTTCGACACCGTGAACTACACGCCGGCCTGCGACCGGTTCATCCGGGACTCGTCCATCATCCTTCTGCAGGGCGGCGGGAATTTCGGCGAGATCTGGCCGCGTCATCATGCCATACGGATGGAGATCCTTAACCGCTTTCCGGGCAAGCCGATCGTGCAGTTCCCACAGAGCATTTCCTTTACAACTCAAGCCGGCATCGAAGCGACGGCGCGCGCCATCGAGCGACAGGGCAACTTCACGCTGCTGGTGCGCGATCGCAGGAGCCAGGCCTTTGCCGAGCAGAACTTTACATGCGCCACGGTCCCATGCCCCGACATGGCCTTTGCACTCGGCGATATCCAGCGCGAACCGGCCTCGCTCGATTTCTTATGCCTGCTGCGTCAGGACAAGGAAATGGTGACGGACCATCCCAGGCTGCTGAAAATCCTGAGTGGGCTTGGGGGCTCGCTGGACGTCGCGGACTGGATCGAGGCGCCGAACTCGCGACTCGGTCAACGGGACAAGGCGCTGGGCGCGACGTGGCGACGGCATCCCTGGACCATCGGCTTGACGCGCTCCTTCGCATTCAGTGTGCGCGAGCGCTATGCGCGGGAGCGGCTCGCCTTCGGGCTCGGCCTTCTGAGCAAAGGATCGATGGTCATCACCGACCGGCTGCACGCTCATGTTCTCTGTTGCCTGCTCGGCGTCCGGCACCTGCTGTTCGACTCCCTGGACGGCAAGGTGTCCGCCCTTTACGAGGCATGGACCAAGGACACGCAACATGCGCGACTCGTCAGTTCCGTCGATCAGGTCGCGGGATTGGTATATGACTTCCGATAGGCCGGATCTGTCGATCGTTATATGCACGCGCAACCGCGCCGATCAGCTGCGCGGTACGCTCGACTCCCTGATGGCGATGAGGACGGCGCGCGCGTGGGAAGCCATCCTGATCGACAACGCCTCGACTGATGGCACTGCCGACAAGATCCGCCGCGCCAGCGAGATCGAACCGCGTATTCGCTATTTCCGCGAGGAACGCATCGGCCTTGGCGCGGCGCGCGATCGCGGCTGGCGCGAAGCGCGGAGCGATCTCGTCACCTTGACCGACGACGATTGCTATGTTGCCGAGGACTACGTCGATGCTATCCTCGCCGCCTTCGACGGGCGGCCGGATATCGGCGTTCTGGGTGGACGCATCCTGCTGTTCGATCCAGCTGATGCCCGCGTGACCATTGACGAGCGCGACTATGCGGTGGAGATCGCGCCTTACTCCTTTGTGATCGCCGGTGCCATCAAGGGCGCCAACCTGTCGTTCCGGCGCGAGGCCTTGCAGGCGATCGGCGGCTTCGATCCCGAGCTTGGGGCGGGCACGCCGTTTCCATGCGAGGACATCGACGCGGTCGCTGCAGTTTTGTGGGCGGGCTTCAAGGGGCGCTACGATCCGCGGCCACTGGTGCGGCATCATCATCGGCGGCGCCCTCCGGACGTGCCACGCCTCAGGGCCGGCTATGATCGCGGTCGCGGCGCCTACTATGCCAAGTTCCTGTTGCGGCCCGAATGCCGGCGCGCCTATGCGGCGGGATGGCTGGGCGAAGTGCGCAACAACTTGGACCGCGCCGGCCTGGCCCAGTTGTCCCGGGAGCTTCGCGCGGCTGCTGCTTATCTCAGGTCCCGCCGGAAGATGATGCCGCTGATTGCCCTCACGCTGCCGGCGTTGGCGCTCTACGGAACCGCAGCGTTGGCAACTGGCGCTCGCGCCGTGCTGAAGCCCAGAACAAGTCGCGCCACGGCGGAACTCTAGCTCGGGCGGCGGCGCAGGATGGATCGCAGCCGGCGGGCTGCATAAGCACCCGTACGAGTCGATAGACCGGCAAGCACGAGGAAACGCAGCGGATCCTCCTGGGCATAGAAGCCGCGCCAGAACGCGCGGTCGACCTTCCGCTCCTTCGCTGCATAGAGCGCATACAGATAGACTTCGAGATTGAACAGCCTCCGGAGCAGCGGGCGAACCGGCTCCGGGGCGTCGGGCAGCATCGTGGTAATAGTCTCGCACAGGCAGTGCCGCGTGTCGGTCGAATTCCTGTGCGTCACCATGTTGACGGCATCACGGTGATAGATTGCCATCGTGCCGGGCGCCGCTATCACCGGCGCATCGCGCGCCACGCGCAGCCAGAGATCCTTGTCTCCGCCGCGCGAGCAACGGCCGGCAGGGAACAGCCCCGCATCGATCAGGGTTTGCCGCCGAAATGCTGATGCCGAGGTCCAAACCGGGCATTCCTTGAGCTCTAGCCAAGTCGCCAGCAAGGCTGGGAAATCCAGCAGCCGGGCATCGTCCCGACCGATACGGCTCGTATAACGGTCCGGTTCCTCCCGGCCATCCGGCCAGACGTTCGAATAACCCGAGAAGATGCCGCCGATACGATCCGGTGCCTCGGCTCGCGCGATAGTCGTACGGATGGCGGCGAGATGATTGGGCGCCCAAGCGTCGTCGGCATCTAGGAAAGCAACCCATTCTGATTGGGCGCGCAGGATCGCCATGTTGCGCGCAGCATAGCCGCCGGGCCCGGGTTCAGACCGGCGCAGAATCGTCAGTCGTTCGTCTCGATACCGTACGACCTCGTCCAGTCCGCCGTCAGTGGAGGCATCGTCCACGACGAATATCTCGGCCGGCGGTTCGGTCTGGTCGAATACGGATTGAAGCGCGCGCGCGATGTGCGGACGCTTGTTGTAGATGGGGATGACGACAGCGAAATCCGACACGAGAGCGGGCGATCAATTGTGCGTGGTGATACCGGGGAGCACGGCCAATAGCCAGCCGTAATGACCGGAATAAACAGTCGCCACCGGTCTTGGTTCCGATGAAAGCCCGCATTCTTGTGACATCTCGGTTGACGAACGCGGAGCCACGCTGTGTCAGGTCCCGCGAGATCGTGGTCGGTTGCCGTCAGTGTGGAGCGACATCCTCGCGTGCCGCTGGCGCCGTACGGGCCTGTCTGTTGATGTAGCCGGCTGAGCCCTTGAGCGACAGAACCTTTGCGGGTATTCCGCCAACAACCGCATTCTCGGGCACATCCTTGGTCACCACGGCGTTCGCTCCGATGACCGCGCCGTTGCCGATCCTGATACGCCCGATGATCTTCGCGCCGGAGGCGATGAAGACACGATCGCCCACGATCGGAGAGCCCATGAGGGCGCCGCGATTATGTTGCCCCAGCATGATGCCGTGCGTGAGGTTGACGTTGCTGCCGATGATGGCGTCGCCGTTCACGTAGACGCCGCCGAACCTGTTAATGAAGAGGCCCGGGCCGATCACCGTGTATTCGGGAATGACGATCCCGTATTTGTATCTGCAGCGCAGGAGGATGTATTTCACCAGAAGATACAGGCTCCACTTCGCCCACCGCTGGACCCTGAGATAGCCGCAGGTTCTCATCCACACCGTGTACTTATATCCGGGCGTGAACAGGAAGTGGCGAAGGAAGGATTTGATGTCCGACTTACCAGCGTAGCGGAAGAGATCGGCCTTGAGCAGACTCTTAAGTTCTTGGAAAGTGCGCGCGCAGCCTGCCGTATGCGGTTTGGCAAGCTCGTCCAGCGATAGAGACTCGTCAGGAGGTCCGGAATCGTCGGTGATTGTCGACGCGTCTGCGGATGGCAGTTGTGTCATGATGAGCCCCCTTGGTGGTAGCTGGAACGCGAATCCGCTGCCGGCTCTATCGGAGCGGCAACGGTTCGGCGCGATGCTGCCTCTAGGCGCTGGCGGCGCATGCGAGGATGGAAATGCAGCAAGGGGCGCAAGGCGAGATCGGTGAGCCTGCTCGATAGGGTGGCGAGAACTAGGTATCGGACCGGGTTCTCGGTTGCGAAGAAGCCTTGCCACGCCATTTTATCGAGCCCGGCGGTCTTGATCGTGCGGATGGCGTATTTGTAGACCTCGAGATTGAAGACCTTGCGCAGCAAACTCTCGGTCGCAGCCGAGCCGTACGGCAGCATCGCTTCGATGCTCTGGCACATGCAGTGGCGCTCATTCGCCGACGTCCTGCCGGTGACCATGTTGACGGAGTCTTTGTAGTAGATTGCGCTGATCCTAGGATCGAGCGCTGTCACACCGAGGGTGGCGATCCTGAACCACATGTCCTTGTCGCCGCCGCGGGTGCATCGGCCGGCCGGGAACAATCCGGCCTTGACGAGTGCATCCTTCCGGCACGCCGCGGCGGAGGTCCACACCGGTGAGCCGCCGACCGCCAGCCACGTGGAGAGGAACTGACCGAAATCCAGGAACGCCACTGCGGATCCTTTCCGGGAACGGCTGTAGATGTCCGGCTCCTCCCTACCGCCCGGATAGATGTTGCGATAGCCGGTCGCCACGCAAACGAGTTCCTCCGCCTGTCTGCTCGAGCGGATTGCCTCCGCAATGTCTTCGAGATGATGTGGCAGCCATTCATCGTCAGCGTCGAGAAAGGCCACCCATTCTTCACTGGCGCGCTCGATGGCAAAGTTCCGTGCGGCGTAGCCCCCAGGCCCGGGCTGACCGCGCCGATGCAGCTGGATACGACGGTCTTCAAGACTCTGAACGTACTCGTAGCTACCATCGGTGGAACCATCGTCGACGACGATGATCTCCTGCGGTGCGAGCGTTTGCGAGAGGATGGAGCGGATCGCACGATCGACATGCGGTCGCTTGTTGTACAGCGGTATGACGACTGAGAACCGTGCCACAGCAAAACCATTGGTCTGTTGTCCAGCGCGGCTCGACCTGCAGAAATAGTCTCAACAGCCGCAGTCATCTCAACAGCCGCAATCATACATAGAACCAGACTACCGATGCTAGAATGTTCGCGGCGCGAGATGGTGATATTGCACAGACGAGGCGCGTGCGAAATTGAATTTTCGTGCTGGAGCGCGTGCCATGATGTCGCTCTGGCGCAGGCATCGGTGACATTTCGAAAACATCGCGCAGCATCGTCATTTGCACATGAGTCTCTCGGCGTTGAACCATCTGCGCGTGCGTGTTAGCTAGGTCGCCGCATCGCTGACGACGCCATATCCCCAGAGGTCGATTTTTGGTAGGAGATCTTTCGACGTCCGCGCGCTCGCTGCCAGCGGATTCATCCGACGCACAGCCGGAGGCGACCTTGGCGGCCAAGCAAGGCCGCCGGCAGGTGCTTTTCATTATAAACTCGTTGGCGGGCGGCGGCGCGGAGCGCGTGATGTGCACGCTGCTGCGAGCCTCGCAAGGCGAGTTGCGTGATCATCACTTTTCGCTGCTCCTGTTGGATCGCGAAACTCCGGCCTATGACGTGCCGCACTGGATCGAGGTGGAGCAGCTCGACTGTCAACATTCCCTCATTCGCAGTGTCTGGTCGGTGTATCGGGCCATGCGGCGCCTGAAACCGGATCTCACTGTCAGTTTCCTGACGCGCGCCAACGTTGCCAACGTCATTGCGGCCGGGCTTCTTGGCATTCGCGCGATCGTGAGCGAGCGCGTCAACACGACCAGCCACCTCGGCCGCGGCATCGGAGCCGCCATTGCGCGCTTCCTTGTCAGGGCGACCTATCCAAAGGCGCGTTCGGTGATTGCCGTGTCCCAGGGCGTAGCCGACGAACTGCACTCTGCCTATAGCGTGCCGAGCGAACGCATTTCGGTCATCGCCAATCCGATCGACCTCGATGAGATCCGCGCCCAGGCCGAAGGCGGCGATCCGGTCGCCGTGCAAGGGCCCTACGCCGTGACGATGGGGCGACTGACGCAGAACAAGAATTTCGGCATGCTGATCGAGGCCTTCGCACGGTCCGGCATCCCGGGCAAGCTGGTCATTCTCGGCGAAGGACCGGAGCGGTCGCCACTAAGCGAGAAAATCGAGGCGCTCGGGCTGAGCGGCCGCATTGTGATGCCGGGCTTCTCGGCCAATCCCTTCCCGACGCTGCGCCGGGCGGCGTTCTATGTGTCGCCGTCGAATGCGGAGGGGTTCCCGAACAGCCTGCTCGAAGCCATGAGCGTCGGGCTCGCGGTCATCTCCACCAACTGCCCGTCAGGTCCGTCCGAGATTCTCGCTGATTTACCGCGGGAGCGCGTCACGCCAGGCGTGATGTTCGCCGAGCACGGGATCCTGGTATCGGTGGACGATCCCGATGCGATGGCGGATGCCTTGCGCGCCATGAGCGATGCAGGGCGCCGGCGGATGTACGGCGAGAGGGCGCAGCGCCGTGCCGCCGACTTCGGCGTGGCCCGGGCCTGCGACGCCTACTGGTCCATCATCCGCGCACAGGGGGCGCTCGCCAACTAGTTTGGGACAGCCGAGTCGGTCGTTGCGCTGGCACGAGCTGGATCTCTGCCAGATGTCCGACGGCATCTATTCGGCCGCGAACTTCCGTGTGCGTCAGGCGCCGCGCATCTTTCCAGCATTGTTCTTCATGTGCGCGGTCATTGTCTTGTTCCTGCCGCTCTTCTCCTCCGTACCTGGTCGCTGACAGGCCAGAACGGCCTACGCCAGGCGTTCGACTACGGCCATCTGACAGCGAGCGGATCGGTGCTCGTTACCCAGCAGATCAAGAAATCGCGCTGACTCTAGAGGCAGAGCGTAAGCGCCGTACAGCACCTTCGTACCCGGTGAGGATTTTCCCTTGCTATCAACTCAGCGGCCAGAACATCGGAATCACGATTGTCGCGGTTGCCCAAAGGAGGAGGTTCAAAGGCAGCCCGAGCTTGACGAAATCGGTGAAGCGATAGCCGCCGGCATTGTAGACGAAAGTGTTTGTCTGATAGCCGATTGGCGTCGCGAAGCTGGCACTTGCCGCAAACATGACCGCGACGACGAATGGCCGTGGATCTACTCCTATTTGGTGGGCCAGCCCAACGGCGATCGGGGTCAGGAGAATTGCTGCGGCGTTGTTGCTCATGATCTCTGTAAGGAGCGAGGTGAGCAGGTAAACGGCCGAGAGGATAGCCACCGGACCAAGGGCGCCGACGGCCGCGGCGAAGCTTTCGACGATAAGCCGCGCCGCGCCGGTCTTCTCCATCGCCAGCCCGACCGCCAGCATGCCGAAGATCAGCATCAGGATGTTCCATCTGATCGAGCTATACGCTTCCTCCGGATCGATACAGCGTAACGCGACAATGGCCGTGGCCGCCATGAGCGCCAGAGCCGCAATCGGCAACACCTCGAACGCGGCGAGACTCATAACGAGGAGCACAGCAGCAATCGCGATCGGCGCCTTGTCCCTTCTGAGCGGCCGCTCGGTCGGTTGCGACAGGTTTACCAGCTCCTGATAGTCAAACAGCCGCTTCATGCTTTCTGAAGAGCCCTCTAGAAGCAGCGTGTCGCCCATCTGGAGCGAGACATCATCGAAGCTGCCCGAGAGACCAGCGCCGCGACGATGGATGGCGAGAATATAGGCGCCATACAGGCGACGCAGGTTGAGATCCGCAACGCGCCGCCCAAGAAACCTCGACTGAGGCCCGACGATTCCCTCCATCACTATGGTCTCGCGTGCGCCCATCGGCTCGATGGCGTGGACATGGCGGCCGCCGAACGCGACGTCCCCAGCCTCGCGCAGACCGAGCATGTCACCGACCTTGCTGCGGACGACCAGTCGGTCGCCGGCTTGGAGGAATAGGGAGTTGTCGAGCGAACCACGCAACGAGACATCACCGCGAATGAGATCGATGACACGCAGACCACGCTGGTCCGTGAAGCCAGCCTCCTTGAGGCGCTTGCCGATAAGCGGAGAGTCGAGCGGGACCAGCACATCCGCCATAAAGTGACGATCCTCCGAGCGCGGCAGCAGGCTGGACAGGCTCTCGCGGTCAGGGAGCAGCCATCGGCCGGCTAGCAAGAGATAGACAATCCCGACTGCTCCCATGATCGCGCCCGCTGCCGTGATCTCAAACATGCCGAAGGGTGCGAGACCTTGCCGTTGAGCTACGCCGTCCACCAGAATGTTGGTCGAGGTACCGATCAGTGTCGTCGTGCCGCCGAATATGCTGGCAAAGGAAAGCGGGATCAGGAACTTCGATGGGGCGAGCTTTAGAGTCCGTGCGAGACCGATTACGACCGGCGTAAGGATGACTACCACGGGCGTATTGTTGATGAAGGCGGACATTAGAATGACGCTCGTCATCATGGCGGCTAGCGCGAGAAGCGGGGAGCTTCCCGCAGCCATGGAGACAAGCCGGCCGAGGCTATCGATCACCCCCGTGCGCTCCAGCCCAGCGCTCAGGACGAACATCGCTGCGATGGTGATGGGTGCACTGTTACTGAAGATTCCCAGGACATCGGTCGTGCTGAGAATGCCCGTCATCAGCAGCACGGCGACGGCGCAGCCGGCGACAACATCTGGCGCCATCCGTTCCCGGATGAACCCGAAAAACACGATCACGACGAGAAAGAGAACAATGGCAATTTGCATTGCCGGCCAGTCAAACATGTCCACCTCAACTCGCTTGTGAAATACACGCTTGCTGGCAGCCAAGCGGCTGCGGAGTCATGGTCCTGAACTGGCAGAACGTTAGCGTGCTGTCGAGTGTCAAGTCAGGAAGGCTTTTAGCCGGCCATGCGCTCGCCCCAGAGAGGCAGCGAACGGTTCCCATCCGGCGCTCGGGAGCTCATTCTGGGGCCCCCGTCGGGCCGAACTACTAAAGCTAGAAGGTTGTATGGCGAAGCGGCTACCAAGAGCGTCGCAGCGCTGATGGAGGCTCAGAAACCCGTACCAGCCCAGGTCGGGAAGTTGTACTGCAGGGTGAGGAAGACAGAATTCGAGGTTGCGGACTCATCGTCATCTCTGAACAGCCGATAGCGGAAACGGTATGCCGCCTCCAGGCTCCAATCTTCCGTCAGTTGCCAGGCGATCGCCGGCCGCACCGACGTGTAACGCGAGGTGCCACTCTCTTCGGAGGTTTCGCTTTGCTCTCCCAGGAGGTCGTCATTATCGGCGTAATCGAGATTGAGGCGGGCGGTAGTGAGCGGCGTCAACTGGTGGTCAACGCCGAACGCTACGCGGTTGCGCAGGACCTGGTCGCCATCGCCCGATGGCTCGGTGTCGTGGGATAGCGATGCGCGAATCGAAGTCTGGTCGCTCATGATATAGCGCATATTAAATTTCACGCGATAACCAAGCTCGTCGTCATCCCGGCCGGGGTCCTCGTGTTGCATGGAATAGGCGAGGCCAAGACCGCCGCCGATCGTGAATAAGTCGGAGGGGGTATAGGTGTATCCGAACAGCGTGTTGATCGTGTCGGTGTAGTCCTTGCCCGGCTCATCAGGGATGAAGCGGACGGCGCCGACGGTGGCGTTGACCCGCTCCAACTCGTTGAGCTGCCGGCGATAGTCGATCGACGGACCAAAATACTGGTAATCGGTCTTTCGGTTGGTGTGGTAGTCCACGTTGCGATAGGTGCCGCTCACAGCGAGCTGATCAATCGGCGAGAGCAGATAGTTCCACCCGGTATCGACATCCCACCTGACGAAGCGGAAGGAATCGTCCAGGATCCGGCCGGTGATGTCCTGCTCGTTCTTCAGCGTGGTGTCACGGGTGAAGCCGACGTCAAACTGAAATGCGCTGCGTTCGCTGAGCGCCTGATCGACGGAAAGGTCGAGGAACTGATCCTGCGAGTTGAACTCGGAGTGATCGATATATTCCGCGAAGTCGAACCGCCCGTCGAAGGCGATCTGCGACGTCGGGGAATTGCGCTCCAGGTGCAATGCCGGCGTCGTGATGAAGCCGAACGTCTCGATCTCGCGATCGCGACTCAGCAACAGGTTGTCGCTATAGAGCACCCTTTGCGAAATGTTCGTTTCAAGCCGCCACTCCTGGGCGGAAGCGTTCTTCCCCCCGGCGCAGAGACCTACAACGATGATCGCCCAAAGTGCGATGTGAGTGCTAACGATCCCCGAGCGTTTCAGGCGCTTCCCCCATCGTTAATGATTCAGAACAAGCCCGCCTGCGGCACGACCACCACGTCACCACCCCTCAGCAGGATGTTCTTGTCGAGATTTTCCCCATCCTCGACTTCCGAGTAGTCAAACAGAATTGCGGTTTGTGTTCCAGTATCATCCCGCCGCAAGATCTTGATCTTACTCTTACTTGCGAACGGTGTCAGCCCACCAGCGAGGCTCAAGGCCTGCATGACATCAAGCCGTGTGTCATATGCGAACGTGCCCGGCGCCTTAACCTGCCCGACGACCGAGACCGAATTGCCCGTCGCCTTGACCATCGAGACCGTCACTTCGTTGTCGGTCAGATTGGGAAAATACTGACTTTCCCGTAGGTTAGTAGCAATTTGCTGCTGCAGCTCCTGGAGCGTCTTGCCGCGCGCGTTCAGATTGCCGACCAGGGGAAAGGCGATCCCGCCATCCGGCTGCACGGGCACGTCCTTGTCGAGGTTCGGCTCGCCATAAACCGAGATATGCAGCAGGTCGCCGCCATTGATTCGGTAACCGGTATCCTGAGGAGTCGCCGGAACGACGGTCTCTTGAGCGGCAGCAGAGCTGGCGCCGATCACCGCCGCGGCGGCAAGGCAGAGCAGAGTCTGGGAGAGAGAGCGGAGCATCGAAGTCCTCATCGTCAGTCAGTTGCATGCCGTAAACGAACCTGGACGGTCCGAAACGGACCAGAGGCGATGTTTGTTCCCCAGGGCAGAAAACTTTCTCGCTTGGCGTGCACACGCGGCATCGTCAGACCGCTTCTGAGAAAACATTGCTACGGTGCCACCGGGCTGCCGATGCGACGATGCTGTCGATATCGCTCCGGGTGGCGACCCAGCCGAGATCGCGCTCGGCAAGCCCGGGTGCCGCGAACAAGCGCGACGGATCGCCGGCACGGCGCGGCGCCTCGATCGTCGGCACCTTGGTGCCGAGTACGCGCTCGACCGCTCCAAGCACTTGGCGGACCGAGATAGGGTGGCCGCTCCCCAGATTGAAGGCGCGGCTGCCGCCGGTCGTCTCGAGAAACGCAAGCGCCTGGAGATGAGCCTCGGCCAGATCCTCGACATGCACATAATCGCGCTCGCATGTTCCATCCGCCGTCGGGTAGTCGCTGCCAAAGACGCTGAGCGGCCGGCTGAGATCGAGTGCGGCCTGAATGGCGAGGGGGACGAGATGAGTCTCCGTGCTGTGCGCCTCGCCGATATCGCCATCGGCGTCGGCGCCCGCCGCGTTGAAATAGCGCAACAGGACCGTGCGGATCGCACCGGTCGAGGCGACGTCGGTCAGGAAGTTCTCGGCGGCCAATTTGGTGCGGCCGTAGACATTGATCGGTCGCGTCGATTCGGTTTCTTCGATCGGCAGCTTCGCGGGCATGCCGTAGACCGCGCAGGTGCTGGAGAACACGATACGCGAGACGCCGCAGCGCCGCATGGCGGCCACCAGAGCGATCACTCCCCCGACGTTACTGTCGTAATACTCATGCGGCTTGCCGGCGGATTCGCCCACCAGTGACAGGGCGGCGAAGTGAAGGACGGCAGTCACCTTGTGGCGCGCCATCACGTCGGAAACGAAAGCCTCATCGCGCACGTCGCCGACTTCCAGTGGGCCCCATTTGACAGCTTGCCGATGGCCGGTCGAGAGGTTGTCGAGGGTGACTGGAGTAAGGCCCGATCGGTACAGGGCCTTGCACACATGGCTGCCGACATAGCCGGCGCCGCCAGTCACCAGAACGCTTGGTTGCTTGGTCATGGGAAGTCCTCTCGCTGCGCCTTCAAGAACCCCCGACGAGCACCAGCGGCAACTCCTCCATGCGCTGGGCGGATTAGATGCTTCGGCTGCGCCTCACTTTCACGAACGAGCGTGCGCGACCATTCTTATGATATCCGCAGGCCAAAGCGGTCCATCTTTGCGGCTCATGCATGCCATGGAGGCGACCGAAGCGTCAACTAACTCTCCCAAGTGTTCTCCGATCTATGCGCGAGCAAGTGAGGCGCGGAACGAAACGTGTGGCTCATCGGCACGCGCTCATCGAAATCGCGATCTTCGTCGATGCAGCCGGGAACTTTTCGATGCACAAGAACTTGGTGTCCGCACGAAAGGACAAGAGCGGAGAAAGCACACAGCTTTGTCGCGAGTTTCTCACAGCTTTGTCGGAGTCGCGGAACGTGCCATGGAGTAAAAAAGTAGAATTACGAGTCTGCCTGCGACGCGTCAAAGTCAATTGAGTGAACGCGAAGGAGCGAGGGCCAGGTAGATCGGCAAAGAGGCGTTTCGAACTCTTCTGCTGGCGATACAAAACTGTGAATGGACACGGCTTGTCGCAGTTTCCTCACAGTTTAGTTGGTGGCCATTCGATGCGTGGCGAACAGATGAGGAGCTTGAAAGCCTGTTGCGCTGCGATAGCATGGCCCTGACAAACGCAACTGCTGGCTTGGCGCCCTGGAACGTTCGATAGCGATCAAAATAACAACAAGAATGCCAAGAGCTACTGTCTGGTGGGAGACGTGGTGAACTGTTCGGGGGAGGGATACAGGTGGCGCCATGCTTCAAATGCGCACTGCGGCCAGGATGCGTCCTCACGCGGTGGACTCCTCGGAGCTGAGTTCCTTCCGAACCCAAACATCGGTACGCAAGCACTATCTTCCCCGCGATCCGCGGCTCGGCGGACTGCTTCTGGCGCTGTGCGATCTCGCCGTGTTCGCTGCAGTGATCGCACTGATCGCGATGCTGCTTGCGCCGGGCGGCGCTGAGCGCTTCTCGACATCGTGGCCGCACTTCACGCTCACCAGCGTGCTTGCCTTCATCGTCGCGCATTCGCTGGCGAGTTCCTATGACATCGCCGGCGCGGTGCACACATCTCTGTTCGACTTCGTTATCAAGCCCGCCATTCTGACCTGCACGGCGGTGACCTTCAGCTACATGATCGAAGTCTGGCTCGGCCGCAGTGCGGTCGAAGGAGAGTTTGCACTCAGCATCGGCGAGCTTTCTGCCGAGCACTATGTGATCGTCTTCGCGACGCTGGCGATGGCAGGCGAGCGGCTGCTCGGCTACGGGCTGCTCAATCGCTGGCAGGCGGCCGGTCATCTCTCGACCAACGTGGTGGTGTTCGGCGCTGAAACGATCGGGCAGCGTCTCGTCAAGGTCGTGCGCGAGGAATATGCGGACTCTGTCGAGGTCGTCGGAATCTTTGACGATCGCACCCAGCGCGCGCCGGACCATGTTCATGGCATCGCCGTCGAGGGCGGCATCGACGCGTTGATCGAGTTCGTGAAGTCCACCCCGGCGGTCGATAAGGTGCTGATCGCCCTGCCGATGAGTGCGGAAAGCCGCATCCTGCAGCTCCTGACCAAGCTGCGGAGCTTGGCGGTCGATGTGGCGCTGGTGCCGGACTTTGTGGGCATGCGCCTCGAGCGGCAGTTCGCGCGCGCCGGCCAGCCGCCGCTCCTCAGCGTCCTGCGAAGGCCGCAGTCGGAGTTCGACTGGCTGGTTAAGCGCAGCTTCGATTTCACCACCTCACTTGTCCTGCTGATCGCGCTCTCGCCGCTGCTGGCGCTGACCGCGCTCGCCATCCGGCTGGACAGCCCGGGACCCATTCTGTTTCGCCAGCCTCGACTCGGGCTCAACAACAAGGAATTCAACGTCCTCAAATTCCGCTCGATGTATGTCGAGAAGGCCGACCTGGAGGCCCGCGAGCAGACTAAGCGGGACGACGCGCGGGTGACGCGGGTCGGCACGTGGCTACGGCGCCTCAGCATCGACGAGCTGCCGCAGCTCTTCAACGTGCTCGCCGGCGACATGTCGTTGGTCGGACCGCGACCGCATGCTTTGGGCATGCAGGTGAAGGATCGGTTGTGCGATGAGATCGTGCGTGAATATGCAGTGCGCCACCGCATGCGGCCGGGCATAACCGGCTGGGCGCAGGTGCGCGGGCTGCGCGGCGCCGTGGATGAGCCGGCGCTGCTGGAGGCGCGCGTGAACCACGACATTTACTATATCGATAATTGGTCGTTCTTCTTTGATCTGCGAATTCTCATGATGACCGTGATCGAACTGATAAGGCCGAGGAATGCATTCTAATTGTCAACTTCATTTCCGCGCATGACCGCGCGAACTCGGCTGTCTCCTGCCGTCACAGCACAATATGAGATCGGTCCGCGTCCACTCCGGGATCAGGGGCGCGCGGCATGACTGAATTCTCGAGTGCACTTGTGGAGATCCGCAAGCTCGCGCCGGAAACGGCGCCGCAGCCGAGCGTGCCGGCTGCCCTGCACGTCGCGATCATCATGGATGGCAATGGAAGGTGGGCCCGCGCGCGCGGGCTGCCACGCACCATGGGCCATTATCATGGCGCCGAAGCGGCACGCGCGGTCGTCAAGGCAGCCGTACAATCCGGCGTCACGCACCTGACCCTGTTCGGCTTTTCGTCGGAAAATTGGAAACGGCCGAAGGCGGAAGTGCAATACCTCATGGGCATGCTGCGCCGCTACCTGCAAAGGGACGTGAAGGAACTGCACGAGGCAGGCATCCGTCTCTCGGTGATCGGCGAGCGTGCTGCCCTGCCGGGCGATATCGTGACGCTGATCGGAGAGGCCGAGAAGCTGACACGTGACAACTGCCGCCTGCACCTGACCATCGCTCTGAATTATGGCGGACGCGGCGATATCGTGACCGCCGTACGTCGCCTGGCATCGCGCGTGGCGACCGGCATGTTGGACCCGGAGGATATCGACGAAGGATCCTTCGGCGCCCATCTTTCCACTGCTTCGCTCCCGGATCCCGATCTCATGATCCGCACCAGCGGAGAGCAGCGCATCAGCAATTTCCTGCTCTGGCAGCTTGCCTATGCGGAGATGGCCTTTGTAGAGAAGTGCTGGCCCGATTTCACCGGAGAGGACCTGATGGCAACGTTGGCGGAGTTCCGCCGCCGCGACCGCCGTTTTGGCGCAATCATGTCGGACGCCCAGGCGGGCGCCGCCATTTAGATATAGGAGTGATCGATGAAAATTGCCGTCATTGGCAGCGGTTATGTCGGCCTGGTTTCCGGTGCCTGCTTCTCCGAGTTCGGGTTCGAGGTTGTGTGCGTCGACCAGGACGCGACCAAGATCGCACAGCTCAATGACGGCAAAATTCCGATCTACGAGCCGGAGCTCGACACGCTCGTGAAGAACAATGCCGCACGCAAGCGGCTCTCCTTTACCACCGATCTCAGCGCCGCCATGGCGGGCGCGGCCGCGGTCTTCATCGCGGTCGGCACACCGAGCCGGCGGGGCGACGGCCATGCCGATCTCAGCTATGTCTATGCCGCGGCAAAGAGCATCGCGCGCGAGATTCGGGGCTATACCGTCGTCGTCACAAAATCGACCGTTCCGGTCGGCACGGGCCGCGAAGTGGGAAGGATCATCCGCGAGACCAATCCCAACGCCGATTTCGACATGGTTTCGAACCCCGAGTTCCTGCGCGAAGGCTCGGCGATCGGCGACTTCATGCGGCCGGACCGTGTGGTCATCGGCTGTGAGTCCGACCGCGCGCGAGACGTCATGCGCCAGCTCTATCGTCCTCTGTTCCTGATCGAGACGCCGATCCTGTTCACGAACCTGGAGACCTCGGAACTCATCAAGTATGCCGCCAACGCCTTCCTGGCGATGAAGATCTCCTACATCAACCAAGTCTCCGACCTGTGCGACAAGGTGGGCGCCGATGTGCATGACGTGGCGCGCGGCATGGGCCTCGACGGGCGCATCGGTCCCAAGTTCCTGCATCCCGGGCCCGGCTATGGCGGCTCGTGCTTCCCGAAGGACACGCTTGCACTGGTGAAGACCGCGCGCGACGCGGGCGCGCCCATCGGGCTGATCGAAACAACAGTCGAGTTCAACGACTCGAGGAAAAGCCAGATGGTCGAACGCATCGTCGCCGCGCTCGGGGGAACGGTAACCGGCAAGACGGTCGGTGTGCTCGGCCTCACCTTCAAGCCGAATACAGACGACATGCGCGATGCGCCGAGCCTGGTCATCCTGCCGGAGCTGATGAAGCGTGGCGCCAAGGTGCAGGCGCATGATCCGGTCGGCATGGAGGAAGCGAAGAAGCTGATGTCCGATTTCAGCTATTACGACGATGCGTACGATGCCGTGGCGGGGGCGGACGTCCTGGTGATCCTGACCGAGTGGAATTCGTATCGCGCCCTCGACCTCAAGCGCATCAAGTCCCTGATGCGGTCGGCGAACATCGTCGATCTCAGGAACATCTATCGGCCCGAAGAAGTGGTGCAGCTCGGCTACCGCTACTCCAGTCTTGGTCGGCCTCAGGCGGTAGAGGCGGAGCCCTCAGTGATCGATCTGGCCGAGGCGCGCGAAGCGGCAGCGCGCTGAACCGCACTGCCTTTCGGCAATCGCTGCAACGGTTTAAAGTCGGCCGCAAGCCCGGATTGACCCAGTGCGGGTCGTGCTGTAAATCGATTTACAGGATCTGTCCCGTATCGGCCTCAAGTCGCTCGCCGAAAACGTAAAACGTTTTGCGAATCGCATCTTGCGGCCGTTCCGGCGTGGGAGGATGGCATGAACAAGCTGGGCGTGCATGCGCTGGTATGGGTCGGTGGCTGGAATCATGAAGAATGCGTCAAAGCCGTCGGCCAGACCGCGGAGCTGGGCTTCGACCTGATCGAGATTCCGGCACTGGATCCGAAATCGATCGACGTCGACTTCACGCGTCGCACGCTTGAGCGGAACCGGCTCGGGGTCACCATGTCCCTCGGCCTCGATGCCGCCACCGACATTTCCAGCGGGGATCCGGAGAAGATCGCGCGCGGCGAGGAGCGATTAATGGATGCGCTGCGGGTCGCGCGCGATATCGGCGCGACTCACGTCTGCGGCATTCTCTATTCCGCCTTCCAGAAATACTTCCTGCCGCCGACGGAGAAGGGCACACAAGGCTCGATCGACGCCATCCGCCGATTCTGCACCGAAGCCGCCAAGAGCAACATCACCATCGGCATGGAGGTGGTGAACCGTTACGAGAGCAACGTGCTGAACACAGCGGCGCAGGCGGTCGACTTCTGCCGCCAAGTCGGCGCGCCGAATATCAAGGTGCATCTCGACACCTATCACATGCATATCGAGGAGGCGGACATCGAGGCGGCGATCGTCGAGACGGGGCCGATGCTCGGCTATTTCCACATCGGCGAATCCAACCGCGGATACCTCGGCGCCGGATCGCTCGACTTCGACCGCGTCTTCCGCGGCCTTGCCAAAGCCGAGTATCGCGGCCCGATCACGTTCGAGTCCTTCTCGTCGGCCGTGGTCAACCAGCCGCTGTCCGGAATCCTGGCCATCTGGCGGAACCTGTGGACCGACGGCCGCGACCTCGCCGGCCATGCCAAGCATTTCATCGAAGCACATCTCAAGGCCGCGCAGGAAGCGCACGTACGCAGCAAGGTCGGATTGCAATAGGCACAAATCTGTGCGACCCCTTGCAAGGGTAGCTGGGGAAGGTTCGCAGGCGGCCGGGTAGGACCGCCACATCGATGACGCTCTTCATCTCAATTCTTTTTGCCTTGACCTATGTCGGCATGGCGATCGGGCGCGTGCCGGGCTCGCGGGTCGACCGCACCGGCATTGCAATGATCGTTGCCGTGGTGCTGGTCGTCGCCGGTACCTTGCCGGGTGCCGAAATCGCGGACGCCATCCACTTTCCGACCCTGCTGCTGCTCGCGGGCTTGATGATCCTGTCGGCGCGGGTTGGCGCCGCGGGGTTTTACGACGCCGCGGCGGCTTGGATCGCGCGCCAGGCGGGGCAGCCGTTGCGACTCCTGGCTTTGACGATCGCGATCGGCGGCGTGCTCTCGGCGCTCCTGGTCAATGACATCGTCGTATTCGCGATGACGCCGTTGCTGTGCGCGGGTCTTGCCGCGCGCAAGCTGGATGCGCGACCCTTCCTGTTCGGGCTAGCCGCTGCCAGCAATGCCGGATCGGCTGCGACTCTCATCGGCAATCCGCAGAACATCATGATCGGCCAAGTCGGCAATCTCGGCTTCTGGTCATATTTTGCGGCGGCGATCGTGCCGTCACTGCTCGCACTCGTGGCCTCGTTCGTCTGCATTGCGTGGGCGTGGCGCGCGAACTTGCGAGCGCAGGCCGCGCCGGCGCTCATCACTGTCCCGCATTTCGACCGGCAGCAGACCGGCATCTGCGGTATTGCCCTGGTCGTGCTGCTTACCTTGTTCACGACGCCGCTGCCGCGGGAGATTTCCGCCTTGCTGGTTGCGGCCTGCCTGATCGTGAGCCGCAAATACGCAACGCGGCAGCTGCTGGACGAGATCGACCTGCCGCTGCTCATCCTGTTCGCGTCCTTGTTCGTCGTGAACGACGCCTTCGCGCGCACTGGTTTCACGGAGCAGGCGATGCGTGCGCTGGAGGCATATGGCTTGCTGCCGGATCGCGTCTCGCTGCTCGCGCCGCTCGCTCTGATGCTCAGCAACACGATCGGCAATGTGCCGGCGGTGGTGATGATCCTGAAGGTCTGGCTCGGCATTCCAGAAGGCACGTTGGTGGGCTTGGCGATTCTCTCGACGCTTGCGGGCAACTTGCTGCTGGTCGGCAGCCTCGCGAACCTGATCGTCGCAGAACGAGCGGCTGGGCAGGGCGTGCACCTCTCCTTCCGCGATCACGCCAAGGCCGGCGTGCCCCTCACGCTGATTTCCATGCTGGTGGCCGGCCTGTGGCTGTGGGGCACCGGATTCATGGCGTGGTAGCGGCGGGTCAGCGACTGCCTGTTTTCCAGTCACCTCTGCCGGCGCCGGATGGCCGCTAGACTCGAATCGTTGGCTTTTCTGCCCTGGCACGCCGATTGCTCTAGAGCCTGTCCTGGCGCTGGCGAGGCCGGCGCCCGAAGCTGGCCGGAGATGAATGGCGTTGCGTATCCTCGTTGTCGACCACAATTCTGAACGGGCTTCCGTCGTCCGCCAGGCTTTAGTCGATGTCGGGGGCTATATGGTGGAGGTGGCGCCGAGGGCCGGCGACCTGCTTGCCCTTTTGCGCACGGCCCAGCCGGACGTGCTGATTGTCGATCTCGATCTGCCGGACCGCGACACCATCGAGCAACTGCGCGTCGCCACCCGCGAGCGGCCGCGGCCGATCGTCATGTTCGTCGACCAGAGCGACAATTCCATGATGCATGCGGCGATCGAGGCCGGCGTATCGGCCTACGTGGTCGACGGCCTCAGCGTCAATCGCGTGCGTCCGGTGCTGGATGTGGCGATCGCACGCTTCAAGGCCTTCGATGCGCTGCGGCGCGAACGCGATGCCGCGCGCAGTCAGCTGGCCGAGCGCAAGATCGTCGACCGCGCCAAAGGCATTCTCATGCGCGCCAAGGGCATTACCGAGGAAGAGGCCTATGATCGGATGCGCCGCACCGCCATGAACGAGCAGCGCAAGATGTCGGAGATCGCGCAATCCATCGTGACTGCCGCGGAGATGTTGAAATGAACGGCGATTTGACGCCGGTGCGGGCCGGGTTCATTCCCCTGATCGATGCGGCTGCGCTGATCGTGGCTGCGGATCGCGGCTTTGCGGCGGAAGAGGGGCTCAGGCTCGAGCTGGTGCGCGAAGTGTCATGGGCCAACGTGCGCGATCGCCTCATGCTGGGGCAGTTCGATGCGGCGCACATCCTGGCGCCGCTCGCCATCGCCGCCGCCCTCGGCAGCGACTATACAAAGGTGGAGATGGCAGCGCCTTTGGCCTTGGGACTCAACGGCAACGCCGTCGTCGTGTCCACCGGTCTCTATCGCGCGATCTCCGATGCGGCGCCGGGCGATCTGAACGACCCGGCGGAGACGGGGCTGGCGCTATCTCGTGTGATCGCTGCGCGGCGCAAGCAAGGCGCGGAGCCGCTGGTCTTCGGCATGGTGTTCCCCTTCTCCAGCCACAATTACCAGCTTCGCTACTGGATGGCCGCAGCTGGGATCGATCCTGATCGCGACGTGCAACTGGTGGTGCTGCCGCCACCCTACGTGGCGGACGCGCTCGCCAAAGGGCAGCTCAACGGCTTCTGCGTCGGTGCGCCTTGGGCCAGCGTCGCGGTGGCGCAGGGCGTCGGACACATCCTGCACTTCGGCGTCGACCTGATCGCGCGCTGTCCGGAGAAGGTGCTGGCCACCAGAAGCAACTGGGCGGCGGCGAATGCGCCGACGCTACAACGGCTGGTGCGCGCATGCGCGCGTGCAGCGGCCTGGTGCGCGGCGCAGGAAAACCGTACCGAGCTTGCGCAGATCCTGTCTGCGCCGGAACGCCTGGGCATCGAACCGCAGACGATTCGCCAAATCCTGGATGGACGCCTGATGATCGCGCCTAACGGCGAGACGCGCGCGGATGCGCGGTTCTTCGTGCTGGACGGCTGGGCGGCACTGCGCCCCGACCCGCGTCACGCGCTTTGGCTCTACGCACAGATGGTGCGCTGGCGGCAGATCGAACATTCGCCAGCGGCCGTCATGGGCGCAGCCGGTGTCTACCGTCCGGACTTGTTCGACGCAGCGCTGACCACGCGCAATGATGCATCGGCGGCCGATGGAATCGGTGCATTCGCCGGGCCGCTTTTCACGGCCGGAGACGTGGCAGGCTATCTGGCAGCAGTGGCCAGGAGCGCCTAGTCTTTGTGCAATGCACAAAGCGAGCGCAGCGAATTTGGGCAATGTGCTCGGGCTGATGCTCCGGGAGGTCGCGGCCACATTCCGTAAGTGCTTTAGGAAGAACGAAAACCACTGAGTGCGTGACGTTGGCACGGCATGTGTAAGAGAAAGAACTGAGCGGGGCCGCTTTCGGTAGGCGGTCTCAACAGTCCAACGCCGGACCATACAGCAACGCCGCTGATCTGAAGCGCCATTCATGCGCCGAGGTCAGCGGCGTTTTTGTTTCGCGATCCCGTTGGGGGAGAGGAGAGAAAGATGTCCAAAGTCACGCGCAGCCAGGGCTTTGCGCAGGTGAGCCGCCGGCGCTTGCTGCAGACGGCGTCGCTGGGTGGTCTGGCGCTCGCTCTCGGTCCAACCATCCACCCGGCACGCGCCGCGCCGCTCGTTCCCGAGAAGGAGGACCTCAAGCTCGGCTTCATCAAGCTCACCGACATGGCGCCGCTCGCCATCGCCAAGGAGCTCGGCTTCTTCGAGGAGGAGGGGCTTTATGTCACGCTCGAAGCGCAGGCCAATTGGAAGGTGCTGCTCGATCGCGTGATCACCGGCGAGCTCGACGGTGCCCACATGTTGGCCGGCCAGCCGCTCGGCGCCACTATCGGCTTCGGCACCAAGGCGCATGTCATCACGCCAATCTCCATGGACCTCAACGGCAACGGCATCACTGTATCCAACGCCGTGTGGGAGGAGATGAAGCCCAACATCCCGGTCGGCGGCGACGGCAAGCTGGTGCATCCGATCAAGGCTGACGCCCTGAAGCCTGTGATCGATCGCTATAGAGCCGAGGGCAAGCCCTTCAACATGGGCATGGTGTTCCCGGTCTCCACCCACAACTACGAGCTGCGCTATTGGCTGGCGGCCGGCGGCATCCACCCCGGCTTCTATTCCGCGATCGATAACAGCGGCCAGATCATGGCCGAGGCGCTGCTCTCCGTCACGCCGCCACCGCAGATGCCGGCGACGCTCGAGGCCGGCACCATTCTCGGCTACTGCGTCGGCGAGCCGTGGAACCAGCAGGCGGTGATCAAGGGCATCGGCGTGCCCGTCATCACCGATTACGAGATCTGGAAGAACAATCCGGAGAAGGTGTTCGGCATCACCGCCGCTTTCGCCGAGGTCAATCCCAATACGGTGATCGCGCTCACCAAGGCGCTGATCCGCGCCGGCATGTGGCTGGACGCGGAGAACAACACGAATCGCGCCGAGGCGGTGGAGATCCTGTCGCGACCCGACTATGTCGGCGCGGATCCGCAGGTCATCGCGAACTCGATGACCGGCACATTCGAATATGAGAAGGGCGACAAGCGCGAGGTGCCGGACTTCAACGTCTTCTTCCGCCACTTCGCGACCTATCCCTACTACTCGGATGCGATCTGGTACCTGACCCAGATGCGGCGCTGGGGCCAGATTCCGGAAGCCAAACCGGATTCCTGGTTCGCCGAGGCTGCGAAATCCGTCTATCGCCCCGACTTCTACCTGCAGGCCGCAAAGATCCTGGTCGAGGAAGGCAAGGCAGCCCAAGAGGACTTCCCCTGGGACAGCGACGGTTATCGCGCGCCGACCGCCGATTTCATCGACGGCATGACCTACGACGGGCGCAAGCCCAACGACTATCTCCGAACGCTGGCGATCGGTCTCAAAGGCACACAGCGTGTCGAAGGTGCCGCCGTCACCAACTGATTTCACGAGAAGGCAAGAGACATGAGCTTCATTACCAATAACGCCGCGATCGACCCGATCACTGTCGAGCGGCGTGAACAAAGGCTGGCGCAGATCGGGCGCTTGTGCGGCGCCTTGAAGCTGATCGGACTCGGTTCCTTCGCGCCGCTCCTGCGCCTCGTCTCCGGTGGGAATCCCCGCGAGGAACTGGCTGAGCTCTGGCGCCAGATCGGCATTCCGCTGGTTGCGATCGCCGTCTTCCTCCTGGCGTGGAACGCCGTCGCGCCGCGGGTCGAAACCAGCCTTGGCGCTCTACCCGGCCCAGCCCAAGTCTGGGAGCAGGCGATTGGTCTCTACGACACGCATGCGACGGAGCGCGAAAAGGAAGCGGCTTTCTATGAACGCCAGGAGAAGCGCAATGCCGAGATCCTGGCGGCGGACCCGACGGCCGAGGTGAAGATCAGGCCGTATGCCGGCCCTCCGACCTTCTTCGATCAGATCTTGACGAGCCTCAAGACGGTGTTCACCGGCTTCGTGCTGGCGGCGCTGGTGGCGGTGCCGCTGGGAATCGTGTGCGGACTCTCCCCGGCGATCAACGCCGCCGTCAATCCGCTGGTGCAGATATTCAAGCCGGTCTCGCCGCTGGCCTGGCTGCCCATCGTCACCATGGTGGTGAGCGCGCTCTACGTGACAGAGGATCCGCTGCTCTCCAAGTCGTTTCTCAGTTCGGCGATCACCGTCACGCTCTGCTCGCTGTGGCCGACCTTGATCAACACGGCCTATGGCGTGGCTTCGATCGACAAGGATCTGCTGAATGTCGCGCGGGTCCTGAAGCTGTCCTGGCCGACCAAAATTCGCAAGCTGGTGCTGCCGTCCGCGCTACCCCTCATCTTCACCGGGTTACGCTTGTCGTTGGGCGTGGGGTGGATGGTCCTGATCGCGGCCGAGATGCTGGCGCAGAATCCAGGGCTCGGCAAGTTCGTGTGGGACGAGTTCCAGAACGGCTCGTCCGCCTCGCTCGCGCGGATCATGGTCGCGGTCTTCACCATCGGCCTGATCGGCTTCCTGCTCGACCGGCTGATGCTGACCTTGCAGGCCGCCGTCACTCATTCGGCGAACCGGTGAGGGCGCGCGATGGCAATCCTTGAATTGAACCGAGTCAGCAAGTCCTACGGTTCCGGCACTGCGAGCGGCGATGTGCTGAAGGACATCTCGCTGGTGATTGAAGACGGCGAGTTCGTCGCCATCGTCGGCTTCTCCGGCTCCGGCAAGACGACGCTCATGTCGCTCATGGCTGGATTGATCCGGGCGGATAGCGGCCTCGTCAGGTTTCGTGGCGAGGTTATCACCGAACCAGGACCGGAGCGCGGGCTGGTCTTCCAGAGCTATGCGCTGATGCCGTGGCTGACGGTCGAACAGAATATTGCGCTCGCCGTCGATGCGACCATGCTGAAGGCCTCGCGGGCCGAGCGTGCAGAACGCACCCGGCACTACATCCAGCTGGTCGGCCTGTCCCATGCAACCGATCGGCGACCGGCGGAGCTATCCGGTGGCATGCGCCAGCGCGTCGCCGTTGCGCGCGCCTTGGCGATGAGGCCGGAGATCCTGCTGCTGGACGAGCCACTGTCTGCGCTCGACGCGCTGACCCGCTCCAAGCTGCAGGACGAGATTGAGGCGATCCGCGCGACCGAGCGCAAGACCATCGTGCTGGTCACCAATGACGTGGATGAGGCGCTGCTGCTGGCCGATCGCATCATCCCGCTGAGGCCCGGTCCGAACGCCACGCTCGGCACAGAATTCCGCGTGACCATGCCGCGTCCGCGCGACCGCGCCGCACTCAACCACGATCCGGAATATCGGCGATTGCGCTCCGGCATCACGCAATACCTGATGGATGCTGCCGAGGACCGCCGTAGCGCGACCGATGATGCGTTGAACGCACCCAAGATCGTGCCTGTCCGTCTCGGTGCCGCGCGCAAAAAGAGCCAGCGTTCCGCACCACCCGCATCCGAGAACCGCTATGTCGAGTTCTACGAAGTTGCCAAGGTCTATCCCACGCCCAAAGGGCCGCTGACTGTCGTCGATCATTTCGATCTGAAGATGGCGAAGGGCGAGTTCATCTCTCTGATCGGTCACTCGGGCTGCGGCAAGTCCACCGTACTGTCGATGGTGGCGGGTCTCGCCGGCATCACGCGCGGCGGCATCGTGCTCGACGGCAAGGAGGTCAGCGACGCTGGGCCGGACCGTGCGGTCGTCTTCCAATCGCCCTCGCTCCTGCCATGGCTGACGGCAGCCGAGAACGTCGCCATCGGCGTCGACCGGGTCTATCCGCACGCGACGCGGCGCGAGCGGGCGGACATCGTCACCTACTACCTCTCGCGTGTCGGTCTCGCCGATGCCCTGCACAAGAAAGCGGCGGACCTTTCCAACGGCATGCGCCAGCGCGTCGGCATCGCCCGCGCCTTCGCGCTGTCCCCCAAGCTACTGCTGCTCGACGAGCCATTCGGCATGCTCGATGCCCTGACACGCTGGGAACTGCAGGAAGTGCTGATGGAAGTGTGGACCCGCACCCAAGTCACCGCGATCTGCGTCACGCACGATGTCGACGAGGCGATCCTACTCGCCGACCGGGTCGTAATGATGACCAACGGCCCGAACGCCCGTATCGGCAATATCATGCAGGTCGATCTGCCGCGGCCGCGCAGTCGCAAGGCGCTGCTCGATCACCCGAAATACTACGACTACCGGGAGGGGCTGCTGACGTTCCTCAAGGATCACGAGAGCGGCGGGAAGCCTCACGCCAAGCCGGCAGAGCCGGCCGCCGAAGCAGCCGCATAGGTGCGCGCCATGAAAGAGAAGCTGATCCTCATCGGCAATGGCATGGCGGGCGTGCGCGTGCTCGAGGAACTGCTCGAGCGGGCACCCGGCCGCTACGAGGTGACGGTGTTCGGAGCGGAGCCGCACCCGACCTACAACCGCATCATGCTCTCCCCCGTGTTAGCGGGTGAGAAGCAGTTTGAGGACATCGTGACTCACGACCGCGCCTGGTATGCGCAGAACGGGTTCGATCTGCGTACTGGCACCCGCATCGAAAGCGTCGATCGGACCGCGCGCGAAGTTGTCGCATCAGACGGCAGCCGCATGCCCTATGACCGGTTGGTGATCGCGGCCGGGTCGCATCCGATTCTGATTCCAGTGCCAGGCAAGGATCTACCGGGCGTCATCACATTCCGGGACATTGCCGACGTTGATGCGATGCTCGCTGCAGCCGGGAGCGGCCGGCGCGCGGTCGTGATTGGCGGTGGGCTGCTCGGGCTCGAGGCGGCGAACGGTCTACTGGCGCGCGGCATGACCGTGACGGTCGTCCACCTGATGGCGACGGTCATGGAGCGCCAGCTCGACGATGCGGCGGGCTATCTGCTGCGGCGCGAGCTGGAGCGCCGCGGCTTGGCCGTGATCACCGAGGCCAACACCGAGTGCATCTTTGGCGACGGGCGTGTCGGAGGCGTGCGGCTGAAGGATGGACGCGAGATTCCGGCGGACCTGGTCGTGATGGCCGTCGGTATTCGTCCCAATGCCGATCTCGGCAAGGCAACCGGGCTCGCCACCAACCGCGGCCTCATCGTCGATGACCGCATGGTCACTTCGGATGAAGCTATTCTGGCAGTCGGGGAATGCGTCGAGCATCGTGGCCAGAGCTATGGCCTAGTTGCACCGCTCTACGAGATGGCGAAGGTTGTCGCGGATCAGCTCGCCGGCCGCACCGACTCCGTTTATCAGGGCTCGGTCACTAGCACCAAGCTCAAGGTGACGGGAATTGACGTGTTCTCCGCCGGCACGTTTGGCGCCGACAAGGACGCGGAGGACATCGTCTTCCGCGATGCGGCACGCGGAATCTACAAGCGCATCGTCCTCAAGGATGACCGTATCGTCGGCACCGTACTCTATGGCGATACCGCAGACGGCGCCCGGTTGTTCCAGCTGCTGCGCAGCAGCGAGGATGTGTCGGCAGAGCGCGACACGCTGGTATTCGGTCCTGCCCTCGCCGCCGGAGGTGCGGCGCCGGACCCTATTGAAGCCGTTGCGGCCCTGCCAGCCGAGGCAGAGATCTGCGGCTGCAACGGCGTCTGCAAGGGCAAGATCGTCGAGGCGATCGGTGCGAAGGGACTGCAAACCGTCGAGGATGTGCGGACCCACACCAAAGCCTCGGCGTCCTGCGGCTCCTGTACCGGGTTGGTCGAGAAGCTGCTGAAAAGCACGTTGGGCGAAGCGTTCCAGCAGGGCTCTTCGGTGAAGCCGGTCTGCGGCTGCACCACGTACGGCCACGACGAGGTGCGCAAGCTGATCCGCGCCAAGGAGTTGCGCAGCATTCCCGAGCTGATGCAGGAGCTGGCCTGGACATCGCCCAATGGCTGCTCGAAGTGCCGACCCGCTCTCAACTACTACCTGCTGTGCGAATATCCCGGCGAATACCGGGACGATGCGCAGTCGCGCTTTGTCAATGAGAGGGTCCACGCGAACATCCAGAAGGACGGTACGTATTCGGTGGTGCCGCGCATGTGGGGCGGCGTGACCAGTGCGGCCGAACTGCGCGCCATCGCCGACGTGGTCGACCGCTATCAGATTCCGACGGTGAAGGTGACCGGCGGCCAGCGCATCGATCTGCTGGGTGTGAAGAAGGAGCAACTGCCGGCGGTCTGGGCGGACCTCAACAACGCCGGCCTCGTCTCCGGTCACGCTTACGGCAAGGCCTTGCGCACAGTGAAGACCTGCGTGGGATCCGAGTGGTGCCGCTTCGGTACTCAGGATTCGACGGCGATGGGCATCGCGCTGGAACGTGCGACCTGGGGCGTTTGGACGCCACACAAGGTGAAGATGGCGGTCTCCGGTTGCCCGCGCAATTGCGCCGAAGCGACGGTCAAGGACTTCGGCGTGGTGGCGGTGGAATCCGGCTGGGAGCTGCATGTCGGCGGCGCGGCCGGCATGCATGTGCGGCCCACCGACCTCTTGTGCAAGGTCGCAACACCGCCGGAAGTCATCGAGTATTGCTGCGCCTTCCTCCAGCTCTATCGCGAGGAGGGGCGCTATCTGGAACGGCCCTGGCCCTGGATCGAGCGTGTCGGCATCGCCTATCTGCGCAAGCGGATCGTGGAGGATGCGGAGAGCCGCCGTGCGTTACATGCCCGTTTCCGCCACGCCATCAGCTTCACCCAGAAGGATCCTTGGGCTGAGCGCGCAGCCGGCGCTGCGGCGCATGAGTTCTCACCGCTGGCGGAGGTCGTTGCGTGAAGATCGACTGGATCGACGTGGGGGACGTGGACGATATCCCCATCATGGGTGCACGCGTGGTGCGGTCGGCCGACGGTGACATTGCTGTCTTTCGCACGGCGGACAATTCCATCTTCGCGCTCTATGATCGTTGTCCCCACAAGGGCGGGCCGCTGTCCGAAGGCATTGTCCATGGCCGTTCGGTGACTTGCCCTCTGCATAATTGGGTGATCTGCCTCGAGACCGGCGAGGTCGAGGGGCCGGACCACGGCTGCGCCGCGCAGATCTCCGTCAGCATCGATGGCGGGCGCATCCGGCTTGGGTTGCCGCGCGCGTCGCGTGCCGCGCATGGCTGAGAGCATTCGCACCACCTGTGCCTATTGCGGTGTCGGCTGTGGGATCGTGGCGGCCGAGGGCAATCAGGTGCGCGGCGATGCGGCGCATCCCGCCAATTTCGGCCGCTTGTGTTCCAAGGGCAGTGCGCTCGGCGAAACGCTCGGGCTCGAAGGGCGAATCCTGAAGCCAAGGATCGCAGGCATCGAAGCGGGCTGGGATGTCGCGCTCGATCTCGTCGCACGACGCTTCACCGAGACGATCACACGATACGGGCCGGACGCTATCGCCTTCTACGTCTCCGGCCAGTTTCTGACCGAGGACTATTACGTCGCCAACAAGCTGATGAAGGGCTTCATCGGCTCGGGCAATATCGATACGAATTCGCGCCTGTGCATGGCTTCGTCCGTCGCCGGCCATCGCCGGGCCTTTGGCGAGGATGTGGTGCCCGGCTGCTACGAAGACTTCGACAATGCGGATCTGGCGGTGCTCGTCGGCTCGAACACCACGTGGTGCCATCCGATCCTGTATCAGCGCCTGATCACAGCCCGCGCAAAGCGCGGCACCAAGATTGTCGTGATCGATCCGCGCCGCACCGCCACGGCGGCAGAGGCCGACCTGCATCTTGCGCCGAAGCCCGGGACGGACGTGCTGCTGTTCAACGGGCTGCTGGCTTACCTCGCCGACAAGAATGCGCTCGACTATGCCTATATCGACGTGCACACCACGGGCTTCGATGCGGCGCTCGCGCTCGCCCAGGCCGAGGCTGGCACGATCACCAAGGTCGCGGCCGGCTGTGATCTCGAGCCCGGCGATGTAGCGCGCTTCTACGAGTGGTTTGCGACCACGGCCCGCAGCCTGACAGTCTACAGCCAGGGTGTGAACCAGTCGGCGCACGGCACCGACAAGGTCAACGCCATCATCAACGTGCACCTCGCCACCGGGCGAATCGGACATCCCGGCATGGGGCCGTTCTCCGTCACCGGCCAGCCGAATGCCATGGGCGGGCGCGAGGTCGGCGGCCTTGCCAACCAGCTTGCCGCACACATGGCGTTCGAGGATGCGGGCGCGGTTGATCGCATGCGGCGATTCTGGAAGGCGCCGCGCATGGCGAAGGGCCCCGGCCTCAAGGCAATCGACATGTTCGACGCGGTCGCGTGTGGCCGGGTCAAGGCGCTGTGGATCGCCGGCACCAATCCCGTCGTGAGCCTGCCCAACGCACGGCGGGTTCGCGCCGCGCTCAAATCATGTGATTTCGTCGTCGTGTCGGATGTGACGAACACTGACACCACACGCTACGCGCATGTGCTGTTGCCGGCGGCAGGATGGAGCGAGAAGGACGGTACGGTCACCAACTCCGAACGCCGAATTTCGCGCCAGCGCGCCTTTCGTCCACTGCCGGGAGAGGCGCGCCCGGACTGGCAGATCTTTGTCCAGGTCGGCCGGCGCATGGGCTTTGCGGAAGCGTTCGGCTATCGCACACCTGCTGAGATATTCCGCGAACATGCCGCGCTCTCAGCCTTCGAGAATGCGGGCGCCCGCAGGTTCGACCTCGGTGGCCTGGCTGATCTATCCGATGAGGACTTTGACGCGCTGGAACCGGTGCAATGGCCGGTGGGCAGAGGCCAGCGCGAACCCGGCCAGCGGCTCTTTGCCGACGGGCGGTACTCGACGCCCGATGGCCGCGCCCGGTTCGTGGCGGTGCGGCAGGAGGGACCGGCTGTCCCGCTAAGCGGCCGCTATCCGATCGCGCTGAACACCGGCCGCCTGCGGGACCAGTGGCACACGATGACCCGCACGGGCGCCGTGCCGCGCCTGATGGCGCACGCACCCGCGCCGGCCATTGATGTGTCCCCGCAGGATGCGACCTCGCTCGGCCTGTCCGATGGCGACTGCGCGCGCGTCCAAAGTGCGCAGGGGAGTGCGGTGGCGCCTGTGCGCATCACCATGGATCAGCGGCCTGGCACGGCATTTCTCTCCATGCATTGGAGCAATGTTTTCGCGGCGGAGGCCGCGGCGGGTCCGCTGGTCAACCCGGACAACGATCCCTGGTCGGGTCAGCCGGAGCTGAAACATACGCCGATCTCGATTGTGCCGCTGAAAATGCGCTGGGCTGGTTTCCTGCTCAGCCGGCACTCGATAAAGCCAACGGGCCTGGTGCATTGGAGCAAGCGCGCCGTCGTCGGCGGCTGGCTCTACGAGCTGGCCGGCCCGGAACCGACGTCCGACGGCATCCTGCTGGCACGACGCCTGTTCGACGGGCCGCGGGATGAAGGCGCGATCGAGTATCGCGATACGCGCCGCGGTATCTTTCGCGCCGCCGTCACGGATTCCGCCGGCCGGCTCGCAGGTTGCCTGTTCGTCGGGCCAGCAGATTTCGTCCACGAGCGCGACTGGCTGCTCGCGCTGCTGGCGGAAGGGCGCCCGCTCTCAGATGCCGACCGCCGCGCGCTCCTCTCCGGCCGCTCAGCCACTGCGACGCCATCGGAAGGCCGTGTGGTGTGCAGCTGTTTTCAGGTCGGCCTCAATCGCATCGTGGACATGGTCCAGCGCGAGCGCATTGCGGACGTGGCGGCGCTGGGTCGCAGATTGCAATGCGGTACCAATTGCGGCTCCTGCCTGCCGGAGCTGCGGGAGATCATTGCCCATGAACGCCCTCTCGCCGCCGAATAGCGGGTGCGCCGACACCGAACTCGCCTACCTGCCGATTTTCCTCGGCATCAAGGGCCGCATCGCGCTGCTGATCGGCGGCGGCGAGGCGGCGTTGGGCAAGCTCACTCTCTTGCGCCGGGCCGGCGCACGGGTGCGCCTGGTGGTGGAACGTTTGGACGAGAGCCTGATCGACGGCATCGCAGGTGACCGGATGGTCTCCTGCATCCGCGAGCCGTTGGCTGTGCATCATTTCGAGGATGCCGCGCTGGTCATCGACGCGTCGGACAACGAGGCGACCCATCGGCTGTCAGTGCGTTTGGCGAAGACAACGAAAGTCCCGATCAATGTTGTCGACCGGCCGGCATTCTGCGACTTCATCCTGCCATCCATTCTGGACCGGTCGCCGGTGATCGTCGCGGTCTCGACCGGCGGCGTTGCGCCCGCGATCGCACGCCTGATCCGGCAGCGGCTGGAAACGGCCATACCTGCGGGCTTTGGCCGGGTCGCCGTACTCGCCGCCCACATCCGGCACATGGTTCGCGGGCGCCTCGGTTCCGCCGGGCAACGCGCCAGGTTCTGGGAGGATCTGTTCGATGGATCGGCTGCGGAGTTCGCCATGGCCGGTCACATGGATGGCGCTCTCGCCGTGGCTCACGCGCTGATCGAGCAGAGCGCTCAGCCTGGGTCAGAGAGCGGAGCTGTCCACCTTTTGCATATTGGATCGGATGATCCGGACCTGTTGACGGTGCGGGATGCGCGGCTCATTCGCATGGCCGATCTGCTTTTCCATGAGCCTGAGATCAGCCCGGCGATCTTGGATCTGGCGCGGCGCGACGCCTTGAAGATCACGGCGGGGCGTGACCATGGCGTGCGCGGCAAACTGAGAGAATATGCGAGCCGTGGCCACCTTGTTCTCTATCTCAAGGCTGGCGTGCCATTGTCGGCACATGGGCAAGGTTAATATCAGAAACCGCTTCCGTGCGAAGGCAATGGGTGAGGCCCGAGAGCTGTTGTCCCAGATTGCCTATTTCCAGATGGGAATAGCCGTGACCTATCGAACTCTTCTCGTGGCGACGTGCATGTTCGCCGTTTCCGGCCCGGCACAGGCGCAACAGGCGGCGAGCGCACCATTCATCAACGCCGAAGGCCGAGAGATCGGGACAGTCCAACTGACCAATACGCCGCACGGCGTCCTGATCTCGGGTCAGCTGGCTGGCTTGCCGGCCGGAGAACACGGTTTCCACGTTCACGAAACGGGTCGGTGCGACGCGTCCGACGGCTTCAAGTCGGCCGGCAACCATTTTGCGCCGGCTGGGCACAGCCATGGCTTCCTTGATCCCGCCGGCCCGCATGCCGGCGACATGGCCAACCAGTCCGCCCCAGCGGACGGGACGCTGCATCTGGAGGTGTTCAACCCCTATGTGACGCTCGACTCGGGCGAGAACTCGCTCTTCGACGCGGATGGGTCAGCGCTCGTCGTTCACGCCGATCCGGATGACTACAAGTCCCAGCCATCCGGGGATGCCGGATCTCGCATCGCGTGCGCCGTCGTCGAGAAGCCCTGAGCGGATCAATTCGACGCGGCAATTGTTCGGAAATGATAGCGTCGCCTGCCGCCCCAAGGAGGTTTGGTCATGGAAATCAGCACTTTTCGGGACCTGTATCTTGCAGAATTGCAGGAGTTGGCCAGCGCGGAACGGGAGTTCATCGCCGGTGTCATGCGCATCGCTCCGATGGCTTCGCATCTGAGATTGAAGAACGCGCTGATGCGGCACTGCGAAGAAGCGGAAGCTCAGAGGCAGAATATTGAATCCATCCTGCGCCGCCACAATGCCGATCCGGCGGAACATACTGATCAGGCCATGCAGGCGCTGGTCCGCGAAGGGGGCAAGATGCTGGCGATCCTTCGCGGCGACGAGGTGCGCGACGCCGGTCTGGTCGCATCGATCCAGAAGCTCCTCCATTACCGGATCGGGGCCTACGGTACGGCAGCCGCGCTGGCTGGCCAGCTCGATCTGCGCGATGAGCAGGACATGCTCCATCAATGCCTCGAGCGCGAGAAAAGGGCCGACAAGCTGCTGACCCAGCTTGCCAAGAGCGAGGTCAATCGCAACGCCCTTGCCGCTTGAGGAGCGTTCCGTGACGTTCGAGTTGAGAAGTCCGGCCTTTCGGGACCGGCAGCGGATACCGGTGAAATACACGGTCGATGGCGAGGATGTCTCGCCGGCGCTCGAGTGGTCGGATCCGCCCAGGAACACCCGCAGCTTCGCGCTGATTGTTGAGGATCCGGATGCCCCGACTGGCACATTTCGCCATTGGGGTGTGTACAACATCATGAGCGAGCGTGATCGCCTGCCCGAGGGCATCGGTCATGGTGTCAAGACGGAGGACCTCGGCATGGGCATCAATGACTTTGGCGAGCCGCGCTATCGCGGGCCAGCGCCGCCCAAGGGGCACGGCACGCATCATTATCACTTTAAGTTGCTTGCGCTGGATGTGGAGAGCCTGATGCAAGCGCCGAAAGTCTCGGTCGCCGACATCTGGAAGGCAGCGCAAGGGCATACTCTCGGCCAAGCCGAGCTGGTCGGAACCTATTCACGGTGAGATGGCATGCCGCGTCTCCACAGGATGCGCGGTGATACGCGGCGTTGATAGCGGTTGCGGCGCCATAAATCCTAAGCATGGCTGACAGAGCGATTTCATGACAAGCGATCCCGCACGCGATTGGATGTGGTCGCAGGCCTGCGAATTGCTCGCGCGGGCCGAGCGGATGCATCGCGAGTTCTTCCGGCCCATGGGGTTGCTCGCCCGCGTGCCGGTTTGGGAGCCGCCGGTCGACATCCTTGAGACGGAGGACGCGGTCCTGGTGCTGGTAGCGCTTCCGGGCGTTGACGTCGATCAAGCGCAAGCGGTCATCGAGGAGGGTCATCTAGCGATCGGCGGAGCGAGGGCGCTCCCGCCGGAGCTGCGCACCGCTACCATTCATCGGCTGGAGTTGCCGCAGGGGCGCTTCTACCGCCGCGTCCCCCTTCCGCCGGGCCGATACAGCGATGTCGGCCGCGCGGCGGTCGCCGGCTGCCTGCTCATCACTCTGCGGAAGGCGAGAGGATCCCTTGGCTGAAACAGAAATGCTGTCGCCACCTGACGACGCGCCCGCCCGTACCACGCATGGCACCGGCTATGCGCCGATCCCGCCCGATGCGGTCGCCATCGTGCCGGTGCGGAACACCGTGCTGTTCCCAGGGCTTGTGCTGCCAATCACGATCGGCCGGAAGAAGTCCGCCATGGCGGCACAGCATGCCCTGCGCGAGCAACAGCAGGTGGGTATCCTGCTGCAGCGCGACGCGGAGCAGCAGGATCCCGCGCCGCTCGATATGTACCGGATCGGCACGATCGCCAACATCGTCCGCTTTGTAACGGCCCCAGACGGATCGCACCATCTCGTCTGCCAGGGAGAGCAGCGGTTCCAGATTATGGAATTCCTCGTCGGCTGGCCGTTCCTCGTGGCGCGCATCCTGCGCATGCCGGAGCCTGAGACGCACACGCCGGAGGTCGAAGCACGCTTTGTCAATCTGAAGAGCCAAGGGGTCGAGGCGATGCAGTTGCTGCCGCAGGCGCCTACGGAACTGGTCAGTGCTGTCCAGTCCATCGACTCGCCTGCGGCCCTGGCCGACTTCGCCATTTCCTACATGGATGTGAAGCCGGCGGAGAAGCAGGAGGTGCTGGAAACGCTCGATGTTCTCGCCCGCATGGAGAAGGTCTCAAGCCTCCTTGGCCATCGCATCGAGGTGCTGCGCCTGTCGCGAGAGATCAGCCGGCAGACCAAGGCGGCCCTGGACGAGCGCCAGCGCGAGGTCCTGCTGCGCGAGCAGATGGCGGCGATTCAACGCCAGCTCGGCGAAGGCGAGGAGGGCAAGGCCGCCGAGATCGCGGAACTGGAGCAGGCGATCGCCAAGGCTGGCATGCCCAAGGAGGTCGAGGAACACGCCGCCAAGGAGCTGCGCCGGTTGCAACGTATGCCGGAATCCGTCGCCGAATACGGCATGGTTCGATCCTATCTCGATTGGCTGATCGAGCTGCCGTGGAGCCTGCCCGAGGAGATACCCATCGATATCAAGGAGGCCCGACGCATTCTGGATGAAGACCATTTCGGGCTGGAGAAGATCAAGCAGCGGATCGTGGAATATCTCGCGGTCCGCAAGCTGGCGCCGCAGGGCAGGGCGCCGATCCTGTGCTTCGTCGGCCCGCCCGGCGTCGGCAAGACCTCGCTCGGCCAGTCGATCGCACGCGCGATGAACCGCAAGTTCGGGCGCGTAAGCCTGGGTGGCGTGCACGACGAAGCGGAAATCCGCGGCCACCGCCGCACCTACATTGGCGCTCTGCCGGGTAACATCATCCAGGCGATCCGCAAGGCAGGCACGCGCAATTGCGTGATGATGCTGGACGAGATCGACAAGCTCGGCGCCAGCATCCAGGGCGATCCGCGCGCCGCTATGCTCGAAGTGCTGGACCCGGAGCAGAACAGCACGTTCCGCGACAACTACCTCGGGGTGCCATTCGATCTGAGCCGGGTGATTTTCCTCACGACCGCCAACATGCTCGATACCATACCCGGCCCCTTGCGGGACCGTATGGAGATCATCAGCCTTGCTGGTTACACGGTCGAGGAGAAGCTGCAGATCGCGCGCCGCTATCTTCTGCGCCGACAGTTGGAGGCGAACGGTCTCAAGGAGGGGCAGGCGGAGGTCGCCGGTGAGGCGATCCGCCAAACGATCCAGCAATACACCCGCGAGGCCGGTGTCAGAAATCTGGAGCGCGAGATCGGCCGTATTCTACGCCATGCCGTCGTCCGCATCGCGGAGGGGGAGAGCGGTCCGATCCGGATCGGCACCCAGGATCTGACCACCATCCTGGGCGCGCCGCGCTTCGAGAGCGAGGTCGCGATGCGCACCAGCATTTCCGGTGTCGCCACCGGTCTCGCCTGGACGCCGGTCGGCGGCGAGATCCTGTTCATCGAGGCGACGCGGATGCCGGGAAGCGGGAAGCTCATCCTGACCGGGCAGTTGGGCGGCGTCATGAGGGAGAGCGTCCAGGCCGCGCTCAGCATCGTGAAGAATCGCGCAGGTTCCCTGGGTATTGACCCGGAGCGCCTCGACAGGTCCGACATTCACGTCCATGTGCCCGCAGGTGCAACCCCGAAAGACGGCCCCAGCGCGGGCATCGCGATGTTTTTGGCGCTGGCCTCGCTGTTCTCCAAACGCACCGTGCGCAGCGACACCGCGATGACCGGCGAGATCAGCTTGCGCGGCCTGGTGCTGCCGGTCGGCGGCATCAAGGAAAAGGTCGTCGCCGCCCATCGCGCCGGCGTCAAACGCGTGATGCTGCCAACGCGAAACCGGAAAGATTTCGAGGACATCCCCGAAGAAGTCCGCAACGCGATCGAGTTCCTGTGGCTTGAGCGTGTGGATGAGGCCGTGGCATTTGCGCTCGATGCTGCCGAACATCGCGAGGCAGAGACCCCTACACCCGCCGAGCGCGCCGCCGCCGCAGGACCCTGATCCTCGTTTGTGCCGCCATCCGCGGCGCGCTATTTTTGAAATCCATTTGACATATTGCCGTTGTCGGTCTTAGCGTGTTCGGAGCAAGGGACGCGCAGGCATGGCGCTGAAGGGGACGAACCAGGGATCGGGGCGGCCTTACAACCGCCGTATTGTACTGGAGACGGTCCGGCTCCATGGCCCGATCGCGCGTGGGGACATCGCCAAGCGCGTGGGGTTGACGGTCCAGACCGTCTCGAACATCGTCCGCGAGTTGGAGCTTGAGGGCTTTGTGCTGGGTGCCCGCGAGCTGCCCAAGGGGCGCGGCCTGCCACCGACATTTCTGAATATCAATCCCGATGGCGGCCATGCCATCGGCGTGCACGTCACACCGGTCGGCCTGAAAGCGGCGCTGATCAATCTGGCCGGCGAAGTCATCGGAGAGCGCGAGAAAAAGCTGCGGCAGATGCGTCCCGATCGGGCTTTCCGGGAGATCGGCATTCTCGTGACGAGTCTTCGCAAGTTGCGGCCGCGCGGCCGTATGCTTGGCATTGGCCTCGCGATGCCGGGTCCCTTCGATGTGGAATCTATGAGCTTCGTCGGCCCGACGACGCTGGAGGGGTGGAAGGGAATCCCCATCCGGGAGCGGCTTGCCAAGCTTACGGGCCTGCCGGCTTTCATCGAGACCGACATGGCTGCAGCGGCTTTAGGTGAAAGGCTCTATGGCGCCGGACGAACGCTGCGGGAGTTCTATTATCTCTATTTCGGAGTTGGTCTGGGTGGTTGCCTCGTGCATGAAGGCGCGCCTTTGCGCGGCGCCTTCGGCAATGCCGGCGAAATCGGGCACCTGCCGCTCGTCCCGAACGGGGAGCCGTGTCCGTGCGGCAACCGGGGATGCCTGGAACGCTATCTGTCATTGGAAGCGATGGGGCGCCGCTCGGCATCCGTTGGTGTCGATGGATGGGTCGCGGAAGCTGCACCTTTGCTGCGTGCAGCCCTGGTTGCCATCGAAAACCTGTTCGATCCGGAAACCATTGTCATTGGCGGGCCGGCTGATGAGTCGATCCTGACGCGACTGGTCGAAGCCGCCGAGCCGCTCGCACACTCGGTCTCGGAGCGACGGGGGCGGGCAGCACCGCGCATCACGCGCGCAGTCGATGGCGCGAACGCGGCGCTGCGTGGAGCAGCCGCGCTGGCGGTCGCTGGCGTGCTGTCACCGCGCTTCGGCTCGCTGTTCGCAAACGACGAAGAGAGTAGCGCGCCGGTGCGAGCCCAACCCGCAACGGAGGCGGCGTGATGGCAGAGGCGCCTTTGCTCCGGCTGGAGGGGATCACCAAGAACTTCGGCGCGATCCAAGCGCTGCGGGGCATCAGCTTCGAGATCCACCGCGGTGAGGTGGTGGCGCTGCTTGGGGACAACGGCGCCGGCAAGTCGACCTTGGTCAAGATCATCGCGGGCGGGCTCGAGCAAAGCGCAGGAAAGGTGATCTTCGAGGGCGAAGAAAGACGCTTCGCGTCGCCGGCGGAGGCCAAGGCGGCCGGCATCGAGACCGTCTATCAGGATCTCTCGCTCTGCACCAACGTCGATGTGGTCGCGAATTTCTTCATGGGGCGCGAGATCGTCAAGCGCTGGTTCGGCATTCCGATCCTGCAGGAGGCGGAAATGGAGGCGGCGGTCGCGAACGCGATGGCCAATGCGGGCACGCGGATACCGTCGCTGCGGACCAACGTGGAGCACTTGTCCGGCGGTCAGCGCCAGGCCATCGAGCTCAACCGCTTCGTCCATTGGGGCGGCAAGCTGGTGCTGCTGGATGAGCCGTTCGCGGCGCTCGGCGTGGAGCAGACGCGGCGGGGGCTGGAGATGATCAAGCGGATCGCGGCGCAAGGCATCGGCGTCGTCATCATCACCCACATTATGGCGCAGGCCTTTCAGGTCGCCGACCGCATCGTGGTGATCCGTCAAGGTGTTGTGGCGGGCGACGTGCAGCGAACCGCGACCAGCCCCGATGAAGTCGTGCAAATGATCACAGGCGAGGCAGTGCAAGGCCAAGCCCAACAAGCGTAGCCAAGGGGCTGCGCAAAACCGGAAGGACAGAGGAGAAGCAACATGAAACGTCTGTTGAGTAGCGTGATTGCCGCCCTGGCAATCCTGGCAGCCGTAGCGGTCGCGCCGGCTTGGGCGGAATCGAAGGGGAAGATCTACTACATGGTGCCGACGCTGCTGGACGAGTTCCAGACTGAGTCGGTGGCTGCGATCGAGAAATTTCTCAAAGACGTCGGCTACGAGCCCGTCACGCTCAACGCCGACAACAAGACCGACCTGCAGCAGAGCCAGATGAACGACGTCATCAACCTGAAGCCGAAGGCGATCGTCCTGGCGGCGGTCGATTTCAATGCTCTGCAGCCCTCGATCGAAAAGGCGCGCGCTGCCGGCATTCCCGTCATGATCTTCGACCGGCAGATCACGGAGACACAGTCGGACTTCACCTCTGTCGCTGGCACGGTCGAAATCGGCTACGTCGCGGCCGGCGAGATCCAGCGCCTGCTGAAGGAGAAGAACGGCTCAGTCAAGGGCAAGGTGCTCCAGGTCCTGGGCGACCCGGCGGATCCCTACACCCTCGACATCCAGCAGGGCTTCGAGGAGCGGATGAAGGAATTCCCGGACGTCAAGATCATCTCGCTGCCGGCCATGCAGTGGGAAGCGTCGAACGCCGGCACCATTGTCGCCGACCAGATGCTGGCTAATCCGGACATCGATCTGATCTTCGTGCACGCGGCGCACCTCGCGGTCGCTGCCGTGGCGTCTCTCGAGGCCAAGGGCAAGAAGCCGGGCGACGTGCTGCTCGTCTCCTCCAATGGCGCGCCGGTGGGCCTCGATCTTATCCGCAGGGGCTGGGAGCAGGTGGAAGTGGAGCAGCCGCTCTACGCCCAGGCTGCGGCGATCGGCATGTTCGCCGACAAGGTGGTCAACAAGGAGGAGATCAAGCCGGGCAAGTACAACGTGCTTGGCCTGGAATCCGAGCTCACCATCGAATCGTGGGGACCGAACCTCAAGATTCCCGGCGCGGCCATCACCAAGGAGAACGTGGACGACTCACGCTTCTGGGGCAACCTGAAGGCACCAGCCGAACCGATCAAGCCGGTGGAATGAGCGGGTTGCAATGAATTCCGATCAGGCAGCCTCCGGAGCGAAGCGCTCCGGAGGCCGATCTTCCAGCCTTGCAGTGCGACTGCGAGACCGCCGCGCATTGGCCGAGTTTGTCCTCGACAATCTCGTCTGGCTGATGCTGGCGGTCGTGCTGATCGTGTTCTCGAGCACGATCCCTCACTTCTTCCAGATCGGAATCTTCGCCAACATCGTGGAGCAATCCACCTTCGTCGGCGTCATGGCCATCGGCCTTGCCATCGTCATCATCGCCGGCAACATGGATTTGTCGGTGGAATCGGTGGCGGCGTTGACGGCCATGGTGACCGGCATCCTGTTCTGCGCGCGCGGCATCGGGCTTGGCGTGACACTGACGCCGGAATGGCTGGTGATCCCCGCTTCGCTGGCGCTGGCGCTGGTGGTCGGCGGGCTGGTCGGCGCGATCAATGGCTTCCTCGTCGTGCGGCTCAATATGAATGCGTTCATCGTGACGCTCGCTGGTTATATCTGGGTGCGCGGGCTGGTCGTTGCCATCTCCGGTGGGCGCTCGGCCCAGGATCTGGCGCCCTCGCTGCGCTTCATGGGCATTCAGACTGTCGCACATGTCCCTCTGATTGCATGGCTGGCGATCGCCTGCTTTGTGATCTTCACCTTCGTCATGGCGAAAACGCCGTTCGGCCGCCATGTCACGATGATCGGCGGCAATCCGGTCGCGACGTTCCGCGCGGGGATCAAGGTCGATCGCCTGGTGCTCATCACGTTCGTGGTGGCGGGCGCAGTTGCCGGCCTGGCCGGATGGCTGCTGGCCATCCGCACGTCGGGCGCGACCGCCAATCTCGGCACCGGCATGCTGTTCAATGCATTCGCGGCAGTGGTGATCGGCGGCGTCAGCCTCAAGGGCGGCATCGGGCGTCTGCCCGGAGTCTATGCGGGCGTGCTGCTGCTGTCGTCGATCCACACTGCGATCAATCTGATGGGGCTTCCGGCGCATTACACGCAGATGATCCTGGGTGCGCTGGTTCTGGCCGCCGTGCTTCTCGACACCGTGAAACTCCGGATCCGGCAGAAGTTCGTATGAGGCTCAAGGACCGCATCGCTCTCATCATCGGCGCCGCGCGCGGCATCGGCGCCGGCATCGCCGCGCGATTCGTGGAGGAGGGCGCGCAGATCGTCATCGCCGATCGCGAGCCCGCGGGAGAAGCCACCGCAAGTCGCCTCGGCGGTCGTTTCCTTCAGATCGATATCGCCCAGAAGGCCGACGCCGAGCGCGCCGTGGCAACAGCGCTTGAGCAATGTGGGCAGCTCGACATTCTGGTGCAGAACGCCGGCATCTATCCCTGGACCCTGATCGAGAACATCGAGCCGGAGGAGTGGGACAGCGTGCTGGCGGTGAATCTCAAGGGCACCTATCTGGCGGCCCGTGCCGCCCTGGCCCCGATGAAAGCCCAGCGTTCCGGGCGCATGATCTTCACCTCCTCCATCACCGGCCCGCGCGTGACCAGTCCCGGCCACGGGCACTATTCCGCCAGCAAGGCGGGCATCAATGGCTTCATCAAGGCCGCGGCCCTGGAGTTCGCGCCCTATGGCATCACCGTAAACGGGGTGGAGCCGGGCAACATCCTGACGGAGGGCGTGAAGGAAGCGCGTAGCGCGGCCTTCATCCAGTCGATGCAGGACATGATCCCGCTCGGCCGCCTCGGCACGCCGCGCGACGTGGCAAATGCCGTGCTGTTCCTGGCTTCGGACGATGCCGCCTACATCACCGGCACGACCATCGTGGTAGATGGCGGCCAGACCTTGCCAGAAGGCGCGGACTTCCGTCTGAATCCGGACTAGACCATGAGAAGGCTGGAATCCCGTGTTGCCTTCGTGACGGGTGCTGCCCGCGGGATCGGGCTGGCGGCGACGCGCGCGCTCGCCCAGGAGGGCGCCCGCGTCATGATGTGCGACATCGACGCCGATGTCCTGACCGAAGCAGCGGAGCAACTGGCCAAGGACGGCCTTCAGGTCCGTACAACCAGCGCCGACGTCTCGAACAGGAGCGAGCTCGCGCGCGCCGTCAACGCGGCGGCAGACGCCTGGGGCCGGTTGGACATCTTGGTCAACAACGCGGCCATCACCGACGATACGCCATTCGAGGCGCTGTCCGCGGAACAATGGCACAAGGTGATGAACGTCAATCTCGACAGCGTACTCTATGGCGCCCAGGCGGCCATGCCGCATCTGCGCCGCAGCCCCTGCGCCTCTATCATTAACGTGGCGTCGATCCAGGGCTTGCGCGGGCAGCCGAACTCGATGGCCTATGCGACCGCCAAAGGTGCCGTGATCAATCTCACGCGCTGCATGGCGGTGGATTTCGGGCCGATGGGCATCCGCGTGAATGCGGTTGCGCCCGGCTACATCGACACACGCATGGCGCTGATGCACGGCAACGTGCATGAGCATCAAACCGACTGGTTCCAGGACGTCTTCATCAAACATGGACGGTTGCCGCTGCGCCGTCCCGGCAAGGCCGAGGATGTGGCAGGACCCATCCTGTTCCTGGCCAGCGACGACAGCCGCTATGTGACCGGCCAGGCGCTGGTGGTCGATGGCGGACTGACTTGCACCTATTAAGGTGGTGCCATGAACATCTATGAGCGCAGAGGCATCAAGACGCTGATCAATGCCAAGGGCCCTGCGACGCGACTGTCCGGCGGCGTCATGCATCCTGCGGTGCTTGCCGCGATGTCCGAAGCCGCGGGGCACTGCGTGGACATGGCGGAGTTGGAGGCGCATGCCTCGCAGGTGATCGCTGACGTGACCGGGGCCGAGGCAGGGTACGTCGCCTCGGGTGCCGCGGCCTGCCTGCTCCTGGCGACCGCGGCGTGTGTGACCGGCCTGGATCCGGGCCGGATGGCGCGCCTGCCAGACACCAGCGGCATGAAGAACGAGGTCATCGTCGTTCGCAGCCAGCGGAATTTCTACGATCACGCGGTCCGTACCGCCGGCGTTCGCTTCGTCGAAGTGGGCCTGCCGGACCGCTATGCCGGCGCCGGCATTCGCGATGCCGAGCCCTGGGAGATTGCCGATGCCATCAGCGAGCGCACGGCGGCCGTCTTTTACGTTGCAGATCGTGCCGCGCGGCCTTCGCTCGTGGACGTGGTCAAGGTGGCGCACGCGGCGGGTGTTCCCGTCATCGTCGATGCGGCGGCGCAATTGCCCCCGCAGGGGAATCTCCGGCGATTCATCACAGAGGGCGCGGACCTGGTGGCTTTCTCCGGCGGCAAGGCGATCAATGGACCGCAGGCAACCGGATTTCTATGCGGCCGCCGCGATCTCGTGATGGCAGCTGCTTTGCAGCATCTCGATCTCGACATCCTGTGGGAGCAGTGGGCACCGCCGCCGATCTTGATCGACAAGGGCCGACTCAAAGGCACGCCACAGCATGGCATCGGCCGCCCGTGTAAGGTCGGCAAGGAGCAGATCATCGGCCTACTCGCCGCCCTGGAGCTGTTCGTGGCCGAAGGCGACGAGGCGCGCCACGGCCGATGGTGCAAGCTGGCCCAGGATCTAGCGGACGGTCTCCAATCACTGCCTGGCTGCCGCGTTGAGCTGACAGGATTCGATAACGTTGAAGAGGTGCCAATCGTGACACTCGCGTTGCCGCGTGACGGCACGTTATCCGCTCAGGATCTGGTGATCGCCCTACAGAGTGGCACTCCGTCAATCCAGGTGGACCCGACCTTCTGCGATCAAGGCATCGTGGCTTTCAATCCGATGTGCTTGCAGGTAGGAGAATCCGCGATAGTTGTCGATGCTGTCCAACGGCTCAATATGCGGTCGTAACCACTCGCCTCCTTCCGTTGCCAGACCGAAGATGTAAAATCAAAATTGTGCCGAGTTTCCACTGCTTACAGTGACAATCGGCCTCCCGAGGGCGCCGCGTAACGGCTAGGAGACGGCCATGGCGAGTGACTTGGGTATGCTAGCTGCCATCGCTGTGGTTGCGGCGACCGCATCGCCGCTCGGTGGGTTGGTCGCGCTCTTGCGGGCACCGACCACCTTGTTCATGTCGATCGCCCTTGGTTTCGCCAGCGGCGTCCTTCTGGGCACGATTAGCTTCGAGATGGTACCCAATGCCCTGACACGCAGCTCCATGCCGGCTACGGTTGCCGCTTTTTCCGCCGGTTTTCTGGCCATTTACGCGTTTGATCTTTTTATTCACCGAGGAAAGCTGGTGGGCGAGAAGGCTGCGGAGCGTGAGAAGGTCGTCCGGTTCCATAGACGGCATCGACCGCGCGGCAGCGAGGTGACCGTTCTTGCCGGTGGTACCAGCGTCGAGGAACTGATCGAGGGAGTGAGCATCGGAATTGGAGCGGCAATTGAACCTCAGGTCGGTCTTGTAATCGCGCTCGCGATTGGCATCGACAACTTTAGTGAAGGACTCAGCATTGGGGAGCTTATCCTCAACGAACCGGACGCGGACCGGCGCCATCAAAAAAAGCGCATCTTCGGATGGACTGGCCTGATCGCGGCGGCTGTTCTCGTTTCCACACTGATCGGGTGGCTGCTGCTGCGTGATCTATCGCAAGCCGTTCTCGGAGGCCTATTCGGCATGGGTGCTGGTGGCATCTTCTATTTGACCATCGCCAAGCTCGTACCGGAAGCTGAAGAGCGGCATTACCAACAAGCCGCCGCCATCGCTGCTGGTGTCGGTTTTCTCGTTCTGCTGGTCCTTTCAGCCTTTCTCTGAAGCACCCAGCGGCGCAGTTGTATATGAGCGATCTTCCGGTGGAAGACTGCGTTTGGCTTACATTTGTGTCTGATCGCAGGTTTCGAGCAGACCGATGGCCACTCCGGACCATGACATGGCAACGACTGACAGAATGATCAGAAAGCCGGAAATGATGTCGTAGGCAGTCCATCCGGCCGCATTGCTGCCCCCACAAACCGCACGCCGGATGCGGCGGCCGCAGAGAAGAATCGCGAGCGCAGCGGCAACTGATGCGGCAGTCACGCCCACCATGAAAAGAAGCAGCCAGCCGCCGATCGCTGTTTCCCCAGGTGAGATTGCACAAGCCAGCGTGTGCACCGCGTACACGATTGAGAACTGCACAGCCCAGATGAGCGGACCGGCCAGAAGGTACGCGATCAGCCTGACAATCGAGGTAACGTGCTGCTTTTGGCCAGGGCTTCCGCTATGCACCATTCTAGCCAACCGCTCGCGGAAAACCGTGTACCAGGATCAGACCCAAAAGCGTCTGCGCCACGCCATAAACAAACAGCATGAGCGTATTGTCGAAAGTGACCCGCCTTTCGCGATCCACTCTGCCGACGAATGCACGGGCGACGGTGAAACCAGCCATGATCAGAACAGCAAACGCCACTTGCAAGTTCAGCGCACTCGCCATGTACACCATGGCGCCGTAGGCATTGGCAGTCGGCCGTAGTCCCGAGTTCCAGTGCACGAACAACTCGACCAAACCCGCGGCAGCCAGACACGCCGCAGCCAGAAAAAGCAGGAGCACTCCGCGTATATCGCGCCGACCGGGCGCCGGCAGCAGGCGATTGGCGACAACGATGATTGCAGTGCCCAATGCCAGAAGCAGCGCCGTGCCGATCGCCCAACTCGGGGTCGGCAGTGGCGGCGAGCCGTGTGGCGCCCAAACCTGTGGCGAAACGAGCCAAAGATAGAGATATGAAAAGGCGAAGGCGACATAAAGCGAGGCGGCGACCAGGATGAGAACGCTCATCGCCCACCACGAGTGCGAAGAAGGGCCGGACATGTAGGTCGGCAACTTGATGCCGCCGCCGATTTCGACCGGCTCTTTGCCGGGTCCGTGATCGAGCTGCCATGCCCACGCGATGCACGACGCGATCGCGAGCAGTGCGCAGATCAATGCCGGAACCACGACCTTGACTGTGAGGAGCAGGAAGCAGGCCGCCGTGAAAATGGCGGCCCAAACATGGCCCCAGCCGTTCCCGGGCATCCGGATGATGTATTCGGGCTCGGCTTCAACGGGGCTTGTGACGATGGTCTCGCGCCCCCCGGTCGGCGCGTTGGGCAAATAGTAGTGCCCCGCTTCCACGTCTTCCGCAAGGCCAGGTTGGTCCCACAGCGGTTCCCGGCTCGATACGCGTGGGATGCTGCGGGTGGAATAGACGTCTGCCGGAAGCCACTCGAGGGTGCCGGCGCCCCAGGGGTTCTCATTTTCTCTTTGTCCCGGCCTGAAGCGGCGCAGGAGATCGACGACGAACAGGAGCACGCCAGCAGCGAGAATAAAGGCGCCGACGGTCGAGATCATGTTGAGGCCATCCCATCCGAGCGAAGGCGGGTAGGTCCAGATACGACGGGGCATACCCGACAAGCCCGTCCAATGCATCGGCAGAAAGGCAATGTTGAAGCCGAGAAACATGAGCCAGAACACCCATCGTCCGACGCGCTCCGAGAGCTGGTTTCGACTGACCATCGTGATCCAGTAATAGAAAGTGGCAAAGAGCGGAAACACCATTCCGCCCACGAGCACATAATGGAAATGCGCAACCACGAAGTAGCTGTCGTGAAGCTGGAAATCCAATGGGACAAGCGCCACTAGAACGCCCGTGAGCCCACCGATGGTGAAAATGAAAAGGAAACCGAGGACGAATAGGGACGCGGTGGTAATACGGAATCGTTCCCGGGCGGCCGCCATGGTAGCGATCCAGGAGAACACCTGGATTCCCGACGGAATGGCAACCGCCATGCTCGCCGCCGAGAAGAAACCGAGGCTCAAAGCCGGGATGCCGGTCGTGAACATATGATGCACCCACAGGCCGAAACTGAAGAACCCGGTGGCGATCAAAGCAACGACAATGAGGTTGTAGCCGACCAGACGGTGGCGCGCCATTGTCGGTACGATCATCGAGACCAACCCTGCGGCCGGAAGGAAAATGATGTAGACCTCGGGATGGCCAAAGAACCAGAACAAGTGCTGCCAGAGGAGTGGATCGCCGCCTTTGGCGGCGGTGAAGAATGGCCAGCCGAAGGACCGTTCGATCTCCAGTAGCATCGTCGCGAGAATCACAGCCGGAAACGCGAACATGATCATGCCGGCAAAAATCAGCATCGACCAGGCGAAGATCGGCATTCTGGCCAGCGACATGCCCGGCGGTCGGGTCTTCAGCGTTCCGACGACGATCTCGACCGCACCGGCGATCGCGGAGATCTCGATGAAGCCGATGCCCAGCAGCCAGAAATCGGCATTATGGCCAGGCGAATATTCCGTCAGCGTCAGCGGCGGATACATGAACCAGCCACCCTTGGGAGCAAGATCGTAGAATATGGTCGAGAAGAAGACGAGCCCCCCAATCATATAAGCCCAGATGGCGAATGCGCTGAGCCGCGGAAACGGTAGATCGCGCGCGGCCAGCATCTGCGGCAGCAGCAAGACACCCAAAGCCTCGATCGCAGGCACCGCGAATAGAAACATCATGGTGGTGCCATGCACCGTGAAGATCTGGTTATAGAGATCCTGATCGAGGAACTGGTTTTCTGGCACGGACAGTTGTGTGCGCATGACAAGCGCGAGCACACCGGCCATGAGGAAGAACAGGAAGGCCCCACCAATATAGGCAACACCCACAGCCGTGTTGTTGACGGCGCTGAGAATGCGCCAGCCCTTTGGCGTCGACCAGATCCGCTCCAGTTGGTCCCGCTCATCATCGGGACGCGGGGTTGGGTTCGGCAATCTGCGGTCGGAACTCGCCGTCATGTCGCGTCCCGCAATGTGTAGAGAAAGACGACACCGCCGGTATAGGCCAGGACCACGAAGATCGAATCGTAGCCCATCCGCAAGAGAGCTCGATCGCGGCGTTCGGCAAGTCCGATCAGGAACAAGGCCGTCAGCACCACGCCGAGCATTGCACCGAAAGCGGAGAAAGCGCCGATTTGGCTTATCACCGGCTCGCCGCTCCCAAGAAGGTCGATGACGAACAGCAATCCGATATTGATGAGGTTCGTGCCGAGAATGTCGGAAATCGCCATGACGAAGAGCCCCTGGCGAGCGGCCGACAAGGCAGTACTTAGCTCTGGCAACGAGGTCGAGAAGGCGACAAGCACAAAGCCGATAAAGCTCGATCCGAGCCCCGTCTGCACCGCAATTGCCTCACCGCTCGAGGCCAGCAGCGCTCCCGCGCCGAGAATAGTTATGGCCACAGCAACTGTTTTCACGATGACGAGGCGAAGAGCGCGGCGCTCTGTCTTCGGGCTCGTTGCTTCCTCGTCCCGTTCCTGAATCGGAGCCCGTTCAATGCGGCCGCCACGCGCCGCCAGCCATGGCCGCCTGCCCTTGGTGCGCGACAGCATCCACACTGATGCGAGGTAGGCCGCGAGGCTGCCCCAGGCCCACAGGCCTATGCCGAAGACCGCTCGGTCGCCAACAATGATGGCTGCCGCAATGGCTGCGAGAAGCGCGATGTTCAAAGCACCCTCCAGAATAATTGTGGGGTCGGGGATCACGGAGGTGAGCGCGTTTCGACCGATCGCTGCGTCAACAGCGGCAAGCAGGGACACCTGCAGCGCAATACTGCCGAACAGGTTGTTGGCCGCCAGCTCTGCCTCACCGGCTAGTGAAGCGGTTGCCGTGACTCCGATCTCTGGCAGGGATGTGACGCCCGCGAGCAGAATGATTCCGACGATGGCCTGCCCGATGCCAGTGGCGTTTTTGATCGTGTCGGCATATTCAGATAGCCGGGTGCCGGCGATCCATACAGTGATAGCGGAAAGCGCAAAGATGATGATGGTCAGGGGCAGGCCCAGTTCGGACAGGGAAGCCATGGCGTCACTTCAGGCTGTCGAGGTAATTGGCAAGCGTGTCGAGCTCCCCTGCCTTGAAATGCCGGAAGGGCGGCATCAGATTTTCCGGCTTGATATGCTGATTGTCGGTGATCCAGCGCGCAAACGAATTGGCGTCGTTCGGCAAGGTGGCGGCGGCGAGCGACATGCGCGACCCGACATGCGTGAGATCCGGACCAATCGTGCCGCGCGCCTCCGTGCCCCTGATCGTGTGGCAGGCACCGCATCCGCTCTCCACGAAGACTGCGTGGCCGCGCTTTTCAGCCTCGGTCGCCGGCGGCAGCGCCTTCGATGCCTCGCGCGCTAGCCAGGCTTGATATTCCTCTTCCGGAAGTGTCACCACATAGAAGGCCATCAGGGCATGCGCGCCGCCGCAATATTCCGCGCATTGACCACGACTGACACCGACTTCGTTCGACTGGACGGTCAGCACGTTCGTGCGGCCCGGAATCATGTCCAGTTTGCCAGCGAGCTTTGGCGCCCAGAAGCTGTGGATGACATCGTCGGTGATAAGGCGGAGGGAGATAGGCTGGCCGAGCGGCAGCCGCAGCTCATTGGCGCTCACCACCTCACGTCCCTCTGAATCGCGGTAGATGACCTTCCACCACCAGCGCTTTCCGATGATCGTCACGCTCGGCTCCCCAGCGAATGCGCTGCGGGCGGCGCCCGCCTGCAGAACAAGCAATGCGTACGCAAGGAGGCCGCTCAGAACGACGACCGGCAGCACGAGCCCGCCAGAGACTATGAGCTGATCTCGTGCGATCCAGGCCCGCACGCGCGCCGAACCGTTGAACGCCAATATTCCAAAAACGAGCACGAGCACCAGGGTGGCTGCGCACACGGCCCCGGCGATCCAGAGCAGAAGCCGGATGTCATGTGCCTCATCGCCGCTCGCTGAGAGGGCCGACTGCACACCCTCGCAGCCACCGAGCGCCAGACCTAGAAGAGAAGGCACCATAGGCGTGGTGGGCCGTGAATGGCTCATTCGCCGCCTCTACCCGCGCTCGGCCGATCGGCCGAGTGCTTGTTCTGAAGAGATTCCAGGTATGCCGTGACGTCGCGAATCTGCTGTTGGTTCAGGCGGTTGGCAATGACAGCCATGATTGCGCCGTATGCCGTCTCGTCCCGCAGGCCTCGGCGCCACAGAGATAATTGGCCCATCATGTAGTCCGCCGAGAGGCCACGAAGGATCGGAAATTGCTTTGATGCGCGTCCCGAGTGACAGGCGAGGCACGGCGGGATACCGCTTTCACGAATGCCGATCTCGGCGATGGCACGGCCGCGCTTCAGCGAGCGTGAATCCTTTGGCACGGGAGCGGTGTGGATCGGATCACGTTCGGCATACTCATTGGACAAAGAGTCGATTTGCGCCGCGGTCAGGTTCGTAGCGACCGGCTCCATGAATCCGCTCGATCGCGTGCCGTTCCTGTATTCTTCAAGCGCGCGCTTCAAATAGCCTGCGGACTGGCCATGCAGCGCCGGCACTCGCCGGCTTGCCGGTAGTGTGCTGGCGGTACCGTGGCAGCGCGAGCAGAAATGCGGGAGCTCTTCCTTCTGCTCAAAGACGAGCGGCGAACGCTCCTCGCTCTCAGTGCGCGGCTCTGCACGAACCAAGCGTCGATACTCAGCTCGATCCATATCGGGCAGGCGCCTCAGAAAGGCCACGACGGCCCAGACCTCGTCGTCCCGTTGCGCGCCGGGCCAGGCCGGCATGCCGGTATATTTGAGCCCGTGCTTCACGATCCAGAAGAGTTGCGCCGGGGTCCACTTCGTCGCGGCTTCTTTCAGCGGTGGCGGTGTGGGAAGCATTCTCAGAACGACGGCATTCCGCCGTTCCGTAGGGCTGCCGTGGCACAGTGCACAAGCCGAACTGAAGTGATTGGCCCCCAGAGGCACCAGATCTTCTTCGTTCTGCTTTGGCACTTCGACGAACATGCTATGCGTTTCGATTGATCGCTGCAGGGTGAAGGCGAGGAGCTTGTTCGTGACCAGGAAGTGGCGCTCCGATGCCGCTACGTTATAGACGCCGGAAGCCATGAAAATGGCGGCAAGGAATATCAAGAGAGCGACCGTCCCAAGCGCGACCAGGCCAATAAGCTTCCAGCGTCGAACGAAGACGCCGATCATTGCCAAGCCTTGTCGCTTGGAAGCGGCGAGCTGTGATCGCTCCACTCCAGAAGCCAGCGCGCCGCGAGAACTACACTGGCGAGCACATAGATCAGGGGACATGCGACGAGCATCAAAAGGCCGGCAAGCTGCTGATCCGACAGTGCAGTCTCTACCGGAAAATGTCCGGCCTGCGCGTATAGTTCGCGCAACTGCGGATATATCGGACGGGGCGCGAAGGTGAGCAGAGCGCCAAGCAGGCAGAAGAGCTTGCCCGTGGTGAGTAGCGCGAGGAGCGAGTACCAACGAGCTTCCGCGAATATCACGGAGTACCAAAACAACAGAGCCGCGAGCAGGAGTGATGACTGCATCGCCATGAATCCAACACTGGACGCAAGAGCGAATTGAACCGCAGGCGGCAAATGCCATCCCCAGAGCACGACAAGCTGAAGGACGGTTGCTGGTCCAATCTGCTGGCGAGCTGACGCACCGGTGTGTGCAGGCAGAAGACATCTGCATGCCACGAGGGCGAGGGGCGCCACGACATTCATCGCAACAATGTGGACAGCCATGTGCCCTGCCAGCGGGCCGGTGAGACCAAGCATAGATTGCAAAATATGGTTTTGCGTTGCGCTCTGGAAACAATGACGGAGCCCCCACGACTGTTCCAAGGATCCCGCACTGCGATTGTGGCCTCCTGTGGTTGCGAACAGCGGCCGCGTTGAACTTTGCTCTGGATCGCGTTCAACCGGCTTGACCTGGCCGACCGGTCAGCGTTATCAGTAATGCAGTTTCCTAGGGGTGCCCCGGCAAGGGGCTGAGACTGGCTGGTCGATGAAAATCGGCGACGTCAGGACCCTTCGAACCTGATCCGGGTCATGCCGGCGTAGGGAAGGAAGTTAATGCGCGGACTCCAGCCGCTTTATTTCCCCTTTCGCTTTGGTCAATCCCGGGTCTCCGAAACTCGAAGGACGGAGATCCGCATGCGCCTACCCGAAGCTTCCTCTGCCACCACTGCCGCTGCCGCCGTCACCACTGGCGCCATTCCCGGTTCGCGCAAGGTTTATGCGGGCGCGCACGACGTCGCCATGCGCAGCGTCGACCTGCCGCACGATGCGCAGCAGCAGGCGCTGATGCTCTATGACACATCGGGCTCCTACACCGACTCTGGCGCGCGCATCGATCTGGCGCGCGGATTGGCACGGCGACGGCTTAGCTGGATCGAATCCCGCGGCGATGCCGAAGTTTATGAAGGACGGCCGATCCATCCGCTGGACAATGGCCGGATCGATGGCGAGGCTGCTGTTCCGCCTTGTCCCGCACCGCATGTGCCGCGGCGCGCGCTTCGCGGCCATGCCGTCACGCAGCTCGCCTACGCCAAGCGCGGCATCGTCACGCCGGAAATGGAGTATGTGGCGCTGCGCGAAAACTGCGGGGCTACCGGGAACGGTGCCGTCACACCGGAATTCGTGCGCAACGAGATCGCGCGCGGGCGGGCGATCCTGCCGGCCAACGTCAATCATCCGGAAAGCGAGCCGATGGCGATCGGCCGCAATTTCCTGGTCAAGGTGAACGCCAATATCGGCAATTCCGCAGTTGCGTCCTCCGCCATCGAGGAGGTGGAGAAGATGGTGTGGGCGACGCGCTGGGGTGCCGATACGGTGATGGATCTCTCCACGGGCAGGGACATCCACAACATTCGCGACTGGATTATCCGCAATTGCCCGGTGCCACTCGGCACGGTTCCCATCTACCAGGCGCTGGAGAAGGTCGGCGGCAAGGCCGAGGATCTCACCTGGGAGGTCTATCGCGACACGCTGATCGAGCAGGCGGAACAAGGCGTCGATTATTTCACGATCCACGCCGGCGTGCGGTTGGCCTATATCCCGCTGACGATTGGGCGGGTCACGGGCATCGTCTCGCGTGGCGGCGCCATCCTGGCCAAATGGTGCCTGGCGCATCACCGCGAGAACTTCCTCTACGAGCGCTTTGCGGAGATCTGCGAGATCTGCCGCGCCTACGACATCTCGATCTCTCTCGGAGACGGTCTGCGGCCTGGCTCGATTGCGGACGCCAATGACGCCGCGCAGTTCGCCGAGCTGCGCACGGCAGGCGAGCTGCGCCGCATCGCCTATGATCATGACGTCCAGGTGATGATCGAAGGCCCCGGCCACATCCCGATGCACAAGATCAAGGAGAACATGGACCTGCAGAGCGAGATCTGCGCGGAGGCGCCGTTCTACACCTTGGGCCCGCTCACCACAGACATTGCGCCGGGCTACGACCACATCACCAGCGCGATTGGAGCGGCGATGATCGGCTGGTTTGGCTGCGCCATGCTCTGCTACGTGACACCGAAGGAGCATCTGGGCCTGCCCGACCGGGACGACGTCAAGCAAGGCGTGATCGCCTACAAGATCGCCGCCCACGCCGCCGATCTTGCCAAGGGCCATCCGGGCGCGCAGGCGTGGGACGACGCCTTGTCGCGAGCACGGTTCGAGTTCCGCTGGGCCGACCAGTTCAAGCTGGCATTGGACCCGGAGACAGCCCAGGCCTTCCACGACGAAACACTGCCGGCGGAAGGCGCGAAGCTTGCGCATTTCTGCTCCATGTGCGGCCCGAAATTCTGCTCCATGAAGCTGAGCCACGAGTTGCGGAACGCAAGCGAGGTCGAACGCGGCATGAGCGACATGGCCGAGCGCTTCCGGACCGGTGGCGGCGAGATCTACCGGCCGGAGGAGGTGCAAGCGCCATGATCGCGATCATCGGTGGTGGCGCGATCGGGCTAGCGATCGGCTGGCGGCTGGCAAGCGCCGATCTCGCTGTGACCGTGTTCGACCGTGGGCGCGCAGGCAGCGCGGCCAGCGAGGCCGCGGCAGGGATGCTGGCACCGGTCAGCGAGGCGGAGCCGGAGGAGGACGCGCTGATTCAGCTTGCGCTTGCCGGTCACGCGATGTGGCCCGCCTTTGCCGTGGAGCTCACGGCGAGAACCGGCACGCTGATCGACTATTGGCAATGCGGCGGCTTGCATGTCGCCTTGGATCGCGACGAAGTCGAGCGGCTGCGGTTCCTGCAGGACTTTCTCGCCCGGCTGCAGCTGGAGGCGAGATGGCTCGGCGGGACAGAGGCGCGCTCGCTGTCGCCTCATCTTTCGCCCAATGTGAAAGCCGCCTTGGTCTCGCCGACCGATCACCAGGTCGACAACAGGAAGCTGATGGCTGCGCTGCGCACGGCCTTCGTGACCGATGGTGGCTGGCTGCAGGAACATACCGAAGTCACTGCGCTGGATCTCGCCGGCGGAAAGGTGACGGGCGTCATTGCCGGCGGTCGCCGCTATGCGGCGGAGCTTGTGATCCTTGCCGCAGGCGCCTGGTCTGGTGCCAACGAAGCGCTGCCGGCGCAATATCGCCCGCCGGTGCGGCCGGTCAAGGGCCAGATGCTGTCGGTGCGCATGAGTTCATCGCTTACCGAGCTCATCCTTTGGCGCAATGGCCGCTACCTCGTGCCGCGGCGCGACGGCCGCCTGCTGATCGGCGCGACGGTCGAGGAACGCGGGTTCGATGATCGGTTGACTGCAGGCGGATTGTTCCAGCTGCTGGAAGAGGCGCGCGCGCTGCTGCCCGACATCGACGAGCTGCCGATCGAGGAAAGGTGGAGCGGCTTTCGCCCGGCCAGCCGAGACGATGCGCCGATTCTGGGTCCTTCTCCCTTGCCCGGCCTCATCTACGCCACCGGCCACTACCGCCACGGAATCCTGTTGACCCCGATCACCGCGGCCGGGATCGCGGAGTACGTGCTGCACGGGACCGTGCCCCCAGCGCTGCAGCCATTCTCGGCGGCCCGGTTCGCGGCACGTGGCAGCATGGAGCGCGTCGCATGACCAGCATCGCGATCATCCTGAATGGCGCTGAAATGACTGTCGAGACCACCAGCCTCGCGCAGTTGCTGGCGGATCGGGGCGTCGACGAGCGGCAGCGCTTTGTCGCTGTCGCGGTCAACAATCTGGTCATGCCGCGCAGCGAGTGGGCAAGTGTGCGACTGGCGGCCGGAGACCGGGTCGAGATCGTGCAACCGATGAAAGGAGGCTGACGATGGACGATCCTTTCAATCTCGGCGGGGAGCGCTTCGCGTCGCGGCTGCTGATGGGCTCGGCGGGCTTCCCCAACCAGCAGGTCATGCTCGACGCGCTTGATGCCAGCGGGGCGGAGATCGTGACCGTCGCGATCCGGCGCATCAATCTCAGCGGTCAACACGAGGAAACGGCCGCTGTCCTCGGTGCAAGAGGCCGGCTGCTCCCGAACACCGCCGGCTGCTACACGGCGCGCGATGCGGTGCTGACGGCGCAGCTCGCCCGCGAGGCGCTCGGCACCAACTGGATCAAGCTCGAGGTCATCGGCGATCGTCACACGCTCTATCCCGATGTCCCGGAGCTGCTGGCAGCGGCAGGCGAGCTGGTGCAGGCCGGCTTTGTCGTGCTGCCTTATTGCAATGACGATCCGATCACCTGCCGCAAGCTGGCGGATCTCGGCTGCGCGGCGGTGATGCCGCTGGCGGCGCCCATCGGGTCCGGCATGGGACTGATCAACCGCTACAACCTTGCGATTATCCGCGATCGGATCGAAGTGCCCGTCGTCGTCGATGCGGGGATCGGCACGGCCTCCGATGCGGCGATCGCGCTTGAGCTCGGCTGCGATGCGGTGCTGGTGAACTCCGCCATCGCCAAGGCGCGCCGACCTGTTCTGATGGCGGACGCGATGCGGCGCGCGGTGGAAGCCGGCCGCCTCGCCTGGCGCGCCGGGCGGATTCCGCAGCTGCATCACGCGGAGGCCTCCAGTCCTGAAGCGGGATTGATCGGCACATGAAGCCGCCGCTGCCGACGCCGACCCTGATGGTCATCACCAATCGGCACATGAGCGCGGATCCGGTCGCGACCATCGCGCGGGCGCTCGATGGCGGTGCGAAGTGGATCCTGCTGCGCGAGAAGGACATGGCATCATCCGCGCGTCTTGATCTCGCGAGGCAGATCAAGGCAGACGCCGATCGCCATGGGGCGCTGCTCGGCGTCAATTCGGATCGTACGACCGCCGAGGCGATCGGTGCACTGAACCTGCATCTGCCATCGGATGGCTTGCGGTACGAGATCGATGCAACCGATCTGCTGTTGGGTGCTTCGGTGCACAACAGCGGCGAAGCCGAAGCGGCGGTGCAGATCGGCGCGGACTACCTGGTTGTGGCGCCGGTGTTCGAAACAGAAAGCAAGGCCTTGTCACACCGGCCTCTTGGCCTCCCTGGGCTGCACGCCATCGCCCGCTCGATGCCTGTCCCCGTCATCGCGCTAGGCGGCATCCTTCCGCAGCGAGCGGCCGACTGCCTGGACGCCGGGGCGGCGGGGGTAGCCGCCATGGGCGCCGTCATGCGCGCCGGCGATCCGGCCTCTGTGGTGCACGCTTTCCTGAAGGCAATGCGACGATGAAACGAAGCTTCGATCCCACGCTCTATCTGATCCTCGACCTGGCCTTGATCGGATCGCAACCGCCGCAGCGGCTGATCGCATCGGCGATCGCCGGTGGCGTCTCGCTGGTCCAGCTGCGGGGCAAGGATATCTCTGCACGCGCGCTTTGCGCTCTTGGTGCGGAAACCAGGGCCACGCTCGCGCCGCACGACATCCCGCTGATCATCAACGACGACGTGGCGGTCGCTGCGGCAATCGGCGCCAACGGGGTTCATCTCGGCCAGGACGATCTGCCGGCGGTCCATGCGCGGCGCATTCTGGGCGAGGACGCCCTGATCGGGCTGTCGGTCGGCACGCCGGAAGAGGCCGTCGGGGTCGACGCGACCCTGCTCGACTATGTGAGCATCGGACCGATCGCCGGCACCCGGACCAAAGGCGATGCCGGGCCGGCGATCGGGACTGCGGGCTTCCAAGCCGTGCGCCGGCTGTTTCCCGCTCTGCCTGCGGTCGCGATCGGCGGCATCACCGAGGCAAACGCGGCCGACATCGTGCGCGCGGGTGCAGCCGGCTTGGCGGTTGCGTCGAACCTCTGCTGTGCTGTCGACCCGACGGCTGCCGCGCGTCGCCTGCGTGGAATCATCGCGCGTGCCGAGCAGCAGGCGGCGTCATGATCAGCAACGTCCTGTCGATCGCCGGCTCGGATCCCAGCGGCGGCGCCGGTATCCAGGCGGATCTCAAGACCTTTGCCGCGCTCGGCTGCTATGGCATGGCGGCGATCACGGCGCTGACCGCGCAAAACACGCGTGGCGTCCAGGGTGTCCACGTGCCCCCCGCAGACTTCGTCGCGCAGCAGATCGACGCGATCTTCGCCGACATCCGCGTCGATGCCGTGAAGATCGGCATGCTGGCGACTGCCGAGATCACCAACGCCGTTGCGGCTGCACTACGGCGGCATCGGCCGCGCTCCATCGTGCTTGACCCCGTGATGGTGGCGACCAGCGGCGACACGCTGCTGGCGCCTGAGGCGATAGCGGCGGTCCGCGAGTGCCTGTTGCCGATCGCCACCCTCGTCACGCCGAACCTGCCCGAAGCCGGATTGCTGCTTGGTGCGCCCGGGCCGCGGGATCTGGCTACGATGGGTGAGGCCGCGCGCGCATTGCGTCGGCTTGGTGCGTCCGCCGTTCTGGTCAAGGGCGGTCATCTGGCTTCGCCAAGCTGCGATGACCTTCTGTGGGATGGCACGACCGAGCGCGTGTTGACCGGGCCACGGATCGCGACGCGTCACACGCATGGCACGGGATGCACGCTGTCCTCAGCGATTGCAGCCCGCCTGGCACAGGGAGCGAACCTGGCTGTAGCCGTGGCGGATGCCAAGGCCTATCTCATCGGCGCACTTGAGGCGGCCGACCATCTCGCAGTGGGCCAAGGACATGGCCCTGCCCATCATGGTTGGAATGCCAAGCATGCATAGGTCAGCGCAGAGCTAAGCGCGGTCCAGAGGTATCTGCGCCAACTGTACTCAGTCCTTTGGCGGCACCCAGAGATCCTCGAGACCTACGCCGGCTCCACCGTTGGAAGCCTGCAGAAGAGGTTGATCGCACGCTTGGAGGCAGTTACACCGAGGCAGCGCGACACGCGCGTCGCGGCTTGTTTGAACGGGGCGTTGGTCATGAAGATCGTCAAGATTCGCGAGGCGGTGCTGCCGATCGCATCGGACATCCGCAACGCCTATATCGATTTCAGCAAGATGACCGTCAGCGTCGTCGCGCTCGAGACCGACGTGATCCGCGACGGCAAGCCTGTGATCGGTTACGGCTTCAATTCCAACGGCCGCTACGCCGCGAGCGGGCTGCTGCGCGAGCGCTTCCTGCCGCGCCTGCTTGAAGCCAAGCCGCAGGACATCGTGATTGAGAGCGGAGACAATCTGGACCCGGCTAAAATCTGGCGCATCATGATGACCAACGAGAAGCCGGGCGGCCACGGCGAGCGCTCGGTTGCCATCGGCGTGGTCGACATGGCGGTGTGGGACGCCGTCGCGAAGATCGGGGGCAAGCCGCTCTATCGCTATCTCGCGGAGCACTATAGCGATGGCAAGCCAGATCGCGATGTCTTCGTCTATGCCGCCGGCGGCTACTACTATCCGGGGAAGGATCATCGCGCGCTGCAGGACGAAATGCGCCGTTACCTCGATCTTGGCTACAGCGTGGTCAAGATGAAGATCGGCGGCGCGGACCTCGGCGAGGATCTGCGGCGCATCGAGGCGGTGCTCCAAGTGGTGGGTGAGGGCAAGTCGCTCGCGGTTGATGCGAACGGCCGGTTCGATCTGAAGACGGCGATCGAATACGCCAAGGCGCTACGCCCGTACGACCTGTTCTGGTACGAAGAGGCAGGCGATCCGCTCGACTACGCGCTGCAGGCGGAGCTCGCCAAGCACTACGATGCGCCGATCGCGACGGGCGAGAACCTGTTCTCGCACCAGGATGCGCGCAATCTCCTGCGGTATGGCGGCATGCGGCCGGATCGCGACTGGCTGCAGTTCGATTGCGCGCTGTCGTACGGGCTGGTCGAGTATCTGCGCACGCTTGCGTTGCTGCCGGATCACGGGTTCTCGAGCCGCAACTGCATTCCGCATGGCGGGCATCAGCTGTCCTTGAACATCGCCGCGGGTCTGAAGCTCGGCGGGAATGAATCGTATCCAGACCTGTTTGCACCGTTCGGCGGGTTCGCGGACGGCATTGCCGTCGAAGGCGGCCGCGTGCGGTTGCCCGATGTGCCCGGGATCGGCTTCGAGGCTAAGGTAGCGCTCATCGATGCCATGCGCCATGCGACCATCGCCTGAGGTCGCACGGCTGCCTATACCTCACTCTCTGAAGCTCTGAATACGACCCCAAGTGCGCGCGGTGCCCCAGATTCCTGAGCGGAGCGCTTCGAGTTACACGACCTGGCTATGGTCGACGAACAGATTCACGTCATTCCCGTAGTTCCTCACATACCATTCGAAGACCGCTGGATCGGCCGACTCGAACATTGTCCTCTCCAAACCCAGTGCGCTGATGACCGAAGCCACCACGTCGGTGCGCCATGTGTCGACATTCTCGGTAATGCCCTCGCTCTCGATCATGATCATGTCCGCGCCGGCCTCGAGGGTTCGCTCGGCCTGCTCGATCAGCCAGGTCACGCTTCGTGTCCCCTCTGCCTGCAGTTCACCGGCCGAGCTGCCGCCGCCGGCACCGTGCTGGATACCCAGCTCCGGCTTGGCCTTGAGACCCGCCTGTTTCACGCGTCTGACCAGGCGCACCAGGCTGTCCGACGATATGCTGACGAAGCCGGTGGAAATCTCGACGAGGTCGAAGCCCAGCTCCTTCGCCTCCGTCAGATAGGCGTCCACGGCGTCAGGGCCAAACCGCAGGACATTCTCAATCCAGCCGCCGGTCGAGACATAGACCTCGCGCTGATGCGCTATGTCGTTCATGGCTTTCACGGTCGCCGGGGGCATCAACGCGAATGAACCGCCTGCATATTTGAAGCCGTCGATCCAGGCGCCCATGGTGTCGAGAACGTCGGCGAGGCGACGTGGGCCGTAGACGCTGTAGTAAGGGCCGCGGATCTCCGTAAGGCCGCGCGTGCGAGGCTTCACGGCGCGCGCAGCGCGCGGAATGAACGAGAAGGTAGTGTGCGTCATGGTGTTGGCACCCTTGGCTGTTCTGGAGTTAACAAGATCGCCGTTGGTAGTGCTCTGTTTCAGGCTCGGCATATTCACGGACGGCTGGCGATGTGACCAAGGCGCATGGCGACGATGCTTGACATAACGATATTTCTAGTTATATAGTGTTTTTTTTCGACTAAGGGAGACCGTTTGTGCCCGTCTTGCCCAAGAAACTGACCGAAGCCGAAGCTGCTGAAGGCTTTGCCGCTCTCGGAAACCGCGCGCGTCTACGCCTGCTGCGGCTCCTGGTGCGCGCTGGCGGCAGCGGAATGACCGTGGGAGAGATCGGGCGGCGCATGGATATGCCCGCTTCGACGCTCGCCCATCATCTGGCTGCGCTGGTCCGTGCTGGTCTGGTGATCCAGGAGAAGCGCGGGCGCGAGGTGATCTGCACCGCCGAGTTCCGCATCATTCGAGGGGCGGCGGCCTATCTCACAGAGTCGTGCTGCGTGGGCTTCGAAGATCTGGATTCCGATGCAGCCGCTGGAGTCGCGTGAGTTTTTTTGCCGTGAAAGAACGACTTTTCTAGGGATTTGGAATCATGACGGAGCAAAGCTCGATGACAACGGCCAACCTGGGACGCCCGGGAGCAAGGCCTATCGCACAGTCGATCACATTGCTGCGCCGTCTCGATATTGCTTGGTTGACGGTGGCGCTCATTTTCGCGGCGCTGCTGGTTGTGGCGCCCGACCAGGCCACGACATCTGCGGCCTTCACGGCCGAATCCCTTTGGAAGGTGCTTCCCTTCCTGCTGGTCTCCGTTGCGATCGCTGCTTACGCCAAGGCGAGCGGCACCGACAATCTGATCGCCCGTGCGTTCAGAGGTCATGCCGTCCCGATGGTGATCTTTGCGTCGCTCATGGGCGCGCTGTCGCCGTTCTGCTCCTGCGGTGTCATCCCGCTGATTGCCGCGCTCCTGGCGATGGGCGTTCCGCTCGCGCCCGTCATGGCGTTCTGGCTCGCCTCGCCGATCATGGACCCGTCTATGTTCGTGATCACCGCCGCGACCCTGGGCACGGCCTTCGCAGTCGGTAAGACAGCGGCCGCCATTGGCATCGGGCTCCTGGGCGGCTTCGGAACCCTCGGGCTTCAGCATATCGGCCTGCTCGGCGAGCCAATCGTTCGCGACGGCGTCGGCAACGGCGGCTGTGGCGGCTCCAAGATCCGCAATCCAAAGGCCATCGTCTGGCGGTTCTGGTCGGAGGCGGCGCGGCGGGAAGGCTTCGCCAAGGGCGCACGCGACAACCTGCTGTTCCTCGGCAAGTGGCTGACGCTCGCCTTCTTGCTCGAGAGCCTGATGCTTGCCTATGTGCCCGGCGACCTGGTGGCCAACGTGGCGGGAGGCGAGGGGCCGTGGCCGGTGATCGGGGCTTCGCTGATCGGGACCTTCGCATATCTCAACGGCTACGCGGCTCTGCCGCTGGTATCGGGACTGATGGATCAGGGCATGGCGGTTGGCGCTGGCATGGCGTTCCTCGTCGCTGGCGGCGTCACGAGCCTTCCGGCTGCGATCGCGGTCTATGCGCTCGCGCGGCCGCGCGTGTTCGGCGCCTATCTTGGCTTCGCGCTGATCGGCGCGATCGCCAGTGGGTTCGCCTATGGCGCGCTGGCATGAGCGCTCAGTTGGAGGACATGATGAACCCGACATGCGGACAATACGACGCGAACGCCCTGAACCGGGACTGTTTCTGCATCACGCTTGACAGAGAGGTTCTTCATGGCAGCTTGGAACGCGAGACTACCGGGCAGGACTTTGCCACGGGCTTTGTCGACGCCAGGCAGCATCTTTTCTCCAACACGCCTGTCTTCCTGCCTCGGTCGGCCGTTGAGGAGATGCATGAGATCGTCAAGGCGATCGAGGCGGCATCGCGCTTGGAAGGCTATCGCAAGGCGGCACTCTTCTGGGCTCCTGAGATCGCGCAAAAAGACCATGGACCGGCTGGTGCCTTCATGGGCTACGACTTCCATCTCGACGAGACCGGGGCGAAGCTGATCGAGATCAATACCAACGCGGGTGGCGCCTTCCTCAACGCGATGCTCGCACGCGCTCAAAAGGCCTGCTGCACCGAGCTGGAGCAGTCGTTCCGTCAGGCACAAGTCGATGATTTCGAAGTCAACGTGATCGACATGTTCCGGCGGGAGTGGGTGCGGCAGCGTGAGGGCGGCTCCCCGCGTCGCATCGCGATCGTCGACGATCGACCTGCTGAGCAGTACCTGTATCCGGAATTTGTCCTCGCAAGGCAGATATTCCAGAAGCATGGTATCGAGGTGCTCATCGCGGACGCAGCCGATCTGAGATACGCGAACGGCAGGCTGACAGTGGATGAGGCCGAGATCGACCTTGTCTACAATCGGCTGGTCGATTTCGCGCTGGAGCAGCCCCACCATGCCGCACTCAAGAAAGCCTATCGAGACGGCGCGGTGGTGGTAACGCCCAACCCGCACAATCACGCTTTGCTGGCCGACAAACGGAACCTGACTCTATTGTCCAAACCGGCCGCAATGACGGCCTTCGGGCTGCCGTCTGAACTGCGCTCTCGCTTGGCAGGCATTCCGCGGACGCGGATGGTCACGCCGGAAAATGCCGAGCAGCTTTGGGAAGAGCGGAATGGGCTTTTCTTCAAGCCGACGTCCGGCCACGGAAGCAAGGCTGTCTATCGCGGCAACAAGCTGACCAAGTCGGTCTGGCACGAAATTGCGCGTGGCGGATACGTGGCGCAAGCCTTCGCACCACCAGGCCAGCGCATGATCAATCTCGATGGCGCTCTCACCTCGCGTAAGATGGATGTGCGCCTCTACACCTATGATGGCCAGCTCCTGCTCGTCGCCGCACGCCTCTATCAAGGGCAAGCCACCAATTTCAGGACGCCGGGAGGTGGCTTCGCATCTGTGTTGATCGTTTGACCGGGCGCCCCAACGAGATGAAAGACCTCAAGCGTATCGATCTCAACCTGCTCGTTGCCCTCGATGTCCTGCTCGAGGAACGGAGTGTCACGCGAGCCGCCGACCGCCTCGCGCTGACGCAGCCGACGGTGAGCGCCATGCTGGCGCGTCTGCGCGACCTGTTTGATGACCCACTGTTCGTCCGCGCGCAGCGAGGCCTGTTGCCGACACCGCGTTCAGAGGCCCTAGCGCCTTCACTGAAGGAGTGGCTGGTCGAAGCCCACGGCTTGGTGGCAGGAGAATCCTTTAATCCCGCAACGGCAAGATTTACGGCTTCCATCTCCGCCAACGACTACATCCAGTCCGCGCTGCTCGTGCCCCTCGTTAGGCGACTGCGCCGCGAAGCGCCGAACGTGCGGCTCGCAGTGCGGAGCGCAGAGCTTTGTCATGGCACCATGCCATTCGAGAACGGCGCTATTGACCTCTGCATCGCCACGACGTCCGAGATTCCGTCTCGGGACCTGACATCGCGACCGCTCTACAACGAGCATTACACATGCATCGTCCGCAAGGGGCATCCCTTGGCAAGCGCGCGGATCACGCTGGATCAGTTCTGCCGGTTTCCCCATGTGGCGGTCTCGCCCACGGAAAGTCAGTTCACAGAGCCAGTGGATCAGGCGCTGGCGCAGTTCGGCCGCAAGCGACAGGTCGTGCTCTCGATTCCGGAATTCCTGATCCTTCCCGAAATACTCGCAACCGATGATCTCATCGCTGTGGTTCCCGAGCGGGTCGTGCGGGGGCGCATGAGCGGTCTGCGCACATTCGCGCCGCCTGTCGCCGTACCGGAATTCAGCGTAGTCGCGCTCTGGCACCAGCGCGTGCACACGGATCCTGCCCATCGCTGGCTGAGAGGGCTCGTTGCGGAAACAGCCCGTGAATTCGAGCAGCCGGAACGGCGCTGCGCTTGAGCACATGAGGCATGTTTCGCCGCTCATATAGAGCCCTTCGATAACAGAGCGAAAAAATCCCGATTGGGCCGGTGTCCTCACGCGGCACTATCGTCTATGGCGGGAGCGACGCCAGCGATGAGGTGCATGACGTGATACGTGAGGAGAACTTTCTGGTCGAAGCCCATGGCAAGGAGCCGCGACTGGTCGGGCGCCGCGCGGTGCTGCGCACGGCACTCGGAGCCGGAGGCGTGGCGGCTTTTGCCGCGCGTGGAGATGCGTGGGCTGAGGCGGGGCCCAACACTGTTATTGGACTCCAGGACTGGATGACCACGCCCGGCCGCGGCACCGGCAGCGCTCCCTACGGCCTGCCGTCGCACTTCGAGTCCGCGGTCGTGCGCAGCCTGACCGAGCACACACCGACAGATTTGTCGGCCTGGAGCTTCACCCCTCTGGATCGGCTGACGGGAATCATCACGCCGAACGGGCTGGTTTACGAGCGCCATCACGCTGGAATCCCGGATATCGATCCGAAGAAGCACCGATTGGCCATTCATGGTCTGGTCGAACGCCCGTTGGTGCTGACCATGGACGACCTTTTGCGCCTGCCAGCCGTTTCGCGGATCTATTTCCTCGAATGCGCGGGCAACGGATACACGGAAGTGGTGCAGATGCCCCGCTCGAGGACTGCGCAGTTCAGCCATGGGCTGCTGAGCTGCTGCGAATGGACCGGGATTCCACTCGGTACCATTCTCGATGAGGCCGGGGTAAGGCCGGAGGCGAGATGGATACTCGCCGAGGGCGCGGACGCTGCGGCGATGGCGCGCAGCATTCCGATCGAGAAGGCGCTGGACGACACGCTGGTCGTATACGCGCAGAACGGCGAGATGCTCCGGCCCGAGCAGGGCTATCCGATCCGCCTGCTCGTGCCGGGATGGGAAGGAAACCTCAGCATCAAGTGGCTGAGGCGCCTGGAGCTCGGCGCGCAGCCCTGGCACACCCGTGATGAGACATCGAAATACACCGATCTGATGCCCGATGGCACCGTTCGCCAGTTCACCTTCGTCATGGAAGCCAAGTCGGTCATCACGCGACCGTCGGGTGGGCATCATCTGAGGGCCCATGGTTTCCACGAGATCTCGGGGCTTGCCTGGTCAGGTCGCGGCCGGGTCACCGCGGTCGATGTGTCGACAGACGGGGGCCGCACTTGGCATCGGGCTCGCCTCGATGAACCCGTCTTGTCGAAGGCACTGACCCGCTTTCGATCTCCGTGGCGCTGGGATGGGGCCGCGGCGCTGCTCCAGAGTAGGGCGATCGACGAGACCGGTTACGTGCAGCCTACCCGCGAACAGCTCATCGCGGTGCGCGGGACCAACTCCGAGGACCACTTCAACGCCATTCACACCTGGCGTGTCTCTGAAAATGGTGAGGTGAGCAATGCGCTCATTCAGGCGTAGGCCGCTCACCGCGGGAGCAGCTGTCATCGCGATCTCCGTTGCTGCTGGCCAAAGCGCAATGCCTCAGGACGACAAGGGCTTTGGCATCGGCCAGCGGGTGAGCGAGGCCGAGCTGCAGCTCTGGAACATCGATGTGGGAATCGACGGTGCCGGGCTCCCCCCGGGCGAAGGGTCGGTTCAGGCGGGCAAAGCGATCTACGAAACGAAATGCGTCGCCTGTCACGGCGCCGAAGGACTAGGACAACCGATGGATCGCCTCGCTGGCGGACAGGGCACCTTGAAGTCCGCGAAACCTGTGAAGACCATCGGAAGCTATTGGCCCTACGCAACGACCGTGTTCGATTACGTTCGCCGCGCGATGCCGCTGGACAGGCCGCAATCCCTCTCGCCGGACGAGGTCTACGCGCTCACGGCGTACCTCCTGCATCTAAACGGCATCGTCGAGTCAAACGCGATCATGAACGCTCAGACATTGCCCATGGTGCGCATGCCGAACCGAGCGGCATTCCGTTCTGATCCGAGACCGGACGCAGCCAACTCGGCGTGCCAGACTGACTGCCGATAGGGGACACGGCAGTTGGTCGGACAGCGCCGACGGGTAGCGGAATCCAGTCGATCTCGGCCTTCATGGTGCTGGAGATCGCGCCATGATTGCGATCCTTAGCCGGCTTTCTGCTCGACAGGACGCTGGCGCACCGCGGACCCGGATTCGTACCAGCCGCGCGTGCGATTGACGATGCGAACGACCGATAGCATCACTGGGACCTCGATCAGGACGCCCACGACGGTCGCCAGCGCGGCGCCGGACGAGAAGCCGAACAGGCTGATTGCCGCCGCCACGGCCAGCTCGAAGAAATTGCTTGCCCCGATCAGCGCGGACGGCGCGGCGACGCAATGTGCTTCGCCCGTCCAGCGATTCAAGAGGTAGGCGAAGCCGCTATTGAAATAGACCTGGATCAGGATCGGCACGGCCAACAGAGCGATCACCAGCGGCTGCTGGATGATTTGCTCGCCCTGGAAGCCGAACAGCAGGACCAGCGTCGTCAGCAGCGCCACCAGCGACAATGGTTGCAACGTCCCCAACAGGCGCCGAAGGCCCGCGGGCCCGGCACTGGCGAGGACGGACCGCCGCATGACCTGCGCGATGCAGACCGGCACCACGATATAGAGCACGACCGACAGCAGCAGCGTCTCCCACGGCACCGTGATGGCCGACAGCCCAAGCAGGAGCCCCACAATGGGCGCGAAGGCGAACACCATGATCACGTCGTTGAGTGCGACCTGGCTCAGGGTGAAATGCGGTTCACCATCGCTGAGGTTGCTCCACACGAAAACCATGGCCGTGCAAGGTGCGGCCGCTAGCAGGATCAAGCCCGCGATGTAGGAATTGATCTGGTCTTCAGGGAGCAGCGGGCGAAACAGCCAGGATATGAAGATCCAGCCCAGCGCAGCCATGGAGAACGGCTTCACCGCCCAGTTGATGAAGAGAGTCACACCGATGCCGCGCCAGTGTTGGCCGACCTCGCGAATTGCCGCGAAATCGATCTTCACTAACATTGGGATGATCATCAGCCAAATGAGGGCCGCGACCGGCAGGTTGACCTGCGCGATCTCCAGCCCCCCGATCGCCTGGAAGAGAGCAGGAAATAGGTGGCCCAAGGCAATGCCAAGGACGATGCAAAGCGCGACCCAGAGGGTCAGATAACGTTCGAACGCCGACATGGCCTAAGCCGACTTGGGCAGGGAGCGGCCGATCTCGTCCAGCTGCTTCTGCAGGCTGAGGCGGTCCAGCGACCGCATCGGCAGGCTGGTAAAGATGCTGATGCGGTTGAGAAGCATGCGGTAGGCATCGGCAAAGGCGAAGTGCTTCTCGGCCTCGGTGCCCTCTGCCGCTGCGGGATCGGGCACGCCCCAGTGCGCGGTCATGGGCTGGCCGGGCCAGATCGGACAGACCTCGTTGGCGGCGTTGTCGCAGACGGTGAACACGAAATCCAGATGCGGCGCATCAGGTCCGGCGAACTCGTCCCAGCTCTTGGAGCGCAATCCTGCCGTCGGATGGTTCAGCTTCTTCAGCAGCTCGATTGCGAAGGGATGGACCTGACCCTTGGGATGGCTGCCGGCACTGAAGGCGCGGAACCGGCCCTTGCCTTCGCGATTGAGAATGCATTCGGCAATAATGCTGCGCGCCGAATTGCCCGTGCAAAGGAACAGCACGTTGTAGACGTGATCGGTCATCGGTTGCCTCCCGGGGCAAACAAGGTTTCACGAGCAGCGACTGGGCAGCACTGCCTTGAGCAATTGATCGCAGCGCTCCGCCTGGCCGCGGCAGCAATCCTTGACCAGGAACTCGACCAGCGCTCGAGCGCCTTCCAGATCCGCGCTATAGAGGATGGTCCGACTTTGCCGCTCGGACTTGACCAGCCCCGCCCGCTGCAGAATCGCGAGGTGGCTGGAGAGGGTGCTGGGCGGCACATCCAGGTCATGGGCCAGGTCACCGGCGGGAATAGAATCCGGCGCCAGACGAACCAATTGGCGGAACACCTCCAAGCGCGTTTCCTGGGACAGGGCGCCGAAGGCAGAGAGAGCTTGCTTTGACTTCATATTTCGAGAATTATCGATTGCAACAAAACCGTCAAGCCCTGCAACTGTGAAAGTTGCGTGACGGTGATAGGATGGCGATTGCGCGCTGGGAGGGCGCCCATGGTTCCAGATGATCAGAAGCAGGCCGCGCTGTCCGCGGAAGGCGCGTCCGCAAGTCGCCACGATGTCTCGTGGCTGCAGCGGCGGCGATCCGTCGCGGTCAAGCGACTAGGCCCGCCAGCACCAACGGAGAATGAAGTCCGCGAGATGCTGAGCGCAGCTTTGTCGGCGCCGGACCATGGCGCGCTGCGCCCGTGGCGCCTCGTGCTATGCACACCTGAGTCTCGAGGACGGCTGGCTGACGTGTTTGTAGCCGCGAAGCTGGCGCGCTATCCAGATGCGACTGCGATCGAACTCGAGCGTGAGCGCGAAAAGGCCGTGCGTCCGCCGGTGTTGCTGGCGTTGATCGCCGCGCCGAAACCGCGGATCGAGAAGATCCCCGAGATCGAACAGATCGCGAGCGCGGGCGCTGCGATGCAATCGATTCTTCTGGCTGCTTATGGACTTGGATACGGCGATCATGCTGAGTGGCAGCCGTTGCGCCGCCGAGAATGTTCGAGCCGTCCTTGGCGTCGGGCCTGGGGAGGCGCTGCTCGGTTTCATCAGCATCGGCACGATCGTCGACACGCCAAGACTGGCATCCCGGCCGAGCCTGTCGGATGTGCTTAGCGTGTTCGATGGGTCGTGAGCCATGAGTCAGCTGGCGAGACGGATCATCCTGAAGACTGCGCTGGCGACGCCATTTCTCGTGTCGACGCGCCCATTCGCTGCACCACCCTTTCGCTTCGGCCAGGTCTACCTGGAGAAAGCGCTGCGCGCGCCGGTGGCGGACCGACTGTCCGAATTCATCGACTGAATGAGAACGTGGGCTAGGCGATCTCTGTTCGAGGTGCGTTCTCCACGTTTGAAGGTCGGCGCCAAGCCACGGCTGGTCGTCCAATTGCTATCGACGCCATCGCCGGACAGTAAAACCGAGTGTATTCCACTCGGCGCAAGGACCTTGTTTCATGGCACTCCCAAGTCACGTCAAATACTTAATCATCGGGGCCGGCATCCATGGCCTCTCGACCGCCTGGCATCTGGCTGAGAACCTCCGCAAGAGCGGGAAGGGCAGCGGCAAGGACATCCTGGTGGTCGACAAGACCGCGATCGCGGCCGGCGCCTCCGGCATCGCCTGCGGGGTGGTGCGCAACAACTACTTCCAGCCCGCCATGCGCCGCCTGATGGCGCACAGCGTCTCGGTCTGGGAGAGCGACCCCGAAGCCTTCTCCTATCACCCGGTCGGCTACATGCAGATCAGCCCCGAGGTGATGCACGCCGATGTGGCCAGCATCTACGCGCAGCAGAAGGAGATCGGCTATCCGTCGGTCTTCATCGAGGGCGAGACGGACTGCATGAGCTACATGCAGGGCATCTTCTCCGACTGGCAGGCCAAGGGCATCACCTCCGTCCTGCACGAGAAGAAGGGCGGCTACGCCAACAACACGCGCTCGATCTACGGCCTCGCCCGCAAGGCGGAGAACGAGGATGTGCGCATCCTGACCGGCGTCAAGGTGACCGGCTTCGAGAAGGACGCCTCGGGCGCGGTCAAGACCGTCGTCACCGACCAGGGCAAGATCGGCTGCGACCAGGTCATCATCGGCACCGGCCCATGGGTGAAGCAGATCTGGGACATGCTGGAGCTGCCCAAGGCGATCTCGATCAAGGGCCGCGACGGCCAGATGCACCACGACGTGCCG